>CAZCGN010000001.1:0-780040 GCA_964498285.1 uncultured Methanosarcinales archaeon
CAAACATTCTGTAAAGTCTGAGTCAAAGTGGCACCATGGACTAGAGGAAAGGAAACTAACGTTAGAACAAATAATAGTACACCCCTTTTCATACAGAAGAAGAAAGGGTATGCGTATATAAAGATTTTTGAGAATTACGAATCTAAAGTCTTGCTACAGCACTTCGCTTAAAAAAGTTAGGAAATGCTAATGAAAGATCGCGCTTTTGTTGCAACCTGATTCTTCCTGCATCTGAAAGTTCTGAAGCTAAAAAACCGGAAATAACAAAACTCGGTTGATAAATAAGTCTTGCAATGACCTCTTTAAGAGAATAGGCATCTTTATAGTGTAAAATTGCGAGAATTTGTTCTTCACTAAAATGAAAGTTGGCAAAAAATCTGTGACAATAGTCTTTCTCGGACTTTTGGACTTGCTCATATACTTCTCCTTCTTGATGCAACCTTGCATCATATTTCGTTACAAGACACTGATATAACCTCATTGGATGTGTTTCATTTGGATCAAGCGTGGTTATTTTCCAAATTCCTTCTTTTTCAAGCATGAACTTTTTGAAGGCCAGCTGCAGAAGAGAAACGACCTCTTCGATTTGTTTACCTCTTGAGATTTTGCAGATGGTAATAAACGCATCGTACGTTGCTTTTGAGCACCAATTAAAGAGTCTCTCTACACTGTTGCTTTTCTCAAACACATCAACACCAAAATTTTTAAGGAGATATTGTTTGGTATTATTAAGAATAAATAAATTTTTGAAACATTGATAAATTCTGCTCTCTTCAGAAAAACATTCAATACTTAGAATGTTATGAAGTCTGTCTGCAAGTTTTATTTGAATTGCTCGCTCTTTAATTTCCTTTTCACGAGAATTAAAAATATATGAGATCGATTTAAGATAGTAGTGTCGTTTGTGCCGTGTAAGAAGGTGTACCACTTGTAGAATTTTTTGCAGATCTTTTTTCTCAAACTTGTACTTTTCTGCAAGACATTCTAACTCACCTTCCAGTTCTTCAAAAATACTTAGTTCATATTCTTCTAATCTGACATATCCTTTTTCAGTAAATGGAATGCCAAGTGTTTCCTGGAATATGTCAACGCGCTCTTCAACATAATCATGGAGAATACCTGCTGCAAGCGTGATAGGATCATGCACTTTGGCACGCTTGAGCGCAAAAACAACATTGAGTGGATGAATGAACGGGTCCTGTCCATTTTTTCGTGAACCGAGCGATAGGTACAACTCTTTTGTTTTCATGTATACATACTCTAAAAGCGGATAATACCGATCATTTACATCAAAAAGACCTTCAGCACTTAGAATTGAATTCATAGGTCCTTTAAGCTGGAGACTACGAAAAAGCTTGTACTCTTGAGTTGGCTTTTTGATATTTTTAAGAGTCTTTTCTGTAACTGCCAAGGGAGTATTTTAAAGGGAAAGAAGGTATATAAATGTTCTGACCAAAAAGAGAACATTTCTAGCTAGGACTATCCTGCCTATATCTTGCTGGTTCAAGAAAGACCATGCCTTTACATGCATCTTTAATTGCTTGGTCAGCTGCTCTCATTGCATCTTCTGAGTTGCCCAATGAAATAACTGAATGAGGTGCAGCTAATACACCTTGCCAATCTGTCTCATGCCCACGAACAACAGCATACACTCTGGCATGTGAGGTTTGTGAAACTTCCCTTACTCCTTCAGCTTCTTGCGGGTGCTCATCAGTATAAAGAATAATCAACCTATGCGCATCGCTTCTCCAACCAACTTGCATCTGAAGCGCGCTTGCTATTGCATAATCACCACGCTCGGTGTCACCACTTGTATCGCTTACTGTTTGTAATACGCCATCTAGTAGCATATAATTATGCGTAAGTGGAAACACTAAATTGTATAATTCTTGTGGCCCACCAAAGGTTGCTACACCAAACCGAGAATCAGGAGTTGTATCAGCTGTATTTCGCATTACTTTATCTGCCTCACTTCTTGCTTGGGCAATCTCACCATCCATTGAACCTGAAATATCTAACAAGAAAAGGATATCTCGCTTATCACATCCATCCGGTCTTGGCAACATCGGAGTTTCAGGAATTTCAACTGGTTCTGGTTCAGGTACATCATCCACACTCAACCATGCCGCTGGTGGCACAGCATCGTCATCATCCCCACATTGTTGAGACTGATTTTGAGAATATACTACTTGCTCAAAAGCAAACGGATTTGGATTTTCTTCGCTGCAACCTAGGCCAAGCCCAACTGTAAGCGCCAGAACTAATGTTGAAAGTCTCCTTCCCATAAAAGATATAGCTAATTTTCTCTATTTAAACTTCATGACACATTTAGTTCACTGAAAAACAATTTATTTCTTATTTAGAACAATAGTTTTATATCCAAAAGAAAAGTTACATCCCCATGCCACTTGTAGATGTACATTGTCACATTAACCATGAAATGTTTAAGGACAAACTAGACCAAGTTCTTGAGCGTGCAAAAAAGGCAGGAGTTAGAGCAATCATTCTTTCTGGTGTGAATCCTGAAAATAACAGAGAAGTGCTTGCTCTTTCACAAAAACACCCAATTATTAAAGCTAGCTTAGGAATGTATCCAACTGATTTGCTTGGCTTAGGTCCCGATGAGAGTGGCCTTCCAGTGCATAAAGGTGCAATCAATCTAGACGAAGAATTTGCATTCATCAAAGAACACCTTGACAAGATAATTTCCATTGGAGAAATTGGCATGGATTTTTACGCAGCCGATAAAGAAACTACTCAACAAAAACAAGAAGAACATTTTCGTACCATAATCAAGTTTGCAAAGGAGGTTAAAAAACCAATTGTAATTCACTCGAGAAAAGCAGAAAAAGAGTGTATTGATGTGCTTGAAGATGAGATTAGAAAAAAAGAAATCCCAGTTGTGCAACATTGTTTTTCTGGTAGAAAATCGCAAATGAGCCGAGCCATTGAGTTAGGTCACTATTTTTCAATTCCCCCAAACATCGTGAAAGCAAGTAACTTTCAAACACTTGTTAAAAAATGTCCAGTAACACAATTGCTTACAGAAACTGATGCACCTTGGCTCTCCCCATTTAAGGATGTTCCAAATGAGCCTGCGTTTGTTACTGAAACTATACAAAAGATAGCAGAAGTGAAAGGCATGAGTCAAAAGGATGTGGAAGAACAAATTTGGAAAAATTATGTTCACGTGTTCGGAACAGATCTATAATCTTTTGTGTTGCTTTCGCATTTCTTCATGAAATTTGAGTAAATGGTGTTCTAACTGTTTGAGTAGATGTTTGTGTTTACGGACAAGCCCCTTAGCATCACTGGTAGCTTCAGTATGCTTTTTTTTGTGTTTCGTTCGTTTATCTTCATTAGTTGTTTTTGCGTGCTTTTCTCTATGGTGTTCGAGCTCTTTTGCAAGTTTGTGTAATTCTTTATTCACTCGACGTAACTCTTTAGAATAAGAATATAGGTATGCTGCCTCAGTTGGAAGTGACATGAGGAGAATAAATCAAAAAGAGTATATAAATCTATAGCAGAACGTATGGTTTAGAACATCTAAATTGTTTTTAAGGAATCACTTTTCCTTCTACCCCATGATCACTACTCGAAACCAAAAGATCCGAGATAGATTTAGAGTTGAAGGAGAGGGACCTACCGTAGAAGTTATTGTTGATAACCTCGTTGGCAAGGGACGAAGTAGGTGCGCAGTAGTAAGAATTGGACCAGAAGGGGCATTGGAACGTCACACACTCTATCGAGGAGATAGCATCTCAGTAGGTCCTGTTTCTGTTGGAGTTGCAATGGCACCAATTAACGGGTCGTCTCTTACAATGTCATATGAAACCCCAAGTGGGTATATGGTTTCTCGGGTAGATGAGACTTCTAAGTAAGAAAAATCATGCCTTGTTTTAGCTAAACGTTCTTTGAGATTGTTGTGTGAGGATCTTTATCTTTCGGATTAGAAAAGTTCTTGAGATACGCCGGCAGCTTTTCTTTCATCTGCTCTTTATACTCTTCTTTAATATCAAGCTGATCAATTTCTTGTTCCCAATCAATTTCAGGCATTATTGTGATGTTACTTGTAAAGTTACGTTTCTCATCTTTAATCAAATCTGTAATGAGGTGTGCTTTTTTTGTTCCAAACTGTTTTGTTGCAGGAAACTTTGTAATGGCACTCACACCAGCCTTCATTAGATATCCAACTTCCTCACATCGTCTTAAATTTGTTCCTGCAATAATCTCAAGTTTTGGAAAACGTATTCTTAGGCGAGCTATCCATTGTACATACGTATCAACACTTGGGCCCTCGGTATATTCTAAACCTTTGACGGGTTTTAGAGCATACAATGTTACACGATCTAAGTTATGTTTCTCAATAAAATTAAACAAATATTTCATATCATCAATTGTATCACCAAGCCCAACTATGATTGCAATACTCTTTTTGAATCCGTCAAGCGTTGTAAACATTTTATCGTAAGGTTCAATCGGTTTAGATGGACATACGTACTCGTGGAGTGTGGGAGTTACAGTTTCGAGTGATGAACAAATTCCTTTAACATACGGTCGAACTTGTTCAATGTGAGTTGGTGCTAAAACTCCCAAATTAAGCCAGATCTTCTCACCATACACTATATTGACATTCTTCATAATTTCGAGAAGGTCAGAAAAAGGAAAAATGCCGTATCCACCAGTTAAAAATTCTATGCGCCAGCCAAAGATTCTGCAAAATAATGCTTCTAAAAGGACTGAGCCCATGGATCTGCGAGATTCCTTAGGGTGTTGGATCTTATGTTTCTGCGTTGTTCGAAAACAAAACGTACAATCACCCAAAGAACAGTACCAGCTCAAAAATATACATCTTCCGTACCACGTTCGTTCAGGTGCGTTTTTTCTGTAGATTTGTGTAGCTGCATCTAACAATTCTTCTGTCTCCTCAGAGATCTTTATATCCTTGACATGTACGAATTTACTTGAGTCATATTTCCCTTGGTTTTGCATAAAAAAGTGTATTTTGAGCATAATTTAAAAAAGTAATGCTACAGAATATGCCACTAGGTTTATATATCTGACAATTTCTCAGGTCTGTTTACATATAAGGAGGGTATATAAGAAAATGAGCGAATGTCCAGTATGTGGAGCAGCAGTTGAATGTAAAGAGGGAACCGTTGCAGGAGAATTAATGGAATGTGGAGATTGTGGAACAGACCTTGAAGTAAAAGGAGTAAATCCATTTTCCTTAGAAGAAGCGCCATCTGAAGAAGAAGATTGGGGACAATGAGTACTATGAAGGTTGGTTTTTTACATTCTCTTATTCGAAAAGATGAAAAGTTCCTCCTTGATGAACTTAAAAAACGCGAAGACGTTGAAGTTGTGATGATCGATGATCGAAAACTTACATTTAACATAGGTAAAGATCATTTTGATGTTGATGTAATCATTGAACGGTGCATTAACCATTCACGAGCGCTCCACGGCCTACGCCTTTTTGAGAGTGCCGGCATTCCTTGCGTGAACACATCACAAGTGGCAACAGTATGTGGGGATAAACTTCTTACATCTATTGCATTAGCTGAAGCAAACGTTCCACAACCAGAAGTCAGGGTTGCATTCACACAAAATTCTGCAATAAAAGCTATTGAAGAAATGGGCTATCCTGTTGTCCTTAAGCCAGCCGTTGGCTCATGGGGCAGACTACTTGCAAAAATTCCAGATAAAGATTGTGCTGAAGCAATCCTTGAACATAAAACTGTTCTAGGAAGTTATCATCATTCCATTTTTTATATCCAAAAATATGTTGAGAAAAAAGGAAGAGACATACGATCATTTGTTGTTGGCGATACCTGCATTGCAGCAATTTATAGAACATCAGAACATTGGATAACAAACACTGCTCGGGGTGGTGTTGCAACAAACTGTGAAGTTACGGACGAAATCGCAAAGATATCAGTTGCGGCTGCAAAAGCTGTTGGCGGTGGTATCGTTGCACTTGATTTATTTGAAGCGAAGGATGGTCTTCAAGTTAATGAAGTCAATTATACGATGGAGTTCAAAAACAGTGTCTCAACAACAGGCGTCGATATTCCAAAATTGATGATAGACCATGTATTAAAATTAGCAAGGGAACATAAAGAAAAAAATGGAACAAACTAAAATTCAGGTATCAATCGTTGGTGGTTCAGGATATACTGGTGGAGAAGTCCTTAGACTTCTGTTATTCCATCCACACATTGAAGTAAAGCAGATTACATCAGAAAGATTTGCTGGAAAGTTTGCCCATAAGTTACATCCAAACTTACGAAAGGTTACAAACCTCAAATTTTCTTCAACTTCTGAGCTTGAGAAATGTGATCTCTTATTTTTATGTCTCCCCCACGGAAAATCTATGGAGACAATTAGTCATTATAAAACATTGGCAGAACATATTATTGATTTGAGTGGAGATTTTCGTCTTAACTCACCAGAACTATTTGAAACATGGTATGGGCATCCCCATACAAATGAAGATTTGATGAAAGAGTTTGTGTACGGCATACCTGAACTTCATTCTCAGGAAATGAAACATGCCAAAACTATCTCAAGTGCTGGGTGTAACGCTACAGCAACAATACTTGCCCTCTACCCACTCTTTAAACGAGGGATCGTTGATCTTACAAGAACCGTTGTTGAGGTTAAAGCTGGATCATCACAAGCAGGCAATAAAGTAAGTGAAGGTTCGCATCATCCAGAAAGAAGCGGCACGGTACGGTCGTTTAAACCTACTGGCCACAGACATACTGCTGAGGCCATTCAAGAACTAAGTGCTGCTGCAGAAAAAGAGTTGGATGAGGTCAATATCCATTTATCTGTTACAGCAATTGAAATGGTAAGAGGTGTTCTTGCAACATGTCACGTGTTTTTAACAGAAGAGTTGAAAGATCGCGACATTTGGAAAATCTACAGAGAAGAATATGGCAATAAACCATTCATTCGAATCGTAAAGTCTAAGGATGGGATTCACAGATATCCAGAACCAAAACTGTTGCAGGGTACAAACTATTGTGATATTGGTTTCAAAAAAGATGAGAATTCTAATAGGCTTGTTATCATAAGTGCTATTGATAATTTAATGAAAGGTGCTGCTGGCCAAGCAGTGCAAGCAATGAATCTCATGTTTGGATTTGATGAAAACTGCGGACTTGAATTTTGTGGGTTGCATCCGATATAAAATGTGTAGGCTTCTTTTTGTTAGATCACTGGCCCCTTTTTCTATTCAAAAACATCTTGAAAAGTTTGCATACATCTCGAAAAATAGTACAGAAGATCAAAGTCACGGTTGGGGATGTTCATATCTTGATGAAACAGGCAAATGGCATCACTACAAAAATATAACGCCACAGTGGGACGATGATCTCGCGCAGTTTGGCACAACAACACTTCTAATCGCACATGCACGAAGCGCATTTCGCGATGAAGGCATTGTTGTTGAGAACAACATGCCTTTTTTTGATGAAAAGTATGTGTTTATCTTTAATGGTCAGTTGGATAAAGTCAAAATCAAATCAGACGGGAGAATTGGTGCTGAGAAAATATTCAATTATATTAAGCGATTCGATAAAGGCAATATACTTGAAGCGCTCAAAAAAGCAACCCAAATTATTACTAAGCGAAGTGAGTATGTAAAAGCAATGAATATTATTATAACTGATGGGACAAGTGCATATGTGTGCACACAGTTTAGTGAGCGAGCAGAGTATTTCACTCTCCATTACAAAAAATCGGGCGATACACTTATAATCTGTTCAGATCCCTACAATGAAGAAGTGGGGTGGGAAAATTTTCCAAATAACACAACAGAGGTTCTCTAAATGATCATAATCAAAATTGGTGGTGGGGCAACAATTAACATCAATGCAATAGTTGAAGATCTCAAAACCCTTCAAGAACCGTTCATTATTGTACACGGCGCGAATGCTGTACGTAATAAGTTAGCAGAAGATCTTGGTTCTCCTAGAAAAGTTGTGACTTCTATTTCAGGATATAGTAGTGTTCTCTCAGACAAAAAAGCAATCGACATTTTAATGATGGCATACGCAGGAGTTCAGAACAAACGAATTGTTGAATTATGTCAACAGAACGAAATTAATGCCGTTGGTCTTTCTGGAATTGATGGGAAAGTTGTTCAAGGAAAACGAAACGTAGGAATTAAAGTTCAGGAAGGAAGCAAACGAATGCTGTTACGCGATTTTTCAGGAAAACCACAATCAATTAACACTACACTCCTTGATCTTCTCCTAGAGAATGGATATGTTCCAGTATTATGTGTTCCAATCATTGATGAAAATAATATAGCAATCAACTCTGAAAATGATGATATTGTACGTGTTCTTGCACAGAGTATGAAGGCTACAACTATTATTCAACTTATTGAAGAAGCAGGCTTTCTAGATGATAAAGATGATCCAACCTCTTTAGTTAAAACAATTACAAAAATGGAACTTGCTCAGCGTGAAGCGCAAGTAGAAGGAAGAATGAAGCGTAAAATGCTTGCACTCAAAAAGCTCTTTGAAGCAGGTGCAAGTAAAGTGATAATTAGTGATGGGCGCACAGAATACCCAATTCAAAATGCGCTTTCAGGGAAAGGAACAATAATACAATGAACTACAAAGAAATTCAGTCACAATACGAGTTTGAAGTGTATCCTAAACGAGATATTACTCTTGTAAAAGCTAAGGGGAGCAAAGTATGGGACAGTGAAGGTAAAGAGTACATTGATTGTGGATCAGGACATGGTGTTGTATGTGTTGGACATTGTAATGAGTCAGTAAGTAATACCATCTGTAATCAAGCCCAAAAACAAATCACATCACCAGGTATTTTTTACAATGATAGAAAAGCGCAACTTCTTGAAAAATTAATTTCTATTGCACCATCTGGGATCACAAAAGCTTTTTTTTGTAACTCTGGAACTGAAAGTGTTGAAGCTGCACTCAAGTTTGCAAGAGGATCGACAAGTAAGAGTGAATTTATCTGTGCAATGCGTGGGTTTCACGGAAGAACGTTCGGTGCGATGAGTGCAACGTTCAATAAAAAATACAAAGATCATTTTAAACCATTAGTTCAAGGATTTTCATTTGTTCCATTCAACAAGTTTGATCGGTTATGTGAAAAAGTAACAGATAACACCGCTGCAATTCTTCTAGAAGTTGTTCAAGGAGAGGGCGGCGTAAATCCAGGAAAGCAAGAATATTTTACGCAAGTACAAAAATTATGTGATGAAAAAGGAATTTTACTTATTATTGATGAGGTACAAACCGGTTTTTGCCGGACGGGTAAAATGTTTGCATCATCCCATTTTAATCTACGTCCTGATATGATTTGTTTAGCTAAAGGAATTGCAAACGGTGTTCCAATGGGCGCCGTTTTATGTTCAAGTAGAGTTTCTGAGCCCCCATTAGGAGGACACGGAACCACGTTTGGAGGAAACCCTTTAGCATGTGCAGCAGCGTTAGCAACAATTACGTTTTTAGAAGAAAACAATTGCGCGCAGATGGCGCAAAAAAAGGGAGAGTACATTAAAGAGAAAATTCGTTCTGCTCAACTTGAGAAAGTGCGTGAAGTTCGGGGTCTTGGGTTAATGATTGGAATTGAACTTAAAGAAAAAGTAAAGCCATTTATTCTCGCTTTGCTAGATAAAGGAGTAATTGTACTTCCAGCGGGCTCAACTGTGTTACGCTTATTGCCTCCATTAACTATTAGTTATGAAGAAATTGATGTCGCACTTGAAAAGATTATTAACGTTCTTAGTTAACTTCAACATCTGTAAAATAGACGAGCGCATCTTCAGTATACATACCAATTCGTCCAGCTGAGTATGGTGTTTCTTCATCAGTAAACACAGTGAGTACTTCTCCATTGGCAGAGAAGATAATTGTGTTTGTATCATCATGTATTATCTTTACATCATTCGCATCCCCTACTGGATATACAGGAGTACTACCTGTTGCTAAGAATCTTTGACCTCCAGGGTATGCTGGGTCTCGTTTACCTAACTCCCACCCATTAGGTTTGAGGATCGCATAGTAAAAGTGTTCGTTATCAGTATAATGCCACAGTACCCATCCGACTTCCCACGGGTTCGGACTCGTATCACGCAACTGTTCAATTGTTTTAAGACGTATTTCATACGTTAAAGTATTGGAAAACTCTGGACCAACAACTAATGCTGCATGAGTTTCATTCTCTTCAATGCTCTCTTGAGGTACTAAACTAAGCCACGTGGTATCGTCTGGATTTTGTATATCAACACAGCCAAACCCAGAGAACACAACTTCCCATGGACCAAACGTATCTTCGCCGCTTAGACAAGAGGGAGTTGAGTACATTGAAAAATCGTCACTAAAAATGGACCTCTCTTCTTCCCATTCATCGAATGTCTCGATTTCTTCATCGTCATCATCTTCTTCTGTGTCTACCTCTCTTTCATCATCATCTTCACGATGACCGCGCCGCTGTCTATATTCATCTGTTCTGTCTTCTTCTTGTGAGAAATATTCTTGAGGAATAACTTCAGGTGGGGGTGTTTGAGGTGCAGGAGTTGTACCAATCGTCTTGTCAATAGAAACACTAGTATCATATGGATTGACATATCCAATTACTTCTGGCGTATTTGTAAGGTCATAATTTGAAGAAGCAGAGGTTGCAAAAAAGAGTCCCGCAAGAATAAGACCACAAAGAAGCATAAGTACGACTGCTGAAAAAATGAGTACAAAAACAAACAATGTTCTGCGCATTAAAAGAAAGAGAACTGTGAATTATTTAAAACCTATTGTAGGAAAACGTATCTAAACCCTTAACTGATTCATTACTTCTTCAACTCTATGTCGCCTAATCTTCTCTGGAAGTTGCGGCAACCAATACTCCACTTGTGTTGTAAGGCGTTTTCCACCTTCATGTTTAATGACGTTTCGTTTCCATCGCTCATACGGCGCATATCCACTATCATACTGAACCGTCTCTAACGTGTGCGGTCTTCCTTCTTGCAGAGCAGTTGTAAAATCAAAAAGAGGCGGAAGATACTTGCCAAATCTCTCAAAAAACGGCGCCATATCCGGATACTTTTCTGGAAACACACCGATTCGTTTAATGTATCCACCATTTTGAGTGTTTGGATCTGCTTTTTCTAGGCATGCAGGACTCATGAAATAAGGGTTTCCTGCAAATACTTCATGCAAGGCCTCGCCAAATCCATCAAATTTATCAAACAACGATACAAACTGTGCTTCCAGGCAATCTTTATCTTTTGCTGTCTGAAGAAGTCGCTCGTACGAAAATCCGTTCACACAATCACCAAATCTTCTTACAAGTTCAGGTATAGCTCGCCTATCTTTCTCCCTTAATTCTGCATGCTCCTCCACACTCATTCTAACAACGTCATATAATTGTGGATCGCCCGTAATAATTTCTCCATCATCATGTACAAGTGCGAGAGTTCGTGCAAAAGGAACATTAAAACGCGGGAAAACTTCTACAATATCATCAAGTGCTGCTTCAAGGTGCCAGAGAACTCTTCGTGAATGTATCAAGTTATTGGACCGATACATCATGACAGCTTTTGACCAGTGGACGTATCGTTCGATATCTTTTAGTGCATCACTTCGTTCTTGTGCTTTCCCATTAAAGATTCCGAGAACAATTGGAAAGAGATTCATTGAGGTTAAAATACGGTTGGTACTTTATAATAATTTATAGAGTAGAAGAAGGTTTTTGGCAACAGTGTTTCAGTAGCTTTTTAAATGACTCATAGTCGAGTCTAGACATGGGTTTTGATCCAACTCAGTACAGCACAATTGATGATTTAATGACTGATCCAAAAGGTCGAAGGTTTGGCCAAGAGGAGTTAAATTCTACCCCCCTTTATGTTGATACAGTACGTGCAATGAGATTTTCAAGTATCGGGATCTATGTTTTGGATAACAGACGCCAAGAGATTGGAAGATATGTATCACACAACGGACCAGATGGCAAGATTACATCAATAAAGAAAGGATTTAATGATAGAGACCCGAGCTTTACAGTAAAGGTAAACGAAAAAACCCTTCTAGAAATTCTTGAAAGAATGGACGAGCTCAAAGCAGAACCTTTAAAATCATTTTTTGAGTATCTCCCAAGATTCCTTCCTGGAAGATTAAAAGATTATGGTGCATTTGTAAGATTACCTGGAGCTGCCATAACGCTGTTTAAGGATGCTATAACTAGAAGATCTGCTTAGAAATCTTTCAACTTATCTTTAATTTCTCTAAGAGAATGAATGACATGCTCGCCACTTGTTTTCTTTGATCTATCAAGATGCAAACAATTAATCCCCAAGCTTTTTGGAACAGCATAGTCTTTTTCAAAATTATCACCGATGTGCAATATTTCTTCCGGTTGAACTCCAAGCTCCATGAGAGCCTTTGCATACACCCTAGGATTATCTTTCATTGCCTCTGCAAACGTTACTGTTGGAAATGTTCGCACAAAAAAGGAAGCGATTCCTTCAGCTTCTAGTTTAATTTCAAGCAGTCTCGCATCATTTGCTGAAATAACAATTAGTTCATAGTCTTTGGATAAATCTTTGAGTGTCTCCATCACATCACCAAAAAGATCAAGATGTTGTTTCATATCATCAAGGAGTTCTTCCCATTCATTAAGACCAAGACGTGTAAACCACATGGTGACATCAACCCAATTATCAACAAACTCTATGTACAGTGCCTTGTAATATTCTGCAAACACATACTCTTTTGCCCTTTCTAAGCTAATATTATTTTGCTTGGCATACAGTTTTGGAATCTCTTCATTCCACAAAAACTGATCGAAACTATCCTTAACAAGTGTTTTATCAATATCAAACGAAACATACTTTATCATAAGAGCCTGCATTCAACTGTGTTTATTTAAAACTAACTTATAAAAATAAAGATTCCATATTTTCAATTAGTATTGCCTCAAGATGACCTAATAGAGACAATTATTGCCTTGCAAACTATTTTTGCAGAACAAATTCGCCGGTTTAAGGTATGTTCAGACCTAAATTAGATTAGATCATAAGATTAGAACCATACCAGTATACAGATATGGCAACAGGTTTAAATACTTGAAGTAATTTCAATTCTATGAATTCTGATGGATGGAGAAAGACACAGCGAACAAGAACGCCTTCGAAGGCTTGTTACGCGCGTTGTAGGTTCTATTGAAGGGCTTTTAGGTAATGTTGATCTTGTACGGAACGGTCAAGATGACTTAAGGTACGCACACAGTCCAGATTTAACAGACTGGCTTCATTTACGTTCTGTGTTAGACGAGGGTAATTCTATTGGCCTAAGAACTCGCATGGAACAAGATACAGATTATATAAGCGATGGTTCAGGAGGATTAGAATTACAATCAATTGGTGACCCATACAGAGTCGCAGACATAATTGTTGCACCAGCAGCAGATTTTAGGTATAAGGGTTTAGGGATAGTAGATCGCTTCATGGGAGAACCCATGCGATTTGTGGGTGATAGAAATACTCCCCACAGAGCCTACCTCCGGTTTGGAGATAAAAGTGGGAAGTTTAGACTTGTCGGCGGAAGTTATTGGGTTCTAACGCCATGGGACACAGTAATGTCAGAAAAAATTGGTCCAGATGCAGTCTCTGGTGGTGTTGCCTTTTACGAGGTAAGTCGTGGGATTGATACAGATGAACTTACTAATCTAAGAAAACCTACCAATCCAGAACTACCACAACACTCCTCTGACCCATGGGTTGCTGCTGCTGCATTACGAAAATTAGGTGGAAAGATAGAAAGACCAAGCATAGAAGCTTTTTATGCAGGTTAACGAAAAGCACGCAGTAGTAAGGTTATAAAGAAAGTGAATCTTGAACTTCAGAACTTCCTGTTGGAACATAATGTTGAGATTCAATCGTACGCTCTGGGATAGTACAGTCAGCGTAATATGCTGTATGTGCATCGGCAACTACTGCTTCTAAAGCACTATCAAACGAAGAAAGCATATCTGGCGCTTCTCTCTTAAGTCTTTGAGGTCCAACAGCACCAGGCATTCGCCTTTCGGGGTCTGGTTGGATCCTTCTTGCATAGTCCAAATGTTTGTCTAACTCAATTCCTGCAAAAATCAGCCCGTACACAAGATCTTCTCCCACTTGAACATGATGCATTGTTCCAAAATTTCCAGCTAATAAATCCACTATCTCTGCTGCTTCATTGATTACAGGGATTCTTTGTGGGTCTCCACCAACAAAAGTAGTGTTCTCCCAATTTTCGTCTGTTTGTATCAATAAATGATATGCAAGAGATCTTGCTCCCTTCTGTACCTTTACTCTATTTGCAGGAATATACAAAAAAACATCATTCTTACCAGGTCTTGTATCTGACTCAACCATGTATACGTAAGCTTGAAGTGTAGGAAAGTTATTTACGGGGGATGTTGATTCTACTGTTTGTTCATTCATATTTCATCACTTATTTTTCTGATTTTCAGCGAGGCATATGTACTATATATAAAGCTTTGGTTTTGATGCATATTTTAAGCTAAAATGACAAATAGAAAAGCATAAAAACCTCTTTACTTTCTTCTGGCCTAGGTGTTATAGATGAAAATATCAATAGATACAGCAACTGATTCTCCTTTAGCAATTCGAAAAGCGATGGAACTTTTAGGATATTTAGCAAACAATCCTTCTCATGATGTGAAAGTTAATCACACACAATCTGAATTTCAAGGCGTTGGTGCTGCATCTTTAGCTCAAGAACAAACAGAAGAACTTTCAGCAGGATTCTCGTCAATGTTTGGAGATGCCTCAACACAGCAAGCCAAAGAAACGCCTGACACTGCGCCAAACTTTGGTTCCTTTCTTAACTTAGTAAATGGCACATCTCCTGAAGATAAAAAAGATCCTAAAATTGAATTTTTCTAACTTTATGTCGAACTTTTTTTAAATAGTTAACAAAAAAAATATTTCATGCAAAGGGTTATAGGAGCAAGTGCAAAAACGAGAATTACTGGAAGAGTCATCCAAGATGAATTCCCAACCGTTGCACAAGACTATCGTTCTGGTTCAACGTATAGAGAGATTACTGTAGAACATGGTATTGCAGATAGATTTGGCATAAGCGAGAGAACGGCAAGCATCGCTGTTGGTTTCGCTATTCGGGGATGTCCAGGAGAGTTCGGTGTTGAAGCATATCAGGGCCTGATTACTGATGAAGGCGAGTTAGAAAGACTTTGTAAAGCAGCCAGATCAAAAACTGCAAAAGGTTTGCCACGTGAAGTTCACAGAAAAGCTGCTAGGGCTGCTGCTCAAAAGTTAGGGTATGTATTGTGGGCAGAAGATAATGGAGAAACAACCTCTGAAGCAAGGTTTGCATATGAATTATCCCTTGACTCAGCGTTTAGAAATGGGACAGTTGTAAGTAATAAGAGAATTGCAGCAAGGCTTAATGAAGTCTACCATGACGGAGAAAATGTGAGGAATGCTAAAGCTGTAAGCGCTAAACTCAAACAATTTAGAGAAGACAATAAACTCTAAATCACAAACACCAACACTAAACCTAATCCAATAAGACCTGCAAACATTCCTGCAATTCTTAAACCAAACTCGCGTGAGCCAAACAAATACGCAATACCGCCTTTTACTGCAACATTAGTTAACGCTGCAATCATGATCCCACGCTTCGCAATTTCTAAGGGCAGATCACCTTTAGCCAACTGTGATAAAGAAAGAGTGATTGCATCAACATCGGCAAATCCTGAAATCAGACTTACAACATACACACCTTTGGTTGAAAGATACACATCAGCAAGTTTTACAAGTGCTAGGACAAGCGCAAAAAAACCACCAAATTTCAATGCTGGCCACAATCTAAACGGAGATTTCAGTTCAACTTTTCCTTTCACCCTCTTTTCTTTTTTCCACAAGAAAAAGACAAACACTAAACTTAAAACAAAAAGTGCGCTTAGTGGCAAGATAAGTTTGTAGAAAAGAGGCCTGTGCACTAAAAACACTTCAACTAAGATACGAATAAACATAATACTATTTGCTAAAACAACGCCAAGTAAAAGAGGGCCCAACACTTTTTTAGATCTTGTTCGTTTAGAACGCTCAGCAAAACTTGTTGTAACAGCTGTTGATGACACTAATCCTCCAAAAATGCCTGCAAGTTCGATTCCTTTCTCGCCAAACCATTTCATAAAAAAGTATCCTACATAACTTATTCCAGAAATCAGGACAACCATAAGCCAAATAATGTATGGATTAAAAATTCCAAGCGGGCCAAAACTTTGGTTTGGTAAAAAAGGTAAGATAACAAACGCGATTACAATAAATTTGAGCGTATCTTCAAGTTCTCCACGTTTTAGGTGTTGCGCAAACGTATGAAGTGGTTCTCTAAGATATAAAATAAAGGTGATTGTAATTGCAAGAAGTGTTGCAAACAATATTTCATTGAAATATGCAAGAACCCCTATAAAAAATGTTAAAAGGCCCGCAATCTCACTTGTTGCACCAAACCGTTTTCCAGAAGAATCTGTTGTAACAAAGTATACTGTGATTACAAGTGCTCCAAGGATGATAGTATTTACAATGAGTATCCAAAAGGAGATAGTGTGGGCAAAGTATGCTGAAAGCGCACCAAAAAGCGCGATAAGTGGAAATGTTCGAATGCCAGCGTACGCCATTCGTTTTTGTTTATAGGTTGAACGTTCTCTTTCAAGCCCAATAAGCGCCCCAAGAACTAGTGCTATAAAGAACTGTTGAAATATCACCCCATCTACCATATATCTTCTAGAAAGAATATTTTTGAGTTTATTAAGTTTAAGGTTTTATGTGGCTTCACACATTATTTTTTGAATATCACAAAAATAAGAAACTCTTTTATTTGGATCAAGTTCAAGTAAACCTAAAGCTAAGTTTGAAATCTTCGTATCGATACAACTTGATTTAATAAAACCATTTAGAATGTTTCTTCCTCCCCCTGGACTATTTATTGGAACTTCAAAATCTTTGTCTTTAAGCAAAAGATACAGGATTATTACTCCAAGGGAATATAAATCAGAATATTTATGTGGATTTCCATTAAGAACTTCCGGAGCATGAAATATTGTAGGATATACTGAATTTGACTCTCCCACAATTATTGCATGGCTAAAATCTATCAAATATAATTTTTGAGATGAAATGAGAATATTTGATGGAGTTATGTCACAATGGATATACCCTTTATCTATTAAGTATGAAATAGCTGAAATAAGTTCTATACATACACTCTTTAAGTTAAGAATATCCCTTTTAAAAAAAAGAGCAGCCCCATATATCAATGGAAATTCTAATAAGAGACTACCTTTAATTTTAATCGACTCAATTAAACGAATTATGTTCGGGTGATCTAAATCTTCTAATATCTCTTTTTCAAGTGAAGAACCAACAGATATTACTTTGATAAATCGTTTAGTTTCAGAATCATCTGTACAGATAAAACTAGTAAATGTCCTCTGAACTATAGAGGGATACCTCTGACTTAAAAAGAGAGCAATATCCTCATTCATAAAAGCATCTTGATTAAACTAATAATCTCTTCTATGATTAAATGAAGACCATGATGGTCATGTCTTTCTGCTCGAACATTCTTATCAATATTCTTTTGAAAGGTTTCAAAGTAAGCTAACCAATTAAGAACAGCTTCTCTATTTGAATAATATTTGGCTATTGGCGTAGTAGGATGACTTGATATCCTGGAGACCAACTCATCAAACTCCTTTGGAAATACTGTGCGCATAACTCCATCTTCACTTAATCTATTCAAATACTGAGTAAATTTTTTATCTAATTGATCTATTTTAGCTGCAATTTCTGCTTTTTCCATAATTATCACCCTTTGGTACCTTCAACCTAAGAGTTCTCCTATTTAAATTTATTTGATATTTAAACTATACAAAAAAAGAGGGTTCTAATAGATATATTGAAGAAATGAATAGAAGCATTTAAAAAGCACCCCTTTATTTTCGAGTAGTAGAAATTTAGGAATATTTAATCACAATGCTTCTAAAAATCAAGAAAAAATAAGTAATAACATAACGGAGAAAAAAATGAAAGGAACAGTAAAATTTTTTAACACAGAAAAAGGATTTGGATTCATAACGGCTGAAGATGGGAAAGAGTATTTTGTACATCAATCCGCTCTTGGCGAAGGTGTAATGTTGCGTGAGAACGATACGGTTACATTTGATGTAGAAGAAGGCGATAGAGGCCCAAAAGCAGTTAATGTGCAAAAGGGCGACGCATCAGAAGCTTCAGAATAAATATTCTTACATTTTTGTTTTTTTATATTTCTTTACTAATTCTTACGACAACTTTTATAAAACTGACTTTGCCCTAAAATTCTATGACAAAAGTATACTTTGAAACCTTTGGATGCTCAGCAAATGTTGCTGATTCTGAGCAGATGGCAGGTCTTCTCAAAGAAGCAGATTTTGAAATTACACAAAGCGAGGAGGCAGCAGATATCATCATCCTCAATAGTTGCACTGTTAAAGGTCCTAGTGAAAGTAAACTGTTCAAACGGCTTGAAGAACTTAAAGATGGATATAAAATTGTCATTATCGCAGGCTGCATAGCACAGGCTGATGCTAAAAAACTCAAAGGTTATCCGCTCATCGGAACAAGCCAAATTCATAATGTTGTAGAAGTTGTTGAAGAAGCACTTAATGATAATATTGTACGTGCTGTTTCAACTACTGAACTTCCCCCCATTCTAACACCCCTAGTTCGAAAAAACCCAATTGTTGAAATTATCCCTATTAACCGAGGATGCTTAGGATTTTGTACGTTCTGTAAAACAAAATCAGCACGTGGCAGTCTTGTCTCTTATCCCGTTAATGATATTGTAGAACGAGCAACAAAAGCTGTTGCAGAAGGCGTTAAAGAAATTTGGCTCACATCCCAAGATACTGGATGTTACGGATTTGATATCAAAACAGACTTACCAACATTACTTGAAGCGCTTGTCAAAATTTCTGGAGATTTCAAGATTAGAGTTGGAATGATGAACCCAGACCATATGTCAAAGATTCAAGAAAAGTTACTACAGATCTACAAACACCCAAAAATATTCCGGTTTCTTCATCTTCCACTGCAAGCAGGCAACGATACCGTACTTGAAAATATGAAACGCTTGTATACTGCGCAGAACTATGTTAACCAAATTGCAGCATTCAAAAACGTTATTCCAAATATAACTATTATGACCGATATTATAGTCGGATTTCCTGGTGAAACACCAGATCAGTTCTATGATACCTTAACAATAGTGAGAAACACTTCGCCTGATGCCATAAACATCTCTCGATTTTGGCCAAGACCAAACACACCCGCTGCGCGTATGAAAAATGTTGTCGAAGGATCCGAAATTAAACGACGTTCAAGCGTTCTTACTGACATTTTTCACAACATTGCGCGTTTGCAAAACGAGAAATGGCTTGGGTGGTGCGGTGAGATTCTTATTGATGAAAAAGGGAAAAAAGAAAACCAGTGGATCGGTCGTAATTCATACTACAAACAAATTATCCTTGAAGGCTACTACAAGCTTGGCGACGTTGTCCGAGTAGAAATTATAAAAACAGATACGTTCAGCTTGTTTGCAAAATCTACTGCTGAGAAAAAAAGTAAAGTTGTTACGTTAGATGTTGTGAGCTAATGCTCTCCTTCTACCATTGCATCCCCTTCTTCAACTGAATGAGAATATTTATGATGTTCAATATCTTCAGTCACACTTTTGCGCACATCTTTTTCAAACGTATACTTCACATCTTGTTTTCGATAACTTTGAAACAACGATTGGACTTGGTTGAAGAGGTAGGCAGTATCATCCGTGAGTTCTGAGGTAAAACTATCTTCCAGTGGAAGTTTATAGAACCACTTATGTACAAACGCTTTCATAAAAAAGTTGAATGGACCCTGGCCCCACCGATCTTCCCAATCAGTATACACCCAACTATCATAAATAATTTCAACATTACCCTGTTCCATTACTCGCTTGTGCCCATTATGTTCTTGTTGTATTTGAGTAATGTTGCGAAAATTAAGTTTTATCTTGATCCACACAGTAACATAATTTGATTTTTCTTTCCTCGGTCTGAGCTCAAGGTAGATATTTTTTCCAATCTCATTTACAACTTCTTCGTTACGTTTCTCACTATTTGCATATCCTTTCTTCTTAATCGCCTTGTTGATTACTTCAAGTAAATCACTAAAACTAAACACTCCAGAATACGTAAAACGTCTATTATTAATTACTAAATTCTTTTCAACCATTTTCTACATTTGATAGTTATATTTAAACACGTTAAGATATGTTTTAATTTTTTGATGCAGGTTTTCAGCATCAGATTCGATCCACCGTTTTGCTTTGTTTAAATGTGAGGGGAATAAATAATTTTCAATAATATATGAAAAAAGCCACCAGAAAGGTTTTGTTGTCCAAAGACCTTCTTTATCTGAAATCACATATCCATCAATAAGGATACGAACTTGTCCTTGAGAAAGCCGGATCGTTTTTCCATCTTTTTCTACTTCAACATCACGTAAATTAACACAATGCAATTTCAGGCGAATTGTTATTTTGTAATAATCAGTTATCGTTTTCCATGGCTCTAAGATCACTCTGATTTGTTTTCCTTCAGGTGTTATCTGTTCTTGGTTCATCTTTTCATACCAGTCCCATCCTTTTTCATAAAACCACGAAGCGATAAGTTCGTAGAGTTCAGCTACATTGAAAAGTCCTTCATAGCCAAACTTGAGATGATTTACAACAATTGTCCTATCTGCCACAAGAAACTATGAAGCAAAAGAGCCTTATAAATGTTGCTCAAGTGGTGAGAGATAAATCCTCCGGACAAACATTGATCTAAACCCTACTTGTCTAGCAGCGAAAGATTTAAGTACGCTTTGAGCTGATCTAAAAGTCAAGAGGGAACGTACGGTGGTAAGCTCATTTTTCAAACGATTACTTAAAAAATTCTCACTCGCAAATCCATTTGCGCGTAAGTCACATGTAAAGTTAGGTCTTTACGGACCACCAAACGGTGGAAAATCGACACTTGCAAACAGAGTTTGTGAGGATTGGCTTGGGGAGAAGATGTCAACTGTCTCCCACATTGCACATGAAACACGAGAAATTGTGATTAAAGAACAAGTTAATATCAAAAACGATAAAGGAAAAGAGCTTACATTCTCTTTAGTAGATACCCCAGGTATTTCTACACGTATTGATTATGAAGATTTTTTGAAACGTGGTATGAAAAAAACGGAAGCAAAGAAGCGAGCAAAAGAAGCTACTAAAGGAGTTATTGATTCAATAAAGTGGTTAGATAATATGGATAGTGTTGTTGTAGTTCTTGATTCAACTAAAGATCCATACTCACAAGTGAACATTACAATTATTGGAAATCTGCAAGCACGAAATATTCCGGTCTTAATTGTTGCAAACAAGGTTGATTTGAAAAAATCAAACATTGATTTAATCAAAGCTGCCTTTCCACAGTACGAAGTTGTCGGAATTAGTGCAAAGTATGGTAAATACATAGACGAGTTTTACGAAAAACTCATCGAATTTGCACGCTAAAAGTGTTGCGGCATATTTAAAAAGGTAAAAGAATTACTTAAAAACTTACATAAGAGGTTGAAAATAGGTTAATGGTTACATTTCAATTTGTCCCGTATCATGAGATGGAGTATTTAAGCTCTGCAAAACGCATTCATAAACTGATGAATATTGTGAAGAACGATAAGATTGTTATCATGGCAGGACGTCTTAAAAAGCACGAAGAAGCAGATCTTATTGAACTTACAATGGAAGAAATTGGTCCTTCTTTTTCGGGTGTTGAGCTAAGTGTTATCTATCCTGATAATGATCAGCATCAGGGAATTAAAAGACTCAAAAGTTCTGTTGTAAACATGATCATGGGAGACAGACAAGGGTTTACTATTGTAGGTCCAGCATCTGTTGTCAAAAAGATTGTTAAAAACCCTAACAAGATTGAACTTTTCACAAAAGAAGGTCGCACAAAGCGAAGAACAAAACAAAGAAAATAGACTATGCCACATCAATGCGTTCGTTGCAGTAAGCTCTATCCGGATGGAGCACAAGAAATTCTAAAGGGATGTAACTGTGGTGCTCGCCTTTTTTTCTTTGTGAAAAAATCGCAAATTGAAGAAGGAAAACGAATTCTCACCAAGTTATCTACTGAAGATAAAGTTCAAATTGAAGAAGACATTAGAGATCTTGCAAACGTGAAGAGTGATTCTAATAAACCGGTTGTCTTAGATTTGGAAAGTATTCGTGTTCTTAAACCTGGTCAGTATGAGTTAGATCTTGTACACTTGTTCAAAAACGATCCGTTAGTCTTCAAGTTAGAAGACGGTAAGTACATGATTGACCTGCCACAGGCGTTTAAAAGTAACGAAAAGTAAGAATTCTTATTTGTATTGTAGAAAAACTGCCACACCATACTCTTCTGTAAATCTTCTGCCTGCTCCTTGAAACTTTTCATTTACAACATAACTGTGGCCCCATCCTGGGATTCTTGCACCATTTTCTCTGCGCAAAGTTATGCTTAAACAAGTTCCATCATCATTTACACTATCTAGAAAACGTGCTGAATCTAAAGAAACTGTCTCTGGAAGAGCGCAAGAAAGATCAGAAAGAAGAAGGAGAACCGGTTCATCACCAAGTGAGCGTACTGAGCCATTTACTTCCATCAAGAAAAGAGGCATAAGACTGTTTATTAAGCTTGCGACACACTTACAACTTTTTTGTAACTGCTTTATCACTTACAATAGCACTATTACCAGTGGAATCAGTAAGAATTATTTTAAGTTTATCACGACCTAAGATAACATTATTTAATTTTTTAATCAAATTCTTTGCTTTCTTTTTAGCATCCTTATCGTCTTCAGCGTCAGCCGCCCCTTGGATCACTTTTTTAACACGTTCAAGTACACCTTCAACGTTTGTTACATAACCGATTGAAGCTGGCCCAGGCTCTATCTCAATTATTCGTGGAATTTTGAGTGTTGCTTCACCAGATTTGATGACTTTAACAGCTAAATCCTCTTCTCCAGTTACTTCAAATGTGTATTGCATCGGCTGCTTTTTTTCAGCAACTTCTAAATCGGCCTTATGATCACCACACTCTGTGCACGTCATAGAAAATATGAACACTCTCCCAAAAAAAGGAACGTCAATCTCGTCTTCTCTAAGAGTGCACGCCTTTTTACCACACATAACACAGGGTTGATTTTTCATCTCTGACATACTAAGAGAAGAAGCAAGTTTGCTTTAAAAATGTTTTGAACTAGAAAATTATAGGGAAGTTGAAGGTCTTGAATCAACCGGGGTTCTTCCTACAAGGGCACTTAATGAGGGAATCTTGTATCCCTCAACTGCAGATTCTATCTCTTCAAGAGAACGGGCTTTAAAATCCCCCACAGAATAATCAACAAAAGTTGCCTTACCAGGGTTTCCTTGAATACGTACACGCACTCTATCATTAGATCTCATTACTGTTTTGCCAAGCAAAAGAGATCTTGAAAAATCGCGTTCAGCGGAAAGACGGTTAAATGTGAGTGAAAAACCTTCCCTATTGCCACCGAAACTTTCAAGGTACTCTACTCGTGAATCGAGATCTGCATACAGTCCAGCCATTTCCATATTCTTGTGCACAAAATGGGTTGTTTATAAGCCTTTCGAACAAAGATTCTTGGAAGTAAGACAAAAACTTAATAAAGCGCTTCGTAAAACGCAATTGGTAGATGCACCAGTAGTATAATGGTTAGTATCCGGGCCTTCCATAAGGTCTGTAGCCTATGCTACTCACTTTGATGTGAGCCTGTGATCCGGGAAAGATCTTTGGACTTGATCTTCGGATATTCGAATCCCGGCTGGTGCATTTAAGTCCTTTTTGTTCCTGGGGAGAATTATCCTCAGGAACTTTTCATGATCTTTCTTTAGAATTGAAATATGATAGATATCTACTCGATTAGATCTTTTCTCTTTGTACAGTCTCACGGAAGGTATTATTTCCAGCTTAATTAGAAAATCAACTATGTTATCTTTCAGACCAGTTGAAACTGTAGCAAAACTGATTCTATTACTGGAGAGGTAACCATCACTATCTAAACTTCCACGAATGAATCCTTTTATAAAATCCACTGAATGATCTTTATTTTTCAGTCTAACAGAATATGTTTTAGGACGATCGGGATCCCATTCAAGATATTCTCTAATAAACTTATGAATGTTCTTAGAGTAATAACAAAGATTAATGGCATTTTTTCTTGTAAACACCATTGGTTCTTTTCCAAAAAGCTTAACAAGGACATTTTCAATTAAATCATGTACAAATATTTCTTCTGTTGAATTAAAATGAAGATATGTGCGGTAATGATAATTAGTTGTTTTGAATAATGAACCATCACCGGCAAAAAGGCCTAAAAATTCACCTATCAACTCATCATTATTAAGAACAATATTAATCGGTTCAAACGTCCTTCCCTTTATTTTCTTAAAATGATAATAAATAGTCGTTTTACCCCGAGCTAGAATTTGGCTTATTTGATTCAGAGATTTACCTTCTTCAACTAAAGATTTAAGCCGAACAAGTTCTTTGGGTAAGATTTTTTTCATTTTCTTCACATAGTTAGAAAATGTATATAAATTCTATCCGCACTTGTCCAGTGGGTTTAGTGTTCAAATCCCGGCTGGTGCATATTTTCTTATTATGCTGCAGTTCGAGAGTTTGGTTTTCGGGGCACCATGGATGCAAAAGGAGAGCCTTCAAGAAGAGGATTTTTACGTTTTGGAACAGTAAACGTCCCTAGCTTACTAAAAAGAAGTGGCTTTTGAATGAAAACATCATATCCTACTTCTCCACCCATCTCTTCTAAAAACGTCGAAAATCCAAGCATATCAAAAGTGTCAGGATGTCGAGAAAAATATTCTAAAAAAGCATGAGATGTAAACACTCCATCATATGCAGCTTCGTCACGCCTAGCTGCTGCTACAATTGCAGTATTTGCAGGAAATAAATCAGAGTGACGATCAACAAACGAACCTGAATGACACGCATCTAGTGCTACTAATGTTTTCCCCCGAGTTACTGTTAGTGTTTCATAGAGCCCATCAGCACTTAAAAAACCATCATGTAAAGCAACTTTCTCTTCTGTTCCATGACCCGCGAAGTATATTATGTTGCGTGATCCCCGAGTTGAGCCTGCTTGCATCTCTTTTAGTTTTCTCCCCAGATTCGAGCTGGTTGCACGGGCATCAAAAAGAATTTCCCCAACCTTAAATCCCCTGTGAGAAAGCTCTTCTGCAACACCCAATAAATCTCTATACACTTCAGGGATATCGCCATCTGTGTTATTTCCAACAATAATTGCATAGTGATTTGGACTTGTTTCAACTTTTGCCACTTGTAGAACATATTCTGGTCCAAGATGGATTACATCCCCTTCTCCAAACGGCCTAGGGTTTGAATCAATAGGTACACCATTGAGATATGTTCTATAAAAAGTAGTTAAATCAAAAATAGTTGGAGCATATGGTGTGGAAGCTATGACCCCCGCATGATGTCCATGAACAAATCTTGGAGTTCCCTGAATTTGAACCATTTGTTCAAGCTTTTCAAAACCTTTCGGTTTCTTATTCTGGGTTCTCCTAACTAACGAATCTGAGGAACCGAGGCAAACACCACCCTCTATAGTAAAAGAATTTTTCTTCTGTTGGTCATAAAACGTTACAATGTGTCCCATTCATTATCTACAGAAAACACCATTTATAAACATTTCTCAATTTTATCACTGAAAGGGAGTTAATTCATTCTAAGAACAACAACCCAACCATAATTGCTATTCCTGCAACCATTGCAACAATGTGCCACAAGGATTCACGAAATCTACAGTCTTTATGCAATTCAGGTATTAGATTTGAGCCTGCAATGTACAAGAATCCTCCGGCTGCAACAGGCAAGATAAAGGCAACGAATGCTTCACCTCGGACACCTAGTAAGAGCCCAATTATTGCGCCAACTATTGCAACAGCTGCTGTAAGAAAATTATAAAACAGAGCTTTTCCTTTCGACATTCCTGAATAGACCAAAACTCCAAAATCAGCAACCTCTTGTGGAACCTCATGTAAAATAACTGCAACAGTTGTTGCAATTCCAGCAGGAATGCTTACAAGATAACTTCCTGCAATCACAAGTCCATCCAAAAGGTTGTGTAGAGCATCCCCCGTGATATTGATTGGCGCAATGTGTTTTGGGTGATGATCTTTATGCCTGTGTGCAAGCTCAACCCCATGACCATGCTCATGTTTGTGATGAATGAATTTTTCTAAGATAAAAAAGAGCAAAACTCCTAATAAGACTAGAAGAGAAATTTGAAGTGTAAAGGCTCCTGCTTCTTCTACTGCCTCCGGTAGAAGATGTAGTAATGCTCCTCCAAGCAAAGTTCCCGCTGAGATACTTACAAGAATCATAAGCATGTTTTGGAGGGATTTTTCTTTGAGGGCAAGTGTAAAGATACCAACTAATGAGACTAATGATACAATAATAACACTCACAATAGTATAAAAAATCACGCTAAACATAAAATTGAGAAATTCTAAGAACTATATTAATGTGTTGGCTAACCATTTGAAAAGTATTCACTTCTCAGAGGAACAAAAAGTATATAAAGAAAAAGAAGTAACTACTCTCTTGCTCGCAAGGGTCGTAAGAAGAGGTTTAGCTTAGAAAATCCTTAAGGTTCGGTCTCTAAGACATGGTAAAGCCTGTCTCGAAAGACCTTGTTGAGCACGTTTTTCTATCTGGATTTCTTGGGATATAGAACCTCAAACACAAGACCATGCCTAGCATCCGTTTTACCTAAAGAAAATGTATCTTTATGATTGAGGACTATTTTCCCACCTGGTGTAACACCCTCCGAATTAACCAATGAGCCGTAGGTTGAACCTAAATCCTCAAAAGTGTATTTATTCCTTTTAACCTCCCATTCCAGCACTGCATGGCTTCTAGAAATCGACGTTGTTGAAGGATTATGACCGGCGGCAGTCCTTGCAATATCTATTCTTCCTCCAAGAACTATCACTAACTTTTTCTCGTTAGTATGAATTCGGCTACCAAAATACTTCTTTTCGTTTTGGCCAATGATAATTCTGTCAGCATGTAAATCAAGAGTCTGTCCATTTACGACTAGCTGCGCTTTTCTTCCAATAAAACCGAACCATCCCACACGATGGTATACCAAAGCATTGTTTAAAATCTTATCGCTTTTGCGATTATATCATATGCCCACCATACAATAAAATTTATAAATGATAAAAAAATCATTTTTCGTATGGCTGATGACAATTATCTTCCTGACAGCGTACCTTCACGTAATGAAGTGCGTAAAGTTATGGTGAAGAAAAAAAGAGTCTCAAGACCTAATAACAATCGTAATTCTAATAGTAACAGGGATGCTAACAAACCGCACGTTCTTGACAAAGGAGTGGATATCCATATCAATGTTCGCAAAATTATGCGTGGAACGGTTCTTGTAATCTTACTCTTAGCTGTGTTTATGGCAGGAAGATGGAGTGTTGATGTTCCTGGGATGGACTCTGTTACTGGCCTTGCTGTGTTTGCAGCTGATGAAAAAGTTGATGATTTGCCTATAGAAGAAGAGGTTGAAGAACCTGAGGTTGAGGAAGAAGTTATTGAGGAGGCTCCAGAGCCCGAGGTTGAAGAAGAACCCGAAGAGGAAGAATACAGCGTCATCACAGAGTATAACAATGTAGAGTTAGTTGTAAATGAACTTAATATCGATTGGAAAGAAACTTGGGGTAAAATTAGCCAAATTAGCTATACTATCATTAATGATGAAGACGGTGTTATCCAACCGGACTATTTGATCTTAACTCTTCCTGCATATGAAGATTTTGAAAAGAAGGTACCTTTACCTCTTTCAGCAAAAGAACTTGCGCCTGGCGAGACATACAGTAACACAATCAACGTTCCAGGTGGATTTGCATATAATGAAATCACCGTAGGATCATTAACTTCGGTTCCTGCAACAGTTGTTCTTAAAGATGCTGAAGGGCAAGCTATTGATTCACATTCTGGTTCATATAACCTCCAAGGATAGATTTCTCTCTTTTCTTACAGAATAGAAGGCTTTATTAATTAAAATTCATTCATCCGAGGTATGTTAAAAAAGCGTGTGAAGCCAAAAACGGTCCTTATATGCAGCGCCCATTCAGATGATTTTGTTCTAGGAGCAGGTGGCACTATTAGAAAGTACGTTACAGAAGGCATAAAGGTGCACGTAATGATTTTTTCTTATGGTGAACAATCTCATCCTTGGCTCAAAGTTACTGAAGTTAAATCAATGCGAGCGCAAGAAACACGCGATGCTGCCAAAGTGCTTGGTTGCAGTGTTGAGTTCTTTGATCTTCTCGAATTCAAGTTTATGCAAGGAGCAAAAAAGCAAAAAGTAGAACAAAAAATTGCTAGCCATATCTTGCGCAAAAAGCCATGTAAAGTCTTCACACATAGTTCAGAAGACCCACATCCGGACCACAGAGCAGTTAACAAACTTACGCTTAATGTATTTTCCAAGCTTACAGAAAAAGAAAAACCAGACCTTTTTGAGTATTCGGTGTGGAACCCTGTCGAATTCAAAACTTCCTTACCTGCCCTTAAAGTGGATGTAAGCAAAACGTTTCGCAAGAAGGTAGAAGCTCTCGATAAATTTCCTTCACAAAAATTTCATATCCTCTACCCACGCTTTATGATTTATTACAGGGCAATTGTTGAAGGTCTGCGAATGCGCAAGCGATTTGTAGAAAAGTTTTATAGGATAGACTAATATTAACCTTAAGAGAAGAGATGATGGAACATAGAACAAAATTACTTGTTGTTGCAGATACCTATTACCCAAAGGTAGATGGAACACTCAAATTCGTTGAAGAATTTCTCAAACGTTCAAAAAAAGAGTTTGATATTTCGCTTCTTGTCCCAAACCTTAAAAAAAATAAAAGCACGAAAACAAAGATATTTCTTGATGTCTCCCGCTTCGTAAAACTTTCAGGCTATCCAAGTATTAAGACATCCGCTCGTAACATTCGTACAATAATGCGCTCAATTAAAGAAAATGACATTATTTTTGTTCAAGGTCCAGCATTGTTAAGTTTCTATGCACTCTTTTTTGCAAGACGCTATCACAAATATGTTGTCACATACATCCATGTAATTACCTGGGAACTTCTTGACAAATTCATTCCTCTTCCTAAATTCATTCGAAAGTTTATTGTGCGTATTGCGCGTAGGAGCGCCATTTGGTTGTATAACAAGGCAGACACAGTTCTTGTACCATACCATGATCTTAAAGATTCCTTAAAGCGAAAAGGCGTTACAAGTAAAATTGATGTTGCAAGGTTAGGCGTTGATATTGATAGGTTTAGTGTTCCTAAAAATCGCGAGAAAGCAAAACAAAAAGTTGGTCTTGCAAAAACAAAAACAGTTATTGGATACGTTGGACGTATTTCACAAGAAAAAAATGTTCTTACTCTCCTTGAAGCATTCAAAAATCTTAAACAACCAAAAAATGTTCAATTACTTATTGTTGGAGATGGTCCTAAAGATCTTGTTACAAAAATCAAAGAGACAAAAAACACCAAGGTAACAGGATTTGTTGATAATGTTGAAGACTACTTGCGTGCAATGGACATTTTTGTAATGCCTTCACTTACAGAAACCACCTCTTTAGCAACGCTTGAAGCTATGTCAACAGGCCTTCCAGTCATTGCAACAAAAGTCGGGTTCATTAAAAAATATGTCATCAAAGATTATAACGGTACTTTTTTTCCTCGCGAAAGCCCACATCATCTTTCTATGAAGCTTAATATGCTCCTTGAAAATGCGAGTTTGCGTGAGAAATTAGGCAAAAATGCACGTAAAACTATTGCATATTCCTTTTCATGGGAGCGTTCTATTAACAAAATTAAGCGAATTTTACTACGTGAGCAGTGAGAACATATACCCTATAGACACAAATGTTAAAAGGGACTTAGAGCCACGAGAATTTCCAAGATGGAAGAAGAGTATACAAATACACAAAAATTTAGTGAAGAACCCATTGAAGAGCTTGCAGAAGATCAAGAGATGCTCAAAGAGATGGAAGGGGACGAAGAAGTCGAAGAATGCGTAGAGTGTGGTGGAGCAATTCGTGAGAAAGGTGTTGCGCGTGAAGTTGACGATGAGATGCAACGGTTCTGCTCAGAAGCCTGCGCAAACGATTACGAAGAAGAGACCATATAATTATTTTATTTTTCTTGTTTAACTTGTTCTTGTTGCATATTCTTGCTGAACACGTGATGCTAAAGTTTCCAAAGGCTGGCCTTGCCATGAACTTTTCTGAGTAACCAAATCTACTGCTTCACGTACAGAAGTAAGATCCTCAAGGGTTTGAAATGCTACCCATGCTGCTGTCGATGGCGCTACAATACCTTGTTGAGGATTAGTGATTGTTACTTCCATACCATATCCTGATTCCCATGGCACAACATGATATGCTGCAAATGGTAGATCACCATCTTCTATTCCTATGCTTGCTGCAGCTTCCACAAGAATAGTTTGAGAAAATTCATCTCTAGCAAGATATATTGCCCACGCATCGTCTCTTAGATTTGCTACATATTCACGAAAAAAGTCTGGTGACATTTGCCTATCAAATGCTATTGACAAATCAACCGTATGGAAATGTTGAACGCCAAGCTTTCGACGTTTCATGTCATGTTTTCCACGTATAGAACTGCCGACTAATTGTTCTATCTCTGCTTTATGGTATGCACCATGAATTGTATCTATAAACGGGACATCTGGCTCTTTTGAACCCGGATCAGAATACCTTCTGTTAAAAATCGCGCTTACATGACGCACTGCTTGCGGGCCATATTTTGCGAAAAGAACATTGAGTAAACCCATTGCACGCCCAACTGCATGCGAGTTGCAAGAAACTATTTTTGCATTCCTTCCGAGAACTTCCCCTCGATTATTCCAAGATCTTAACCCTGGTACTGCTGCAAAATAATTATGACCTACTATTTCTGGAGGATCTCCACCATTTATTGCAAAGAGAAGATCACGCGCCGTATACTGTTCGGCATTCGCTCGTACTATCTCAGGCGTTACACCAGAACCATCTACAACTACATCAATGCCTTTCCAATGAAACGTGTCATCTAAAACACCACTGCATGTTCCTAAAACTCTTCGCATTTCTTGAACCCGAAAATCTGCATCTTCTCCTGGACTTGCATGGATTTCAAAACTTCCCTTATACCTATCCTTAAGACGAAGAAGATTTTGTGTGGTTCTTTTACTAGGATTTGCTCCATGTTTAGCAAGAACGAGCTCAAAAAGACCCATACTATCGAGAATATCTGCTGCACGCACACCAACAGTACCCACACCATTTATGAGAACCCACGGTTTTGACATAAGAAAAATACACAAAAAAGAATTTAAAAATGTTATGATAGTACAAACTGAATTTCAAACACTTTAAAGAGCTCGTGTTTCTATCTCTTTAACCAGTTTTGCTACAAACGTATCTACCTTAACACCATGCCTTACTGATCCATCTCGTGTTCGAGTAGCGAGCGTCTTTGCTTTTACTTCTTCATCACCAATTGTTAAGATATAATTTGCTTGTTCAAGTTGCGCATCACGTACCTTTTTACCTATACTCTCGGATCTTGAATCAATTTCGCATCTAATGTCTTGCTCGCGAAGCTTTTTATACACTTGATTTGCAAACGTATCAGCCCTATCTGTTACGGTCAAAATCTTTACTTGAATTGGCGAGAGCCATAAAGGAAACTTTCCTGCAAAGTGTTCGATCATAACAGCCATAAATCGTTCAAGTGACCCAGTAATTGCTCTATGAATTACTACAGGTCGTTCTTTGACACCTTTCTCATTCATAAAAGATAGATCAAACCGTTCAGGTAGATTAAAATCGCATTGAATTGTTGAGAGTTGTCTCTCACGTCCTAACGCGTCTGAAAACATAAAATCAAGCTTAGGACCATAAAAGGCTGCTTCACCTTCAACACGCTTGTATGGCAGTTTTTTCTTTTTCGCAGCTTTCTCAAGCGCTTTTTCTGCAACTTTCCATGCAGCATCATCACCAAGATATTTTGAAGTATCATCATCACGCACAGATAAAGAAACCCAATACTCATTCATTCCTAACGTTTTGTAAAATGTATGAACGATATCTACTATTTGCATTGCTTCATCGGTTATTTGGGAAAGACGACAAAATAAATGGCCATCATCCTGTGTTATTGCACGAACTCGTGCAAGCCCTAACATCTGTCCTGGTTTTTCGTCACGATACACAGTTGCTGGTTCAAAAAATCTAACTGGCATATCACGATAGCTAAAGGAAAAGGTATCAAAAATTTGCATGTGGTGTGGACAGTTCATAGGTTTCATAACAAAATCGCCGTACCTTCCTTTCACATGAAACAACTCATCGCCAAACTTATCCCAATGTCCTGATTTTTGATATAACCCTTTTTTTGCAATGTGCGGAGTCCATACTCTATCATACCCCTTATCTTTATGCAGTTCCCATAAGAATCGTATGATCTCTTGTCGAATAACCATACCTTTTGGCGCTAATAGTGGTAAACCAGCACCAACTAATGAGGATACCATAAATAAATTCTGATCTTTTCCAATCTTTAAGTGAGATCTGTTTCGTGCTTCTTCTTGCGCTAGCATGTACGCTTCAAGTTCAGTTTCTTTAGAAAATCCAACACAATTAATTCGTACTAATTGTTCATTGTTTTGGTTTGATTTCCAATACGCACTTGCTAAAGAAAGAACTTTAAAGGCTTTAATCTCTTTCGTTGATTTGACGAATGGCTCTTTGAAAAGTGGAACTATTGCAAGATCAGCTAAATGATACTCTTTCGCATCTTTTTTGAGATCTTTTTTGATTGCTTTTTGCCAGACGTTTAACTTTGACTTTCCTTTTGTTTGAAAGGTGCGTTCTTGTGCTAAAATCTTTCGCATTTGTTTTTCAATTTTTGGAAAGTTGTTATTATGCAATTGAATTCCTGCAACATCGACATAGCTTTGATCTTGATAGAAGCCTAGTTGGCCAATTTGCGCTTTGGGATACAAATCTTTGATAGCACTTGCTACAATAGCTGCCGTTGAGAGAGCAACTTTTTGTTTCTTTGTAAGTTTGTTTTTTGATAACTCAAAAGGTACATCCTTAAATTCTCGTTTAAGCTTCGTTGTTTTTTCTTCTGCAGTGATGTTTCTACTTAACTCTGAGAGAGGATGCCCTTTACATGAGATGTTAAATGCTTTGTACCATCCAAACGGTGCGCGAGATACTGAAAGTTTTTTATTCTTTGCAAGTTCATTCTCTGCTGCTTTCATAATATTTTCAGCGAATTTTGGTGAGGCTAAGTCTGAAGCCAAATGTGCATATGGATAGAGAACAATGTTAGTTGCATTTACTTGTGATGCGATACTTTTAATTTCAGCAATATAACGCTCTAGGATTACTTTCTCAGAAGTTTCATCTGCTTTTTGTGCTGCTGTAAAGATAACGAGACATTCTTCAATGCGCTCACTTTCTTTAGTTACACCCTCTTCAGCGCCTTTAAACGCCTTTTTTTTTGCTTGGAATTCTATAAAGTCTGCGTGTATTGCTAAAATCTTCATTTTTCTTTTCTCCTTTCCTACGTCTTTTTTATCCTTTAAAAATCCATTGGTTAGTTGAGCCTATTTTTAGCAGTCTCAGAATCTTTAAAGAAGTTATGAGCCCACTACCTACAAAGTAGTAGTTGTAGTACAAGTAGTTGTTGTGCTACGAAATCCCATGAAAAAAGGTTAAGGTAAAAGATATATAAATGTTATGACAGAAAAAGGTTATCCTCACTCACAAAAGACTTGCATTGGATATGATTCTGCAACTACACACTCACCCAAAGAACACTCAGAGCACGGATCACCTTCAAAACAGATTGCATTTGAATCATCAGGAAATATATAACAATCGCCTACTGGACAAGGGTTAAGCGCATCACACTCTTCAACAATTTCTAACTCATCAAACGTATCACATTGGTATGAACAACTTCCTTCTTCTGTAACAACCCAAGAGCCAATACATGCCGGAAGTGCTCTTCCACTAAAGATTGTAGAGCAACATTCTGCCTGCTCTTCTGAACTCTCTAATTCAGCACACTGAGCTTCTTTAAATTCTTCACACCCAGTGAGAAAACTACTCAAAACTACTATCAATAAAAATACTCTTTTCATACCAAAAAGAAAAACATGAGAACTATTTAAGTTCTACGATCACGTTATTACATAGTACCCTATCCGCTCCCCATAGGGATGCAGAAAAACATGATTTATGGAAGTTCCATACACACCAAGACATATCCCATCCTCATATACAGCAAGGGGGGCTGGCCTGCACACATCTCTTGTAAGCTCGGAAATATCTGCCGGCCTCATACTCACAATCTCATGGCGCACTAAACCCAATAACACATCACCTATGCGTTTCTTCTCTGCATTCTCAAGCAATATTGCTATTAATCGAGATCTCCTTGTTGCAATTGCCTTTTCTATTTCTTCATTCGTTACGCTGGTACTACTTCTTCCTTCCATACGCTCGAATCCTCCAACCAGAATATTTCCCTCCACTTTCTGTTTCAACAACCCAGTTTCCCTGACGATTATTTCTATCTTGTACACTCACTATTCGCTCTAATCTTCCTGGTCCAACTTTAATTACATCTCCTGTACCAACTTCTTTTATTCCTACACCGCCCATCTCATACGTAACTCCGTCTTTCTTCATTTCATATGTCATTTTTTTCTCCACCATCCATCATACGAAGAATATTTGAAGAGTAAGTATCTAAAATTCTGTTACTCTGAAAGGGACAAAAAGTACGCAAATATTTATAATAAAACTAAACAAAAATACTACCATGAACAACATTGAACTCCTCAAAAAGTTAGGGATGAGCGAATACGAGGCGCGTGCGTACCTTGCGCTTGCAAAACTAGGCCCAAGTACAGTTAAAGAAATTGTGACTGTAAGTAAATTGCCACGCAACAAAGCATACGAAGCTTTGCAAAAACTTGATGAGAAAAATAAAGTAATGAGTCTTCCACTCTCTCCAAAAAAATACAAAATTACACATCCAGAGATCTTCAAACAAGAAATTAAAGAGATGGAAACATCTGTTAGTTCACTCATAAAACTTATTGAGAGTCCAAAAATCAATGAATTTAAAGAAATGTTTTGGGTTATTCGTGGACGAATGCCAACTATTGAAAAGTTAGAAGTTGAAAATGCTAAATGCACAAAAGAAATTCTTTCATGCAGTGTTCTGAACCATATGCCATACAAAAATCTTCGGACCATTAAAGAAGTTGTGAAAAGAGGAGTTAAAGTGAAATTCATAACACCGTTTGATCCTAAAGATAGAAAATACTATGAGCAATGGATTAAAGCTGGTGTTGAAATACGATCTTTTAACTCAAAAGAATTCGGATCTCTTTTTCCTCGAATCACAATTCTTGATAGTACAAAAGCTCGCCTAACAGTAGGAATTCCTGAGGTTAAAAAAGAAGAAGAGTACATTACGTTATGGACCGAAAGTAAAGCATTTGCTTCAATGCTCAAATATCAATTCACAACCATGTGGAAAAAAGGAACGCCAATAGAAAAACTCATTACTTCTCAATCTTAATTATACTTACTGGACAATCTTTTGCTGCTTTTTCGTTTTCAGGTAATTCTGCTAAACTAATCTCTAAAATTTCTACCTCTTTTTTCTTATAAGAACCTATCAAATCAGACTTGCCATCTTCATCTGACATCTTCCAAAACAAAGGTGCATTTTCAACACAAGAATTACATCCAATACATTTATTTCGATAATGAACGATCTTTACCATGTTATGCTACCTTCTTATCTTTAACAATAAAGGCTTTATCCTGCTGACGCACTTTAGATACGCAAGGAATTGTTAATCGATCTTTCTTCGAAGCTGAACTAACATCTTTCTCATCAACCTTAATATTCTCAATTTGCAGCTCAACAACTCCTGTTGTGGGGCCAGTAATAAGCATAGCATCACCTACCACAACAATACCACTTTCCAATTCAAGTTCTGCAACGCCAACTTTTGCAAAATAGTTTTTTATGCGCCCAACATAGTGTTTTTCTTTGGTTGCCTGTGAGCCGTATTCTCCTGACCATTCCCCCAATTGTTTTCCAAGATAGTATCCACCGTGCCAAAAGCCACGGTTAAAGACCGTTTCGAGTTGTTTTATCCAAACAGCTACTTTATCTTGAGAATACGTTCCATTGGTATACGCATCAATTGCTTCTCTATAGATCTTGATAACAGTATGAACATAATCAGGACTTCGACCACGTCCTTCAATCTTGAGAACATGCACACCTGCTACCAAAATTTTGTCCAAAAATCCTATTGTGCACAAATCTTTTGGTGACATCACATACTTATTTTCTAAACGTAACTCATCACCAGTTTCTTCATCAATCACCCTATAGGATCTTCGACAATTTTGTAAGCATGCCCCACGGTTTGCTGAAGAGTTATAGGTTCCAAGACTCATGTAACATTTACCTGACACAGCAACACATAGAGCGCCATGTGCGAACAATTCAATCTGTACCAAATTTCCAGATGGACCACGAATCTTCTCTTTTGTAATTCCATCACAAATACTTTGTATCTGTTTAAGAGTAAGTTCTCGTGCAAGTACCACTACATCTGCAAATTGTGAGTAGAACTTAACAGTTTCAAGGTTGCTTACATTTGCCTGTGTTGAGATGTGAATCTCAAGACCAATGGAGTGTGCATAATTCATTGCAGCAACATCACTTGCAATAATGGCAGTTATTCCAACTTCTTTGGCAGTATCACAGATCTTTTTCATTAAGTGTATGTCATGATCATACATAATGGTGTTGAGTGTAAGGTAACTTCGAACGTTAGCTTTCGTACAAATGGCAACTATTTTTCTTAGATCTTCTAATGTAAAATTATTTGCAGCGCGAGCTCTCATATTAAGCTGCTCTATGCCAAAATATACTGAATTGCAGCCAGCATTAATTGCTGCATGTAACGATTCATAGGAGCCAGCTGGAGCCATAAGTTCAAATGTAGTCATGAACATCTATTTTGAAGAACTGTTTTTAAACATTGGGGTAATTAATTCTCCCCTAAATACTTCTCGTACGGGTATGCTTTTGTTTGCATGTCAAAATATTTTTTCATTGTTGCCTGAAGATTCCACATGCGATAATATAATTGATCAATATACACATTTTCAAGCTCTTGTTTCATTATTTTGTAATACATCTTAGAGAAAAATGCTTGCATTCCCCCACCTTGAAACCGTTTTTGCCAATCTAGCAAAATGACTGGGCGTATTTGGATGTCCATTCGAGCATTTGTCAACGTTTTTTTCTTATCACCGACATCCACATTCACTTCAAGCATGTCCCAAATGTGCGCTTCAATTTTTATTTCATACTTGACAAAATCAGTCACCTTCTTTTTCATCTCCCAGAGAATTTCTTGTTCAGCGCCTGCTGGTGAAGGAACCTTATGTTTGAAGATACTTTCAAGCCACAAATAGCCATTATTTTTAGACCAGTCAACAAACGCAGCATAGAATGCATCATAATCAAACAGACCATTGTATCGTAGGTGAATCATGTTAAGCCCGATCTTTGAAGGAATCTCACTTCCCGGCACTTTTGCTAGCGTCTGGCTAATGTTTGAGCCTGCTTTCTTGAATTTTCCTGTTGCTGAACTAAACAGTTTTACCATAAGAAGAATAACTCATTTCGAGTATATAAAGGTTGCTTGAGACAGCTACACTACATCAAAACTTACTGTAAACTCTTCTGCTTTCACTTTAGATGTTTGTGAATGCTGCGCGCCAGATACAGTGCCAGTTTCAAGTGTTACGTCTTGCGCGCCAACCTTTACTTTCATACTCTCAATATACGAGGTTAACATCCCCTTCAATTTTTTAGAACAACTAATGATAAGCTTGATTGCATCCTTCTTCTCAAGTCCAGCATCTTTTCGTAATGATTGTACTTTTCGTGCAACTTCACGGCTAAACCCTTCTGCTTCAAGTTCGTCGGTAACTTTCGTAGCCAAGTATACTTGCACACGTTTACCGCTCACTCCAATGAAACCTCGGGGTGCTGTACGCTCGATCGTAACATGACCAGAGTGTAGTGTTACCTCAGATCCTTCAACAACAGTATGAAATTCACCGTTCTTTTCAAGATCTTCCACGATTGTTTGAGAATCAAGTGTTGCGATATGTGCTATAATCTTTTGGGTCAACGGCCCATAAATTGGACCTACCTTTTTGTAGTCAACTTTGAGTTTAACTTGTGTATCAGGCATTGATGCCAAAACCCGTACATCTTTAACATTAAGTTGCAAGAGTAATAAGGATTTAAGTTCAGTTACTGCATTTTCAACGGCTTCATTCGCTGTTATGACAACAAGTTCTGTAAGTGGCCATCTAACACCACGTGAAGCTTTTTCACGTGCGTGCAAACCTGCAGCTAAAACATCTCCAAATATACTAAACTGTTCTTCTAAGTCCACATTAACAAGATCTGAGGCAACCTTCGGCCACGAATAATAACTAATACTTGCTTCTTTCAAACCAAATGCTTCTTTAAGATTGAGATATATCGCTTCACTCACGAACGGTGCGATTGTTTGAAACATTTTGAGGGTTTCGAAAAATACATGTCCTATCGTGTATACACACACCTTTCTCTCAGCATCAGATCCTTGCGAACTCTTTTCACGAACCAATTGAACATACGTTCTACTTAACTCTAAGAACAAATTCTGCAGAGGTTCAATAATCAAATCAAGCTTATATTCTTCAAAAAGGGAAGTTACTTTCTCAATAGTTGAGTTGAGGCGCGAAAAAATGTATTTCTCTTCAACGCTAAAACTCTTTGTAACATCAGTATGATTTATTTCAAATGGATTAACTCCGGTTTCTTTTGCAAGGTTCAACAACAGTTTGTGCACGTTCCACACAATGTTAAGGTACCTGTTCTTAGTCTGTAGTTCATCCCATGAAAAGTTAAGGTCTTCTCCTGCGGTTGCAGAACTTACATAAAATCGCAGAGCATCAGAACCATATTTTTCAATTGCATCGTGCGGCGCAATAATGTTCCCCAAACTTTTACTCATTTTTGTGCCACTTGAATCATTCAAAAAACCGTGCATGTAGACGTTTGTGAAGGGTACTGTATCAAACATTATGTATGAGGCTATCATCAAAAGATTGTACCATCCTCTGATTTGATCTTTTCCTTCTAAGATGAAATCTGCTGGGAAAAAAGCATCAAAATCTTCTTGTGACGTTGGGTACCGTAAACAATTCCATGAAGCTGATCCTGCATCAATCCATACGTCTAAAACATCAGGAATACGTTTGTACACTTTCCCATTCTTTTCAATAGTAATTTCATCAATCCACGGAATATGCATGCTCTTAGGCGTTTTTCCAGAAAGTTCTTCAAGTTCTTTGAGTGATCCTACAACAATATAATCGCCCGTCTCTTCACACATCCAAATTGGAACTGCTGTCCCCCAATACCTCTGTTTTGTAATGGAATTATCACGCAGATTATCAAGCCATGAACGAAACGCGTTCTTCCCCATTTGAGGATACCAATGGACCTTTTCATTTCCTTCAAGCAGTTTTTCTTTTAAATCTTCAACTTTGAAGAACCATTGTTTTGTTGTTCTAAAAATAACGGGTTTTTTACTTCTCTCACCATAGGGATAATCGTGAGTATACTTCTCTTTTGCTAAAAGTGCACCTGCCCCATGTATCTTTTTGATAAACTTTACATCATCAATTTTAGCTTCCCATCCAGTCATATCGCCAAAGTTATCAAAAAATCCTTCTTCGTTTACACAATTAAACGGTGGAATACCATTTAGGTGTCCCACTTCATAATCTTCAGGTCCACAGCCAGGAGCTGAATGAACTAACCCTGTTCCTGCTGATGCATCAACATATTCTTCTGTTAAAAGAACTGAGAATAATTTAGGATTTTCTTGCAAATGTTCTGGAAGTAAATCAAATGTGCCAAGCGGGTGCTCGTACTGTTCACCTTCAAGCTCTTTTCCTTTGAATTCAGAAAGAACAGTATGTTTTTCAACCTTTGCTTTTTCTAAAACTGAATCTAATAATTCCGATGCCACAACCCATCTCTCATTTCCATTTTCAAGTGCTACTTCAACTTCAACATAGTCAAGTTCTGGGTTAACCATGATAGCAAGGTTAAGTGGAATTGTCCAAGGAGTTGTTGTCCAGATAATAAGGAATGAATCTGTTCCTGTTTTTCGTTTGAATTTAACAAAAATTGCAGTATCAGTTACTTGTTTGTATTCAAGCTCGTGCTTTGCTGCAGCAGTTCCAGTTGCAGCATCCCAATGCATTGTTCTAAGACCCTGATAGAGGCGCCCCTTTTCATGTGCAGTTTTGATCAAAAGCCACTCTGAAGCCATAAACTCGTTTGAAATTGGTTGGTATGGATCGGTAAAATCAAGCGTTGAGCCCATTCGTACAAAATCGTTGTTCATGTGCTGCATCATTTCTTTGCAAAATGAATCACATTCTTCAGCGAACTTTGCAACCCCGAATTTCTCAATATCTTCTTTATTTGTAAGAGAAAATTTTTTCATAACTTTCTGCTCAGTTGGAAGTCCATGCATATCATAGCCCATTCGGTCCCATACATTAAGACCTTGACTACGTTTGTATCTAAGCACCATGTCTTTAAGTGCCATGTTCCAAGTGTGGCCCAGATGAATTCTTCCAGAAGTGTAGGGAGGGCCCTCGAGGAAATAGAATTTTTCTCCTTGCTTGTTACGTTTGCGAAGATTTTCAAGGATTTGGTTATTTTTCCAGAACTCAAGTATACTTAGTTCAATTGCGGAAGGTTCAAATTTCTCAAATTTCATTAGTTTTGGTGAGTCCTTGGTTCTTTAAATATGTTGCTGTAAAATAAAAGAGAAGAAAAATAAAAAGTTAGAAGACATACACTCCACCTTCGTCCCTTCCAAATTGTATGTCCCTACCATCTGATCCTTTCTGCCAGCCATGGCCATAGACTTTCGAAGCAAGAATATCTCCTTCTCTTTCGGGCCTTAAGAGGTAATTTGTTCCAGAAGGTCTTCCTTGAGCTTCTTCTGCTTCCGCTTGTCTTGCTAACAGGCCATCATGTACTGGCCCATCTTGATCTAACATCCCATTGGTGTCTAATCCACTAGCGTTTGATCCCATTTTTTCTTATATCTCTCCTCCACAAAACAACTCGGCATAATCTTCTCATAGCCATATACAAGTCAAATGCAAAAAACGAGAATATGACAATGAGCTTTTGCAGTTATGCAAAAGTAATACAATCAAAGACTAGTGTGTGCAGCCAAGGTTGTTTCATTGTCATGCAAGACGTTTTGTAAAAAGAGTATATAAAGGATGCGACATAAATGAAGTACTAGATATAGTTAGAAAATGATTTTGTGTTAAAAATCAAGTAAAACTAGTCATCAGAAGTTACTTCAGGAAATAATAAATCATATAATTCTACACCAAACTCCGAAAGATCGCGAGATTCAACAAGCATCTTTCTTGTTCTCCTTCCATCCTGAGTTCCAGTGGTCATAGGATTATACATAGTACCATCACTTCGCAATCGCACTCTTCTTCCACCGCCTGCATTTGCTTCAAAGAATACATCTTCAAGTGAACTATGATCTAGTTCCCCTGAATACCTGCTCAAACCAACTGCTAATTGATAATGAGGCTCAGCACTTCCTTTTCCACTAAGCTGTACTCGTTCAGGATCATATTCTGTAGAACCACCCACTAAAGAATCAAAGATGCCAAGCCACCGGGAAAAAGTTGAGCCAGAATGATGCACTAATAATTCGCGTAAATGTTCTTGCGAAGTTCTTGCCTGAGCAAGTGGCAAAGGAAGATCTCCTTCTCCATAAGGTGCCGATCCATGTGCAGATTCTGCAGCCGCATCTAAAGCAGTCATACCATGAATGCTAGAAAAAGAGTATTTAAACAAACTGTAACAGTAATCTAGTAAAAAGAATCTTTAGCGTTTAAGCAAAATAACATTGCCACGCCCGCGCTTGACTTTCTCAACTTTTCCTTTATGCTCAAGCTCAGTTATAATCAGACTTACCTTGGACTCACTCAGATCCATCATTTCTTTTCTAAGCTGTTTCTGTGTAATTCTCCCATCATGCTTTTTGAGTATGTCTAAGACGCGCTTAAGATACAATGGTTCTCCATCGGTCGGAAGATCAAGAGGAATTTTAGCTGTTTTAGTTTCTTGTACACTAACTTCTTTTTCAGGAACTTGTTGTTCGTACTCTTTTTTACGTAAAATGTACCATCCAATACCTAACGCTGCTGCAAGCACCACAAGAACCGAGAGTAACCTCGTAAAAAGTGCTTGAGGGGTATCAACTTGCTCAATTGTTACGGTCTCTTCAATGTCTCCTAATAACTCATCTTCTTCAGCAAAACTCGAAAATAAGAAGAGATCATACAAAAATACCCCTTCATCTTGTACTGTAAATGTCTCCGTTGTTGCAAGTTCCCCTTTTTGTGCTTGCAGAGTATATTCGCCTGGTGGAACCACTATTTCAAATGATCCATCACGTGAAAGGAATTGCTGCACTGGAGTTGTATCTATAATAATTACCACATTTTCTAATGGTTCAAGCGTATAATCGTACGCTGTTCCTTGAATCGTTGCAGCAGTTGCGAGAGGGATTACTAGGAGCATAAGTACAGTTATGATAAGGAATCTTTTCATGATTTTTCTTGCTAAGGGTAGGAAGTATAAATACTTTCTTGTAGAATTGATGTAGCAAAAGAAAAAAGAAGTGAGAAATGCGCTCCAATTTCTATCAATTAAGAAAATCAAGTTTTGTAAAGCTTTAAACTAGTAGAATGATACTTGGATAAAGAGAAGACTAAAGTATGTTTAAAAACAAGTTTGCTTTTGATATTCTTATCACAAACGAGTATTGTGAGATCATAATGATAAAAATGCGTGAAACAGCATTTTTAGCATGCAAAATTTCATGTAATGAAATTTTATGCATAAGATATGAGGTATAACCAAAGATGAAAAATATAACACAAAAATTGTTTGCACTCTTTGTTTTGGCACTCTTTTTGGTAAGTGTAGTTCCTTTAGCACTTGCTGATGATGTTGATCAAGACCAAGATGATGTACATGAAGACTTCGAAGAAGAAGAAGAAGAAGAAGAAGAAGTTGAGGATGACGAAAGAGATGATAAACAACATGCTCAAGATATGATTGATAAGGCTGAAGAAGAAATTGCCAAAGCAGCTGATCAGATTGCTCAAAGAGAAGCTAATGGAAAAGATGTTTCAAAAGCACTTGAAATTTTAGAGGATGCAAAAAGTCATTATGAACAGGCTCTTGAAGCATTTGAAGAAGAAGAGTTTATTGCAGCAGAACGATTAGCAAAAGAAGCACGAAATCTTGCAAACGATGCAAGAAAAGGGAGAAACGCTCAAAACCCCTTTAGACGTTTATTTCGAATAGGTGATAAAGAACATGCACAAGATAGAGTTGAGCAAGTTAAAGAACGAAACCAAGAACATAGAGAAGAAATTCGTGAGCATGTTAAAGAAGTTCAGGAGCGTGCTCAAGAGCACAGAGAAGAAGTTTTGAAAAGAGCTCATATGCAACGTGAAAAAATGCACGATTCCTTAGAAAAAGCACGTGAACACTATCAAGACAAAAAAGAAGAGCTTAGAGATCACAAACAAGACCTGCAGGATAAACGTAAAGAGTTATCTGAGTGCCAGAAAAATGCGGATCAAGAATGTGATGAGGAACGTCATAAAATTAAGCGTGGTGTTTTGAACCAAGGAAGAAATAACATTGATTTCATTGTAGCTGCATTTGAGAAAATCAAGCACAGAATTGATGAAGCTGATGATATCCCTGAAAACGATAAGGAAAGTATCCTTGCTATGATTGATGCAAAATTAGCTCAACTTGAGTCTGCAAAGGAAGAATTTGATGCATTAGGAGACGATGCAACAGCTGAAGAGATTAGAGCTGCAGCACAGAATCTTAAAGATGTATGGCACGATATGAAACCAACCTACAAATGGGCAGTTGAAATGGTTTTGGCTTCAAAACTTGCAAACACTGTTGACCATATCGAAACCTCTGAAGATAGACTAGAAGCAAAAATTGCCGAACTTGAAGCAGAAGGTCATGATATGAGTGAAGCATACGAAGTGCTCGCTGAACTTAATGATGTGTTAAGTGGTGCTGATCTCTCAATTGATGAAGCGCAGGCTTTGCTTGCTTCATTAGGTGAGGATGCTACAGCTGGTGAGATTCGTGAGGTAACACAAGAAGCGCACAGTATGCTTCAAGACGTTCGAGGAACATTTGGTGAAGCAAGAGAGCTTTTACGAGAAATCTTCGGCTTTCTTAAAGCAGCGCAGGTAGAAGAATAAAACTTAACGCACATGCCACCCAACCTAACCAATAGACACTGGGCCTGGAGCCTTTCAACCTCTTAACTCCAGGCCAGTGTTTCTTTTTTTATTCTCCTTACCAGGAGTCCTATATTTTTAAGAAAAGTTAATAACTTCTTGTAGTTTAGATAGAGATATGATACTCAAAAAGACACAAGTTATCTTTCTTGATGGTGACTATAAAGGCAAACATGATTGGAAAGGAGGAATTCCCCTTGTTGTAGGAGAAGTTATGACAGTTCAACTTGAAAACCCGAAAAGAACAATTTTCTATGTTTTAGAAGAAAAAACTGTTGATTTAATTGATCAAGGAGAAAATCAGTTAGTTCAAGTAGTATATCAGTTTAAAGAAAAGAAATAAAATTACTTTTTCTTACCTGCGCCCTTCTTCTTACGTTTATATGAAGGTACAACTTGTTTAAGAACACTATCTGAAACAACCCCTTCCTCAATGAAAATTCTATGTAATCTGGTTGCTTCTTGCGCGTTAAGCTTTGAACCTTCTACTCTATCTTCAAGGGTAGGAATATGTTTTACAATAGCTTCTGCATGCTCATCTTTAATGTGTGATGCTGCAGCCTGATAAAGTTGAGAAGTTACTTCCTGCATACTCTGATCTTTATACACTGAAAATTGTTCGCTATCAAATTTCTTACCAAGTTGAGAGATTCTTGTTCGAAGGGTATTTTCGGTTGTACCAAGGTACGCCCTCATAAGCATTCCTTTTTCAACCTCTCCTAAATCTTTGGTTACACCAAAATACTTCGTTGCAGCTTTCTGATACATATCGATCATAGTATCTGCAAACTTCTTTTGAACATCATCATCATCAAGAAGTTTGTAATCAACTTGACCATCTTTTGTTATATGTTTATCAACAGCTTTCAAGTATCCTTTATCAAAGGCAACTTTTGCTGTATCTGAAAGAATTTTTGCATGAGAATAAAGTTTTTCGTGCTTTGCTATAGCCTCGTGTACTTTAGGCTTACCCTCATCCTTCCCTTTAGACATAAAAGAGAATTAAATTAAGAAGCTTATTAAGGTTTTCGCTACAGAAAAAGTAAAGAAAAAAGGAAAAGAAAAAATTAAGCATTAGATGCTTTAAGAAGGCCTTCAAGGTTAAGCTTAAGCCACTTGTCTGTAATTCCTTCGCCGCTTCTTTGCCTATCGATTAATGCCATCATTTGCGCTGGTGAAAGACCATCTGCATTAATTTTGCCTTCAACGCCTGCCCATTTAGCAACTTCTTTACCATCACCATGTGAGAGCTCTTTTTGTCCATACTCAAGAGTATCACGGTTAAGAGCAGCAAGTAATTGGTTCCGTCCAAGTGCGTCTCGTTCATATTGCCCTAGATCTGTATTCTTTCCTACAGCTGTAAGATAATTTTCCATCTCTTTAGCAGGATTGTGACCTAGAACTCTAGCTAAATAAATGTCTTCAGCTTCATCATTTTTTGGTTTAAGTGTTAAGGTCTCCTTTAGAACCTTTTTTTGTTCTTTTGCAAAGATTTCTGCAAATTTCTTTTGAGCTTTCTCATCTTCAAGTCCAGATAAATCGTATTCTCCAGTCTCTTCGTTAAATATAGCAGCGTCGCTACTACCCAAAGCAGCTGCATATGCTCTCATTCGATGAATCTTAAGAGTATCAACTACTCTTCGACCTGCGTCTGCTTTCTTAATGTAACTGTTTACCATATCTGGTACGTCTGGTTGTGGCATTTTTTTGTATCTCCCCTTTTTTGGTTTTGTGTGGTTTTTTTTTAACTTATTTCAATTATATCATACTGAAATGAGAGCAACTATATAAACCTTTCGATTACTTCGTAACTCTACAGTGACAACAATCGGCTTTTCTTTCCTGACTTAGCTTCAGAAGCCATATAATCTGGCACTAGGATTCCTTCTTCAGTACGACCAAATCCACGCATCCAAGGAACCAAATCAACAGATTTATACGCCACATGTACACCGTTTATCCCATTATTTACTCGCAGAAGAGCACACCACCCATCGTCAGCATGGCCCGGACTTAGGAACATTTCAGGTGCCAAATCATTCTCAACTACAGGTTGAACTTTTCGGTTGTGGGCCCTCCTATGTGGAAATCTACTGCTTATAACAAATGGTATTTTCTTACCTTCCCTTTCAATAAGTTGTCTTAGAGCAACATTTCCACGATTTCCAGAGGTAAATTCGTACCCTTCCTCTTCAGCTAACTTTCTTGCAAGTTCCCTATTAATAAGTGAGGATGTAGCCATTTTGGCATCTTCAATAGCCCGACCATCATATTCTCTTCCATCTTTTGTTGCCAAATATACTGAATCAACAGCTTCTTTTTGTTTTGAAAAAATTGGAGGGACACTTGAGATTAGAATTGTTCTTTCAGGCATTGCAATAAGGTCTACAAGAGAGTCCACGTTTGTAGAGTAGGCTTTTTTGGCAAATCCATGCTCAATAAGCATTTCAAGTCGGAGATCAATTTCTTTGACGTTTTCCCACTCCTTGTCACCAAACTCTTTCACACAAAGCCCAGTTGACCTAAACCCTTGATGAAGGTGATATTCTCCTCCTAAACCAGCATCTGATCCAGGTAGAAATACGATGTGATGGCCATCACCAATGATCTCTGGGTCATTAAAGACACTTTTTATTAGATCAGGATATCTCCCTGATTGAGCTCGTAAAAGTTGCCCAAACGAATCTAATCGCTCATACCCTCCAGGCATAAAATACGTCTCAATACCACACCGCACAACTGTTTGGAACAAACGTAATGCTTCATTTTGGGTGGTTTTATAATCTTCTTTTGGACCATGCTCGCCGCGTGTAAAGTATGGTTTTGTCGTATCACCCATAACAATTATCTTTTCAGCTCCCGCTTCTTTTAGGGCAAGAATTGAGAGTCCAGTACCATCGGGGTGGCTAATTGCACCAGAAACAACCCCATACACAGTCTCGCTCATTCTTCTTTCACCTCAGAGAGCAGCTTTAAAACAGCATATTCAACAACATGAGATTTATTACGAAATTTACCTGAACGAAGAAGCGAAAGAATGCCTAAAATGGTCGTTTCATCAAATGCTACAGAGGTTTTAAGCTTCAAATATATCACCAAAAGCCCAAAACCACTACCTACCTTACCCCAAATTACCCCTAGTATTTAAATGTTTTTGTTACTCTCAAGTGAATTTGCCCATTTATAAGCAAACTTGATCAAAGTGTCTCAGTTGCCCACGCAAAGCATTTAAGTACGAAATCTATAGTCTTGAGTAGTTGTGTGATCTGTCACACTACAAAATAGGGAGGCCCAGTTTTGTTCGATTTGTGGGGCTAAGCTTGTTTTCAAGCGCATGCCGCACCTCGCTCGGAATTGGCGAAAGAATTCATATGGCAAAAAAACAATCAAAAAAATCACTTAAACCGAAAAAAGTTAGCGCAGCACGAAAAGAGAAGGGTGAGCTTCTCACCCCTGCAGCTAAAGGGCCTAAAATTCCTCCTGAAATTGAAAAACAGATGAAAGCTCTGAAAGGTAAATTAGATAAATTTAAAGCAAAAGTTCTCGACAAATTTGGCGATTATATTGTTGGTATGACACTTCTTCCACCTGAAAAACCGCAACCGGCAAAGCCGGGAGAAAAGCCAAAAGAAGTTAACAAAGATAAGCTTGATGTCATGGTTGTTGTTGATGATAGTACATCAAAAAAGATGACTAAAGATGAGCTTCTACGAAAGTTCTCAACTATTGTTGGCGATATAGCAAAAGCTATTGATAAAAACATCAATCCACAATGTTTCTTGCAAAGTGAAATTTGGCAAAGTTGTTATGATGCAAAATATGATTTAGTGCGTCTTATTGCGATGGGAACTCCTATCCATGATACTGGACTTCTTGCAGGAATTAAAATTTCTGAGATCCATAAAAATATGGTGATCAAAAAGTTTGAGAAGTATATTGTAAGTTACGTTCTTGCCGGATCCCTAACACAAGGAAGAGCAACCGCACAATCAGATATTGATGTATGGATTGTAATTGATGATACTGATGTTAAAAAGATGTCAAGAGCTGAGCTAAAAGATAAGCTGCGAGCAATCATTATTGGAATGGGCGTTGATGCTGGTGAGATGACTGGTATCAAAAACAAAATTAACATTCAAGTCTACATTCTAACAGACTTCTGGGACTCTCTAAAAGAAGCAAACCCTATCATTTTCACGCTTCTTCGTGATGGTGTACCTTTCTATGATAGAGGAATTTTCATGCCATGGAAACAACTTCTTAGAATGGGGAAAATCAAACCGTCTCGTGAAGCAATTGATATGTTCATGAACTCAGGTCGGCAGATGATTAAGCGTGTTCAGTTAAAGATGCGCGAGATGGGAATGGAAGATTTGTATTATGCAACGCTTACCCCGTCACAAGCAGCATTAATGCTCTATGGAATTCCTCCTCCAACACCGCGTGAAACACCAGAAGTTATGGAAGAGATTTTAGTGAAAAAAGAAAAACTTCTTGAAAAGAAGTACGTAACAATCTTGAAAAATAATGTACAAGTACGAAAAGAATTAGAGCATGGATCGAAAAAGGAAATTAGTGGAGCTGAACTTGATAAACTAATTTCTGATTCTAAAGACTTTTTAGAAAGAATCGAAAAACTGTTTGAGCAGATTCAAGCGCAACATAACGAAAAAACTGTTGTCAACTTGTATGACGAAGTGATGACTGTTATTCGTGATGTTCTTAAACTTGAAGGGATTGAAAAAACGAAAGATAGTGAACTTGTCAAACTCTTTGAGAGCGAACTTGTATCCTCAGCGAAAGTTCCACAAAAGTACTTACGCGATTTAAACGAGATTATTGAGGCTAAAAAGAAGTTTGATCAAAAGAAACTCTCTAAAGAAGAAGTAGGCCTTGCTAAAAAAGGAAGTGTCGGTTTAATTAGGTTCCTTGTTGAGTACATGCAACGTAAACGTGGCAGAGAATTGGAGCGTGCAAAAATTAAAATTAAGCATGGAGAAAAGTTTGGCGAGATCGTTCTTTTAGATGATATGGCATTCATTGTGAGTAACATTGATGCATCAAGTGGCGAGCAAACAATCGAGAAAGCTGCAATCAACAAAGACGGGAGCCTAGGTACAACCAGCAAAGCTACCATTGAAGAGTTTGAAGAAGCGTTAGCTAAAGCATCGTTTCCACCGCGCGTGTTCATTAAAGAACCTATCTTTGAAGATATTAAACGATTGTTCGGACGAGACGCTGAAGTCTTATTGAATTATTTTTAATTTTTATTCTAATATTGTACTGAGCTTTTCTGTTAGGTCCTGTCGCAGTCTCAATTTCAGTCTTTCATGAAGGAGCCAATCAGTCTTGGTGAATTCTGCTGCAAGTATTCTCTCATATCTCTTAGCCTGGGTTTCATAGCCAGGTGTACACTCTGCATCCACCCTATTTTCATCCCGTGGATCGACAAACACACCCCGCAAATATTCAAACATGTTGTCACGAATTCTTCCACCAAACGAACCATTCTCAGAATCAGTTGCATAAAAATCACTTAGTATTTGATCCATCTCGCCAAATACCTCGTCACCTTCACGAAACATCCTATCGGCTAAAGTTTGTAACCTGAATGTTCCATCTTCATCATAGAGTATAGAGATTGCGGCAAAAAGAGAGGAGAAATCTGGATCATCTTCATCTACTCCTTCTAACCTTTGTCGAATTGGAGCATATTGATCCTCAAGCCATCTTATTTGACCTGCAACTCTTCTTAGATTATCAACATCATCCCCTAGACTTCTTCTCGCTCCCTCATCACCCAGAAACATTCGAGTAAAACTCAACATATTATTCATTCCATCAATATAGAAAGTAAGCATTAACTCTATTTTTTCTTCAAGCTCAACTAAATGTTGTAGAAGTCCTTCTGGTTCAGGAACATGACACCTTGAATCATCTGCTCCAATAAGCCCATACAGTGGAGCTGGCCCTTCCCTTACCCTCGGCGTTGCCCAAACATCCATCCACTCACCAGATGTTCCTGCTGCAACCATTTACTACCAAACGGTGCTCAACTATTTAAACACTCTGACCCAAAATACACTGTTTTCAAGTTCTACTTTGTAATCACATACACTAATTCATTTGAATATTCCAGTATCACAAAAGTATATCCAACTCTCTCGCACAATAATTTTACCCAATTACGTTTGGGTGCAGTCATTTTTTTCCCACTCATTGTTTTAGTTGGAAAACTAAGCACGATATGTCTAACGGTAAGTTGCTCTAAAAGCTGCTCAGTTCGCTTGTGACCTTTTCCTTGATCTAATATATCGGTTACTTTGAAGAGAAAACAGACATCTGCTTTGGGTAGTTCTTCTACCTCTTGCATATTAAGAAGGTTAAGGTATTGCGCTTTTCCAACAAACTGAGAGTTTAGAGCATGTGCTTGCTCGAAAAACGCGTTAAGAAGATCTCTTTCTTTTGCATTAATATCATATGCATAGTACTCAACTGTTTTATCTTGATCTACAAGATGCATGTACACTAATGATGCTGGGTTAAGACCACAACCAAGATCCAAAATTGCTTTCGGCATACCAGTAATGCCAAACACATCATGGTACAATTGTTTGTATATTACAAGTCTTTCTTTTGTTGACTCGTGAATTGAGAGCAGTTGGCGTGCAATTTCATTCAAATCTACCTTTTGTTTGCTTGAATCAAGCATTTCAAAAAGAACTTGCCTACCACTTTCTGTTGTGTTCGTTTGAAACAGACCATGGAACCTGCGCAATATTGCCCGTATATCTTTAATGATTTGTTTGTATTCTTTCGACTTTTTTGCTCTGTTAGTATTTGGAACAAATTGAGATGCTTTAAGATTACGTTTCATATACTGTGAAAATATGTAGAGAACAAATCTCTCATCAATATCAGCAAGCTCCTTTTTTTTGCAAATGTCATCTACTAATATTGTTTTTTGTTCCTCTGTTAATTGCATAATATCTCTTTTAGTCGTTACGTATAAAAACCTTTTTAAACATTTGAATCAGTCTTTGTCAAAACATCTATGGCTGATCTTAAATCTCTTTGGAAAAAAATCTGGCACTTTTTATGGCATTCAGATAGTGCAGCGTCTTGGATTGCAAACATTGTTCTTGCATTTATCATTATTCGTTTTGTCATTTATCCTGTATTAGGTGTTATGCTTGGAACATCATTTCCAGTTGTTGCAGTTGTTTCTGAGAGTATGGAACATGGATTGCATAATGGAGAGATTTGTGGTCAAGAATTCAATTCATTTCCGCGCGGATTCGATAGCTATTGGAACATTTGTGGGTATTGGTATGAAGATAAAGGCATTACAAAAGAGGAATTCGTAAACTTCCGGTTGCATAATGGGTTCAATAAAGGGGACATTATAGTACTCTGGCGTGCCAACGAAAAAAATCTAGATATTGGAGATATCCTTGTCTTTTGGGGTTCACGCCCGCAGCCAATTATTCATAGAATAGTTGATATTGGAGAAGAGACAAACAGTGCTGGAGAAATTGTTCCATTTTACCAAACAAAAGGTGATCACAACAGAGATAGCTTTTCTGGCTCTTTGAGTGAAACACATATAAGTCAAGATAGAGTAGTTGGACAAGCACTCTTCAAAATACCGTTTTTAGGTTGGATAAAAATAGCGTTTGTGGATTTACTGCAATTCTTAGGGTTTAACGTTATGGGGCAATAGGCTTTTTATAACATTCACTTGCAAATAGACAAAATATTTAAAGAGAAGGTAGATTTGAAAGTCAGATAATATAGGTGATATCAATGTTTTGTCCAAAATGCGGTTCAATACTTCGTCCAAAAACTAAGGGTACTAAAAAAGTTCTCACATGCCCCCCATGTGATTACACGAAAGCTCCTGAAGGAGAAGACTTTACCATCAGTGAGAAAGCTAAAGAAGTAAAAAAGGTCGAAGTAATGCAAGAGAGCGAAGAAATGCTCCCGAAAGTACGCGCAACTTGTAAAAAATGTGATAATGATACAGCATATTACTGGACACAACAAACACGTTCTGCTGATGAACCTGAAACACGGTTTTTTAGATGTACTAAATGCAGACATACCTGGCGGGAGTACTAAATCATGTTGCCCACTCTTCTTAGCTCATTAGAACAATCAGATTCATTTATTTCATGGAAAAAAGAACATCCTGATACGTTCGTATCACATTTTTTTGTTCCCATTAGTTCTTCTTTCCAAACCAAATCATCTTGGGAAATCGGATATTTTATTGTTCCAACTAAGAAAGTGACAACGTTTGTAAAATCTGGTGACACATGGAGCATTAAAAGTGCCGACCAGTTAGTTGCACATACAGGATCCAACGAAGTTACAGCCCTAGACATCTCTTCAGTTACAATTTCGTTTGATGATGCTCTTCTAAAAGCAAAAGAATACATGGAAAAAGAGTTTCCAGGAAGTTTGGGCATTTTAGGCGATGGTTTTTGTATCTTGCAGCACTTTAAAGATACTGTTCTTTGGAACATTTCGTTTATTACAAAAAAACTCACTATGATTAATGTGAAATTATCTGCACTTGATGGCACATTTGTCTCCAAAGATGAAGTAAACTTTATGGGACAGTAAACGTTTTCTTCAATTCTAAAACTTGTTTGTTGTTCTCCAAATACCGCATCACATCCCCAAGCATGTACAAAGAACCCGTGATAAAAAGTGTATCATTCTTATCCATTAAAGAAAGAGCGTGAGTAAAGGCATCAGCAGACTTTTGAATGCATATAATAGATGAACAATATTTTTCTGCTTCTTGTTCAATAGCTTCCATCTCCTCTGGTTTGAAACTACTTTGTGTAATAATAACATGCTCAAAGTGTGGCGCAATAGATTTCATCATAGATGCTACATCCTTTCCACGAGAAATTGCAATCATCAAAACTTTTCTGTTTTCAAGTTTCTGAATAAAGGGCTCAATTTTTTGTGCAGCATCCTTATTATGCGCGCCATCAAGAATTATTTGAGGGTGCTCTGAGATTTTCTGCAATCGGCCTTGCCAGTGTGTGTTTTGAAGACCCTGCCAGATATCTTGTTCAGATAGATCGAACCCTGCATGTTCTAACACAGTAAGCGCTGTTGCAGCATTCGTTATTTGGTGCGCACCTTGCATCACAATTGAATACTGTTTGTCATCAAACGTAAAATGTTGGAACCGATCTTCAGATTCATTTTGTATTATAGAAGGCACTTGAATTAAGGTAGAATTTTTCGCACTACACTCACTCTTAAAATACGCTAAAATGTCTGGATCAAGTTCAGCTGTTATCAAAGGAACACCTTCTTTAATAACACCAGCCTTTTTTTCTGCAATCTCGCGTTTCGTTGAGCCAAGCGCTTTCGTATGTTCCAAACTAATGTTTGTAATAACACTTGCAATTGGTGTAACAACCGTTGTTGCATCCAAATCTCCCCCTAACCCTACTTCAATTATTGCAATATCAACATGTTCCTTTGCAAAATGCTCAAAGGCGATCGCTGTTGTAAATTCAAAGAAAGTCGTTTCAGCATCAGCCACATTATCTCGAATATATGTTGTGAGCTGTGCTAATTGCGCATCTGTTATCTGCTCACCGTTCACTTGGATACGTTCATTGAATTTTATTAAATGGGGACTTGTGTATAAACCAACCTTATATCCTGCTTTGCGAAAGATTGATGCTAAGAATGCACAGACAGATCCTTTCCCATTCGTTCCAGCGACATGAATCGATTTGAACTTTTGTTCAGGGTGGTTCAAAAGCTGCATGAACCACTCCATACGCTCAAGCCCAAGCTTTACTCCAAAATGTTGAAGAGCATAGAGATATTCTACTGGATCTTTGATTTGTGACATAAGAGACAAAAGAAAAAGGATTATTTAAAAAATTTGTTGAAGAATTATCCGCCACATAGCTCATAAAACACTTCTGAGTTTTCAACAACCATCCTTGTAATCGGGACAGACCCATCAAAGTCAAATCTAAGATCTGGCCATCCTTCCCTAACTGCTGCTTCTAAGTTGATTGGTGAGCTATTTCCTGTCCTTGCAAAACCTAAAAGCACAGGTATTTGTGCACCTTCAACTTGTCCAACTCCCGTATCATAACCTGCTAAAAAATCCACAACTTCACCAACCCTATCTCTTGAATCTAAAAAGTGATCATATCCAAGAACGATTGCACAAGGAGGCATCATTCGAGATATCCTGACTCCTTTATCAACTAAAAATAAGGTTTTTTTGCCCATTGCTGTTGCCATCTCAAACTCTGCACCTTGACCGTTAGATCCTAAAAGAACGTGGCCAGCAACATATTCTGCTAAACCCACTTTTCCAGCATCAAAACTGTATATTACTTGAGGTGTTGATTTAGTATCCCGGTCAGGTGAAAGGGGAGCACCATAAGGATCCCAAGGTTTTAGGCCTCTTTCCCGAAGTAGAGCCATTAATTGTTCTTGCCTAGGTTTAAGAACGGTTTTCTTGAGCATTTCTGGAGTTAAGGTAAGAGAAATGGGGCAATATGCTTCACCTCTTTGTTGGGTTACATGTCCAAGGCCCCTTAGGGTAAGAACTCTTCTCTGGTGTTCAGCCCGTCGCTCCGGGTCTAAAAGAACAGTTATGTTTGATTCCCCCATATTTACTCAAATGATTTTGAGATTACATGTGATAATGATTTGCCCACTATATAAGGGCCATTTCATCACAACCACAAGGTTCAACTACCACAATCTATTTATACAAAGTCTTTCAATGAATGTCTATTACAAGGTGGGGTGAAAGTTAGGTGGTACAACAATATTTAGATCTATTAAAACACATAGTAACAAACGGAGAAATCAAGGGAGATAGAACTGGGACCGGAACAATGGCAGTGTTTGGTCACCAAATGCGTTTTGATCTTCAAAAAGGGTTTCCACTTCTTACAACAAAAAAAGTTCATTTAAAATCAATCATTCATGAACTCATTTGGTTTCTTACAGGTTCTACAAACATTAAGTACCTTGTAGATAATAACGTTCGTATCTGGAATGAATGGCCATTCCAAAAGTATCTTAAGGCAAATAATCTAGAAGAGCAATACCCAAAATACTCTGAAGAGTGGAAAGCAAAGCTTAAGGAGTATGTCGCAAATATCAAAGAAGATGCTGAATTTGCTTCAAAGTGGGGAGACTTAGGTCCAGTGTATGGTTCACAATGGCGAAATTTTGGAGGGGTTGACCAAATCAAGCAAGTTATCGAGCAGATTAAACAAAATCCTAACTCAAGAAGACATATTGTAAGTGCATGGAACCCAAGCGAGGTTCCTAATATGGCTCTTCCTCCCTGTCATCTCCTCTTCCAATTTTATGTAAACGATGGAAAATTGTCTTGTCAGCTCTATCAAAGAAGTTGTGACACGTTCCTTGGTGTTCCGTTCAATGTTGCATCCTACGCACTTTTTACAATGATGATGGCGCAAGCAACAGGACTTAAACCTGGATCATTTGTCTGGACAGGCGGAGATGTTCACTTGTACATGAATCACATGAACCAAGTTGAAGAACAACTCTCACGTACACCAAGACCTCTTCCGAAAATGAAAATTAATCCTAGTGTTACTAGCATCTTTGATTTCAAATTTGAGGATTTTGAACTTGTAGATTATGATCCTCATCCAACTATTAAAGCACCAATTTCAGTATAACCATGATAACCATAATTGCAGCATTAACACATGAAGGAGTCATTGGAAAAGAAGGGGGACTTCCATGGCATTTACCAGAAGACATGGCACATTTTAGAAAGGTTACTGCAGGCAATACTGTTGTTATGGGAAGAAAGACATATGAGAGTATCCCTGCAAAATTCAGGCCACTTCCTAAGAGACATAACATTGTTATCTCACGATCAGTGCAAGAAATTGAAGGCGCAGATGTATGTTCATCAATTCAAGATGCACTGGCAAAAGCACAAGAGTACGGCAAAGAAGTGTTTGTGATTGGTGGAGCACAAATTTACGCACTTGCTCTTCCCTTTGCAACAAAGTTGCTCCTCTCACATGTACGTGAAAGTCATCCAGGAGACATATACTTTCCTAAGTTTAATAAAGAGAACTGGGAAGTTGTAGAAACTACAGAGTTTGACAAATTCACACTTAAAGAATATAGGAGAAAAGAATGATACAAAAATTGTTTGGGAAAAAAGATCCGTTAAAAACGTACGATCCAGAATTATTTGCGTTACTGCAAAAAGAACGTACAAGGCAGCAAGATAAACTTTCAATGATCCCTTCTGAGAATTTTTTCTCACCAGCAGTACGAGCGGCTGTCGGTTCTATTCTCATGCACAAATATTCTGAAGGTAACATTAACCGCAGATATTATGAGGGAAATAAGAACATTGATGCTATTGAAAGGCTCACTATCGCACGTGCAAAAAAAGCCTTTAATCTGCCTGAAGATTGGAGTGTTAATGTACAAGCTCTTGCTGGAAGTAATGCAAATCTTGCAGTATACCTAGCATTACTTGAGATTGGTGATACCATGATGGGTATGTATCTTCCGGATGGAGGACATCTTTCGCATGGTTGGAGTTATGATCCATCAATTAAGTCGGACCCACTCAGTCTTGTGTACTTAGGTGGTGAGAGAAAAGTGAATATCACGTCCCGCATATTTAAAACAGTTCAATATAAAACCAGCCCACAAACAAAGCAGTTTGACTATGATGAAATTGAGCGTATTGCTCTTGAACATAAACCAAAACTCATTATCACTGGTGGAACAGCATATCCACGTGAGATTGACTATAAACGCATCAAAGCAATTGCCCAAAAAGTTGGCGCATACTACTTAGCAGATATTGCACATGAAGCAGGACTTGTTAGCGCTGGTGCGGTATCTTCACCTGTTGGCATTGCAGATGTTGTAACACTTACTACTCATAAAACGCTTAAAAGTGGTAGAGGAGCTCTTATCTTAGCACAGAAAGATCTTATCAAAAAAATTAATAGAGCAATTTTGCCCGGTCTTCAAGGTGGACCCTTCAACCATTGTATTGCAGGAATTTGTACTGGACTTAACGAAGCATTAACACCTGAATTTAAAGAATATGCTCATCAAGTAGTCAAAAATGCGCGCTTTTTGTGCAATGAACTTGCCAAGTATAATTTCAAACTTGTTTCTGGGGGTACAGATAAACACTTACTGTTAATAGACCTTACAAATAAACCAATTCTTGGAAAAAAGTTTGCTCGAGCTCTTGATTATGCAGGGATTGTTGCAAACTACAATACAATGCCACAAGAAACACGTTCGCCAGCTGACCCGTCAGCTTTACGTTTAGGAACGCCATGGCTCACAACAAGAGGCATGAAAGAACTAGAGATGATCCAAGTTGCAGAATGGATTTCAAGAACCATGCATATTGCACAAAAATGGAAAGATCTTGAATTTAAGGCGTTTAACGAACAGGCAAAAAATTCACCAGAACTTGCTCAAATTGCGGCTGAGGTTCAAGAGCTGTGTAGCAAATTTCCTCTCAAATTCTAAGGGAATCAATCTTATTTCTTACCTCTTTTCATCTGTGCTCAAAACATCTCAGCAAAAGCAAGTCTCTGCAGTTTTTAGAACAACAAGTAGTACTGAGACATTCTCATCATGAGTGACAACTAGCTGTTTCACGTCGGGAGTGGTATCGGCTTTGAGAATCTATTTTGAAGAAACAGAGTATTTATATACTCGAAAGTATAGCTTGAAAATATGGCAAATATCTCATATAAAGCTCAAATGTCTTCTAAAAAACTTGACTCTTTTTTCGCTTCAGAGCGCCGCGAGGAAGAAGAATAATTCATAATGAAAGTGTAGTTAACTTGTGAGGCCTTCGGGCCTCCTTTTTTATTCTGATAGAATTTTATTGACAGCAGAGTGCACGTCTTTGTGAATCTCTTCAATTGAGCGAGGAGTGTTGTTAACAAAACAAGATATTTTTTGCCATTTTTCAACAGTATCATTTTCTACACAAAAGTGAAATGCTTGCTCCGCATTTTTCAAATGGTCCAAATCTGCTTCATGAATATCACGCTTTTTTCCTTGCGTGTACTCTCGGGCTTCTTTTTTGTCAACAAGTTGCTGGCCTATAACAGACGCCATATGCAGATAAAAAGTTGCATCAGGTACTGGAATTCCTAAAATGCCATACTCCATTTCGTTCACCCAATTTAAAAAATCGTGTCTTTCTTCTGTAGAAGAAATTTTTCCGAGCTGATGGCCTTTGTTTGCTGAAACATACCTATTAGAAATAACTACTTTTCCCTCACTGAGCCATTGCCGTATGGTAAAACTTGCAGCGTATCTATCCAGTGCGTAAAAGAGTGAACCTTTCTTTGCACTAATTTCGTGAGATTGGCCAAATTCGCCTCGAAGATACTTCTCAACAAAATGAGCAGACCATGTTCCATACTGAGGAAAATCTGCCATTTCAACTGCGTATCCTTCCTTACGCAAGCGCTCAACAAGCAATTTGGTTTGGGTACCTTTCCCAGACCCATCCCCACCATCAAGAACAATAAATTTGCCACTATTCACTTTTTCTACCACCTAACTAACAAGAATTGTTCTTTGTTAAAAAAGCTTATGGTAATAGGTCGTGTATATTCTACATTACTACAGATAAATATATTAACTCATCTTTTTTTGATATCACTATGAATAAACTAATCTGCCTTGTTGGTATGTGTGGCTCTGGAAAATCAGTTATTGCCGATGAGCTTGTACAAAAAGGATATGAATTCTTACGCTTTGGACAAATTACAATGGATACGATTAAAGAACGTGGCCTTGAAGTGAGTGAAGCTAATGAAAGACTGGTTCGTGAATCTTTACGCAAAGAGCATGGCATGGCAGCATTTGCAATTCTTAACAGGCCCAAAATAGACAAATTACTAGAAAAAGGACCTGTTGTAGGAGATGGCCTATACAGCTGGGCAGAATATAAAGTTCTTAAAGAGCACTTTGGTAAAGACATGTTTGTTATTGCAGTGTATGCATCACCCGATCTTAGATACGAGAGGTTAGCAAAGCGTGGGCTTGACTCAAGTGATACGAACGCTCGAAATAGGCCTCTAACTAGAGAACAAGCCATATCGCGCGATATTGCTGAAATTGAAATCTCCGATAAAGGAGGACCCATTGCAATGGCTGATTTCACTTTAATGAATACAGGAACGATTCCGGAACTTCTAGAACAGTTTGAAAAAGTTATGGTCGAAATTGAGCATGCAGAATAGAGACTCTAGTTTCAAAGATAATAATGATTTTAAAGGAAAAGAGATCTTTCTTTTTGTATGATAGTTGGTGTAGTTGGTTCGGTTTCTGTATGTGAGAATGTCATTTCTTATTTTGAGAAAAAGGGGTTCACTCATATCTCATTGTATGATGAACTGACTTCAGAAGCGCAGCGTAGAGGGCTTGTTCTTTCAGATCAAAATCTTATGGCACTCAAAGAAGAGCTTCAAAACACGCACGGAAAGGATGTTCTTGCCAAATGGGCACAAATCCATATGAAAGAAAATAAGCAATATGTTATTAGTTCTCTTTTTCATACTGCTGAAATTACAACACTTGAAGATGCAAAAAAAATGATCCTGCTTGGTGTTACAAGCACTAAAAAGAAAAGTGGTCTTGTGGCAAAAGCATCAAAGATTCTTGTTCATAACTCAAGTAAGGAGAAACTTCATGCAAAAATTGACAAATTGCTCATAGATCTAAATAAACAAATGCATGTTAGACCAAGCTGGGATGAGTACTTTATGGGGATCGTTGATAGTGTCTCTACTCGTGCAACATGCTCAAGAGGCAGGACAGCTGTTGTGATTGTGAAAGATAAACGAATTTTAACTACAGGGTATGTGGGCTCACCCATGGGTATTGCGCATTGTGATGATGTTGGTCATCATATGAAACGAGTAGTGCATGAAGATGGAAGAGTCTCACAGCACTGTGTGCGCACAATTCATGGTGAACAAAACGCAATTGCTCTTGCTGCGCGTAAAGGGATCCCACTTGAAGGTGGAACTCTGTACTGTAAGCTCGAACCTTGCTACACGTGTGCTAAAATGCTTATCAATACTGGAATTACACGAGTTGTGTGTAGAAAACGATACCATGCAGCACAAGATTCACGGGTTCTATTCAAACAAGCCGGTGTTGATCTGGTTATTCTACAAGAAGAAGTCGAAAGTTATGCAAATCAATAAATAGTTACTTTTTAGTAGTAATCTTAAGAAATCTTTATAAAGAAAGTTCTCTTCAAAGGTCTAATGGGTTCAATGAGTCGCAATGATTTCTTAAGAAAATTAGGAAGCTCTCTTGTAGGGGCCAGTCTTATTTCTTTGACAGGAATTCCTGCAGTCGGGATGGCTCAAGAAAGAGAAGAAACTTTTCCTCCAGAAATAATCAGAGTAATGTTCCACCACGATAGGGATCTATCTTCCTTAGTTGAAGAGGAAAAAGAGAAAGGAAATAACGGTCAACGCAAACTTATTGTAACTAAATCAAAACATCTTCTAGAAGCATACGTTGGAGAAGAGCTACTCAAAGGATATGAGGTATCCATATCAACAAGACCTGTTGGAGATAAGAGAAGAGAAGGCGATCTAAGAACTCCAGAAGGAACATTTTATGTTGCCCGTAAACATCCAACTAGCACATTCTACAGAGCGCTTGTTTTAGGATACCCCTCAAGGTCGCACGCAGACAAAGGGTTAGCACATGGGTTAATTGATCAAACGACACATGATCGAATTCTAGCATCGATTAGAAGATGTGAGGAACCAAATCGAGGAACTGGTCTTGGGAGTCTCATAGAAATCCACGGAGAAGATATGCCCGGATCAAACGATTGGACACATGGATGCGTTGCAGTTACAAACAATGATATGGACGAATTATACGAATTTGCTCAAGTTGGATGCAGCGATAGAACCCAAAGTGGCCTTGATCCTGCAAATTATGCGACACTAGTAGAAATTAAAGCTTAGTTCAGATTCCTATTAACTGAACTTCAACACCATCTTCTGTTATTCCCCATCTACCCATCTCATCTTTATATGCCCATGTTCGTACACCCGGTTTTCCACCTCTTTTCTCAAATAAATTGTCCGAGATCTGTTCTTGGTCTGTTACAAACTCTTCACCAAATGGTTCAGTGATTGGTGCAGTCCCTCTCCAACCTTGAACCATTGATAACTCGTCATATTTTCGATCAAGAGTTCCAATTGGCCTTGAATGAAGTGCATGTACTGAGTTACACGCACTGAAGGTTATGGATTCTACATTGCCCTCCGGAAGATCATCCAAATATAATGGATCCATTGGAAGATGTTCTTCACCGCTTCTTGTAGGGGGATCATGCCAGAGTTTATCATCATCAGGATAATGATGTCCTGCAAGAACCAAATTTGAGCTGCCAGTATGGCTTGGTGCATCTCGACTTCGAAGAATAATACATCCTCCTTGTGAGGCGCAAGTACTTTCTAATCCCTGAGCAGTACTTGGTGTATCACCAGAGATAATAATTGTTGTCCCTGGTTTCCATCCATCTCCAATGTCTGACGCGCTCAAGCCAGCAGGAGGAATGACTTTTCCAAAACTTTGGGCAAACGCAACTTCACAATCAACCCCACGAGTACAACTCACAAAGCTTGTACGAGGTTTATTAAAATAATCGCTTACGGCTTCATGCTGGAATCTGTTTGAAGACCAATGGTGAAGAATTGAAGGACAATCCCTTCCTTCACAAGAAGGATCGCGATATGAAATATCAAACGTTCCTGTATTAATCCTACTAAGGTCTCCTTGAACTTTTGGAGCTGAAGATTTGCTATCAACAACAACACTACCTACTATATCACCAGTACCTGTTGCTGAGACAAACGAAAACTCTCCTTCTCGATGGTTTTGTACATCAATAGAGTCATAATAAGACTGAGTAGTAAATGTAACTTTCCCACTTTCACCAAGATCTAGATTCTTTACGAGCAATCTTCCCATGTAGTCGCTTGAAGGATTGAAACCGGGTGTTTGGATAATACATCCGGTCATAGACGGGCACCTTAATTCTTCTACACCTTGCCTTTCAAACGTGTACACAAAAAGTAATTCGTCTCCCTGGTTTCCATCAAATTCTAAATTCCCACCTGAATGAAGGATTGTCTCGTCTTGAATCCAGAAATTTTGAGAACTATCAGTTGAAGAAACTCTGATGGCTCCATCGTAGGAAAAACCGTATGGAGTTCGAACTTCACGATCGCCAGCTTCTCCTTCAAAACTGATATCTTCATATGCTAGAACTCCTACTGATTCACCTCGGGATGTAACTATTGTATCACGCTCACTACGTTCTACATCAAACGTTCCACTAAATACAATATCCTGTCCATCTTCACTTACAGTATAAAGTTCTCCATTCTCAATAAAAAGAGCATCTCCAATTTCCCCTTCGGCAAGAGATGTCAAATCTACAGATCCACCTTGGACATGAAGGATAGGGATATTATCTTCATTACGGACCATCTCTCCACCGTCATTACGAAGAACAGAAATACTCATGCTTGTCCTTTCTGTTTCACCTTCAGACACCTTTGGTTTGAATCTCACCGCAGAATATACTAAAGATCCATCTTCTTGAATTGTAGGCGTTCCAAAATACTCTTCACCTGCTTCTTTTAGATCGGCAAGGTTATATGTTCCACCCCCTTCACCACCAGTTGTAATAGATGATCCATCATAATTAAGAATCGAAACTGAACTATCTTTCATCCCAACCCCATATTGTTTTGAAAGCCATGCTGCTTTGGCAGCAGGATTATCATTAAGTTGCGTTGACCTTTCTTGAATTTTTGCAGGCGTATCACCTTCCTGTGGTTGAATCTCTTGATCAAAACGCGAAAGAACATTAGACTTATCTAATAAATCAACGTTTGTATTTATAACGCCCATGGCTCTTGCAGGATCATTACTAAACGCTGAATCAAGCGTGTTAGAATATCCTAGGATACTTGGGTTAGAATCAATATTTGTCCACATTCTTGAGGCATCATTACTAAACGCCCAATCGGCAACGCCCGCTTGAGAAAAATATGTGGGATCATTTTCAATTGAACTCCATGCAGCATCAGTGCTTTCCCAAGTGGCATCGCCAATTACAACTTCTTCCCCCTCAGCCACAACAACAAATAAGCTAAGAAGAAGAATTAAAAAGAGTACTGTTATTTTTAATTTTGTCCGCCTCATTCTACCACTAACTCAAACCTCTCCCACGTTCTACCAAACTCATTTTCAACATCTACTCTTAACGAATATGTTCCAACCATCTCTTCTGTTGGGACAAGCTCCAAAACTCCAGTTTGTCTGTTGATAGGAAACTGAGAGTAGGTGTCATCAAAAAACAAAGGAAGGTTATCTGGATTGTTTGAAACAAAAACTTGATTCATAAACTCTTCTCCAACTATTGCATTGAGTGTTCCGATTGATTCAATTTGAGGTAGGTGTCCATTATTCACATTTATGTTAATATATAATGGTGCGGTAACTTCTCTGTTGTATGCATCACGCACACGAATAAAATACCAATATTCATCGTTAACAAAGTTTGCTGTATCTAACGAAATAAGTCCACTTGTTTGGTCAAGATCAAACGAATCTGTGTCAGCTTCAAAGGTAATATTTTCTCCTTGGGCTTCTAGTTGATATGTGTGAACACCTTCCTGGTTTATTGACCACGGTTCCATATGGGAAAGTGTTAATTCTTCAACTATTGGTTCCTGTGCTTCTATTTCTACTGATTGCTCTTCCCAATCATACAACAATCCAAAATTATACACTAATGGATCTTCTTTGAGATTTTCATCAAGAGTGAGACTAACTAATACTTCTGAGCCGAGATCCCCTTGCTGCGTAAAATCAAGTAAATAATTATGTTCATAACTTAATGAAGAAAGACTTCCCACTAGAAAGTATTCAGGGTCCTGTTCTTGCTTAGCTAAAAAATCAACTACTGTCTCGTACTTAGATGAAAAGTCAAGTGGAATAATTGTTCGAAAATATGAGAGATCGGTTGTTGCTGATTCTGTTGATACTTCAAGGGCATATTCTAGCAACACAAGTGTTTCTCCTTGAGCGAATGTAATATCTATAATCGGTTCTTGTGCTTGAATAGAATCTCCAATATCAGTAAATGGTTCAAACTCATTAATACATGATGTGAACGGTGAAATACTTGCTTGAGATGTTTGCTCTTCAATCTCTTCTAAGGAAGGAGCATTTTGTCTTGTTGAATCAAAATAGTATGGCACTGTAAAAAGTTCATCATCCTCTATGAATTCTAGAATTTCGGAATTTGTAGGTACTTGCACATATCCCCCATTAGCAAGCGTAAGATAGATCCCTTCAATTACTGCATCATGCACACACTCTTCAACAAACGTCTGCAAAGATGTTAATTGCTCAGGAAAATCATTTTGGGATTGAATTTCTTCTGTTGTTGTGTTTCCTACCAAAAAAAAAATGATGCCCGTAACAGCTAAGATTATAATACCAACTATAATAAACACCGTTACTTGTCCTCTTTTCATTGGAAAGTAAATAGAAGAAGAGTATTTAAATGTTTTTTACTACAATAAGCTTACAGAACTAACAGACAAAGTGATACATTAAAAAACTGAAAGAAAAGAGAAGCTCATGCGGATCTTCTTCCAAATCGTCTTCGTTGCAGTGGTTCTCCTGGCTTTCGATGCCGTTTAGCAAGTACTGGTGCATTCTCTGATTGGTGTCGCCTAGCATATTCTTCCTCAACATCTAAATGGGCTTGATCATAACGTGCATCAGAACTAACTTTGTATTTTCCTGGAGTATGAGTTACAAATTTCTCTAAAATCTCACTCTGTCTTCGTGCATGGTCCTTAAATTTCATTGTTTCAGACAATACAAAACCAACCTCTCCATCTTGCTTTGCTGCTGCTTTAGCAATCACCCTATCTGCGTGTCTTTTAAGTCTTATGACGTGCCTTGTTCTAAACTTCACCGCTAAAGCAGTGAGAGTGTCAGTACCATCACCAAACTCCTCTACACCCTTAGAATAAACTCTTACTTCAGCCACCCTCATCATAGAAAGTGCCTGCCTGCTTGCATTCAAGCGATTCTTCCGTATCTCTTTACGTAAAATTGCATAATCTGCATCTATAACTTTCCAGTCGGCAATTGCTGCAGCAAGGAGTTTGGGATATTTCTTCCGAGTACCTAACGGAACTCTCTCAAAGTAGTTTGTAAGGGACCTTCTCCAAGAACCTTTTACCTTTGGAAGCTCTGGACTTGCTAAACCAAAAACACTCAATACTTTTCTAAACCAACCCATATGCTAAAAGAACCCCACCAACCTATAAAAATGTTTCTTCTATGCAAAAGTTGCAAATACCTTTCGAAACACATAAAAATAAGTAAGAACTCTTTCATAGATATTACGAGGTGACACTATGAAACAAAAACTTATTCTTATGATAACATTGCTTGTTGCACTCTTGCTGCTTATTGCAGCGTGCGAACCTGCAGCGCCAAATGATCCCAACAGTTTGCCACAAGTAAACGTCGATGATTATGCAACTACAACAACGATCAGTGACCTATTAGAACTAGACGGCTCACAAGTATGTACCTGGGATTCTCCAGCTATTACTGGCTTTGGAGTTGAAGCAACACAAGGTGACTTTATAATTAGTGATGGGAGTTATTACTTTGAGAATTTTGTTGCAGGAATGACTCAAGACAGACCCGATGGAGGTCATTATTACACGTACTTTGATGGTGAGAGATTCTATAGCTGGAACACAAACCAGCTTCAAGCACCAGGTAAACCGCCTCTTGGACAAGATCTTGGCCTTACAACCTATGAAAACAGCGTTGTAAATGATATCGGGTACAGGGCACATTTTGGTATGCTTGAGAACGTTGACTACAACATTGTATGCAGAGGGTACACAGAAGAGCTTCCCGCTCTTGAAGATCTTGAAACAGTTCCAGAAGGAATTGTATGGATTGCACTCGGATAAACAAAGAATTTTCTTTTTTTATTTTAATTAATTTTATCGTAGAGAGGATCTCTTCCTAAAAAAGTCTCGGCAAACCATTGTCTTGTAAGACAACCTGGCAACTCGCGCGCACCAATAATTCTTGTTGTATCATACTCAACTCCTTTTGAGAGAGTATAGGACAAAATACGATCCACTATCCCTGACGCTGAGGTTAAAAGTGAATCATCTTCTGTATACTCAAGCACACCCAAATCTGCCAATGTTCTAACCCAATCTAACTCTATTAGGCTACCACTTACACGAGCCTCCTCTGATGTTCGCAATGCATCTACTGAGAGAGCAAGCCTTCCTGGAAGATCTACACCTTCAGAATTGACTGTTAGAAGCAACATTCCAGAACCATAACTTGAAAGAATACCTGGAATATCTGCTTGACCAAGATGTACTCCTGGATTTTTCATGAGATCTAAAGATCGATATTGTGTCATAAAAAGCCTCAGAACCTCCTCTTCTTAAAAACCTTATGGCACAAAGTATTTAAAGGCTCAAAAAAGCAGATAATTTCATGGAATTAATCGCACAAGGAGCGGAAGCAAAACTTTTTCGTGACAAAGAAAAAGTCATCAAAGAGAGGATCTCAAAAGAGTATCGATTGCCACAATTAGATGATTCTTTGCGTAAATTTAGAACACGAAGAGAAGCAAAAGTGCTCAAACGCCTTGAGGAACTTAATTTTCCTGCACCAAAATTGCATGATTTTTCAGACAGACGCATGTCAATTACAATGGATTTTGTAGAAGGGAAAAAAGTTCGAGATGTAATAGATGAAGAGAAAAGCGGCGAAGATATGCACCTTTTAGCAAAACAGATGGGAAGTAAAATTGCAACCCTCCATTCAAATAATATTGTACATGGTGATCTTACAACCTCTAACATGATTAAAACAGAAAATGGCCTTACTTTCATCGATTTTGGCCTTTCATCGTTCTCTAAAAAAACTGAAGATAAGGCAGTTGATTTGTTCTTGCTTGATAGAGCGCTTGAAAGTAAACATTACAAATTGTACCCTCTTCTATTCGAAAAAGTTCTTGAAGGATATAGTGCAACTAATCCACAAGCACAAGACGTTCTTGACCGCCTAGAAAAAGTACAAAAGCGCGGAAGACATAAAAAGTAGAAATTTTGAAATATTCTTACCAAAATGCAGCTTCAAAACTTGCTAATCTAGGATGATATGCTAAGAATTCATCACGCTCTTTCCTGCCTGAAAGTAACTCTGCTTTGAGGGCTTTTACAGGTTTATTACCTAATGCTCTTTCAAGTATAGAATGCCCTTCTTCTGGTGTTAAAAGTAAGGGATCATTTTCTTCTACCATAAAAGCTATTGCAAGAGCAACTCTAACAGTCAGAGATGGAACTTGTATTGGCCTTTTATCAACATAATATAATTGTAAAGGCCCCCCCACACTATGAACTGTTGCCACTGCTTCGTCTGCTGCAAGCAATAAATCACAAAGAATTTTTCCTGGCCTCTCTTCTGTTAAACTCTCATCCAATGGACTAGATTTAAGATACGCTCCTGTTCGTTCATCAAACTTGCGTGTGGCTTTTTCTCTACCACTCCCAATGAATGCAGCTGGAGCTGAGACTAACACTGGTTCCTGCCCGTAACTGACCGTGAACAATGAAGGGTGCCTTTCATCTCCATTTTTTGGCATGCCAGCAACTAAGCATTGAGCATAAGAAGAAGGATCCCAACTTTGTATCACAGGATGGGTTGGTCTGTACCTAAGAGCTTGCATAGAACTAGCAACATTTTGGGCAAAATCCCTAACACTAGTTGCGCAAATTCCCATCAGTTTATTTAGCTCATGATTCACTGTTGCAATTCTTTTTCGTGTTCCATGTTTTATATTCACAAGACCTGCCCACCCAGACAAAACATGATGATTCGGAACATATCTAGAATGAGGGTATACTTTAGACTCATTATCTCCATCTAGCTCTTTTGTAACTGCATCAACTGTTCGAGAATCAGCCACTACAAAAAAGTTAGGCCTGTATGTATGTGCGTCCCTAAACCGCACAGCACCAACTAATGTCATGATATTTTTCTCAAGAAATCCTTTTATAAATCTTCTGACAGATCTTTACTTGTAAGTAGCAATCGTCCCTGGGCCCCTGCGTCCAACTTTTGGGCCATCAGAATACACAAGCCCCGCTTTTACCATATTCTCACGTACCATCCGAGCGCAAGAATAGGTTGCCAAAATTGCCCCTGGCTTTATTACGCGCCTCATCTCACAAAACAACTCTTCCGTCCACATGTCTGGTTGAGTTTTAGGAGAAAATGGATCAAAGAACACAACATCAAACGAAGTATCTTCTAACGCTGTAACAGTTTTGTTGGCATCACCAAGCAATATTTTCACACTAACATTTTCATCCACAAAAGAAAGACTCTCTGGCGTTAATTTCTTAAATTTTTCAAAGTATGAAATTGGAGGATTTACTTCTTGAATTTTTTCTATAATTTTTTGATCGTTTTCTAACCCAATCACCTCAATTACACAGTCAGCATTCTCTTTGAGAGCAACACTTATTGCCATAGCTGAGTTATATCCCATCCCAAAACAAACATCAAGCAATCTGAATGAACCAGTACGTGCTAATTCACGTATTTTAGCGGGCTCGCAAAATTTCTTGAGTGCTTCTTCGCAAGCACCAGTGTACGAATGATAACTCTCACCTACCTTCTCATTAAGAAAGGTAACAGAACCATCATGAGTGGTTACTTTTTTCATTAAAGTACAAGAACAATACTTCTTTTAAGATACTTTCTGCGCTCTTCCTTTGCGAACGAGAAGTTCTGCTACTTCTTCAAATATTTCCGTTTCTTCGCCTTCACCATACGGCCCATACTCTTTCATATCTTTCCAAATGAAACGTGGTACTGCACGTAAGAATTTAACTGTTGTCATTAAAGGAGCCTCTTCTTTTGTTTCTTCAACACCCTCAAACTCAGAAAAACTATTCTTTTCTGCAGGCTCAGTATCTGGTTCCGGTTCTTTGCTCGGCTCGTTAATTGTTGCAGGAGAAGATATTTCCTGTGCTAAAGAGTTTTGCACTCTTTCAATGAATGGAACCTCCCCATGAAACAATTTAAGCAAAACGCCTCTTCGGTACACATCAAAAAGTGCGAGCAAATGTTCATAATATTCTTTTTCTTCACGAAGCATTGAACTGGTATCAATAATGTCTGAGCCGGTTCTACTCTTATTAAGCGTAATATCTATTATTTTTTTCTCACGCTTTTCATAAATTTCTTTCAAAATCCGTTTAATACTTCGAAGCTCATATTCAAGCTTTTCACGTTCAGTTATCGCAAAAAGCTCAGAACTTTGTGATTGCTGATCTAAGAGAGATTTTTTCTCTTTAAGATAGCTGACAACATCAATGAAAAATGTTGGAGAAAGACGCTGTAAATCCTCTTTTTTCTTCTCATTACGCAAGATATCGTACAAACTCTCAAGCGTTATTTTTATCTCATCCATCTTGTAAAATTGCTTCTCTACCGACCCCTGTTTCTTATGGAGATGTGCATCTTTAAAAGAACTTTGCTTCAGTAAAATACAATTACGCAAGAGTAAAAAGAACAAGTTACTCAACCAAAGAGCAAATCAAGCCTAAAAGTTAATAAAACGCTATCTAAATCAACCCCTATATGGCAAAACTTACGTTCGAGACGTTAGGATTCAGAGTAAAGAAGGATGATTTACAAGTAACACTACTCTCTTTGTTTCAAACAACCATCCCTATTCAAGAGCTCAACGCTATCGGACCATTTAAGTGCATAGATGAGCATACAATTGAGTTTGCAGGAACATACGAGCATAAAGCACGGAAAAAGTTTTCTGGCCTTCTTCACAAATACTTTGAAAATCTCACAAATAAACTGACGAAAAATAAAGTTAACTATCTCCATCGGAACTGCGGTATCCCCCTCATTGGTAATGTTGCGTTTGGCATAATTTATCGTAACAGTTCCATACTTGAAATCAAACCAATAACATCATGCAATCTTGATTGCGTATACTGTTCCATCTCTGAAGGCCTCTCATCGAAGAAAAATGATTTTGTGATTGAAAAAGACTATTTACTTGAAGAATTTGAAAAAGTTCTTTCATTTGTAGATGAACCAATAGAAGCACACATTGGAGTTCAAGGTGAACCATTCTTGTATGATGATATGACTCTTTTAATTGAAGATCTACAAAAGCTAGAACAAGTGCATACTATCTCAATTGATACGAACGGAACACTTTTAACGCGAGAAAAAATAGATAGGCTCGCTAAATGCAATAAGTTGCAACTTAATTTATCACTTGATGCTATTGATGAAACGGTTGCTAAACAAATTGCAGGCGTTACAAACTATAATCCTGCTCATGTTAAAGATATTATTGGGTACGCTTCAGAAAAATGTTCGAAAGTGATTGTAGCACCAGTCTTAACCCAAGGGTTTAACGAAGATGAAATTGAAAAAATTGTTGCGTGGGTTAAAACACTTAAAGTTGCACCTATCTTAGGCATACAAAATTTTTTGCGGTATAAAACTGGCCGAAATCCAGCTAAAGAGATGGAATGGAAAAAATTCTATGCTCTTCTAGAAAAACTTGAAAAAAAATATGATATTAAACTTAAACTTCAAAAAGAAGATTTTAACATCAAAGAAATTAAAGAACTTCCAAAGCCATTCGTAGAAGGTGATGAGATTACTGCATGGCTCAAATGTGCTGATAGGTTCCCTGGATCCTCAATTGCTGTTTGTAAAGAGAGAACTATTTCTATTCCAGGCCTACAATTTACACGAGAAAAGCGTGTGAAACTTAAAATCACACGCGATAAGCATAACATTTTTGTTGGAAAAGTAATCTCATAAAATGGGTCGAGTAACCGCTGCCAAAACCCATTATGCACTTGATTTTATGTGGCAATTACTTGACCAATCAAATGAGTTTGATCTTCTAGAAAGAGACCCTGTAAGTTTCCGATTACAGAAAAGAGATGAAAGGAAAAGAGTCGTTGATATTGTTATTGCAAATCGTCTCGGATCAGACCTCTACAAAGCCCATGATGTATTTCGTAGTCGTTTCATGGAAAACCAGGCAGATCGAGTATACACCTGCCCAATTCTCTATGAAGATGGCACAAGCGCATTCGTCCGAGTAGTTGATACAGAAAATTTATGGCGAAATAATAGGGAACTTTTGCATCGGGCAGGAAATAAAAGGCCGAAAGTTCATAAGATGCGAAACATAGAAAAAGTTGTTATGGCGACAAGTTCTGATCTAAAAACAATACAATACTTTCATAGAAAATCTGCACGAATTGATGATTGCATCCGAACTTTTAGAATGGTTGAACTTCCCTCGCCCAGCCCAACAAGTAGGGATTGGAGGTTTGCAGAAAACACTCAAGAAGAATGTTATAGGAGAGCTACAATCAATTTTGGAGAAGAAGACTATATTGCTGGTTTTCTTGCAACAGGGTTGCAACAAGAGGCAAAACAGCTAGAATTTCAACAATAAGTTCTTATGTAAAACTTCCTTATTTATAAAGCTGGCCTGGATGCACCCGTCAGCTCATCTCCTTTTTTAGGAATCTACGATAGATTTAGCCTTAATAATCAGGTGCAAAGCACAAGCTTTTTAAAGCTTAAGAAAAGTATTTAGTCAACGTTTAGGGAGAAAAAAGAAGGGTTCTAGAGTCATGACAAAGATCAATCGCATTACCATTCAAGGGTTCAAAAGTTTTGCCCACAAAACAGATATTCACTTAGGTGATAGGTACAACTGTATCCTTGGTCCGAACGGGAGCGGAAAAAGTAATGTAGGTGATGCTCTTTGTTTTGTTCTTGGAAGATTATCTGCAAAATCTATGCGTGCTGAAAAAGCTGCCAACCTGATTTTTAACGGTGGCAAGAAACATAAAGCTGGGTCAGCAGGAACCGTTGAAATTGAATTTTGTAACAAAAATAATGTATTTCCTGTTGAAGATGCTCACTTAACTGTTTCGCGTACTATTACCAAAAGCGGAAGCAGCATTTACAAGATTAATAATAAAAAGCATACACGTACACAAATTCTTGATATGCTCTCTCAAGGACGTATTAATCCTGAAGGATATAACATTATCCTTCAAGGAGATATTACCCGGTTTGTTGATATGCCAGGAAGCCAACGAAGGCAGATTATCGAGCAGATTAGCGACATTTCTCATTACGAAGAAAAAAAGCGTAAAGCAATGCTTGAGTTAAACAAAGTTGAAGAAAAGTTAGGTAATGCTGAAATTATTCTTAAAGAAAGACGCGCATACCTCAAGGAGCTTAAAAAAGATCGTGACCAAGCACTCAAATTTAAAGAAGTCAAAGATAAAATTGATCAAAGCCGTGCAACCCATTTGCACATGCAAATACAATCACGAAGTACTGAAAAATCAAAATATGATACACGAATTAGCGAACTTGAATCAAAAGTTGGATCTGCTGAAGAAAAAGTAACCGTATTTAAAACTGAAATTGAAGAGCATCGATCAAAGATTGGTGCAATTAACAAAGAAATTGAGCAGAAAGGCGAAAAAGAGCAGGTAAAAGTTCACCAAGAAATTGAAGATCTTAAAACAACGGTCATTCAAAATAAAGCAAGGTTCTCAACACTTCAGGACGAAGTTCATAAAATTGAGCAAAGGAAAGGACAGTTTGCTGCAGAATCTAAAGAACTTGAATCACGTAAGAAAGAATATGCAAAAAAGCTTACAGAACTTGAAAAACAGATCACACAAAAGCAGCGTGAAGCAGACGGCTTTGAAAAGAAAAGTCAGGCGCTTCGAAAAAAGAACAATTTAGGTTCAGTAGATAGTATTGAAGAAAGTTTAGGTGCATTAGATAAAGAAATTGATTCCAAGCAAGACGAGATCTTAGGAATACGCGCTTTACAGCAAGAATGCTTGCGTGAGAAAGATAAAATTGAGTATCAACTTGAAAGTATTGATGAACAAATCAAAAAGGTACAAGAGATCTCGAAACAAAATAAAGAACAAGTACGCGAGTTGCAAAGTAAAAAGAAAAATTTCAAAGCAGCAACGCTTAAACTGAACACTTGTTTGGAACAAGAATCGTCATTTGTTGCGCAACTCTCAAACGCTAGGCGCTCTTTAGCAAATTTGCAGGAACAACACGCAAAACTTAACGCGCGAACGCACACCATGCGCGCGCATCTTACACAAAATCAGGCAGTGAATGCCCTCCTTAAGAATAAAAAACAGTTTCCTGGCGTGCACGGAACTATCGCGCAACTTGGGCAAGTAAAAAAGAAGTATTCACAAGCACTTGAAGCTGCAGCAGGATCTCGCACAAACTTTGTCGTTGTCAAAGATGACACTACCGCTGCAAACTGTATTAAATATCTTAAAAGTAACAAGCTAGGATCAGCTTCTTTCATTCCTTTGAACAAAATTAAAACACAAACAATCACACAGGAACATAAAACGCTTCTCAAAGAAAAGGGCGTCCATGATTTTGCACTTAATCTTGTTTCATTCAAATCCGAGCACAAAAAAGCGTTTAGTTATGTGTTTGGCACATCCATTATTGTTGATGATCTTGAGGCTGCGCGCAGCGTTGGTATTGGCAGAGTTCGCATGACAACACTTGATGGGTCCATTGCAGAAAGTTCAGGAGTTATGCGTGGTGGGTTTAGACGAAACAGCGGAACATCATTTGCAGAAAAAGATTCCCTTGAAGAACTCGAGAAAATGCAGGCAGACATTTCTCAAAAAGAAGGCATTATTTCAAATATTGAACTTAAACGTCAGGGGAATGAACAAGAAATTTCGTCACTTCGAAAACTCAAAGGAGAGATTGAAGGAGACATCATAACACTTGAAAAAACCTTACATTTAGGAACCTCAGATTTGGACGCAACAAGCGATTTGAAAAAAGAGCTGAAAATTCGTAACAGTGAGTTAGATGTCAAGATGCGTGAAATTCAGAAAGACGTGTCTTTGTTGAATAAATCACTTGCACAGCTAAAAAGTGAGAAAGGACAGTTGCGAAGTCAATTAACAGAAAGCAAAAACCCGCGTGTTCTCGCTGAGTTAAGTGCGTTTGATGAAAGCCGTCAAAAATGTCGCGAAGCTATTATTCGAGCTGAAAATGATATGAAAAATATTAACGGGCAAATAAAAATGCTTGATCCTGAAGCGCAAAAATTTGCTGAAATTCTTAAACAGCACGATAAAGAAAAAGAACAGTTTACCAAAGAGAGTAAAAGTCTTTCAGAACAGCTTAAAATTCAAACAAAAGATTTGGCTGAACGCGAAAAAGCATCCAAAGCATTCTATTCACAATATAAAGAACTGTTTAACAAGCGTGAAAAGTTAAACGGTTTAATTAGTGCTGCTGAAAGTAAAGTTGACAGGTTGCGTGAAGGTACGCGAAATCATGAAAGAGAGGTTAACTTAATTTCTCTTAAGAATGCTGAAGTAAAAGCAAAACTGTCTGTCTTAGAAGATGAGTTTGAAAAATTTAAAGATGTTGAATTGCTCAAAAACAGAGCCGAAGATGAATTGCGCCGAGAAGTTGCAAAATTCGAAGTAATCTTATCACAAATGGATGCTGTAAACATGAAAGCGCTCGAGAAGTATGAAGAAGTTGAAGAGCAGTTCAGTCAGTTAGTTGGAAAGAAAGAATCTTTACATTCAGAAAAAACGGACGTGCTTACCTTAATGAACGAAATTGAAACCAAAAAGAAAGATCATTTCATGAAAACGTTCACAGCAACCAACAAACATTTCAAAGAAATTTTCTCACAATTATTTACAAAGGGCGATGCATTCTTACACCTTGAAAACAAGAATAATCCGTTTGAAGATGGCCTAAGTGTCAAGGTAAAGTTAACTGGTAAACGTCATATGGATATCAAATCCCTTTCTGGCGGTGAGAAAACACTTACTGCACTTGCCTTCATCTTTGCAGTACAAGAACATCAGCCTGCACGATTCTACGTGCTTGATGAGATTGATGCTGCATTAGATAAACATAATTCAGAGAAGTTAGCAAAATTAATTGGTGCATATTCAGATAAAGCGCAGTATCTTGTGATCTCACACAACGATTCTGTCATCTCAGAAGCAGATACTCTGTACGGTGTTTCTATGAAAGATGGTATTTCTAAGGTTACGAGTCTGAAGATTTAAAAGGATTCCATTCAGAAACCTTTATAAATCATCCTTCGATTTTAAGCTAAAAATGGAATTTAATCAGCCCCAGCGGGGTCTTTCTGCTCGTCTTCGTAAGTTTTTTAAGGAGACAGTAAGAGTCCTTCGTGTAACCAAAAGACCAAACAAAGAAGAATATTTAACCATTACCAAAGTAACTGGTCTTGGGTGCGCAGTTATTGGGCTGGTTGGGTTTGTTGTATTCCTTATCAAACAATTACTCTTTTAGAATGGCAGAAGAAAACGAAATAACAACACATATCTTTGCAGTACGAACTGCTGCAAATAGAGAAGATCAAGTTATTGACTATCTTATCTCAAAACTAGAACGTGGGGATAATCCTGCAGCGTTCTGCGTTATCAAAGCGCATGGAATGAGAGGATATGTGTTTATCGAAGCAGCATCAAAGTTAGACGCTGAAGCTGCTGTTGCGCGTGTACCATACGCGCGAGGTATTTTGCCACAAGAAATTCCATATCAAGAAATTGAGCACATGCTTGAACAAGTAAAAGTTGAGATGAACATTCGAAAGAATGATATTGTTGAAATTATCTCAGGTCCGTTCAAGCGTGAGAATGCAAAGGTTATTCGAATTAACAAAGTGAAAGAAGAAGTTGTTGTAGAACTTCTGCAAGCAGCTGTTCCAATTCCAATTACAGTAAGTATGGATTCAGTGAAAGTTATTCGTCGTGAGGAAGAAAGTAAAGATGACGATGAAGAAATTGAGCTGAAGTTGTAATTCTTTTATATTTCTTTATTACCAAAACATATTTAAAGAGGATAGCTAACTTTTAATTCGATAGCCCCTGTGGTGTAGTCCGGACTATCATACTGCCCTTTCGAGATAAGGGGAAATCGAAAGATTTCCTTACCTATCAAAGATAGGCAGTGACTCGGGTTCAAATCCCGGCGGGGGCACTTTTCTAATAATTTGAGAATTATGTTTTTTCCCAAAGTGTCGTTACTTTTAAATAGAAAAGCATTTCCTAGGCCTTTATGTCCCTTAGAGTAGATAAATATAATGATGTTGTTAATGCAACGCTTGCTTCTGCGAGAGAAAAAGGGTTATATGCTATTGTTCGAGTTCAGGATGGACTTTCTGGGCAAGTTAGAATTCTAAATGGTGATGTTCAAGGTATTGATCGCTCAAGAACAGTTGGTCTTGGTGTAAGTATATTTACTGAAGATGGAAGAAATGTATTTGGTTCTACCGATGTGGTTACTCGAGATTCAGCAAGAAGGCTTGTAGATCGGCTTGATCAAAGTGTTAGCTCTACTCAGGGTGAGGGCATCCATACAAATACAGCAATATTCGATCAAGAACCAGTTCAAGATGTGGTTGAATCACCAGCTCAATATCCACTCGGTTCTCAAAGCTTTAGGGAACTTGAAGAAAAACTAATGGAACAACACCAAGGTGCTCGTGACCTAGAAAGTGGTCTTTCTGTTACGTCAAGAGTTTTGCAGGATGACCAGCATTGGTTAGTTGCAAGAAGTGATGGAACATGTGTCCAATTTCCAGTACTAATTGGAACAGCAGATCATAAATTAGTAAAGGGTGGTTGTGCAACATATCCAAACGTTAGGGGAATAGATGCATCTGTTCTTTTAGATGCTGCACAAGTTACACTTGTAGAACATCGAATTAAAAAAGCTTATGATCTTCTTGGACTTCTTCCAACAGCACCAAAATTTCCAGGTGGACATTATGATTCACTTCTTCCCTGGGGTCTAGCTGGAACATGGCTTCATGAAGCAGTCGGTCACACAGTGGAGAGTGATCTTCTACCAAGATCTGTTCTAGCAAAGATGATGGGAAGGAAGGTTGCAGGAGATAATATTACACTTTTTGATGGACCTGTTGCAGGTGTTTGGGGAGATGTTGCGTATAGTATGAATGGAATTCCACGAAGAGAAGTTGCATTTGTCAGAGAGGGGGTTCTCGTTGATTCCTTAAGTGATGTATATTCAGCAGATAGAGTTGGTAGCTCTGTGAATGGTTCAGGAAGAGCAGAAGATTTCTCTAGACCATCAGTACCACGAATGAGTTCTACTTGGCTTGTTGACTCAAATCCGGTTGATGTTGAAATTGATCCAGATTATGTCACATTAGGTGAGATCCATGCTATTCTTAAAGACATGGGAAAATTAGCTGATGGAAATAAAGTCGTTCTACCCATCCCCGGAAGAGGCGGGCAAGTTATGCCAGCAACAGGTGATTTTACGTTTGGTTGTCTTGGTGCTTATATCTTTGATGATACTGGGTTTACTTTGTATGGGCCAACAAATTTTGCAGGGAGTATTATTGGTTCACTTGCAACACCAATGCGAGGCATAGGCACAAATCTTCGGCGAAATAATGGTGGATTCTGTGGAAAAGCTAGTCAAAGAGCATATGTTAGTGATGGCACTCACCCTTACCTTTTTATGAATAAAACGGAGGCTGTAACCTTTGGCGGAGAATAGATACGTTACGAAGTTGGCAGATACTCTAGCCGCAATGCCAGATGTTGCGCAATGGCGCTTCTTGTTAAAAGGAAGTAGTGGTGTTTCTGCGGGTATTGAAAGTAATAGGATAGCAAATCCTTATGCTCCATTAACCCATGGTGAAAGACATACAGCTGACGTCTATGTTGTTTGGAAAGATGACAGGGTTAGCAGAGAAACGTTTGGACCACAACATTTTATGGATGTACAAAGAAGCATTCGTGAAATGCAAGAAATTGTATACTCTGATCCTGATGCAGCAAGTGTTGCTATGCCTTCTTCTTATTTGCCAATTCAGGTGTATGATCCAGCTGTTGCTGCACTTCTAGATGATCCAAGGCCTCTTTTTGAGATGTTAAGTGCATATGCTGTTTCTTTTAGAGGTCTTGATAGAGAAATCGATGCAGATGTTCACGCTTCTATTGATGAAGTTTTCTTGCGTTCATCAACAGGCATGAATGCAGGATATAAGGCTACAAGAATGGGAACATCTTGTGAGTTAGATTCTAGATTCTTTGAAGATGATACATCTCTTAAATTAATTTCACCTGATAGGATAAGAAAAATTGCAGACTACTTAATTGGAATGTTTAATGCAAGTGAGAGGGCAGCAAGTATTGATTCTGGTGAGACCAGTGTTCTTTTCAGCCCAAATGTTACACGCGCTCTAATGAAACATTATCTTACTCATCACTTTTCAGCAAGTGCGGTCATTGGAGGAAGTTCAAGATATAGTGATCTAGACGATTTTGCTCGTCGTAAACAAGTCATGGTTGATGGGCTTTCGCTGGTTGTTGATGGTTCCAAAGATTTTAGAGATGTACCTTTTGATGCAGAAGGAATTGCAGGTAGAAGACATGTGCTAGTACAAGATGGAAGATTAAGAGATGCAAGAATGGACCAAAAATGGGCTCAAAAACTAGGCAAAGCTCCGTCTGGACCTGGCAAAATGTATCTTGAAACAGAAAGGGCAGTCCCACTTAATGATCTGGTTAGATCAATAAGTGACGGAATTCTTGTTCAAGAAGTTCTTGGAATACATACGGGAGATCAAACTACTGGAACATACTCGCTCCAGGTACCTATTGGCCATAGGATTATAGGTGGTGAAATTGTTGGACTGTGTAGAGCAAATGTTGCAGGAAATTTCTTTGATGACTTATCAAACCCTCAAGTACGATTTGCAACTCATCCATTACATGAAGAAGAATTAGGATTTCTAGTGAGAAGGAAGGTTGATGCTCTTAAGGAATAAGTTTATGGAGCTTTTTCTAATAAGATTTAAAAATCCGACTAATATAATCTTATATGATGCAAGAAAGTAAAGTTCTACTACAACTCACGAGAAAACCCAAGATTAAAAGTAAGTGGCCTATAGCCAGAAGAAGCATACTTTGTTGAGGGCAAGCCTGCTTGGACAAGTTGTCCAAATCGATCATATGTAATGAGTGGTGTATCTTCTACTAAACCTATCTGTTCTTCAAACGTATCAGCAAGAAACCTACCTTCTGATCCCCTCCGGTCATTCAAGCTCCTGCTTTGTTCAGAATCTTTAGATATTCTTCGAGCTGGTGCAATTCTCAAAGAGGCATCCAGATGTACCAGACTAAGTGTTATTGACATTGGTTTTCCTGAAGAGAACAATATATTTAAACATTCCTGGAATTAAAAAAGACCTGTAAGAAAATAATTCTATAAGTCTTCCATACTAAAAACCGGATAAAAAGAATCAGTTGGCCTCTGATTTGTTAGAACCGTTGCTACCCAAGTAATATCGGGAATTCCAAACCGTGCATAGCGACCTTTTTCATTTGGTTTTAAAAAATTATACAATGTAAACGTTCTTGGTGTGTTGCCTGGGAAAAGGCCATTGAGAAGATCAACAAGTCCAATCCACAATACTCTACTTGAGATTTTCCCCGGCTTGAAAGGAATTTGTCCCGAATATACTAAGCTGTCTTCTGAGTCATCAAGCTGGTTAATTTCACAAAAAAACCTTCCTTGCCTAGAACAAGGTCCAACGCTTGAAAGTTCATAGCTTCCGAAAACTCGAATAGAATACTCCAGATCTGTCATAAAAACCTCAGAAAGAGGAGTATTTATAAACATTGTCAAAAATACCACTAAGAAGTAACACAAATGATCCAAACAATTAGTGTTGAAGAAGCGCTCAAACTTGCAAACAGCATCATTATAGATACGCGAACGCCAAAAGAGTTCGAGCTTGATCATCTGCCAAACGCAATTAATATCCCTCTTCTAAACAATGATGAAAGAGCAGTTGTAGGAACACTCTATAAACAGAAAAGTCAAAATGCAGCAATCACAAAAGGGTTCGAGTTCTTTGAAGAAAAGTTTGCAGATATAATTGATCAGTTTGAATCTTTCAAAGAAGAAACGCTTATTATTCACTGTTGGCGTGGTGGGATGCGCTCACGTGCTGTTGCTCAGATGCTTGAGCCATTAGGCTACAACGTCCTTCAACTTGAAGGTGGCTATAAGGCATACAGAGCTTTCATACGAGGACAATTAGAACAGTATAAAGTGCGGCCAAAACTGGTGATGTTACATGGCCTTACAGGAACGGGCAAAACGAAGCTTCTTAAGCTATTTTCCAACCATCTCGATTTAGAAGGAATGGCGCAGCATCGTGGGAGTTTGTATGGTGGGATTGGACTTAGCGCTAACAACCAAAAAAACTTTGAGAATCTGTTGTGGCAACGGCTCGAGGAATTGAAAAATGAAAAGTTCATTATTGTTGAGGGCGAGAGCAAACGAATAGGCAAATGTATTATCCCTGCCTTTTTTTGGAGAGCTATGAAAGATGGCGTGCGCATTCAAACAACACGATCAATTGAAAACCGTGCAAAGGCAATTGCTGCTGAATACTTTGATACCAAAGAAAAAATTGAAGAAGCCAAAAGAATTACGCTAACACTTCGACGAAACATTAGTAACAAAAGTAAAAAAAGAGTAGTTGAGTGTATGGATAAAGGTAAGTTCTCTGAGGCTGTAACAATCTTATTAAACGAGTATTATGATCCTTTGTATTCACACACACTTAAAGAGATTCATTGTAGTTATTCTATTGCAACAGACGATGTAGAAAAAGCAAAAGAAAAACTTACAAGAATTCTAAAGTAAACTTATTTCTTATTAGGAACATACTTCGGAAGCATTTCAACTTGAATAAGTGTTTGCCTAAAGTTTTCTTTTGCTCCTGCAGGAGCCGACTTAATGTTTTCCCTAAGTTCTCGTTGAAGATCTTCAGGGTTTTCACATTTTCTTATTTTTGCAGTAGAGAGTGCTATTCCGTAGCAATCAACTGGTCTCAGCCCTACTTTTGCAGGATTAAGCGTCTGTTTGATAAGCCAATCCATAAATAACTGATGATCTGATTTTTTAAACCAAGTTGAAGGTTTCCACAATACCATGACGCAAACTAGCAGAATTAGCTTAATAAACCTTTCTACGGTGCAAACACTATACCTACCGGACAATGATCAGAGCCCATAACTTCAGGTAAGATAAACGCATCTTTAAGATCCTTTTTGAGAACTTTACTTGCGAGAAAATAATCGATTCGCCAGCCAACATTCCTCTCACGTGCTTTAAACATATAACTCCACCACGTATAATTTTTAGGCTCGGTGTTAAATTCACGAAAGGTATCGATAAACCCGTGCGCAAAATACCTTTCAAGCCCATCAATTTCTTTCTGAGTAAAGCCGGGGTTTTTATTGTAGTTTGACTTTGGGTTTGCAAGATCAATTTCGGTGTGTGCAACGTTCAAATCACCACACAGAATAACGGGTTTCTTCTTTTCAAACTCTTGAAGAAATTTGAGAAACTGTGTGTCCCACTCACAACGACCTTCAAGACGCAAAAGACCTCGTTTTGCGTTCGGCGTATAGACGTTCACCAAATAAAACGTCTCAAACTCGAGCGTTATAACCCTACCTTCAGTATCATTCATAGGCCCATCACCATACAGAACAGAAATTGGTTTAACTTTACTAAACACAGCCGTTCCACTGTAGCCCTTCTTTTCAGCAGAATTCCAGAAATGGTGTTCATACTCATGCAAGAGTGCATCAACCTGGTCAGGGTGCGCTTTTGTTTCTTGAATGCAAAGAATATCGGGCGCCATCTTCTCAACAGATGCCGCAAACTCTTTTTTCAAACAAGCTCTAATACCATTCACATTCCAAGAGATTATTTTAAGATTTTGTTTAGACATGCAGGAAAAGAAAAAACAATTCTATATAAATTCACTCTTTTCGAAACACCAGCAAGTACTTATGCGCAACATCACTCTCGCGTGAAGATAATTCTGAGTTTTTCTGCACACAACAGATTTTCTCATACTTGAACGTAAAATGCTTTTTGAGCTGATCAACCATCTCCCATGCAAAGGTCGAATATTCTCCATGCAACTGATGATTCTCAACTAATAAAACAACATACGCACCCTCCTTAATTCGAGGATACAACGAGAGCAGAATGTTCTCCAAAACTGCCAGAGGACTCACGCTATGTCCTGGATAGAACGATGAAGCAACTTTCATAAGCGTATGCCATGACGGAAGAAAACTAAGCACTAAATCTATTTGTGGCAAAGAGTATTGTTGCCACATATAATCTACACGTTCAAGTCCACTTTCAAACACCAATTGTTTTGATAACTGGCGTGACCCATAGCTACTTAGTTTAAGCTGACTTTCAAGTGCTTTGATTTGCTCAGACATCTTAGATGCTCTATTAGAATCTGCACAAAACGAAACCCCATTCCTGCACACAGAATGGCACGCAAAGAGAGTCTCACCATCTCCTAACAAAGGATCAAATACAACGTCTCCTTGGTCAGAATAAATCTTAAGCAACTCTTTTGCAAGATTTGTTTGCGTACGCGAAGAAAAGTTATCAAGAACGAACCATGATTTTGGGGAAATTTGTTTAAGATCACTCATAAGAATCTAGAGAAATAATGACTATAAAAACACTCTCACACTAGAATATATAGATAAAAAAAAGGAAGAAAAAATAAAGAAAAATGAAAAAGACTTATCGTCGTCTTTTCTTAGCCGGTTTACGCTTTGCAGGCTTTCGTTTAGGAGCTGCTTTTCGTTTGGCTGCTTTACGCTTTGGAGCTTTCTTGCGAGCAACCTTCCGTTTAGGTGCTTTACGTTTAGCTGCTTTACGCTTTGGAGCTTTTCTGCGAGCAACCTTTCGTTTAGGTGCTTTACGCTTAGCTGCCTTTCGCTTAACTGTTTTCTTACGTGTAGCTTTCTTTTTACCCTTCTTTCGTCCACGTGCCATTTTTGCTCGTGCAACGTTACCTTTCTTATCGATAAAATATAGATAGCCAGAAACCTTCTTTACACCAACCTTTGCAACAACTTCTTTTTTTACCTTTCCTCGTGCTCTTCCTGCTCTACTCATCTTTGCTCGAGAAACATTACCATTCTTGTCAATAAAGTACAAGTATCCTTTTTCTTTTTTAATACCTGTTTTTGCAACAACTTCTGCTTTTGCCATTTTGTATCTTTTACCTCTTTTCAAACTTGAGAAATTTTACCATCCCTCGAGGAGAAATGCTTTTTTTTGAGTATTTAAACTTTACGTATTACAGAGGAGAATGTGTACTAAAACACCGCATTCGTGCCGTCAAAAAAGCCAATCTCTTGCAAATCACGCAGATTGACACATTTAAAATCTTGCACTATCCTAGGGCATGCTGTATTCACCCATACATCAATGAAATTAAAATCTTCAAGTCCAGCAACATTAATGTGATCACCCAAAAAGACAAAAATATTTTTTCCCTTTCCTTCCATTTGCTCCCTGAACTCTTTTACTGCTCTTGATTGGTTCTGCCCCGGCTTTCGTGTTACTAAGACTCCTACATTCTTTGCTTCAATAAACTTTGCAAGCTGCCCTTTCTTTCGTTTAGCAACATCTTCAAGATAGTGAGAATCAAGAACTTTGATCATTTGGGCCATAGGGTTATAGATGTGCACCGGCTTTTTGTTTCCATACAAAAGAGCAGTTGGGTGGAATAAACCATCACCCAAATAGACAAAAGCATCAAACCCACCTTCAACAGCAAAGGAAAATACATCGCACCCTAAGATTTGTCCAGTATGTGCGCCATGACGGCTTTGGAATATGAACACTTCTTTTCCAGCTTCTTCTAAAAAGTCTTTGAGCTGATCCAAATAGTCAATATATTGAACTGAGCTGCCAATTACAACCTTTTCAGGAGTTTTCTTGGCAAGTTCTTGTGGGAACTCTATATTCCCAGTATATTTCACTTCAATAAAGAGGTTTTTCATCTAGTATCTTGCCAGAATCTTCTTTTATATAGTTTTCCTCAATAATCTTTATATACCTTGCACCTTGCTAAATCTCAAAGAAAACACGACCTAGATTTACCTCTCTTATGACAACAAAAAAGATTCGAAAACGTACCGGTGAGATTGTAGCGTTTGACGCAAATAGGATCACGAGTGCTATCACAAAAGCAGTAGAGTCTGTTGGGGGCAGAGATTATGAGACAGCAGACCAGCTCTCAGGTCTCGTTCAGGATTATATCACACTTCAAGACAAAGAAGAGTATGATGTTGAGGAAATCCAAGATATCATTGAAAAGGTTCTTATTGAAGAGGGCCATGCTAAAACCGCTAAAAGTTTCATTCTTTATAGACACAAACGTAAAGAAATGCGTCAAGTAAAATCTTCAACTGGTGTTATTGATGATTGTAAACTAAGTCTTAACGCTATTAAGATTCTTAAGGCGCGATATTTGCTACGAGACTCTACTGGAAAGATTATTGAAAGTCCAGGAGATTTGTTCAGACGATGTGCAAGAGTGGTTGCAGCTGTTGAAGAAAGGTACGGTGGCGATACTCAAAAAACACAAAAAGAGTTTTGCGAGCTCATGATGGATCTTAACTTTCTTCCAAACACGCCTCTTCTGATGAATGCTGGGACAGAAACACAACAAATTTCTGCAACGTTCGTCCTTCCAGTACCAGATACAACAGAAGGTATCTTTAATACCCTTAAGAATGCTGCAACGATCCATAAACGAGGTGGCGGTACTGGGTTCTCCTTTTCAAGAATTAGGCCACGTGGTGATAAAGTCGATCAGACATATGGTGCTGCCTCAGGCCCATTAGCATTTTTATCCATTTATGATAAAGCACTTGAGAAAATAAAACAGCGTGCGCGAAGGGCTGGTGCGAACATGGCAGTCTTGCGTGTTGATCACCCAGATATTCTAGATTTTATTACATGTAAAGAAAGCCGTGACACCATTAACAATTTTAACCTCTCGGTTGGAATTACTGATGAGTTCATGCACGCACTTCGTGAGGGTAAAGAGTACAACCTCATTAACCCTCGCAACAATGATGTTATCGGAAGGCTTAATGCCAAAAGTACGTTTGACCTTTTAGCAACCATGGCATGGAAGAACGGCGATCCAGGAATCATCTTTCTTGATAGAATTAATAATAAACGATCGAATCCAACCCCTTCGCTTGGATTAATCAAAACAACAAGTTCGTGTGGGGAACAACCTCTTCTGCCCTATGAATCAGCTATTTTGGGAAGCATCAATCTTTCTAATCATGTGTCCAGAGAACTTGCAGGACACGCACCATTTATTGATTGGGATAAACTTAAAAGAACTGTCCAGACAGCAGTTCACTTTTTAGATAATGCAACCGATATTAACGAGTTTCATCTACCAGAGATTGCTGAGCGTGTACGTAAAACACGTAAAATTGGACTTGGCATTATGGGGTGGGCAGATATGCTCATTAAACTGCGGATTCCATATAGCAGTAGTGAAGCTATAAAAACAGCAGAACAAATCATGCAATACATTGATAATGAGGCACGTAGAACATCCTGCTCGCTTGCAAAAAAGAGAGGAGTGTTCCCGTATTTTGAAGAAAGTGTATTCAAACATTCACAAGAAGAGTTTCGCACGCGTAATGCTACAAGAACTACCATTTCTCCTACAGGAACAACATCAATCATCGCTTCATGCTCACCGAGTATTGAACCGCTATTTGCCCTCTCATATTTACGTAAAACTTCACAATTTGAGATGCTTGAAGTAAATCCACTTTTTGAGGAAGTTGCAAAAGAAGAAGGATTTTATTCAGAAGAGCTCTTACGTAAAATTGCGCTTTCAGGATCTTTGAAAGGAATTAATGAGGTTCCAGACCATATAAAAGATATTTTTGTAACAGCAATGGATCTATCACCACAAACACATGTCTCAATGCAAGCAGCATTTCAAAAGCATATTGACAGTGCTGTTTCAAAAACGGTCAATTTTTCATATTCAGCTACTATTGAAGATGTAAAAAAGGTGTTCATGCTTGCATATGACATGGGATGTAAAGGAATTACCATTTATCGTGATGGATCGAGATCAATGCAAGTTCTCACATCCTTCAATAGAGAGTTTGTAAAAGAGCAGAAAGATGAAGAAGAAGAGGAGAAAGAAACATTTATCTTCAAATCAACTCATACTCCAACAATTCATAAGAAATTACATACATTTCAATAATACAGAATGGTGACAGAACGAAAAGGATTAGTACAAGTTTACACCGGCGATGGTAAAGGGAAAACTACTGCTTCCTTAGGTCTTGCAATGCGCGCGGTGGGCCAAGGATTTAACGTTTTTATGGTACAGTTCATGAAAGGTGGGGCGTATACGGGTGAGTTTGTTGCTGCCAAAAATTATTTGCCCAATTTTGAGATTGTGCAGTTTGGAAGACCATGCATCAAACAGCAGAAACAACTTAAAATTATGGGCTTTCATGCGCTCTCAGCTGAAGAAAAAAACAAAAAACTCTTTGATTATATTCGTGAAGACATTGAATGTGGTACATGTAGATATTGTTTTCTAAACGATGATATCCAAGGGGACTATGTAAAAGAAGGGTTCAAAAAGGCCATGGATGTTGTTACTGCAGGCAACCACCAAGTAATTATCCTGGATGAGATTAATGTTGCAGTATCGTTGGGGTATTTGAGTATTAGTGATGCAATTGAACTTATTGAAAAAAAGCCAGCGCATGTTGAACTTATTATGACAGGACGTGGCGCGCCACAAGAATTAAAGGATGCAGCAGACCTTGTAACAGAGATGAGATTACACAAACATTATTTTGAGAAAGGTGTGAGTGCACGAAGAGGAATTGAGTATTAAATCTTGAACTCTTCTATTTCAACTTTACCCTTCCGAGCTTTGATTTTATAATTGCTTAATTCAGAAAAACCAGTCATGTTTGTAACGAGTTCTGGTAAAATAATTCTTCCGGTCCTAAATTTAAGCGGCATAATAAGTTCACGTAACGGTGCATCCCCATTAAGCTTGAGTTCTTGCATAACATCTTTTTGTGCAATACCTTTTCTTTCAGCAACAACCTTTTCTGTTTGCTCAAAAAAATATTTTGCAATAATAGTTGGTATGTCAATCCCTGAGGCTGCAGTTATTCCTTGTAAACCAGGTGAGATGTTTGCTTCAATTACAACAGGACCTAACGGACCCAAAAGAATGTCAACTCCACATACATCAGCTCCCAGAGCTTTTGCTGTTTTAATTGCAATGTTTGATATCTCTCGTGTAAGCTCTGCTTTTTCACCCGAACCACCTGCATGCAGGTTTGAACGCTTTTCTTCTTTTTGTGCTTTACGCTTCATGCCAGCAACTGCCCTATTACCTACTACTAATACACGAACGTCTTCTCCACCAGCCTCAACATATTCTTGAATAATAAATGGTTGGTTCAGCGCGCCTAACGCATCAAGGAGTGATGAGGCAGAAGCAAACGAATCTGCAAACATGACACCTTTTCCCTGCGTTCCTTCAGGAAACTTCATCACAACTGGATACTTGACTTGTTTCAATATTTCACGTGCAGTATCGGTGTTCGGACTAACATATGTAGTTGGCATTGCAATGCCATGCTGTTCTAAAATTAAATGTGTGAGAAGTTTATTATGCACAACAGTAAAAGAATTTGCAGGGAGAGGTAAGTATGGTACTTTTCCTTCCAAAAGAGCAGTGATTGAGCCTAACAAATGCGCATACCTGAACGAGCCTTTTGCATAGACACAGTCAAAATCAGAAAAAGGTTTACCTTGGTAGTACACCCCCCCACCTTTTCCTAAGATAACTTCGACCTCTTTAAGATTAACCATCTCAACATGATCAAAATACTTTTGCATAGCATCACGAGTCATTTGAGAGCTAACTGATCCAAGCGAGATGAGTGCTGCTTTCATTTTGTACCACCATTTTTCGCCCCTTTAAGTGGATCTACTAAGAATTCTCCTGCTATCAGAATGTTCTGCCCTACCAGTGCAAGATATGTCAGTTTGTCTCTATTTGCAATAGAAAATTCCGCCTTAATGCGTTTTGAGCCAATGTCAATTTCGGCTTCCACAATATCACGTGTTTCAATGCCACTTGCAGATTTAATAGTCTTTTGCCTAATAACCGGACCTAACTCTAGTTCTGCTGCCATATGCTCATCAATTGATGAGGTTGTAGCGCCAGTATCAATTCGTACGATTAATTCCTTTTGTTTAGAATTATTACCTATAAGAAGCACTTTCTCGCTAAGACCTAATGTAACACGCTCACCCATGCATATAACCCCTCAAAGAAGCTTTTTAAGGTTTTTGTTTGGCCAGAAGCGTATTTAGGGAACAAATCTTTTTAAAATAGGCTCAAATTAGTATTAATATGACTGAAGAGCTCAAGCTTAATTTAGAACTAGAAAAAGTATATAGTGAGATCAAAGCAAATAATCATAAAAATATCCTCATTCAGCTGCCTGACGGTCTTAAGCCGAAAGCAGGCGAAATTCAAGCAAAACTTCTCGAAAAATTCAAAGATCTTATCATTACATTCTGGGCAGGAGATTGTTACGGTGCGTGTGATACCCCGAATGCTCAAGGTTTCGATCTCTTTGTAGCCTTTGGCCACAGTGTGTGGAAATATTAGGTTTCTACAGAAAAAGCGAACATCCTAGTACTTTTCTTATCTTAAAACAAGATTAGATATTCGTGTTTGAAACAAATCGTGTAGATGGGTTGTGCAAACTATAACTTACTATGCTTCTAAGAACACTTCCTCTTTACCTGAGAAAAAATATTGCATTTCACCCTCTCCAAAGGATAACCGTGAAGTACCAGACACATTTTTTACATCCATTGGCCAAACTGGATCTCTAAAATGATAAACTCTTATTCCACCTAGTTGCATCGGAGTTATAATTGTACCATCCCTCTCTTTTTCAGAAGAAGCAATTCCTGGCATGTGAAGCAAAATTAATTTTCTATGTTCATCATCAACTTGAATACCGCTTCTACGTTCTTCTTCATCTATTCTAGAATAAGTTTCAATGACATAGTCTTTCAAAAGATCTTTATCCCCCTCAACAAGCTCATTCCACATTTTATTGTTCATAATGTCAGATAAGACTCTCTCTAAAGAACCCCTTTTAGCTGAGGGATCACCTTCCAAAGATTTCTCGGCCTCAGGAACTGTATCATAACCATTATGTATAACTACACCACTTGCTGCATCATACAGGTCACTTGACCCATGGAACCTTCCCCTAGTACCTTGCCTAAAACCAGCTAATTTTCCTAGAATTTCATGAGGATTCACAATTATTTTCCTCTCTGTTCCAGCCTCATTTTCAAGAAGTACTGCTGCCATAACAAGGGGGTTCCCAAAAACATTATTATTTCTTCTTAATACTGTTTGAGCTTCATCAGATCTAGGTCCAGTTGGATTTCTTCCAAGGTATCTTGCTGCTCTTTTGGCAGCTTTAGCATTAGCTACTCTTTGTTTAATGAGCCACCTTGGACTTGCAAGAACATCCCCCGCAGTATAAATTTCAGCAACTTTCTCTAGAAAAGCAGCATGATGAATTTGAACTTTTTGATTTGACATAGTAATATGACCTTTCCAAGAGTTTTATCTTGTATTAATTTTATTCTAGAATTAGCGAGTATATATAAACTTTACTCCTAGTAAGTAGCAACTCGTCATCCAAATCATCTATTTTCTCAAACAAAGACCCTGCTTTAGAACAAACAACTACATATTAACCATTTCGATCTCAATATTAAGACCTTCAGGGATAGGAACCCTCATAACAAGACGCAACGTCCTCTCATCAGTTCCAATTTCAATAAGACGTTTATGGATACGCATTTCATAACGTTCCCAAGAAGCTTTACCCTCACCATCTGGTGATTTACGGGTGGTAACTTTAAGTTTTTTTGTAGGAAGTGGAATCGGCCCACGCATAGCAACACCAGTTTTATCAACAATCTCTTTAATACTAGAGCATATTTGGTTGATCTTACCGATTTCGGTTGATGCTACTTTGATTCTTGCTTTTTGTGCCATTATGGTTTCCTACAACATGTGCAAACCAAAAGTTTGCCATGCTTAAATTAATAATGAATAAAATAAAAAATTTATTCCAACTTCTTTGCTACAACTTCGGTACACATACCAGCTGCAACAGTTGTTCCTGAATCACGAATTGCGAATCTAGAAAGCTGAGGAATTTTTGAGTTCTGCTCAATTACAAGAGGCTGAACCGGTTTAAACTTAACAATAGCAGCATCACCATTTCGTAATACTTCTTTGTTTTCAGTGATCTCTTCACCAGTTGCCGGGTTCATCTTCTTAATAATTTCAGTAAGTTGACATGCTACCTGAGCTGTGTGAATGTGGAATACTGGAGTGTATCCAACAGTTACAACAGTTGGGTGGTTCATGATAACGATTTGCGCTGTAAACTCAGTTGCAACAGTAGGTACATTATCAGCTGGGCCTAAAACATCCCCTCGTGCAAGATCTTTTTTACCGAATCCTCGTACGTTGAAGCCAACGTTTGAACCAGGACCTGCTTCTTTTACTTGCTCATGGTGCATCTCAATTGTTTTAACTTCACCAGAGATTCCTTTTCCTTCACGACCAGGTACTGCAGTTACTTTGTCACCAATCTTCATAACTCCTGTTTCAACTCTTCCTACAGGAACAACACCGATACCAGTAATGTTGTATACATCCTGAATAGGCAATCTTAACGGTAAGTCAGTTGGTTTTGAAGGTACATCAAACTTGTTAATAGCTGAAAGAAGGTTATCTCCGTCCCACCAAGGCATATGCTCTGGTTTTTTGGTAATGTTTTCTCCAGGTAATGATGCGATAGGAATAAACCGTACTTTTTCAGGGTTCCATCCTGCTTGAGCTGCGTGCTTTTTAACTTCTTCAACAACTTCTTTGTATCGTGCTTCTGACCAGTCAACACCAGAAATATCCATTTTATTCACAGCAACTACTAACTGACCTACTCCAAAAATTTTGGAAAGTCGTAAATGCTCGATTGTTTGTGCATTAACACCATCGTTTGCTGCAACAACAAGAACAGCGCAGTCTGCCTGGCTTGCTCCTGTAATCATGTTTTTAATAAAGTCTCTGTGCCCTGGAGCATCGATAACTGTAAAGTAATATTTGTCTGTGTGGAATTGTTTGTGAGCAAGGTCAATTGTTACTCCTCGCTCTTGCTCTTCTTTAAGGTTATCCATAACGAATGCGAACTCGAACCCACTCTTTCCTAAAAGAGCCGCTTTTTCTTTGAGTTTTCGCATTGTTTGCTCGTCAATATCTCCTGCATCGAAGAGTAGACGTCCAACTGTAGTGGATTTACCGTGGTCTACATGACCAATGAATACTAAGTTAATGTGTTCTTTCTCGCTTGCCATTTGTTTTTTCCTCGTATATGTATTGTAAGTGTGAAACACCCCTATTTTCGCCTATTTAGGCTACAAGACTCCAGGTTTTTGGTCTCTTTATAAACATTTCGCTGGAGATTTATAAGAGAATAGGAGTGATATACCATAATCCTACTACAACAGGATACTACCTAAACTTGTTTGTAAGGGTTTTCGAGGTTGTAGTAATCTTTTTTGAGGCGTTTGCAACCTTTTTTTGAACTTGCTTTTTAACTTTCTCTTTCGCCTGCGCAAATCTTTTCATGCCTGAACCTACCAAACCTTGCTCGTTCGGCTTGAAATACTTCCACTTAACACGCCTAATTCCTGCTAAGTATGCAATTCCTGCAACCCACCACTGACTTGTAACTTTAAGCATTCCAAACTGTTTGAATCTTCGCATATCAAATCGTACCTTTTGATCAAGCAACCTAAACTTCCCTACTTTTGCTGCACGTCTCACATAATCCATATCCTCAATCATTGTTAATGACTCATCAAAGCCATTTATTTCACGGTGTACAGAACATTTTGCAATAAGCGCTGCACCACATGCAATCGGTTTAGAGTATTGCCGTATTGTAAAAATCCAATCATAAAATTTGAAAAATATTTTTTCAAGAAACGCTGCAGATGAAGGAAAAAAATGGTACGATGCTGCATCAAGCTCACGTGTTTCAAGTTCTTCTACTGAATTTTTCAAAAGCTGAGGTGCAATTCTCATATCGGCATCGAAAAAGAAGAAGTATTTTCCTTTTGCATGCCGAGCTCCTGTGTTTCGAGCAACACACACACCCTTCGGCGTTGCATGGACTAATTTCACACGTTTATCTTTTAGGACAAATTCCTCAACAATTTTTTGAGTGTCATCAGAACTCCCATTATCAGAAACAATAATCTCAATATGCTCATAGGAAGATTTGAGAAGATCACCAAGTAAACGAGCAATATAATCTTCTTCGTTAAGAGCAGGAATAATTATACTTATCAAAACATTTTTTGAACTCATTACGATAGAATAAAGAGGTTTTGATGTTATAAAGGTTTCTTTAAAGAAAAGTTATTGTAAAAGCGCCCTAAGCCCTTCTGTAGGACCAGAAATTGTTCCTCTGGTATTTGCGCTCACACTTCCAAGAGTTGCAAAAGAGGGAAAGGTACTTTCATCTCCAGTTGGTCGAAGGTATCCTGCTTCATACTCTGCAATTCCTGCATGACTCTGCATAATTTGCATTGCACCAGGAGATAATGCCTCTGCTAGTTGCATTGCTGTTGGCTCATCAATTTGAAGTGGCCTATTCTGGCGATCATATACCTGTAAAAGTGAAAGAGCACTTGGTGGTGTCCCAAGTTGGACCATTTGAGCAGGATCTTGAAGAAAACCCAACTTGTACCTAAAGGGATTTCCATCAAGCACCAAATCGCCTTCAAAATTTGAACCTACTGTTCTTGGCAATGGGGCTCTCTTACTTTGTTCCATACAGCCGTCATAAGGGATTGGTGGAGTCATTGGAGTCAATTAGAAAGTGTGCTTTTTATAAACCTTACGACACAAAGAAAATGAAAATAAAAAATCTAAACAGGCTAAGAGACTTATCTTTTGTTGCCCTTTCGCTCGTTAATTTTAGTTCTAATTTTGTCCTGAAGTTCCATTGGCAGTTTCTCAAAATTCTGGGACATCAAAGAACTTGATCCTCGACCACCTGTCGCCGACCTAAGATCATTACTCCAACCAAAGAGTTCTCCTACTGGCATTCGTGCTTGAATAATTGTAAGATCTCCTTCTTGTTCCATATCGAGCAACTGACCACGTCTTCCAGAAATCAATTTGGATACATCACCCATGTGATCATTCGGTGTTTCAATACGCATGATCTGTAAAGGTTCGTAGAGAACTGGGCCTGCTGTCATGATAGCTGCACGTATCCCTTCACGCACTGCAGGGTACATCTGAGCTGGACCTCTGTGAATTGCATCTTCATGCAACTTACAATCATTGAGAGTAATCATCATGTTAATACATGGTTCTTTAGCAAGGGACCCTGCGTGCATGACATCTTTAAACATGTCAAGTACCATTTCCATGATCTCATTAATCTGGACAATCCCCCGGGTACCATCAACAAAGATGTTTCCATCCATTTGAGCTTTCACATTGTTCGCAGCCTTTGCATCCCAGCCTAATTCTCGAAATGCATCAATAACAAGGGGATCCTTCTTTTTGAACCTTCCATCTGGAATTTTTCCATCCTTGATTGCTTTTGCAAGATCTTCATCTAATGGTTCAGCTGTGAAATACAACCTGTTGTGTTTGTTTGGAGACTTTCCTTCAGCTTCTTGACCTTCTTTTGTAATTGCTTCACGATAAACAACAATAGGAGGTGATGTTTTAATCTCAACACCTTTTTCTGATTTGATTCTATTTTCAATAATCTCTAAATGAAGCTCCCCCATACCATGCATTAAATGCTCGCCAGTTTCTTCGTTAATTTCAATTTTGATTGTTGGATCTTCTTTTTGCACTTGACGAAGTACTTCAATTAATTTTGGTAAGTCTGCTGGTTTTGCAGCTTCAATTGCCTTACTTACAACTGGATCAAAAATGTGACTTATTTTTTCGAACGGTTCTGCTGCACCGCCAGATGTTGCAGTTTCACCAGGTGCACCACCTCTAAGGCCAGCAACACCGATTATGTTCCCACATACAGCTTCAGTTACAATCTCGCGCTTTGCTCCATTGTAGACATATACTTGTTGCACACGACCTGGTTGTTTTGCAATATTCAAGAAGACTTCAGCACCTTTCTGAATTTTTCCTGAGAACAAACGCCCTGCTGCAATCTCTCCTGCTTGTGGATCGACTACAACTTTTGTAATAACAAAATAAGTTCTTCCATCAGGATTACATGCAACAAGATCTTTTCCTTCTTTTGATTCTATGTCCCCATGCCAAATTTTTGGTACACGATACTTTTGTGCAACAACCGGATTAGGATGATGATTGATTACCATGTTTAACACAACTTCATGTAAAGGGGCCTTTTTAGCAAGAGCCTTGTACGCATCTTCATCTTCAGAAGTGTACGCATCAATAATATCTTTAAATGAAATTCCATGCTGCTTCATGTACGGAACAGACAGAGCCCAATTATGAAACGCTGAACCGAATGCAACAGTTCCATCATTCACATTAACTTGCCATTTTTCTTTGAACTCATCGGTTGCAATGGACCGAATCATTTTGTTAACTTCTGCAATTTGTTTGATGAATCTTTCCTGCATCTGTTGAGGAGTTAATTGTAATTCTTTGATTAGTCTATCAACTTTGTTAATAAAGAGAACGGGCCTTACATTTTCTCGCAGTGCTTGACGTAAAACTGTTTCTGTTTGCGGCATTGCACCTTCTGAAGCGCAAATGAGAGTAATAGCTCCATCAACTGCACGCATTGCACGTGTTACATCCCCACCAAAATCTACGTGACCTGGTGTGTCAATCAAATTAATAAGAAACTCTTGGTCCTCGAATTTATGAACCATAGAAACTGCTGCACTATCAATTGTAATCCCACGTTCAGCTTCATCATCATGAAAATCGAGTGTTCGTGCTTTTCCTGCTAACTCTTCTGACATCATACCAGCTCCTGCTAGTAAGTTATCGGAAAACGTTGTTTTACCGTGATCAATATGCGCGCAAATTGCGATATTTCGAATATGTTTGGGATCCGCCATAATGCGGGTTACCCGATCAACCATTTTTTCTGCCATTGTTAGTATGTACCTCAGATTATGTTTATTTAGTTAGTATTTTGCCTTAAACTTGTCTCAACTTCATTGACAACTTCAAGTATTGTTGCAAGGATTTCATCTCCGTATGAGCCAAAATCCTTGTTAAATTTTAAACTTCGTAGCAAACCTTTCTCTTTGTAATACCCAATTAAAGGTGCTGTTTTTTCTTGATACAGTGCAAGACGTTTTTCAACGCTTTCTGGTTTATCATCCTCACGAACATAGAGTTCCCCGGAACATTCATCACACACACCTTCTTGCTTAGGCCTAATGTTCAACTTATGATAAATTGTACCACACGAGCGGCAAATCATTCTTCCGGTTAGGCGTGCCATAATAACTTCATGATCAGCTGAGAATTCAAGCACCAAATCAATAGGCGTTATTTCTTCAAGTGCATGTGCTTGTGCTAGCCTTCGAGGAAACCCATCAAGAACAAAACCTTTCTCTTTGCAATCATCCTGTGATAGTCGCGCGCGTACCATTGCAACAGTAAGTTCGTCAGGAACAAGCGCGCCAGAATCTAAATATTCTTTTACTTTTAGACCCAATTCGGTTCTGTTCTTAATATTATCACGAAACAAATCACCAGTTGAGACATGTACATACCCTTTCTTCTTAACAAGAGCGGTTGTATACGTTCCTTTCCCAACTCCAGGGGATCCTAAAACAAGTATTCTCATTTGTATAACACCTTTGTATTTGTATGATGTGCACTCAAAAAAATTAATCAAAAGAGTGAATCACATTGAATGTTTTTTTCTCATAATCAAAGACTTCGCCTTCTTTAAACCATATCGCAATTTCACGCTCAGCTTCGTTGGGTTTACCAGATGCATGAACTAGATTGATAAGTGTCCTGCTTCGAGCATCAGCTAGATCGTATGATTCTGCTGAAAAATCGCCCCTAATAGTTCCAGGCGCTGCCTGACGTGGTTCTGTGTGACCCACAATCTTGCGACCAACTTCAATTGCATGAAATCCTTCAAAAATCATTGCAATGACTGGTTTTCCTTGAAGCGCCGAAATATTCCATCCTCTGACTCGCTCACCGATCTGAAGTGGGGTTTCTTTTCCTACTTCTCGGCCTTTCTCTTTCCAGTTTGCAATTGTTCTTTCACCAGTTAGAGAAAGCATAGCTTCATCATACGCATAATGCTGTTGCATAATCTCAGCCGTTGGAACTGCCATTTTAACGCCAGCAATACGCATACCTTTCTGTTCAAACCGTTTTATGATTTCACCTACAATCCCTCTATGAATTGCATCTTGTTTTGCTAAAATAAGTGTCCTTTCAACCTTCATTGCTCAACTTCTCTCCTAATTATTTTTTTGCTGCAACTTTTGTTGCCTTTTTTGCAGCAGCCTTCTTTGAAGTTGCTGCACTTTTTAATGTTACAAGACGTTTCTTCTTTTCAGCATGATACGCTTGTGTCCATTTAGTTTTAAGCGGTTTACGCTTAAGTTTAGTGTAATTCTTAAGACATTTTGTATTCTTAAAATGTAAGACTTTACCGTCTTTAAGAACATACATTATTCCTGTACCTTTACGGATACTTTCTCCTGAAAAATTGCATTTAGGCATCTTGATGACCTCCTGGTCTGAAAGATGCTAAAAATCTTTGATTTTTTTGCATTTTGTTCACCTATATTGTATTCAACGCTTTTTGCGCTTGCCCTTGCTTCTTCGCTGAGCTTCAATCTCTGTATCTAGTAGCATTAAGATATCTCCTACACGAACTGGACCTTTAACGTTACGCCTAATTGCTTTGTTTTTGTCACGTCCATCTGAGATAAGAGCCATCACTTGTGATAATTCCCCACGTGAACCTGACCTTCCTACAATCTCTTTTACTTCTGCAGGAATTGCATTTGAAAAATGGATTTGACCATCGGTCTTAGGGCCATCGTCCTTTTTTCTTCTCTTTGGACTTGTTTCTGCCACTTTCTTACTCCGGACCTACACCTAGTTCTTCAATTAAAGACTTCGCATCACCCTCTTTTACAATAGCAACTGCTGCTGTGCCAACACCTAATCCTGCTGCTGCACCTAATTCTTCTTTCTTTGAAATCTCAACGCAAGGGATTCCTTTTTCCTTACAAAGAAGGGGGAAGTGCATCACAATCTCTTTAGGACTTACATCTCCTGCGAATACTACGAGTTTTGCAGAGCCCCTTTCGATCGCTTTTGTTGCTTCATTTGATCCTTTACGGATTTTTCCTGTTGTTCGAGCAATTTCAATTGCTTCTAATGCTTTTGCTTCATCGGCCATTTTGTTTTATTTCCTCCACATATGAATGTGATTAATCTTTTTTGAGCCAAAGTAGAACGAGAGAAACTAATCCTCGCCTCGAAGGCAGTTAACCTTACTCATTGGCAATATAAAGCAAGAATTGTGAGTTATTTATAAAGTTATCTGCACTACTTCCCCATAAAATACAACCGTCTCTCTTTCGAAAACTTTTCAATTGCATACCTGAGCATTGTTCGTGGCATCTTTTGTCGATATTTTTCCAAGAATTCAACTAGCAAACCTTCATCTTTTTTACCTAATTCACGAAGCATCCACCCAACAGCCTTATGGATCAAATCATGACTATCAGAAAGCAACAGTTTACTTATTTGCAGTGTATCCTTAAGCTGTCCATTTCTAATAAACTGCCATGTAGCAACAATAGAAATTCGTTTTTCCCACAAGTTTGCAGATTTAACAAGACTATACAACACTTTTCTCTCGTTCGTTTTATCTAACAAATAATGCCCCACTATTTGTGGCGCTGATGAATCTACTAAATCCCAGTTATTGACTTTTGTTGCATTCTTCAGATAGAACTCAAAAATCTTCTTTCTTTCATCTTTCTCTGTCTTTTTGAACATTTCAACAAGAATAAACAACCCAGATAGCCTATGTTCATGGTACTTTGAATCTAACAATTTCTGTACATCTTTCAAACTCAACTCGCGCCAATACTTTTTGACAATCTTTCGCTGATCTGGCACAGTAATTCCTAAGAAAACATCTCCCTCACCGTATTGTCCGGGACCTGTTTTAAAGAACCAAGCAGAACATGCTGCTTTTTCTTCATTTGCTAGAGCTTTAAAGTCAGCAAGGAATTCTGAGAGCATACATAAAAGAAAAGTGTTGCAATATAAAAAAGGTTAGCTTGACGATGCTGCTAAATTTTCAGTAATTACTTCTAAGTCTGAACTAACTTCGTGGGTTGGTGCAATTGGCTCATCATCTGTTGCACGATACATTAGGGCCATAGCACTGAGTGTTGCTGCTACAAGTCCTGTTGCGAGAATTTTTTTTGTTTTTGGCAACCTTCCTCTAAGTGATATGGGGTAAAAACGGCGATTGCACTCCTCAAGGCCAACCAAATCTCTAAAGGAATCAATCAAAGGACCTGCAGCCAGTCCAATTACTCCACTATAAATGGCCCCTACAGCAGTTCCGATAAGTATGTTTTCTGGATCTCTCTCGCCCCCAGCCAAATAGAACATTGGACTTACCGGAAGAGAAAAAAGAGCACTGTACACAAAATCATTTGCTGCCTGCAACACCTCAGAGCTCTCTTGAGTTATTCTAAAACGCTCTCTCCATTTTCTTCTTCCCCAACTATACACAAATCCAAGACCACCATAATTTACAGCAGTTGCAACGAGTCGTGTACTTATTGAAACTTCATCACTCATGCCTGCTATTCCCACTTCTATTGCGGTGAATGCAGGATGCGCCGCTATAAGAATTGCTGTTGTATCAGCAACATGATATTTTATATGATCAACTAAACTCCTCGTCTCTTCCACACGATTCTTGAGAGTACCCCTTTTTTAAAATTATTGTACAAACCACACCACCACAATACATATAAGAACTACATTACATAAAATGACATATGAAATACGCACACCTAGCGGATCTTCACCTTGGTTCCTGGAAAGAGCAAGCCATGCGCGATCTTTCAACCAAAACATTTCTTAGAGCAATCGATATGTGCATAGAACAACAAGTTGATTTTGTGCTGTTTGCAGGTGATCTTTTCAACACATCCTTACCATCTTTAGATACCCTTAAGATTGTCACTAAAAAAATCAAAGAATTGCAAGATAAAGAAATTCCTTTGTATGTAATTGCGGGCTCACATGATTTTTCACCATCTGGTAAAACAATGATTGATGTGTTAGAAAATGCAGGCCTTCTCATAAACGTGTGCAAAGGAGAGGTGAATTCTGAAACAAAACAACTTGAACTTAAGTTCACGTATGATGCCAAAACACACGCAAAAATAACAGGGATTATTGGAAGACGTGGTATGCTTGATAGAACATACTATGAAAATCTAAACCGAGCACCATTAGAACAAGAAGAAGGGCACAAGATTTTTATGTTCCATACAACACTAACAGAACTTAAACCAAAACATTTAGAGATGCTAGATTCGCAACCTGCTTCATTCTTGCCAAAAGGATTCAATTATTATGCAGGAGGACATATCCATCATAAAACATTAGTACACTTGCCTAACTTAGGACCACTAACATATCCTGGCGCTCTGTTTCCGAATAATTTTGCTGAACTTGAAAAATACTCGCACGGGGGATTTTACATGATTGAAACCGACATGCAAACATCTCAGACAATTGATTGGCTTCCTGTTAAGATTCATGAGCATCTCAGATTAGAACTTGATTGTTCAGCAAAAACGCCAGAAGAAATAACAGAGGAGATTAAAGCTTATTTTGCTCACAAGGATATCAAAAACACCATAATTACACTAAGACTTTTTGGCACAATAGCAACCGGTAAAACAACCGATATCAAATTTCAGGAGCTTTTCAAAACATTCTACGAAAAAGGTGCGTATATGTGTTTAAAGAATACAACAAAGCTTGTGAACAAGAATTTTGAAGAGATTAAAGTTTCTTCAATGAACCCTGAGCGAATTGAAGAACTAACTATCCAAGAACATCTTGGTCAATTTACAACATTCAAAAAAGAAGTTGAACTTGATCTCATACAAATCCTTATTACACAGCTAAATACCACCAAACAAGAAGGAGAAAAGGTTGCCGATTTCGAAAAAAGGGTAAGTGATGAGATTACAGCAACTCTTTCACACACACACTAATGAAAACAAAAACACTTAGGCAAAGGCGATATGAACGAGGTATGCAGCTTTACCTTTCATCTCTTTTTCTCTATGCCATCGCGATCCTTGCATTCAACACCATTCCATTTTATACAAATTATTTACAAGAACAAACACAAAAATTCTTACTTCTATTATTTTTGGGTTACGGTGTTCTTGCTCCAATCTATTATCTTGTAACAACTAAACAAGATTCAACAAATAAAACATTCCTTGTTCTCAATTTCATAGTTCGACTTTTTAAAAAGAACACACCAATTACAATTACTTTTCAAGAAAAGGTTGCCCTTCTTTTTATTCTTGTCAAACTCTTTTTTCTCCCCCTTATGTTTAACTTTTTTTTCGGCAACATGGCTGGACTCGAAGGACACCTAACAAATTTCAAACTATTTCCGTTTGCCCTTTTCTTGATATTCACACTTGACACATTGATTTTTGCGTTTGGGTATACGTTTGAGTTTAAATCACTGAAAAATGTTGTAAAATCGGTTGAGCCAACATTTTTAGGTTGGTTTGTAACACTCATCTGCTATCCTCCATTCAACGCAATTACAGGAGGGTACATCCCTTGGGGGGCAAACGATTATGCATTCTTTTGGAACGATACTATAACTAACATCGCACGAGGAATTCTCGTTTTCTTGCTTTTAATATACCTTGCAGCAACCTTTGCACTAGGTCCAAAAGCATCAAACTTAACAAATAGAGGAATTATAACACGATTTCCCTATTCTGTTGTGAGACATCCTGCATACATCTCAAAGGTGAGCGTGTGGTGGATAACGCTCCTCCCATTTATTACTTGGCCATTTGCTCTCGGTATGCTTTTTTGGACATTCATTTACTTTATGCGAGCGATAACTGAAGAAAGACATTTAAGCTCAGATAAAGATTACCTGGAATATAAGAAAAAAGTAAAGTACAAATTCATTCCCTTTGTTTGGTAAAATAAAAAAATTGGAGAGTCTATCTCCTGTTGTTTCTGTTATTACGAACATGCCTGAAGATGCCGAGTGCTACAAGTACCAATCCTGCAATAATCACAAGGCCAATCCAAACTCCACTTAGATCAGTTACAACCTCACCTAGCCCTGCAAAGAATCCCATTCCTGCAAGATTTTCAGAAGATGGCGCTGCTGGTTCTTCTGCAGGCAGAGCTGGTGCAGCCAGATCTTCAGCAACTTCCGGTGCAGTCTCTTCTGCAGGTGCTTCTACAACTTCAGAGGTACTTGGTGGCAAAGACCCACCACCTGAGCTTGAGGAACCAGTTGTCCCACCTGAACTCGTTGAACTTGAAGAACTACTACCACTCGCCGTTGCATCTGCAGGTCCAAACGCTGCAAAGCTCATTGACACTGCAAAAAGTGCAACAATAAAAAAAACCAATAGTTTATTTGTATGTCTCATTTTAACATCCCCACTCCGCTGGGAACCGCCACGTGCTTGAAGTGGCATCTGTTCCAATCAAGGTTGCACCAGCGGTCTTATCAACACAACTACTCAAGGCTGCATCACATTGCCATAAGGAAGTGCTCGATCCCGGTATTTGGAATTCAATCAACGTTGGCCTAATTATGTTAATGATCTCTTGACATTTAGTAGCACCAAGACCAACAAAATCACCTTGTGAGGTTGTGTTAAAATTCAAATCAGATCCAGCTGTAAAATTCTGGAAAGCTGAGGTCACACTTCCTGTTGCACTTGCATTAATGAAAGTTACACTCCAATTATCTGCTGCTGCAACTGTCGGATTACTTACTTTTAGGTCAAATTGACTCATCTGTGTTCTATTAAACTGTGAACCGGCTGCTGCGTTTGCAGTAAGAGAGCTAGTAGTACCATCGGGAAAGATAAACACAAAGCTCAAATTTCCAGTAGGGTCCATTGCTGTTTCCCCAGGAAGTGGTGTTGCCTCAAAATTAAAAGTTGTACTACACCCACTGCACTCCGCAAGATTATCTTTCGTTGTAAAGTTTTCACATCTGCTTACAGCACAGTTCCCACTAATATCACAAACTCGAGTTTTGTAAAAGTAGGTTGTTGCATTCATAAGACCATTCGCTAGTGCTTCAGGATTGGAAGCATAACTATCTATTGGAGCACTATGCCACAGTTTATACGCTGAAAGTGCCGGATCAACTATACCTATATCTCGAACTGTTGCATTAAGTGTTGCACAAGAACTATCATTGTTATAAAACCGTAAAGTTCCATTTGCAGGTTCGTTCGTATCATACTGTACAAAAGCGCTCGTTGGAAATGCACTCACTTTTTGCCAGACAACTGATGGTGCCGTTCTATCTGTTGGATCAACCACTAAACTTCCTCCGCAGAAGAACGCATCAGATTCACATCCAGGATCATCACAATCAACCAAGTTGTCACCATCATTATCACTACCATCTGCACACAAGAATCCTGCTTCATTTGGAGGAAAACCTTTCTGCAAAAAGAGTGAACAGTCCGGATCGTTTGATGCTGCAAGACCATCCCCATCCCTATCACCACTTGGTGCGGAACAATCTTCTATTGCAAAGCCGATTGCCCCGGGGCTATAATATACTGGGCCGATTGCATCAGATATGAAGCTATCGTTTGTTACAAGGTTACTTACTGTTGAGTAAATTCTAAGGTCAACAGATGTGTTAAATTCAGTATAATCAAAAAGTTCACTCTCATCAATTCCTGCCATTCCTCCCCCGATAAGATCACACATAATCTGTGCATTCGTTGTCAAAGGAATTGGGGTTGGATACCATACTCCACTCACACACCTGTATGAAACCTTGAGCTCCGAAAGAGAGGAAGTGTATGTTGCTTGATACTTGAAGGAGAATTCATATCCTGTTTGCGATGGATCCCCCCGCACAGTACAACTGTTTGTAGTATCCCCATCAGAATCCAAGTACCAAAAGAATGTTCCATTTTGAACACCGGTTCCAAGACCTCCACCTGAAACTGGAACACCATTACATATGCTACTGTTTGCAAGATTATCTGCAACACCTGTTCCAAGCACTAGCTGGCTTGTTGCATCTCGAATTCCAACCGATACTATGTCAAACGTATCCTCAATTGCCGCAACACCAAGGGTTGCATCTCCTGTTGATGCAGACCCTAAGCCCTCAAACGGTTCATTGCCAATAAAGCTAATGAACGCAGCATCTCCTATCGGATCACACCAACCAGGATTTTCTGTTACTGAGACATTATTTGCAGCATTTGAATCTATAAAATATGTACATGTTGCGTTAAGCGCACCATCACAATATGTTTGGTTTCCATCATATTGGTAACATGATCCCCCAAAAGAGTCTGGTTCACATAAACCACTAATAACCTCACACAAACCGTTTGTACCATCGGAACAAGTAGTATTTGTTTTCGAGAAACAGACCGGTTCACACGCTTGACGGTTAGTATTCCACGCACAGATCTGAGTTGAAGTAGAGCTAACAGTAACATTTGACTCACATAATGCTTGACTTGTCTGCCTTGTTGTGTTTCCATGACACTCAGAATACATCACAGGCTCACACCAAGATGGACCACCAGTAATATTCACCCAACCACAACCAGTAGCTGCTAGGCACGCAGTTTCATTTTGTTGTGGGAAACACCCCTCGTCAATAGTATTATTTACTTCACAAAAAGAACCTGTTTGAAAGGTACATCCTGTTGTTGCATCACACGCCGTACTGTTAACATCATATTGCCAACATTGTTCTCCAGGGTACCCACAATGTCCTGCATTAGCCCCTCCAAATGTTGCTTCAAAATCATCTTGGAGCCAAACGCACCCATTACTCAAGCAAGTAGTATTAATAACATATGATGGACAATCACCAAACTGACTACTTAAAGATTCTCCACCACAAAACGCAGAGGTCGCACAGTTTGGATCAAGACAATCTACCTGGCCATCATTATCGTTGTCAATTCCATCAAAACAATTTTCACCATTATATCCTACTGGCTCACAATATCCGCCTGCCCAGCTACATGCACCAGCACCACCTTCACCATTATTGACACACGTTGATTCATCTAAACAACTAAAACAATCATTACCACAATAGGAATCTCCAGCGGAATAACAATAGCCGCCTTGAGGACTGGCAGTATTGTTTTCCCATGCACAACTAGCATTACTCGCACTACATTCTGCTTCAGGGCTAGTTAAAAACTGGCACGCTCCGCATTCCCCGCTACAGTCGCCTCCACCATTCGCAATATAATCATCATCTGCCCCACACCAACCTAGGCCATTAAGAGAATTAGAATTCTCATCAAACTCACAGAAGCCTAGTGCTGAGTTTTCACAAGCACTTTCTGCCTGGGCAGTTGAATTACCCCAATCGGCATTCGCATTATTCTCACAAGCATAGCATGCAGTATCACAATTTCCCCCACCAGCAAAGTTGAATTCACACCAATTATCCGTTAGGGTTTGTCCATTAACTACAAAATTCTCACTTCTCCACACACCACCAGTAGCTTCACAGGCTGACTCTGTGTTTAAATCATCGAAACTTACATGGCCACCTCCTGTTCCAAACGCAGCGCCATTAAACCCACACATACTTGCAGCTGCATCCCATGAACAAGGCATGTACCATGGCGAACCAGCTATTTGTTCACAAAGTGTTTGATTGTTAAAAGAGTTGTAATCTTCGCAATAGTTTGCCCCGGGAGGGGTATCTGCAATAGAATCATAACAGGTGTTCTCAAACGAAGAAGTACATGCCCCAGATGACCAACTACAACAGGTTGAAAGGAACGTTGCATCCCCACACAGACCTCTATCAACTATATCAGAACATTGAACGGGAGGCGTCGGCGCTTCATGCCCATTACAGATTGCTCCAGTCCAAGAACATCCAGTTATGTTCTGGCACACAACATCGGTTGTTGTAAAACCGCAACTCGGGTTACCAAATGATGCGCTAAATGTTCCACTATTCTCACAACCCCCTGTGCTGTTAAGAAAACATCCCGGAGAAAGTTGACATTCATCAGAATCAAAATCATTACAATTATCACCAAAAAAATCCCCGCCTAGTGGATTACAATAACTAGGGCCCACATCCCAAGTGCACCCTAAGCCATAAAGAGAATTTAAACCACTTTCACAAAATGTCTGATTAGTACTGTCACCCACCACACAAGAAAGCATTTCACAGAATTGAAAATCAGGGTCAGAATTCTCATCGTTCCAGTTACACTTCCCGTTACAATTGGAAGCTCCAGATGTTTCACATGCTGCCTGATTTGCATTAGTCGGGCATAGAGTACACCCTGCAAACGAACTTCCTGAACTTTCATCTTGACACGTAGCCGAACATCCATCGCCACTTACAGTATTTCCATCATCACACATTTCACCAGTTTGCAGCTGACCGTTTCCACACACTATTGCCAATTCAGTGTACGTAAAATTAATATCATTAAACGAAACATTCACTTTAAGAGAATAATTATCTGTAGCACCACCTGGCCCTTCAATACCAATCTGACCCCCAAGAAACACAATATGATTGTCTGATACAGCTGAGAGATTATATGTAGCAGTGACTTCTGCTCCTTCAAAACTACAAGTCAGCAGATTTGTTTGATTATCGTATGTAAGAAGGAGATTTCCAGACATATTACCACCCGTAAGACTTGGCGCAACAGTAGTATTCTGCGGAGGACTGCTACTTGCATTATACAGACGAAGTTGATTGTTATTAGTTCGCATGGAAACTGAACAGTATGGAACATTATTAGTTGATGTTGGTTGTTGTAAACCCAACTGAGCGTGTGCCCAAACACTAGTTAGTGTGCCATTCGAGGTATACGTATTGGTTAGATTTTGCATAAAAAGAGCAGCCGTAAGTTCAAATCCTGGCCCACCTGAAAAGTTTTGTACTGTTTGAATGTTTGAGCTTGATGGCCCCGTTCTATTTACAAGTGTACCGTTTGAGAACTCATACGCAGAATTAGAGTTTATCACTGCCCTTAGATTATTATCTTGAACATCGTAAAACGAAGTATTAATCGTAGCTAAACCAACATTATCATAAAATGATGGAAGTGGTTGTTGAGGAGGAGAAGGAGGAGTTCCCACTGGCACATAATTGTTGGTATAGTTCCAATTATCAAATGTTGCATTCACTGTTCCATTCCAGTTGGCAGGAGATCCCGAAGGATTCATACCTGCAACAAGTGCAATATCACTTGATGAAGATAACACTCTTGAAGCCGAAGTTGTTGAAGTTGCTCCAGCCGAATCTAAAAATGTACATGTAAGCAGATTAGTTACATTATCATATATTAACGTAAATTGTCCTTCAGCGATAGCCACACTATCGGTGCTAGCAGGTGGCCCTGAAACGTTCCACAACATTAGAGTGATGCTTCCTTCAATCCCAATTTGAAGATTACACCTTACATCCACTGTATTCATATTACTTGTGAGATCTGTTCCAATATCTACTCCTGCTGTAAGCGCAGTTGATGCTGCAAGCGTATCATTTGTATTTTGAAATGTTACATTCACACCAATACTAAAATTGTTGGCACCAACTGTCCCATAGGAATCGTTAGTATACCTTCGCGCCCAAGGTTGCGTACCTGAGGTGAGCACAGTACCATTTATCATAAGATAATTATTAACTACACTCGTGCCCAATTCTGCCCCAGCATTAGGGAGAAGAGTCGTATTCATAGCACTAAAATCTTCATAAAACGAGGAAAGTGGCACAATTACCGCTGGCGCAGGAGGAGCTGGCAGGCCCACACGAGCACCAGAAGAGTGATTATAATCTAAATTTTCAAAGGTCACATTTGCAGAACCATTATAGGAAAATGGACCTTGCGGTTGAAAATAGGTTGTAAGACCAACACTGGTTCCTGCAGGGATTGCATTTCGCCTTGCAGTTCCTGATGCGACTTGACCCCCAGCTAAGAGAGAGCAATTCCATAATCCAGTTGAGTTTTCATAATCTAACGTGAGGTTACCTTCAAGAGTTGGTGCAAAACCACCAAGAGGAACAACAGTAGCTGGAGGACCAGACGAGTCATTCAGAAGATTTAGCTGAAACTGTGCGCCATTGTGGACTAGACCACATTGAGTGTAATAATCATCAGCACCAAGGTTATAATATTCAATCATTGCCCTCTGGTTGATCGTACCTGTTGCTTCATACGTACCATTAGTAAGCGTGAAATTAACATACACCGTGGTCGACTGATTGTTGTTTGTTGCAGCAGCCCCCGTATACACCCTATACCCTGTAGCCCCAGTAGCCCCTGCAAGAGTCCCATTAAAAGACCCTTTGTTTGCAATGAGCTCAAAATTAATCCCAGCAGACCTCAATACAGCTGAAGTGAAATTACCATCAAGCGCATCATTAAAGTTCTCATAAAGCGAAGCAAGCGGAGCTGCTGGAGCAGCGCAAGTTCCAGCAGTTGCGAAATTAAAATCATTGTAAGCAGTTAACACAGTTGCATTTGATAAGAGAGAAGGATTACTACCACCAGCCAGATCAATATTCGTATAAAACCCTGGACGAATATTTCCATACCCCGAAAGATCAAAGTTCAGCACAGAGCTTGCAAAAGTGCTCGCAGAAGTAAATGAACAATTATATTCCAACGCAGTTGAATCGTATTTAACCGAAAGGTTACCAAATAAGTCTTGAGCGCCGCCTAAAATAACCACCCCCCAATTACCGCCATCATTGGAATCATTTGAGGGAAATAACGCAGTGACACCGCCCATGTCATTAGAGAGATACAATGGGCAAACTGAAATAATTTCATCCGCATCTACATCTTGGAGTATTAACCCTGCAGTCATGGAATGATTTTTTTCCCCGGTTGCTTCAAATGTAGAAGAAGTATCAGTTAAGTTCAATTCCATTGAAAAATTAAAATCGCCATTAACAGGCATTGTATCAACCATAAAGAATGCTGCATTTGCACTGACAGTATTATCAGAGAGATTAGTATTAAACAAAGTTCCATTAATTAGAATCTCATTACCAGAAAGGGCCATAGTTAGACCAATTGGAGGATCAGTAAAATCAGTTTCAAGATCTGCGCTTGGACCACCATCAAAACTATCTGTAAGTCCGGCATTATCGCATGCAAGAATGTTAACACCCTCACTTGGAACGGCTGCTGTTCCTACAACTGCACCCGTTAAAAGATTAGCTCCACCACTTGTTGCAAAGAATTGCTCAAACAATCCAACATCTGCTGCTGGTGAAGCTGCATAGAAATTTAACCCAACAATAACAACTAATAACACCAATGATAATGAAAATAACGCTCTCTGTTTCAAATGTACCACCACTCACCCTTTCTTTAACTACTTCGAATCATCAAGTAGATACTTTAGAGATAAAAAAGAGGTATTTAAAGCTTTCTTTTTTGAACAGAGGTATAGAACAGTATTCTAGTGAGAAAAAGTGCATGTAACAGAGTGTTACAACATACACAAAACAAAATCTATATAAGAAAGCTATACGATACAAGTGACATAATGAAAAAATATTTTACATTAGAAACGCTTGCACTCCAAAACAAAACGGTTTTATTACGTACAGATTATAATGTTCCAATACAACAAGGAATTGTTCAAGATACACGAAAAATCAAAGAATCGCTTCACACGATACAAGATCTTCTCAAAAGACATTGTACTATTGTAATTGCAACACACATCGGAAGACCAAATGGAAAACATGTACCTCAGCTGTCTGCAAAACCAGTTGCTAAATCATTGCAAAAATTCTTACCACAAGTAAAAGTTCTTACGCTTGATGAAAGCATCGGTGCTGAAATAAAAGAGACTATACAAACTGTTGCTAAGAAAAATGCGCATGTCTTTGCCCAAAACCTAGCACAAAAGCCAACAATCATCATGCTTGAAAATCTCCGATTCTACAAGGAAGAAGAGGAAAATGACAGTGCATTTGCACATTCATTAGCAAACCTTGCAGAATTGTATGTAAATGATGCGTTTGCAGATATGCACCGAAAGCATGCATCAATATGTGCAATCACACAATTTCTCCCATCTGCAGCTGGATTTTTAGTAGAAACTGAACTTCTTAATCTTAAACAAATTCTTGAACCAAAACGCCCAAGTATATGGATTATTGGCGGCGCAAAATTAGATAAAGTGGAACTCTTTACAAACGCATTGCGTAAAGCTGATAAAGTTCTTGTAGGAGGAGCGCTCGCATTCTCATTTCTTAAAGGTCAAGGCAAAGAAGTAGGTCACTCAAAAATTAGCCAAGAATCGATTCAAGCAGCTCAGAAAATTCTTACTTCAAAGTTCAAAGAAAAACTTGTTCTTCCAACTGATGTTGTAACAAGCATTTCAATTTCAGAAAATGCCACCCCAACTATTCGTAGTTATAATGAAATAGAACCAAATGAGATCGGACTTGATGTAGGTCCGAAAACAATGCAAGTCTTTAAACACCATATTCAAAACGCTCGCACGATCTTGTGGAATGGGCCATTGGGGTACACAGAACTTGATGCATTCTCAAAAGGAACAAAAAAACTTATTGATCTTTTAAGTAAATCAAACGCAATTACTATTTGTGGGGGTGGTGAGACAGAACATGCCATTCGAACACTCGGTAAAAAAACCCAAATTACACATATTTCAACGGGAGGTGGGGCAACATTACATTATCTTACTCATGAAACTTTGCCAGGAATTATCGCACTTGAAAAAGGGTATTCTCTTTTTAGAAAAAAATTAGTGCGGAATTGATGATGCGAGTGCAACATTCATTTGAACATCAAACGTTGCATGCGCTAACTTCTCAAATGCGATTTTCATTTCTTCAAGCTTTGTAGCTATATGATCAAAATCCGTTGTGAGCTGGGCAATGTGCATTTCTAAAGCCTCCTGCTGTTCTGTAAAATGATCTATTCGATATTTTAAATCTTCAATCTTGCTATACACATCTTGACGCATTCTTTCCTGACCCAACTTGCGAATCTCTTGAGAGTAGCCAATTCGCGTATCTCGTTTCTGAACAAAATTGCCACTTTGAAACTCCTCAAACAGTTTGGCAAAAAGGTACTGCCCATCAATTTTTTCACGCAACGTACCAGATTTGAGCGCAAGACTTACCCACCTAAGTTGTTCTTTAAGAGTATTGTATGCTTGATCGACAAAAAAAAGTTGAAAATTTTCTTGGACTTTGGTTACAGCATTCACAACATCCAACAATTCATAATTAGAATTAAAGTCTTGAAGTTCACTTAAAGAGGTTTTAATTCGCACCAAAAAAAGAAACAATTCATCATCAATTATCTCTCGTTCCTTGAGAAGATTTTTTTCGGCTTCAAAACTTGCAGAAATTGCTTGATATTCAGGAGTATCCTTTGATTTAAGCAAGGTTACTTCTTTTTCATCTTTTTGTAAAACTAAATTCTGAAGTCTTTCTTTTGAAACACGTAATTGAGCCAGTTTCATGTTTCGTTTAGAATCAAGAGCTTGCAGTTCTTGTGCAAGCCCCATGCATGAGCGCACTTTTTTTGTTTGTGTTATCTCTTGAGGATAATCTAAGGAACGAGATGCATGAAGCGTACGTGTTTTTCTAACAACCCATGTTGCAAGGTCTGGTAGGAAGATAATCTCAGGCATTGGCTCTTGAGTAACACTTGTAAGAATTCTATCAAAAAATCTTTGCAACCAGCCCATCGTATCGTACCATTCCTTAATTTAGTAAGATAAAATGAGTGGTAAAGATATTAAAACACTTCTCTAGTTGAATATAGGTTCTAGAGAAGAAGAATCTATCTTATTTTCCTGCAAATATCTCAAGAACATCGCCATTTTTAAGCGCGTGTTCTTTACCCACAGTAATTTTTGTCCTAATATTTTTTGCGCGAATAAAGTTCTTTCCAAAATCGGTGTGTAATTTGTAGGCGAAATCAAGAGCCGTAGAACCTTTTGGTAACAAGAAACAATCGGGAATCACATTTCCATCCTTATCTTCTAACTTGTCCCCCCCAGGATATATTGCAATGTACCCGAGTACTTCAAACACCGCTTTGTTGAGTGCGTATTGCACGCCAGTTCCAAACTCAAGTGCCTCAAGAACATGTGTTTTAATGAAAGTAAGTGCTGCTTTTTGTTTTTCATTCAGCTTACTTTCCTCTTTAAGCGCAAATGTTTTCTCGCCAGGAATATACTCAATAAGTTGCGCTTTTGCAGCTTCTCTAAGTGCAAGCTCACTCTCAGAACTTACTGGGACTAAAGGATAACTTGGAAACTCTTTTGTAAGTCGAGCAAAATTTTCTTTACCAACTCCCACATCGATCTTATTGCACACAATCACCATGGGTTTAGTCATTTCTCGCAAAGATCGTGCAAGTTTCAATAAATCGTCTGATTTCCAATCTGTAAATTTTTCTGCATCAAGCTCAAGTGTTTTGATAGATACCTCAATCATTACTTCAGTTACTTTAAGACCACTCAGTTGCTTTGCAAGAGCCACACTAATCTTTTGTTTTTCTTGGCTGACTGTTCGCGCAAATTTTTCCCAACCCTTAGTTAAAATCCCTACATACCACATATCAAGTTCTGTTTCGAGAAATTTGATATCTTCAGCAGGATTGTAACTTCCACTATCAACACTTTCACCTTTCTCATTTGTTGAACCACTCACATCAATAACATGAATCAAAACATCTGCTTGGCGCAAATCATCCAAAAACTGATTTCCCATACCTTTTCCTTCGTATGCTCCAGGAACTAACCCTGCAACATCTATCATTTGAACAGGAATAAAGCGGAACTTGCCGAGAACAAAGCCATCACGAGGGTTTGATACTTTGCCAAAATCACGTGCGACATCTCGTTGTTTTAAATATGCCACACCAATGTTGGGTTTGATTGTTGCAAACGGATAATTTGCTATTTCAACTTCAGCCAATGTTGCTGCCTTAAAAAAGGTCGATTTTCCAACATTTGGTTTTCCTACAACGCCGATTTGCATGGTTTGTTTCAATAATTCATTAGTTATATAAAGCTATCTTGAGCGCGCAAGCAGTATGGCGCTCGCATTTGGACACCTAATTAGTGCATGGATCCTAGGGAAGGTGTATGAGAAAGCTTCTTCTAAGAAACTCGGGCAGAACGTATGGTTTTTTCTGCTCTTTGGAGGGATTTTACCAGACATTGACTTTCTTGTTGAATGGGGGCTTAAAATACCGTACCACAGAACCTTTACCCATAGTATTATGTTTCTTGTTCTAATGGTGCTTGCAGTCTACATCATAAGTGTTTTGTACAAAGAGAAATATGCAAAAAGGTATGCTATTGCAATTGGCGCAGGAATCTTGGTTCATCTCGTGTTAGATATGAGCTCGACCAATGGGATTATGTTTTTCTGGCCAAACGAGATGTATTTCTCTTTTACAAAAGGAGCGACTTTATTTGTGCGGGATGCCTTATTTGCAAACTCAACAGACGTACTCAAAAACATGCTTAAACGAGCAATTTTTGACATGGGTTTGGGTATTGCATGGATATTTAGTATGTGGCAGTTCAAAAAGTTGCGGTTTTAGTTGAACTCCTAACAGTCAAACACGTAAGTCACTTACGTTCTGACCCTGCTCATTCCAATTGATAAGTTATTGATTCGAGAACTCCTAATGAATTTATTAGAGGAATAAGCAGATTTAAATACGTTAAAGAATTGTTTTAGTTGGTATGCCGATTAGAAAAATTGATAAGAATGGTGCGGACGGTGAGCTCATGATGTTTCCCGGTGAAACACGGATCAAATTTAAAGATATTTTTGATATGAAAGAGTTTTATGCTGCAATACACTTCTGGTATCAAGAGTATGGATGGGATGATGGGTATCCATTCACAAGAGAAGGATTCTGGTACGAAACTAATTATGATGAACGGGTTGATACAGGAGGTGCTAAAGAAATGTGGATCAGATGGAGGCTTGAAAAAAGACCACAACATCGAGACATGGTCAAATACTATATGGATGTCGATATGCACGTTCTAGCATTGAAAGGTACTGAAGTTATCAAAAATGGTCAGAAAATTAAAACGAATAAAGGAGAAGTCGAGTTCAACGTGAAAACATATATCCATCTTTTAGCTGGTACTGGCCATAAAGAGTTCAAAGAAGGTCTGTTTGCCCCCCTCAAAAAAGCTCTTTTTACAACTATGCTCCCTATAATGGGAAAACGGATGTATCAAGTACCAGAACTTAAACGAGAGTTATACAATGAACTTTACATTATGCAAAATTTTCTTAAACAATGGTTCCGGCTCAAAAGGTATCTTCCATACGAGGAAGTTAAAAACTTCCATCCTTCACTTGCATGGCCTAGTCATCAAAAGGATTGATGTTTTCACGTAAATTTTATAAACCAGTTGAATGCTAGATAGGAGGTATGCCCCCGTGGCTTAGTGGCTATAGCACCTGACTTGTAGCTGCGCTTATTTGCTATGTTTCCAAAAGTCAAATAACAGCATAGTAAGATATCAGGAGGTCGTGGGTTCAACTCCCACTGGGGGCTTATTTTCTTTTAAATCAAATAGATAGAACATTAAATCTGTGAGCAAATTATGATGTCTTCGCTGTTGCTTCTATATATGTAAGGTTGCGCTTAATAGATTCACATAAAATTTGAAATTCTTCAACATCACGGTCATTCCAGCGATTCACAGAACCAATATGAGTTAGATCAAAAGCAACAGATGAAAGGTCTCTATTTACATCACTAAAGAGAGACCTATATTCTCTAGACACAGTTTGTTCAGTAAAATAATACTGTGTCGTCTCAATTCTACCTTTTAGTTCTCCTACTTTTTCAACATAATTTGCACCATCCCACTTTCCTTGGAGATAGCTTTGACAAAGAGCTATTAACTCCTCAAACTCTTCAAGAAAGCGTTTCAGCATTGTAATTGCAGCAAGTACGTTGTTTTCAGGGCCTTGACCAGCCCTCATGCTTCTTCCTAGCTTATCCAAATGAACAGCTTTAGTAAGTTCTTTTTGATACATCATTCCCGAGAAGTTATTTTTATCTTATTAAATTTATCTATATCCAAAGACAAGCACCAGAATAGTTCTCTAAAAATCAAAACATACTTAAAGGAGTAAAATATTCTCAGAATCCTAAGAGGTTATATTATGGCAGATGAACTCATTGGATTTGTGAGCAAGAAGTTTCTGGCAGGAGTTTCACTTGTAACAGTTATAGTTGCACTAGGCGTATTTACAATCATATCAAGTTTGAATAGTGGTTCTTCACCAACCGGTGCAAGTTCAGCAAATATTGCAATGGGTGCATCAAACGCAATTCTATCTGTTGCAATCGCATTGGTAATTATAGTTGCAGCAACAGTGGTATACGTTAAGGTGATAAAAAGTTAAAACGTACCTGCTCACAACGAAAGTTTTAAAAAAGAGAGCGATATCAACAAGCAATAGAGTGATGGGTGATCAGTTCTCAGAAGGGTGAATATTTACTATGAAAGAGATGCTTAAAACAGGAACAACAACAGTAGGTATTGTATGTAAAGATGCAGTGATTCTTGCAGCAGACCGTAGGGCTACGGCAGGAAATTTGATTGTGGATAAACACACACACAAAGTTAATATTATTTCAGATGAAGTTGCAGTAACTATCGCAGGTTCTGTTTCTGAAGCGCAACTGTTAATGAAACTTATTAGAGCTGAGCTTAAACTCAAAGAAGTTCGAACAAACAAAGTTCCCACTATTAAAGAGAGTGCAAATCTTTTAGGTGGACTATTATATTCAAGTATCAGGCGAATGTCAATGATACCTGCGGTCGCGCATTTTTTAATGGGCGGGCGTGACGCTGAAGGCACACATTTGTATGATCTTTTTCCAGACGGGAGTGTTACTAAAGTTGCTGATTACGTTTCATCTGGTTCAGGCTCCGTATTTGCATACGGTGTTCTAGAAGCACAATATAAGTCAGGAATGAGCGTTAAAGAAGGTATGATGCTTGTAACAACTGCTATAAATGCAGCGCTTCAACGCGATAGTTATTCTGGAAACGGAATTGAGATTGCAGTAATTACAAAAGAAAGTGCAAAAAAGGTGCTTGTAAAAGAATTAACCTACAGTCTTTAAGGAAAAAGGCAAAAGTTTCTGTAGAATAAGTGGTACATGGTGTAATTAGATATAGAATACACAAGTAAAATGGCAGATATGAAAAATCACAGATTTTTGGACCTGCCAAACTAAAAAATGGCAGACATATTAAAAGAAATCGTAAAGAAATTACCAGCAAACAAAATTTCTGAAGCAACATATGAGGGAGCAAACATTGTTCTCTACACAAAAGATACTGAGTACTTTCTTGACAATAAAGGCACTATCAAGGATCTTGTAAAAGAGTTCAAAAAACGAATTGAACTTAGGCCTGATCCATCAATGTGTATGCCACCGGAAGAAGCTGAAAAGCGTATGAAAGAACTTATTCCAAAAGAAGCTGGCGCAGAAGATTTTATTTTTGATGAACCACGCTCGCAAGTAATCATCCATGCCGAAAAGCCAGGCCTGATTATTGGAAAGCAAGGCGGTGTGTTAAACATGCTTAAAAAACAAACCATGTGGGTGCCACTCGTTAAGCGTCTTCCTCCAATCAAATCAAAATTAATTGAAAGTATTAGATCAGTTCTCTATGAGAACGCAGCATATCGAAAAAAGTTTCTTGCAAAAACTGGCCATAGGATTTATGATGGATGGCTCCGAACAAAAAAGCATGAATGGGTCAGGTTAACATTCTTAGGTGCAGGAAGACAAGTTGGGCGCTCATGTTTATTGCTACAAACCCCAGAGTCACGTATTCTTCTTGATTGTGGAATTGACCCTTCGCAAGACGGGCCCGAATCATACCCGTTTTTAGATGCGCCAGAATTCGATATTAGTGAAATTGACGCTGTAATTCTCTCACACTCACATCTAGACCATAGTGGACTTGTCCCATACCTTTTCAAGTATGGATACAAAGGACCAGTATATTGTACTGCGCCAACACGTGATGTCTCAGCACTTTTACAGCTCGATATGATCAAGATTCAACGTGCTGAAGGGAAAGACCCAATTTATCAAAGTGAGGATGTGAAAAACTTTGTGTTACACGCTGTGTGTATCCCTTGGGATTCAGTAACTGATATCACACCTGATGTTAGACTCACGTTCTATAACTCAGGCCATATTTTAGGAAGTTCAGTTACACATCTAAACATTGGAAATGGATTACATAATGTTGTCTACACTGCTGATATGAAATATGGGCGTACAAACGTCCTTGAACCAGCACACACACAATTCCCCCGTGTTGAAACGCTTATTGTTGAAGCAACCTATGGTGGAAAAGCAAATGTGATGGCAGAAACCGAAGCTGATGAGTATATGGTAAAAACCATTAAAGAAACTTTTGATCGAGGTGGGAAAGTCTTAATGCCAGTATTAGGTTCAGGAAGAGCTCAAGAAGTTATGGTGATTGCTGAGCGTCTTATGCGTGAGAAAAAGATTCCAGAAGTTCCGGTATACATTGACGGAATGCTTTGGGATATTACTGCAATTCACACAGCATATCCTGAGTTTCTGAACAGAAGTATTAGAGATCAAATTTTTAAGAAAGAAAATAATCCGTTCCTCTCCAAGATTTTTGTAAAAGTTGGATCGCAAAAAGAGCGCAAAAAGATTATTCATGACGAAGGTCCATGTTTGATTCTTGCAACATCAGGTATGCTTACAGGAGGGCCATCGGTTGAATATCTTAAAGGTCTTTCTGAAGATAAACGCCACTCTCTTATCTTTTCATGTTACCAACCAAAAGGCAGTTTGGGCCATAGAATTAGGGAAGGTGATAGGGAGATGCAAATGGTTGTGAATAATAAAATGCAATCACATAAAATTAACATGCAAGTCCATAAGATTGAAATTACGAACCATTCTGACCGTAGGCAACTTATGAACTATGTAAAACGATGCAATCCATCTCCTCGAAGAGTTATCGTCCAGCATGGAGAGCAGTCACGTTGTTTAGATTTAGCATCATCAATTCATAAACAGTTTAGGGTTGAGAGTATAGTTCCTAAGAATTTAGAGGCGATTAGGATACGGTAAAATAATGGATCTTGTTACCAGGGCCAAAAAAGTTATTTCTGAAATTCTTTATATTACTCTTGCAACTTCTAATTCAAAAAATGAGCCATGGAACTCTCCAGTCTACTCGGCATTTGATGACAAGTACAATTTTTATTGGGCGTCATGGACAAAAAACCAGCACTCAAAAAATATTGAAGAAAACGAAAACGTTTTTGTTGTAATGTATGACTCAACATGTGCTGAAGGGACAGGGTTTGGTGTGTACATGAAAGGTAAGGCTTACAAATTAGGAAAAAATAATCTTGTTGAGATTATGAAAGCATTGAAATTACTCTATTCTCGTAAGAATAAAAAGCCTCGCAAAGTTGAAGAGTTCTTAGGTCTTTTGCCCAGAAGAATTTACAAGTTTATTCCTTCTCAGGTTTGGGTAAATGGCGAAGGAGCCATTAATGGAAACTTTATTGATACACGAGAAGAGATTACTTTAAACTTGCTAAAGTAAAGAGATATTTTTGTAGGTTGATTTCGTTACCTTTTATTTCCACACCTTCTTTTTTGAGAAGTTTTATCTTTTCTTTTTGTCCGTATGCAAAGCCCCCAACTTCTCCATTTGAATTAATTACCCTATGGCATGGAACTTTTGGCGCATACGGATTGCAATTAAGTGCTGTGCCCACGGCACGATATGCTTTCGTGTTAAGAGCTTTTGCTATTTCTTTGTAGGTAGTTACTTTTCCTTTCGGTATTTTTAAGCATAGTGCATAGACCCTGCTTTGAAATTCCGTTGGCATTTTAGGTTAATGAGGCTAATAAGATTTATAAATGGTTTTATTGTTTTGAGAATATACGCTGCCGGTATCGCATAACTTGGTATTGCGCTGGTCTTGAAAACCAGTTTCCTCTGGATATCCCGGTTCAAATCCGGGTGCCGGCGTTTTTATTCTATTAGATTAAGAAAAGTTCATTGTTCCAAAAATCTTGGTTCTCGTGCTATTTCGTCAATTAAATCACCATAACTAGCTATTTTTACTAGTGAAATATCTTCCTTAAGCAATTTTTTGTCTAAGCCATATTTCCCATTTACGTGGTTTTCGCCAACAATTAACAAAGAGTTATTAACACGTTCTGAAAAACCAAGAATTACTTCAACCCATCTACTTTCTCTGTATAATTGAGCACCGTGAGTAGGTACTCCATATTTATCCATATGAATTTTAACTCCTCGATCTAAATAAACTACTTCGATACCCTTTCTGGTGGCATACATCCCTTGTGGTTGATTTATACCCTCAAGAAATAATAAATCAAATTCACCTTTGTCAATTTCACCCAACTGGTGATTCCATATTCTACGACAGGCCTCTAAATCTTTTAGAATACTTTTGGTTTGATCTACTCTCCAATCTGGTCTTTTTCCATACTTCCTCTTTTCTTCATCCCTAATCCTTTGTAGTATCTCATCACCAATAGATCTCCAAAAATCTTCTTCTCTAACACAGTCTGGCCTTTCTTCAACAGCACGCACGTAAGTTCCATTTACTAGATCTGCTTGAGAGCTAGAATCTAAAAGCATCCCAAAATTCCAGTTGAGAACATTATGAAATATGTTTTGAGGATGACTATCAGCTATTGCTTTTAATGTTTTCATTTTATTGTGTATGTAAAATAATCCGTTTATAAATCTTTCTTCACTCCTCAGTGAAAACTATGGGCGATTGACGATTGAGAACTTAAGCCCTTAAGTGTTCTTTCTGGCCCTTGACCAATATAACAACATTCGCTTTATTTGTAACGGAAAAACTTGAGAAACTACGTCTCTCACTCCCGCATAAAGTCGGGAAAGATAACATTCTTTATACCAAGTTTTCCAAAACATCCCACAAAAAACACAGGATTTATATATCATATGATATTTCCGTCATTTATGGAACATTCAATCGAAACATACAAGTTCTTTTTTGGAGCTTTAGCTAATCCCAATCGACTCGAGATAATCAACGTATTGCGGGCAGGCAAAAAGAACGTGGGCGAAATCTGCAATGCAACGAACTTTGAACAAACTATGGTCTCACATAACCTTAAAGTCCTAGAGCACCATGGAATGGTGTTCTCAGAAAAACAAGGCAAATTTAGGTATTACACTGTGAACTCAAAAACTATCAAACCACTTTTAGGGTTCATTGATGACCATATGAAAGAATACTGTTGCAAAATCCTGGAGAAGAAACGATGAAAACAACATTAAATATTCAAGGAATGCATTGTGCGAGTTGTAGTACTATCATAACACGCACACTCAAAAAAGTTGAGGGTGTTAAAGAAGCTACCGTTAATTCTTCTACCGAGAAGGCCGACATTGAGTTCGATACTAAAAAAGTTGATGAAGCTACACTTATCAACGCTATCAAAAGTAAAGGATATGGTGCCTACCCCAGTAAAGGTGTGAGCTATAAAGATCAAAAGAAGAAAAAAGAACAAGAGTTACGAAAACTCAAACAAAAAGTTATCATAAGTTCCATTCTCGCATTCCCAGCACTAATCCTTGGAATGTTTTTTATGAAGAATCCAATTCCGTTCCAAAATTACATCTTATGGATTCTTGCAACACCAATTCAATTCTACATCGGTGCAACATTCTATAAAGGAGCCTGGGGGGCGCTCAAAAATAAAACTGCAAATATGGATACCCTTATTGCCCTGGGTACGAGTGCAGCGTATTTTTATTCAGTATATATTGTGCTCTTCACGCACGAAATGCATCAATATTTTGAAACATCTGCTGTTCTGATTACATTAGTCCTCCTTGGAAAATACTTAGAAGCTGTTGCAAAAGGGAAAACAAGCCAAGCCATTTCAAAACTGATGAAGATTGGTGCAAAAACTGCAATTGTTATTCGAAAAGGTAAAGAGATCAAAGTAAAAATTGATGACGTGATTAAAGGAGATCTAATCTTAGTAAAACCTGGCGCGAAAATTCCGGTTGATGGAGTAATTGTTAAGGGCCACTCAACCATAAATGAGAGTATGGTAACTGGTGAGAGTATTCCAGTTGAGAAAAAGAAGGGAGATAATGTTATTGGCTCAACCATCAATAAACTAGGAAGCTTTACAATGAAAGCTACAAAGGTTGGCTCTGAAACCACCCTTGCACGTATCATTAAACTCATTGAAGAAGCGCAAACTAAAAAAGCGCCAATTCAAAGGTTTGCAGACACCATCTCCTCATTTTTTGTGCCAATAGTAATACTTATTGCGCTTACAACTTTAATGGTGTGGTTTTCTTTAGTGCATGCTGATTTTAGTTTTGCATTGCTTGCAGCGGTTGCTGTCCTTGTGATTGCATGCCCATGCGCTTTAGGCTTAGCTACACCAACAGCAATTATGGTAGGAACCGGTCTTGGGGCGCAACGCGGCATCCTAATTAAAGGAGGGGACGCTCTTGAAACAGCACATAAGCTTAAATTTGTTCTATTTGACAAGACTGGAACTATCACTAAAGGTGAACCTGAAGTTACCGATATTATAACAGCATCTGGTGTGAAAGAACAGAATGTGCTTTCCATTGCTGCAAGTATTGAAGCAGCTTCAGAACACCCCTTGGCTGAAGCAATTGTGAACCACGGAAAAGAAAAGAGGGCCAAGATACGAAAGGTGCGCGGATTTAAAGCAATTGCAGGGCACGGCGTTAAAGCAAAAATCGGAACAGAGCAGTATTTTATTGGAAGTCCAAAATTAATGGTCAAGCAAAAAATCTCGCTTAAAGCTATTCACAAAGAGATTGCTCGACTTGAAAATGAAGCAAAAACCGCTATGGTTGTTGCAACATCCAGAAAAGTTATGGGCATTATCGCTGTTGCTGATGAGATTAAACCAGATTCACCAAAAGCAATTGAGCAGCTTAAAAGAATGGACATTATTCCTATTATGATTACTGGGGACAATACCCGTACAGCAATCGCCATTGCAAAAAAGGTAGGATTAGAAAAATTCTTTGCAGAAGTTCTGCCTGAAGATAAAGCAGGCCACGTTAAAAAATTGCAGCGTAAAGGAAAGGTTGCAATGGTTGGAGATGGAATAAATGATGCACCAGCACTCGCGCAAGCAGACATAGGAATTGCAATGGGTTCAGGAACTGATGTTGCAATGGAGAGTGGAAACATTGTTCTTATGCAAAATAATTTGCTTGATGTACCGAAATCAATCCATTTAAGTAGGCTTACTATGGCTAAAATCAAGCAGAACATGTTCTGGGCTCTCTTTTATAACATCTTAGGAATACCGGTTGCTGCAGGCGTGTTCTATGTGTGGACCGGTTGGCTCTTAAACCCAATGATTGCAGGGGGGGCCATGGCCTTAAGTTCAGTAAGTGTTGTTACAAACGCGCTTCTGCTTAAAAGAAAGAGGCTCTGAAACTAGTTTCACGCAAGTTTATTAAGGTGTTTCATGCAAAACAAGAAACAAAACGTCGGTGAGGGTGACTAAAATCATGAAAATAATCAAAGTAAAAGTTCAAGGAATGACTTGTGCTAGTTGTGAAGTTCTTCTTGAACGTGGAATGAAAAAAGTAGAAGGAGTACAGAACGTTCAAGTAAGTCGCTCTAAAGAAAAAGCAACAATTCATTGTGCAGAACATATTCAATTAGAAGATCTTCAAGCAGCTGTAGCAGATAAGGGCTACAGACTTATGCCATTTGATACTATTGAAACACCAGTACGGCCCCCTTTCATTGTAAAAAACAAAAAGCGGTATAAAGAAATTGGCTCAGCACTCGCAGTCCTGATTGGAGCATACTTCCTCTTAAAAACATTTAACTTAATTCCTGAAGGTATTGGAATTACTGACAATATGAGTTATGGGTTTGTGTTTGTCATTGGTTTAGTTGCGGCAACATCAACCTGCCTTGCTGTTGCAGGAGGTCTGCTTTTAGCCATTGCAAATAAATATAGTGAAGCTAATCCAAATCTTACTGGACGGGAAAAATTCAAACCACATATCTGGTTTAATATTGGAAGAGTTGCTTCATACACCCTTCTTGGTGCTGCAATTGGCGCGTTAGGTGCGGTTCTTACACTTTCCTCAAAGGTTTCTGGTGCGATTACCATTGCTGCAAGTGTACTTATGATTCTTATGGGCCTACAGTTGTTACAAATCTTTCCATGGCTCAACAAAGTGCAGCTTAAAATGCCGAAGTTCATTGCGCATAGAATCTATGAAGCTTCAGACGTTGAAGAAAACTCAGCAGGCGGTTTTTCAGAAACCAGTAAAACAACATCTTTTTTGTTCGGAGCTTCTACCTTCTTTTTACCTTGTGGCTTTACCCAAGCCCTCCAACTATATGTTCTTGGAGCAGGCAGTGCCATGGTAGGAGGGCTTACAATGCTTGCATTTTCTTTAGGAACACTACCTGCATTAGTTGGTATTGGCGCGTTCTCGTCACTTGCAAAAGGAAAAATGAAACACAGATTTATGACATTTTCAGCAATTCTCGTTATTGTATTGGGGATTTTTAACCTTCCTGCAGGATTAACTTTAGTTGGAGCTAATGTTGTTCTTGGAGGTGGAGTTGATGTTGTAGCACCTGCAGAAATTGAATTGGTTGATGGCACACAGATCATTGATTTGGAGGTGCGAGGCCTTGATTATTATCCCTCTTCATTTGTTCTTAAAAAAGGTGTTCCTGTTCAATGGAACATTGATGGAACTAAAGCAGTTGGGTGCGCGCAGCTGTTTAGTGTTCCAGATTTAGGGATAAACGAACGCCTTTCTCGTAGTGAAATAAAGACTCTTACATTTACCCCACAAAAGACAGGAAAAATCTTGTTTAGTTGTTCTATGGGAATGGCAGGCCCAGGAGTTTTGGAGGTAGTCGCATGAAAACAGTATTGAAAGTGAGCGGGTTTCATTGTCCATCATGCAAGATGCTTATTGAAGATGTGTGCTCAGATTTTAGCCAGATCACATTATGCAACGTTGATGTAAAAGCAGGAAAAGTTGTAATTGAACATAAGGAGAGTTTAGATCTTGCAAAATTGAAAAATGAGATTGAAAGTCTTGGTGAGTACAAGGTGAAACTATGATGTACGGATACCCCATGATGGGTCCATACGGTTTTTTGTGGATGAGTCTTTTTTGGCTTATAAACATAGCACTTGCAGCATTTATCTTTGGAATCATTTTTTGGTGGACGAGAAATCTAGTCGGAAATAATAAAAAGAGGAGATGAGTTCTGCTTAACTATGTTTGATCAAAAAAGAATAGGTTGGGGGCTTGCTTTGCTAGGTATTGTCTTATTGCTTCTCCTTGTTGTCATAAAAACACAAGTTGATGAACAATCTGCGTTTTTGTGTCAAGTAGTAAGTGAAGACCCAACTCTTTCCATGGATAGTTGTCCTGCGCATCAAAACAATACTTCATGGGTAATTTTGTTGGGATTTGCACTTTCATTTTTAGTGCTCGTAAGTGGCCTATTTGTTGCCCTTTCAAGCAAAAAAAATGAAGAAAAAAAGAAAGAGCAAAAAGAAATCAATTTGGATGACCTTGACTCTGAAGAAAAAAGAATAATCTTGCTACTTAAAGAAAAGCAAGGTTCAGCATATCAAAGTGAGCTCATTAAGGAAACAGAATTTTCTAAAGTAAAAATGACTCGACTTTTAGATAAGCTTGAAGGCAGAGGTCTTGTACACCGTAAAAGGCGTGGAATGACAAATATCGTTCTTTTAAAGTGATTTTATCCCAATTATCATTTCATGATAGGTACTTAGCTCTTGTGGTGCACCTATAAATTCTAACTTTTGTGCTCTAAACCCACTATCACTAATGATAATTCCACCTGTAGCTAAATTGTTAACAATTTCTGTTTCATAAAAAGGTGATTGATCTTTCATTATACGAAAGGCTTTCTCGAAGTAGATGTCATAGTTTGTGAACTCATGCATACTTGTAAAAATGTCTTGTTCAAAGAATGTGACTTCCACAAGAATCTCTTTCCAATAAAACTTAATGGTATTTTTTTCTCTTGAAAAAGAAATACCAACCTCGTGGAGCTGAGTTTCAATAATTTGTTGAACAGAAGATGTATCTACAAAAAGAAATGTCCAGTTTTGAGTAGATGAAAATAGCTTCTCAATATAATGCAAGGGCGTAAAAATATCTGTACCACTCCCAGGATACAGCAAAATGGCTTCTTTTTTAGTGAAAGACACCGTAAGCGAGTTGAGTAATGCTAAACGATCAAACTCATCTGCAAAAAAATATGTGCGTAGCTTTTGAATATCTATTGTTTGATCTTTACTAAGTCCCTTTGGCTCAACTTCTTGTGAAGTGAATACGATAAAATCAGACATGCATTACCTGAGAAGAAAATTTAATTTAAAGATTATGGTGCACCAGAAGAGCTTGCCCATATTGTACTAAAATAAGCCCTATACCGCTCGGCATTTTCTTTTGAAGTAATCACAAAAGCAGATGGTTTTTTACCCCATACGACAGTCATAACATTATGACCATAGATAAATATCCCTGTAGGTAACTTAAGTCTAGTATATCTTGTGTTCAATCCAGCCTCTTTATAGTTTTTTGCAAATATCTTTTTTAGTTTCTTTGGCGCAACGAGTCTAGCTTTAATTCTTCTTTCTCTTCTTTTTGCATGAAAATTAAGAAAGAAGAATCTTAGCTCTTCTGTACCTAACTCTTCACCCAAAGTAAAAACATCATATTTCCCCCCTACTGGAACGGTTTTGAGGATTGTCCCGATAGCTGTTTTAAAACCTTTAACTCCCTCATATACCGTTGCCTTTTGCACATTCTCTGCAGTTGTCTGCTTTGCTTTAAGCTCCGGAATAACTTCACTAATTCTTCTTTTTCTCTCGTCAAGAAATTCAAGTAACATCTCTGGATCTGATGCTTGAAAATGTTTTACATTAGAGATTATGATATAACTTGCCAGGCCCTTGTTAATGAGTTTTTCTAACACCTCATAGATTTTACAATTAGGAATCCCTGACTTTTTAACAATTGGGCCCGTTGAACTAGATCCTAACTCCAATAAAGTTATGTATACTTTTATTTCTCTTTGAGTAAGTCCAGCATCCAAAAGCAATTGAGTGTCCACGAATATTCCAAAAATCGGTCAGTTATTAAGCTTTTCTGTTACTACCCCCAAAGGTGGTAAATTTAACTTTTGTACTCAGTGCCAAAAACAACATTTATGTCTCTAAGCTCTTGGCAAAGATCGTTAGTAGAAAGGCAACTAGATGAACACAAACATCAAAGATATACTACAGATATCAAGCTAACTGAAGGACATTTGTTGGAAGATTTTATTGTTTGTCCAAATGTCTTACGCCCAAAAAAGGTTACATCCCTCCATCTCGCCAGATGGCTGTATTTTAATAATGGACTTTACTCTAATAAACTGGTGTATGATATTGGTTCAGGTTCTGGTCTGCAAGCAATTGTTATGGCAAAGTACGGAGCTATGCATGTTGTTTGCACCGATATTAGTTTAGATGCTGTAACAAACACTCAAGAGAATATAGATCATTTCGAAGTTCGTGCAAGCGTTCTTCAGGGAGATTTATTTGCAAGTCTTGAATTTCCCGCTAACCTTATTGTGTTCAATCATCCTTTTTTCCCAGGTGATCCAATACCTGAAATTCCCGTATCGCGAGCAATGTTAGATAATGGAAGATTGATAAACCGTTTTCTTGAAGAAGCAAAAAATTACATCAGACCAGAAGGTAGCATTATCATGCCATATTACGAGCTTGCAGGACATACAAACCACCCTTACCTCTCTGGCCAGGAACATGGATATCGTGTTGAACAGAAATTTTTTATGCAGTCAATCTCTGGCTTTCATAGAGGGGAGATATCAGTTTATCAGCTCTCACTTCCTTAAGGAAGAACTATGACAACAAATCATCCGTCGTTATCTCGCTCTGCATCAAATATTGCTTTTTTCCACAATATGGGCATGCTAAACGTTTGGATTTAAACTTAAATTTGCAGGAGCTACAAAAAAGATCTACTTTCTCATTAAGCTGGATTGGTTCTTGATTTCTAGGCGGTGAAAGCGTCTTTCGCTTAAAACAGTTAAAACACTCATACCGAGGGTTCTTATCAAACGCAGAAAGAACTCGTGCTTCAGCTTTTAGGACCGTCTCATAACACACAGAACAGTTTACTCTTTGTGGGATTACAGCCATTGGTTTTTAGAAAGCCCGCGAATTTAAAAATCTATGTTACCCCTTGAATTCGATAAAGGATACAGGGGCTTATATTTATAAAGTCAAAGTCTCTTTACTCAAATCATGCCAACCAAACTTGAAAAGGATGTACTTGCAAAAATCACACCTAAACAAAGCGAGAAAGATACGCTTACTAAGGCAACTCACAAATGTATTAGGAGTCTTACAAAAGAGCTTCGTACGCACCCGATTTCTATTGCTGTTGGTGGGTCTCTAGCTAAAGATACTAACCTTACAGGAAACAATGAAGTGGACCTATTTGTAGCTTTTGACTATTCTAGTAATCTTGCTAAAGCTGCTAAAATCTCAGAGTATCTGAAAAAAGCAGTTCACGCTTCATTTGGTAAAGAGAACTACGAAACACTGCATGGAAGTAGAGATTATTATCAGGTAAAAATCAAAGGAATTCTTTTTGAGATGATTCCAATCATTAAGATTGAAGAAGCAAAAAAAGCACTCAACATAACAGATATCTCTCCACTTCATGCTAAGTGGATTAATGAACATGCCCAAATTATTAAGGATGACATCCGGCTTACAAAACAGTTCGCAAAATCTGCCAAAACATATGGGGCAGAATCATACTTAGCAGGATTTTCAGGATACATGCTTGAAATTTTAGTAACACACTATGGTTCATTTGAAGATTTACTGAAAGCTGCAGCTAAATGGAAAAAGCAAGTAGTAGTTGATGCTCAAAAATTCTATACAAAACGAGAAGTGTTCTACAATATTAACAAATCAAAGCTACAATCGCCTATCATCATGGTTGATCCCGTAGATAAGCGCAGGAACGCTGCAGCTGCCTTAGGTGAAGAAAAGTTCAAACTGTTTAGTAAAGCTGCACGAGCATATTTGAAAAGACCTTCGGCCTCATTTTTTGAAATTGAGAAAATCGACCTAAAAACATTAGCAAAAAAAGCTAAAGCAAAAAAGTGCTCATTAGTAAGTTTACAAATCGAACCTCTTGAAGGTAAACGTGATGTTATTGGTGCAAAACTCCTTAAAGTCTTTAGCTATCTTCGCACAAAGTTAGAGGGATATGGGATTGCACAAGCTGATTGGGAATGGGAGCAAGGCGAAGATGCTACTATGTTCTTTACGCTTAAGAAAAAAATAAGACCACTTACTATGATCAAGCAAGGACCACCTGTGAAACTACAGGATCATGCTACACAGTTTCGTAAAAGAAACAAAGTTGTTGTAGAAAAAGGTGGCAAACTTTATGCCAAAGTTACAACGCTTCGACCAGAGCTTGAAGATTTCCTTCAACATATTCTTGAAACTACATATCTCAAAGAGAAGATTGCAGAACTTACCTCTTGCACAGTTATCCTCTCGAAAAACTAAAACTATAAAAAGAAGCAAACGATTTTTCTTATCTATGAGTTCTCAAGTAACAGCAGCATGCCGTAAGTGCAATAATAAAGCGCCGGCAGAATCTTTTCAGCTGGATTATACTGCAGGAATGATGGTCTGTTTTAGTTGTTTTAAAAAACGGGGTAAAAAACCTACCGTTAAAGAAGCTCCAAAACCAGTTGAGAAAAAGAAACCTGCTGGGTGGGACAGTGAAGATGAATTACTTGAACGACTTATTAAAGACAAAAGACGTTCTCAATCACCAGTTGGTAAAGTTGAGAGAGTTCCAGGTGAGATGTATGTTAAGTACACATGTAACAAATGTGCCTTCAAATTCAAATATTACCCGCTCCACAAAAAACCTAGAACGTGCCCCTATTGCAATTCACCTAACCCAAAAATTCGAGTAACTGGGATTCTCTAAGTTGTCGTGGCTTCATCTTTCTGTTTGCGTAAGAATCTATCGTATACAAACAGTCCTGCCATAGCTACAGCGTAAATAAGAATCACTAATTGAATAACTAGTCCTGCTGAAGCCATTTAGAAAAGAAGGTAATTATGGTATTTAAAGTTTGTTGTGGTTAGTAATCAGTTCCGAAAAAACAAGCATAAACCAAAAACCCAGCACTACTTAGTTGGCCAGAGAAGTTTGCCAGTAAAATCATATAGTGGAAGACCCATATACTTACTAGCTTCTTCTGCTTCCATTCTTCCTTCAGTTGAGAAATCAACTGGTATTATAAGTCCTGCAATTTTATCTGGATCTACTTTTTCTGCAAATACTCCTTCAAACTCCCAGGCAGCACCATGACTCGGAAAGAAGGGAATAGTGTCATCAATTAGAATTATTACTTTTGAATTGTGTGGGCTAAAGTAGCGAGGCGGATATGATCTCACCCAGTGAATTAAAGCCATAGAATTTCTAAGAAAATTTCCAACATAATGTAACGGAATTTCCTCATTGCGACCAAAATTAAGCTGATCCAGGTTGTCTTTTACATGCCGAGATAGGTTTAAATCAGGATTGGCTTCTAGTGCTTTAACAAGAGCTTCTTTGGTAATTCTTTCTTCTTTTTTTATCATATCAAGATAACCATTCTTCTCAAAGAATAGGTATAACTTCCAATAAGTATAAGGGTCCCACACAGAGATATAATCGTCCCCTTGCAAAGGATCGATTCCACCTAAAAATACTTCTTCCCCAAACCTTTCTTTAGCATGATTTTGGGAGAAAATTCCAGTTCCAATAACACTTAAAAAGTCTGAGGAAACATGATGACAACCTTGCTCTTGAAGAGAGAGCTGCTGCTTAGCCTTTTTCTTTGCAAGAAGTTCCTGTTTATTTTGAAATTTGACATCCATCTCAATTCTCCTGAAAAGCGATTCTATTTCCCGTATCTTTTCTATTAGCCATCTAATTTTCTCAAATTCTGCCTGTTCTAGTTTTTCTCTCGAACGAATTTTGTTAACACATTGGGAAATTAGCTGAGTCTCCTCTCGAATTTCAATCAATATTTCTTTACATTGAATCCCTAATTTATGCTTTCGAAACTCAAGCAACTCTTTTTTGGAATAATACAAGATATGCTCAAGAATCCGATGTAATTTTCGGAATAATTCTTTGCTTCTGTCACTCGTTACATCTCCAGATCTTAATATTGTAAGGTAGGCTTCAAACTCTCTTCCTTGAGCAATCAAGTAGCGAAGATATTTTATTGTAGGGTTACCAAAGACCATACTAGAATAAATTAGGAATTCTACTTAAATATTTGTTTTTAAAAATATCTCATTTAAGAAGATAAGCGTCCCCGCAGGGATTTGAACCCTGGTCTCAGGCTCCGCAAGCCTGTGTTCTATCCAACTATACTACGGGGACATACTAGAAATCAAATTTAAGAGGTATTTATAATTCTTACCTCTTCTTCCTTACTTTCTTCATCTCAGCGCCACCTGCTGGTAAGAACGAGATTATATCATCTAAATCGCCCGCTCCAAACTGCTTCAAAATCTTTTTTGCTAAAGCTGATTTTTTTACACGTCCTGGAACAACTATTACAAAATGAGGCGTTGCGCTTTTCACTGCAGCTACTGCCCCACCAATGATTTCTTCGCCCTTCAAACCTATTGCAAACTCCACCCGCGGATGCAAATAGTTGGTTTTCCCATACACCATAAAACTTCCCTTTGCTAAATGCTCACCAGACTTCGCTTCTTTGGTTACTTGATCAGGTTTTACCCAAAACACATCAATTGTTCCAAGGCCTTTCTTCCAACCTCGAGAGTATGCTGCAACTGTTTGCGCGCATTCTTCTTTTGTAGCTTCCCCAGATTTCTCACCGCCCTTTACAACAAAAAATGGGGAACCCGCCATATCAGTATGAAACACGATATCTCCTTTTTCAGTATGTTTTTTGACAAGAATTTCGTTGGAAGTAGCGTCTTTTCCACCAACACACAAGAAACCTTCTGAGGAGATAAACCAATGAAACTTGTGGTACCACTCGCGTTTACGAGCTTCTTTGCGTTTTTTAGCTTCTTTTTTTGCCTTTTCTTTTTCTAAGAACTTTTCTTCATCTAAAAGAAGCCTAGTTAATTTTTTGTGACTCTCAACAAGAGCTTTATCTACTCCTTCAAGTTTCTTCTTATTCTTCTTGGCCCTATCAAAATAGATGCCTGCATTCTCTTCAACCGATTTAGAAAGAGAGATTTCAACTTTCATAACGTGTACTAAAGAGAGAAGTATTCTTAAATGTTACCGAACTTAACAATTAGGTACATTCTCAACCACAAGCGCTTGCTCAATACATACTTCTTGTGTATCAAACAATACAACTTTAGGGATAATCTTAAGCTGCCTGATTTCTCCAGACAATTCTTCATTATACCCCAAGTGTGTCACATAGCTTCCTGCTTTTGGCATTTTCGCATCATTCAAATCAAACGACTCTGCCCTCTCTGTTCCAATCACGTTCACCATAACTCCATCAACAGCAATGTTTGCACCGTTCTGTACAGTAAAGGTTAGGTCATTTTTGATACGATTCATACAGATCTGTTTTTGTCCTCCAATCTCAAGAAAATCCATCCCAATATCAATGGTACAGGTAGCTTCCAAATCTACCTGCGCGCGACCAAAACTCATGAACAAAAATCCGATAGATACTGCAAAGGTTATGAGAAGAAGAGTTGCAACTAAAGGGGCAATCCCCTTACGTCTACCAAAACCATCTAGTACCATAAAGAAATACTAAGAAAAAGACGTATATAAAGGTTTGTAAGAAAAGAAAAGAAAAAAGAAGAATTTATTCCTCAATAAAGTCATCCATTGGGCATGGAAGTTCATCCTCACTTTTGAGCATACCACGGTTTCGCATGTATTCTCGTGTAAGAAGGAAGAGAACTAAACCTACTGACTTTTTACCTTTATTATTGGCTGGAATCACAAGATCCAAATTATTAGATTCATTGTTAGTGTCACACAAACCAACAATTGGAATTCCTGCTTTCAAAGCATCTTTTACTGCGTTCTTGTCTGGCCAAGGATCTGAGACAAAAAGCACTTTTGGCTCAATGTACGTATCCAAATTTGTGTTTGTTAAGATTCCAGGAGGATATCTTCCAGAAATAACATTAATACCAGTAAGTTCTGCTAATTTCTTAAGACCTTTCCAGCCGTTCTCCCTTCGTGAAACCATTAAAATTTGGTCTGGTTCATACTGAGAGAGAAAATTCGCTGCAAGACGGATTCTTTCATCAATCTTTTTGAGATTAAGAACGCTAAGTCCGTCTGGTCTTGTTTTGTAAATAAAATTCTTCATATATTTGGTTTTGAACTTTGTTCCAATATGAACGCCTGATTTAAGGTAGTCATTTGAGTCCAATAGTAAGTCTTCTGGTTCTGCCATTTTGTTAATACCTGTTATTATTTTAAAGCAACTTAAAGAAAATCCTTCAAGTCTGCAATTTTTTTTGCTTTGCGCAAGTAAAGCTTAGAAATTGTTGACACATCAGTGTCTGCAATTTCTTTTGCCTCATGCAGCAATATACATCTTAGACAGACATATGTTGGCTATACAGAACTAGTTTCGAAGGCCATTTATAAAGGTTACTACAATATAAGAAAAATTATTCGGAATCTGAAACTTCGTCGGACTCTTCTTCTGCAAGTTCCTCAACTTCTTCTTCAGGAACTTCTTCTACTACTGGTTCTTCTACAACATCATCAGCTGGCGCGCCATCTACAACTGCAGCGCCAGTCAGAGCATCAAAATTCGACCCTAACTCACTTACTTCAGTTACTGAATACAACGATGCAGATAAAGACACTACGAGTGCCACTGCCAAGATTGCTACAAGTGCATTATTTGAAACTGCTTTCATATCTTTTCACCTCTACGCCACACCAGAGAATAGCACAATACCTGCAACACTTGCAATGATCACAAGAACAAACATAAGCAATACAACCCAATTAGGAAATTGATCATTGTTTGTGCTCTTCTTTTTACGTGCCATTCACATCACCTAATACTTCTGAACTAAGAACAAGAAGTTTATATACATTTCGAAAAGAGATCAAATCTGCGCCAAACCTTCTTGCACAATCTTAAACGGATACTCTTTTCCGCCACCCAAGAACCTGTGTTTACGCAGAACAAACGCACAGTTTTCAGCACCACCTAATTTTACTAACTCAATTAAGCATTTACTTCCATACTTGAGCAAATCCCCACCAACCATTTTGACTCGATCTTTATTGCCAAAATCAGCATAGACCTGATTTGTGATCAGAACCGGAATTTTGCGTGATCTTGCAATTCCTACGAGAATAGCTATTTGGCGTGCAAGAGCAGAATTAGTTTCAAAAATAGCATCAGCTTTTCCGAGCTCCAAACGATAGAGCATAGAAATTGAATCTACAACAATAAGGCCAACATCAGGCGTTAGAAGATTTTTGAGTCTCTCAAACACTCCTTGCTGCTCTTCAAAGGTAAGTGGTTGGAAAAAAAGAACGTTCTCAAGAACTTTTGAAGAATCAGAACTTAGTTGCTTAATTCTTTCAACTGCAATTCCTCCCTCAGTATCAATCAAGATTACTTTTTTGCCACGTTCAGCAACTTTTACTGCTGCAAGAAGGCATAGATTGGTTTTACCCGATCCAGATGGACCAAAAATGGTTGTAACAACATCTTTTTCATAGCCACCTAAAAGTGCTTCATCTAAAAAGAAGGCTCCAGTTGAAATCGTATCACCCATAAGAAAACAAGCCAAAGAACGATTGATTTAAAGATTTCTAGCACACAGAACTACCATCACACATTTTATAAACGAGAATAACTTAATTTTCCTCTAATGAAGCTTCAAAACAGGCACATCTTAGCTTTACTTTTCATTGCAACTCTAGCAATCAGACTCTTCTTAGCATTTGTAACACCAAACTTTACGTATGATTCATACTTTCATCTGCTGCAGGTTGAACAGATCATACAGACCGGAACTCCTTTGTTTGATAACCCTTTCTCATATGGTGGTAGAGAACTTATCTTTCTCCCATTATTCCATTATTTTTCATCCATCTTTGCACTTGTGATTCCCCTAGAAATAGTTGCAAAAATTCTTCCTAATGTGCTGTTTGCATCACTAGGTCTTGTTGTATACATGATTGCAAAACGGTTAAGCAAAAGAAGCAGAACGCCTCTCTTCTCAGCATTCATTGCATTTTTCCTACCCATTACTTTTCAGACACACGCATTTAGTCCCCTTCCCTTTGCATTGCTCTGTCTTCTGTTTACACTATATTTTTTCATACGAGCACGAAAGGAGAAGAATGCAAAGCAATTAATATATGGGTATGCTGCAGCACTTATCCTGCTCACCCTAAGCAGCCCCATTGCATCAATTCTGATTATCACACTTCTTTTTTACGCACTTTTCTCTCTCTTTGAAGGGCAGAAAGTAACACAAGCAGAAAAAGAAATTATGCTCTTTTCACTTTTTTTCTTTTTATGGGTCCAGTTTCTCTTGTTCAAAAATGTATTCTTAACAGAGGGAGTTTCGTTCATTTGGCAAAATATTCCATCCATCATTAGAACAGACTATTTTCCAGTATTAAATTTAGAAGAAGCGTTATTTCTGGTAGGTTTTATTCCACTTATCACCGGCGTCATATTTGTATACACCGCCCTTACAAACGAGAAAAATAAGAACGTTTTTCTTATGCTGGGTATTCTGATTGCAAGTTTTGCGCTAACTGGACTTCGTCTCTTAGAATTTAACATTGCAATCGCATTTACTGGACTTGTTCTTGCAATCATCTTCGCGCCATTCTACGACACGCTCGTCGAATATTATAAAAAATCGAAATTTAGCTTGTTTGAACAAGCTGCAACTCAAAAAGCAAAGAGTTTACTTCGAGTAAAAAAGTTTATGCAAATTTCAACCATAGTCTTGCTTATTTTGTTAATTCCAAGTATGGTCGTTCCTTCATTAACGTATTCACTCGAACAAGAAGTTCCAACTCAAGATGAAATTGAACTTTTTGTATGGTTAGATGCAAATACCGCGCAAGATGCAACTATTGCAGCCGATGTGCGAGAAGGCCATTTAGTAAGTTATCTTTCTAAACGAAAAAATGTCATGGATCCAGAGTTCCATTTGATTGATGATGTTGAAACACGATACACAGACATTACCTCATTATACACAACCCATTTCCAAACACATGTGTTAGACATAGCACAGAAGTATGACATTAACTACATCGTGCTTACTGATGCTACACGAGAACGTTTAGATATTGGGCAACTTTCCTACAGAACAAGCAACTGTTTTGATCTTGTTCAAAATATTAATAATAATAAAGCTTACGCAGTTAGGTGTGAGTTAAACGCGCAATAAAATGGTACTTAACAAACAGAGAAATAAGCATCTTGTACAAAAACGGATTATAATTATCCTTAGTTTGTACATCCTTGTAATTGGAGCAGTTCTTCTTACACGGTTTTCCGGTGGAATACCAATACTCTATGGCGAAGAGAGTTATACTCACCTAAATACTATACAAAGTGTGGAAGAAGGGGGGATTTCTCTTTCTAACATTAGCTTCGTTCAAATGCTTATACTTCCACTCGCTAAGATTATTCCATTACATCTCCTGTTCTTCATCTCACCAATTTTAGGATTACTATCAATTATTCTTTTCCTCAGACTTACACGAAAAGCTGGGTTTGATAATCTTATCTCGACCTATTGGGGGGTTCTTCTTATTCTCTCTCCAGCATTTATCTTTACGTTCACTACATTAAGTACATATGCATTTAGCATGCTTTTTGCTCTTCTAGGCCTTACGGCCCTTCGAACAAGAAAGAAATATCTGCAATGGCTTAGTGTTCCATTCTTTATGAGTGCTGCAGCTACAGAGGTTCTTTTTGGAGTGCTTATAATTTTACTTTTAACCAGTTTCATTGCATTACGAAAGGAAGGTTCTGATGAAATATATCATCTAAAACTTCTTCAAAATCTTAAAGAAAAATCAACTCGATTCCGTGCAACAAAAATAACGTTAATTGTAAGTATCATTGCATTAGGAGTATCTTTGTTTGCAACAGGAATTACTTTTATTGCCTTTAAATCTTCCACACATAATATCTGGCGCGACATAATTTCCGACTTTGGTGCAAAAGGAGGCATTAGTATTTTTGTTTTGATCCTAAGTATTACAGGACTGTTTTTTGCCTACAAACGAAGACAAGTTTTGTACGCATCATTAGTTATCCTGATCCCCGCATATTTTTGGAACACACATACAATTTTCTTTCTTACAATCCCCCTCACCTATGCTGCAGCGTTAGGTCTTGCACGCATTACAAATCGCAAATGGCAACTTACAGATCTTAAAACAATTACTCTCTTTCTACTTGCCCTAGGTATTGTATTTTCAACATTAACATTTACAGAACGTCTAGCTGAATACTCTCCTTCAGCAGAGATGAACAATGCACTCATTTGGCTCAAAGAAAATGCTCCTGAGGATACGAGCGTTCTTACACTCAGAGAAGATGGACAGTTTACTGAATTCATTAGTGGAATGAAAGTATTTGATCATACTCAATTTACAACAGATACAATTGATCCCGCTCAACTTGATCCAACCATACATGTTCCATCCTCACCTATCTTTACTATTGCATACACTCAAGTTCTGTTCCCAATTTTTGATCAAGAAAACATAGAATATGTTTATATTACTCCTAAAATCAAAGGTATCTTAGCAGAAGATCAAGGGATTAGATTTGTCCTTCGTAACGAAAACTTTAAAATGATCTATGCATCCGAAGGTCATGAAATTTGGGAATATTCTCCTATTAGCTAGAAAGGAGAGATTTTGGGTTACATGGCACTTATTGAATCACTTATCATAGGAGTAGTATATTTTATCTCTCTATATTTTAGTGTCTTTTTTATTCTGGTCTATTTTGATAAACGAGAAGAGTTCAAAAAAGAAGTATCATCAGAGGAATTAGACACATACCCCCTGATTTCTATAATCATTCCGGCATATAATGAAGAGAAAACTATCAAAGGAACACTTTCCTCTGTTGCTGCCATTGATTATCCGAAAGATAGGCTTGATGTTATTGCAATAAATGATGGATCAAATGATTCTACCTTTCAAGTTATGCAAAAATTCTTAGAAGAACATGATGTTCCTCATTTTCGTATTCTTTCTCACAAAAATAAAGGTAAGGCTGCGTCGATGAATACTGCTATTGCGATGGCTAAAGGTGAGTTTTTTGCATGTCTTGATGCCGATTCTTTTGTTGATAGTAAAACCCTTCGCAAAATGCTTCATTTGTATTATAAAGAAAATGATAGTCAACTTGCAGTGATCACTCCTGCAATGAAAGTATACAAACCAAAAAATATCTTACAAAAAATTCAGTGGATAGAGTACCTTTTAATGGTGTTTGTTGGCAGAATCACATCACACCTTGATGCAATTTATGTGGCGCCCGGTCCGTTCTCTTTATATCGAAAAGATATTATTCAAGAAGTTGGGGGGTTTGACGAACATACCCTCACTGAAGATCAAGAAATTGCATACAGGCTCCAAGAGAAACAATATAGAATCAAACAATGTTTTGATGGGTATGTACATACTGTAAGTCCAGGTAAATTAGTCGGGTTCTATAAACAGCGTAGACGATGGTACATGGGAAGCATCTCTTGCGCGTATCAATACAAGCATGTTATAGGCAAAAAAGCGTATGGGGATTTTGGCGTTGTACAGATGATCAAAAATGTTCTTGGGTATGGACTTGCTGTTGCAGGAATTGGGTTTGCAGCATACCTTTTTGGCTGGCCTTTGATTATGAAAATCAAAAATGGTCTTTCCATAAATTTTGACATTTGGCCATACATTACGAATTTAGATTTTACGTTGAGTCCATACCTTTTTGATGTGCAAAAAGTCATTGTATTTGTAGCATTGTTTTTCACTGGTCTTTTCTTTTTCTATAAAGCACATACAAATGCTAAAGAGAAAATAACAACATTTGGATATCTTCCGATTATTCCATACTTCGCGTTTTATTATCTTTTGAAAGGTGCCATCTTAATGCTCTCATTTGTTGAGTTCACGCGAAAGAAAAAGATTAAGTGGTGAAAGGAATAGATATATTCTGGACCTTAATAGATCCCAACACACAAGTATTTAAAAAGAGACATTCCAAAATATATCCAGTATGCCAAAAGCCGCACCAAAAGAAGCAAAAAGAGGTTCTTTTCGAAAAGTAAGCACGAAAAAGTATCTTATAGCAGGCGTTATAACATTCCTTATTTTCTCGTTAGGACTTACGCTTGGAATGATTTTTGAAGAGCAACGATATAACTGGGCAGAAGATATTAATCAAGAACAAGATGTGAACTATCTAAGCTTACAGCTCCAGTTTTTGTATCTAAGTGCGCTTGAAGAAGAACAAAATTGTCCCGTTCTTTTAGGAACATTGCAGCAAAGTGTTGATGAGCTTGGTAAATCACTTTCCAAAATCTTAACGTTTGAGAAAGAAAACTCCATTAGCCAGAGTGATTATAAAACACTTGAAAGAAGGTATACACTTGATAATCTGCGTTATTGGATCCTAGCGGATCAAGCAAAAGAACAATGTGATTTAGATATAGCTTCAATCCTCTATTTCTATTCTGATGATTGTGCATCATGTCCAGGACAAGGAACAATCCTTACCTATTTCAAAAAAGTCTTTGGTGAGAAAGTGCTTATTTTTCCAATCAACGTGGATTTAGAAGACCATGAACCAATGGTGGGCATTGCAACATCTCTGCATGATATTCAAACTCTTCCAACTATCATCATCGAGGATGAAAAGTATGAAGGAATTGTAAAGAAAAATCAGCTCCAAACGATCATTTGTAACACACTTGAAGATACGCAAGAATGCCAAGCATGAAACACGCAAGTTCACGGTGGATAAAAAGAAATAGATATCTAATTGGCATTCTGTTACTTGCAATTATTTTCAGATTGATTCTTCTTTCACGCAACTATGGTTTATGGTGGGATTCACATATCTACATTGGTATGGGAAAATACCTTTCCTCAAACGGTGCAAGCGGTATATGGGAAGTCTTTCGTCCTCTTGGACTTCCCATTTTGCTAGGAAGCATATGGAAAGCCAATCTTCCTCTTCTTTTTATGGCAAAGCTGCTTGATCTTATCTTCTCAACCCTTGCAATCTATCTTGTATATGAAATTTCACACAAAGCATACAATAAAACAGTTGCACTCTATGCAACTTTCATTTTTGCAACCATACCTTTGTTCATGCTCTATACTGGGCTTATTTTAACTGAACCCCTAACACTTGTGTTCGCCCTTCTTGCACTCAACTTATTCATAAAACGACGGGGTCTTAATCACCCTAACATTGTTCTTGCAACTTCTGGTATTTGTGCTTCTTTAGCTTTTCTTACAAAGTTTCCGGCAGGAGTACTTCTGCCTTCTTTTCTTATAGCTATCTTCTTGCGTAAAGGGCACCGTTGGCCCGATATTAAAACAAAAATACGTGACATTTTTGTTTTCACAATAAGTTTTATCATTCCAACTATTCCTTTTTTCATATTTAACCATAGAACATACGAACATGCATTCATTCCGCTTACAACTGGTTCTGGAATCATTAACACATTTACCTGGCTGTATAACTCAAGTGCATTGTTCTATTTTACAGAATTCTTTTTACATAATTTTGTGTTCCTTTTAGTGCCAATTGCATTAATTTGCTTTCTCTATTACAAAGAGTGGAGAACAGAAACAAAAAGCGTGATTTACATAACAGCAATCCTTCTTTTTCTCTACTTTTGGCAAAGTGTTGCACGAAAAGAAGTGAGGTACATGACCCTAACACTACCATTTTTTTCTATTATAGCAGCAAGCATGCTATCTTATGCATACTATAGTATAAAGAAGCAATCTCATTGGGGTATACGGATTGGATCTTTTGTTGTCATAAGTATTCTTTTCATAGCAGCATCGCATCTTACAAGCTTTGAACAATTGCCGGCAACCCCTCAAGATGGCATCATGCAAGATATTGTAGAATTGTATGATGAAAATGAATTTAATGGACCAATTTTTATTTCACATCCGTTCCTTTTAGCATATCTTGACAACACCGTGCTTCCTACAACGAGCGATAGTACAACCGCCAAAAAAGAATATGAAAGATTGCATGGAAGGTTTGAGACCATTATCTTACGAAGTTGTGATTTCCATTGTCAAGAAAATGATACGGATTGTCAAGGGAAAAAAGACTCTTTTCTAACCCAAATACGGCAAGAGAACACGCTCCTTTTTTCGCGTGGCTATGATACAAATCAGTGTCAAGTGACAGTTTTCACTGCAAAATGACACAAATGACCAAAAGATATATAAATAATATATTTTCTTCCTATGCTTCTTATGACAAGTATCAACCATAGTGTATGGAAATTTCTTGCTGAAGACATCAGTATTCAAAAAAATCTTGAACGAGGCCTTATTAACATTCGTGGCCTTGCACGATATTTGATTAAAGAGTTCGGCCTTCCTGCATCCATGGATGCGGTTATTAGTGCAATCCGCAGGTATGAAACAGAAGTTCTCTTTAGCAAAGAGAAAAAGCAGCTTGACTCATTATTTACAGAAGCGAGGATCACAACAAAAGATAACGTTGCATGCATCACTCTTAAAGAATATGAGTTTGAAGCTATTGCAAACGACTTTGTAGGATCACAAACTCTTAAGAAAAATTTTCGCCTTCTTAAAAGTAAAGAGAACGTGAAAATCTTTGTGAACCAGGACGATATTGAGGCTAAAAAAGCAGTATTCTCATCAATGAATCTACTTAATGTAGCAACGGATCTTTCTGAGATTCGTATTTCAATGCCTGAAGAAGTTACTGAATGTGTTGGCGTTTTAGCACGTATCGGCCAAGAAATTGCGCTGCAAGAAGTTAATGTTGAAGATATTATCTCAGCACTTCCAGAATTCTTGTTATATGTAAAAAGCTCAGACATTATTAAAGCACATAAAGCGCTTGTGAATTTAACTGGTAAAGCCTAACACAAAACATAAAAACTTCAACATTCTTCTTTTTTGTATGCAACAGAAATTTGTTCATATGATCTTTCGAGATCTTACAACGTTTGGTGGAGAAATCTTCTATTTACTCGTATTAGCTCTCACATTTGTATTGCATAAAATGTCTCTTTTCTGGGATTTATTGTTAGGGAACCTTCTTGCAATTGCAATTGTTGTACTGATTCGACTTTTCTATTTCAAACCAAGACCAAATAAACAGACTTTTTCTAATCTAATTGAAAAAATCGATGCCTCGTCTTTTCCTAGTTTGCATACTGCAAGAATTTGGTTTCTCGCCCTTTCTTTTATGAGTTTCTGGGGATTTAGCGCGCGTGTTGTGATTTTACTAAGTGTACTTGCACTTGTTACAACATACTCAAGAATTTATTTGAAGAAACACGATTGGTTCGATGTAAGTTTTGGTGTTGTTTTGGCAGTAGCATTGTATTTTGTTGTGCCAATGCTTTAACGTTTTCTCACCTTAATGAAATCGCCGAGAGTAAAACCTGCAGAAGACTTCTTAGATGGCATCGGAGCTTCTCTCTCACCCTTATCTTTTTGTTCACCTGCCTTTTGTAAAAGTGTAATGTGTAAAATTCTTTCTAACTTCTTTGCAGCAGTAATATTTGGCTTCATTATGCCAGCTTCCCATTTTTGTACAACACTTAGTTTTTCACAGCACAAATCTGCAAACTCTTTTTGAGTCATATTACGAGAATTTCTAGATTTTTGTAACAACTGAGCTGCTGAGGACACCACACGTAAATCATCTCCTGGGCGTGGTGCAAAACTTCGCTTAGCACGAAACTTCGGCTTTACAAGAACTTGACCATATTTAGAACAATTGGTGCAAAGTTGCATGGTAGCTCCTTCAACTTTGGCTTCAACCAATGGCCCACTTTTCCCACACATCTCACATACTACCATAAACCAGAATAAGCCAGAAATATGTTATAAACATTTTGATTCTAAGTCAACTATTTTATTTGAATAATTTGTCCAACATCTTTAAATATCCCCTTATAAAAATCCATCCAGTGAGAAATGAAGAGGATCCTGGACCAATGGCATTAGCAGTTCTGGCATCAGCCAGCTTGGTTTTTGTAGCTTGGGCGTACTATCATTTTAGGGCTCAAGAGAATGAAGTTGAACCAGAACAGCCAATACAGAGTGGAGCTCTTCTGCCAGCCGAACTTGAGACAAGATGCTTCGAATATGTGCCTTTTCAACCCCTCTTCTTTGACAGGACCAGTATTTTAGATGCTCAAGAAAGGCCCCATATAGCAAGTGTAGACCTTTCTTCATATCTTTCTTAACCACAATGTATAAAAACCCCTCATTTCTTCTAAAGAGCATGAAACTGATACTTTTAGGTCCTCCTGGATCTGGGAAAGGAACCGTTACTGAAGCTCTTTTGGAAAAATACCCACAACTTAAGCATATCTCAGCCGGAGTTCTCCTCAGACGAGAGATCAAAAATGGAACTGAAATTGGAAAAGAAGTTAGGGCAATTGTTGAAAAAGGAGATTTAGTGCCTGCAGCAATCATTGCAAAGCTCATGTGTGGTGAAATTGGTGAGGCTGAAGGGTTTATTTTTGATGGGTTTCCACGAAGTTTAGATCAGATCCAATACATCGAACATATCGCGTTTGATAGGCTTCTCTCTTTAGAAGTGCCTGAAGAAATTGTTGTTGAAAGGTTATCTGCTCGCAGAATGGATCCTGAAACTGGAAAAATCTATAATCTTAAATTTAAGCCAGCGCCACCAGAAATCCAAGATCGATTAGTACAGCGAGATGACGATAAACCAGAAGCAATTAAAGAGCGATATCGAGTGTTTGTAGAAAACACACAACCGGTGATTGACTTTTTTACACAAAAAAGTCTTGTAACTGCAATTGATGCTACAAAACCAATCAAAGAAGTGCAACAAGTAGCACTGGACGCTGTAAAGAATATTTCTAACTAAGTAACTGTTTTACAACCATTGTTGCATAATTCCCTTTTGTAAGTGTAAATGTAAGTATCAGTTTCTTTTTCTCTTCATTTAATTCATCATCTTCCAAATTAGAAACTGTCAGGTCTTTAATTTCCTGAACTACCTTTCTTTGAGCACCTTCACAACTTAAACCAGGAATCTGTTTAATGATAAAATCTTCTTGTTCAAGATCTTCTTCATCCAAAAGTGTCTCAACAATTTCCCTTACTCTAACATCAACTTTCTTTAAATCAGTAAAAAATCCTACAAGAGGAATTTCTAGATTTAAATATTGAGACAAATCTGATACAAATACAAATTCACCTGCTGAGTATGATACTCGAGAAACTTCTTTTTCCTTAGACTCAAAATATCGTGCAACTGTTTCATTCCACAAATAACTTTGATACGCATGAACAAAGAGTAGCAATAATTTTTTAGGAAGTGTTCGCAAAGCGCCAACAAAATCAGTTGAGACTTCTTGTAAATGATCTATAACACTTCCACTATCAATCAATTTTGCTGCCTTTTTGAAATCTTTTTTGACAATTGCTCTTCCAATTGCAACATTATTTCTAGAGAAGCGCTGCTCATCAAAGTAGTTGACAAAATGTGCTTTTTTTGCAACTCTCTTATTTGTAAAATTTCGAACAGTTATCTCGAATTTATTCCCAACTAAATCTCCCAGGCTTAATGGCTCATTGCCATATCCTAAAACTGTAATTTTTATCCTGTCAAAAGCAATAGAGTCTAATCGTTCTTTTTTTACTCCATAGACAGAACATACTTGTTCAGTTACAGCATGCCTGTCTTTTGTTCCAGCATAGCCAAAATTCTTTAAAGGGACATGAAGTGCAAAGGAAATTTTCTTGATAGCATCTAACGTGTTCCAATTAGTTTTTGTAAGCCTAAAATAGAGATATTTGCCCTCTTCTTTAAAAGTAATAGTGGAGATCTCTCGTACAATGAAATCTTCTGGAATTTGTTTAAGTATGTACATACCCTCTTAGATTTAGGATGGTTATAAAAACATTTTCCACACTCGTTAAGCTTTTATATAAGAACTGGGTTACAAGAGAGCATGACATTTGATTATGCACTTATTACAAAGTATGTTGAGGGCAAAGCCAAAAACAAGTTTGAAGCGCTGTACGAGCATTTAGGTGAATTTTTGGAGCAGACTGCTGCTATTCTCTCAGATGTGGATCGAAGAGTCAAGCTTGTAAGGATAATTCCGTGGGAAAAAATGAAACGTGATATACTGGCTAAATCTGTTCGAGGAAATCTTAGCGGTGCAAGAGCTGGCCTGACCGCATATAACAGAATGTTTGGACGTGTCGATTTGTATTTAGGCCTTATGTCTTCAGAATTTAATCTTCCACGCTTTCTTAAAACTAATGGGGTTCCTGCAACTGAACTCCCTTTATTTAAAAAACTCTTACGCCAAGATTGGAGATTTACATATGGAACCCACATTGAGCGATTTAGGGCAATACATCCACTTCTTGATAGGCTAAGAAAATCGCTAGAAGCTCAAGTGAGATATTTAGAAAAAATGGAACATGACACACTCTTTGATGCTCTTGATGACAAAGAAGCCCTTGGTCCATTATTCGAAGAAGAAAAGAAGGCATTTTGGGAACTCTACAAAACTTGTCAGATAACTGTAGAAGAGGTTTCTAAACCGCAAGCAGCGCTCCAAGCAGAAACAAAAAGAATGAGAGAAGCTCTAGCAGCATACAAAAGATCACTCGAATCTGGTCTAGAAAAAGATAGGAAAATGGCAAAACGAAGAGTCGAAGAAGCATTTATTCTTCTCACATACTTTACTGGAATTGTTGGGCTTGTAAGTGGTGTTCCAATCAATTTACTTAAAGGCGCGAAAGGAAGAATTTTTGGTTTTCTTTCAAATAAGATTCTTCGCGGGAAAAAACTCTCTGCAGAGGGCATAGCACTTCAAAGACAAGCGTTTGGGTTTCTTGGAGGATAAAACTTCTACTCAACCTTCTCAAACCGTTTCATAACTTTACCATCTCTTTCGACCGTTTCTAAGAACATAGCAAGAGGTCGTACCCACATAGACCCTTTGGGTTTCTCTTGAAATTCTTCGAGTTTTTTGTAGACAACCAATCTCTCAAGTGTTTCAGAATGCTGCGCAACTCCAATGACCTCAACAAGTGCGCCCTTAAAGTGTTTATACACCCCTAATGCAACTTCTTCCATCATGGCTTGTAGCGTTCCATAGTTCGCGGAAACGGGATTGTATCTTTAATATTCTCTAAATCACAAATCCATCTGATTACTCTTTCAACACCAAGGCCAAATCCACCGTGCGGAACAGAACCATAGCGTCTTGTATCCAAATAGAATTCGTATTCCAAAGGATCTTCACCATCTTCAACTAAGCGTGCCTTTACCTTTTCAATATCATGCTCTCTGTGAGATCCGCCAATAATCTCGCCATATCCTTCGGATGCTAAAAAATCACAGCCTTGCACCACTTTTGAATCATCAGGATCTTCAGTCATATAAAATGCTTTTACCTTCTTAGGGTAGTGCGTACAAATCACTGGAACATCATAGAGTTTTGTTAATTTCTCCTCTTCAATAGTTCGAAGATCCTTGCCCCAAGGCACATTCATTTTACATTTCTCTTTAAGAATTTTAAGGGCTTCTGTGTACGTCATACGAACAAACGGCTTTGTAACAACTGGTTTTAGTTTTGAGATATCTCTCCCCAGAGCTTTAAGTTCTGTAGCATTCGTATCTAGCACCGTTTTTACAATATGTTTTATGAGCGCTTCACCATGCGCGATAATTTGATCAAAATTAGCCCATGCCATTTCCATTTCAGCATGCCAGTACTCAGTTAAATGACGCGAGGTTTTAGATTTCTCTGCACGAAAGGAGGGTGCGATTGTATAAATATTTTCAAGCCCAAAAATGGCTGGTTCTGCATAGAGTTGCCAGGTTTGTGCTAAAAATACTCCTTTTTTACCAAAATAATCAACATTAAAGAGGTCAGATCCACCTTCACATTGTACCGCTTGAAAAATCGGGGAATGATATTCATAAAAACCCTGTCCTTTGAAATATTCATCAATTGCACCAAAGACTGTTGATCTAATCTTTAAGATGTTAATCATTTTTTGGCTACGAAGATGCAAGTGTCTGTTATCTGCCAAATGTTCAATGGATGTATCTTTTGTTATAGGAAATTTATCAGATGTTCCAACTATCTCAAATGAGGCTACCTGCAACTCGTACCCTGTTGGCGCTCGTTTATCTTCTTTTATTTCACCAGTTAGCATTAGGGAAGTTTCAACTTGTATATGGTCAATTGCGTCCCACTCCTTCTCAAAAGAATCACGTTTAAAGATACATTGAAGAAGGCCCGTTGAATCTCTAAGAACAATGAATTTGAGTTTGTTTGAGCCACGTTCTCTGTGCACCCATCCTCGAATGCAAACAGCACCCTTGCCCACATCCATTGCAGACTGTATTGAGATATACGTTGGTTTTGCCATAAATTTTTACTAGCAATCAGCCCTATAAAAAGCTTTCTTGTGTATAGCTATATCTTCTGAGCAAAGTATATAAAAAGGATTTGACTTTTTTAAGGGGTATGGGCCCGTAGCTTAGCCTGGATACCGGAACTCCTCTGCTGGATTTAGCGGTAAGGCAAATAGAGCAGTTCCCTCCTACTTCAATGCCAAGGCACAATAGGCCTTGCTTGAGGCAAGTAAGGAAAAGATCGGGGGTTCGAAACGTCTATTTGACACGAAAGTCCTCCCGGGCCCGCATTTAACTTCACGAGCACTCAAGATCCAATGACGAACCCTATGAGTAGACCCAATATGGGATTATCGAAGTAGGCTGAGGATGAGTATTGCTCTTAGCATTCCACAACATTTATAGAATTCTTCAACTTTCCACTTGCTAATGACGTCCCTCATCTTCTATTTAACACAAGGCCCTCGAGTATTCTTAACGTCCTGGAAAAATAGGTTATTTCCAAAAAAGTTTGAAGGAGATGCTAAAGAGATCTGCCAGGCTATTGTTAAAACATGTTGGAAGGGAAGATACTTCCAGACATCTTCCACGAACTTCCCCCAATTCTGGGCACGAGACTTTGGATGGTGTATTAAATCATTAATTGAACTTGGGTACACAAAAAAGGTACATAAGACACTTCGTTACGCACTCAACCTCTATAGAAAGTATGGAAAAGTCACAACAACAATCACTCCACAGAATACACCATTTGATTTTCCTGAGTTTGGAGTAGATTCACTTCCGTGGCTTATTCACAGCATTGTTGCATCATCTTTTAATTACAAACCATACAAAGAGTTCCTAAACAGAGAAATACGAAAATTCAAGGAGCATGTTGTAGACGAAAAAACAGGTCTTGTAAAACCAGACGAACACTTCTCATCTATGAAAGATTTTTCTCTTCGTAAAAGTTCATGCTATGATAATTGTATGGTTGCAATGCTTGCAGTAGATTTGCATAAAACAACACTACACAACCCATTTGCAAAGAAAAACGCAACCCAAACCCATAGTTTCTATGCAGACCTGATCTATAAACACTTTTGGAGTGGCGAATATTTCTACGATGATATAGAAATGAAAAAATATGTTGCGGGTGATGCGCAAGTTTTTCCACTTATTTTGGGCTTTATTGAAGATGAAAAAGAGATACAATCTATGATCAAAGCAGTTAAAGAGAATAATCTTACAAATCCTCTGCCACTCAGGTACACAAAAGAGCGGCACATGGCAGAATTTATTCCACAAGAATGGATCTTTTTTCGAAACTATGAAGGTGATACGTCCTGGACCCATATGGGACCATTATGGATTAAAGCGATTAAAAAGTATGATCCTAAACTTTCAGAAAAATACAAAGAAGCATACACTAAACATATCGAAAAGGAGAAAGCTTTCTGTGAAGTTGTAAGAACTGATGGTAAACCCTTTCGGACACCATTCTATTACTCTGATCGAACCATGCTTTGGGCATGCAACTATTTGACTCTCTAAGGCTCGCAAGCTTTATAAAAAACTCTTCTTCCTAAAGCATCTATGGTGGAAAACTCGGGACCTTTTATTTCTGTGATTATTCCTGCACACAACGAGGAAAAGTACATTGCAAAGACGCTTTCCTCAGTGTTTAGCCAAAACTACCCGTTATTTGAAATCGTAGTAGTGCCAAATGGATGTACAGATAACACCCAAAAAGTCGTTCAAGCAGCTATTAAAGGTTCTAGTGCTAAAACCAAGATCTTAAATGTTTCACAAAAAGAGGCCCATGTGAGTAAGGCACGTAATAAGGGAGCATCAATTGCCAAAGGTGAGATTCTGGTCTTTTTGGATGCAGACACTCTTCTTGCAGATAACGCACTTTCTACTATTGCAAAAAAGTTCACTGTAAAACGTAGTGTTGGCACGCTTCATTTTGTCCCAGATACTAAAAGAGTACAGCATTCCCTAGTTGCAGCATACCAAAATTTCATTCATACTACAAAAATTCACAAAGGGGCCTCAGGAGTTTTCATCTGCCACAAAAATCATTTTGAGCAAGTTGGTGGGTTTAATAAAGATCTAAAGCTTTTTGAGCACAAAGATTTGCAAAAAAGGTTGTCTGTGTTTGGTAGTTATACAAAACTAAGCGCTGACGCCATAACCTCTATGCGAAGATACACAAACAGAGGAATTCTTAAAAACATAGCCTTCTGGGTTAAAGCATTAGGACAAAAAGAAAACACATATGAGGCGATACGATGATCATTAGCATTTCAGGAACTCCTGGTAGTGGGAAAAGTACGATTGCAAAGGGTTTAGCCAAGATGTTTGGGATAGAAAGAGTGTATGCAGGAGGTGAATTTCGCCAACTTGCAAGAAAGATGAACATGACAGCCGAGGAACTTAATGAATATGCGAAAGGCCGTGAAGAGATTGATAGAGAACTTGACCAAGCAGTGAGTACAAAGGCAAGAGAACTTGCAAAAAGAGATGGCAGCGCCATTGCAGAAGGAAGAACTATGTACCACTTTATCCCTGAGTCACTAAAACTCTACATCAAAGTTGATCCAAAAGAGGCTGCAAAACGGATTTGGAAAGATCTCCAAGATACACAAGCAAGCCAAGATCGAAATGAGGATAGCGTAGAATCAGTTGAAGCAACACAAGAAAAAATAGAAGTTAGACAAACAAAAGAAGTTGCGCGCTATAAAGTCGTGTATAAAACAGACATTTCTGATGAAAGTAATTACGATTTTGTTTTAGACACAACAAACATTACAGCAGATGAGGCAACACAAAAAGTTGCTGAGTTTATTAGATCAAGAAAGGAGACCTGAAAAATGAAAATATTTCTAATTAGACATGGTGAGACTACAGGAGACATTGAAGATCGTTTTGGTGGAGATTATGATGATCACCTAACGCAAGAAGGTGTTGAGCAAGCAAAGAAACTGGCATCTCAGCTTGAAGAAAAAAAGATAGAAGTTGTATTTCACAGTCCAAGACACAGGGCAACTGAAACTGCAGACATTGTTGCAAAAACACTTAACGTTCCTTCAAAGGTTGTCGAAAATATTAGAGAAAGAAATAATTATGGGATTTTAACGGGGATGACAAAAACTGAAGCTAAGCAAAAGCACCCAGTAGAATATGAAAAACTCACTATTTCTAAAACCCATCATGATGTTAAAGAATCAGAAAGTTATGAAGAGCTTAAGAAAAGAATAATACCTGCTTTTGAAGAGATCGAATCTAATAAATTCAATGTTATAGCAATTGTATCACATGGCGGCGTTATAAGTACCCTCGTTAGAGAGTTTTTTAAATTTGGAACTTCTGTGAAGTTAGACGACTGTTCATATATTGAACTAGAAAGAAAAGAAGGCAAATATATGCTAATCTCATCTGAGGGGGTATCAATCTCTAACTAATCAAACACCATACTATGCCAATTTACACCATATACCTCTTCAATTGTTTTCTTCTCACCCTCTGGAGTTGTTCTATGATTATGTAGCTCAAACAGGGAAAGCGCTTCCTGAACATGTCCTTCACTTTTCCCTTCAATTTCAAGCCATGCAGGAATATTTGGATATTGGTCCAAGTCAAATCGCCAATCCTGATATGTCCAAGAAAGCCTATTCTTTTCTTGATGTGCATACTTTTCAAGGCCAATTGCTTCAAAGAGTTTTGCAAGTGCCTTATGATCATTAATAGCTAGGTTAATTTCTTGATGCTTTGATGTTGCTCCCTGAAATGTTCTGTGTGATTTCCAGGTAGCTTCAATTTTTCCACTAGAATCGCTTCTAATTCTTAGAAACCAAGGGCACTCGTTATCTTGTGTTCCTAGTGGCCTGAACCAATCAACAGAAAAACGTGTATCAAGAACTTTAGTTGCGCCAAGCTCTTCAAGTCTTTTTGCAACTTTAACAACATCAACATCAAGAACTTTTGTTTCAATTTCGTGCATGTGATCTTTAGAAAATCCACACTTTTAAAGATTATTGGGGTGAAAAAGAATATAGGTCATAAGATTTATAACTTAAATTTGCAAATGAACAGGTATGAGTATAGATTCACTTCCAGTTCTACAAATTGCTATGACCCATAGAGGATTTCGAGATGAACCATTCTATGCTCTTGCATTACACGAGCTCAAAAGAAATCATATCAAGAGATGTAGAATGTTAACTGATAACCCTACTTCTGATCTTTCCTTTGTTGCTCAATTAATTGCCGAAAGCTACCTTGACCCCTATACTATTGGAGGAGGGAAAATTCTTCTATACAATGCGCCCCTCCCTTTTAGAGCTGGCCCTCGCTTTAAAGGAGCTCAAGAAATTCTTGAAATTGATGACACTATAGTTACACTAGGAGCATTTGAAGAGACAAACGAGATTAATAGAAACCAACTTTTGTACCTTAGTTGCTCTTTGCAAAGATTATTTGATGCGCATAATGCAAGGCATGCATCACAAAGAGCTCAAAAAGTAAGAGGTGTCCTCGCTCTTCAAACAGAGTCTCCAGAAGGAGCATTTCTCTATCATTAGTTGGTGGGTAAAATTTATAAACCCCTCACCCTCCTTCCCAAAACTATGACAAACACTATTGTAAAACATGATTTTATCGAGCTTGACTATACCGGCAAATTAGTAGATGGAAGAGTGTTTGATACTACCAGAAAAGAAATTGCTGAAAAAAGTCAGTTACAATCACACAATAAGACATTTGATCCAATCACGATTTGTGTTGGTGAAAGCCAAGTAATCGCGGGATTTGATGAAGCTCTAGTTGGAAAAGAAATTGGTAAAGAATATTCAGTAACTGTTCCTATGGCAAAAGCGTTTGGCAAAAAGGATGTTAAAAAAGTACAACTTGTGCCATTAGCAACTTTCAAAGAACATAAACTCAACCCCCATCCTGGCCAACAGGTAGATTTTGATGGTAAAATCGGAACTGTTATGCGAATTTCTGGGGGTAGAGTTATGGTGAATTTTAACCATCCGCTTGCAGGAAGAGATCTGGTGTATGAATTTAAGATAAAAAGTAAAATTGAAAAAGATTCAACAAAAATTGCTGCATTTATTGCAAACATCCTGCAAATGGATAAAAGATTTATTACAGTTGAGATGAAAGAAGCTACTGCAAGCATCAAAATTCCATTCGAAATGCCAAAACCTCTACAGGATGCTATTACAAAAAAGCTTACAGAAGTCCTGCCAAAAGTTAAGAGTCTTGAATTTAAAGCAACAGAACAACACAAGCACGACGAAAACTGTAAGCATGACCATTAAAACCAAAAATGTGGTATTACGCCTTTATTCTGGATAATCAACAACAATAATCTTTAAATACCTCTTTTGGCACAAAAATTCCTTATAGAAGAGAGGGGGATAGAGATAACTTCTAACTGGTTTACTCATCCTACATTTAGTCAACATGGAAACATACATTAATCAGAATCAAGGACAACAACAGCCATCGTACAACCAGCAAAATCAAGCACAGCGAGTTGAACCTGCTCAAGAGCAGCCAAGACCAACTGTTACGATGAGCGCGCAGCCAATTTCTCATTCTCAGGTTAATAGTGATGTTGATGATGAACTTCGAAGGCTTATTGAAGCACACAAAACTCGCATTAAAGTTATCGGGTGTGGTGGTGGAGGAAACAATACAGTAAACAGGATCGCAGAAGTGGGTATTAAAGGCATCCAAACAATCGCGATCAATACAGATGCGCAAGATCTTCTCTACACAACAGCCGATAAAAAATTGCTTATTGGAAAAGAGCTCACTAAAGGACTCGGTGCTGGATCCAATCCTCGAATTGGTGAGGAAGCTGCACGTGAAAGCGAGCATGATCTCAAAAAACTGATGGAAGGAGCTGACATGATTTTTATTACTTGTGGCTTAGGTGGTGGAACTGGAACTGGTTCAGCACCATACATCGCGCAGATTGCAAAGAAAATGGGACTTTTAACAGTAGGAATTGTTACGATCCCCTTTAGTATGGAAGGAAACCACCGGTTTGAGAATGCAATGATCGGACTTGAGAAAATGGAACAAGACATCAATACACTTATTGTTATTCCAAACGAAAAATTGCTGGACTTAGCTCCAAACCTTCCACTCCACACCGCATTCAAAGTTGCAGATGAAATTTTAACAAACTCTGTTAAGGGCATAGCTGAATTAGTAACAAAAACCGGGCTTGTAAACCTTGATTTTGCTGATGTAAAAGCTATTATGAGTGAAGGTGGTGTTGCACTGATTGGTGTTGGTGAATCTGACTCAGAAGACGCTGCAGGAGAAAGCGTACAAAAGGCGTTAGATAACCCTTTAATTGATGTTGACATTTCAAATGCAACTGGAGCACTCATTAACATCTCTGGTGGAGAAGCATTAACGCTTGACGATTCTCGTAAAATTGTAGAAACCATTGGAGAGAAGCTCTCAGATAACGCAAAAATTATTTGGGGAGCTCAAATCTACAAAGATTTAGAAAAAACCATTCGAACAATGCTTATTGTAACTGGAGTTAATTCAGAACAGATTTTTGGCCCTGAAAGAAGTTACATTGGCAAAAAACGCGGTGCAATTGAAAACGAACTTGGAATTGAGTTCATGGATTAATAATTCCACATCTCATCACCAACGTAGTGAATATTTTTGATAACTTTTCCTTTTTCTAGTTTTTGCATGTCCTCAGATGAGCCAAGAGCAACACCTACTGCTAATGTCTTTCCATTGTTCTCATCAACTATGACAATGGCTTCATTTTTTTCTATTCCATCCTCAATCTCAGTTATCCCTGGCCTCATGATATCTGCGCCACCAACAACAAACTTGACCGCCCCCATATCGACAACTACTCTCTTTAGCACTATTTTTTCTTGCAAGAAGCGAAGTGTTGGAAGCAAAATATTTTCATAATAAAAGAAAGAACAGACACCGTTCACATAAAATCCCTTAAAGCCAGTTTCTTTATCTTGCGCTTTTTCAACAGAATCTTTTTTAGAGAATTCAACTCCATACAAGGAGAGTAGATTATTCAGCTCTTTTGCCTTCATACGTGTACGTTTCATAAGAAAAAGAAAAACAGAATTGATATTTAAAGATTACACATCAAGTTCCGTTACTTCTTTGGCATGCTTTTCGATAAACGCACGCCGTGGAACCACATCGTCCCCCATAAGGACAGTAAATATCTGGTCTGCTTCAATTGCATCTTCAAGCAAGACTTGTTTAAGCATACGAATCTCAGGATCCATGGTTGTTGACCACAACTGTTTAGGATTCATTTCTCCTAATCCTTTATATCGCTGAATACCAACACCACTTGCTCCTTCAAACTCATCTTTCAAAACCTGAAGTTTTTCTTGTTCAGTATATACATACTGTGATTTCTTCCCTTTTGAGAGTTTATAGAGCGGAGGCATTGCAACATAGATATATCCTCCTTCAATGAGCGGTTTCATATACCTATAAAAGAATGTTAACAAAAGAGTCATAATATGTGATCCATCAACATCAGCGTCTGTCATGATGATAACTTTGTGATATCTAAGCTTATCAACAGTAAACTCTTCACCAATACCCGTTCCAAGCGCTGTAATAAGTGCAACAATTTCTTTATTTTGAAAGACTTTATGTAAACGGGCTTTCTCAACATTCAATATTTTTCCACGTAATGGCAATATTGCCTGAAATGATCTATCCCGACCTTGCTTTGCTGAGCCACCAGCACTATCCCCCTCAACAATATATATTTCACACGCCGAAGCATCTTTGTTTGAACAATCTGCAAGTTTTCCTGGAAGCCCTGAGCCTTCAAGCACATTTTTACGACGGGTAAGTTCGCGTGCTTTTCGAGCAGCTTCACGCGCACGAGCAGCATCAAGTGTTTTTTGGATAATTTCTTTGGCAACTTTGGGATTTTCACCGAAATATGTTCCTAACTGTTCTGCAACTAAAGAACTGACAATTCCGTACACTTCACTATTCCCAAGTTTTGTCTTTGTCTGCCCTTCAAATAAAGGTTCCATCACTTTAACAGACACAACCGCAGTAAGACCTTCTAAAACATCATCGCCTGTAAGTTTAACTTCCTTACCATTTTTTGCAACAGACTTTACGACATTATTAAGAACACGAGTGACCGCAGCTTTAAATCCAGAGAGGTGAGTTCCACCTTCCCGAGTGTTAATGTTGTTAACAAAAGAGTGAATAATAGCTTGATAACTACTATTGTACCGAAGAGCAATCTCAACTGCTACATCATCTTTTTCACGACTAAAATAAATAACACTATTGATAGGATGTTTATTTTCATCTAAATGTCGAACAAATTCAGCGATCCCTTGATCGTATTTAAAATGATCCTGCTTAAGTTCCCCTTGTTCATCTTTCTCACGCTCATCAACAAGATCTATGTTAATTCCTTTATTCAGGAACGCTAGTTCGCGAAGTCTTGTCGCTAAAATATCATAATGGAACGCTCTTTGAGTGAAGATTTCACCATCTGGTTTAAACCAGATTGCAGTACCTGTTTTATCAGTTTCTTCGCGTGCTTCAAGTGGACCCTGTTCTTTTCCACGTTTGTAGTGTTGTACATGTACCTTCCCATTCCGTCTGATCATAACTTTAAGATCGCAAGAAAGAGCATTCACAACACTTAGACCAACTCCGTGCAATCCGCCAGACACTTTGTAGGTGTCCTTATCAAACTTTCCGCCAGCATGCAATTTTGTAAGCGCCACTTGCACGGCTGGAATTCCTAATTTTGGGTGCAAGGCAACGGGAATCCCACGCCCATCATCAATTACAGTAATAGACTCATCTTCATGGATAATTACTTTGATTCGAGAACAGTGACCTGCTAGAGCCTCATCAATAGAATTATCGACAATTTCATATACTAAATGGTGAAGCCCATTTAGAGAGGTATCACCAATATACATCCCTGGCCTTCTTCGTACTGCTTCAAGACCCTCTAATACAGTAATGTTTGAAGCTCCATACCCTGAGCTTTTCTGGCCATTTTGTGCTTGATTTTCTTCCATTTTTCCATCAGATGTATGACTAGGAATTGGCCTTTAAATCACCCCAATATAAGATTAGAAAACCATCCTTTATCGTCGATAAATCACAAAGTAGAAGAGAATTTTAGGCTTTATAAAGTTGTTGGTTTTGTGGTGATTTTCAAGAAAAACTAGACCTACACTTCATCAGTTCGCCAGTGAGGATTCACATCAAATGAGCGCCTTTCCTCATCGCGCCTCAAGTACCCTTCCCATGCAATCATTGCTCCTTGATCCCCTGCTAAACTCATTGGAACCTTAAAGAATGTTGCACCTCGTGCATTGCACATGCTGTTAAGCATTTCGCAAAATCGCTTTGAAGCCCCTACTCCGCCTACCAAAATAAGTTCTTTCTTATCTGTGTGGGCAAGCGCCCGTTCAGCAATTTCTGTTGCCATGGCAAAGGCAGTTTCAGTTAAGGAGAAACAAAGATCTTCTTTGGTTATCTTTTGATTTTCATTTCTTTCAACTATGTTTTGTAAGAGAGTATCTTTACTTTTGGCATCTTGAAGGTATGCTGTCCCTTTTGATGACAATTCTTTCCACGTTGGGCGCCTTTCCCATAATTGCATGCACCTCGTTAAAAGACCAGAAAAGCTCGTATCCATTCCTTTCACAGTATAGGGTAATTCCACATATTTCCCTGATTTAGCTAGCATATCAATTTGCTTTCCTGCAGGAAAGCCTAGATTTAAGACTCTTCCAAATTTATCAAACATATTACCCATACCAATATCCAATGTCTCACCAATTACTCTGTATTTGCCACCATCATAAATGAGGACCTGCGTATTCACACCAGAGACATATAGATAGACCGGATCTTTTGCCTTATTGATAACTTTTCCAATGCTTAGGTGTGCTGCACAATGATTGACTTGAACCAGCTTTTTCCCATGTTCTTTCGCCCATTCTTGCGCTTTATGAAACCCTGCCCACAACACAGGGTCAAGTCCTGGGCCAGCTGAGTATGTCATAAGTTCAATATCCTTCCAGCTAACACCTGCTTCTTCAAGCGCTTTAGAAAGAACCTTTCCAGCTACCTCGTTGTGATGATCAGCAATCTCATTGGGAATCATGCCTTTATCTGGTGAAGAATAACTATCCATTACATTTGCAAGAACTTCACACTGACCCCTATCAGAATCGCCCGTTGCGTTTATTATTCCAACTCCAAAGGTATGTGCTGTTGTCTCAATGCCTAACACTATCATAGAACAGTATAGAAAAGATGCTATTTAAAAAAATAATGGAAAAAAAGAATATTATGGTCCTCCAGAGCTGCTGCTAGATGATGAACTACTGCTCGATGAACTAGAACTGCTTGAGCTGGACGAAGAGCTACTACTGTTGCTAGAAGACGTGTTTGTTACATTTAGATTCGGAACACAGTTATAGGTAGAATCACACAGTTCATCTACTAAGCAATCAGTATCCTCAGCACACATGACTGGCACAAAATTTATCACAGCAGAAGTTGTGTCAAGTTTATAGTAATGGCCCGGCTGGTTGTTCGTCTCATTAACTTCAACTACAGTATTAAGATCATCAATATCATAATGGACATAAACTGGTGCAAAACTATAATCATACAAACCCTGCAAGACTGGAAGAATGTTACTATTTATGGGGTATAATCCACTAGAAGCAGATTGATGAGATAATATTTGAATTCCAGCGGGTGCAAGCGAAAAAGAAGTCAAAGCCTGCTGAGCTGCTGCAAACCTTCCTTGTGAAGGAGAAATTGTTTGGTTTTGCTTGACGTAACACAAAGATCTATAATAAGGACTTGAGGCAAAGATAGCATCAGCATTCCCAATATTCTCAATACCACAAACAACATCTACAACAAAGTTAGCACCCCAATCAATTACTTGGTTATTGAAGATATATGCATCCCCACTCATTCCAATAGAGGTTGTTCCTTCATGCATGGTTAGATCTGCTCCAATAACAGCACATACAGGATCGTTAGTACAATCACTATCAGCACAGTCAATATCACCATCAAGGTCATTATCTATAGTATCATCACAGGTTATCTCGCTCGGGGTTACCACAACAGAAGGGACACACTCTCCACTTACACAAGTAGCACCAGTTGATGCACAATCATACACTCTTCGTGCAATGTAGTCCCCTTGAGGTTTTGAGTAACAGTAATATTCTATCAATCTTTCTGGTTGAGAAGATGTTGGTGAACAAACATCATCACGAAAAGGACTCCAACTATAACTTGCCGTCCCAAAGACATCATACGTTAACCCGCCATCCGTATCAGTACAGTCTGCAGTATTGGAGGCTGTTGCCTGGCCTGCAAGAGCTCCTCTCTCACCAGTATCTGCCCCTTCAATATCTACTATTTCTTCTTCTTCAGGTAACTCTTCTAAACCTTCCTGGGGTACTTCACAAGATATCACCAATAAGCTGCCAACCAATACTAAAGCAACCAATAAGAATATTTTATAACGTAATCTCTCAACCATTCAACCTACACCTCTTTGACTTAAACTAAAGAGATAGAAGAAAAAGAACTATTTAAAGATATCTAAATGAAAGAAGATCTGAATAGTTACTTACTACTCACAGCTTGCCGTTCTAAATCACGCTTCTTTGCAATTGCTGCACTTTTACCGTTTCGTTCAGCTGCTGCAATAATCTCATCAGCAAGAGCCTGTACAATTGATTTTCTCTTATTAAACGACTTTGCATAGGCACCCTGCGTCATGTACCTAAGTGCTAAGTCGACTCGTCTTTGTGGTGCTACATCAACTGCTTTAGGATACCTTGCACCACCATACTCGATCGCGATAACTTCTTCACGTGGTGCCGCATTTTCAACTGCTCGAACAAGAATTGCAATTGGATTCTCTTTTAATTTTTTCTCAGCTAAGATTAATGCGTTTTCAACTACTTTAAGTGCACCGTTTTTTTTACCAGTGTTATGTCCAGAACTCATAAAATGTTCTTTTCCTTTATGACCTGAGTTCATTAATTTAACTGCTAATCTTTCTACAATAGACGTGTATGATTTATGAAACCTGTTTCCAGCATACCGAGCACCAGTCTTAGGTACAATGCGTGGGCTTAACGTGATATAACGTTTAAGACCAGCGTCAGTTACAACTATTCCTGCTGAGCTCCATCTGTTGAAAAATTTAAGTTCTACCATTTCTATCGTCTCGCCTTCTCTAGCTTTCCACCAAGAAGTGCTGCTAAACTCTGATCATTCACTTTGATTACTTGCCAACGTACACCAGGAATATCGCCTTTTGCACGCCCCATTTTTCCACCAATACACTCGATGATAACTTCGTCGTGTTCGTTGATTTGTTTTTGGGCACCGTCTCCAGGCATAAAAGCTGTTACCTGCTTACCATTCTTTACAAGCTGTACCCGTGCACATTTTCGCATAGCGGAATTTGGCTGCTTTGCTTCAATTTGTACCTTTTCAAGAACAATTGCTTTTGCTTGAGATGAACCTACTAATGGGTCTACTTTCTTTTTACGAACAGTCCGTCTAATCTTCTTATAGGTCTTACGCCTCTTAACAAGACTTTTTCCAGCTCCTAATCCTCGTGCTTTTTTACCCATTTGTATACCTATCTCAGAGGTTTATTTATAAAGATTTCTAAAATCCCGAGAGTATTTTGAGACCAGAAATGAATACCTTTTCATCCATCAAATCACAGAAACGCTTACTCAATTTTCAGCTCTTTGCCAAAAAACCGGCTCACAATCTCACTTAATATCTTCAGATTACTTCCACCACGGCCGATGATTTTACCCTTCGTTGTTTTTTGACTTTCGATAATAACAATTGCATCATCTCTTTCTTCAATAGATTCAACTTTAAGAGGGTAAATGAGCCTTTCAACAAAAGTTTGTGAAGATGAGCTAAACTCAACGATTCGAATCTTTTTATTCAAACGTTGTTGTAACCTTCGAACATTTTCAGCGCCTTTCCCCAGCGCTTTGCCTAAAAATCCAGGATTTACAATAAAGTAGATGGCATCTTCAGTTGGAAAAGAATCGCGAACGTGCGTGCGTGTGATCTTCTCAAAAATCGTAGAATACCCTAAATTTTCTAAATCAATTTTAACACGTTGCGCCATCCGTTACCTCTTAAAAAGAATATAGTACACCTTTCATGCTTTTGCAAGTCCGATCACACTTACAAAAAAGTTCTTCTTTACAAGAACACCAATTTCCTCATTATCTTGTTCAAGCATGATTATCTCAACTCCTGCAACTTTACAATAATGTTCAAGATCTTCTTGTAGGTCTTGAGGGGTGTTCTTTGCTAAAAATACTTTTTCAATTTTTCCTTCATTAAGAGCCTTAAGGGTCTCTTTGATGCCAAAAAGTGCACGACCAGAATCTGCTGCTACTTTTACTTCTTGAACTTTTTCGTCTACTTGTTTTTTTGCCATAACTTCTTTCGCCAACTTGGAGCGAGGTGAGACTTACAAGTCCCACGAATCGACCAAATAGGGCCTCCTTTGAGCTTTATTTATTTCATTTTGGTCACAAGACCAGGAAGTCCAGTCCCGATTGGTACTGGCTGATTTATCATTACGTTCTCAACGACTGACCGTAGCTTATCTTCTTCACCCTCTAAAGAAGCAGTAATAATATGCTTAATTGGGGTTTCGAATGAACTTCGTGCAAGAACAGAGGATTTATCTTTTACAACACCAAACCGTGTTATTCCTTTTACTGTTCCACTCACACACATTATGTCTGCAACAAGCATAATGTGGCGTGCATCGATATTTAAACCTTGAGCATCAATAACCTTGTGAACTTCATCAATTACTGCCTGACGTGCCGCTTCAATTCCGAGCACTGCAAAAATTTCATGAATATCGTTACAGGTGGTTCGCGCAATATCAACTTCTGGCATATCTAAAATTGCTTTAAGATTAATTCCAGAGGTGAGAACAACATATTCTTCTCCTCGTTTTACTGGAAGAACCTGGTTGACACCCTTAACACCACGCAAAGGTATCTTTTTAATTTTCTGTTTTAGCGCATAGACACTTTTCAGATCATCAGCTTTTGCACTTTTTGGTTTGAGAACAAATCCGTCTTCACTTTTTGTTGTTGTAAAGTCTTTTACTTTTGCTTTAACAACTTTAACAACATCATCATGACTTATCTTAAGATCTTCAAGCATGGTCTTATTGAGTGTTACTGTAAGCTCTTGATCAAGAATATTAATTGTAAGATCTAAAAGCACCTCAGAAAGCTTTGTTGCTTTAATATGAATCGCAAAATCTCGTACTTTCTCAAGAGTGTTATGTGCAGAGTTTAGATAAATTTCCATCATTGGTGTTTTGATCAATTTTCGCGCATCAAAAATTTCGATTATTCGAGGTAGTCCAACAGTTACGTTCATCTCAGCCACTCCTGCAAAATGAAACGTATTAAGTGTCATCTGTGTTCCTGGTTCACCAATACTCTCAGCACTCACAAGTCCTACACTCTCACCCGCATTCACTTTTGTTCGGTCAACTTCAAACGAGATTTTTTCTAAGATTTTAGTTGCTTGCGCTTTGGTAACGCTTTTGGGAAGTTCAGATTCAATCTGTGCAAGAACTTTTGCTGAAAGCACATTTTTGTACTCATCTACTACTTTTTGAACATCAGCCTTCATTTTCTATCACCAACAACACTTTGAATAATTCCTTTAACATCAATCTCTCCTGCTTTAGTTTTAGAGACATCTAATCCATCTTCACCATACTCAAACTGAACAATTTTGCTTCCTGCATCTCGAACAGTACCATCATACTCAACCTTAAGATCTTGCATAGCGTTTGACAAACGTCTGTATAAGTACCCGGACTTAGGTGTCCTAAGAGCAGTATCCATTAATGCATCACGACCAGTCATTGCGCCAAAGAAAAATTCGTTTGGAGCAAGACCACTCTTAAAGTTGTTTCGAATAAATCCTCGTGCTTTAGGGGACAGATCTTCTTTTCCAAAATATGAGAGTGTTCTGCCAGTAAAGCCTTTTTCAATACGTTTTCCACGCAGAGCTTGCTGACCTACAACCGCAGTCATTTGCGCAATGTTCAAAACATTTCCTCGCGCACCAGACCTTGCCATAACTAACGCAGCATTTTCTTTAATTTGCCTCATTGCAATATCCCCACCCTTATTACGTGCTTTGTTAAGAACCTCAACAACACGAAGTTCAAGTGTTTCTTCAATTGTCCTTCCTGGAAGCGCTTGAAGTTTCCCTTGATGGAATGAAGCAATCAGATCATTTGCTTTTTGAATAGAATCTTCAATAACTCCAAGTACATCTTTAGAGGTTTCAGAAAGTAAATCTAGATCTCCTACACCAATTGAAAAGCCTCGTCGTAAAAGTACATTAATCCCTAATTTAGAAATGTTCCCAAGAAGTTTTATTGTAAACTCAGGCCCATACTGAGCATAGATATTTCTGAGCATAAGTCCACTCTCTTCTCCTAAATTTGATTTATCCATTAATCCACATTCCAATAATCCGTTAATAATTTTTACATCATTACGACTCTTGTCACGTCCATAGAAAGTAAAATCTGCAGGTAAAAGAGCCGAGAACACTTCTTTACCATCAATCTTTTTCTTTTTAGGAAGACGCGAAAGATCATCAACACCACTTGCATACAGAAGATCTACTGCTTCCTCATATGAAAGTACTAATTCCTTTGTTAAAAGGTAATTACCTGTAATTGCATCATGGATACAACCAACCACACTTAATCCGTCACGTGGACTGATTATCTGTGTTTGAACAAGCATAAGTACTTCAGCTTCTGCCCGTGATTCTTCCGTTTGAGGGATATGTAAGTTCATTTCATCTCCATCAAAATCGGCATTATATGGATGACATACAGAAGGATTTAGTCTAAATGTTTTGCCTGGAAGCACACGAATTCTGTGACACATCATACTCATTCTATGTAATGATGGTTGCCTATTGAACAGAGCAACATCACCATCAATTAGGTGTCTCTCAACAACATACCCAATCTCAAGTTCTTCAAGAATTTCTTCTTGAGTTTCTGCAGTTATGGTTTTACGACGACCATCTGGTTTAATAATATAATTTGCTCCAGGATACGTCTTAGGACCGTTTTGAATGAATGTTTTAAGATATTCAATGTTCCATTCAGTTACACGCTCTGGAACTGTTAGGTGCATTGCCATTCTAAACGGCACACCCACTTCATTAATACTAATCATAGGATCTGGACTAATAACTGTTCGTGCTGAAAAATCGGTACGCTTTCCTGCAAGGTTATGCCTGATTCTCCCTTCCTTACTTTTAATTCTGCTCGTGATCGTTTTAAGAACCTGACCACTTCTGTGTCTTGCAGGCGGAAGCTGTGAAACATTATTATCAAAGTATGTGGTAATATGATATTGTAACAAATCCCATAAATCCTCAATGATGATTTCAGGTGCACCTGCATTTATATTTTCAAACAGTCTTTGGTTAATACGTACGACATCGCCAAGTTTGTGCGTTAGATCATCTTCACTTCTCTCTCCAGTTTGAAGTGTAATGCTTGGCCTCATGGTCACGGGCGGAATGGAAAGAACAGTAAGTACCATCCACTCTGGCCTTATTGCTTTTGGATTAAACCCGAAAAGTGGCAAATCTTCGTTTGCAATCTTTTCAAGACGTGCACGCACCTCAATTGGGGAGAGTTTTTTCTCATCATCATAATATGTGTACGGTTTATCAATCTTAATTGTTCCTTGTTTAGTATTACAATGAGGACATTTACCTTTATTCTTGTATTTTTTTACAAGCTCACGAACTTTTCGTCTTTGCGCTTCAGGTCCTTCTTCTTCACCAACACTTTGTAAAAGCTTAAGTGCTTGTTTGATTTTCTCATCAGGGATTAATACACGTCCACAACTAAAACAACAACTTCGTAAAAGATCAAGAATTTGTTTTGCAAAACTAATGTGGATTACTGGCCTTGCAAGTTCAATGTGACCAAAATGACCAAGTGATTCTTTTAGTCTTCCACCATCGGTTTTACATCGTAAACCAGGATCAATAACACCTAGGCGAATGTCCATAAGCCCACCGTCTACTGGATATCCTTCCCGATCGTACAACTCTGGCGTTACAATCTTAGCTACAGATAGATCATTAATCATCTTCGGAGAGAATACTCCAAAAGAGATATGTTCAATTTTTTTGTGGACTTGTTGATTCATTGTGTTTTTCTTTTGCCCCTTTCGTTAATATTTATTTTTCAAATGTAACTGAGGATATACCCCTAAACTTCGCATCTCATCAAGCAGCAACTTGAATGCATAGCTCATCTCAATGTTAGAAACGTCTGCCGAATCCCCATACAGATGAGACATTGGTAAACCGCCTCTATTAAAATCATAATATCCTACAAGACCAGACCGTTCACATACTGGTAACACTACCTTGTCTGAATCAAACCGCTCCTTTAAAAGCAAGGAAGCTCCATGCGCAACGAATGTATCTTTCTCCATCTCTCCTAAACGTAATCCCCCTTCTTTTGCTTTACCCTCAGTTGGTTGCCTGGTAAGAAGTTGGATTGGACCACGAGCACGAGATTGCATTTTATTAGCTACCATATGTCTCAAACGTAAGTAGTACATATTACCAACATAAATTCGAGCGATCATACGTCTTCCTGTAATTCCATCAAAGAATACTTCAGTACCATCATCTCGAAATCCTAACGACGCTAATTCTGCTCGCATAGCATCTTCACCTTCACCTTCAAAGAGTGTTGAATCAACATACCTCCCTGCAAGTGCGCCAACTTTTCCACCAACAAGTTCTAGAAGATGAGATACGGTCATACGAGATGAAACTCCGTGTGGTGTGAAAATTAAATCAGGAACTATTCCAGAAGCAGAAATTGGAAGATCTGGTGAAGGAATAAGGACTCCAGTAACTCCTTTCTGCCCATGTCGAGAGGTAAACTTGTCACCAATCTCAGGGATTTTTTCTTGGCGCAATCTAACCTGCACCAATTTATTACCTTCAGCACTCTCAGTTATAAGAACAAAATCAGCAACGCCATGTTCTCCATGCTTAAGTGCAACAGAACTTTCTCTTCGTGTCGCAACTGAGAGATTATACTCATCTAAACTATTAAGAAACCGTGGAGGGGATGTCTTTCCAATAACAACGTTCCCCTCTTCAACCTTTGCTTCCAAGTGAATAATTCCATCCTCTTCGATTGCATGATAATCCTGTTCTGTCCTATATCCTTTAGTTTCTTTATCAGGAATACCTAACTCATCTGTGAGCCCACCACTATATCGTAACAGTTCTGTAGAAACCGGCCTATAATATGTGCTTCGAGCCATTCCTCTCTCAACAGATGATTTGTTCAGAATAACTCCATCTTCCATGTTGTATCCTTTGTACGACATAATTGCAACAACCATGTTTTGTCCTGCAGGATGTTGTGAGTAATCACTTACCCCATGAATTTTTGTTTTAACAATAGGAAAGTGAGGGTAGTGTAAGATGTTTGTATCCATATCCACGCGGATAAGATAGTTTGCTGCATAGAAGCCAATTGCTTGTTTCTGGTTCTTGCTACCAATGATGAGTCTTTGTGAGGGCATAAAGTTTCCAAATGGAACTAAAGCAGAGGTTACTCCACTAATCGCACCTTTCGTGATTTCCATATGCGTGTGCTCTTCTGTAAGAACTGTTGAATCATACGCAACAAGTGCATTTTCTTCTTCGCCTGCATCTACATATTCAACTACTCCTTGGCGCACAAGATCTTGCCAGGTGATTTCACCAGCTTTAAGCTGTTCAACATGTTTTTGTGTAAGAAGAGAATGTCCTTCGCGAACAATAATTAAAGGTCGAAGTGATCTTCCTCCCTGTGAGTTAATAAACACTTCATTCGCATCAGTATTGTGATAGATGTTAACTTGATTTTCAATTGCTCCTTTACGTCTTTGATCTTTGAAATTCTCAACGAAAAGAGCTGAATCTTCTACTGTTCCTATGTACTGATTATCAAAGTATACTTCGGTTGCCATGTTAGCGTTCCTAATTTGATTTAACTCCTAATGCCTTTATCTTTTCAAGTAAATCTGCGGTTTCACGATTCTGGGAAATAGAACAAAGCATTGCCATATTTTTTCTAAGACCAATGTTTGATCCTTCAGGAGTTTCGATTGGACATAATCTTCCAATATGAGTACAATGCAGCGCACGTGCTTCAAAATTTTCTTGTGAACTTGAAAGTGGACTATTTACTTTCTGCAGGTGAGATAGCGTTGCTAAAAAGTTTGCTCGATCCATTCGCTGTGCAACCCCTTGCCTTCCGCCAACCCATTCACCAGTTGCCATAGATGAATAGATTCGTGAGGTGAGAAGCTTGTCACGAATAATTACTTTAATTGAAGGAAGTTTCCCACGCTTAATTATTCGCTGGAAATTGTAAAGAATATCTCCTACAAGAATCTTGAAATTTACCCGAAGTAAATCGAGCAATAAATCTCCGCTCATTCGAAGACGCTTGTTCATGTAATGATCTTTATCATCTTCTGGCCTATCACCACGAGTAACAGCAATGAATTTTTTAAGTAATTTACATAAATTCTTTGCTTTTTGAATTCGAGCAGATTTATCTGTTCCAATGTGAGGTAATAAGAATTTGTCCAGCATGTCACGTGTTCTTTCAACCCGTATTTCTCTACTTTGTGAAACGCCACTCTTACGTGCGATAAAATCAATTGCTTCTTCTTGATTTGTAATATCTGCAAATTCAAACAAGTTCAATAATATCTCATCATAGACTATCTCTGTTGAAATAGATTTCATAATCTCTTCATCTTTAAGCATGCCTAACGCTTTAAGGATCACAACAATTGGAATTGTTTTCATACGAGTAAATGAGAGATAAAAGAAACCATCTTTTTTAAGTTCAAATGAATGAGGGATCTTATATGCACCTGATACACTAAAGAGTCTTCCGGAAAAAAGTGTAGCACCTGTTTTGTTCGATTCAACAAGCAAGTTGTTTGGCGCAAGATCTTCAATTGTTACGAGAACTTTTTCTGTTCCGTTGATGATAAAATATCCGCCAGGGTCAGTCGGGTCTTCACCATTCTTGATAAGTTCCTCACGAGAAAGGCCGTGCAAGTTACAATACTTACTTCGAAGCATAATCGGAAGTTTTCCAATTTCAGCTATAAAACTTTCACGCTGAACATCATTAATGTACGTACTTACTTCTAAAAATATTGGTGCCGAGTAAGATATCTTTCGCAGACGTGCTTCACTTGGATAAATCGGTCTTCGCGACCCGTCTGCCTCGATAACTTGTGGATTTCCAACATTGATCTTACCAAACCGAATTTTAAACGATTCAATGTTATGAGGGATAATACTTGGTTCTGCTTCCTTGTTTTCTTCAACAACTTCTTTTAAACCAACGTCAATGAAACTATTGAAAGATTGAATACTACTTTCAACAAACTTTTTTTCTTCAAAATACTTATCAATTAAAACTGATTGATCAATCTCTGAAGACTTACCCATTAAAGATCACCTCAGTGATTTTAAGGGAAATACAAAATAGACTTTTCGTATTACCCATTGATTACCACCCGGTAGTATGTTGCAACTCCTGCACTACGTGATTCACGTGAAATCTTAACCACATCCCCTACTTTCGGGCTCAAATGCTCGATTGCAGGGTCATCTTTGAGAATTTTAGGTAATTTTTGAAGTACAACATGATATTCTTCAAGAAGCTTTTTAACTTGATTTTCACTGAGAACCGAATGCTTAGGAACAAGGTTATGTTTTGATATATCGAATGCCATTTGGTTTTTGTTGCGCGATGTATGAGTGTGTGCGGGCCGGAAGGGATTTGAACCCTCGACCGCCTGATTAAAAGTCAGGCGCTCTACCAAGCTAAGCTACCGGCCCAAGGAAACGCCCTGGCCGGGAGTTGAACCCGAGTCGGAGCCTTGCTGTGATCAAGATGATTCCTTGTTCTCGACAGGGCTCCATGATAACCACTACACCACCAGGGCATAACATAGAACCTTCTATAATAGTTCAACTATTTATAGAAAGATTCGTCTCGCTGCCACACTTTGAGGCTAAGATTTTGAGCTGTTTATAAATGTTACGGTGATTTATACGAAAAAGTAACAAAAATGGTGTATCTGGCTACCATAGCCCAGGCTTAAAAGCCTGGGCTTTAGGTGCTAGACTATTAACCCACCATTTTTGGGATGAGAAAACGCCAAGAAAGCCATTCATCCCTGTTCTAAAGAGCGGGGCTTTCTGGTGTTTTCCCGTAACATTATTCGGCAATGTATGAAAGAATATCAGAAAGGTCATCCGTTTCAATTATATGATCCGCAATCTTTTTGAGCTCATCACAGTCAGAATTAAATGCTATTGCAAGACCAACAAGTCTGAAAGATTCTATATCTGTTCGATTATCACCGATATAAATACACTCTTTAGGCAAAATACCAAGATCAGTGCAAAGGTGGCTAATTATTTCCGCTTTTTTATGAGTTCCAGCACCCATTGGCCAGATAAACTCACCAGTTACAGTATTATCTTGAATAACAAGTTCATTCGCATAGATAAAATCAATTCCTAAATCATGCTGCGCTCTCCTCGCTAAATCAATACTTCCAGAACTTATAATTGCAGTCAAAAAATCCTTGTTTTTTATTGTCTCAAAAACTTTTGCTACACCAGACATGTACTCAATACTTTTTACAAGGGTATAATATTCTGTTGCACTTTTACCTTTCCACAACCGTCCAACCACTTCTTTGACAAGTTTTGCATAATCAGTGTGGAGATATTTTGTGGTAAGGTGCTTGCCTTCCTTTAGTGTTCCAAATTTTTCATGCAAGGCGTACCAAAAGTTTCGTGGTTTGAACAAAACACCATCCATATCAAAGATTATGAGTTTGTATTTCATGAAACTCTAGAAGCTTAAGATATGTATTAAAGAGTTGTGGTGAAAAAAGTCCCTCCTCCCGGATTCGAACCGGGGATCTTCCGGTGACTACAAGGCTGTGTGTTTTTCATTCAGACGCAACATATGCGATTTGTCAAACACCTGCTACAGCCGGACGTTCTAGCCACTAAACTAAGGAGGGTTACACTCCCTAATTTAAGGCGTGTTTATTAAGCTTTTGGAACCAAATAGAGCAATTTCTCGGCCTATAAGCCTCTTTTTAGAAAACAAAAAATCTTATAAACTATAAAATAATCATTCAAGGATATAGCGGCCTTGGCTGTTATGAAAAAAGAGGTGAATTTTGAATGGCAAAGAAAAAACAAAGTCAGGGTCTTTTAGGTAAATGGTCCTTTTTAGTAGGATTTGTTCTTGCGGTATTACTTGGTCTAGGGTTTACAGGGTCATACGCAGCACCAATGTTATGGGCAGTCTTTCTACTAGGAATCGTTGTTGGGCTTTTGAACATTACTGCAAACGAAATGTCAGGATTTTTGACAAGTGGAACTGTTCTAGTATTAGTATCCTTCCTAGGAGTACAAGTTGGCGTGTTTGAAGGTGTAGCACCAGTGATTGCAAACGTTCTACGAGGAATCTTAACCTTGTTCGTACCTGCAACCCTAATCGTTGCGCTTAAAGCAGTTTGGAACGTAGCACACAACTAAGCTAAACACAATTTTTTATTTTTCTTTTTTTTATTATTTCTAAAACAACAAGATTTATTAAACAGCTTTAGTTCTGCTGTGTTTGCGCGGCAGTAGTATAGGGGTTATTATACGGCCTTGCCATAATAACTTTTTGCAGTACTTTGCAAAGAGGCTGTGACCGGAGTTCAAATAGTTGACGTGTATCGGCAATGACCGAATGCGTTAGCATGAAAGTCTCCGCTGCCGCATATTTTCCTAATTAACCATGACAACCAATCTGGCCAAATTTGAGAGAACATACACAAAACTTCAAAAGAAGTATTCTTTACCCACATTAGACGAGATCAATTTCCAATTTGAAGTGGTAGACATAGTTGAAGAGAAGGGAGTTAAAGCAACATACCCACTCAGGTACATTAGAAGAATCATGGTCAATGTATTCTACGGCTGGATTAACTATCTTCACAATTTTATTATGCCATCCCAGCAGTCAGCTATTTTAATGAAAGAGAGCGAAGCCTTTTCTGAAGAAGAAAAGGAAAAGGTAATCAAACTGATTAAAGAGATTATGTTCATTAATCGTGTGTCAAACAAACTTGATTTAGAACTTGATGAAACAAAAGATGCTAAATTCATTAAAGAGTATTACGATGAATGGCTCAAGGTGAAAAAAGTTCTTGTAGAACTTGCTACAATCAATGTTGAGAGTTGGAAAAAAGATATGCCAAAAGAGAACGGCACCTATTTTGGATAACAATTCCCCATAAAGATTTAAAAACACTTCTTATCTTTTGTTCTCTTAGATGGGCCCATAGCTCAGCCTGGTTTAGAGCGCTGGTCTTATATGACCCATAGTGGTTCAAAAGTATTATCCCACTATGCAGCGAAGATAGCCAGAGGTCGCGAGTTCAAACAGTTCTTTCGCCAACTGCGAGCGAGGTGCGGCGTGCGCGTACATGCGTGTGCTTAGCCCCACGAAACGGTGGTGGAGAACCTGAAAGTCTCGCTGGGCCCATCCTTCTTTTAATTAATCGCTAAGGAGTAGTAAATCTAGAAAGATTTAAGAACGGGTTCAATTCTTAGACATATAATGCGTGCTGAAGTTGAAAGAAGGTTGGAACAGGAAGGACTCAGAAGAGTTAAAGAACTTAATGAGATACTTTCATGTGCGTTTATTGTTGACACATACTTATCTTCAGATCACATAAGTGAAACTAAAAGAGGAACAAGAGTATATCCTGTTTTAAAAGATAGAAATCTTACACATGATTTACTTAATTTATATGGCACACATTGGAGATATAGAATTGACCCAGAGGATTGGGAGAACGTATCAAGAGAAGATAAAGATAGGGCAAAGGTTCTTGAAAACATGAGGTTTGGCATAAAAGAACAAAGATTTTCGGCATATCCATTTACCCAAAAAAATGTAAATATGTTTGGATCTTTATGGGTCTTTCAAGAAGAAACACCAGGATGGGCATATAGAAATAGAGTACTTGTTCCGCGCCTTACAGAAGACATGGCAGAATACAGATCTGACAAAAAAGCTGCAAAAGCACACTTTGCTTCAAAAAGCCGTGTTTCTATATAAATAACACAAATTCTTACTAATTAATGAAGACAAAACTATTTAAACGCTAAAATGAAGCTTATTTATAAATAAACTAGGAAATTCCAGTTTAATTAGGCTGTGCAGCATGAATTTAAATCAATTAAAAAAGCTTATGGAGCGTAAAAAAACGTCCCATAAAGGCGAGAATGGATACGCTTTGATAGTCGGCGGTTCTGAAGAGTATGTGACGGCTCCAGCCATTGCAGGAATTGCAGCGTTACGTTCAGGGTGTGATAGTGTGACAGTAGCAGCACCAGAAAAGGTTGCCTGGACAATCAATTCTATCTCGCTTGACCTAATCACACATAAAGTAAAAGGTACCGGACTTAACATAAAAAACGCCAAAGAGCTTGCAAAGTATTCAGATAGGTTTAATGCAGTTCTTCTAGGCAACGGTCTTACAAGAGCTTCTGATAAATTTGCTCAAACGTTTTTGAAAAAAACACAAGGGCTAAAAGTTGTTGACGCTGATGCGCTCAAATCAGCTGCGTTCAAAGATTTTCGAAACAGCCTAATAACTCCTCATGAAAAAGAGCTTGAAATAATGCTCGTGAATAGTGGTAAAGATTTCTTGCTCCCAAAGATAAAAGCTGCGAATGCTAAGGAAAAAGCAGACATTTTACAAGGAAATTTACGGTATTTCTTACAGAACAACAATGTCCTGCTCTTGAAAGGAGCGACAGACATCATTGTTTCACGTAACAAGATCGCGTTTAATAGGACTGGAAACCAAGGAATGACAAAAGCAGGTACAGGTGACATTTTAGCAGGCGTTGCAGTAGGATTCCTTGCAAAAACACAGGACCTCTTCAAAAGTGCAGTTGCAGCCTCATTCATTACAGGCCATGTTGGTGATCTGCTTTTGAAAAAGAAAAAAGGATACTCGTTTATAGCCTCAGACATCTTAGAAGACATGGCCCATTTGCAAAAGAAATTAGGGGCCCTTACAAAACCTGCAAGAAAAAAGAAAACTGCAAAGGCCAAGAAATCCACGAAGAAAAAAGTTGTAAAAAAGAAGGTAGCAAAGAAAAAGGCTACCAAAAAACGAAAATAGATTCTTAATTCTTTTAAAGTAGATTTAAATTTGGTTTGTGTGGCAAAAGTATACATTGGACTTTGTTCTAACATAGGAAACACTGCTGCAAATATTGCAAAAGCACTTGAACTTCTAAAAGAGAGATGCAACATCCTTCAAGAATCATCATTGTATGATACTGCTCCTTGGGGTGTTACGAATCAAGAATGGTTTCTAAATTCAGAGGTTCTTGTTGAAACAACACTTAGTCCACAAGATTTGCTTGTCCTTTGCAAAGCAATTGAAAAGAAAATGCAGCGGAAAAAAACGGTGCGTAATGGACCACGCATAATTGATCTTGACATTCATTTTTATGAAGATGTTGTGATGGAAAGTGAGAAATTAACAATTCCCCATCCCCGGTTTCATTTAAGATTAGCAAATTTGATCCCTCTTGATGAAATGTGTCCTGAAAAGTTGCATGTACGATTTGGCAAAACAACTCATGAGTTAACAGAAGATATGAAGAAAAAAGAGAAGGGATGGGAACAAGAGATTAAGAAAAGATAACTACACTTTCTCACCAACCACAATAACGTATGTCCAAAACAAGGATTTTTTCCGGCTCACTTTTACATTAAATCCTGCCTCGCCAAATACTTTAGTAAGCATTGCATCATTCTCAACCCATTGAACGTTCGGGATTATGTAAAAGAATTTATCGTAATCAACAAACACAACTCTTCCTCCTTTTCGTACATGACGTCCTAAACTTTTCAGGAGCTTTTGTGGATTCTGCATGTATGAGAGCATGCTCACAGAAATAACATCATCAACTGGTTTTCCTGGCGTAAATTTGAAATCATCCAAGTGAGGGTGATGGTGCACACTTACGTGAGGTATCTCTTTGGTTCGTTTATCTGTAATTTTCACATTGTGTAAAACCAAATCTGTTGCATAAATTCTACCAGTATGCGTTACACGATGTGCAAGTCTATGAGTTAAAGACCCTATACTGCACCCATATTCTAAAATCACGCGTCCTTGAACATCACCTAGTGATTTGAGAATTTTATTACGGATACTTAGAGGAAAATGTATTTTTTCTGTTGCAAGAGAGATGTATGAGAGCCAGCTATTAACACGAACAATTGCTTTAGGGTCATAATACATCTCAACCATAAAGTAAAGTGGAATTGCCAGAAATAAGAAGGATGCTACAAACCCGAAAATTGAGTAGGCAAATGCTTTTTCAACCAGAATCCAATTTACAAGCATTACAATAAAAAACCCAACAATTACTAGTGGCCCTAGAAGAGGAAATGGCGCTTTAAACGGTCTTTCTACGTTTGGTTCTTTTTTTCGTAAGGTAGGTACAGCAAAAAGGATTATTGAAAGGGCAATCAAACTTAAGACAACATACAACAGGTAAGCTATACGATATGGATCACCCCATTTGACAAGATAGCCCTGAAATATGAACCACGTAAAAAAGAATATAACAATTGTTTGAAAGTAAACCGCTCGATACGGAGAGTTGTGTTTAGGATGTGGCTTTGCAAAATGTTTGAGATGTAATTTGTCGCGCGCCATTGCTTGCAAAAGGCGAGATCCTGCAATTGGCCATGCAGCTGTTGCGCCAATGATTACAAGATACATGCCAAATACTACTATATTCTGACCAATTTGACCAAGATTGTTCATTGCCTGGACTGCAAACGGACGCGCGTCCTGCACGTAGTCTGTGTATGAGACAGTTCCAATCGTGCTAAAGATATAAATCACAACAATAACACCACAGATTGCTATTGCTTTGAAAAGAATCTTATGCAGCTTTTTTGGGTCTTTAGCTTCATTTGCCATATAAGTTACAGCTTCAAACCCGAAGAACGCTTCTGTTATGAACAAAAGTGAAAGAAGCATATGTGAAAAAAGTCCGCCTGAAAGTGCAGCACCCCCATCAAACCTGAAGAAAGGAGTAAGATTCGCTATATCAAACGGCATTGCAAATGTTCCACCAAAGAGTGCGCGAATATCAATAAACGAAGGAATGATCATAAGAGACACTACAATGAGTGAAAATGTACCAAAGGCAACAAGCATGGTTACACCGGCATTGATTGATCTGTACGCCATAAAATTAAGCGCAACGATCCAAATAACACTAAAGATTATTTGAAGAATAAAGATATATCTGGTCTCACCAGGAAGAAAATACTGGGCGGCTGCAACAACGTTTAAGGCCATTCCTAAGTTTCCTGTAAGCCAAATGAGCCATCCTGCAGTGAACGGGAGAAATCTTCCGTAGGCCCTTTGACAAAATGCATACGTACCACCAGAAGTTGGATGAAGAACCAGAAGTTCCCCTATGTAGAGCATGATAAATCCTGCAATCATGAAAATAAAGATCCATGCAAGAAGGCTTGCAGGACCAAACGCTTTCATGCCAAGGCCTGGAAGATAGAATAGAGAGCTTCCTAAAATACTGTTAATAAGAATGAAAAGAAGGATGTTACTCCCAAGTTTTTTAGAAGTTGTTGGAGTTTGAATGGGATTTTCTGGATCAAAGGTTGCACCGATGTGTTCTGCTTTTTGTATGGCCTTTTGTTTTTTCGGATCTGTGATCAAATAACGCCATAACTCTTTAAGATTCATACCCTTACCACCTAACCTCTTTTGCAGGAGAAGAGAAGAAAAAGAGGTTTATAAAGGTATAGTTTGAAACACATATATCCTCTATCCTCAAAAGATTAATAAAGTGAGTTACCAAACAAATTCTTATGGCAGATCTCTACACATTATACCAATACATGGATCTTTTTATGGTCTTAATTGTAGTTGTTAGTTTGTGGTCTCTTATTTGGAAAGGGTTTGCTCTGTGGCGAGCAGGTCAACGAAAATCAGTTGCATGGTTCATTGTAATTCTTATCTTGAACACGGCAGGAATTTTGCCGATTTTGTACCTGATCTTTACAAAAAATCCAAACAAGAAACCAAAGCAAAAGAAAGCTAGTGCCTCAGCTTCAGTAGAAACCAAAAAGACTTCTTCGAAGAAAAAATCTTCTAAAAAGAAGGCGAAGTAGAAAGGCAAGCACAACAATACATAAAAACTTCTTTTTTTTGTTTTTCATCATATGTTTCTTAAAGCAATCACACTCAAAAATATTCGTTCATACACTGACCAAAGGATTGATTTTTCACAAGGCTCAACTCTTTTAGCAGGAGACATTGGCTCAGGCAAATCTTCTATCTTACTTGCGCTCGAGTTCGGTCTTTTTGGCGCTCTTAGGTCTGATTTAAGCGCAGATGCTCTTTTACGCAAAGGCACTATGACTGGCTCAGTTGAGCTTTCCTGCGAAATTGAGGGCAAAGAAATTATTCTATTTCGGCCACTCAAAAAAAACACGAATGGCATCAAACAAATGCCTGGACACATTGTTGTAAATGGCGCAAAAAAAGAGTTAACAGCGCTTGAAATGAAAGCAGAGATTATTGGCCATCTCAAATACCCTAAAGAGTTTATCACAAAATCAAAAAATTATGTATTTAGATACACTGTATATTGCCCGCAAGAAGAGATGAAACGAATCTTGCAGGAGTCACCACAAGAAAGGTTAAACATTTTACGCAAAATCTTCAACATTGATAAATACAAAACGATCCGCGATAACTTACAGAATTATCTTAAGCAATATAGAAAAGATCTTCTAGTCCTTGAAACTAAAATTGAACCACTTGAAGGGTTGAAAAAGAACGTTCTTGAAATTGAGCAAAGAATAGATGCAACAGAAAAAGAACTTACCATAAAATTTGTAGAAAAACAAGCAATTGAAAAGAAAGTTAACCTCTCTTACAAGATCTTTGAAAATGAACAGCGAGAACAAGCGTACTCTAAAGAGGTTCACCAAAAATCTGAGCAACTTATACAACTGAATAAAGAAATAAGAATATTACTCTCAAAAAAGCAAGAAAGAGCAAACCTTGCAAAATCAAAACTACAAGAGATACTTGTTGACAGCTCCCTTACAAAAGAAAAAATTGAAGAAGAGTTAGCATCTCTTAGAGAAAAAAAGGTTGAATGGCTCAAAAAGCAATCTGAAGCGAAAACAAAGCTTGCTGCTCTGCAAGAAAGAATTTCTATACTTCATAAAGAAATTTCTCAAAAAGAGGATGTTGAAAATGAACATAATACTCTTGTAGAAAAACAGAAAGAACTCCAGAAGAATATTGCTCACAAAAGTATTCTTCTGCAGGAAAAAGAGAATCTTACAAAAGAGATCTCAAAGTTAGACAGGGACTTATCTGAGAAAAATGCTTTATCCAAGAATGCTCAAACTATTTTAAAGGGCATTTCATCGCTTGAGAACTGCCCAACCTGCTTACAAATTGTAGGAAATGAACATAAAGAAGGTGTGTGTAGAAAAGAAGAGGAGAAGATCGAGAATCTTACTTGCGAAATTGAAATCATACAAGTTTCTAAGAATAATACAAATCACGAGCTTAAACATATTCTTGAAAGAATTGAGAAAATTGAGTTAGAAGAAAGGAAACAACATGAAGTTATTGCAAGACTTTCTACTCTTCAAGAAAAACTTTCATCGTTTGATCTCAAATCTCAAGAGATGAGAGAAAACGTACAAAAAAACAACGAAATTATGGCTCAAATTAAGATTCTGAATCAAGATGGAGAAACAACAATTCCACGAATTGAGCAAAGAATTGAAACTCTTCAAGATTTCATGATCAAACTTGCACAGAAAAAAGAGTTAGAACTTTCGTATGAGAGATCTGTTACAGAGATTGAGGAGTTGAAATTGCGAGAAGAAAGGTATTGTGAGCGATTAGAAACAGTTCAAAAAATACTCTCTCTTTTTGAGAATAATACCTCCTATATCCTCAAGGCAAAAGAGATGCTTTCAGCCTCTCAAGAAAAAGAAAAAAGCCTCCTCTCAGAACACTCTGCACTCCTCTCAACACATAAGCATATTAAAGCTAGATTTGAAGAACTATCTCAAGAAGTGAAACGATTAGAGCTTCTTGCATCCACACTTCTTCAAAAACGCGAATTATATCGCTGGCTCAATTCTTTTTTCATGAAGCTTACCTACACTATTGAAAAAGAAGTTCTCTTACGTATCTACCATAGGTTCAATGATCTTTTTACAGAATGGTTCGCATTATTGATGGATGAGAGTGGCATCTCATCAAGACTAGATGATGCATTCACTCCAGTAATTGAACAAAATGGTCATGAGATTGATTTTGCGCATTTGAGTGGAGGTGAGAGAACCGCAGTCTCTTTAGCGTATCGTTTGGCACTCAACAAAGTTATTAATGATGTGGTTCACACGATTACAACAAAGAATGTGTTGATATTAGATGAGCCAACAGACGGATTTTCATCTGAACAACTAGATAAAGTTCGAGATGTGTTGGATCGGTTGAATTTAGGACAGATTCTGATTGTCTCGCATGAAACTAAAATTGAAAGTTTTGTTGAAAATATTATTCGAGTAGAAAAAGTTGATCATGTGAGCAGAGTGTTTTAAGATTACTTCACAACAGCCTTCAATGAAGCGATCCCTACTTCTAACTGTTTATCTGTTGGCTCTTTTGTTGTGATTTTTTGAAGCCACAAACCAGGAGCAATAAGTGCCTTTACAACAGTATTATTTTGAAACTTCCCACTCAATTTGATTAGTTCATACCCTATCCCTGCAATAACAGGAAGTAAGAGTAATCTTCCAATTAACTTTGCCCACAATCCTCCAGGGATTAGAGAGAAAATAAAAATCGAGAGAAGAAGTACTAAAAAGAGAAATGAAGTCCCGCATCGTGGATGGAACCGTGAGAACTTTCGTACATTCTTAACTGTAAGTTTTTGTTTTGCTTCATAACAATAGATCGTTTTATGTTCTGCTCCGTGATACGCAAATAATGTTTTGACATCTTGCATAAACGAGATTGCAAACAAATACCCTAAGAAAAGTATTACTCTAAATACGCCGTCCAATGCATCAAACCAGAACCCTTCTGAATGAATCGCTCGTGCTGAGAAAAAAGGAATTATCACAAAAAGAAGGATTGCAAAAAGAAATGATCCACCTATTGTTAGAACAATTTCTTTTTTTGAAAGTTTTTCTTCTTCACCTAATTGCTGATTAGAACTCCAGGTGAGTGCTCTCACTCCATCGTAGAGGGTATATGCAAGCCCCACAACTCCCCGAACAAAAGGGAAATCGAAAAACTTTGGAAACTTAGTACTTTGATCTTTTTTTATTTTGATTTTACCGTTTGGAAGCCGTACGGCTACTGCGAACTTCTTTTTGTTACGCATCATAACGCCTTCAATAACTGCTTGTCCCCCAACGTCCATAAAAATGAGGGGAGCTTAAGAATTTATAAAGGTTTGTTAGAATTACTCTGCCAGCATGGTTTGAAAAGTTGCAATATCACAAAGGGCACCAGTTGTATTATATGCTGCTCGTGCCACTTTCAGCCTACCATGCTGTTGAATTGCCCTCCCAACTACTTGTCGCCCGATTTCATAACCAGCTCCATACATTGGACCAACTAAGGGATGTGCAGCCCAACCCCACACCTTTGTAGGCAAAGCGCCAGTTAAAGCATACATTTCTTCACAATCTCTCTTTATTGCTTCCTCTCCAATCCCTTTAACTTGATGAAGAACAGGCCCATCATGTTTTCCTGCATCTAGTAGATCCTCCATCGCATATTGAATTTTAATATCAATTGGTTCAACATCAAAAAGTGTAGCTATTACTGTGTATGCTTCTTCCCGAGTATCAAAAAGGAGATCTAATGCATTCTGTGCAACACCCTCCCATAGGGTCACTTGCGGACTACACATTGTTGGCATACTTGCTTCAACGCCCAGGCCCGATGCAAGATCTGTTGCAACAGCATGAAAGTAATGTCCTGGCATGATCTCATGTAAGCAGAGTGAAACCAAAGAGAGAAGTGTCATTTCATATTCGGTGTTATATTCAAAAAGAGCTCGTAAAGCCGGTCTTCCATTCTCTTTAGCTCCACCAAAATATGCCTGAGAGCCAGTAACATGCGGTTTCCCTTCAAATGTATGCATCTCAAAATTAAACCCGTCAAAAGGAACTTCCTCAAGCTTTCCCCAAGGGTGAATTGAAGCAAGCTGCACGTTCATTGGAACAATTAATCTTTCAAGAGCAAGTGGTGTGACTTTATTCAAAATTCTTCGAATTTCAGTAGGGATTTGAGCGGATTCAAGTTTTCCATGCTCGCTATTCCATGCTGTTGCTCTATCAACAAGATAACCTTTTTCAAAACCTCTCATTTTAAGGAGAGCCGCAAGTCTTTCTCTTCGTAAATGTAACTGAGTGTTACCTAATATTGGACGCATAGTTCCCGCAGCGTATCTTTCCATGAATTCAGGCATTTCAACATCTGAAACACCTGCTAATGATAAGCCAGTATTTAATGCAACCTCTAAACTAATTGCTAGATTTTGTATAAAGAGAGACCTGTGCCAAGGAAGGCCTCTTGTTTGACCAATTATTCTTGAAGGAAGCTCTCGCAAAGAATACTTTTGAACAAAAGCAGCAACATCTTGATCTCTTCCTTCTCCTTTCAAACGAGTAACTCCTCCTACTTCCATTAATTCTGCAGCAAAGTTATCTTCATAAACAGGCGGTGTTTCAAGATCCTCATCAGACCAAGGTTCTGCGATAAAATGTGCCCCGCCACTTGGATGACGAAAGTCTCCCCCGTGAAGAAGATCTGTACCTACAATAAGAGCTCCCAAATCTTCTTCCCAAGTCTGTTCAAATGGCATTAGGAGTTCTTGAAACTTACTGTTTTAAAAGAATTACTATGATTAATCACATAAACCCCACCAAACCCTTCTGCGCGCCTTTGCCCAATAACTCATCTTCATCCACTCCAAACACATCAAAAATTGCTTGAATGGCTGGAAGAACTTGGTGTGTAAGATAGTACTGTGCATCATACTCGCCTTCCTGTATGTCAATTGGAATTTGAGCACGTTCACGAATGATACCTTTGCCCTTTCCCACAACATACGAGATTATCGTTCCTGCCCCAACTCTGTATCCTGCTTCCTGCATTTTCTGTGCAACTTTAACATGAGGACCAATTGCTTTGTATTTAGAAAGGTCACGCGTTAATTTAGTTTTAATAATCAACTTTTCTTTTGCAATCCTACCAGACAGTAACTTTTTAATCATTTTCTGAACATACACTATTGCTTCATCCTTCTTATCAGATAACACAAGGTCAAGAACTTTTGTTTGGATTTCTTTTCCAATTTCTGACCAGTTACGTCTCACCGCTGCAAACCCAGTTACTTTTAGATTTCCCTTTGCATCCATTAAGGCATACTTCTTTTTAGCGCCCTTAGTCGTTCCTTTAATTGCAACAAACAGCGCGCGAGGAAAATAGCCTTCATATTCAAGCTCCATAAGGCCAGGAAGTGTCTTATTGATTTTCTTCATGAAATTCAGAGCATCTTTCTCTTTTTTTTCTCCTAATACAAAGAACACACTATCAGTATCGCCATATAACACTTCAAATTTTTCTTTTTTTGCTTTTGCAATAGTTTGCTTGATGTAATTACGTGCATACGCCGTTGTGGACGCTGCACTTTCAAACGAGTACCATCGTGCACCATAGAACGCCAAATATCCATAAAATGAATTTGCTAAGATCTTAAACGCGTAACTTCGCGCTTCTAAATAGTCAGTCTTCTTCCCCTTCTTTTTATGTTCTTTAATTTCTTGCTTAATCTTTGATCGTTTGGTAATAATATCGGCTAAGATTTCTGGTAAGAAGGCTGGCGTATCCGAAAACCAATATTGCTTTCGTTCTGGAACAGATATCTTCTTCCCGCCAGTAGCTTTAAATGATTCGGGACTCAAATTATGAGAACTTATAATTGTTGGGTACAATGATCTAAAATCAAACACAACTACATCTTTGTACAATCCTGGTTTTGGTGAGTAGACAAACGCTCCTTGAATACTTTCATTCATTCGTTCTCGAATTTCATCATCATCAGGCTTGTTTGGAGCAAGAACAGTACGCTCTATTGCACGTCTCAGAATATAACTCTCAACTAATCGTGAAAAACGCATACGTGACACATCGAATGCTGGAAGGCCAACGGTTTTTGTAAACTCAATTATATCAAATAACAGTAATGTACATAGATCAAATGTAAGATGAGCATCCTCCAAGTTATACTTACAAAAATCTTCCAATTTCGCAGCATTATTTGAATCCCAAGATGGTGCAAGTTCTTCAAGATTCACAACATGCTTTTTGGAGCCCAATAATTCATGTGCTACATTATCAAGTTTGAAGCTATCTGTCTTTAGGTTTTGCCCAAAAATGTAACGAACAAATTTGAACACATCTAAATGCAATGTGCCAACTATTTTTGTTTCAGCAGGACGCCCACCTTGACGTTTACGTGCAAAAAGGTTTTCGCCTCGCACGCCAAGGTCTAATTTGACATCAAGCAAACGTGCACGCGTACTAATATAGGGGAAATCAAACCCATCTGTGAAATAGCCAGTAATGATATCTGGAGAGAGTTTTTTCACAAATGTAACAAATGCCTCAAGCATTTCCTTTTCTGTTGTAAACTGTTCAATATATGTTTGTGCATGTTTAAATTTTTTCCAAGTAAACACCTTACGATAGGTTTTTGATCTTTTTTTCCCATACAACCCAATCATCAAAATTGGATTTTTCTCAGGATTAATCTCTCGTTTTTTTGCATACGTTTCAATATCAACTGCAAGAATGTTGTATCTTCCTGAATCATTAACATCTTTTTGAGTCAGTTTACTTGCTTGAAACACAGGGATTCTAAGATGGGCATCTTCTGTGAACTCGCCTTGAGCTTCAATAAGAGTCATTGGCGTTATTTGCAGATCACGCAAGTATCTGTGAACAAAAAGAATATCTCTTTCATAACACGTAACACCCCAACTTTCAATTTCTTTAGCAAGGGCAGGAACCGCCTTAGGATAATTTGCAGAAATCTTGTAGAATTCTTGTGATTTTCCAAGCAATTCCTTTGTAACCTTTCCAAACGAAAGAACTTTAGCTTTATAGCTTTTTGTTGAAACTTCAAGGCCTTTAAGTTTTTCTTCAAACTTTGATTTTGCAACACCCTTAGTTGTTGCATAAAAAATGGGGACATGTTCATGAACTACACAAATCTTTTTTCCGTTCGTATCACGACCATATGAATATACATACGTGTGAAGGTTGCCATTTGAATCTTCTTCTACTTTATATTCAAAATCATAGGGGTAAAATAAGAGCCGCGTCATACGAGGTTTCAAGAATTGTGGATATATAAAGGTTGTGTGGAGTTGTCAAGTGGGTATATTACGGCCTTCGCCTCAATGACTTAATCAAATAATTATCATCTTCATCTTTTTCCATGACAACTTCGCTTTCTTCACCATCAACTTCTACGACTTCTTTTTCTTCTTCCTCAACATTTAACCCTTCAGTATTTGCAGTTATCTGGATAAATGCATCTTCCATTGTCGGTTCATCAAGTTCTTGTGGTGCCCACTCTAATGTAAGTCCATCATTTTCCTTTCGAGGGACTACATGCATAGAAAAGTGAGGAATACTTTGCCCTGCAGCTAACCCATTTTGTACAAATACATTTGTTCCAGTAGCTCCAAGGCCATCAAACACAGACATTCCAATTTTGTTTACGATATCTGTCATTTTAACAAGCAATGTATGTGGAATCATCTCTAAGATAGTATGATGTTCTTTTGGGATGATGGTAATCTGCCCATCGTTGAACGCCATATACGAGACAAATGCAACCACTTCTTTGTCTTGATAGATAATTTGGGCAGGCTCTCTTCCTGCTACAATATCACAATAGTCGCATGTTGCCATTATTTGAATAAATTTGCAATGTCATCTAAACTTGCATCAACCTCATCTTCGTTTTCATCTTGCTCAGGTTCTTCATCATCTGTTTCGTCGTCTGATTCGTCAGTATCATCTTCTACTTCATCATCCCCTTCAATATCAGCATCTTCTCCTAACTCGCTAGATTCATCTTCAGGTTCTTCTATTTCTTCTTCAGGCTCATCTTCCTCTACTTCTGGTTCTTCTTCTACAGCGCGAGGAAGCGTTTGTTGTGTTTCAATTCCCATAAGCCCCTTGAAATGATTCTGAACTTTTGTAAGAACTTGTTTTTGAACTTCTAAATTAACACCTTTCTCTTCAAGTTGGAACAAGCCATCAGCATCTTTTCGAGGGATGAGATGTATCATAAAATGTGGCGCCCTCTGTCCTGCTGCAAGACCATTTGCTATGAAAATATTCGTACCACCTGCTCGAAGACTTTTGAGCAGAATTTTAGAAAGAACTTTTGTTGTAACAAATAATTTCTCAAGTGTAGGGTCCGGTATTTGTGGCATAATACTAAAGTGCTCTTTAGGAATGATTAAACAATGCCCCTTAGTTGCGGGTCTAATATCTAAGACAACAAGGCACGTTTCATCTTCATAGACTTTTTTAGAAGGAACTTTGCCATCAATTATTTGGCAGAAAATACATTGTTGCCGTTGAAGTTGCGCAATCTCCTCTGGAGACATATTTTTGAGCTTTTCTTCAAGCTCTTTACGCTGCTCTGGCGTTAGTTGTGAAGGATCCATCTATAGAAAAAAAGAGATGAAAAGAGAATATAAATGTTTGTGAGAATGCATTCCTATATTCTGTATTCTATACCATCGGGCTGAACACTGGTTAACCTAGGAGATCTTTCAGACACATATCCTGATTCTGGAGAGGCTGTTTCTAATCTAGGAAGTCCCCTAACGAAAGAAACTGGAAGTTCGGGTTTTCCTCCTGCTTTATAGACTACACCATTAGAAACTAAACTATCTAACTCCGGACCATATTCTTCATCTCTTCCAGTATTTAGAAAGATAGTAGAGTCGGGACAGATTTCATTAATTCTTCTTGCTAGAGTTAGTCCTGAACCGGGATCATAATTATCTAAATCTACGTCACAAAGAACATATTCTGGTCGAAAGCCATCTTTTATTGCTTTGAGAGCATCGGCTGAATTTTCTCTAAATACGACTCCGTAACCCTTAGCCTTTGCAAGACCAATAACTACTTTGACAGCATCAGGCATATCATCAATTACCAAAACCGTTCCTTTTAAGATTCCATATTGTTCGTCTGCCTTCGGAGCAATCATAGCTGGGTCATCATCGAGAGTTTGCACTATAGGATCGTCGCCAAAGGCATACCCTGCTGGTCTTAAATCTCCAAATGTTTGATTTCCGTCTGAATCCATTGTAATCACTAATTGGTGGTAAGCATATGCTTAATATATTACTAGAATTTGGTCTATTTAAAAAGCTTTCGGTTATTTCAGCCCATGAGCCTAAATTCACTCTTCTAAGAATTTTTGCACGTTCTTAAAGTGCATTTTTACAAATTGTTTATACGGCAGCTTCCGCCCCTTAAGCTCATCAAGTGCCCATTTCACATGAGTAGAGCCCTTAGGTACTGCAAATGTTGCTTGCCTTGAAAGAAAGTTAATTTGTTCAAGAGCAGCGGCTCGAGCCAAGATTGATGCTGCTGCCACCTCAACAAACTTCTGCTCAGCCTTCGTTTCGCGAATATCACCCACACTACAACCAGGGTACTTATCTACTGCATGAACGCCTGGTTTAAGGTACTTTGCAGCTTTTTTGTGTAATTTGTTAAGAAGCTGCGTTACACCTTTCTCTTTATTATACTTAATTGGAGGTAGACTTATAATTTGACACTCCGCTACTTTTTTTACTTCTTGTGCCATCCGCAGTATCTCTTTATCAGCAAGTGCCTTGCTATCTGCAACGCCAATATCAAGAAGTTTTGTTCGAATCTCATCATTTGCTTTAACAGCAGCAACTACAAGCCCACCAAACGTATCGCCCTTGAGGGATTCGTCTGAACCAATTACCCATCCACGCTCTTTTCTAAACGTGATTGGTGTAACTTTTGTTCCTATACCAAAACTATGCAACTGAGCTGAGGTTTTATCAATAGCTCCCGAATCTCCTTGTAGAAGTAGTTTCCCGGAGTTATAGAGAATCATGAGTACTCGTTTTTTAATTCCCTTAAAGAAACGAGCCTTTTCGTGTACCGTTCGAATTTCAAGTGTTTTGAATTTATGCTTAGAGCAAAACCGCGCAAGATCTTCTACATCAACCTCTGTAAAGACTACCATCAAGAAGAAACTAGAATTCTAAGGAATTTAAATGTTTTGGGTAAAGACTAAAGCAATTCTCCTATCGCTGCAACAAATTTTCGAGTGGCATTCATTTGCAAAGGATGACCATATACTGTTGAATCTATATGTGCATCATAACAGGTCCCTGACATTGGAAGACCATAGCCCACAATTCTTGCTCCAGCATATTTTGCTCGTAACACCCCCCACACATTAAACGTTGTTGGGTTGAGAACTAAAGAAAAAGGACCCGGAACATCTCGAAGCTGAGCTTCAAGTAGAGGAGTGATTTCATCTATCCTACCACTCTGCGCAGCAAGAACTTGTACCCCAAAACGAGCATCGCTTGTTGAAAGAACTTGCTCAATTCCTGCAGTAAGAAGCGCTGCTGCAGTATCTCCTTTCTGACGAACAATAAGAACGTTAGGTAATGGCATTTCAAAGAGAAATTATTGATCCTGTTTTAAAAAGTCTCCCATCGTTTTTTGCTTACCTTTCTCAACAGCGTTCTTGTAGCTTTGCCACTCGCACCGAAAGATATGTTTGAACGTTGCATAATGTTCATTCAAAAAGTTCTGTGTTCGAACATCACTCATATATCCTGAACCAAAATCATGCCCAACTTCTTTTTTGATATGGTCAATTGCGCGATCACGTATCACTTTTGCAATGATTGATGCTGCAGCAACCACAAAATGGCGCGCATCTGCCTTATGTTCCATAACAACTCTTGTTGAAGAACGAACACCATCAGAAAGTCTACTTACAAAATAGTGTTTATAATTTTCAAGATTAATACTTGGACAATCAACAATAACTGTATCAGGATTAAGTTCACTTATCATGCGTGCTGAAGTTTCAGCTTCAAGCCAGTTAAGATTCAAATTATTATCGCGCAAAGCATGGTCAATTGCATCTGCCTCAATTACTTCTACTCGAAAATCCTCAACTATTTCGTGGATCCTATCAAACATCTCTTCACGCGCTTCTCGAGAAAGTAGCTTACTATCTTTCACGCCAAGCCATTCTAACTGTTTATCTTGCTCTGGTGTTGCAACTAGTGCTACCATTACGAGTGGACCAATGACGCAACCCCGACCAGCTTCATCAATTCCTGCTTTAAGACCCATTTTAATCTATGAGATAACTAAATATAAATAATTTGTTAAAGAAAAACTACAACCCAAACGCATTTGTGAACTCACGCATTCGCCTAAATTCAGCTAAAAATCCAAGACCTTTATCAGTTATATGTACTATCTTTGAAGAACTCTTTTTTGTTTTAACTTCTTCAATATGTATCATCTCTTTTGCGAGCAACTCCTCGACATACGAGTTCAACAACTTATGTGAAAGGTTTGATTTGTACATGAGGTGCGTGGGCTTAATTTTTCCTCCCTTATTTTGAATTGCAACAAGGATGTCAAAAATAAGTTCCAATCGTGATCTACGTCCTGCCATAATTTACCTTTTTGTTGTTACCAATCTATACACGTACAATATAAGTAGGAATCCTAACAGTAAGAAGGCTTCTCCAAAAAAGTAGAAGACATCACTTACAAAAAGGAATGTGAAAAAGAGTTGTGCTAAAAGCAAGAACATGAATGCAATCATAACAAGGTATGAATTACTATTTCTATCACTGTTAAGATAGTTCTTATAATAGTTAAGCACAATAAGTGAAATTAACACAGTCATTGTTAAGGGAAAGACAAAATACTTGAACGTTGCAAGTACTGCAATTAATCCCACAAGATACACAAATAAACCAATTTGTGCAAGCTCATGAAATCTATGAAGACGCGCACGCGACTTTTGTGACACCAAAAAAAGCAGTAGAAAGGCACCTAGAAAGCTTGCCATCTCTAAGAAGAACCCTCCCCTATAAAAGAGGTCCATGATCGATACTCGAGATTGTGTTACTGGAAGTAAAACTTGATGTGCCGTTTCACGAAGTGGATGAAAATATAATACTCCAAACGTGATAAGTTTGAAAACAAACGCGCAACTTATCAAGACAAATGCAAAAGAGAAATACTTAAATTTGTTTTCGGAACTTATCTTGTATACTCGCCAACTGTATCCGGCAATGAGCAATGCTATTACAAGCGCTACAGCATCAAAAATCAAATCAAGTCCGTTGAACCAGCTAGGGGTTGTAAACAATGCAAACATATAATTCCACCAATATTTCTTATTTAGTACTACTTAATAGTCGTTTCTAATAAAGCTTTCGATTTCTGCTTTAAAAAACTTATGTTTTAGACGCCCAGACACTTATACTAGAGAATACATTCAAAGTCATTAATAAAAAAAATGAATTTTAGATGTTTTGAGGTGAATAAAAATGAAATCAAAAGAATTAGTTCGTTTTGTAGAAAGTTTAAGCACCCAAGATATTGTGTATCTATTGTATGCAAGAGGAATAAAGACATAAAAGTTTATTCGAGTGGCACTCCGCTCCATAACGTCCAATCTTCAGAAGGAGTGTATGGTTGGAATGAAAAGTACGGTGGTGCTGTTTGTCCAAAATGATTATACTGTACTTGCCCCCAGCGTGTGCTCTCGCCACGTGCGCTTCCAAACGAGCCGGTTGTGCCATACACTGGTGAATCGAATAATCTCCAGGTTTTCATAACCGAATGAAACCCTCCAAGGTCTGTTGTAAAATCTGCCCCAGGTTCAACAATTAAATCCCCATCATATCCTTCTTCTTTTAAGATTCGAATCATTGCTTTAATTGGTGCATTTCCTTCACCAGGTGCAAGATGCTCATCTTGATATCCATAATTATCATCTAAATGAACGTGCCCGATCATATCTTCCTTAGCAAGCTTTTTGAGCATATCATCACTCCACTGATCAAACGCTTTATGGTTCTCTTCAATGGTTGCTTTAGGATCCCCTTTCCAATATTTTCGCCACATGTTAAAATGGCCCGTATCAAACGTTATTTTGATCGTATCTTTTGCAAGTTTTCGCGCCTTTTCAACATGCATTCCTCTTTCTTTTTTAAGAACCTCAACCATTTTCTCTCGAGAACCTTTAATGATTTTAATAATTTCATCTGGATGCGCACCGTACGCTTCAGGAAACAAGTTTTCAAGACCCAAAAACAAGTCTCGCTTAAGTTCACCTTTTTTACGTAACTCCTCGTTCTTATCGTGCGCGTACACAGCAGCTCGCGCGTACGAATCATAACTTTCTCGAAGAGCGTATGTCTCAGCGCTTTCAACATGTTTCATTGTCTCAACACTTTCCTGAGCCTGTGCCCACTGTGAGGCTGAAGCTTCTTGTGATTGCCGTAATCCTCGTTTAAGAATATCTAACTGGTTTTTGAGAATTTCATGAGGAAATTTTGCATCGGGAGGTACTAGCCCTGCAAAATCACGATCAACAACTTTTTTGAGTTTCCACTTCTCTTCCTCATCTGTTTCAGCATAAATTTGTGTATAGAGTTTGAGTGCTTTTTCTAGCTTTTCTTTCTGCTTAAGTTCATTTTTGAAATCCCGAGTGTACTGTAGAGCCCATCCACGTGCATTCCCTGCATTCGTTTCTAACGTGTTTAAGATATATGCTTCTTCTGCTCTAACACGTACCTGTTCTTGATCTACTGCCCGACCTTTATCCCTATCATAAAACCGGTACCATTTACTCTCTTTCCACACTTTCTCACTTGCATTCTTGTTTTTTCGCCAAAATGCCTTTGCTTGATCAGTTAGTTCATCAGCTTCTGTCACTAAATCTTTCCACTCCATTTGATGAATCTCAAACTCTCCACCTTCATCGCCAATTTTAGCATTAAACTTTGGAACACGAACTGAAGGATCGATCTTATTTCCCCAATAATCTACATAGTCACCCTGATGAACAGTTACTCCATTCTCATCAACATACCAACTTTTTCCCCTACTCTTTTCCATTCCAAGTTCCCACATATCTTCATTCTTTTTCTCGAACCGGTTCCACACAGGCCGTGCAACTGATCTTCCTTTTCGCGCTTCAGCAACAAGCCCACCAGTTCTGGTATCAACCACCCTATAACTTGCCCTCTCTTCTTCTCCTCTGAACGATTCAAATTTATCTTTCCATTTACCGTCGGTGTTCCATGTTGAATCACTAATTGGCCTATGAAACTCACCAGTATGTACTACTACAGGACCACCCCTTCCAACATCAGCTGCAAATTCAATTGCACGCTGGATTTCTTGCATGGAATTCGCTTTTGATTCACGAGAAAAGTTTCCTTGTCTATCTTGACCTGCAAGACCAAAGACCCCAACAGAAGTGTGCGTTGTAAAATCCATCCTATTTGCAAGGGCTGCTTCACGAAGTGCCTGACGTTGCTTTTTACCATACATCCCTGCAGTATGACCCTGGCCACCACCCTTACCCATCCCCATAAAGCCAAGTTCTAATTTTTTTGCTCCTGACCGCATTTTAGCTAAGATTGCAGGAACGTTAGGTACTGGCCCAAGACCAAAACTCATCCCAAAATCGCCAGTAGAAAGTCCTACGCTTCCGGTGTTATGAGAATGGTTATGAGAAGAATGATCGTGCGTGTCTGATGGCGCTTCAATTGTAGAGTTTGGAGCATACTCTCTATCCATTGCATGAAAATAATTGCCACCACCTGTTTCTACCATTCTAACTTTACGCTTCTTTACTATTTTAGAAGTAATTTAGGTTATATAATTGTTTTGTGTGGTAGCAAACATTCCATGCAGTTTTACGCTTCTGTAAAAAATTCATTTTCTAAAAAGTTTATTGCTTCTGATACTCTTGTTTCTAAACCTGCAACATAATCGTGCCAAGGAACATGAACCGGATCTTCTTCCGTTTGGAGGTGAGTTGCCAAAAAATCGACATGCCCGCCCCCTACAATCACAGCCTTCTTCCCTTCAAGTTCAGAACTATATGATTTAAGACTTGGTAAGATATACTCAACATCACGCGCTCTTCGAAGAAATGACCCAAAAGCCCTTCCAACTAAAAGGACTCTTTCTACAAAATCATCTGGAAAAACTCGATCTAACTCACCTATTGCTAGAGTTACTGTTTCTACCAAGTGGTCGACATCTAACCCAAAATATCCCGAACAGAGATCACTCTTATTCTTCCAATGTCTCCTAATATTCCTCTCAAAATCAGCAAAGCTTCCTGTATGAAGCGTGTGGAAAGATCTAAAAATATCATATGAGAAAAAAGCATCTGATTCTACTCCCAACCTAGTTGCAAGCACAGGCAAATTTGTCCTTTCTTCAAGATAATAAACTGTCCCAGTATAAAGCCTTCGAGCTTCCGCCTCAAAATTTCTTCGATGTTCGTCATTTATTGCAACGACTGTAGCTGAACCTTCCATAAGAAGGTGATCAGAAGACCTAATTTCTCTTCTAAACCGATAATATCTTTGAGAACTTCGTTTGAATTTCGCTTGATGATCCACTCCTATTAAAAGAACATCATCTACTCCAACATATCTTGGAAGAGTATTGCCTCGCAGTTTTCTTCTAGTTTGTCCCACACAAGTGCGAAACCAACTGTTTTTTATAAGAATGTTCCCAACAAACAAAAATTTATAAATTTGCAAAAACCTTGCCCTCTTATGAGTAAAGAACGCCATAAAAATGTTCCTGCATGTAACCTCTTGTTAATTCAGGACAATAAAGTTCTTCTTTTACGACGCGCAAATACTAACCATGAACTTGGAAATTATAGTATGGCAGGAGGGCATGTTGAAAAACAAGAAACCTTTGTTCAAGCAATGATTCGTGAGGCTAAAGAAGAAGTTGGGATTGATATTCTACCACAAGACCTGCGTATTGTCCACCTTATGCATCGTGGTTTGAAGCAGAACGACTTCGAGTATGTTAACATCTTTTTTACTGCTACTAAATGGACCGGTAAGATTGTGAATGCCGAACCACATAAATGTGACGATCTTTCGTGGTTTGACTTAGATAAACTCCCGAACAATACTGTTTCATACATTAGGCAAGCAATAAAGAATGTAAAAGAAAACAGATTATACAGTGAACACGGTTGGTGAACTAATTCTTATCATACCAGTTACTCATATCTTTTTTACCAGGGCTATTTCCATGATACATAATATCTAAACTTTTAGCAATTGCTTGTGATGCAGATGCTGCGGATGCAGCTTCTTTTGTCATAGAATAATCGCCTACATCAGCATCTTCAACCTTCTTTTCAATTGCTGAACTAAGCTGCATGAGGCGCTGTTGTTGTGTTTGAGAGATGTACCCACTCTCTTTTGCAGTATCATACACTTGAACTATTTCTTGATACAAATTTTGCATTGGAACTTGCGAGAGTTCCATGATATACGCCGTTTTAAGTGGATCGAATCCAGGATCTATTGCGCCAGGCGGAATCTCAACATCACGAAGACTTTCTTCTAAATCTTCCTCTTTCTTTGTAGATCCACGGCGCTCTTCTTGCTCACCCAGCTTCTTATCAATCGCTTTTTTCCAGGTACTTGCATCTTCCCCGCGCTGCGCTTTAACAATGATCTTTCCTTCCTCACTTAATGTAGAAGTATCGCGCGTTGCAACCTGAGGGATTGGCACTTTATCTTCCCAAGCTTGTTTATCTTTTATCTCATCTTCAGCTTCATGCATAAGGGCTTCTGCCTCTTGTATCTCCTTTTCACGCTCTTTTTTGAGTTTCTTCAATCGTGTAAGACGTTCTTCTGCCGTGAGATTTTCTACTTCTTCTTTGACCATAAATTATAATAGAACACAGAACTATAAAAACCTTGAGACTATAAAACACATACTAAATCAAATAATTACCACGTAATCATTCGATGAGCCTTTTTGAACGTATGATATACCTGGAACGCTACAAACCCATGAAATTTGAGGGCATTTCCTTGCTTTTTTGGTTGGTATGCTTTAGCTGAAGAGGCCGCCGCTGCACCTTTCTTTTCAGGAGGGAGAAAATCACCAAACATTTTTCTAAATATACTTTGGTTTGTTTTGCTTTTCGGCGTTTTCTTCTCTTCACCTTTATCTTCTGCTGCAGCTTTTTTTGCTTGATCTAAGTACTTTTTAAGATCTCCACCAAGAGCATCCATCGATTCTTGGATTGAACCAGAAATATCACCAATGAGCGCGAACACTTCTTTCTCCTTCAGTTTCTTATAACTCATCACTTGTTCATAGTTCCAATCATAAAGACGTATTTCCATGTCCATCTTTCCAACATGAACAGGCCCGCGCTGATATCCTTCTTGTACAAATTTCATGTGAGGCCTAGTCCTATAATTAAATGTTACAAGAACACATGTTTGTGAACCCGGATTGTACCCCAAAAACTCAACATCCATCATTGCTCCTTCAAATGATGACACAAGGTCGGCTGAGTCTTGGTGCTTTCCTTTCATACTCAAACGTTGCGCAGTTTTAAGATATGGTTTAATCCATGTAATATACATCTGGATAATTTCATAATGCTGGTTAAGATAATTGAGCATGAATTCTTTTCGTGTCTCATGTTCTTGATGTGTTCTCTGTTTCCACATGGAAAAATGATTCAAATGTCTTTTAAGCACTCTGAGAACCGCATCGTTAAATCCTTTCAAGTTATCTACATACGTTTCAAGTTCGTTTTCTCGTAGTGGAGGAGTATCAAAAAATAGGTCTGGTAACGTTACAAACTCTAGCTCTCGGGCCATTCCATAGACTGAAGCTGGAGACTTTCCTCCACCTTGCACAAGATCAATGAAAATCCCTTTAAGTGTGATTTCATCTTTCTTTCGTCGCTGTTCAATTGGCTTACTAACTTCAGCCTTAGATTTACGATAGTACGCTAACCTCTCATCTAGGATTCGCAGTTCACGAATCATTTGAAAGAGTTCTTTGACCATCTTTCCAATTGTTGCAAGATACTGGCCAACTTTATCTTGCTGTATCCCCAATCGTTGTTGAGTCACGCCAAAAAACGCTGAATTTTCTGAAGCTGAAAAACTATCTTCTAGCTTATCAACTATTGGGAAAAACATACGAAGCGTGTCAAGAACCCAAAAATAAGGTTCCTCAATACTCAAGTCTGGTACTTGGTACGAAATTCTGTGTTTAAGAAGAGGTGCTGGAAAATCTACTTCAATAAAACTGTATCGTTGATGTTCTGCCCATTCTTGATGTACTTTTTTGAGCAGTTCCCTATACCTTTTTGGATCTTTAAGCTGTGCTACTCCATTCTCATCATATTTGTAATATTCATAGAATGTATCGGTTGCTTTTCCACCTTTGTACATCCCCTTAACAAATCCATGCTCTGCAAGCAGCCTCTTATAATCTACCATTCTCTTATCTCTACTTTAGAAATAGTCTTTCTATCCTTAATTAAGTTTTCTCTTTATAGTTTTGGTGTGCAAGTAAAAAACCATAGATCAGACTCATCACATCGTGTTACATCAAATCCTGAATTTTTAAATATCTTACACCACTCTTTTTGGGTATGGTTACTCTTCTCATGCCGTTTATGCCGAGAATTTACACCCTTTGCACTTAAGATTGCAACAAATGTTCCTCTCTCTTGTAGGATTCTCTTCACTTCAGTTAGAAAAGAGGGGATTTTTTCAAGATAATTGAGAAGAAATACAGCAGTAATTGAAGTAAATTCATTTTCTTTGAAAGGAAGATGTTTTTCAAGATCACCAACTACTTTTTCCATTGCATTCGCATTCTTATCTAGCATTTTTGCTGAACAATCAAACGCGATAGATGGGACATAACTATGCGCTCCTGCACCAAGGTCAAGGTTTGTTCCTTTTGGAAGCATTTCTCTTAGTTTTTCAGTGATACATCTTCGTTTAGCTTCATCAATTTTTGTATGCCATAAATAACTCTCGGCACTCCAAAACGCTTCTTTTTTTTCCGGCAAGCCTTCTGCCCATGGAATCTTCCTCGAAAGTTGCATGAGTGAATCTTCTACTTTTTCTCCAAGACTTTGCTTGATTAATAATTTGAAAAATTCTGCTTCTGTATCCATGTATAGTACTAAAAGGGCAAAAAGTTATAAAAGGCTTTAGATGATTCTCTTTCTATGTGGGCTTGTGGTCTAGTGGCTACATATCAATAGAGATATGCCATAAATGATACCGCCTCGACATACACGATCGTGTTCGATATGGCGGGGATCCCCGGTTCGAGCGCAATTCAATCAAAAACGCCGGGCGTTTTTGGTGTGCCAGAAAAATCTTTGTTTTTCTGAGCACTTTCGCCAACTGGCTGATTGAATCCGAAAATCCGGGCAGGCCCATTATATTCACAAAGATGGAACAACAAGAACAGCCAATTTACAAACTTGCAAAGAAAAAATCGCGCATGCTTATCCCTCACTTTTTCATGCTCGTGATTCTCTCCCTAATCTTTTATTTGGGAATACTTCTTAACCTCTCACTACTCAAATTGAAAGGAAGTACAGAAAGCACTGCAAAAACATATGTTCTTCTCATAATCTTTCTTCTTATCTTCTTAGGAATGATTCTTAAGTTTGCTAAATCAAAACAAACATACAAGTTTTTCAGGCACAAAATCCTAATAGGGGGAAAAAAGAGTGTTTTGTTTATCAACATAAGTGAACTTGCAAAAAAGCGAGGAGTGTTGGATAAAATGTTTGGTACATATACCCTTGTTTTAACACACGATGCTAAGCTCGAGTTTATTCCACTATCGATTGACATGGAAAGTTATGTGAACCAGCTTGTCCAGTACAATAAGGACCAAGCAACACAAGTGTATTGAAAGTCACATCCCAATTCCGACAAACTCTGTTTCAACAGAATTAGATGGTCTTTCTTCCTTCCTTTTCTTCACAAACTCAGAAAATAATGGAATCTTTAATGGCACTGCAAACCGAGTAAAGGTGGAGGTAAGCAAAGCTTCACCCTTATCCAAACTTGCAATGGTTCTGCTATCAGAACTTAGATCCTGCGCAGCACTCTCGATAACTGCTGTGCGTTCTGAGGACATTTCCATCCCCAAAATGATTTTTGTGTTCATATTTGCTAGGATATTTTTTGGAATCTCGGAAGGAAGTTGCGTGATTGCAACTAATCCTATTTGAAATTTACGTCCTTCACGTGCGATCGTATCAAACACATTTGTTCCTTGCTCTAACACTTTTTTACCCAAAACACGTGGCGCTTCTTCAAGAACAATACTGATAACCGGTTTCTGAGACAAAACTCCTTGCTTTTTATAATAACGATACTTCTTGAGTGCTTCGGTTGCAATCATAGAACCAATCATCACTTCCAAGGCTCCCGCAAAATAGCTAGTATCAACAATAACAGTTTTTCCTTGTTCTAATTCACGACAAATGTCATTAATTGTGTTCTCTCCGGCATGCATATCAAATATTCCTTGTGTTGTAAGCTGTCCATTTTGCAACTCAAGTTGCAACAACGAAATTAATTTCCGTTTGACAACAGCGATCGTATCTTCATGGAACCTGATCCCTTCAATTCTTCGTTCTGCAATAAGTGATTCAATCCAGTTTGTTCCAAAGATTTTGTGGTACACATGTAAACACTGGCGCTGCGGATCTGAAAGTGTAATTGCACCAGAAAAATATTCTGGTTTGAGCGTATGCAAATGAATTTTGAGTGTTCGTGCGCCTGGTGGAGGTGACGCTGGTGTGTAATACACAACATTGCTCCTTGAAGGATGGTCTTTAAGGCCTAAACCAGTTCTTCCGTAATACTCATCATGTGGGTCTAAAACAAGCATACCCACATATTCTTTGTCCAAAGAATCCCACAAAATTGTTGACATTAAATTTGATTTTCCTTTCCCAGTTGATGCTGGAATAAGAACATGATGAGAAAATACTTCTCGTCCAGGTAGATATATGTCAAAGTCAAGTACTTGTGAGCCTGACCGAAGATTCCCTGTATACAACGGATTCTGAGGTGTTGTAATAAATGAACAGTCTTCTTTTGTAAGAGCCCTAACATGTGAAAAAAAGGTTGGCAACTTTTTACACGTTGCACTTTTTTTACCCAACGTAAGGATTGGTTTTAAGTATGCTAAAGAATAATTACGTAATTTCTGATCAACTATTGAAAAAGAGGTATCTTCTTCTAAATTTAGGCCAGAGACCATTTCAAGATTTTGCTGACTTATTTGCGATGCGTACACCAAATCAAATACTTGTAGAAGAACTTTTTGTTCTTGCTCTTCGATCACAAGAAGTTCACCCAACTCAACGTATTCATCTGATTTCACACGCACTATAATTTTGCTAAAATCTCCACCAATAACCTGCCCCTTAATCATAGGATTTGAGGTAGGTTAAGACCTTTTAAGCATTGTGGGGCCTTGGTAAACAAACGAGAAATCTAGGGATTTCTGCTCATTCTTTGCTAGTAAAGATAGCAAAGAATAAAACAACAATATTTATAAAGAGATGAGCAAAATAAGACTATTATGGAAGCAATTGTAATGCACTTTAGGCAAGGACGCCACCATGTAAACCCACACCAGATGATTCTAAAAGTAGCTGATACTGCTGAGGCTGCTCAAAAGGTTGTTGGAAAAAAAGTTGTATGGAAGTCTCCTTCCGGAAAAGAGATTACAGGAGAGATTTCAGCTCTCCACGGCAGGAAAGGTAATGTTCGAGCAATATTTGCAGAGAAAGGACTTCCGGGCCAAGCATTAGGTCAGAAAGTAAAAATTCTATAATTATTCAGAACTTCCAGCACCGCTTTTAATAAACTTCTCAATTTTTGTTGTAAGAGCACCGCAATTGCCAGTAATTTCAGTAATGATTGGCTTAAGTTCAGCAACACGTGCTTCCCACGCATCTGGTGCCATATCAGCAGCAGGTAATTTTCCTTTAAGTTCGAGTGTTTTTTCTAAGATCACTTGAGTATGAGTATACAAATCTGCCATTAAATCTCTTTCAGCACCCTTCACATGTAAATGAGCAAGATGAACTCTTCTATACGCACGCTTCAAATCAGCTTCCATCTTCTCAACCTTCTTTTTTGCCTCTTCAAGCGGCTCTTCCCCCTTCTCTCGAAGCAAAATTTCGTACACTTCATCAGCACCATGGTGAACATAGAGTAACCATCCACGCACTCTGTCAATCAAATTGTGGCGTTTATGGTGTGCTGCTTGCTTTTCTGCTTTTTCTTGACCTTCTTTTACTTTGCCTGTCACAAACTCGCGAAGTTCTTTGTTTTTTTCTTCATCTTCTGGCGTTTCCTTCCCAAACACCATAAAGAATTTCACAATATACCATACAATCATAATAGCTACAAGAAACAGAGCATAGTCAATAAAATCAAGAACACTTCTTCCAACAATAGTGCTAATGACAACCATTCTAGACAACTCCCCCGCCAAGAACTGCTACATGGTATCGCATAACAGTGAGCACCCAGAAAAGTACAAGAACAATAACAAGCTTAAGAGAAACTGACATAATGTCTTCTGGTTTAGATTTTCCATCTTTATCTTTTCCAGGCAACTGGAAGAGTAAAAGGGCAACTGCAACAACTGGTCCACCAACAAGAAGTAACCCGAATATTGTTGCCATGCCAGCACCTGTTGCGAGCAAGACTTGGTTTGGCAAATATACAGCAGAGATTGTTGCAATGATTGCTGCAATAATCATTCCTTGACTTTTTGACAAGAATCCTAAAGGTCCAGACTTCTTTTTGCTATTAAACCCAAACGAACTTGTAACTGCAAAAAGTAATGTGAAGATCAGTGTCCAAATCAGAACTCGTGTGAATCCTACAATTACACTTCCGTGCGAAAACCCAAGAAAACTGAGGTTTCCCATTCCTACAATAGTATCAAACACACTTGCCATGGTTGATGAAAGATCAGCAAATGCAAGAGGCATGCTTAGAAATGTAAGCAAAGCAAACAGTGTACTTTTAAGAATACCACCTCTTTTCATACACCAAAGTAAGAAGTTATCGTTTATAAGGTTTCTGGGTGGAGTTAGAAATTCTAAAGAAGTTTTTGAATGCCTGCACAGATTGCTTGTAAATCCCCAACTACAGTGTGCTGTTTTCCTAATAGTTCATCTGCAATACCAGAAAGCTGGTCTAAAGAATTTACATTGCTAAGAAGACCTCGAGCATGTTCCAAATTAAACTCCTTCTTATCTCCAGTATGTGACTCTTCTAACAAAAGCCCTTCGGAAAGTGCTTGATGATATTCATTAAACACAGAGTATAACCCTCTTAATTCATCTTTCGTTTCTTTGTGAAGCCGAGCTATTTCATTTTCAAGCGCCTTAATTTCAGTCATTTGGGTCTTTGTATCAGGATGTATTGAAAGCCCTTTAATGACTCCTTTAATAAACCGCTGATGCCGGAACCTTGTCCGTTCAGCTTCTTCCCATAAATTAAGGATTCTTTCTACATCATCCATCATTTCACTTACGTGGCTCTTAACTGATAGAAAATCTCCTCGTTTTGGTGGTGGTGAACGACTAGGTTCTAAGAGTCGTTGTATTAGGCTTATTGTTGCATGAACATCATGCCTCAAGGTCTTGATTTCCTTGAATTCAGCATTCTCAGGTATAAACTCTCTTAATGCTGATTTAAAGGCCCTTTTTGATGGAACTCGCACGTCAATAAATCTCCTTCTATGCTGCTTAGTAAACGGGATCCATCCCTTATACCATGAAAGATTAGAATTTCTTGCAGGTTTTTGTTTAAGTACTCGCTTAAGGCCCATGCACTAAAGTAATGAATCTGCATTTATAAGTTTTATGCCAGGTCAAACTGGAGAAGATTAGCGAAGAAGTGGTTTAACTCGAGAAGCGACATCCCTTAAGTCAGTTATTACCTTTTCTTGGTGGTCAATCATTGCCTCAACAAGGTCAAGGGCAGGATCAAAATCGTGCGCACCCACTGTTCCTTTTGCGTGATCGGGATCAAATGGTTCTACTTGCGCGTTATCAAGTGCATGGGCCAAAGCTATAAGTTCACTTGCAAGTGCTTGTGCAGAAACATAAGTATCCTTATGATATGATAAAATTTGGCCCTCAAGCACTTCAAGATCTCGAGCTTGTGTTTGATGGTCTGAATACTTCCGTAGGTTTTTAATCACTTTTCGAATTTTACGTTGATGTTTAAACGTGGTTCGTTTTACCTTTCGGTACTTTTGCATAACAGTATTTAGCTGATCTTCAGCATCAGTTAATTCTATTCGCAACTTTTTGAGTTGGCTTAATACATTATGTTCAGGAGTAGTATCTGGGAGAGCTTCAAAATTATCTTTTGTATGCTCAAGAAGAGCCATCTTTGCCCCAAGCTCTTTCATTTCACGTAGCTCCGCTGTTTCAGGATCATACTGTGCCATTGCTGAATCAAATGCATCTCTGGCAGGAAGCATAAACCGTGTTCTATGCTCTTTTGTGAACGGAATTGCTCCTTTTTCCTTAACAGACTGAAATGCCTCACCAGCATCCAAACCAGTAACATCAGCAGCCTTACCACCTATTCCACTAATTACGCTCCAAATCAGAAAAATCCATGCAATCACAATTGCAATGTCTAAAAGACCACTGAGTGGTGCAAAAGCTGCAGCCAAGGGTGACGCTGCAAACAAGCCTCCAGGTGTCCCTGGTGTTATGGAAAAACCACCGAAAAAAGGAACCATCTTCAAAACCGCAGGTGTTCCTGGCGAAACTAATCCCACTAGATGAGCTTTCATTTGATGCATCATCCAAATAAGAAGCGCCATAAGACCAACACGTAAAAGTGGTTGTCCTTTCATTGCCATGTACAAAAAGACACATAAACCGATCGGAAGCCCTAAGAGTACAACTCCTGTGACAAGCGCATAACTTGTTGCTGCTGCTATTAAAACGGTAGATGGAATAAAAATCGTTGTCATAGCAGCAATTGCAAACGCAATCACCATTGCAGCGTTATTTCCTGCCTTAATAAATTGGGCAGCTCTGTAAAGTAACGTAAAAAGAACAACGAACACAAGGAACCTAACAAGACCTTCCAAAGGATCTGCTGAAGTATTGATCCCAATATGCCTCATAAAATCAAGCGTGATTATGTGTTGAAAATGATACCAAATAAGTGTACCACTTGTTGGTTTTGGATGAGATGCCAATACTACTTGGGAGAAGAGTGTGAAAAGTGTTGTTAAAAACCCAAACTGTAAAAATCTTCTAGCTCTCAATAGTACACCTCTATACCCTACGAGAACCAAAAGTAGATATATAAACCTTTCTCATTACCAAAATCTATTCGAAAAGGTTTATATACTATCCAGAGTATGCTATGCAATAGATATCTTCAACTAAACCTTACTAAAATGGAAAGCGAAAAAAGTTATTTTCACCTATACACACCGCTCATCTTTTTCTTGATCTTGGTTGTTGCGGCGTACTTTATACTCAAACCATTTTTTCTTCCACTGTTCCTAGCAGGACTTTTAGCATACACCCTCTATCCAATTTACAAAAAATTGCTTACAAGAATTAAGAGTAAAACCATTAGCTCTCTTGCTCTTACGGTAAGTGTCTTTGTTATCATTGTGCTTCCTGCAGGATACTTTGCCAATATTATTGTGCGCCAATCATACTTCATCTACATTATAATTAAACAACGTCTCGCGACAGGAATCTTTCAGGAATGTGCTTCGCCAATCTGTAATTCTCTCACTGAATTTTTGCAAGGCCCAGAGATCACTTCATATATCACTTCGGCCTCAAACAGCATCACACAATACTTCATTCAAAAAGGATCGACTCTTATTTTTAGTATTCCTACACTTATCCTAAACTTGTTCATCTTTTTATTCGTCCTGTACTATCTCTTGCGTGATGGAGAAAATCTGATCCACAGAGTTGGATATTATCTAAGTGTACAGAAAAAAACGTATGCAATAATTATAAGCCGCCTTAAAGAAGTGACGCATGGAATTGTCTATGGCTATTTGCTTGTTGCACTTATGCAGGGTGTCTTAGGCGGGCTCGGATTTTTTCTTGTTGGTCTTCCATCCCCTGTATTTTGGGGAGTAATCATGGCGTTTTTAGCTCTGTTCCCATTTGTAGGAACGGGCGTAGTATGGGGGCCTGCCGGAATCATTCTTATCGTAAACGGACTCTCACAAGATAGTACGTTCATTGTTGTGAAAGGGATTGCGCTTTTGATATATGGCGCGCTTATTGTAAGCAGTTTAGATAACCTTGTTAGACCAAAAGTTGTGAGTGGTAAAGCTAAAATTCATCCAGTCATTATTTTATTAGGTATTTTTGGCGGACTGTTTGTATTCGGTCCTTTTGGAGTAATTATTGGACCTATGATTCTCTCACTGATTGCTATTATTATTGAAGCATACTTGGGAAAAGAACCAACGAAAAGCCAGATCAAAAAAGTGTTACATGCAAAACCAAAATAGATGAAACATACAACAACTGTAACGCTTATACTTCTCATTATTTTTGTTATTGCACAGTATGCTGGACTTGCAGTAACTAATGAGTACATCGACACACAGCAAACACAAGAGCAAGGAGAAGTTGTGTTCTCAGATCTTCCAATTGGTGAAAGGCCTGATCTAAATGAGAGGACATCGTATATCTCTATTATCTTAGCAATTCTAATAGGAACTGGCATATTGCTACTGTTAATCAAATTCAAAGCATTTCGAGTATGGAAAGCGTGGTTCTTTTTGGCTGTTGTCATTACAACAATTGTTACGTTAGGTGCATTTTTGAACACTATTCTTGCAATAGTCCTTGCGTTTCTCCTTGCAGCATGGAAATTATTCAAACCGAATCCAATCATCCATAACCTAACTGAAATTTTTATCTACGCTGGTCTTGCTGCAATATTTGTACCTGTTCTTAACCTTACTTCCATCCTCATTTTACTTCTCCTTATTTCAATATATGACATGTATGCTGTGTGGAAATCTAAACATATGATCAAGCTTGCAAAAGCGCAAGCAAAAGCAAAAGTGTTTGCTGGCCTTATGATCCCATACACACTCAAAGGCTTTAGTAAAAATCAAGAATTGGTTGGCGCAAAAAAGAAGAAGAAGAAGAAGAAGAAGAAGAAAAGTAACAAAAAAACTACAAAGAAAACAAAGAGAACAAAAAATCTTGGTCGCATGGCAATCCTCGGTGGTGGTGATATTGGGTTCCCGCTTCTGTTTGCAGGCGTAATACTCAAAACATACGGAATGATGCCTGCATTAATTATTCCGCTTTTTTCTACCGCAGGCCTTGCTGGCCTTTTCTACTTCGGAAAAAAAGATAGATTTTATCCTGCAATGCCATATCTTTCTGCTGCATGCCTCATTGGATTCGGGTTTGTATGGGTAATTGGTCTTTTGTAAGTAAGAAACAGAATAATTTTAAAATCTACCTCACTTCAACCTGAATTATGGGCGTTTTTATCAGTGTTGGACCAAACAGAGTTGTTCCCACACAAGATTTTCTGAAGAATGATACGATATTATTTATTCTAACCTGCTACAGAGATAACACACTTGATAAACTTCCACCACCTCCAATTGTGCGCGAAGATCCTGTAACAAAACAGCTCGTTGCAATCGATGGACATAATTTGCTTGCAGTGAATACATCACTGGAAAAAGATACAAAAGTGTATATTGCAACATCGCAAAATGATTTTCTTGAAGGAAATAGTAAGGCTATCAAAGAACGTAACCAAGATTTGCTTGAAAAATTTGAACAAGTTCTTCAAACTGTAAACAAGAAAAATACATTCAAATCTCTTTTCAAAAAACATTCTTTAGGTAAAAGAACAAAACAGAACTAATCATATCCTCGAATTGGAGAATGAGTTATGTTATATCCTTCCGGTGCAAGGACTAATCCATCTTTTGCTGCAATGGTCTGAACGCCCGTTACACGCTGAATCATTCGTGCTTCGTTTATAGGATCGGCCCTGAGCATGTCCATTCCAAAATGTGTAAGAATTGCAACTTTTGGTCGAACTTTAGAAATAATTTGAAGCGCTGAGTCTGAATCCAAATTAAGATCCTTACCATTTTTTGCAGAATATGGAACATTAAGAATTAATATATCCGTTCCTGAGAGTTGTTCACAAAGTTCATCAGAATATGCTGTATCTCCAGTATACCCTACGACAAATTTTGGACAAAAGAGTTTAAATCCAAGTGCAGTTGGGTCGGTATGTTTCGCAGCAAGCGTATGAATTTCTACTAATTCAACCCCAACTTTCTGGTTTTTCTCCAGAACAAGCATCTTTTCAAGAAACTTTTGATGATACCGCGTGAGGAACGGGTGCTCATCTCCTTGTGAGTGTACGACCGATTTAGGTGCGATCAGAACCCCACGGCTCTCAAGGCCAGAATAACTCATAGCTTCAATTACCATGTTTAGATCATTACAGTGATTTAGATGCTTGTGGGAAACTAACACTGCAGTATTATGCCTCAAATTCACTCCATACTTTACTGCTTGACTAAGCGCGCCAGGCCCAGGATCAAGATGGAACTGCAAATCTTCAACTTGAATAATAATTCCGCCTGATGCTCGAAGTCCACGGCTTACAACGGTTGAACTACCTGCTGTTCCTAAGAAAACGATACGTGCCATCTAAGAATAAATTATTCAAAATTCGATTATAAATATTATTGTAGTGGGATAAGAGTATTGGAGGGGCGAGATCTAGGAGAGATATCTGAGAATTTACCTAATCACTCTACCCCAGATATGTTTATATACGCAAAATGAGCCAAATGTATGTATGACAAACCCAATGCAGCCGATATTTATCTTGCCTGAAGAGACAAAACAAAGTACAGGTAAATCAGCGCAGCAAAATAATATTGCAGCAGCATATGCTACAGCACAAGCTGTGCGCACAACGCTCGGTCCAAAAGGCATGGATAAGATGATTGTAACAAGTTCTGGTGAGACCATCATCACAAATGACGGAGTTACAATTCTTAGAGAAATGAACATTGAACATCCTGCTGCAAAAATGCTTGTTGATGTTGCAAAAAACCAAGAACAAAATGTGGGAGATGGCACAACTTCAGCAGTGATTCTTTCAGGAGAACTCCTCAAACAAGCTGAAAGCCTTCTGGATCTAAACATTCATCCAACAATGATTGCAAAAGGGTACCATCTTGCTGCACGCGAGGCACGCCACAATTTAAACATGATGGCAAGAGACATCTCAATTACAAATACTTCTCTTCTCAAGCAAATTGCGCTCACCGCAATGACTGGAAAAGGTGCTGAGACCCATAAAGAGTTTTTAGCAGAGCTCGTAACAAAAGCAGTCACAACAATTGCTGTGCGAAAAGAGGGCGACACATACTCTGTCGAACTAGAAAATCTTAAACTTGAAAGTTGCGAACAAGAATCCGTAACAAAAAGCAAACTGGTACGAGGAATTGTTCTTGACAAGGAAAGAGTACACCCACAAATGCCAACAATCTTGAAAAATCCTCAGATTGCACTTCTTAACACGCCACTTGAAATCCGCAACACAGAAATTGATGCAAAAATTCAAATCACAAGCCCGGATCAACTCACCTCTTTTCTTGAACAAGAAGAGCGAATGCTTCGATCCATGGTGGAACACATCAAGCAAAGTGGTGCAACTGTTGTAATTTCACAGAAAGGGATTGATGAGATCGCGCAACATTTTTTAGCAAGTTCCGGGATTCTTGCGGTGCGCAGAGTACGGAAAAGTGATATGGAAAAACTTAGCAAAGCAACTGGCGCTACAATCCTTAATTCATATAAAGATTTGAGCGCGCAACATTTGGGCTCAGCTGGACTAGTTGAAGAACGAAAACATAAAGATGAGAGTATGCTCTATATCGAAGAGTGTCCTAATCCCAAAGCAATTACGTTACTTGTATGTGGGCCAACCGAGCATATCACTTCAGAAATTACCCGGTCTTGTGAAGATGCAATTGGTGATGTTGCAGCAACACTTCGGTGCGGCAAGGTTGTTGCAGGAGCTGGCGCAACAGAAATCTTGCTTGCAAAAGAACTGCAAAACTATGCACAAAAATTGCATGGAAGAGAACAACTTGCAGTTAAGGCCTTTTCACAGGCGCTTGAAGTTATTCCAAGAACACTTGCAGAAAACGCCGGGATCGATCCTATAAATGTATTAACCTCACTTAAGGCTTCACACTTAGAGTGGCCAGGAATCGATGTCTTTACTGGATCCATTATGAATGCATGGGATAAAGGGGTTATTGAACCACTAACTATCAAAACACAAGCACTTGAAAATGCTGCACAAGTAGCGCAACTTTTGCTTAGAATTGATGATGTGATTGTAAGTGCGCAACACACACAAACAAATCCTCAGATGCCTCCGCCAGGCTCAATGATGCAATAGAGAGATTTGTTTCTTTTCATCAAAAGATTTTTATAGAATTCGTGGTTTCAGATACCTATGTCACAAGCTAGTAGAGTAAACGGAGATGATTGTATTCATCATCGAAGACCGACTTCTTACTAGCTTGAGCACTTCTCAAAACCAGGTTCTTTCTGCAGTTTCAAAAATGAAATTTTTGGAAGGTCTTAGAAATTTTAGGGATTTCCAAAACCTTTTTAAAACACCTAGCTGTAGAAGGTGCTATCTTGGCGACCGTCGTACAACGGTTAGTATACGAGACTGTGGATCTCGTGACGGGGGTTCAACTCCCCCCGGTCGCCCCATTTATTTCTTACGTATTTTACTGCATAGTTAGTTCTTCAGTAAAAACATAACAACAAGATATATAAACAAAAAAAGCTTAGGAGAAACTAACAAAAATGGCACAGAAATTAAAAGTACAATCAGCAAAAGGTGTACGAGATATCACTCCACAAACTAAAATACTCAAAAACCGAGTCGTTGCGACCCTACAAGAAGTCTTCGAACTCTATGGTTTTGCTCCACTAGAAAGTGCTCTTCTGCAACGCTACGCAACCCTTTCTGCAAAATTTGCTGCAGGGGAAGAAAGTGATGCACTCAAAGAGATATTCAAACTAAGTGACCAAGGAAAGCGCAAGCTTGCACTGAGGTTTGATTTAACAGTACCACTTGCAGCGTTCGTTGCGCAGAATCCCACAATGAAAATGCCGTTCAAACGCTATGAAGTTGGAAGAGTGTTTCGGGATGGACCAATCAAGCTTGGAAGATACAGAGAATTTACACAGATGGATATTGATACGGTAGGAACCTCCAGTATGCTTGCTGATGCTGAAATTCTTGCTATGACACAATCAGTATTTGATAAACTCAAATTTAATATTATCATCAAAGTAAATAATCGAAAACTTCTCAGCGGTATTCTAGAACAATGCTCGATCGATAAAAAAGAAGAAGCAATTATCTCTATTGATAAGCTCGATAAGATTGGCAAAAAAGGTGTTACACAAGAGCTCAAAGAGAAAGGGTACACACAAAAACAGGTTGATCAGGTATTTACGCTCGTAAAAGAAGGCATAACTCTTAAAGAGCTCACAAAGAAGGTGACTGATCCGGAAGGTATTGAAGGTCTTAAGGAACTTGAAGAACTGTTTGGATACCTTAAGAATATGGGTATTAAAAAGGCACAGTTTGATGTATCTTTAGCACGTGGTCTTGCATATTATACTGGAACAGCGTTTGAAGTATTTTTCAAAAGCAAAAAGCCAATTTCATCATCTCTTGCAGGGGGCGGGAGATACGATAAAATGGTTGGAGATTTTGTAGGTGGAGGAAGAACCATTCCTGCCGTAGGTATATCGTTTGGCGTAGCACCCATTATGGATGCTATAAAAATCCAAGAGAAGAAGCAAGCCAAGACTCCTGCAAAAGTGTATGTTATTCCAATCAACACAACGGTTGAGTCATTAAAAATTGCACAAGAGTTACGTGAAGGAAAAATTCCAACTAGTTTTGCTATGGGCAAGAAAGGTGTTTCTAAGAACTTGGAGTATGCAAGTAGTTTAGGAATTGAATATGTTGCAATCATTGGCGAAAAAGAACTGAGTAAAAAGAAAGTTCTTCTGCGTAACATGCTTGATGGAAACGAAGAATTGCTAAGTTGCGCGCAAGTAATTAAGAAACTGGGAAAATGAACGAGAAAGCTGTTAAGATTTTAGGAAGCCTTGTAATGATTATTGTACTTCTTAATTTGGTACTGTTTGCGTTACGAAAGATTAATCAAACTATTTTTTGGGGCGTTATTATTTTCGGTGCTGTGTTTGCATATGTTGTTCTGCCAAGGTTGAAGAAGAGTTAAAGAATTTTGACAGCTTGTTCTCCTCGTTTCGGCCTTCCATCTTTGTCTTGTACTTGAGCATGAACTGCAACCCAACCCTTAGGCAAGTCTTCCATTTTTAGTTTAAACCCCTTTAAGGTTATCCTTCCTGTACTTTGAGAAGTGCTTCTCTTTTGCTTTGGGTTAGCAAATACTTGTTCCCCATTCGGCTTAACATAATACGCGATTACTTTGTATGGTGGGTTTGGTGTTTCATACCGGAAAGAAACCCTAACTGTCACAACATCATTAAGATACACATCGGTTTTATCGAATCCAACATCTACATTATAATCAATTTTTCGCCCAGGTGGATTAGGGGGGACTGGAGGGTCTGGTGGCGGAACAGGCGGATCCGGTTGAGGCCCGGGACCACCGCCACCTTCTGCTTTGGCCTTAGCTTTTGCTTCCAATTGAGCTATATTAGCTAACATAATTTCAATCTTCTCAAGATTCTCAAAGAGATGTATTGCAGGAGGGTTAATTATGATAGTTCTTTCTTCTTCTCTTTTAAGTTCGCGAACTAAATCCATTAAGAGTTCTAATCGCATCCGTAAGTCTTGAACTGAAATTTCTTTTGCGCACTCTAACTTGAGAACGTCCACACTCGTCTTCAGATCTTTTAGTGTCCCATGAGTCGCTGCAAAGCCTTCATTAACATACCTTCTTATTTCATCTATTCTTCTCGCTTCCGCCTCTAGTTCTGCTAAGATTTTCCTTGTTTGAGCTTCAGCTTCAGCCCGAAGTGCTCTTGTCTGAGCTTCAATCTCGGAACTGACATGCGTTTTAACATCCAAACTAGATCTTCTTGCCTCCTCAGCAAGTCTTTGTTCAGCTTCTCGTATTTCCTTTTTGATATCCCTTTCTGCACCCTCAAGTCTTTCAATAAGAAGATTAAAACCTTGATCAAACCTTCTTCTAATTCTTCTACGTGTTTCTTCTGCAAGCTCGACAGCTACTCTTCGAACTTCTCTGATTTCATCTCTGTTAAGAATTATTTCTCTTCTATTCTCCAGGGTTGTTTCATTATTACGGTCAACTTTTGCTTCAATGTCATTAAGCTGTCCTGCAAGTGGTCCGATCCGACTGGTAAACTCACCTTCTAAATCTTCAAAACGTAGTGCTAATGCTGCGATCGCTTCAAGAATTTCATTTAATTGCTCATCATTTGGAGGTGGAACTGGTGGATTAGGAGGTACTGGGGGGTTAGGGGGAACAGGAGGATTGGGTGGCACTGGCGGATTAGGAGGTACAGGGGGGTTTGGAGGTACTGGTGGAACCGGTGGATTAGGGGGGACAGGTGGATCGGGACCTGGCGGTGGAGGATTGGGCCTTGGTGGTAGAGGGCCTGGAGGATTCGGGTTTTTTCTTCTATCTTGCCTGAATCTCTCTACTAAGTCTGCAATTGCAGCAGGATCTAACCCATCTGAGCTGCCACCACAAGTGAGCAAACGAATCAAATAGTAAATGAGTAACAAAGTGGCAATCAAAACCTGCCACTCAATAAAATCATCAACTGCAGAAAAGACAGCGCCAGGATTGACCAACTGCGTTAAATGAAACTGCATGGCAGCAACGACCCATAAAAAAATCAAAGCGATCAAAGATTTCAAAGCATACATGGGGCAACTTGTCCCCATAGCATTCAATAAAAAGACCAAACCAACCAAAGGAAGAGCAACAAGAGCTAAACCAACAACAGTTGCAAAACCAGCACCTGCAGCTAGCAACACAGGAACTGGCAAGAAAATTGCAGAAATGGTAGCTATTATACCAGTTATGATCAAACGCTGGTTACGAGAAAAAATGTTACTAAGCAAGCGAGATACACCAAACAAAATAGCGAACACTAAAAGCCAAACCAAAAGGCGAGTGAATGCGTCCAAAGAACTAGTACCAACACCCAAATAACTCAAACCAGCAACATATAAAATCCTACTCCAAACATTCTGTAAAGTCTGAGTCAAAGTGGCACCATGGACTAGAGGAAAGGAAAGGAGAATACCAACTAGCCACACACCTCTTACAATACGTTTCATGCTAACCAAACTAAAGAATTAGAGTATATAAAGATTTACGTATACTTAACGCCTAAAAATACATCATTTTCAAACAAGAAATAGCCTTACCAACTATCATCTTCGTGACGAGTATACACTTCAGTCTTATCTCCGACAACCATTGAATGCTCAAATTGGGCAATACGCTTACTTGAAACATCAACAAGAGGAGGGTAAGAAGTGATTATTTTTGAGCGTAACAACTCACGCAATCCTAATTTTGCGGTCCCCGAACCAAACTTGCGCGTAAGCCAACGTGTCGTAAAGGGCAATCCATTCAAGCTTTTAACATATTCCAATATTTTTTTTGCGTGGGGCGTGCGAACTCCCCTATCTGCACTCTGCATAAAGATGGTTGCTGGCTGTTTTTCTTTGACAAGCCCATGACCCGATGTTATGAACGGCTCGATTGCAATTTGCCATCCTGCTTGCAGTTCAGTTTTATCTTTACTATTAAATGTAGGAATAGAAACACCACCATGTACCTTGTATTGATCTATAGTATGGCCTGAAAGATTCTTAATTGTTGTAAACCCTAACGCTTCTGCTTCGCTTAACTGCGCTTCTCCTAATTCCCAAAGCTGGCACCCCGGCTTCACAAGCTTAATTGCGGAGCGTAAAGCATTTTTGGATGCTTTGATCAAATCAGAATATTCAGTTGATTTCCCAACTTCTACTGTCTGAGCATTATCAGCAATCCATCCGTCAAGATGAACGCCAATATCAATTTTAATAACATCACCTTCATGACTCATGCCAGTATCATCATCTTGTGGACAAAAATGTGCCGCTGCATCGTTCACTGCCATTTGCGCCCAGGCAACTTGCCCACCTAACTGTTGAATTCTCTCCTCACAAAAATCCATTACTGACAAAAACGAAGCGCCAGGAACTTTCAGTTTTGCAGCACCTTCCCTGCGAACTTGTGCTGCAACTTTTCCTGCCTTTCGTATTTTTTGAAGAGTTTCTGCATCAATCATAGAATGAAAAGAGCAAAAAGAATGTTATAAATGTTTGGATGATAGAAAGGAGGGATACCATTTTCAGAAAGTCTAAAGTTGTTCTATAAGTTCTAAAGTGATTTCATCAAAACCATGAACTATCTTGTCTGCAAATTCTAAATCACTAGTAGAATTTCTCCCATTCAAAATCCCTATGACCTTCATTCCTGCGCGTGTTGCTGCAAGAACACCTGAACTAGAATCTTCAATGACAACACATTCTTCTGGTGAAACATCAAGCATCTTTGCTGTTTTAAGATATATGTCCGGATGTGGCTTTCCGTTCTTAATAGCTTCTCCGGCATGAATTATTTGAAAATATTTTTTTAGATCTATTGTTCTGAGAATACTATCTACCCCCATAAAAGAAGAACTAGAAGCAAGGCCCAAGGTATAATTCTGAGTATACAAGAATTCAATTAATCTACAGGATCCAGATATGGCTGATACCTTCCCTTGAACGATTGAACCAACTAGATTTGCTTTGCGTCGAATCAGAGCATCCGAATCAGCCTGTACATTGAAATCCTGCAATACTAATGCTGTCGAAAGAGATCCATGTTTGCCACAAATCCGCGAGTAGTAATATTTCTCATCGATCTCTATTCCTAATTCACTATACGCTAGGATCCATGCTTTGCAATGAAATGGTTCAGAATCAACAAGAACACCATCCATATCGAATATTATTGTTTTTTTTGCGCCCATCTTTTGCCTTATTTCATCCCCCACTAATTTTTTATGGGCAGATCTACCGTTTCAAGAACATGTCCTTTCGAAGAAACGTTATACGGAATTAATTTGAAGTGAGGAGTTAGTCTACTTCGTAGAGCAATAAGATCTTCTGGGTTCGCTGCATACACCATGACTGATCCGCCGCCGCCGCCCAAAGGAAAACAAACTGCGTTATAGTTTTGACATTCTTCGTAGATTTTCCACGCAGCAGAGCTCATATAATCATTACATAATTGTGTACGAATCTTTCTATACTCTTCAATTGGTTCAGAAAGTGCTGTCCAATTCTTAGTTCGAATAGCTTCACGATACTTGTATGCTAAAATTGGTTTTTTGCTATGAAGAAGGAATCCTGCCTTACGTTGAAGTTCTTCACGCCATTTTACGTTAACATCACTACTATGCCGCTGAATACAAAAGTATACGTCCATCCTTTTTTCGAGCTCAGCATAATCAGAAGGAGAAAGTAATTCCATGCGAGTCGATGAACCATAAAAATTCTCTTCTCCAGGAATTCCAAAAGGATGCCAGATATAATCTCTTATGCCACCATACATGACACAACTCTGTTCTTGCGTTCCTGTAAGACTTATTCCAAAATCTTGTTCCATCATTGAGGCCATACCAATTAGTTGAGTTTTAGAAAATGGTCTCCCACTTAGCTCATTAGCAAGAAGACACACGCCAGTTGTTACCGCTGCACTTCCCCCAAGACCCGCAGATTTGAGGGCTGGATGCTTATTTTGAATAGTAAACTTCACGCCATCTAAATCAAACACTTTCATTATTCTTAGTAACCAGTTTTCTTTAATAGGAGGAATAAGATCCTTATCAAAGGTATAACAAAAACCATAATCTACCGATTCCACACACAACTTCCCACGCTCAATTGGTTGAGCAAAAATTTCAATCCCTACATCAATACAAATTCCAACTGTTCGAGGGAGGTTACGTGACCAGAAAGCACACTCCTCACCCTCTTGAGTAGGCGATTTCCCAGATATACTTGAAAAGGTTTGCTGCCAAAGTCTAAGATCTAAGCTTGAACCGGGACCGTCTATGCGCAAAAAAACTGTAAGTTTTCGACGCTTTCCGGAAAGTTCCAATTCTTGTAGAATATCATGAGCATCCATCAAGAGATCGGAGTACTGTTTGTTTTTAAACTATTATGAAAAACTGATCGCAATCTTTATAAATGGGTGAAAAAGTTGCAATACCGGACGGTCATAGGGATGTGGTTCACCTGTTCCCATTTCGAACACAGAAGTTAAACACGTTTCCGTATTGCCTGGTACTATACTTATGTATGGGAAGAGTGGTAAGCTGTCCTTTTTTCTTACTTAACTTTCCATAAGGTTTTTAACTGTATCCTCAAGTATCTAGTAGCTTATTGAGGTGAAGTTACGTGAAATGTATTATTCCTTGTGCTGGTTACGCGACAAGACTCTATCCTTTAACAAAAGATAGACCAAAAGCTCTTCTGGATGTGCAAGGAAAACCCATATTAAATCATATCATTGCAAAGATTCAACAAATTGATGAGATTGATGAGATTTTTATTGTAAGTAATGAAAGATTCTATAAACACTTTGATAGTTGGCTTAAAACAATTGACTGTTCAATACCAATCAGACTTATTAATGACCATACGAACTCTAACGAAGATAGACTTGGTCAAATTGGAGACATTAATCTCGCGCTCAAAGAGATGAGTGAGCCCACAGACATGCTTTTTATTTCAGGGGATAACCTCTTCAACTTTTCACTCAAAAAGCTGCATACATTTTTCAAAGAAAACAACGAATTCACTAATGGATTATACGATACAAAATCCTTTGAAGTTGCCCGAAACCTAGGTGTTGCAACTATGGATACAAGTGGCAAGATTATTTCGTTCGAAGAAAAGCCGCAAAACCCAAAATCGACCCTCGTTTCATTAGGGATTTATTTTTTGCCCAAAAAACATTTTCACCTGATGCAAAAATATCTTGCTTTAGGAAATAAGCCAGACAAAATTGGATATTTTCTAGTATGGCTTCTAGAAAATTATTGTTTATATGGCTTTGCCTATGAAGAAAAATGGTTTGATATTGGTTGGCAAGCGTCACTTGAGGAAGCGAGACAAGAGTTTGTTTGGAAGGATGAAAAATGAAACTCAAAGAATTTGAAGCAAAGAAACTTATCCAAGAAGTTGGGATTCCGACAAGTAAAGGGATTCTCATTACTGCAGAAGATGAAGTGCCAACAATCGCTGGGCCAACAATTGCCAAAGTTCAAACCATTGCAAATGGGCGGGGAAAGGCTGGCGGCATAAAAGTTATTGAAACATCGAAAGATGCTCAAGAATTTGCACGCAATTTTCTAGGAACAAAATTTTTAGGTGAGAAAATCGCTGAAATTCTCTTTGATCAGAAAGTTGATATAGCACAAGAATTCTATTTAGGTCTTCTTTTTGATACAACAAAACGCATGCCAGTGTTGGTTTTCTCTACACAAGGTGGAGTTGACATTGAAACACTAAGTAAAGAGTCTCCTGAAAAGATTCTTACACTTGAGATTGATTATCTTCAGGAAATTACTCCTGCCCAAGCAGGTCTTGTAACACAGAGTTTGGAAATTGAAGAAAATGCAAAAAAGCAGCTACAAGATATTTTTACAAAACTCTTTACAGCATTCAAACGATTTGATTGTAAGATGATTGAGGTTAATCCACTTGTTCTCACGCCAAGCAATGATCTCATTGCTGTTGATTGTGTCGCTGTGCTTGACGATGATGCAAAATATCGAAGGGAGATTGAATTTCCTGAGCGAACCGATACCCGTAAGGCAACAGACAGGGAAATAAGAGCACATCAAATTGATAAGGATGATCACAGAGGCGTTGCAGGAAAAACATACCTTGACCTTGATGGAGATATTGCGATCTTAACAAGTGGGGGTGGCGCTTCTATGACTCTTATGGACGCACTAGTAGAATGTGGGGGTAAACCAGCAAACTTTACAGAGTATAGTGGAAACCCACCAATGGAAAAGGTTGAAAAGCTCACACAAATTGTGCTAGAAAAAGAAAATCTTTCTGGCCTTTTAATTGGAGGTGTTATTGCTAATTTTACTGATATTGCTGCAACTTTGCAAGGCGTTGTAAACATTTTGAAAGTAGTTAAGCCAACATATCCTATTGTTATTCGGCGTGCTGGACCGAATGATGATGAAGCAAAAAAAATGCTCGAAGAAGCCAGACAAGATTTTGGATTAAACATCCATTATTTTGATGAAAAAGTCCCACTTACAAAAGCTGCAAAGATCATGGTAGAACTATCAAACAAGTATAAAACAGAAAAAGGTGTGATGTGATGAGCATACTCATAGATGAACGGACTACTTTCCTAATTCAAGGGATTACTGGAAAACAAGGTGCTAGGGCGTGCTCAGAGATGCTCAAAGCTGGATCAAAAGTTGTGTGCGGCGTCACACCAAAAAAAGGTGGGCAAGAAGTTGAAGGAGTACCTGTCTTTAACTCTATTCAAGAAGCACTTGATTCTGGTCACACACCAACATGTAGTGTCATACTTGTGCCACCAAGATTTGCAAAAGGTGCAATTAAAGAAGCAATTACCGCATCAATTCCACTCATTAATGTCGTAACCGAAAATATCCCCATTCATGATATGGCAGAATGTTTTGCACTTGCAAAAAAGCAAGGGATTAGAATAGTTGGCCCCACCTCGGCAGGCATTTATTCTGTAGGAAAGTCAAAGTGCGGCCCAATTGCTTCAGGCAAATCAAAAATCGCATTTAGCAAAGGAACAATTGGCGTTATTTCTCGTAGTGGAGGAATGTCTTCTGAAACATCGTTAGTACTTAGTCAAGCGAGACTCGGTCAATCAACTGTTGTAAGTTGCGGGAGTGACGTCCTTATGGGAGAAGCGTTTAGGGAACTTGTTCCACTCTTCGAAGAAGATTCCAAAACGCAAGGCATTGCTATTTTTGGGGAGATTGGAGGAACATCTGAAGAAGATCTTGCGGCATACTTAATACAACGTAAAAAGGAAGGCAAACCATTTACAAAACCAATTGTAGCATTCATTTCAGGAACATTTGCTGAAAACCTAGGGATTCAAAATGTCTCGTTGGGACACGCTGGCGCCATTATCGAAGGAAATAAGGGAACACGAGAAAACAAAGTAAAAACTTTAAAAGAGGCAGGCGTTATTATTGCTCAAGTGCATCATGAAGTAGGTAACCTTATGAGAAAAGCGCTTGAAGAAGAGAGATAGCAATTAAAAATGGAATATAAAACAAGAATCTCAAAATTACAAGAAGAACATACAATTAGAGGAGAAAAACTTTCCACGCTTGTGCAAAAAAATTCCTTTTCATACAATATTTTCTTTTTAGTTCTAGGAAGAAAGCCATCTGAAGCTGAAGCAACATTATTTGATAAGATGCTCAGTTGCGTGATTGACCATGGCATGGGTACAACTTCTTCTCAAACCGCAAGGTTCATAGCATCAGGTGGGAACGAGGTTAATGTTGCTGTTGGTGGCGCTCTTTTAAGTATTGGTGATTACCATGGTGGAGCTATTAAAAATGCAATGTCACAGTTCTATGCGTGGGAAAAATCGCAAAATGTCCAAGAACTTGTTGAGGAGATGATCACGCACAAGAAAACACTTTTTGGATTTGGTCATAAACACTATAAGAAAGGAGATCCGAGAGTTGCTGCACTTAAGGAAGAAATGAAACGTTTAGGATTTGAATCACGTTTTAGTAAATATCTTGACATAGTTGAGGCAGCATTTGTAAAAGTAAAAGGAAGAGCAATTCTTGCAAATATCGATGGAATGATTGCTGCGCTCCTATGTGATTTTGGAGCTGATCCCAAACTTGGCAAAGGTTTTTTCCTTATTGGAAGAACTCCTGGACTTGTCGCACAGACAATTGAAGAACTCACGCATGAAAAGCCCGTTCGAAGAGTCCCTGAAGGCCAAATAGAGTACACTGAAGAGTAATTGAGCTCATTTTGGTTTAATCCCTCGTTCTCTTAAACGATCTCGTAATCTTTGTCTTGCACGAAAAAGTCGATTCATAGCAGTCCCTTTTGGAATTGCTAAATGCTCTTGGATTTCTGAGTATGTTAAACCATCATAATGCCTAAGCCTAATTATCTGAGCGTGCGCAGGCGAAATTGTATCGAGCGCTTCTTCAATTCCTTCTCTAATTTGTCTAGCCCAAACTGGATCTGAATCATAACTAGGAGTTACCCAATTCTCGTCGAAACTAACTCTTCTTCCAACCAGATCTCTTCTTTTCTTTCTAGACCAATAATCTCTCACAACATTAACAGTAACCACCGTTGCCCAAGCCTTAAACGGCTTATCAGGATGATACGTATGTATGCCTCTAGTTATTCGCAGTAATGCTTCTTGTAAAAGATCCTCAGCAGTTGCTTCATCCCCCCTCAATAATTTCAAGACCAACATATATGCCGATGGTTGGTACGAACGAAGAAGAGAATCTAAAGCTGAACTATCTCCTGCTACTGCTAACCTACCAAGATCTACTTCATCACAACCCATCCCTTTCTCAATTTAAGACATTTATAAAAGTGTTTTGACATCTTTAAGCTAAAATTGCATCTTGTTTCTCACTTCCACAATCTTTTTAAGCCAAACTTTACGATAAAATCTCATGAAAATTAGTCTTTTTGGAACAGGTTATGTTGGCCTTGTGACTGGAGCATGTTTAGCAAACCTTGGTCACCAAGTTCTTTGTTGTGATGTTGACGAGCAGAAAGTTACTCTACTTAAAGAGAACAAAATTCCATTCTATGAACCAGGCCTTAAAGATCTTGTCGAAAGAGGACAAAAAACAGGCCGCCTTATGTTCACAACAGAAAATAAAAAGGCAGTGGAATTCGCACAAGTCATCTTTAATTGTGTAGGAACCCCAGCTAACGAAGATGGTTCGGCTGATTTACAGTATATTTTCTCAGTAGTTGAGACAGTTGCACAAAATGCCACACTTCCAACTATTCTTATCAACAAAAGTACTGTTCCACCTGGAACTGCAAGACGTTGTCAAGAAAAAATATTGTTGACCAATAATCAAAGTTTAGTGAGAGTTGTCTCAAACCCAGAATTTCTTAAAGAAGGAAGTGCCGTACATGATTTTACACATCCTGACAAGATTGTTGTTGGTGCAAAGGATGCAATCGCATATGAAATTCTTCACAAGGTCTATTTTGGATTAGAAAGACCCTACATGAAAATTCTTGAAACGAGCTGGGAGACTTCAGAGATGATAAAATATGCAAATAATGCGTTTCTCTCAACTAAGATCAGTTTCATCAATGAAATTGCAAACATAAGTGATGTTGTTGGAGCAGACATAAAAGTGATTTCACAAGCCCTTGGAAAGGACTACCGAATCAGCCCTAAATTCCTTAATGCAGGTATTGGCTACGCTGGAAGTTGCTTTCCTAAAGATGTCCAAGCATTAGCATCTGTTGCACAAACTAAAGGATACACTGCAAAATTGCTTAAAGAAGTGCACGAACTTAACGAAAGGCAAAAACGGCTACTTCTGGGAAAAATTTCTTTGCGTTTTCCAGATCTTACTGGAAAAACGATCTCTCTTTTAGGTCTTTCATTCAAACCAAAAACAAGTGACATCAGATCCTCAGCCTCTCTTATTCTTATCAAAGAATTGCTCGAAAAAGGAGCAAATATTAGAGTGCACGATCCTGTTGCTAATAATGAAGTTGAAAAAATCTTTGGAAAACAAGTGACATACTGTTCATCTCCAATAGAGTGCGCAAAGGAAAGCTCAGCTCTTGTACTTGTGACAGAGTGGGACGAATTCCGTAACGTTGATTTTAACCAGATTGGAAGTGTAATGAGAAAGAGAGTACTGTTTGATGGAAGAAATATTTACGATCCAGCAACACTTAAGTCATTAGGTTTTGAGTATGTAGGTATTGGAAGACAATGAAAAAACCAAAAGTCTCTATTGTAATTATTTTTGATAAAATTAGGAAAGAAAAACTATTGCGCCTTCTTAACTCCTTTGCAAAACAGATAGACCAGTATGAGACAGAAATTCTCTTTATGCACGAATCAGATACACACAAAAACTTCCCTCCCCTCCCAGTAGATGTCAGATACATTATAATTCCAAAAAATAAAGGCATCCCATTTAATAGGAATAAAGGTATTGAACATGCACAAGGAGACATTATTGTTTTCATTGATGATGATTGTTGGGTCCAACACACCTGGCTCTCATCTCTAATTGAGCCATTACAAAAAGATGAAACAATTCTTGCAGTTACAAGCGGAACAAAAATACCTAAATCAAACCTTGTGGGGGACTGCATTTCTGCTCTGGGCTTTCCAGGAGGTGGCTCTTTAGGTTTTACAAAGGTGTGGAAAGTTTCTGGAAAAGGTTTTACAAACCATCTTGCTGTTGGAAATTGTGCCTTACGAAGAGAATTATTTAAGAAAGTTGGCAAGTTTGATGAAACTATGAAATCCGGCGCTGAGGATGCTGAACTTTCTTTTAGAATGGAGCAAGCTAACATTCCAATCAAGTTTGCAAGTGGCGCATATGCATTTCATGAAGCCCGAACAACCCTCTCTTCCTTTATTAAGTGGCAACTACGCAGGGGGAAGGCAAACTATCAGTTTAAACAAAAAATAGGAAAAGTAGGTGGGTTCATTAAGCTACGATTGTGGTCTGCCAAAAACATTTTTTTGCAGAATATGTTTAATTGGAGATTGCCACTCATTTTTTCCTTCTTGATCCTTAGCTTTGTACTTCAACAAGTTGGATATTTCCTAGAGAAGCGAAGACACTAACAATGAGGAAGTTATGCTTAAGAGATAAGATTGTAGACTTTGTTTATACTGGAGCATAAAGGTTTGCAACAGAAACACTTTCTCCTGCGATATACGAGAGAAGAAATAACAGGAGTAATATCACTAATGGAGTTATCCACCATGCTTTTCGTACCTTAAGAAAATTCCAGGCCTTTTTTAGAAAAGAGGGATTTGAGTTTTCTGCTGCTGACATGGGAGAAAAGGAAAGTGAAAATTATTTAAATCTTTCTTTTAAACAGATAGCTTTTTAAAGAAGATCTCCCGTTGTCTAATTCATGGATAAGGTAGATTTCATAGAGTTTTGTGCGGAATTTTGGCAAATAGATAGGTCTGAGATCAGAGATGAAATGCAGCTTGATGATACAAATTTACCAAATAACAGCTCAATTAGATTCTACCAGTTCATAGCCATGCTCGAAGCCAAATTTGGTCTTCATGTACAAAACATCAACTCAATATCGACTTTTGGGGATTTGTACTTAGATCTTACAAAATCCAGAGAACATTTATAATTCTTTGTAAGTTTTGGGAACTCAATGGTCCAAGGCATAGGAGTGGATATAGAAGAGATTGCACGTTTTAAAGAATCATATAAAGATGAACATTTTATCAACTTAGTTTTTACCCCTCGTGAAATTGCGTACTGTCAGAAGAAGAAAGAACCGTATATTAGTTTTGCAGGAAAATTTTGTGCCAAAGAAGCCGTAATTAAAGCAAGCAGCAAACCCCTTAGTGTTAAACAAATAGAGATTATAAATGAAAAAGATGGACAACCCACTGTCTTTATTAACGGGATTAAAGAACCCTTCATTTCCTGTAGTATTTCGCACACAAAAGATAACGCCATAGCCTTTGTCATTATGAAATAAAAATGGAAGAGACGATTAGCAAGAAACATAATTATTCCCAAGGTACCACCAGTTCTATTACAGTTCAGATTAAAAGTAGTAATATCCAAAAGGTAATTGAAAAGTTTAGAGAAGAAGAAAAACTGAACATTAGTCCTGGAGATATAATTACCCATGCTGCTGGTCAGGCTTTACTAGATTTTCCTGAGTTTAATTCATCCTTTGCTAAGAAAGGAGAGCCATATCCTGATGTAAACATAGGCTATGCCATTAACCTTGGGCACGGACCAAAAACAGTTGTCATAAAAAGTGTTGCAAACAAATCTATTATTGAAGTTGCAAGTGAAGTTAAAAAATTGGCAGTAAAATATATTCGAAAAGAACTCTCAGAGGAAGATATGAATGGAGGGACTTTTTCTATATCGAACCTGTCTTCATTTGGAGTCCACACAATGAACACCCCTACATTTGAGGATCAGTCCGCGTTACTTTCAATAAATTCAGAATATGACTCTATTGAATTCATTAAAGAAAGACCAATTCCAATAAAACTATTTAACCTCTCACTCTCTTTTGATTTCCGTGTAGCAAACTGCCAACAAGCAGCTCAATTTTTAAAAAAAATTAAACATTTGCTTGAGAAATGTGACTAACTTTTCAATTCCATAGTTTTATCTTCGAGAACGGTTACTTTGGCATTTCCATCAACAACAACTTCACCATTACAAATGATTTCTGTTTCCATAATAATAACTCTTACACTATCAATCTTATCTTTAACTTTTCCCCGTATTAAAAGGGTAGAATTCGGATAGACTGGTTTTTTGAAATTTAGCTGTTGTGTTAAACAAAGACATTTCTCACCTGGGCAAAGCATTCCAAAAAGAGTTGAAAAGTAGCTTGAAAGATGCAATCCGTGTGCAATAATTCCGTTAAACTGGGTCTTTTTGGCAAATGCTTCATCACAATGAAGGGGTTGCTTATTTCCCGTCAAAGAAATAAAATCATCAATACTCTCTTTTGTAAGAAGCTGAGTAAACTCAAACACAGAACCAATTTTAATTTCCTCATAACTAAAACAGTTTGCATCCATCTTTTATGTATTTTCACCTAAAGCCCCATGTTTTTTGAGAGCTTCTTTGATTTGGCCATATGTTCTAAGTTGCATAACTTCCTGTGTTGTAAACCTAACATTGAATGCTTTTTCTAAATCAGAAAAGAGCATCATACCTGCAAATGAATCATTTGATGTGAGCAAATCGCTGTTCAGACCTGCTTTAAGATCCTTTGTATCGATATTAAGATTTTTTTGAAGTATCTCCTGAAGTTTCTCTTCAGGAGTTTCCTTTTTCAACACTATCTGCTTACTTTGAAGAATTGTAATAATTTGTTCAACGTTGTTGAGTCGTAATATCTCTTCTTCTCTAAACGTAATGAGAAAAGATTTTTCAAGTTCAGCAATGATCTTAAAGTGGGCAAGAGAATCCCATCCTTCAACATTAAGCATTGAAGAATCAAGAGTGATTTTTGCTTGATCCAGACCTAATGCTTGAGCCACAACTTCTTTAACTTTCTCATCAATCATTTTTTGCTCCCTCTAGCCAAATGGAGTTATTTACTTTATATATTTGTCTGTATAATATGCTCGCAATTTTCGATAGAGTATCTTTTTTGTCGGCCCTTTGGGGATATTATCTAAATCTTCAAGTGTATTAATTATGATTATTTCTTTTGGTTGCTTGTATCCTGCAAGCTTTCCTGACAAAAAATCTATTAACTCTTCTTTTGTTGTAGAGCCATTTTCATGCAGCTTCACAAAAGCGCAAACTTCTTCTCCAAGTAGAGGGTGAGGAATCCCAATCACTGCGCATTCAGAAACACTATTATGTTTGAACAAAACATTCTCAACCTCACTTGGATAAATGTTCTCTCCCCCCTTAATGATCAAGAAATCTTTACGTGTCTTAAAGTAGATATAACCATCTTCATCTTTGTATCCAAAATCTCCACTACGAAACCAGCCATCTCTAAAATTCTGTTTGTTCTTCTCTTCAAGGTCAAAATATTCGTTCACAACATTCAAGCCGCGAATACAAATCTCTCCTTCTTGATGAGGTTGGAGTTCACAATCATTTTCATCACGTATAGTAATTCTATTAATAGGAAATTCTCTTCCAACTGATCCTTCTTTCCGCTTTTCTTTTGGATAATTGTTAAAACAAGCAAACGATGTTGTTTCTGTAAGACCATAGCCTTCAAAAATTGGAACACTGAATCTTTCTTCAAATTTTCGTTGCACTTCTCTTGTAAGTACTTGCCCCCCACAGATTATCCCCCGCATTGATGTGTCTTTCCGCTCAATTGGCATACTAAGTAATATTGATAAAATTGAGGGCATAACACTTGTCCAGTTAACATTGTACTTATCAACAACAGACCAAAATGCAAGTAAGCTTGCCTTTCCTTGGATAATTACTGTTGACCCACCTGAATAAAGAGGTGTGAGAAGAGTTATCACCTGCCCATTGTTGTGAAATAACGGAAGAATACAAAGTGTTCTTGTGGTTTTAGTAAAATGAAACCACTCAGAGATCACTTTGGCATCAGAAAGAAGGTTAAGATGAGTTAGCACTGCTCCTTTAGGATTTCCAGTGGTACCCGAAGTATAAATAATAACTGCTTCATCAGTAAGGTTTACCTTTGGAAAAGTGGATCTCACCTCCAAGATAGAATCATCCAAATCCCTCTCTTTAAGATTGCGAATCTCTGTTGCAGGACAAATCTCGACTTCTGATGAGACTTGACCTTTCAGTTCCTCAATTTTGGTTTTCAGTGATGAATCATAGAAAACTGTCTTGGATCTTGATTGGGTGATAATATAAGCCATTTCAGGCGCAGAAAGAGCTGGGTTAATTGGAACAACAGTTATGCCTAAGCGCAAAGCTGCAAAGTAAAGTAAAACAAATTCAGGAGAGTTTGGAATTATCAGGTTTATTCGCTCACCTTTGGAAACCTTTTTCTCTAAAAGATAATTTGCAACTTTTAGCAACATGTAATCAAACTCTTGATATGAAAATGATTCATTCATTCCTGGGAAAAAGGCAAAGGTTTTGTCTGGATCTTCTTGCACTTTTGCAGAAAATAGTTCATACACATTGTTATACTCAATTGGAAATGGCTCTCCTAACTTTTGGTGATCAAAAAGTTGCTCATCTTCCACAAGTATTGATGCTTCTTGTAGGGCAGGTTTTTCTAAGTATTGTTCTACAACATCCATTATATCTTGTAGAGTAGTCATCTTTAGAGAATCTCGAAACTTTATCTCGATACCAAACTTTTTTTCTACTGCAGAGAGGAGTTGAATATGTTTTAAAGAGTCCCACTCAAGATATTTTTCCATTGAGATATTCTCTTCATCTAATGAAAGATTGAGTACTTGCTCAAACACTTCCTTAAGCCCTTCTCTAATTAAACTGTTAACCGAACTTTGTTTTGTGTTTGTATTAAAATGGCCTATAATATTTTGTGCCGCAAGTTGTGCCATATTATGCCTGCATTCCTTTGTTGCAGTTCCAATGTGAGGAATTACAATACAATTCGGAAGATTACAAATAGGATGATTACCAGAAATTGGCTCAGGATCTGTAACATCTAAACATGCCCCACGAACTTGCCCACTTTTTAAGGCAGCATAAAGATGATCAGTGTTTACGACTCCTCCACGAGCCATGTTAAGAAGGATAGGTTTTCTCGCCATTTTATTAAATGCAATTTGATCAATCAAGCCTTTTGTTTCTTCAGATAAAGGAACGTGTAAAGAAATATAATCTGAATGCGCAAGTAAGTAGTCCAGATCAACTTGTTTTACAGGAGGATCTTCTGAATCTACTTTTGAACGGTTGTGATATATTACATTAAGATCAAACCCCCGAGCTCGCTGGGCGACAGCTTTCCCTATTTTTCCAAAACCAATTATCCCAAAAGTCTTTCCACTCAACTCTTCTCCTAAGAACAGTTCTGGATCCCATGATTTCCAATTATCACTCCTGACAAATTCCTGTGCCAAAGATACTTGCCGTATTAGTTGCAAGAGAAGAGCAAAAGTCATATCCGCAGTGCTATTAGTTACAACGTTCGGCGTGTTATAAATAAAGATCCCTCTCTTTTTTGCATATTCCAAATCAATGTTGTCAAGACCTACTGCAAAATTTGAGATTACTTGAAGGTTGTTTTTAAGATCAAGAATCTCGGGAGTAAACTTTTCAGTAACTGAAGAGAGAATGCCATCATAACTGGAGACAACTTCTTTAAGTTTTTCTACAGAAAGAGGAGCATTATCATAACTTTCGTCCACGTGAAAATGTGCAGAGAGAATCTCTCTTGCAACCTTAGGCAACCTTCTTGTGATAAATATCTTTTTCATATTTTTATATGCATTAGTCCTTCTTGTTTAGAGATCATTTGTGTAGTTAACTTCTGAAGATCTCTCCATTGAGGAAGTATTTGGAAGCGTTTCTTTTTTTCTTCTCAAATATTCGCCGACTTTCTTCATCCCTTGTTCTATAACTTCCAAATTATTGACTAATGGTCCAAAAGACACTCGTACTGCACCTGATAGAGTCCTACCAAAACCCCAACCTGGTACAAAAAGAACTGCAGATTCCTTAAGCACTTCTTCAACAAATTTTGCCCCATCATCACCAACTTTAATACAAGTATATAAACCACCTTTAGGTGTGAGTGCTGGAAGACCGATATATTCTTTGATTGCTTTAACTGTATGTTCGCCTGCTCGCCTATATTGTTCACTAATTTGTTTTGTATACGATCTTAAAGTGTTATTTTCTATTGCATCGTTGAGATACTTTGTTAAAGCCATCTGATGAAGATTGTCGGGACAAAGAATGGATGACCCTTGAATTGATTCTAATGCGTGAACAATTTCACTACTTGCCTCAATCCATCCTAACCGTCTTCCAAGACTTCTGCTCCACTTGGAGTTTGAATGAATTGTTAAGAAATGATCATCTGGTTTCCAGGAAAAGTATTCTGGAAGATTTTCATCAAAGACCATATCCTTATACGCAAAATCAACAATGAGAAAACTTCCAACCTCCTTTACTGCTCTGAGGGCTGATGCAACAAAATCATCTGACAAGACTTGTGAGGTTGGATTATCAGGCGAGACTAATAACACTACTTTTGGTCGTTCCTGAAGAATAAAATCATAAAACTCTTGGCATCGTCGATCCGCAACGTACTCCCATCGCTCAGTATCAATAACAGGAAAGCGTACAACTTCAACGTCTAAAGCAGTCGTTACCTGCGAAGGAAGATTACAATAACTTGGATCAAGAAGCGCCACTTTATCACCAGGGTTTAACAATACTTGCATAAGGTTAAAGGTAAGTTGAGTTGAACTCGCACCAATTGCTATATGCTGTGGCTCAAGCCCCAGGGTGCCATACAAATGGCTTTCATACCGAATAATGGCCTTTTTGCACTCAGGACTTCCAAGCGTTGCAGAATAACCACCGGACATGTGAAAACTTGCCTCATTTGAAACTATTTCTTGGTATGCTTTTTGTAATAATGATGGAGCTTTGTGATTAACCCACCCCCCGGCAAATGAGATAACTTCTGATGCTTCAACCCCTATTTTTTTAAAGTACGCTGGATCTGCATAGTCCATAATTTGCCTAATTGGAGAGATTGTTCTCCGAAAACTAAGTGATTTATCTGATAACATTGGTTTCATTCTAGTATACCTCTTGTCGTGATTATTTTGTGATCATTTTATACGACCATCCCCCCGTCAATAACGAGAACCTGGCCTGTAACATAGCTTGACATTGCAGTTGCTAAGAACAGTGCACCTTTTGCAATCTCTTCTGGTTTTGCAATTCTTCGTAGTGAAGTTCTACTAACAAGTTTTTCCACGCGAGCCTTATCTAACGCATCTAGCATGTCTGTTTGAGTCAATCCTGGTGCTAGAGCATTTACTCGTATGCCCACCTCTCCCAACTCTTTTGCCGCAGCTTTTGTAAGCCCTATTACTCCTGCTTTACTTGAACAATACGGGGTTTGGCCCGCGTTTCCATAAATCCCAACCGAAGAAGTAACATTTATGATCCTGCCTCCATTTGGATTGCTCATCATAAGTTTAGTTGCTTCATGCAAACAGTTATATGTTCCTTTTAAGTTAACATTCAAAATAGCATCCCAATCCTGCTCCTCTGTTTTTACAATAAGATTATCTTTTAAGATTCCCGCATTATTAACAAGAACATCTATTTTGCCAAATTTTTCTTTGATCGTACGAAACATTTCAGCAACTTCATAAGAATTACTTACATCTGCCTTAACCAAAAGCACTGTTGCTCCAATTTGTATGATCTCTTCTGCGGTTCTTTGTGCCTCAATATGATTCTTCAAATAATTTACTATAACCATAGCTCCTTGCTTTGCAAACTCTAAAGCTATCGCTCGTCCAATTCCCCGACTTGCCCCAGTTACTAGGGCCACTTCCCCACGCATAAGGTCGATCATTTATAAACCTCTTCTGGTTGCATCAGGAGTATAAATAGATTATGGTCTTAGGGAACAGCAATCATCATGGGGGAAATCTACGAGGAGAATTAGGGAGACTTATGCTTGAGAATGCATGCATAATTTATTGGGGTTTTTTTATCTTCGGGTTTCTTTGCTGAAAATACATTTAAAACAAGTTCTTTTTCAATATCAAAAAATTCTTCAAGCATGTCCCGTACCTCTTGAGCTGATTTGAAAAGATAAATATGGTCTATTGCAGCAGCCCAAACTGCAGTTGTAAGGAAAAGTGTACCGCCCTTTTTAAGAAGCCCTTTGAGCTTTTTGAGAAGTGCTTTTGGATCTTCGAGATGTTCAAGTAATTCTCCACAAACTACCTTATCATATTGGCCTTCACTAGGAATATCAAAAATATTCTCTTTATGAATCATAGCCTTAATTCCATTATACTCTAAGACCTTTTTGCTAAACGTAACAGAGCTTGCACTAATATCATATCCTTCAGCAACCCATTGTGGATTAGATCTCATAAACTCCGAAATAAACACTCCTGAGCCCACTGGAACCTCAATTATCTTGCCATTAGGAGAAAAAGGAGCTGAAAATTCCTTTAGAAAAAAAAGGAGCATCTTGTGATGGTTTATCCATAATGCCTGTGAAAGAAGAAGACCATTAAGATACCTTGTTTCCATAACTAAAGGATTATCATATACCTTTTCTTGGGCTTGTGAATAAGAGGAAAAAAGATATTTCCCCGTTTTTTCAAGTTCAATTTGCAATCGCAAAAACTCCATAGAATATTCAATAAAATCTTTGATTGCTTTCGTGTACCTCTCCAAACTTTGGTTACAAAGAGCAAACATAGTTTGACACATCTTCTCGCCAAGCTCTCTGTCATATTTTGGATCAAGCAGTTTATCAGGAATACTCCTTGTTACAGGAGACTGCTTGAGTTGATCAAGAGTGTATGCAAATAGATCATCTGGTTTTGTATCGCCCATTGTTTCATTCAATTAGATATTCTTCTTTTATTAATTCTCCCAACAAAGCTGCATAAACTTGATTCCCGTCAGCATTAAAATGACCATCAAAATTCCAATGCATTTGAGTCGCTCGAGGGTGCTCTATTAAATCTTGAGTTGGATCAAAAAAATCAAGTCCTAAACGTTGTGTAATAATCGTATAGATTTCCTGAGCTATCCTTGGGTTAAGATTTGCTTCATCCAAGTTATAACTCTCACTGATCACATCCAATCGTTCAGGATTTATTTGGTATGGTGGTGGAAGAAAAAGTACCAGAAGAGGGATATCTTGAGCTTGGGCTGATTTTTTCATCTCTGCAAGATTTTGGTATGTGCTATGGATACTATCTTGTATTGCAGGTGTGTTTCTTCCCTGCAGGAGAGCAAGATCAAAAGCATTAGAATTCCTCCCATGCCTATTAATTCCTAAGGTAGTAATTAATGTATGGCCAAGTGGCGTTGTTTTTGCTTTCCAATAGAGGTGATTTATAAACTTGGAGTTCTCGTATACCCAAAGAGTAAAGGATTTTCTTTGTTGGGTACTACTTCTTTTATCAAATAGATTTGTTGCATACAAATTGCCGAGTCCTACTTCTACAACAATTAAATCAGGATTATATTTTGGTGCATACTCCTGGAGAATATAATTCATTTCACCAAGTCCACTACCCCCAAGGCCCAAATTTATAACTTCAACTCCTCCCATGGAAGATTCAAGAATACTAGGATATGTTTGTTCAAGATCAACCGTGTTGCCAAATACTGAAGATGACCCAATTATTGCAATTCTATAAACTCCCTCTTCCTTTTGCAGGCTATGAAAGTCACGAAAACCTAAATGGTTTGTATTAATTGTGTATGAAAATTCTGAGGTGGATTTTGTAAAGTTCGTCAAATTCACATAAACATTCTTCTTCAGTTCAGGAACAAATTGAGCATTTTCTTTTGGCCAAAGTCCTGGTGCCACTTCATCACTTTTAAATACGCGTACTCCTGCTTCCCCTGCTGCTAGACAAAGTAAGAGGACAACAAACAAAACAAGAAAGTTTATTCCTAAGTTGCGTAACTTTTTTTGAGTGTTCTTTGAAGGAGACATTTGCTTGAAATTTTCGAAGTATGTAGATATATAAAGATTTAGGAACGGTGAATTTGTTAACTTCCCAGGTAGCTATTTACTACTCCCAAAAGCTAAATATTTTTAAACACTCAACTTGCTTAAAACCTCATGGGGGAGAAAAAGTTCTATCTTCTAGTACCAATCATAGCATTAGTTATAAGCACCATCATATATGTCTCCTTTGCAAGTTCTTTTAATAGTCTTGGGCCAGAAAGTTCCAGGTTTCAGACCATACTACACGAATATGATACACTTCCTGCCGAAAGCCTCTTATTTTTGGGAGATAGTCAAATCCAAGATGGAATTGATTGTAATTTAATAGACCAAATAGTTGAAGAAAAATGTTTCAACTTTGGATTAGCAGGCTTGGTACCGGTCCAATTAGCTCTTCAAAAAGAGTTGATTATCTCAAGTAGTCCAAAGACAGTTGTTATTGGAACTTCCGCTGCATTCTATGATGAATCTATGAATAAAAATGATGATCTATTTATGGTTATGAGCCAGTTCAAAAAAATCTCATATGATGCATTTCTTCTAACAAAGGTTACCGAACAAGAAAAAAAACTCTTAACAATGAACATCTTTCAAAGGTCTCTTTATAAGCGAAAATTCATTCTCCCTTTCTATACATCACTCTTTAAGCAAGTGTTCTTCTCGCAAGAAGTATACCCAAACATAATCAACAATTTTAAAAATCCACATTTCTTTATTCACCAACAACCTATTGAGACATTAATCTCGAAACTTGAAGATCCAAACATCACACAAATTTTTGAAATTGAAAAATCTCAGAAACGAGAACGAGAAGCGTTTCATTATCTCATTGCAGAGATGAAAAAAGAAGGAATCCACGTTGTCGTGATCCATATGCCAACGCACCCTTTAGTTTGGCAAACTGTTCCCTCTTCATCGCAGGAAACATTTCAGCAATATCTTGAAGAGCTCTCAGATGTCCTCAACTTTACGTTAATAAACACTCAAGAAGATTTTCTCCCAGAACATTTTACAGATCTAACTCACCTTAACAGGGCTGGTTCAGAACATTTATCCAAAAAAATTGTAGAAGGTGAGTATAATATTATTCAATAGTCTTGCTTTTCTCTATTTTGGACTTGTTATTCTCCTCTTTTTACTCATTGTTCAACATAAAAAATGGCAGTATCTTTTCTTACTTGCTGCAAGCTATTTTTTTTATGCATATTCTAGCGGATACTTGTTTCTGTTGTTACTCTTCTCATCAGTCTTAGATTTTTACTGTGGGAGATCTATTTCTAACTCGACAAAAAAAAGAACACGTAACCTGTTTCTTACGTTAAGTTTAGTGGGGAATATTGGTGTTCTTGCATTTTTCAAGTATACTGATTTTGCTATAACAACAGTAAATAGTGTTGCGGGATTTTTTGGATATTCAACTTCAATTCCTCTCTTGCATCTTGTTCTACCAATTGGAATTTCCTTTTTCACATTTCAAACAATGAGTTATACTCTTGATATTTATATGAACAAACTTAAACCAACTTCTTCCTTCCTCAATTTTGCCCTCTACGTTTCCTTTTTCCCTCAACTCGTTGCAGGACCAATTGTACGAGCAGCAGATTTCCTTCCACAGCTTAGTAAGAAAATTGTTGTAACAAAGGAAAATTTCATGCAGGGACTTACCCTCGTTATGTGGGGCCTTGTTAAAAAAATCGTTATTGCAGATAATATTGCACTTTTCGTAAATTCTTTTTATGCTGATCCTACAGCGATCCCTGGAAGTCTTCCCATTATCCTTGCTGCAATCGCTTTTACAATCCAAGTATATTGTGATTTTTCAGGATACTCCGATATTGCAATCGGACTTGCACGCATAATGGGCTTTCATTTTAATTTAAACTTTGATAAACCGTTCTTCTCACAATCTATTGCTGAATTTTGGAAAAGATGGCACATCTCCCTTTCAACATGGTTTAGGGACTATCTTTTTACTCCGATTATGGGAAAACGTTTCACACTCAAAAAACTGTATGCAAGTGTATTTTTCGTCTATTTAGTGAGTGGCCTTTGGCATGGAGCTGGATGGAATTTTGTTGCATGGGGCGCTCTTCATGGCACATTTCTGGTTATTTCTATGGTAAGTAGTCAGTGGAGAAACAAGTTCAACAAAAAGATTGGACTCCTTAAAGTTCCCAAATTTCACAGAGTATTGCGTACTGCCTGGACTTTATATTTAGTTGTTTTCTCTCTTCTGCTCTTTAGATTGTATGATGCTCGTTTTATTTGGTATGCTGCAAAGAAATTCCTCATTCTTGATTTTAGTGAATTTACATCGCAGGTCATACAAGTTGCATCAGCATATGAAACTTCACTATTAATTATGGGCATCTTTGTTATTATTCATACAATCACGTACTTCAAAAAAGATACAATTTCACACATTGCACAAAAGGGATATTTTGAGTGGACAATGTATCTTATAGGAATGATCTTACTTTTGTACTTCCTTGCTCCAAGCGAGTCCATACAGTTTATCTATTTCCAATTCTAAGATTCGATCTTTAACAATCTTTTTAAGGTGTCCATCTCAAGGAATTTTCTATGAGTTCAAAGACCAGAAAAGATCTCTCAAATCTTACCAACAAGCAACTTCGTGCGAAGGGACGTAAAAAATGTTGGAGTGTATCACAAAAATTCTGGCTTGAAGTGTCCCTTTTCATTGCAGCGCCTCTTGCACGCACCCGTATTACACCTAACATTATCTCAATTTCGTGGATTTTCGTGCAACTAATCGCCGCGGCATTATTTATATTCGGCAGTTATTCGCTCAACCTTATTGCTATTATTCTCTTCAACTTTGTTGCCTACATTGGAGACCACCTTGATGGCAACGTTGCACGCATGAAAGAACAGTATAGTAACCTTGGCCCATACTTAGAACAACTTGCAATCTTTTTTGGAACACCCCTTATATTCCTTGGCCTTGCATTTGGGAACTTCTCACAGAATGCAAATGCAACATTTTTAGTGCTAAGTCTTCTGGGTGTACTCTTTTGGTTGTTTGAAAAGCTTATTCGAATTAACCCGGTTTGGTTTAATGAGGAAAAACAAAAAGAGTTAGTATCAATTTATCGAAAAAAAGTCTCGTTTCGAACACAAAAGGGTTGGAAAAAATATTTCATTGAGTTTACCAGAAGAGGACAACCATTTAATTTACTCTTCTTTTTAGTGCTCTTTAATTTTGCGCAAGCGGCAGCTCTTATTTACTCCGGACTCTTTGCTGCAGAATTCGTGCGAAAGCTGACTGCAACTGTACTTAACCTCAAGAAATCAGACGCACATGGCTAAAAAGAAAATAACCGTAAGCAAGGAATCAGCAAGCGCAGGTGTTGTATACCTCATCTTTTCACAACTCTCGCTTATTCTCTCAAACTATGGAATTCATATTGGTCTTGCCCACTTTGTGGGTGAAGCAACCTATGGTCTCTTTGGTGTTCTGATGTCTCTTTATCTTATCAACAGAGCACTTTTGAATACTGGACTTCCACGAGCAGTCTCGAAATTTGTAGCTGAGGGGAGATACAGGTTTGAAGAAGTATTCTACACTTCACGAAAACTCCAGTATGCTCTAAGTTTCCTTTTTGCAGGAGCATACATTCTCTTTGCAAAACAAATTGCTTCCTTACTAAAAGATCCCACACTTACACCATACATAGTATACCTTGGATTTATAGTAATACCTCTCTCATTACTCGCGCTCTATAGCAGTGGATTTCTCAATGGTCTTAGACTATTCCGTAAGCAAGCAATTGTAAAGATTATATATCCCTTACTTCGCGTTTTGTTCACGCTTATATTTGTTCTGCTGGGGTTTAATTTGTATGGTGTGCTTACTGGATATCTTTGTGGGATAGTCGGAGGCCTTTTTCTTGCCAAATTGTTCCTTCCACTCAGAAAAGTTGAAAAACCAAAAAAAAACGTGTTTACATCCTCAAAAGTGCTCAGCTTTTCTCTCTATATATCAGCAGCCTCACTTATTCTAACACTTCTTCGAAATGTGAATGTACTTTTTATCAAATCTATGCTTGAAGATAATATTGCAACCGCCCTTTTTACAGCAGCTTCCACTATCGCAAATGTGCCACTAGTGGTATTTGGAGCTCTTCCCTTCGTGCTTCTCCCATCCATTTCCAAAAGTATTGCAAAAAAAAACGTTGCAGCAACCAAAAAGTATATTCAAGAATCCCTTCGTTATCTCTTACTTTTATTACTTCCAATTGTTGTGCTCATTACAGCTACAGCACCTGAAATCCTTACTCTTCTCTACCCTTCAACTTATATTGCTGCTGCTTCTACTTTGAGTATTTTAGCTATCGCATCAATTTTTTTAGCATTTTTAACAACTCTTTCATCAATCCTTGTTGGTGCAGGTAAAGCAAAAGAGCAGCTAATGTTTGTTGGTGTTGGCTTAATCATATTGGTAGGGGCAAACTTCTTTCTTGTTCCACTCTATGGAATTATTGGTGCTGCCCTCTCCTTACTTATCTCATCTTTTATTGCTGTAAGTCTTGCATATCTGTATATTTACAAAAAATTTGGAGCAACTATATCGCTTCTTTCTACTGTGCGGATCTTTACCGCATGTGCAGGCATATTCTTCATCGTGTGGAATTGGCATAACTCAGGCTTCCAGTTAATTTTAGAATATGCTCTTTTAGGAGGCCTATACTTTCTTCTCCTCTTTTTTCTCAAAGAGATTGGAATTACAGAGTGGAAGCTGGTTAAAAAAGTTGTCAAAAGATGAAAATTTTTGCATAACTCTTTTAAACCACTTTTAAGGAACAAAAAAACGTGGCACGTGCAAGCAACATTGATTTTCTTATCCCATTTGTCGTAGATCCAGCAATTTTAGACTGGGATGAAGCTAGATCATCTGGAACAGATCTTACAAGACGAGTGATTGATCTTTTTGGGCAAATTCAAGATGATCCTTCTGCTATTGGACCAAAGACACTTCGAAAAAAAGTTAGAGATCTTGTATTCCATGATGAATCACAAATAGGACGCAAGCTTCAACGTTTAACTCATTTCTTTCATGTTGGTTCCATTAACAGACAACTCACAACAGCTCTTAGTGCACTGCACCCGGAACTTGATCTTCCAACACCACAAGCAGCGTATACTTCTGGAGTTGTGCATGATATCAGTACTGTTTATTGTAGACGAGGTGGGAAATTCCTGGGTTTTGAAAAAGAACTTCCTCTTCTTCACCATGCAAGACATTTGGGAGTTCCTGATCTTGCAGATGCAGCTGTACACAATGCATATCCTGATGTTTTGAATATGATCAGAGATAGAGAAGGCTTTGCACAAGCAGAGATGTATGCTGCATGGCAAGAAGCATTGCAGGAAGAAGGTGGTTTGCATAATTATGACAGAATCATGCTCGAATATGCTGATCTTCTAGAAGGAAAGGGGAAGGCAGGTTTGATTACGCTTACTCTTGCAGATTGTCTTGATGTTACATCGGGTGGTAAAACCATAATTGATCTTGATGATCTTCAAACACCATTTGAAATCAGACTAGGAGACATTCAAAGAAGAAACTATGATGCAAAAATAGAAGCAGGAGATACACCCACTCCTCATGGAATTGCCCTTGCAGAAAGAGGTGGACGAGAGAGAATTGAAGGGTACCTTGCTATGGTTGATGATTTATTACATGGGCGAAACCTTGAGCTCTATAACAAAGATGTGCACCCTGGTTTGTGGAAGTAGTTTTTTCTTCTCTAAATTCCATATCTGAAAATAGGTCAAGATCATAATTTCTGAAAGTTTATAAACGGGAAAACTGGCGCAAATGGTTAATGGATGAACAAAAAATGTTTGGCACAGCGCCGAATCACACAAACCAAGAGGTACCTAAGATGAAAACTGTATACGTTCCAATGGCAGCAGACTTGCTGCATGATGGTCACATGAATATTCTTAACATTGCAGAAAAACTAGGCGAAGTTACTGTTGGCCTTTTAACTGACAGTGCAATTGCTAACTACAAACGCCTTCCAGTATTAAGCTTTGAACAACGTAAAAAAGTAATTCGGAACATTAAAGGTGTGAGTAGAGTATATGCACAAGAAGACGATGATTATATTCAAGCAATCAAGGAATTAAAACCAGACTATTTTGTACATGGAGATGATTGGAAAACAGGTGTGCAGGCAAACAAGCGAAAACGAGTACTTGAAACTATGCAAGAATGGGGCGGACAAGTTATAGAACCGTCATATACACGTGGCATTTCCACAACACAAATGGTCTCAAAAGTTAAAAATCGTGGGATCACACCACACATGAGGCGAAACATGCTTCGTAGACTTTTGGATGCAAAAAGAATTGTTCGAATTCTTGAAGCTCATAATGGTTTAACTGGCCTTATTGTTGAAAAAACAGCAGTCCAAGTTGAGGATTCAACGAGGACATTTGATGGGATGTGGCTTAGTAGCTTAACCCACTCAACCTCAAAGGGAAAACCAGATATTGAATATGTCGATATTACTGCAACAGGACACACGTTAAGCGAGATTTTTAGTGTAACAACAAAACCAATGATTGTTGATGCCGACACTGGCGGCTTGGTAGAACATTTCAGGTTTACTGTACGGGCCCTTGAAAGTTTAGGAGTTTCAGCTGCAATCATTGAAGATAAAGTTGGACCTAAACGTAACTCTCTTTTTGGAACAGATGTGAAACAGACACAGGATACTATTGAGAACTTTTCTCGTAAAATCTCTGAGGGGAAAAAAGCGCAACTCTCCAATGATTTTATGATCATTGCACGCATTGAAAGTCTTATTCTCAAGCAAGGTCTTGAGGATGCTCTTAGACGAGCAAAAGCATATATTGAGGCTGGTGCAGATGCTATTATGATTCATAGTAAAGTAGAATCACCAAATGAAATCTTAGAGTTCTGTGAAGAATTTAAACAGTTTGAAACAAAAGTTCCGCTCATTGCCGTCCCAAGTTCATACTCAACTATTACTGAAAAAGAGCTTATTAAAGCTGGTGTGAACATTGTAATCTATGCAAACCATCTTCTGCGCAGTGCGTATCCTGCCATGGTTAAAACTGCTGAATCCATCTTACAGAACGAAAGATGCCACGAGGCAAGTGGTGCCCACTGTATGCCAATTAAACAAATTCTTACTTTGATTCCTAATGGTGAAGATTAAAGCTATAACAATGGAAGCATACACAAAGTTTAAGTCATTGAAAGGAAACATACAAAAAAGGAGATCGGATTTGATACAGTCCAAGATTATGAAAATAGTATCGAGGTGGAATGATGAAAAATAAAATTGTTGTAGTACTAATACTTCTTTTACTTTTTGTTGCCGGATGTGCAAAAGAGACACCTAATGCAAGCGGAATAGACCAAACTCTAATTCAGGTCGGAAAAGATACAGATACTTCTGGATTTGGAGAAATTAAAAAAATTAAGATGGGGCTGATCCCTGCAGACGATGCTGCTGAAATGCTACAAAATTATGAACCAATAAAGGAATATTTATCTGAAAGTTTAGGAATTGAAGTTGAAATTCAAGTCACATCAGACTACACTGCAGCAATAGAGGCCATGAGAGCAAAACACATAGATATGGCCTGGTTTGGACCTTTTTCGTATATTATTGCTGCAAACATTGCAGATGCTCAAGCAATAGTAAATGGAGTAAAGGCAAGCACAGATAGTGCAACATATAAATCAATTATTGTAACTAACAAAGACAGTGGAATAGAAACTATCGAAGATTTAAAAGATAAAAGTTTTGCTTTTGTAGACCCTGCCTCAACATCAGGGAATTTAATCCCAAGAAAAATGCTAATTGAAAACAATATTGATCCAGAGGAGGACTTTAGTAACAGTTATTATGCAGGAAATCATAATGCAGTGATGTACGCTGTTGCAAATGGGAAAGTAGATGCAGGTGCAACAGGTGACAATGTATATGATAGAATGATTGAAGCAGGAGAGATAGATCCTGAAGCAAATATTGTTATCTATGAATCAGAGCCAATACCTGGTTCACCCATTGTAGTTAGAAAAGACCTCCCAGCAAACTTAAAACAAGCTATCCAAGATGCACTGGTGAACATGGATCAACAAACGATTCATAAAGTTGATGGATGGGGCGGAATAATAAGATATCAAGTTGTAAGGGATAGTGATTATGACGTTATTCGCGATACAGCCAGAATATTGGGGATGGAAGTTGACAGTGCTGAGGCAGCTTCCACATAAACATTTTTAAAATTTTTATTTTTTATATGTAAAATACGTAGATAAAAGAGAAAACAAAATGTTAAAAATTAAAGAATTATCACACAGCTATGCAAATCAAAATGAAAAATCTCTTAATAACATAAATATAACTGTAGATCCTGGAGAGAGTGTTGTGATAATTGGTTCAAGTGGTTCTGGCAAATCTACTCTTCTGAAATGTATTAATAGATTAGTAGAACCTTCTGAAGGAAATATCATTATTAATGAAGAAGATATATTAAACTCAAAACATAAAGATGTAGAACGAATAAGGGGCAAAGTTGCCATGATTTTTCAAAATTTTGGGCTTATTGAAAGATCGACAGTTCTTACAAATGTGCTAAATGGTAGGCTCAGACATAATGGTGCAGTTAGTACGATATTTGGTAAATTTTCAAATAAAGACTATGAAATTGCACACAAAAATATTGAATTAGTAGGATTGAATAAATTCATCCACAAACGAGTTGCAGATTTGAGTGGGGGTCAAAAACAAAGAGTTGCTATTGCCAGAGCTTTATGTCAAGAGCCCGAGATTATACTTGCTGATGAACCTGTTTCAAGCCTAGATCCTAAATTGATGAAAGAAATAATGGATCTTTTAACAGAGATTTGCAAATCAAAAAACTTAACATTAATTACTTCTTTACATTTCTTGGATTTTGCAAAAAAATATGCTACGAGAATAATTGGAATAAAAGAAGGGTCTATTATATTTGATGGGGAGCCAGAGAACTTAACTGAAAAAGATATTGTTGATATTTATGGTAAAACAAAAGATTGTTTTGATCTTGGGAAAATAGGTTTCTAATCATGAAAAGAAAACTTAGAATAGAACCCAAGAAAAACCATAAGAGGTTGATAATTGGATTAATTATTGTATTAGTATATTTTTGGGCTATTAAGGGCACAGATACCAGTTTAGTTAATTTTTCAAAAGGTGTTCCATCCATGATTGACTTTATTGTACGAATGTTTCCACCAGATTTTAGTAATATTCAGTTATATTTATACAAGACAGTTGAAACATTACAAATGGCAATTGTTGGTTCTACAATTGGAGCAATTATTGCTTTACCACTGTCATTCCTTGCGGCAAGAAATATTAATTCAAACAAGATAATATACCACAGTATTAGAAGCATTTTCGATACCTGTAGGGGGATAAATGAGATTGTTTGGGGATTAATATTTGTATCAATGGTTGGCCTCGGACCTTTCCCGGGCGTCCTTGCACTGGCAGCACACGTAACTGGAGCTCTTGGAAGATATTTCTCAGAAGCAATTGAAACGGTAGATACAGAGATTATTAGAGCTATTATGTCAACCGGCGCAAATAAAATACAAATGATTGTCAGAGGGATTATACCTCAAGTAAAACCCTTATTCTTAAATTATTTATTATATTATTTAGAGAATAATTTTCGTGCTGCAACAGTTTTGGGTTTAGTTGGAGCAGGAGGCATAGGTATGGAATTGCTTACCTCCATGAGATTATTTAGGAGTAAAGAAGTGTTAACAATACTCATAATTATGGTGACAACAGTTATTGCCATAGATCGGCTAAGTGCGTATATACGGAAAAAACTCATCAAAGTTGAATCTATAGAATAAGTTTTAATGAACGTTCATGTAATATAAAGATTTTTAAAAATACTAACATAAAAACTATGTGTTTCTTGATGCAAGAGTTATACTTGTTAAGAACTATCCTTCAAAAGGAAACGCTTCAGCAGTAATGCGAGGATCTGTTGTTTTTGCAACTAATCTTTCATGAATTGAACGTGTTAGCCCAGGTAGTAGAACTCCTTGCCGTTCAGCAAGAACTGTCCATGCAGGACAGAGTGGATCTTCTCTTCTTCGACTATAATTATGTGGATCATCATTTGCAACAATAAGACCTGTTTCAACATCAACTGCTGAATATGCTGAGCGAACAGCACAACCGCCGCGACAGAGATCTTCTGCATTAAGATCACAAACATTTGGCGCGCATACATAGGTTCCAATTCCTTCGGCAAAACGTCCCCTATATGCTGCAAGCTCAGGACTCCGCGCAAGTTTTGCGAGTGAAAAATCAGGATCATTCACGTTTCCAAAGGTGTATGCAGTGGTCTCTTCTCTTCCCGGTGACTCTGAGCATGCGGTAATATCTCCATTTGCCCTAATGTGTAAACCGGACATGTTTCGATTACATGTTTTATCATACGTAAACGCAGAGAACGCTTCCCAATCAACTCCAAAATGTTCTCTATCAACCCTTGTCATTAAATCGTAGAGAACTTTTACATGAACAGAATGAATTCCTGCTTCCTGGTCTTCGTCCCCGGCATTTCCACAATAGTGCACCGGAACAATAGAATGGTCAAATCCACGGTCCATAACCCATGCATGGACATCCATCATACCATCAAAAGTTGTATGGTCTAATACTGAATTTACAACTAAACGAAGCGCAGGATCTCTTCCGTAGCCTGCTGCTACAAGATTTGCATACCCTTCTTGCATTTTTGCAAACGCGCCAACTTGGTTCACTTTGTAATCCTGCAGTTCAGCTATCAAAGTATCACCCTTAGTACACAGACCAACACCTCTTTCTGCAAACATTTTTGCAATCTCAGGAGTTATGAGCGCTACATCATCAAAAGTGAGTATTTTTGGATCGATTCCAGTTCCTTTGTATGTATCTCGAATCATGTCAACTACTCTGAAAAAATGTGCCCCACGTTTACCTTGCCTTCCAAGCGCTGGATCACGATACATTAAAGGTTCCCCACCCGTTAAGATAAAGAGTTCCACACCAACTTCAGCAGCATCCCGTGTAAGTTCTCGGAGCACTCCATACGGAAGAAAATCTCTTTCAGAAGGTCCAGACTCTGCAAAACACCATGTACACTCAAAGTTGCACGCTTTGGTAACCATAAAATCTAACGAAGTGAGCGGTCTTCCTGCATCAATCATCTCGCGTAATGCCCCGGGTGCTACACCACCCATCCCAGGATGCAGGTCTACAACAGCACCCCGCCGAGCCCTGATATCTGCAATCTGTCCTTCACTAAGATCATATACTCTCTCTCCTTCTGCTGGCGGCAAAAGTGTATCAGTAAATATTGCTTCTTTCCCATGAAGTTTTGGTTCCAGAAGAGCAGCAAGAGTGTCTGTCATCGGAACCTTCGATTCAACCCTTGGTACAGGAGAACATCCATCAGCGCAAGCATCTTCAAGGGGGCTAGACCCATCCAAAATTGGAAGTTTAGAACTCATTTTTATGCTTCTGTTTGAGAAAATATTTAAAGAGCAGGTACCTTTTTGGATACCTGTGGTTTGTCAGGTAATTAGCGTGCATAACGCTCTTGGAAAGAAGTGGACAGTATTGATATTACAAGAACTTTTTCATAATGGATCGCTAGGGTTCAACAAGCTCAAAAGCAAGGTAGATGGGGCCACAAATAAGATGCTCTCACAACGCCTTCAGGAACTCGAGCAAGACAGAATAATTGAGCGGAAAATAGTAGAAAATTCCCCTCAAAACCACATATATGCCTTAACAAGAAAAGGAAAGGACCTTTTACTTATCCTTAACAAGACTAAAGAGTGGGGAATTAAATATAATCAGAACCCCGAAAATTGTGTTGAGAACAATTGTAATACCTGCGTTCACCTAGATCTTAAACCAACCTGGGACAAATAGCAAACTAGCACTATAGAGGATTGCATAATCTTTAAATACTCTTTTTATGAAAATCTTTCTGAAGATGAACAATCAAAAAAGAAGTGGGCAGAACTTTAGAGGTCTTTTAAACGATCTTAAACGAAGACCAAAAGACGCTGCAAACGAGTTAGGTTTTAGTCTTGAACATATTCAAGATGTGATCGAAGGCACAAGGCCCATTACCAATGTTCTAATCAAGGAAGCTGTGAAATTTTGGCCTGTTAATGAAAGAGATTTCTATATTATTCAGGATGATGCACCAGAAGGAGTACGTTTCATGACAGCAGAAGAGTCTTCTAAAACAAGCAGAATAATGAACCGTGCAGGAAAACCATATTATGAGTATCGAGATACTGCGATGAGCAAAGTTGGACCCTTTAGACCAGAATGGATTAAAGAACTTTGTGTGGTTGAGAATAATGATCCAACTAATGAAAATGTGCAATGGAACAATGGCCATTTCATGCATCAATTCACCTATTTCATTGGCCCTGTAAACTTTTATTATAAGGGAGAAAATGGCGAGAAAAAAGTTGCTGTAATGAACACCGGCGATACTATGTACATTACCCCATTTGTCCCGCACACATTCACTACACGGAAAAATGAGAAAGGGGAAGAAGGAGTTATCTTAGCGTTAACCTATGGAAACAGCGTTGTCGGAGATGCCCAACATGAACTTTCCGCCATGGGAACAGATCTTGCCTCAGAGGTCGCATTGGATTTTTCAACCATTGAGAAAGCCTCAGGTTCCCTAATTAAACGAAGACGCCAAAATGCAAGCTTGAGCCACGTTGAAATTACACGAAGAACTCAGAACGTAATTAGTGTTCAACAACTACAAGATTGGGAGAATGGATTATGTCTTCCTACACTAGAAGAGCTAAAAATTCTTGCTAAGGCACTTCAAGTTGACATCCATGATCTCCTTGCACCAACATCATTAAGTTCAAAAGTTATCGTGCAGAAGTTTGAAGATGCGCCTCATTGGGATTATCCAAAAGAGAATCCAGCATACAATATTGTTCAACTTGCTGGAACAAAGCATTTACCGAACTCTCGTTCTCTAGAATTAACATTGCTCAAAGAGAATAACACTGAGTTTGATTTACAAGTTGGTTTACATCAGTGGGGATATAACGTTGGTGATAGTCCGATCACCATGAAATGGGAACTTGATGGTCAAATTTTCTCAAAAGTTATATTGCCAGGAGATTCCTTTTACACAAAGCCGTATATCAAGCATAGCTTTGGCGGGAGGGGCAAAGTTTTGCTGCTGCGGATTGGCGGGAAGATAAGTGGAGATGTGCAGCGTGAACTTTCATTAATTGGAAAAGAAAACACACAGCGAGCTGTTGCTGAAACAGTCCAATGGTACAATGTTAAGGGCCGAAAAGACGTTTAATTCTTTTATACAAAAGCGCAAAAGATATGATGAATACAAAAAGAAAAGTCTGTGTTGTTCTCACAAGTAGAACTCATTATGGAAGGAGTCTTCTCACCCTCAAAGCACTAAGAGATCACCCAAATGTTGAACTTCAAATAGTTCTAGGGGCATCTGCAATTCTTGATAAGTATGGAAACATTGAGAAAGAACTTGCACGCGAAGGGTTCAAGGTTGATAGAAAAGTGACTATGCTTCTTGAAGGCCAAAACCATCTTACAATGGCTAAAACAACGGGCCTTGGTTTAATTGAGTTTGCAACCGTCTTTGAGGATCTCAGTCCAAACATTGTCCTTTTACGCGGAGATCGGTTCGAAATTCTTGGCCCTGCAATTGCTGCAGCGTACACTAACAGAACTCTTGCACATATTGAAGGAGGGGATGTCACAGGAACTATTGATGAAAGTGTACGACATGCTGTAAGTAAGCTTGCACATATACACTTCCCTACAACACAAAAATGTGAAGAACGATTATTAAGAATGGGAGAAAATCCACAAAAAGTTCATAATGTTGGAAGTCAAGACATTGATTTTTTAGCTCATTCAAACCTCTCTTTTCCACATGATCTTTTTACGGATCAATACACTGGACAGAAAGGAGCTGGGCCAAAGTTGGATTTAACACAAGGGTACCTTCTTGTGCTTCAACATCCCGTCACAACAGAGTACGGTGATAGCCAACAACAAATTAGAGAAACACTTGCAGCTATTCACAAACTCAATATGCCAACGATCCTTATTTGGCCAAATATTGATGCAGGAAGTAATCAAATCGAACAAGAGATTCGAAAGTTCATGTACAGGCAAGGTAAACTCATTAAACCCCAACACACACAGGGCCAAGAGAACATAGAGCAGAACTCACAGATCCATTTTTACAGGCATGTTAATGCTGATATGTTTGTTCGCCTGCTTAACCATGCATCTTGCCTTATAGGGAATTCTTCAGCAGGAATTAAAGAAAGCTCTTTTTTGGGAACACCAGTTGTGAATATTGGAACTAGACAGGCAGGACGAGAGAGAGCCGCAAATGTACTTGATGTTACGTACAATAAGGACCAAATTTTCTCTGCAGCTTCTGAGCAAATCCGACATGGAAAATACCTCAAAAGCACCCTTTATGGTGAAGGCAAGGCAGCAGCGCGCATAGCAGATGTTCTTTCAAGTTGTTCGCTTGATGTACAAAAGAAAATGACATATTAAAATTACTGGCTTGTGAGTTCAGCAAAATATTTAAGCTGAAGTAACACTGAAACTTAAAATGGAAGGCATAATTGCATTAATTCCAGCACGTGGTGGGTCAAAGGGTGTTCCGCGCAAGAATATTAAACCACTTGCAGGAAAACCCCTTATAGCATACACTATAGAAGAAGCCAAGAAATCACAATACATCTCTCGCATTCTTGTCTCAACAGAAGATGCTGAAATCAAAGAGATTGCTCTCAAATTTGGTGCAGAAGTTATTGATAGGCCTGATGAGCTCGCACAAGACAGAACACCTGCTCTTCCAGTATTACAACATGCAGTGCGCACACTTCAAGAGCAAGGAGAAAATGTAAAACTTCTTGTCCTACTGCAAGCAACTGCACTCTTCAAAAAGGCTGAGGAGATTGATAGTTGTATAAAGGTTATGCTTGATGGTGATTACACTGGGCTGATTAGTCTTTCACCAACACCAAAACATTTTGTTAAAAATTGGCAAAAGGAAATCAAAGATGGAGTTGTATTTAACCATCATGATGGACTTCCAATAAACGATGACAAGAAAGCCACACGTAGACAAGATCTTCCAACAACTTATTGGAAGAACGGACAAATTTACATCATGAAACCTGAAACCCTGCTTGAAGAAGACGGGTTATTTGGTTCAAAATGTTTTGGGTTTGTTATTGATAGAAATGATCTTGTAAATATTGACTGTCCCGAAGATTTTGCATATGCAGAGTATTTACAAGAGCAAAAGTTGCATAGAAAATAAGAAAAACATCTCTATTCTAAGATATCTTGTGTAATTGGATCATACTTATCTACATTTTTTGTAATTTTTTTCCCAATTACAGAATCATATTCTTCTGATGGAAGACCTTTTGCAAAGGCCTGTGGGCGCATCGCATACACCATCTCTTTTGTAATTACTGTGCCTTGCAGAATCTTTGTTCCAGCCATTAAAGATTTACGAAAATACTGCCGAAAAACAGCCTCGCCCTCTTGAAGAGTTTTACCTTTAATTCCCATCCCGCGTTTCACAATATCTTTTTGTAAATACTCACATCGCTTAGAGGGATCTTGTTCAATTAATCGGATTTCTTCAACCATTTTCTTAAATTCTTGAGGAGTCATTGAAACTTTATGATCAGATCCCCACAGTTCTCGTGAAAGAGAAAAATGTTTTTCAATAATTTTTGCACCCAAAGCAACTGCTGCGATAGCTGAATCATATCCTACGGAATGATCTGAAAACCCGATTGGGATATCATATCTTTCGTTATAGAACTCAATTGTTGCAAGTTGAAGTTCTTCGGGCGGGCAAGGATATTTAGAGATGCAATGTAAAAGAGCAATAGGAGCGTTGCGTGCTTTAAGAAATGCTATTGCTTTATCTGTTTCTTCAAGAGTACTCATACCTGACGAGAACACGATTGGTTTTCCAGTTGATGCCATATAATCAAGCATGACAAAATCAAGAATATCTCCCGAACCAATTTTCCAAAACGGAACACCTAATTCAGTAAGCCTTTGTGCAGCACCCCTACTCATTGGAGTTGAGAAAAATAAAATTCCAATTTCATCACAATAAGATTTAAGAGGCTTCCAAAACCCATCGAATGGTGTTGAGTTGGTGTTGCGCCTGACCCAATTATACCTATCGCTCCCTTTGAAATGTGGAGAAACTATTGTAAGATTAAGCTGTTCATCCTCCACATTATGTGTCTGAAACTTTACTGCATCGGCTCCTGCATCCTTAGCTTTCTTTACAAGAACTTTTGCATTCTCTAGATACTCTTGAACAGATCTTTCTTCTTGAGTTTGAATAAAATTCTTGCCTATCTCTGCTATGATAAAAACATCCTTCGTAATTTCTCTCCAAGAATCCATAGTGGAAGAAGGACCCATTTTAGCTTTATATACTTTGCTAAACTAACTTGCTATCTTCCAATACCCCTATACATAACACTTCTGCGAACATCTTCTGACAAGCAGTTTCGTGTATCTAGGACAAGTTTAAGATGCGAAAATTCTGCTGGCGAGAGCTGAAGAATTTCATCGTGATTTGTGCATACAACAAGATAATCGATATTCATAAGAAAACTTTGAAGAGAAGGGTATGTTGATTTGTCAATTGCGTACGGATCAAATACACACAGATTTCCCTCTAATTTTAGAAGAAGATCTCTTATTTTTGCTGAGGGACTATTTCTAAGATCCTCAATATTTCTTTTGTACGAAAGACCATAAAGTCCAATTCGAGATCCTTTAATTGGGACCCCCAACTTGTTCATCTCATTTTGTAACACTTCTACCACATAGTTAGGCATTGAATCATTTATCTTTCGGGCAATGTTAAGGAATTGATGATCAAAATCATTTTTCTTTGATCGCTCAATTAAATAGTAAGGATCGACCGGAATACAATGCCCTCCAACACCTGGACCAGGATAAAAAGGCATATATCCAAATGGCTTTGTTGCAGCACCCTTGATAACTTCGGTTATATCAATCCCAAATTTATCAAAACTAATTGCCATCTCATTAATGAACGCTATGTTTACATCACGAAATGAGTTCTCAAGAATTTTGGTCGCTTCAGCAGCTTTAATTGAATTTAAGAGAGTTACCTCAGCGTCAATAAATGTTGTATAAAACTTTCTGGCGCGTTCTCCTTCTCGAGCCGTCGACGCTCCAAGAACACGTGCAATGTTTTTAAGATTCCACCGCATATTACCTGGATCAATTCTCTCTGGACAATATACCACTGAAAAATCTGTCCCACACTTCAATCCTGATTGTTCTTCTAATATTGGTATCAAAACTTCCTCAGTTGTCCCAGGATGAATTGTTGATTCAACAATGATAAGCTGTCCTTCTTTAAGATGCTTAGCAACTGAGCTAATCGCCGATTTGAGGGGATTAAGGTTAGGGATCTTTTCTTTTGTAACAGGTGTTGGCACGCATACAAGAACGAGGTCAGCATCGCGAGCAACAGACGCATCTGTTGTTGCATAGGGCCTGGATATCGCAAACAGTTCTTGAGTAGACTTTTCAGTTGTAGGGCAGATCCCCTGGTTAACCAAAGTAACCCGTTCTTCATTAATATCAACTCCAACCACCTGATATTTTTGTGAAGCAAGGCAAGCGAGAGGAAGACCTACATAGCCTAATCCGATAATACATACCTTTCGATCATCTTCTAGTACTTGCATTGTGAAGATTCTACCAAAGGCGCTTAAAAAGTTTCTGTAACAGAGGTGAAGAATAGCTTAAAGTACTTAAAACTAGATATCCTAGGGCCTGGTTCATAAGCTTAATAAAGGGAGGGATTGGAAAAATCTAAGTATAATGCAACAGACTGAACATACAAAGCTTGAAGGCATTAAAACTACTCTTGATAGATACAAACCAAATAACATCTTTCTTGTAACTGGAAGAACTTCATACATACAATCAGGGGCTCAAGAAAGATTAGAACCCCTTCTTGCGCCATATGGTGTAACTCATTTTAGAGAGTTTGAAGTTAACCCAAAAGTTCGAGATATCAAAAGGGGAATTGACCTTTTTAGGAAAAATGAGTGTGACTTAGTTCTTGCAATTGGTGGAGGAAGTGCACTTGATGTTGCAAAATCCATCAATATTCTTGCAATGCATGATGGCTCACCTGAACAATACGTTCGAAAAGAGTTAGAACTAGAACATTCAGGGGCGCCCCTTATTGCAATTCCAACAACAGCAGGTACTGGAAGTGAAGCAACTCATTTTGCAGTAGTGTATGTTGATAAAACAAAGTACTCTCTTGCACACAAAACGTTTATGCTACCACAATATACTGTTCTTGATGCAACCCTTACAATGTCTGTTCCATCTCACATCACTGCTGCAACAGGAATGGATGCACTTTGTCAAGCAACTGAAAGTTTTTGGTCAGTTAACTCAACAGACGAGAGCAGAAAATATTCAACTCAAGCCATTGAACTCATCCTAGAACATTTTGATGCAGCCGTTAATAACCCTACGCTTGAAGCGCGAAAGGCCATGCTACGTGGAGCGAATCTTGCTGGAAAAGGGATTAATATTGCTAAGACAACTGCTTGCCACTCACTTTCATATCCAATCACTTCACACTTTGGCATTCCTCATGGACACGCAGTTGCACTTACCCTCGGAGAAGTACTTTTGTTTAATGCCACAGGTGAGGGAAAGGTTATTGATCCTCGCGGGGCTGAATTTGTTCACAAGAAGATGAAAGAACTCGTAGCATTGTATGGTGCAGAAGATGCTCAAGGAGCAAAAAAGAGGTTTAATGATTTGATGGATAATGTGGGACTTGAACGGTCTCTTGAAAAAATTGGTATTAAAGATAGTGAACTTATTGTTGCAAACGGTTTTAACCCAGATCGGATGAAAAATAACCCCTATCTTGTAACAGAAGAGACCGTACGTGAAATTCTAGGCAAAATTGCATGAAAAGAAAGAAACTCTAGTTCCAAAAACGTTAAAAAGAGAGTTGAAACAAATATTCTTTGAATGGTAACTATCAAAGAATTGCGTAAAGCTTGCAAAAAACCATATTGGGGAAGGGTCCATAGATGTTACCATGAAATTGGGTTCTATTTTACAAAACCGTTTGTGAGAACAAACATAACTCCTAGCCAGGTAACTGTTATGTGGATCATACTTCAAACTGTTGGAGCATTTCTTCTTGCAACAGGAACATATAAAGGAATGCTACTTGGAATCATTGTATATCATCTTGGCTTTTTTGTTGATTGCGTTGATGGTAACCTTGCCCGGCTCAAGAATCTCTCCTCTTGGAAAGGAGTGTATCTTGAACAGATAGCTCACCATATTACTATTACTTTTCTTCTTATTGGACTTACTATTGGAACCTACAGAATACTCGGGAACATTCCTTTACTTATTGTGGGGATTGTAGGAACACTCTCATTTTTGTTTGATAAACTCTTTGCAGTTAATTTGTTCCATTTCAAAAGTCATGCAAAACAAAGCAAGAAAGACTATGAAAAAGACCTTGCAAAAATATTGGGGAATTCAAGTCTTAAAAACAAGCACTGGGTTATCACCAATATTTTTGCATTCTTGCGTGTAGAACATCCCTTCAACTTCCTGTTCTTTTTACTTCTGTTTGGTATACCGCATATTGCACTTGTTTTTTATTCGACACTCTTTTTATTTGAGATGCTACGAAAACTTAGATCAACACTTAAGCGTTTAGGAGAATTAGGATAAGCTAGAAAGATGGAGAAGAAAGGAATTATCACAATTGATGGATCAGCTTGGACTGGTAAATCAACCGTTTCAGCAGCACTTGCCAAGGTGTTAGGCTATCAACGCTTGAACACCGGAAGTATGTTCCGGGCAGTTGCTTACTTGAAACGTGAAAATAATTTTTCTGATGGACAGCAAGAAGAGCTGATCAAAATTATTGAGAATACAACAATGGATTTTGTGGTTGTTGAAGGAGAATCCCGCTTTTTTGTGAATCAACGAGATTTTACAGACATAGTTAAAGACAACTCACTTGTTCCACTTGCATCAACAATTGCACATATCCCGCAAATCCGCACAACTCTTCTTCAAATGCAGCGAGAAATCGGCGCGCAAGGAGGATTTGTTGTAGAAGGACGTGATACTGGAACTGCAGTGTTTCCTGATGCAGACTGGAAATTTTTTCTTGATGCAAAAATTGACATTAAAGTTAAACGTTTCTTCAAATTACTTCCTGAGAATAAAAAAGGAGACTACACGCAAGAACAAGTACAGAAAATTGTGGAAGAGACTGATCGCAGAGACAGAGAACGTAAGATTGCTCCACTTAAGATGCCAGAAGATGCAATCTACTATGATAATTCAGATAGTCCTACTGCTGAGCAAGATGCAATTGTCCTATGGTATTACATGCATGGTAAAAAGGAGATTCTCAAAAATGTGCTAAACCTTCTTGCAAAGGTTAAATAAAGTTTCTAACCACACTGTTATTTTCTCATCATGTCTGCCAAAAATCCAAAGAGGATTATTTGAATACCTACTAAGAGAAGAAGAACACTAAGAATTGTAGATGGAACTCGCCCAACATACCCCAATGTAAAGAATCTATAGAGAAGCCAACAACCTATAACAAAACCTGCAAACAAAAACGTAAGGCCCACTTTTCCAAAAAAAGTGAGGGGGTCATAATCACGATAAATTCGAAAAATGTTGATCCAGGCTTTAAGAGCATACTGAAAAGGATTTTTAAAGAGGCGACTTGGTCTTGTTTTTCTCGCTTCAATGGGGATTTCTGTTATCTTAAATCCTTGTTTCGAAGCTTTAATGATCTGTTCTTGAGTATAAGTGAACGTGTTGATATAGTTTATATCACGTGCAACAGCAGCTGTAAATCCCCGAAATCCTGTTGTTGAATCAGTAATTTTAACTTTAGTAAGCGAACTTAGAACTTTTGAGAACGCTATGTTTCCAAGACGTTTAAGCAGAGGCATCTTCTCGATTTTGCCTTGAAACCTGCTCCCCAATACCAGTTCATAACCTTCCACAACCTTCTCTATTAACTCAGGAATGTGTTTACTATGGTATTGTCCGTCAGCATCCGTGTGAACAATTATATCTGCCCCACTTTCTAAACACTCCTTCATCTCTCGCTTAAATGTTTCAGCTAATCCACTATGTTTTTTTGAAACAACTCTTGCCCCATATTTTTTTGCAACTTCAATTGTTTTATCTTTCGAACCATCATCTGTTACAAGAATCTCATAATCGTACTTTGTCTCACCCATTACATCCTTTATTTCTTTAAGAACCGGAGGAAGGGTCTTTTCCTCATTATACGCAGGAATCGCAATTATTACTTTCATCTTTTTTCTCCATTAAATCTTCTTTTCTATCTCTGAAAAGTTGCGTAAAACCACAACACTTTTTTTTTCTGATGACTCAATTATACAGTGAGCTATGCTCAATGCACTTAAACCACTCTCTCCGCTGACTGGAGAAGGGCCTCCATTCTTAATACTCTTAAGGAATGATTCTACTTCTGCTAGAAGAGGCTCTTTTTTAAGAATATTGATTTTATGTACGTCACCTTCAGAAACACTTTGCCAATTATCTGTAGTGAACGCTTTATTCTCATAAAAATAGAGTTCTTGTGTAAGATAATTAACCATAAACATTCCTCTCTCTCCAAATACTTTAAGTAAACGCGTTTTTGTTGGCGAAAGATAGTTAATGTTTAACACCGCAAGCGTGCCCTTCGGGTATGTTAAAAGAGCTGTAAGAGAATCCTCATGTTTCGGATGAAGGCGTTGTTGTGACTCTGCATATATTCTAATTGGTGTTTCCTGTAGAAGGTACTCAATTATATCTAGATCATGCACTGAAAGGTCTATTGTAACACCAACATCAGCAACTCTTCGTGGAAAAGGCCCTATTCTTTGAACATCAATCTTGTAGATTTCTCCAACCTGAGAGATTCTTCTTTTAAGCTCAATTATTGCTGGATTAAATCGAGCAATATGACCAATCATTAGAATTACGTTATATTTTTTTGCGGCATCAATGATCTCTTTTGATTCCTCTTGTGTTAGAGCAATCGGCTTTTCTAAAAGAATATGTTTTCTTTGTTTTATCACTTCAAGAGCAACAGCATGGTGAAACCTTGTTGGAACAGCAATTGAAACAGCATCTATCTCTTCACACTCAAGCATCTTCATATAATCAGTATATCCTTTAGTGTTAAAACGATGAGATATCTTCTCAAGTGACTCAACATCCATATCAGCTACCGCCACAAGTTCTACTTGATCATGATTTGCATAAATCCTTGCATGATTTTTTCCCATGGACCCAATCCCAATTACAGCTACCTTAATCATTTTTATCTCCCCATCTAAGCGTGTTACTTTCTTTTATTTTTGCTTCAACAACATTTTCGAGAAGTCCTGCAACAGTCATAGGTCCAACTCCTCCTGGAACAGGAGTTATAAACGTCGTTTTATTTTTAACATTCTCAAAATCTACATCTCCCTTTATCCTATTATTAATTTTAACAGTCCCAACATCAATAACAATTGCATCTTCCTTTACCATATCATTTGTGATAAAATTATGTTTACCGACAGCCGAAATAAGGATATCGGCACTTCGGGCGTGTTTATGTAAATTCTTGGTTCTTGTATGGCAAATTGTGACAGTTGCTCCCCGATTTGCAAGCATAAGAGCCAAAGGTTTTCCAATAAGGATACTCCAATTAATTATGGTAACATCTTTTCCTTCCACATCAATATTATAAGCTCCAAGAAGTGTAAGAATACATTTAGCAGTTGCAGGGACAACTTTTTCTTTACCTGTCAAGACGCCACCCATATTGACGCTTGTAAGGCCATCACTATCTTTTTGAGGGTCTATCTGCTCAATAACTTCTTTTGGATCAATGTGACTAGGCAAAGGTAATTGGACAATAATTCCGTCTGCTGTTACGTTAAGTTTTTGCACCTCTTTTGACAAATTTTCTTGAGAAATAAGCTCTGAAAAATGATAGATTGTTGCATCTATTCCTATCTCTTGTGCTTTCTTTTTCTTAATTCTCGTATAAACTACTGACGCTGGATCTGTTCCACAAAGAACAATCGCCAAACGTGGCCGTACGCCCATCTCTCTAATCTGGCTTTCTAGCCTTTTTAGGATGTCTGCAGCAACTTTCTTTCCATCAAGAATTACGGTCATTTTTACACTCAACAATCCCCTCTTCAGTAATTATATAGTTCATCGGCACATCATGCGTATCTAAAGGCATTTCCTCAACAACTTGAAATCTGTATGCAAGGCCTACCCTAATAGCAGAAGTATTTTGTAAGAACTTATCATAGTACCCTTGTCCATATCCAACTCTATTTCCTCGTAAATCAAACCCCACCCCTGGAACAACAATAACATCCGGTTGAACTTTTGTGGGAGATTTCTTTGGCTCAAGAATACCGTATTTTCCCATTACAAGATCAGTTACCTGATTTGTGATTTCTCCAACCTCAATTTTATTATTCTGCAACTTAGGTAACAAAACATGTTTCTTGTCTTCTATGGCTTTAGTAATAATCTCTTTTGTATCAACTTCTCTTCCTTTAGGATAGTATAAAAGAATATGTTTAGAATTATGATATAAAGAAGTTGAAAGAAAGTGTTCCACTATTTTCTTGCTCTTTTGGCAGGATTCTTTCTCATCAATGTTTTTTCGCATAGTAAGTAATTGTGCCCTTATCCCTTTTTTCTCCACACTACTCACCACACGCTTTTAATGCTCGAATAATAATATCAAGATCTTCTTTATCTAAAGATGGATGAACTGGTATCGAAAGAATTTCTTTAGCTGCTTTCTCTGCTGCTGGAAAATTTGCAGAATTGTGCCGAGGATATGCTTCTTGTTTGTGTATTGGGATTGGATAAAAAATTGATGATTGAATCCCTTTCATTTTTAGAAATTCTACAACTTGCTCACGACTTTTACCAAAATCAGATGTTATTCGTATGGAATATTGATGAAAAACATGACCAGAACTTAACGAGGGAGTAGTTATCCCTGGAATCTGAGATAAACCATTTGAGAGATATTTCGCATTATGTTGACGTTTTTGGGTAAAACGTTCTAGTTTTTTAAGCTGTTCAATTCCTATTGCAGCAGCAATATTAGTCATTCGATAATTGTATCCCACAAACTCATTATGATATCTTTTACTTGATCCATGAGATATCATTTTACGGGCAAGGGAAGCAAAAGAATCATCATTTGTTGTGATAATGCCCCCTTCACCAGTAGTCATGTTTTTTGTGGGATAAAAAGAAAAGCATCCTGTTCCAAAACTCCCAACTCTTCTTCCGTTTATTTCCGCACCATGCGCTTGACAAGCATCTTCTATTACAATTAAATCATGCTTTCGAGCGATATCACAAATTGCATGCATCAAAACAGGTTTTCCATACAGATGAACTGGCATTATAGCGCGAGTCCTGGGGGTTATTGCTTGTTCAATTTTTGCAGGATCTAAATTGAATGTTCCTTCTTCTATATCTACAAATACAGGGGTTGCCCCACTCATTTGAATAACATTAGCCGTTGCAATAAAAGAAAACGGTGTTGTGATCACTTCATCACCTTCACCGATCTTATGAGCAAGAATTGCAGTATGCAAAGCTGTTGTTCCATTTGATGTTGCAATTGCATGTTTAACACCAATGAATTCTGCGAATGCCTTCTCAAACTCATCTACTTTTTTCCCTTGAGCAAGCATGCCTGATTCAAGAACTTCTAAAACTGCTCTTTTTTCTTCTTCTCCAACAAGGGGTCTAGCCATAGGAATCATAAAGAATATTGCCAATTTTTGCTTTATAAAGTTTAGGTAACTATAAGTAAGCAAAGATCAACTATTTCAATTTAACTATTCCAGTATATGTTGAATCTATCCTGTTTCTTATAGCATATGCAATCCCACGATGAGTTGCACAAGATTCTGTCATTATGCCCAATGGTACAGATGTTTTAACGCTCCGCACAAAATCAGAATCTTGTGCACTGAAGCCTTCAATAACCTGTTCCGGGTGTATCATTGGAGCAAGTTTTACTGCAAGGGTTCCTCCAACAATTAGCCCACCACGATAACTTCCAGTAACAAATATCTGACTCAAAACTCTGCCTAATACTCTAGAAAAAATTTGATATGTTTCAGAATGTTCTAAAGAAGATATTGCTTCTCCACTTCTGCGCTCTCCTGTTAATGCCTCATGAAGATTTTCAATTCCAACACCTGAACAAACATCTTTCACGCGTAAATGAAGTTGGCCACTATCTCTCCTAGTTATTTCCTTTAACTTTCTCTCTAAACTTCCATCAAGAATGCCACCACCTAATGGCATTAAAAAGTTGATATTGTATGCAGCTCGCCCTGAAGAATCTACTGGACAAAACTGAAAGCCTGTTCCTAGATACAGAACTCCCCTTGGATTGTTTCTCTGTAATGTTTCCTGCTGCCAGTACTCGATATTCGTTGCTGAATCATTGATTGCAAGAGCTGTTGCTTCTGCATCATTGCCGACCCAATGAACTGTGCAACCAGTATCTTTCTCTAACTGACTATAGTCAAAAACGCTAACCCAATGTCCTTCCTTAAAATCCCAGGCTTCTTGCGCCGTATCATCACAAAAAACTGACGTCGCAAATCCTACATCACTAACTCTGCTTGAACGAACCACAGTAGTAATAGCTTCTTGTAATGTATCATAATCAGTCCTACGCCCTTCAAGCATTTCGATATGTGAACCCTTGTGTAGTGCAGTTTTCACGCTACTCTGACCTACATCAAAGGTAAGCATATTTTCAATATTACGAACTCCCACAAGAATTTTTTTCATTGACTACCTTTTAAAACTTACGAACCTTTACCTAAAAATAACTGTTTTAACTTTTCACCAAATACGGTTCAATTTCATGAAGTATTTTTCTCGTTCTCTGGTACCTTCCCCTATCGTTAAGGTGATACCGTGTATCATAAAAGAGATCTTGAGAATACAAAAAATCAGATGGTTCTGCAAGCGTTTTTATCCCCAATTTCTCATAGAAAACCTCAATAAGTCGGAAGTTTTTCTTATATTCCAACCCATTGTATTCTTCAAAATAGACCGTTGAAGGGAAGGTTGCAAAAATCGCCACATCGTTTTCCTCAGCCCACCTTGAAAACTCAATTATCTTCAGAACACCATCATATTCCACAAAATTCTCACGAAACTCTTCTGGGAACTCAACGAGAAATGGTGTGAACTCAATTTGCATGCTTGCAGGAACAGTATTGATTGTTTCATCACCCCACTCATTTAAAGTTGAAGCATCATACTGCTCTCGGGGTAATCGTGAATGAGAACGAATATTTAAAAGCAAATCTTCAGCACCAACCGAGAGGATGTTGAGCTTATCAAATACCGAAAGGGAGTTAAAATAAGCTTGATCGTGGGTTAGAATATATTGCTCTTTTATTGTTTGTTTTTCTAATAAAAATTTCTCTTCATACCAGTATTGTTCATATTCTAAGGCCAGTATTATAGTATCTCCTGGGTTTATAACATTCTTTATACGCTCAAGAGAGTAATCAGCTAAACCGGCATGAATTGCATAGTTAAGAGTCGGGAATTCTAACTCCTTTTCAATTTGCTCTGCCGAAATTCCAAAGAGAGCATTTGATCCACCACCAATAAGAATTTTTGGCGAACTCTTTTCCTCAGCAATCTTATCTTTTAGAGAGAAGCTTTCATGTTCCCAGATGGTTAAGTTTGGTGTTGAAGAGAATGATGCCACAACTACTCCGTATACAAACATAACAAGGAGAAAGAGCAATATGAATACTGTGATTGCACGAATTAAAGTGTATGTTTCGTTTGCCATGATAGTTTCTTAAAATTGAAAATATATAAACTCCGTTTCTCCAAATGATCCAAATAAGAAGATTGCTAAGAGAAGTATAATGTATATACTCCATCGCAAAGTGCGTGGCTTAGTTGATAAAAATTCTCGTATGCCTTTTTGACTTTGAATTGCATGAACTATTTCCATAAAAACAATAGATGTAATAGCTATTATTAAACCAGTTATTCCTATACCACCAAGGTTCGCAGAAGAGATATCCCAACTCCAGTTTGAGAACAGATGTGAAATAACATACAGAGCATCTGATAAGGAATTTGCTCTAAAAAATATCCAACTAATGGTCACCAAACTGAACGTAATAGCAATCTTGACTGTCCTATCCACTATTGGCATCCTAAGAAAACCTAGTCGTTTTTTCATAAACATCCGAGGATTAGTAGTTATTTTTCCGAAGACAAGATACATTCCATGAAGAAATCCCCAGATTATAAAAGTCCAATTTGCTCCATGCCATACCCCACTTACGATGAATACTACAAGTATATTAAAATACCAGCGCGGCATAGAAACTCTGTTTCCCCCTAACGGGATGTAGATATAATCTCTAAACCATGTTGTAAGAGAAATGTGCCACCTTCGCCAAAAGTTTGCAATAGTATCTGCATGATATGGGCGTCTAAAGTTATCCATTAGAGATATACCAATTACTTTTGCAGCACCGATTGCAATAAATGAATACCCCGCAAAATCACAATATATTTGAAATGAAAAGAAAACCGTTGCAATCAGGAGTGGGAGTCCAGTGTAGGCATCTACATTATTATATACTTGATTTACAACTATTGCTAATCTATCAGCAATTACAACTTTTAAGAAAAAACCCCATAGCATAACTTTAAGACCGTCAGTAACTCGCTTATACTTGATTTTATGTTCTACGAAAAATTGAGGAATGAGTTTTCCTGCTCTCTCAATAGGTCCTGCAACAAGCTGAGGGAAAAAGGAAACATACACGGCAAATATCCCGAAATGTCGTTCAGGTTTTATCTTTTTGTTGTAGACATCAAGTGTGTACCCTAAAGTCTGAAACGTGTAAAATGAAATTCCTACTGGAAGAAGAACATCCAAGAGGGGTGCTGAAAACTGGATGCTAAAAACTTTGAGTACTTCACGTAAAGAATCACTTACGAAATTGAAGTATTTGAAAGTAAATAGAAGTCCTAAGTTTGAGAGTAAACTCACACACAAAAGAGCTCTTCGTTTTATCTTGTTTTTTGTCGATCCCAACCCCCGGGCAGCAAAGTAATCCACAATAGTTGAAATTAAGATGAGGATAACATACTCTGGTTTCCAGCTCATATAAAAGTAATAACTACTTAGAAGAAGGAGGACCCAACGATATTTCTGTTTAATGCTGAAGTAAAGAATGACAACAATCGGGAAGAATACCAGAAAGTGTATTGAGTTAAACTGCATTAGTACATTTAGAGAGTAGCCATTTTATAAACAATTCGGTGGTGGAAAAATACTTCAAAAGAAATGATCAAATTTTCGGTGATACTTCACTTTTATTTGCTTAAATCCCATACTTCTCTTTATATTCCACAAACTTCTTCGTTAAGAATTCTTCCTCTTCTTGCGGAACAGATTTAAAATAGTTGCCATCACCGATAAGTTCAAAATTTCTTTTCCCAGAGCTAAGGATATCTAATGCTTGGATTAGTAGTTCAAGCTCTTTGTTTTGTAAGCGAAGAAATATATCAAGAAGTGTATCGTCCTTAAAAACTGGGACCTCTTCTTTAATAAGAAGTTTACCTTTATCAATTTCCTTACTGATAAGATGAACGGATACTCCTTGCATATATTCTTTGAGAATTGCCCACTTTAAATTATCTAAACCTCTATTCTGTGGCAAGAGTCCAGGATGCATATTAATAACTCCTACATCAAAAGCATCGATAATGTTTCCCTTAAGAATTCTTGCACCAAGAACAATTCCAACATCTAAATCATATTTTTGTATTAACTCTTCGCACTCAGAACTATTATGAACAACCACATGATATGGGACATTCAGTCTCGTTGCAAGATCTTTTGGATGTTCATAGTCTAAGCCTTTTGGGCCAATTCTCATTCTTGATTTATAAAATTTTAACTCAACTGGGTCTGCAGCAAAAATACAAGCAATTGGGATATTTTTCATAAAAAGTTTCAAGAGTCCTTCTTGAGTTTTTTTATGCCTGAAATTGTATGCAAAAACTCCAATTTTGAGCCCCTTAGAAGAAGGTGAGCTTGTCACGCTCATTGATTGCTCCTTTGACACTTTCTCTCTTTGTATCTCTATACCATGTTCTAACTTCTCTTTTAAGATAATGAGTATGTTCATACACACATTCTTCTCATATCCAAAATGTATGCCTGCAACACGCTCAAGTTCTTCTGGATGCAAAATAAATTCCTGGGCTTTTGCAACAATGCTTTCTTTTTTATTACCAATAAGAAAATTCTTGCCAGCATCAACGAGTCTTGGCCATTCGGTCTCGTTTCGTGGGATGAGACATGGAACATTAAAAACGAGTGCTTCATCTTGTATTCCCCCACTATCAGATATACAAAAGAGTGAATCGGAGAGGAGTTTAATAAACTCTAAGTACCCGGTCGGTTTGATTACCTTAATCTTACTGCTAAGATTCAAACCAAACTGTATTAGGGCTTTTCTGGTGCGTGGATGTATGGGAAATACTAAAGGGATGTGCTCTGCAATCTCGTTAAGTGCAGCTACAATCTCTGTTAATGTCTCTTGAAGTGTGCTCTCCGCACGATGAATTGTTACAAGAACATATCCTTTTTTCTTTAAGCCAAGGTCTGTTCCTATCGTTTTCTGCTCTGCGAATATTTTGTTTCTAAGAACGGCATCAAAGACTGTATTTCCAACTCTAAAAATATTTTTCGCATCGATTCCTTCTGCAATTAAGTTTTCTTCACTATCTTTATCAGCTGGAAAGAGAATATTCCCAACTGCATCAGTTATCACACGATTAATCTCCTCGGGCATTACTCTGTTAAATGATCGACATCCTGCCTCAACATGTGCAACAGGGATATGTAATTTAGTTGCAGCAAGCGCCCCGGCTAATGTTGTATTCGTATCTCCCTGTACTACAACAAGGTCTGGTTGGAAATCAAGAAGGATTTTCTCAATCTTTTCAAGCATCAAACCAGTTTGTTTCCCTTGGGATCCTGAGCCAACATGCAAGTTGAAATTCGGTTTCTTAAGATGCAGATCTTCGAAAAAAGCTTCATCCATCTCATAATCATAATGTTGTCCGGTATGAATCAAGATATGCTCAAAATGTTCATCAAAGAGAGGTAAAAGTGAAGAAAATTTAATTATCTCTGGTCTTGTGCCAAGAATAGTGACTACTTTATGCTTCATTGAGGTAGAAAATTGGAATTGCTAGTTAAAAAGACTTATGGAACAGACGAAAGAGAACAACGTTCCAGATAAGTTTAAGGTGGTCTACAATAACCCCTGTAAGCTTTATCTTAGAAGTACCGAACTCTCTTTTACGCAAAGGCACTGGCAATTCTTTAACTTTATATTTTTTAAGTAAGGCTTTGACCATGATTTCTGTAACACTTAAAAATGAGTTTGAATGAAAAGTAATACTGTCAAGAACTTCTCGTTTATAGACCCTAACCATTGCAGTATACGAGTAAATTTTGCCCCCAACAAGCACACCATAAATCCAGGATATTGCCTTGCTCAAAAATATCCTATATGCTGGCGCATCATTTGCTCCTGCATCCGGATGATGTAGTGACACTGTAACAATATCTGTCTGTTCATCAAGCATTGAGAGCATCTTTTCTATAACTTCAGGATCATAGGTACAATCACTATCAAGAGCAGAGATTATATCGCCAGTTGCAGCATTGAACCCGGTCTTAAGGGCAGCACCAAGATTTTTATTTACACTGTGTGTTAAAATTCGTGAATCATCTCTGTTACCAAAATATTCTTTGAGCAACTCAGGAGTCTTGTCATTTGATCCATCATCAACCAAAAGTAGTTCAATTTCATATTTCTCTTTCCATTCCTCAACTTTAGGAAGAAGTTTTTCTGCTAAATTTTTGATGCCCTGTTCCTCATTATAGCAGGGGATTACAATTGAGAGCTTTTGTTTTGTATCTTCTAAAGAATTTTGTAAGGGATTCTTTTCTTGTTCTGTAGAAGTCACATTAGTATTTTGCAAATTTCCCAAATCCATACCCATTCTAGTTCCCCAAAGGAGCTCATTTAAAAGATTTATGATATAATCTCGCGCTAAATAAAGAGACCACAGTAGTTTCTCTTATTTTACTTGCTTCAAATTAGAAGAAATCTTGTACTGAAACATCAGTATCAGTGCTCCAAGAAGAACAAGTAAATAATATGAGATAATCCTCTCTAAGAGAATCGCGCTTTGTAAGAGTGTTCCATTTGCTTGAGGAAGAAGATACGCTAAAATTGCTACTGCTGAAAATTCAATCACACCTATTCCTCCCGGAACACTTGAGATAATCCCAATTATTAAGGAAGCTGTAAACACAAATGCTGCGATGGCAAATGAGCCGCTCACACCCAAAAAGACGAGAAGAAGATAGAAACGTAAGACTTCAAGAATATTTGCAAGAAGTGAGAGAGAAACAAAAAGAAGGCTATCACTCTTAGATCTGAGCACGCGAAAGCTGTTGAACATTTCATAGAAAAAATGTAAAACTCTTTTTTGAAATGGCTTGCTGAAAGGAAGCTTTTGGACAAACCAACGTGTAATAAGATAGAACAACCTTGGAAAAAAGGTTAGAAGAAAAACACAGATGAAGAGTAACAGAAGTATTAGAAGAGAGAGGCGCGTATCTAAAATTGTTTGAGAACCAATAAAGTACATCGATCCAAACAAGATGAGAAGAATGCTTAGAAGGTCTAGAACCCGCTCAACTACAAGTGAAGAGAGAGATTTAGAAAGAGGTACATCATATTCTGATTTAAGAAGAAACGGTTTTGCAAGTTCAATTCTCCCGGGGACAAAACTTCCTGCAGCAACCCCTGCTATTATTGAAGAAAAAGAAAATTTTGCTGAAATTGAAGTTGCAGCAACCTTTTTGGTTAGAATTTTCCAACGCCAAGCCTTTACAAGGATATTAAGGAGCGTTACAAACAAAAGATATAGAATGGGCGTACCTAATGAATAAACTACCTGAGCAAACCCTTTGAAGTCCACACTAAGTAAAAAGAAAATAAATACACCTACTCCAAACAGTAACAAGATCTTTCTAAATATTCTTGTACTTTCTTTGACCATTATCTAAAATCTACCAAATCGTGGGTATATATATTTTCTGAAGTAAGAGATTATCTCTGATTAAGGAATTGAGGAGTGATTATGAAAGATCGAAGTCCCTCTTCTTTAACAAAGCTTATAAAGCGCTTTTTGCGCTGAGATCACGTGATGAATCTGGGTGAAAACAAGACCCAAACATGGTCTTTAAGGGTGTTTGCTATTCTTTTCATTGTTCTTGCTATTGGCCTTTTTCTTCGCATTCATGACCTTGGTGAAGAAAATCTCTGGACTGATGAAGCATTTACTGCCCACCATGCAAATTCTGAAACATTTTCAGAACTCATTGATAATGTTGCGAAAACCGAAGCTGCTCCAGTGGGGTATTATGTGTTCTTACACTCTTGGGTTAAAATGTTTGGGGATTCAGAGATTTCTCTTAGAACTCCTTCCCTTATATTTGGAATTCTCTCAGTTCTAGTTCTTTTTATTCTTACACGACGTGTATTTTCCAATTCTGTTGCACTTGTTGCATCCGCTCTTATGTCGACATCAATGCTTCAAGTTCTCTACTCTCAAGAAGCAAGAATATATGGACTTTTTACACTACTTTCACTCATTTCCACATACCTCTTTACCGAATGGTATTCCAAAAAATCATCAAAACCATTAATTGTATTGTACATACTATCCATAGCACTTGCAATGTACACGAACTATCTTGCAATTTTTTTAATAATTATGTATACACTTTTTTTATTTTTCTTCCCTCCCACTACAAAAAAATCTACACCTTACCTGAAAAGATGGACTGTTGCACACATAGTTCTTGCTATCCTTCTAATTCCTCTATTAGGGATTCTTAAAACACAATTCATTCTTATTAATGCAGGACTTCCAAACTCACTTCTCTCAAGAGGGCTTCCTGCTTTTCTTGCAAAGATAGGTATTTTCTTTTTCACACTTCCATTCTTGAGTCTACTTCTATTATTCGTTGTACTCTACATCTTTCGAAAAAAAATTAAAAAGATCTATCTCTTTTTCCTGAGAAAGAGAAAAACCACGAGGATCACTTTCCTCTCAATTCTTGCAGCTTTTTATGGGGCTTACTTATATCTTGTTATGAACGGGCTGACTCTTTTTGGAATAAAAATTATCCCTGAGCAAATTATCCATTCATACTTTCTTATAAGACATCCTTTTTTTTTAGTGCCATTCTTTTATGTATTCGTAGCCTATGGAATTGTAAAGCTAAAACCGAAAGCTCTTGGAAGAGTTCTACTTTTAGTTATATTATTCGTAAATCTTTTTGCATTAGGAGCATACTATGAAAATACTACTAAATCTGAGTGGGAAAAAACAGGCATATTTATTGAGTCACAAGGTGGTACAAATCCACTTATTTTTCTTGATCGGGGAGGGTTTTCAAACACATTCCTATTAGATTATTACCTTGAAAACCCAAGCAATATTGTCAGATTAAGTTGGTCAAACAGAACAACTAGCGGAAGGATACCACAACAAATAGATTCTACTACTATCTTTGAAAAAATAAAAAAAGAAAATACAGATGGAAACGGTTTTTGGCTTATCCTAACGAGAAAAGGGGATGTACACTATTCTGAAACTTTTACAGAGATGTTTGAACTGATTGACCATACACAGTTTTATGGAATAGAAGTGTTCTATTATGAATAAAAAATCAAAGAAAGATGAACACTTGATAAGACTAAAAAACGGATAATTTTATATAGTCAGATTCGTCCAGACAGCCCATGGGTGTAAGCGTTATAACAATAGTTTTGTTCTTCATATATCTCTGGGGTTTTGGGTTTAGTGCAACGTATTTTCTCTCAAAACCTACAGAACCATTTGAAAGACATCTTCTCAACATAGCAGTTGGTCTCGGAGTTCTTCCCATTCTCTTAATTTTCTTTAATTTCTTACACATCCCCCTCGATTGGAAAATTTTGTTGATATTAAGTATTGCACTCCCTACTTACAGCTTTGTGCAAAGATATTTCATTACAAAAGAAATAAAACTCTCACTCCCAAAACTCAGCCTCAAATTCAAGAAATCAAATCTTGCACTGCTAGTTGTATTGCTTATTGCTCTTTCAAGTTTCTACATGTACACGCAAGGGGCCTTTAGTTATCCATTCTTAGAAGATGAGGACCCGTGGGGTCACGCTGTTGGTGTCAAATATGTGGCCCTTGAAAAGACTGCATATGATCCTGAACTCTATGTTGAAGGAAAAGCTGTTGACCCAACTCTTTCATATATCGACCCATACCCTCCGGCATATGATATCTTTATGGGGATATTACATCAAACATCACCAGATATGATGTGGACACTTAAATTCTTTAACGCCCTAATTATTTCATTAGGTCTCATCTTTTTCTATTTGTTTGCAAATATACTTACCAACAGTAGGAAAAAAGCACTCTTTGCAACATTAGTTCTCGCTGTTGTTCCTTCATACTTTAGTCACTTTATTTGGGCACACACATTAGTTGTCGTATTATTCTTTCCGGCAATGTATGCATTTGAGAAGATTCGAGAAGATGCAAAATGGACATACATAGCACTTCTCATTGTTGCAAGTATTTGGGTTTCACAAAATCTTTCACAACCAATCAAACTCAGTTCAATGATTCTTCTTTACCTGATAGTAATTTCCATTGCGCATAGAAAGTTCTTTTATCGCAAATATACTGCATTTATTGGAGGAATTGCTCTCTCAACTCTTTGGTGGGGAGTTATGATTAAAAAATACACTCTCCAAGGTTTTTTACAGTATTTTACAGGGGACTCAGCAAGTGTTCTAGATCAGCAGATTCTTGGAAGTAGCCAAATTGGAGGATCCAGCAATATTATTGTAAGCTTGTTTACAAAGGGCATTGCTCTTATTAAAAAAATTACTGCCGCAGGCGGTTCAGGATCACGAGTGTATACATTTGAAGATTTTTTTGTTGCAAAAGGACAAAACATGATTAATAATCCCATTGGACTTGGGAAGGTCTTAACCATTCTCGTTCTTGTAACTATTGTTTGGCTATTATGGAAACATCGATCTGCTATTGTTGAGAAGAAAAACGCATGGATTGCTGTAACTCTTTTCTGGCTCATCTTTACCTTTTGGGGAGTTATGGGAAAAGCCTTCCCAATTTCTGTTGCGAGAGGAACATTTCGAGTGTGGATGCTCTTAGCCATACCTATCTCCCTTATTGCAGCCGAAGGATTTTCTCTTATCATAAAATTCTTTGGAAAACAAAAAGCTCTCAAATTTGGCGTGGGCCTCTTGCTTATTATCGGCCTTCTTCTCACATCTGGTGTAGCAAAGTACGAACTTAACACAGCACAATGGCCAACTTCTGGCTCTTTTACAAACCAAAATGAACCATATCAATATGGTGAATGGTTTGGTAGTATTCCACTTAACACAAAAGTGTTTCTCTATTCCCCACGTGACAAGCTTGTTATTGGATATGGAGCATATAGTTGTGCTTGGTGTCAAGAAGTCGTCGATTTTCGCGAAGAGATACTCTTTAAAGACTCTTCAGAACTTCATACATTCCTTAAAGCTGAAGAATACGAATATCTTTTGATAAATCCATTTATGGACTCGAAATATTTTTCGCATGAAGAAAGATTCGGTGCAGAAGACACCCAACGTCTTTTGCCACAACGATATCAAGATATTATTGAGTCAGGACTCTTTACACCTGTTCATCAAGTTGAAGATAATTTCCTCATCTTTAGCGTAAACTAAAATAGGAATAATTTAAAAAAGCAAAGTTGCTAACTAAAACTGCAGCTGCCGCGAGAATTAATTTGCCCACCTGCTCCGAGGCAACAGTTGTTAATTACTCGAAATTTCTGACAATATTCCTGATTGACTTCTTCACAGATCTTATCGACACACTCTTGGTAGCCAGTAATCCCCCTATTCTCAAGAGATTTGAAGGAAAAAAATACCATTAAGACAATTAAGCCATAAAGAGAAAAAAGCAGTACTTTCTGTGCAATAGATCTCTTTGATGTCATTATGAATTCTTTGGTGGGGATGCTTATAAATTTTTCCAGAATCAATTAAACAAGTACTGGGAAAATTTAGGATTGGCGTATCTTTTCTATCAGCTCCATTGTGTTAAGTGCCTCACTAATGCTACATGCTGGTTTAAGAAGATTAGGTGAGGAATTCCACGACATAACGGCCTGTGAAAAATGTATTGCTTGCTCATAAAAACCTGGTTTAAATTCAGTATCAATTTCGGAAAGATCAAAATTTTGTGTTTTACCATCTTTATCAAGCACAATACCTTTTTCTAAAGGAAGAAGAGTTACTTTATGATTATTGGTAACTAGTATAACACCCCAATTGCCAGGGGAATCCCAGTTTGAAAAGTAATGTCCCACTACATTATTCTTGAACGTTATTATTGCTTGGTATGAATGTTGTTCTGGTTTTGAGAAAGAGATTATTTTTTCTGCTTCTCCTGCAAAAAAAGTAAAAAGATCAATACAATGGATTCCATTGGCAAAAACCCAGGAGTTCAATGTCTTTTTAGAATACTTCCCACAAGCTTCTGCTTTGGAGAATCGTTCAGGAGCTTCAATAACAATTGTTTTGAGCTCATCGTCTTTAATTAATTCTTTAGCTCTCCGGATGGTTGAGACGAACCTCCTATTTAGGGCTACCATAACAAGGACATTCTGTTCTTGAGCTTCCCTTTCAATCTGTTGGGCTTCTCCAACACTTAGCCCAGGGGGTTTTTCAAGCAAAACATGAACACTCCTTCTAATACACTCAAGTGCAATTGCATGAATTGTATCAACACTTGTAAGAACTAAAACTGCGTCAAGCTTTTCTGTATCAAGCATCTTTCTAAAATCTGAATATACTTGTGGGACAGAAAATTCGTTTGCAATTTCTTGAGCCTTTGAGATAGTTCTGTTTGAAATAGCCCTCAAGGATACTGAAGAAATTTGAGAGAATGCAGCAAGGTGATGTCGCACAATTCTTCCTGCACCAATTATTCCAATCTGTATTGTCTTTTCCACTGAATCGCCTTGTGATCTATGTTATATTAACGCTAAATTCTGTATCACTAAGAGGCAGAGTAACCTTTCTGCCCTGTTTACTCGAAAGATGTGCTGCAAGAGTAATCTCAAGTGCATGTAATCCATCTTCACCTCCACAAACAGACCCCTTATCTTCAATAAAATCATAGAGTGCCTTTCGTGTGAGATCTAACAAAGAAAGCTCGATGAACTTTGGTGCTTTTTTTGACTCGAGCGGCAGAGAATACTGACCAAGGCGCTTTTCTTTGTCCTCATCACTTCGAGCAAAAATTGCACAATATTTACGTTTCTCATCAATATCAATATATCCCATACTTCCTGTTATTTTTATTTGTAAAGGAAGACCAAGATCCTCACTAATATCTATAAAGGCTTTTGCGTTATCCTCAAGCTCCACAAGAACATATCCTCCGGGATCAAAAACTGCTCGCCCTTTATGATCACCTGCATAACGCTCATCTATTTTTCCGAAAACTGAGAGAGATTTTTTAGAAGAAAGCATATGCATCAAATCAAAAAGGTGCGTTCCCATGCACCCTAATCTTCCTCCACCTAGGACCATATGAATTGTTTTCACATCACCAATTATTCCATTCTTAAGAAGAGCTGCAAGTTCTTTGTACGGTTCAAACCATCTCCGTGAATGGTTTATTGTAAGATTTGACCCATTCTCTGTGCAGACCCTCATCATCTCTTCTGCAGCCTTCGCACTTGTTGAGATTGGTTTTTCGCATAAGATTCGGGGGATTTTGTGCTGTGCTGCAAGCGTTGTTAGAAATGCATGTGATGGACCTGTTGTCACAATACTTACAATGTCAAGTTTCTCTTTTTCAAAAAGCTTCTTTGCATCAGCATATGCTTTTACTGTAGGGAATTCTTCCCTAACTTTCTCAAGAGCCAAGGTATTAACATCACACAGAAAAAGCTCTGTGACTTGAGGAATCGAAAGATAGGCACGAAGGTGTACTTTACCCATGGATCCAGCTCCAATCACAGCAGCTCTCATTGAAAGAATTTTCTCCAAGAAGACTTAATAAAGCTTATGATCTAAAAGTTACGACGTTATTATCTTCTCCACTAAAACAGGAGATCACTAACTTTAAAAAGGGTTTTTTGTCTTTTTTAGCTAATGTCAGAGTATCTACAAAAATCACTTAGGGGTGCGAGTGTTTCTTTCATCATGGCTCTCTGTGCAGCATTTCTAAGCTACCTTATACGGGTAATCTTTGCCAGGACTCTTGGCCCTGAAGAATACGGTTTATTTTATGGAATTCTTACATTCATATTGTTTTTCTTGTTCCTGCGTGACTTAGGATTAGGAAAGGCACTCACAAAATTTATCTCACATGCACATGCAACAAACCAAAAAGAAGCATGCAAAACAATTGTAGCAATACCTTTTATTTTTCAGCTCCTAAGCTCATTTTTCTTCATCAGCCTTGTCCTTATCTTTGCAAACACCCTTGCCAGAGACTACTTTCAAGATGCTCGTGCTGCAAGTATTCTTGCACTTTTAACTATATATATTGTAACAAGCGTACTTTTCAGACTTGAGAAGCAAACCTTTCAAGGTGTTCAAAAAATGTTTCTTTTTTCATCCATTGAGGTTGTAAAAAATGCTGTTGTCTTGTTACTTGCATTTCTGTTTTTTAGCCTAGGCCATAGTCTTTATGCTGCGGTTCTTTCGTTTGTTCTTGTTGGGCCAATATTAACACTTATTTATCTCCCCTCATTTCTGAAAATCATTCCATTTAGATCTAAGATTAGAGAATTTAAAACTACCACATGTGAAATGTTCAAATTTGGGCTTCCTGCTCTTACAACTGCAGTTGGAGGCAAAATTATAGGATATATTGACACTCTTATCTTAGTTGGACTTGTAAGTCTTAGAGAGGTGGGGATATATAATGTCGTTCTCCCCTCAGCCATCATCTTTCTATTCATTGGACGGGCCCTCTCTTCAGTTGTCTTTCCAATGTCTTCTGAGCTTCAAGCAAAGAAGGAATACAAAAAACTCCAGAAAGGTATTGGCCTCGCTCACAGATACAGTTTACTTCTTATGCTCCCAATAGTAGTATTCTTATTCACATTTGCTGAGGTTTTCTTAGGTCTTCTCTTTGGCTTAGAGTATATTAGTGGCGCTACAGCATTTCGGGTCCTACTTTTCGGAATTCTACTCTATATCGTTGCGCAATCTAATAACAGTCTTCTTTCAGGGATAGGCAAACCAAAAATAGTTATGTATATCACTCTTTTTGCAGCAGGTATAAATATTCTCCTCAACCTATTTTTAATACCTCTGTATTCCATAAATGGGGCTGCCCTTGCAACAACAATAAGTTATGCGCTTGCATTCATCCTCTCATTCTACTCACTTAGAAAAGAAATTTCTTTGAAAATAGATCTCAGTTTATGGTCAAGGCTTTTTGCAACAATAGTTATACTTTTTGGTTCTGTATCGCTCTTTTCAAAAATCTTGTCTGAAGGCCTGCTACTTGTAATTGCGGGAACATTTCTTTTTGAGATAGTTCTTTTCTTCCTATTAGTATGGGTATTACAACTCTCATCTTTAGCTGAGCTCAAGAAATTTATAAGAGTCTTTAGGGGGAAAAAATCAAAATCATAAGAAGATGGATAAAATAAAAGAATATGGACATGTCTTTAGAGAACTTGATGCTGCAGGCATAGAATATTGTGTTTTACGTAACTATGATTTTTTACTTAAAAATTGTGGGCCAAAAGAAAAGTCTGAACAAAGTGTGGATATTGTTGTTGCAAAAAAACATTTCTTTTTATTCCACACTGTTATGCTACAGTTAGGTTTTATTAAGCGAACGCAATCCTTCTCACTTTCACATGAGCCATATTTTAAAATTAGAGGTACTGAAAAAATCAGTTTTGATGTCCAGGTTGGAGGAATTCATTGGAATGATATGAAATATCTTGAGGATAAGACTATTATGACCAAAAGAGTCAAGAAAGGTTCTTTCTATACCCTTTCTGATGAAGACACTTTTGTTATGCTTGTGTTGCATTCAATTCTAGGCAAGAGATATTTCAAGAATGAATATCAACAGATCCTACAAAACCTTTCAACCAAAATAGATAGAGAATACGTCTACAACAGCATAGTTCATAACCTTGGCAAAAAAATAGGGCGAGAAGTTACAAAACGGGCATTCAAACACGATTTTAAAGGTATTGTCTCCAGAAAACATCTTGTTGTATCCTCTTTTATTCTATGCATGCCAAAGCGTGTTAGCACCTTTACGTTACTTTTCTTTAGATGGCTCAAATGGAAAAAGTTTGTAACACCATACCCACTTATTAGCTTCATTGGTCCTGATGGATCGGGAAAATCTACAATGGCAAAAGAATTAGAAGAATTCTTGCGCTCAAAAGGTAAGAAAGCGAAAATTGTCTATACTGGAAGGGGAAGAAATCAGATTCTTCCATTTAGGAAAATTGGTAAGATCTACAAGAGTAGGGAGCGCAAAAAGGATCGCAGTAAGAAAATTGCTATGACTAGCAAAAAGAGTTGGAAGCGAAGAGTCTTCTACACTCTTGCAGCACCAGTATTTACTTTTGATCTACTTTTGCGATATTTCTTCCGTGTGTTACCAAAAAGATTCGGTAAAAATATTGTCATTACAGATAGATACAGTACGGACATCTTACTCATGGAGAATGTGCCTTTTGGTTTTCGAGAGTTTTTACTCTACCTTTTTCCAAAACCTTCTCTGACATTCTACATGCATAACACAGCAGAAGTATTACATGCAAGAAGGCCAGAAGAGCCAATTGATGGACTTGAGAGGCAAATGTTTTATTTTCAAAAGCTAGAAGGTAGACTTAAACCAGTTAAGATTTTGACAACGAGCCTTGAGAAAAACAAAGAAGAAGTGTTTAGTGCTGTGTGGACATATCTTCTGCAAGGTTGGTACTAAGAATTATCTTCGTAGAAGGTTAAAATAAAGCTTCTCAAGATTTTCTGTAACAGTATCAAAGCCAAATCCTTGCACAAGTTGGCATCCTCTTTTCCTCATGCTCTTTGTATCTACGCTCAGCCCATGGTTAATTACCCACGAAAGAGATTTCGGATCGTTCGGTTTTGTATAGAGAGCTGAATCATGAAAAACTCCTCGAATTTCACGAAGGTTGCTTGTTACAACAAGCGTTTTAGACGCCATTGCTTCAAGAAGGCATGATGGCGTTGCTTCTGTTCCACGGAGTGATCTGTACGGAAGCACAACCATATCAGCAAGTGCAACATATTCTTCTACTGCAATATCATCTGTAAGAAAATGCACCCACTTCTCAACACCTAAGCGTTCCACAAGCATCTTTTCAGGACCAATCTCTTTGTAGCGAGGCGCGAAAATAAAACAAACATCTTTCCGTAGTTCTAAAACGAGAGGAATTGCCCTGATAAGTACATCTGCTCCTTTCTCTTGATGCATGGAACCATAATAAAAAACAATTTTGCCTTTTTTCTCCGGAAACCCGTGCTTTTTCCTCAGCCTCCTTTTATCTCGTGGAAAAAATGAATTTAGCCGAACCGGTGAAGGCAAAATAGAAATCTTACGCTTTGGTAGGGATCTAAGTTTTCTAAGATAGAGATGCGAGGGAATCGTAACCTTATGCACAAACGTCAAGAGGAAATAACCCAAGTTCCCTCCTTTTTTACGTGAATATGCCTTAAAGGTATGCACTGTTTTCATGCTGTATACAATGCGGGATATGATTCCTACAAGTGAAAAAAGGGGTGTTGCACTAATAGTTTGGATGATATCAAATTGTCTTCCTCGTTTTCTTAAACTCTTAATAACACCTAATGGAGAAAATAATTTGCTAAAGATTGGTTGCTTTCTCCCACGGAGGATAGTTATCTTTCCTACCGTTTCTTTTCGAGCAAGACCTTTCTTGTATGGAGTGATAATTGTAACAGTGTGCCCTTTACGTATTAGTTCTTTAGCAATCCCTAATGTTGTAATACGTGTTGCCTCTTTTGGGTTTTTGAGTGCAGCTATTGTTACAAGTGCTATGTTTAGCGAAGTTTTCGTGCGATTCTTTTCCATGTTCTTTGAGATATGTTTTCAATAATTCTGTCAACAGAATATGCATGATTAACAAGGTGTAGCCTTCCTTCGTGTATTTTTGCAAATTGCCTGTACCTTTCTATTTGACCTTGAAGATAAAAATCAGATTTCACATTTCGTGTCCCTTGCTTTTCTCCTCCTTCATAAGTTTTTGTTGCCTTACTTCTATTTTGCAGTCCCTGCAGTGTTGCATCAAGAATAAATACAAAATCTGGCTTTGGAAAAAGCTTGAACAAAAAGGATAGAAGATAACTTTTTGGTGCGTACGGATACTGCCCATAGACATCGTAAAAGTAACGATCAGTTACCACAAGTTCTCGCCTTCGTAGTTTTGGATAGATTTCAAAGGTATACCGAAGAAAATACTCGCAGAGATTGTAGAACAAAAGAGCTTCTGAAAATAATGATAGCCTCTGTTTAGCACTAGATTGATCTTTCCTCTCTTCTGCTACCTTTTTGAATACCTGTTTTCGCTTGAAAAGTGAGGAAATAATTTTTGCAACAAAGGAGAAAGGTCGCCAGCCGAAATAGTATCCTTTTGCTTTTATGCCAAGAAAGTGTGCAAACCCTTTATACTCCTCAAGTAAGGAAGAGGTCATTGTAGTTTTACCAGAACCATTTACTCCAATAAAAGAAATTAAAGTTCCTCTTCTCCGAAGCGATATTTTTCGCAGGATAAAACGTGCTACCTTTAACGAAATATATGCAATCGTTATAGGGTGTGCTATAAGATGTTTTGCTACAGCTACAAAAGGAACCCTCATAGGAATTTCTTTTTTCTGAGCATATTTTTGAAGTACTAAATGCAGCTCTTTTTTCCAGCCTTTTTTTCCTGCATGCTTGTTAATATACTCCCAACCAAGATTTTTACAAAGATGCTCTTTGAACACAACTTTTTCGCGCTTCCCTATCGAAAAATTTTCAAACAAGATATGTGCTGCATGAATTAGAATGGAATCTTCAGGTGAAGGAACTACAATTGCGTTGGCAATAGTTCTTTTTTGCGAAAAAAGAGGTTCTTTGTTCAGAGCAATCATGCCATGCCATGCAACCTCTCTGTGAAGATGCACTGCAAACACCTTTCCCTTCTCAAATCTGCAGAACATTCGTTTGTATTTCTCTACCCCCTCAGGCATGTAGAGAAAGTATCCTACCTTAGCAAGAAGCGTTGAAGCCCTTGCATAATCCTCTTTTGTTCGAAGTAAAACATCAAGATTTTTATTTTCACCCTCAAATACATGTTCACACTTGAAAAGCAAATAATCAACCTTCGCTCTAGAAAAGAGCTGCACTACATCATACAACTCAGAAGGCATCTTTTTGAAAGGTTTACTTTTCATTTTTCTCCCCTACTAGTGAATAGATAATCTCTGTGACCCTTTTGTAAGCATTTCCATCAACCAACCCACACATATCCGCAACAAACTTGGACCGAAACTTCCCTAAATTATCGCCCTTAGCAACCAGGTCTAATGCACGTTTAAGTGCTCCTTGACGTTGAACATCCACCTCGATTGTTGCTTTGCTTTTGTGCAGAACAGCATTAAAGGCATTACGATAACCCGGCATAAGAAGAGTAATAACGGGCCTTTCAAGAATCATTGCTTCAAGTGCTGTTGTCGAGCTAAAATTAAGCACAACATCACTTCTCTGAATTTGTGAATAGAGAAAGTCTGCACCAGGTTTTTGAAATACGTTGGCATTAGTATGGCCAACACTTTGTATGCTCTCTTCGTATGATTCAAGACTTTTTTCACGAGGATGAAGTTTGAATGTGACCTTAAAATCTTTGAGCTCTTCAAGTATCTTTTCTATAAGTGAGAAATAGATCTCTTTTGCCAAATATCCTTGCTCGACAAAAGGATTTGTAAGAATCAGAACATGTTCAAAACCATCCCTTTTCGTTTTAAATTTTACAATGTCATCGAACACGACTGGACCTGTTATGTGAATATTTTTTGTAGGTACAGCATTTTCAACTAGCCTTTCCTTAAATTTTGATGAAAAAACTGCAATCTTATACGGCTCAAGAAGCTGAGGGTTTATTTTCATACCAGCACCATGCTGAATTTGCAAAGTAGGAATGTTTTTTTTTGCTGCAGCTGCTGCAAAGCACCGCTCAATAAGGCCATTGGATGCACTTAGGACAACCACTTTAGCCTTTTTGCTTTCAAGAAGAGTCTTGGCAGTTTCGAAGTAGAGAATAGTAAAATACATGAACTCATAGGAAAAATAGAAGTCAAGTGCATAGCGAAGAGTATTCCATACATTTCTTCCTGCAAATACCTTTTCCTTCTCTTGTAAGGTGAGTCCTTTCCAAAGCAGAGATAATTTTTGTGCTCCTTTATGCGCTATCTTTTTTTCTCTAGAGGTTACAAAAGAGTAAATCATGTTTTTCTGTGATCTAAACTGTTTAACATCTTTGTAACACTTTTGAGAAGACGCTGTTGCAACTACTAAAAAAGGGTCGATTTGAGCATCGCCTCGGAGTTTTTTCCCAATATTCTCAAATCGAAGAACCTTGTGAGTTTCGGATTGGATGTGGTTCAAATATGTTAAAAATATAGCAGTTGGTTTAGAACCAACTCTACTCTTTGTTTTATGTTTGGATGTAATAAGAAGCTTTCCTTTCTCATTAAGAAAATAGTAACGTAGAAGTTTCTTGCGTTTCTGATCAAGACCTGAATCAAACTCTATCTCTTTTTTCCCCGAAGAACTGAGTTGTGCAAGGAGTTTTTTTATCTTTAACTGCTTAGGCATTGTGTGTATCGAAAAAAAGCGCTCAAAAAACCACGAGAGAGGAATAGCTTCATAACTAAAAAGAGAATCAAACGTTTGGCCACCTATCTTTGCCTTGCGCCATCCTTTAGCATACTGATCAAGAAGATTCAAAGGGTTAGGGGAGTTTTCCTGCGCTTTCATTTAGCTATCCTCATATACACCTTCTCATATTCTTCAATGAATTTTTGCTTATCGAAATATTTTTGGGCAGTCTTTCTACAGTTCTTTTGATATTTGTCATAATTTTTATCCATATCAGAGATTGCTTTTTGAAGACTTTTTACGGTTGGTTCAAAGACAACACCACACTTCTCTTTTTTTACGATTGGTGCAAGGCCAGTTTTGCTTGAAACAAGAACTGGCTTGCCTTTCGCAAGTGCTTCGAGTGCAGAATTGGGAACAAGTTTAAGATTTTGATTTAAGGCAGTGTACGGAATAATAACACAATCAAATTTTCCTAATAGAGCATTCATATCATCTACTATCTCTTCTCTAAATGAAATGTTTTTAGATCCTTTCCTTTCTCTTTTAAGAACTACTGGAACTTTGTTTCGCCAAAGAAAAGTACAAGAAGCCGTTTTACTTTTTTTAAGAGCAGCAATTGTAAGGAAAATTCCCCTTTTGTCAAGATCGCGTAGTTTCGTGGGACAACTTGCATTTAAAATCGTAAGTTTTCCTTTTTTCTTCTCTTCTTTCCCGGGCATGAAATTGTTAAGATTTACAGGAGGATAGATACACATTACTTTTTTTGGATCGACACCTATCTTAAGGAGCGCTTTTTCTTGTAAAGGGGATTCTACCACTATTTCTTTGACCTTTAGAAGTACCTTGAGTCTTCTTTGAAGTGCTTTTTGTGAAAAAAAGTTCGTTGAAGTAAGAACCATTCTTTTTTTTGAAAGAAATGTAAGATATGGAAAATCTACCAGTGATGAGTAAACATGAGTTATTCTCTTTCTGCTCAAAAGCCAAAGAATTGGTAAAAACAAAGGATAAACATAGAAATGATATGAACAAACGGCACCAGAAAACTTCGACCTTGTAAATCTATCTAAATGTAAATCATGGAGCAATGAACCTTTCGAATGTTTCCAAAGTACCTCTACTTCCTTGGACGTTGCTTCAAATCGTGGTCTGAAGCGCTGAACACAATAGATCCGCTTCATTCTATTATCTTGCCTCCTTCTTTTTAGATGCAAGAGTGCGAAGTTGCAAAGCAACAATTCCTAGCCAAAAAAGGTTTCCAACAACAGCATAAAAAACTAAAAACCATCTCTCTTTAGAGATGAGAAGAAAGAGTGCTGCAAGGACATAAAACAAGGAGATGCCATATGCATACCGGATAAAATCTAATGTTCCTTTTATAGGGATTTCTATTCTTTGGGCACCCTTCATAATTTCAACTTTAAATCCATAAATGAACATGAACTGCATGGGAAACGCAAGCATTGCAAGTGCACCAAAGAGAAGGGCCTGGTACGTCCCTATGCTTACTGCTAGAACAAAGATGAGAGCAGGAGCACCAACAAAACCCACTACTCCATCAAGCCATTTTCCAAAATCACTACCCATCTCTTTAGCTCTTGCAATTTCTCCGTCAACAAAATCAAATAATAAGTATGCAAGAATAAAGAGTGCTGCAAGAGTATTTGTTTGAGTTCCTTTATGAAGAATCAAGATGAATCCTAGCAACAAAAGGATCATGCTAAAAAATGTTATTTGGTTTGGCGTAATTGCAGTGTATCGTATGCAGAAACGCGAAATAAAACCTGAGATGAAACGAAGTGGCCTGTTGATTAGCTCATCTTCCTGCTTTTTTCTTTTACTAAGATCATACGATGTCATTCTTATCTCTTTTTGTATGTTGCAATAAGTTTTTGCACTATTTTTTTCTCTTCGTATGCTTTAGCACATTTTATCCCTTTCTTACCAATCTTTTTTCGTAAAACTGGTTTTGCGATGAGTTTTTTGAGAGTTCTATGTAGTTCTTCATGATTTCCTGGCTCAATAAGGATTCCTGTTTCTTTCAAAGTCTCAGCAATTCCACCTATGTTTGAACCCACTACTACTGTGCCTGCAGCCATTGCTTCAAGTGCAATCCTTCCGAATGGTTCTGGCCAAATTGACGGAAAAACAACAATATCCGCATCTTGATAAATCTCTGGAACCTTGCTGTAAGGCTGGAAAGGAAGTACTTTAGCATTAAGACCTTTCAATTTGATCACCCTTTTGATTTCTTCCTCAAGGGGGCCATCTCCGTAAAAGGTACAGGAATACGTTTCAAGACCTTCAAGTGATCTGAGAAGTGTTTGTGGACCTTTTGACTTAATAAGAGCACTCATACAAATTATTTTGACGGAAGTAGATCTTTTACGATCTTGTTTTTTTATTTTCTTTTTCTGCTTGGTCTTTGTAAAGTCTTTAATATTAATAGAATTTGGAATAACGATACTTTTCTGTTTATGTTGAATAAGGACCCGCTCGATGTACTCACTAATTGCAATAAGTTTGCAATATTTAAGAGCTCTTCGAAGCCGTTTAAAATGTAAATAAATCATTGGGAGTGTGAGGGGATTGTAGCGAAGATACCATGCATTATGCATCTTTCCTATTTCAGGTGAATTCCTTTGGCATCTAAGGAACTTATTAAAAAAACAGCGAGTTTTACACTCACGCGTCCCATGATAAATCCTATCGCCCTTTGGACACAAAGAGATATAACTCTCAATAGTTGCGAACAAGGGGACATTAAGATTTGCAATTTTTGGTGCTGCTGCAAGACTTGTTCCGATTAGATGAATAGAATCAAACATTTTTGCTTTGCAAATTTTTCGAACTTCCCTTACACAGGAAGTTGGAAAAAGAAGCATACGTTTAAGGTTATTGACTGCAGTGTGAGGATTAGCACCAGTCTTAAGTGTCCTATGAACATGTATGCCATCCATCACTTCATATTCTTTAAGTCCAGGATGATAGGACGTAAGAACTGTAACATCTATGTTTGAAGCTACAAGACTTTTGGCAAGGAGATACAAATTGACCTCCCCTCCTCCCATTTTTTTTGGTAAAAAGTACTCAGAGACAAACAAGAGTTTCATGCCTCAAAAAGTCAGAAATTGACTTTAAAAAAGTTATGATACACTATCTTTACTACTTTCCTTGATTGGAAAAACGGTGTAAATATAGAGAGTTTCTTTCCCAATATTTTCTATGGTAACAGGAGTGTTTGGTACAACGAGAAACTCTTTTTGGTCATCTTTTGATACATCAAGCGAGTTTTCGTTAATAAGTCCTTGACCACTCCACACAAGGCCTGCAAATGGTCTCTCATCTGCATTTCGAGTAAATTTATGGCCTGGTTTAATTTCTATTGCCTCACCATAGAACTCATCAAAAAAGATTTGCATTCGCCTTCCCCACTCGCCGCGTTCAATAACTTTGCTTGGCCGATAGTGGTTTGATTTGAAGTTAGGAGAAACTGAAGCTTCCCAATCTACAGCTTGCCTAACGAAATCTGATTCATCTTGCAAGCCACGGAGTTGAACTTCTCTTCGTCTTGATTCAATTTCTGCCTCAGGAATTCGTTGCCCAAGTTGCCATCCAAGAAGATTAAAATCATCTTGGGGCCGTTGAATTTCAAATGTAATCCAAGGACCTGGTGCGTGAACTACCCCAGCAGGTATTGTCCAACCATCATATGCATTAATTTCGAATACATTACAAAGTTCGTATGTTACATCATTCATGCCAAATCCTTTGAGGGCTTCTTGAAGCTGTTCTTGTGTTGTTTGTGGTTTAAGACCTAATCGGGTTATTACTCTTCCAAAGTTTTGATTATACGGTGCAAGGCCAACAGGTGGAAAGAAATATGCTTCAAGCTTTCCAGGTCCAATAAGCTTTCCATTCTCCACAATCCCAGAATGAACATGAGTCGGAATTGGAGGAACCTCCTTTTCATCTGAAAAAGATGTTGTAACTTTCTGGCCACCAATATCTAAAATCTTTGTGAGAGGCCAAGTATCTTTATATGATCCAAAAAGATCTTGTTCAGCTATAAGTGCTGCATCACTTAATTTAACAAGTTCTGAGCCAATTTTAAGTTGAGTGATACCTTCACCATCTTTCATAATTTCATTTTCAGCTTGCGTAAGGGACATAATCCATAACTCAACTGGAACATAACCACGTGAATCAACGTATCCTTCTTCAAATTGACTGTTTTGAGCAATAATATCTCTACCACTATACGTACTTCTGTGCACTATTGCCGGTGTGCTAAAAAGAATCCCTTTCTGTCTTTCTATAGTCTGAAAAATCTCTTTTCGTGAAACTTTCAAACCTTTGACCACCTCTTTTTTCGCTAGATCCTTCTTATGTGCATCAACAAGCTTTTCAATCATTTCTGTTGTAGAAAAATATCGCCCAGTAAGATAGATTTTTCCACCATATTTTTTTACGGTTGGTGCTTCAATACAATCTTCCCCATATTCCACTCCATTACAATGAACGTGCGGTTTTATATCTTCGAGAAAGGATATGGGAGTTGTCTCATCAAATATACAAACATAATCTATGGATTCGAGTGCTGCTAAAAATTCTGCCCTATGATCTTGCGAATTTATTGGTCGCCATGGTGCTTTGTACTGCTTTATTGAAGAATCGCTATTCAAACCTAAAATAAGAACATCTCCCTGCCTTTTTGCTTCCTGAAGTGTCCGGATGTGCCCATAATGAAGGACATCATATGATCCATTAACAGTAACAATCTTTTTTCCCTCTTTGTGGATTCTCTCTGCAAGTGCTCTGATTTTTGATCGATCAATTATTTTAGGATGAAGCTCATCAAACGAGTATGGCTCACCTGTGTATGCATACCTTCTAGAAGAAATGATAACATTTTGATGTGAAGAGAGTGTTCCTAGGGCACTGTTAATAATAGGATATTTTACTCTTGTTATGTTAAAGACTTTCTCAAAATTATACTCAGTAAAAAACTCTAAGTACGCTTGCCCTTTTGCAATGACGAGATCTGCATCATGTAAGATTGATTTGAACTCTTTTGAGACATCTTCTTCGTGAAGGCCAAAACAGTTTGATCCAATTGAAATTATTGTCCCATATTCGTCCATGCCAAGTTCTTCAAGTTCTTTGACTGTTACATCATTGAGCATTGGGCTACTTTTTGCTGCAATAAAAATTTTATCTTTAGGTATAGATCCACGAAGATGCTTCAAAAGTGGAATATCAAAAAGGATTTCTCCTGCATTATCACATAAAAAAAGAACAGAACGCGCCATACCTATGGCTCCTTCAAGCTGTTTCGAATCATCAATTGTAAGGGTAAGAGAAGAAATGTCTTTGAATTCTTCTGCAAATGTATCTAAGTTCGGATTTAGAACACCAATTGATCCGAAATCAAGTTCATTTCCCTTAATGGAAATTCGAAGAGCATCTTGAAATGTGGTCTCGCCAATAGTTGTAAGAATCTTACGGGCCTCACGGTTCGATTTTTCTTTAAGTGCAAGGTAAGGATCGCGATTATTAATTAAACGATAAAACTCACGGTACCAGTCTGTACAAAACTTTGTAATGGTTGGATGAACATATGCTTCTTTCCCAAGTTTTAATGTTAAGTACCTTGTAAGCTCTTTTGTAAGAATTTCATATTCTTCCTGAGCTAAGTCTGCTTTTTTAAGAAAGCTGGTGATAATTGTAAAATAAGATTGTGGATCCCGATCTTTTGTTTTCATTCTGTTCTTTCCCTATTTCTAAAATTTTTGTGCATCAAGAATTCGTACTTCTCCGCCGTTCGCCTCAACAATATCTTTTCCTACAATTTCATTCTGTTGATGTTCTCTCCCTTTGACAAGAACGTCTGGTTTAAGTGTTGAAATAATTTTTAGTGGAGTTAGCTCTTCAAAGACAGTGACAAAATCAACATACTGCATTGATGAAACAATTTCAACTCGATCATCTTCAGGTATTTTAGGAAACCCTTCGCCCTTGTTTTCCCAAGTTGACCGATCATTATTCAAGGCAACAACAAACACATCGCCGCACTTACTTGCCTCTTTAAGAAACTTGATATGCCCCAAATGTATCCCATCAAAATACCCATTTGTGAAGACCACTCGTTTACCCTTCTGTTGTAAAGTAGATATTTTTTCACGAAGGGCTATGTGGTCACGAATCAATTTAGTTTGTTGCACGCTTTGATTTGAAAAATGCTCAAGAACATGTGCTGAATAGACTGGTGCTGTCCCCAATTTGCTCACTGCAACAGCTGCAGCGTGGCTTGCCACAAGCATTTTTTCTGGATCAGTTGCACTGGTTAATGTTGTTAGAGCAAATGCACTTGAAAGAGCATCGCCAGCACCACATACATCAACAACTTCAGTTGCATGACTTGGAACACTCATGGGAACTTCACCTTTTCGTGCAAGTGTGAACCCGTCCTTCCCTTCAGTGATAATAAGAGTTTGCGCCTTGGTTTTAACGAGCATAGTTTCTGCTGCTTGTGCAAGAGTGATCTTATCGGTTATCTCAATTCCTGATTCTTCCGATGCTTCCTTGCGGTTACACACCAGAATATCGACTCCTGTAAACTTTCCAATATTAAGTCGGGATATTCCCAAGGTCGGAATAGCGTGTGCCTTTGCAATATCAATCACATTAGCTAAAAAATCGAGACTCACAAGGCCTGTTCCTTGCGCCTCATCATAGTCTGCAACAAAAATAAGATCTATCTCACTCGTATGCCGTTTAATAAATTCAAGCACTTTTTGTTTTGCAGGCAGACTTATCTTTCCAGTATTTTCTTGGTCAAAACGGATGGAATGTTGATTGATATCACTTGAACTTTCTAGAAGAATTCTACTAAAAACTCCAGTAAGCCTGCTCATATCAGGATATAGACCATTTGTCATAACATTCTGTGCAAGCAACTTATTTTGCAAAATTCTTCCTTTCTCGTCATTTCCAATGACACCAGTACATAATACTTGCGCACCCAAGCTCCGTAGTGCAATTGCAACATTTCCTGCACATCCAGGCACATGTTCAATATGCTTAATGATAGCTCTTGGAACGGGAGCCTCTGGTGAGAAATTCTTCGCTGAACAGTGGAAATATTCATCTAAATAGAAGTCCCCAATAACAAGTACCTTCTTGCTAGAAAAATCCTCCAAAACCTCTTTCATACGCTCAATGTGCATAAGATAATTTTGATAAAATCTTCTTATAAGCTTTATGATACTCTAAACAAGAATTCCTTAGGCAATGTCTCTTCAGGTTCCATAACTCTTTTAAAGTGATAATTGTTGGGTTGGCTTATGATTTTTGACACGTTAGCAAGGCGAAAGAAGATCATTGGTGTCATGCGAGAAATCGCAGAAGCAAGACAACCTGATTTTGATCGTGCTCTTGAGGAATTGCTCACCGCCCCAGAGAAAGGTGTGCAACAGTACGCACAGCAGTTGGGATTTGCAGAGGGTGCATGGTACAGACCTGCACACAATGTCCTTGTTCCTGCCGCAATGATTGCTGCAGTAAATAGAGATGGATTTGCACGAGATCTTGTAATCCCTGCCATCTTACACGATGCGGGAAATTCTCTTATGAAGGTTGCACAAACAACAGATGGTGCCGATTGGGAAAATGCAGATAAAAGATACAAGCACATGGAAATTGGAGGTATTATGCTCCATACTACATTAGGTATTCTTAGAAGTCAGGGAAAAATTGAAATAACTGATGAAAGAATTGCTGAACTTAAAGCAATCGTAGATACTCACGATTTCCCATACTTAGGACAACCACTAACTAATCATGAAGCAAGAGCACATAGAGGGGCAGACAGAACTTTTGTACCATCAGCTTTGAGCTGGTACAAAGATCTCATTGCACATTATAGTGATCAAAAGTATTTGGGCCGTGCAAAGGCGGCAGGATTTGAAATTGGACCTAAAGAATTTTTGTTATGTCGAATGGCATTCTTTTATGAAAGTAATGATGCATTGCCAATCGCTTGGAATAGAACAAAGTTTCCTCTTGACACTTCACGAGTAACATACAACGAAGGTCAAGAGTGTGAGCCTTGTTATGGTTGCTCTGATAAAGCGATCGTTGATTCAATGATCTCTTCACGAGCTGCTGAACTTCCAGAAGTTCTTGGAGCAGATACTGCTACCCGGTTTGGGGACCTCTTTGAAAGAGTGTTCACCCAAGAGGTTCAAGCAGTAATAGAATACGCCAAAGGAGAGTAACAATGAAGGATAAAGCAATATTGCTTAGAGGAAAACCATCTGTTACGACACAACCGCTCAAAGTAAGAAGAAAACCTAAAGGGATTGCAAGTGGATTTTTTTACCACATGAGTGCTTCTGGGCCTGAGGTTGATTTTGGAAGGCTACGAGAACTAAGATCACAGAGTGCTGACCCAGAAGTTATGGGAAAGGCCATCGCCAATGGGAGTACAGTCGGAAGCGGACACTTTGTTGCAAACGTAGGGATCTCAGCGGCTCTAACTCTTACCTTTCAAGGAGATGATTACCTTCTTGTCGTTGGCCATAGGAGAGAAGATTTTGGTGATGCACCGCTAAAGCTTCCTTCGGGATATAATCCTGCAAGTTTGTGGAGAGAACCACACAAAGGCATGCTCACAGAGGTTGCAGAGGAGATTCTTCCCGTGGATAGAGATGGAAGACTCATACGTTTTGTACATGGATTACAACCTCTTGAAAGACCATTTACAGAACATTTTGAAGATTCTCATTCTCTTATTGCACTTCATGACCCAAGCGTGACCCCCGTAAAATATATGGTTCCTGGACTTAGAGAGGCGCTTAGAAGAGGAGACGCTGCAGTAGTGGGGCTTGGCCCACAGATGTATTTCCATGCACCAACAAATAGTGGCCAGTTGTTATTTCCTTTTCACTTAGATGCAACTACTCACGGTTCTGGTTTTGAAGATGTAGGTGTCAGTCTTCATCACAGTGAAGATGGGAGAATGGATACCATTGATGGTTCTGGTAAAGAACTGGGAACAACCTTCCACGAGCATGGAATTTATATGATCCAAATTACTGGAGGAGAACTTACTGATGTTGTAGGTCAACTAGTTGATGGCAGTTTTAGGCAAATCGATTCCAGTGGAATCGTTCTCTCAGAAGCATTCTCACCAATGGACGAGTGTGGGATTGTAAGAGATAACAACATTACCCTAGATGCGTATCTCGCTGCAAATAGAGATTAGAAGTTTTACTTCTCTTTTATTAAATTATTTTCTTCAACCAACTTTTCCACAGCCTTAAGAACGTCCTCAACTTCTATTTGAGACATATGGTTGTGCTCTTTACAGTCAGGCACAAGCCCCTTATGCACATTAATGCAAGGGGTCGATTCAACTGGTTTATAGACAGAAGTACATTTCGTGCCATACGGACCATATCGTACAGGAGTATTAGGACCAAACAAACCCACAGTTGGGACTGCTTGGGCCGCACCAACATGCATCGGACCAGTGTCGTTTGAAATAAATAAATTGCATTGATCAATAACTGCAAAAGTTCGTTTCACATTCATCTCCGGTGCGACATTCAGTGCACTATGTTTCATAAGCGACATAACCCCTTCGTTTACAGCTGAGTCACCTGGGCCACTTACGATAATTATTTTTGCACCATACTTTTCAATAAGCTTGTCTGCAAGCTTGGCAAATTTCTCTTTTGCCCACCTACGTGAGAAAGCTGATTCTGCAGTGCTCACACACATCCCTATTACAAAATCTTGCCCCGTTATACCATTTTTGCGCAAGAAATTCACCACATGATCTTGAGCATCATCAGGATATTGTAATTTAACTAGTTCAGATGGATTCTCAAGTGAAGGGACTTTTACTCGGAGTAAATCTAGAAATGTATGTACAATGTGCTGTGTGTCATTGTACTTAACAGTATGTGTATAAAGTTTTGCTCTTTGGCCATGGGAATAGCCAATTGTTTCCTTACCTAAGTAAAACGCTGCAAGGGACGATGAATTAAGGTAATGTTCTGTATCTATGACTAAATCGTATTTTTTGAACTTTTTGAAGAGTTCTTTCGGGTTTTCCAGAAGGAAGACAGTATCAATCCCACTTTGGTCTCGATACACACTATGAACTCGTTTAGTTGCCAAGACATCAACTGTAGCTGAAGGAAACGCTTTACGTGTTTGATCTATAAGTGGAAGCGTAAGAACAGCATCGCCCATGCCCCATAAATTAATAATCAGAATTTTGGAAGGAGCATCAATCTTCTTTCTTGGCTTGAAAGGCATTAAAAGGTTGCAGAGGATATTTCCGCCCCACCTGTCTAAAATTCGTTGGATTTTAATGAGCATCCTTTCTTTCCTCAACTGCGTCCTTTCTAACCATTACCTCTATTTTGCGCTCAATCTTTTTCATAACACTATAATTGTAAAAACCTAACCCAAGCAAGACAAAAAAGCCAAACACGACAAAAAAGTCCAGTCGGCGATAGAAATTAAGCGGTGCTATGATAAAATCTAATACCGAAGGAATAATGGCAATAAGGACAAGTAAGATCCAACCCACAAACCAGACAACGGTTTCAGTATTACTAATCTCTTTTCGTTTGTATTTAACAAACGTGAAATACATCATAGCAGATCCAAATATTATACCTACTAACTGAATCCAAAACGTTGTGCTCATCCTAAAAACCGTTCCCCTACCATTTTTAACACAATTTTTACTCCGTCTATAACGGTTGTTCCTTTGTAACTGTCTGCATAAATTGTTTCTATAGGAATTTGTGTATACGTGAGCTTCTCACGTCCAGTTTTTATAAGCATTTCTGTTTCCATGTAGTAGTCTGTTGCTCGCCACCGCACTTTTCGGTATGTACCGGCACTAAAAGCCCTATATCCACATTGACTATCTTTTACATCAACACCAAAAAGAATGTTAAGAATCTTGTTAATGAACCAATTACCAAACTTGAGAACAGCTGGCATAGTTTTACTTTGCAACCTGTAACTAAATACTATATCATTATCTTTAAGAGCCTCAAAAAATTTAGGCAAATCATCAGGCTCATGTTGACCATCTGCATCAACGACAACTATTTGAGTTGCTCCCTTACTAAGGGCATAATCACATCCTGTTTTAAGAGCTGCTCCCTTACCTAAATTAACTTTGTGTCGAAGAGTGATTGCTCCTGATTTTTGAGCAACTGCAAAAGTTGTATCAGAAGACCCATCATCAACTACGACAACATTTTTTGTGTACACAAGAAGTTTTTCTATAACTTGAGCAATACGTACACCCTCGTTATAGGCAGGTATTATTACATACATCTCTTCCATCATTATTTTTAGAAAAAAACAATTTATAATAGTTATGCAAGAAATTAAAGGAGTTAATTACAGCTATAATCTACTTCCCACGTCACAACACGCCCGCCCGTTATCTGCTGTACATCATCGAACTTGTTAAAACACTCTAACCCTAGCCCATCAAAAAAGAAAAGACGAGTAAACATCCCGCCCGCCTGCAGAGGATCAGCAAGCAATGCTCGATATTCCTCACCATGGGGGATGAGAACAAGCGAAAAACCAGTATTCCCATTAAGATCTTTTATGATGACTTCGCTCTGAGTTCCATAGACCACACTATTTGGCATAGCACCATCCGAACCAAGTATCTCAACATCAAAGGTGGTAAGATCTACGCGTAAATCAAAACTTCCCTGGCGTAGTGATACAGGACAGCTCATCTCATTATCGCTCAATTTCTGGCAACCACTTACACCTGTCAAGTAACCTGGCCAAGGTGCAATCCACCGGTCACCCTCCGTTGTCTGAATCTCTTGATGAACTTTATCGGCTTCTGAAATAGTTAAATCAAAATTGGTGGTAAGATATTCTGAAGCTTCGCTTCGCGCCAGTTTCTTTGCACCTTGATACATTGCAGCCTTGTCAAAATCCCAACTACCAAAATGACCCCACACGCCTGCCTTTCCAATCATGTCTTCTGAAGTAATATAATAATTAGGCAAAAGATTTTCACAATGGGTGTATTCAAGCATCTCTTGAGCCTGAGCTTGCGTTAGGCCATTATTCTCATAGACCCTTTGTGCACCTGCTTGAGTATCTTCCAAGATTGCCTCATTAATTATATGAACTGAATTAAGGGCATCACCAGTAAATTCTTCTAGCTTGTGCGGGGCTGTTTCCTGCGCGCAATTAAGCATGCGTAAAATTCCAATCGATTCTTGTTCAGAGGTTGTTAAAAGACTTTTTCCAGCCCAGTGAATCCTCTCACCCTGATCACCACCATCAAAAGTCACACGCCTCTCAGCTATAGCAACAAACCAATGGCCAAAATCCCACCAAGAAGTTATAATTGAGTCTGGTGCAGCATCACGTATTTTTATAAGAGAGTTATACCATGCATCATTCATACTTGGCACTTCATTTTGGCCGATACTTTGTGCCTGAGAAAGTGGAGTTATAAGTAAAAGTGCAAGAACAAGAAACACCAATGCTCCGCTGATTCTTGAGTCAAGTTTAATACCAGAGCTAAGCATCTTTCTTCCTTTAACAAAAAGGAATCCGAGTCCAACTCCTAAGAGAAGAACAAATGGAGATGTGAGCAGAAGGGCAAATCTAATTCCTTTAGAAAAAGCGTAGGCCGAACCAAGCATCCATAGTGAAAGGTAGATAGGAAACATAACATCAACCTTTTCTTTAAGGTAGAGGATTTTAACAAATCCAACAAGTAAAGGAATTGCCATAACAACAATAAAAGTTACTGCATCGTTCAAATTATCTCGCATGGAAAATAAGAACAAGTAATACACAGCAGCGAGCACAATATACCATAAATTAATCTGCTTTGCTTTCTTTGCGGTTGTACTTGTTCCTTTCACAAAGAGTATGAACAAAAGACCTAGAAGGGCAATGAAGAAAAGCAAGTTCCCACCCATTTGTGAGATAATACTTGAGAATGAGGTCGTGTTAAACTCAGCAACAGTTGTAAGAACATTTGGCCAAATACTACTTATCCCCACTTCTTTAAGTGAAATGAACCTAATAAGACGTGAAAAGCTTCCTGAAAACACCTCAAAACTTTTGAAAAGAGAAACAAAGATACCTGAACCAACAAGAAAACTTACAAGAAGTACACCTATCTCTTTGAGTTTTGTATGTGTTCTAATAGATGATAATGTATGTTTGAACTTGTGTTTGATAAACTCCTGAAGGATAAGGAAGAGCGCTGTTAAGATAAGTGCTGCAAGACCAAAAAGGAAGATATGTGACCATCCGCTCCACGCAGCAGCGTACAATCCTACACCTAATCCTGCACCAAGCCCAAGTAGTACTCTATGAAGATGCTTTTTAGCATAATACGCTTCAAAGACAAGCCATGTGATAAAAAGGGGAAACAGCACATTGTATGCGTCTGTATCAGCAAACCCCGCAGGAGTTCTTCCCAAAAGAGCCCCATTAAGCCCAAGGAATACTGAGGCAAAAAAGCCTCCGACATTACCTGAAAATCTACGCGCAATAAAAAAAGCAGGAATTATTGCAAGGCCGATAAGCACAACGGGAAGTAGAAACAATGCCCTCATAAGCGATATGTTTGGATTAAAGATCTTGAGAATTTTGTATAGATACGCTCCTGCAACTGGATTAAGCTGGGTTGAAACCTTTTTATCTAATCTCCCATCACGCAAAGAAAAATATGATTCACCATCAATAAGGGTGTCACCCAAATGTCCATGCTCAACATAGTTTCTTGCTTCACTATACCACAAGTAAGGATCGATTGCAAGTAGATACGTTTCACCATTATCGTTTTGAAAATTCGATTTATACTCGCGCGATATTTGAGCTATCTCTCCTTTTATCTGATCACTATTGGCTTCACGAAAGGATGAAAGTTCCTGTTCGATTAGTGCATTTTTGTTCTGATTAGGTAAATTTGGGTACTGCTGATTAATCTGATTCGTAATTTGGTTTTGGTAGAAGCCTTCAACAGTATTTTCCGCCCAAGAATCAGTTATAGGTAATGTTGAAGACATCATTCGAAAGTGAGTTGAAAGAAGAATAGCAATAAGAATACATACAAGAGGAATAAGCCATTTTTTATGTTTCTGTGTAAAAGTTATCACTGATGAGATTGATGCTCCTTCAACCTTTTTATGTGGCCCGGGGGAAATGTTAGGTTTATGAGAAGAGGTATTCTTTTTCCCTGGAATCAAACTTCTTTTCATATCTTTGAAAAAATTTGTTGCTTTCTTCTTTACATCTGCAAGATCAATTGAATCGGCTTCTTTTGCTTCATGAACCTTGGATTCTGAAACTGTGGGCTCTACCTTTTCTTGCTGCTGAGGTATTTGAGAAACAACTTTTTCAGGGGAAGGCTCTGTGTGTGTATCTTTATCAACATTCTGGATGTGCGAGTGAGGAGATATATTCTCTTTATTGGTTTCGTCTTGTACATCCACAGCTTCCTTAGAATTCATAACATTTTCTTCCATTTCGTTATACACAATCCCCTGCTCCTTTGAAAAAATAGCAGTTTATAAAGTTTGTTGTGCTTGACCTACAGCGTTGAAATTAGAGATACAAAAAGAGAAAAAGAAGAACTAAAAGCACAGCACCGCTAACGAGAATTTGTTTGTCATAAAACATTTTTTCAGGATGCCGCGCAATCACAGACCCATGAGTTGTAAGAAAATAGTAGCGAAAGATGAGAAAAAGGGCAACAGGAAGCGTGTACAGAAGATTAATATTGCCACTCAAAAACGAGTAGAGAGCATAGGAGATTATCAAAAGAGTCGTTGTAATATTCATAAGACCAAGTGTTATTTCTTTCGTATAGCCTTGAAGTATTCTTCGAGTTTGAGATGCTTTTTCTTTAAGTAATAGAACATCTGCGTGCCTTTTTCCAACAGACAAGAAAAGAGAAAGAAAAAATGGGCATAAAACAAGCCAAGGTGAAATCCACACAGATATTACAACAGCTCCAGAAATAGCACGTATCACAAAAAGAGTTGCAATAGTAAGAACGTCAGCCAAAAACACTTTCTTCAGGACAAAAGTGTAAAGAAGTGAAAGGCCAAACAATGAGAGTACAGCATACAGAAATAAAGTTCCTAACAGGTTTGCCAATCCTAATCCAAGGAATAGTAAGAGTATGAGAAGAATTGATGCAAAAACATATGATATTCTTTTAGCTGCAAGCGGTCTTGAACATTTTTCGGGGTGAGCTCTGTCTTTTTGTATATCTTTCATATCGTTTACAATATATCCTGCAGAAGAAATGAAACAAAGAGAGATGAATCCAAAAAATACTAAAAGAAGGTATTCTAAGGAAAGTACATTGCCCGAGAAGAAAAGTGCAAGAAAAATGACGATATTTTTGTACCACTGCCTTACGCGAATAAGATTTACTATATCTTTAACCAACAATTGGACCATACCAACATTTCCAGGTCAAAGCCACCTTTATAATTTTTATCAATGAGAAATTTCAGTTAAAGGGAAAAAAGAAAAAAAAGAAAAAAGAAGGCCTAAGGCCTATTGTGTCTCTTCAACAACTGCTTCTTCAACAACTGCTTCTTCAACAACTGGTGCTGCAACTGGTGCTGGAGCTCCGATGGTAGCATCTGAGTACGTGGTACCTTCGATTTCCACTTCTTCACCGGACATTTCTTGCCATCTGTGTGCAATAACTCGTCCTGCAAGTCGTGTATCAGCTCCACTGTATCCAGCAACTAACATTGCCATGTTACCATTTGCATGCTCAAAAAGCTTTACTCTAGCTTTACCTGGAGTAAATCCATCTGCACAGTTAGCTGGGTTACCAAGCAATTCTGCTGCAACTGAGTTTACACATGGACCACCTACTACAATAAGGTTCTGTGCACTCACACTTGCAACTTCACTGTCGAGCTTTGATGCATCAACAACAGTTACTGCGGAAAGATCACCACTTAGACCAGTTGAAGAGCTTGCACCAGGTGCTGTTACGTATGCAATAATATCTCTTTGGGTAACCGGCCAATCAATGATAATCTGGTCAGCGCTTGTTCCTCCCCCACTTGGAGATACATGCCTAACCCATGCACCATTCACGGAGTATGCATAGGAGTTGTCATCATCATCATCTGGTGAAACTAAACTAACTTGGTTTCCACCAGTTACAGATGCTAAGTCTAACTCACTACTTGCAGCAGTTACGTTTGCACTGATAACTTCGTACGGAGCAGATACCCTATCGTCAACTCTGTCTGTATCGACTAAAGTTACGTTAAAGTTTAGCTTTCCTGAAGCCATCCTAAACATTGTACCACCGTTTCCACCTGAGACGTTGTTTGCAAAGATGTCCACACGAGCACCACCTTCAGTGATAATGTAGTTTCTCACTCTAATTGCAGTACCATCAGCGCTTACTGCAGAAGAGTTTGTTACAGCTCCCCCACTTACAAGGATTTGCCAGTCTTTAGCGGATGTACTTCCAGCAGTGGTTGTTGTAACGTTCTGGATGTTGTAGGTCGTACCTGAAAGACTTAATGTTGCCATAGGTGTTGAACCGAAAGTAACAGGTCTTTCAACAGTCTCTCCAGTTGCTAAGATCTTGAACTTAATCTTAGGGTTTGACTTGGAGATATCGTCTGCTCCCTTATACTGAATAACGTTGGATACAGAGTCCTCATCAGTATCATCGTTCAAGATGAAGTACTGCTCATCGTGAACAAAGTTCGGGTGCAATGATAAGTTATCATTCTGGTCACCTAACCTCAATGTTGTAGAGGAATCCGCGTACGCTAAAGGTAGCTCAATTTCATCACCATTAATGTTGGTGAACGATAATTTATACTCCTTCTCACCACTACTATCCTTAACGGAGATTTCTGTTGTCTCAATTGAGGTATCTAGGCCACTGAAAAGAAGGTCCCAGTTCCCGAAAAGAAGTCCCTTTTCATCAAATTCAGACTGTTCTGACAAGGTTTCGCCCGCTGCTATGAAGTAATCATCCTGAGCAGTCATGTTCACAATGATCTTATCAATTTCCAACTCACCATCAGTTGTGGTGGAAGATGCTGCAGTTAGGAATGAACCCACAATCTCAACGTCTGCTCCATCAACAGTTTCATCGTTCACTTGAAGTTCATCTGTACTTCCGGATGCGTTGATACCATCGTCTTCAAGAACAAGCTTATCAGCTCCAAGGAAGAACTCTGCATGATGGATACCACCCGCGTAGTTCTGGTAGAGAACCTGGCTTAAACCAAGTACCGTTCCATCTGCAAGTGTTTCTGTGTCACCTTCATCAAGCACAGGAGTTGTCTGCCCATTTACTGTGAACTTTGCACGACCAGAGTTAGTATCATCGGTGTAAACAAGTGCCACATCATAAGATACATCTCCAATCATGTACGTTTGGGATTCTCCTTCAAGAAGAGTGTCTGAAGCTGAACCTGCCATCAAGGTCAAGGTTACTTTATCGCTGTTTGCACCACCAGTTACTGCTTTTACAATATCATAGGTGTTTCCAAACATAGTTATGCTCTTACCTTCATAGTCATCTAGTTCGAAACTTTCTGATGCATCAATATCGGATTCTGCTGCTTCTAGGAAGTTAAGTTGATATCGCGCAAATAGGTTGTTATCTTTAACTTTCATGAACAAAGCAGTCGAATCATCATCATCTTCTTCAAAGGTAGTGTTGATTGTAGCCTTATCAAAGTAGAGAAACTGCTCATACTCAAATGTTCCCTGGGAGCTTGTTAACTCACCATTTGCAAGAGAACCAAGGTCGGATTCATCTAAGAAATCCACAACACCATTAGTTGCAGGACCGATTGACTCACTAAATTCTAATTCGTCTGATCCACTCTGAACAAGCCATGCATCTCCGTCTACAGTAGTCATAGTAGAACTTCCTGATGACGCCATCATACTTGTTGCAATGTCAATGGAAGCTAGAGTGTCAACCGCAGCCCCAGTTTCACCAACTACAATAAGTCCATTGTATACCCCGTCAGTTACGAAGTCATTAGGGTAGTTATTCAGGTTACCTGCAAACGCACCCATAACGGTAGCACCTAACATTGTTGCGCCGGCAGCAACTGCGGTGATCCGCTTAAATATTTTTTTTGTATTCATTTTTTCCCAAAACACCTCCAAGTGTCTCTTTTTCTCTAATCTTCTTCAGCAGCTAAACTCATCCACGAAAATTCCGAAAAGGCCACTCGAAAGGGTTAGCCTTTTTCGATTCCATAGACGTGATCGAGCCGAAAAGCTAGTGTGATTACCTCAAAATACCAAAGTTTCGTTTATAAGCTTTTCGAAAAAATCCAGTTTAGAAAAGGCAGCAGTTTGATATGAGGGCTCGAAACTAGAAAATTTAGGAGTTTGAGCATTTCATCATTTTCGTGTGACAAATGGAACTAAGTTCTATATCTTTTTTCCACGCAACAATATTTGATTTTAATGCATATAAAGCTTACTCTTTTAGGGGGTAAGGAAGCAAAAAGAGCAATATTTGCGCAAAAGCATTAAAAACGCACAAAAAACAAGGACTTACCATGAATATTTCCGAAACAGATATGCCAGAATATCTCAAAAAGAAGTACAGCTCATTTGGCCCCCTACGGCCAATTCAACAAAAATCGCTTGAAGCGGGCCTTACTTTAGGAAGATCATTGCTTGCATGTGCTCCAACTGCCTCAGGGAAAACGTTTGTTGCAAGTATGGCTATTGCAAATACACTCAGAAAAGGTAAAGCCATCTATCTTGTTCCACTCAAAGCACTTGCAACAGAAAAGTTCAAAGAGTATTCAGATATGCTCGAAGAGACTAATTTCAAAGTAATATCTGCAACAGGAGATATTGACTCAGACTCTGCATATTTAGCAAAATATGATCTTCTAATTTTAACAACAGAAAAACTTGATAGCTTAATTAGACACAAGGTAACCTGGCTTAGTGAAATCAAGCTTGTTGTAATTGACGAGATTCATTTACTCAATGATGCCTCACGCGGACCAACGCTAGAGGTGATCATCACGTTACTTAAACAACTAATTTCCCCACAGATCATCGGATTATCTGCAACAATAGGTAATCCTGCTGCACTCGCTGAGTGGTTAGGGGCTACACTCATCGAAGATTCTTGGCGACCAGTAGAACTGCACAAAGGCATCGGTCTTAATGGCGAAGTTGAGTTTTATTAACTACCTTCTTTCCATAAGCCTTAAAAAAGTAAATAATCAATCGAAGCAAAAATGCTAGATCCACAACAGTTTCATTCAATTCTTACGGAAAGGGGATTGTCAAACTTTTACGGGGTGCCAGATTCTTGTCTTAAAGATCTCTGTGGAGTAATCACGGACAAAGGTGGAAAAGGAGACCACATTATTGCTGCAAACGAAGGAAATGCTATTGCAATGGCAGCAGGCTATTACCTAGCAACAAACAAACCAGCAGTAGTATACCTTCAGAACTCTGGTCAGGGAAATACCATTAATCCAATTAATTCGCTATCAAAAATGTTTGAGATTCCAATGCTCCTAATTGTTGGATGGAGAGGAGAACCAAACCTCGAGAAGGCAGACGCCCCTCAACACATACACCAAGGAGAAACTACAAAACCTATTTTTGATGCAGTTAACATCCCACACAGCGTTCTTCCAACATCTATTCAAGATGCACAGGCCCTCATTGGAAAAGCATTAGAGCACATTAAATCGACACAAACACCCTATGCAATCCTTGTTCGTAAAGGATCTTTTGAAAAATATTCATTGCAAAAAGTTAAGACTACGAATTTTGAGCTCAATAGAGAAGGAGCAATAGAAACAGTAGTCTCCCTCCTATCAGAAAAAGCAATCGTTGTTGGCACAACAGGAAAAACTTCACGTGAGCTCTACGAACTACGGAAAAAACAAAATACCGGAACACATAAAGATTTCTACATGGCAGGTTCAATGGGACACGCATCATCTATTGCGCTTGCACTTGCACAACAACAACAAAACAAGAGAGTATGGTGTTTTGATGGTGATGGAGCGTTTATCATGCACATGGGAGCTGCTGCAATAATCGGACAAGAAGAGCCAAAAAACTTTTATCATATTGTGTTCAACAATTTTGCTCACGATTCTGTTGGTGGGCAACCAACGGCGTCAGACACAGTCAATATTCAGAAAGTTGCACTAGCATGTGGATATAAAACTGTATTTAGAGCAAGCACAAAAGAAGAGATTCAAAGACGTGTTAAAGATATGCAAAACCTAGAAGGCCCTGTTCTCCTAGAAATCTATGTAAACAAGGGAGCGCGCAAAGATCTTGGCCGTCCTAAAGAAGATCCAGTGTTCCTACGTAACCAGTTTATGGAACACCTTTCAAGAAGTTAGAAAGAATCTGCCACCAATTTTCTAATCTCATCGAACGCTGCCTTGCTGTGGCTTTCTTTATACGTTTGTGAAAGTTGTATCATCATTTCTTTAGGCACAAACTTCTGATGCAATAAAAAACTGCAGAACTGCGTAACATTATGTGGATTCTTGCTCGCAAAACATCTTTCAAAATCAAGCAACGTTACTTGGCCTTTCTCGTCTACAAACACATTAGTATTTGGCCGGTGCATCTCTTCTTTATTGACGTGAAGTGTATCTAAGAGATATGCTTGGTTAAGAAGATCTAAAAGTGCATTTCTAACTTTTTTAGATTCTCTTCCATTCTGTTTTATAAAATCTGGAAGTGATACGCCTGCAACAAACTCACGAACATAATACCCTTCTCCTTCGAAAAAAACTCTTGGGCCAATATTCTTTTTATTTGCAATTTTAAGCCACCTCACTTCATTTGCAATACGATTTTCTGCTTTGGATTTAGGGTGCTTCACTTTTATTGCAACAGTAACTTTCTGAGAAGGGGCCAGGTGCGATTTGACAAACTCATTCTTATTCCATTTCCCTGTAAAGATAAGCCCACGCTGACCTTCATTAAGATAGGCTATATCTTTTATGCCACGCGATACTAAAGCACTGCGCACAGTATTGGGAACTATTTTGTACACATACAATGTTTCAAACATCGGCAACTTTTTTTCTTCAAGAATTTCAAAAAAATATAACTGCCTTTCAAGAATCGCATCAACTTGTTCTTTGTTTGTTAACGACGAGAAAAGTAAAAGAACTTGCCCATTCTGCGAAAGATGATTGCCAATCTTTGCTACAAATTGTTCTATTGTCTCCCACCCCTTCTTTCCACCGTACAACGCAGGATCTTCGATCGGTTTTCCACAGGCAACATCTTGGGGTAAATAAGGGGCATTGAAAATGATTGTATCAAAGTCGCCATCAATATTTTCAAATAGATCACTCTGAATTGCAGTGAATTTTTGTATGTTCTCCTTTTCTTTTTTTTCTTGAAGTTTTTTTATTGCTTTTTCATTTATATCGACTGCAAGAACTGATCTAACAGAAGGACTTTTGAGCGCCGTTAGTGCTTGGATTCCAGAGCCTGTCCCCATGTCCAACACCCTTCCTTTTGCATGCTCCTGGACAACTTTTTGAAGTAAAAAAGAATCTTCTTGTGGCTCATAGATTTCCATCGATCGTTTAAAAAGAAGCTCTTTGATAAGTATTTTGCAAAAACTTAATAAAGAAGGTACTGGTCTTGCAATTGATCAATGGGCTTGTGGTCTAGTGGCTATGACAGTGCCCTTACAGTGCTCTTGAGCATATGAAAGGCATTGATCCCCGGTTCGAGTCCGGGCAGGCCCATCCTTTTCTTACCGTTTTGTTTCAAAAGCTTAATATAACATGTGCTGTGGCAACGTTTTATGTATGACGTTATTGTTGTTGGAGCGGGGCCAGCAGGAAGTAGTTGCGCGCACCACTGCGCAAAACGTGGCCTTAAAACTATTCTTCTTGACTACAGAAAAAGACCCGGAACACCCAAACAGTGCGCTGAAGGTATTAACAAAGAAATTCTTAAAGAGATTGGCATCAAACTAAAGCCAGAATGGATCTCGCAAGAGATACACTCCATGGTCGTCTCAGATTTTACTCACTTTGCAAAGCTCGAAGGAAAACGAACGCAAGGATACATTTTAGAGAGAAAAGAGTTTGATTATGGTCTTGTTATGTGTGCTAAAAAGGCAGGTGCAACTTTGCAGTTCGGCTCCCGCGTTGTTGATGTTCAAAAAAATAAAGTAATCTTAGAAACTGGCAAAGAAATTGAGGGCAAAGTTGTCGTCGGTGCTGACGGCCCACAATCAACTGTTGGGAAAAAAACAGGTCTTGGTAATCCAAAACTAGGATTTGCACTGCAATATGAAATTGAAACAACAAAGAATGATTCTCGTAATTCTCTGCAAACATATCTCGACCCAAGCCTTGAAGATGAAGGATACTTATGGATTTTTCCAAAAAAAGAAACCCTTAATGTTGGTCTTGGCTCAATGCACATTAAAAATCTGAAAATCCCACTAGATAAATTTGTAAAGAAATTGGGTCTTGAAAATGAAAAAATTTTAGAGACAAACGCAGGTTTCATTCCGTTGCACGGACCGGTTGAGAAATTCTATGGGAAAAATGTCGTACTCATTGGCGATGCTGCAGGCCATACAAACCCACTTACTGGAGGAGGTATCCCTGTTGCAATTTTTGATGGACATCTAGTATCCGACATTATTAAAGATCATATTACAAAAGGTACGAGTTTAGCCAAGTATCAAACTCTTTGGTGGAGAAGTAATTTTGGTAAGGCAACAAAAGTCAGTTTGAAAGTACGAAAAGTGTATTTGGATATGCTCAAAAATGGCAGGCTTTCAGAATGTGTAAGGCAAGCAGGGAACGTACATATCACCTCTCTTCGAGAGCTTGCACAACTCGGCAGAAAAGTCGGAACCTTCTCAGAGAAAGTAAGATTGTTTTTTGTGTTTAGAAAGTTCATGAAATACCTTAAGTACGGGTGGTAGAGCTCTAAATTACCCAAAACATTAAAAACACTAAAACGACTTCTTTTCCCTATGCAAGAACAAATTTATGACATTGTGATTGAAAAGGACGATATCACTTGGAAAGATCTTCTCCATGATCTTGTGAAATCTGAAGATATGGATCCATGGAACATTAACCTAACACTTCTTACGCAAAAGTTCATTGAAATGATTAAAGATATGAAGGAACATGACATGAAAATTTCAGGAAAGGTTCTTTTGGCAGCCGCATTTTTACTCAAACTCAAATCAGCCCATTTGCTTGATCATGATATCTCAAAGTTTGATTCGTTTTTGAACGATCCTGAAGATGAAGAATACGATGAATTTGATGATGAATTCCAAAAATCAGAAAGAGATAAACGGCAATATACTCTTATTCCACGGAACCCTCAACCACGATCTCGAAAAGTTTCGATCCATGATTTAGTGGATGCTTTGCAACGTGCAATGGAAACAAAAAGGCGAAAACTTGCCAAAAATGCTCCAGTCAAGTTTGTTATGGCAAAACCTGGCGTTGATATCATGGAAATAATTCGTGAGCTGCAAAATAAAATTGATTACTATTCTCGTAAGGATCCTAAAGCAAAATTAACATTTACAAAACTATTGCCTCCGCGAGCTGGCAAGGCTGAGAAAGTATTTACGTTCATTCCCATGCTTCATTTGGAAAATGAAGGTAGAATTAATACGCACCAAAAAGAGTCATTTGGTGAAATTCATGTAAAAGTGTGTGCTGCAAAGAAGCAGAAAAGTAAGGTGTAAAGAGATTTTCTTCCATTACCTTTAAAAAGGACTACTCATCAAAGAGAGTATGTTGGATTAGGGGTGTTTTCGGTAGAGTATTAAATGGTAGAAAAGAAACTTAAAACAACTAAGGGCATCAAAATTCCTACTTCTCTAGTTGATCAAGTTATAGGTCAAGATGAAGCAGTACGGGTCATTAAAAAGGCTGCGCTGCAACGACGTCACGTATTTTTGATTGGTGAGCCTGGAACAGGTAAATCTATGTTGGGCCTTGCTCTTTCTGAACTTCTCCCTAAATCTGATCTGAAAGATACTATCTGTTATCAAAACCCTAACGATGAGAACGAACCACTCATTAGAATGATGCCAGCAGGCAAAGCGCGAGAAGAAGTGAAAAAAGTGCAGCTGGACTCAAAACAAATGTTTAGAAATATGCGGTTTGTCTACCTTCTGCTAGGAATTGTTTTGGTAGGATTTCTGCCGTTTTGGGTGCGTAACTATTACAACTCAGACATCATGTTTGCAGCATTCTTCATTGGTGGAGCTGTAATTTCTGCGTTACTCATGCTATCTTTAAACATGGGACCAAAAATGTTTGGCGGCACAAAAACAATCGCACCAAAAATTATTGTGGATAATTTTAACAAAAAGAAAGCAACCTTTTTTGATGCAACCGGAGCGCATGCTGGAGCCCTTTTAGGAGATGTATTGCACGATCCTTTGCAATCAGGTGGATTGGGAACTCCAGCAAACCAGAGAGTTGTTGCAGGAATGATCCATAAAGCAAACAAAGGTGTTCTCTTCATTGATGAGATTGCAACATTGGGCCTGAGAACACAACAAGAATTACTCTCAGCACTTCAGGAAAAGAAGTTTCCAATTACTGGGCAAAGTGAACGCTCATCAGGAGCTATGGTGCGAACTGAAGCAGTACCATGTGACTTTGTGTTGGTTGCTGCTGGAAACCTTGAGACAATCAAAAATATGCATCCTGCACTTCGTTCGCGAATCCGAGGATACGGATATGAAATTTATATGAATGAAACTATGGTTGACACTAAACAAAATAGACTGAAGATTGCTCGGTTTGTTGCGCAAGAGGTTGCAAAAGAAAAAGGGAAGATCCCCCATTTTGAAATTTCAGCAATCAAAGAAATTATTGAAGAAGCTAGACGTCGTGCTGGACGTAAAAATCATCTTACGGTTAGATTGCGAGGGTTAGGCGGACTTGTTCGGGCCGCGGGAGATTTAGCTCAGGAAAAGGGCGCTAAGTTTGTTACCAAAGAGCACGTAAAAGATGCAAAAAAACTTGCGCGTCCACTCGAGCAGCAGATGGCAGACAAATACATTGAGCGTAAAAAAGAGTACGAAGTTATCATGACAAAAGGTCGTCAAGTTGGACGTGTGAATGGTCTTGCCGTAATGGGTTCAGGCGCATCACACTCAGGAATTTTGCTCCCTATCGAAGCTGAAGTTACAGTTGGTGGGAAGAAAGCTGATATTATTGCAACGGGAAAATTAGGAGAAATTGCAAAAGAAGCTATTCAAAATGTTTCAGCAATTATTATGCATTACTTCGGTGAAGATATTAAAGAAACTCGAGACATCTTTGTCCAATTCTTACAAACATATGAAGGTGTTGAAGGTGACAGCGCATCCATTGCAGTTGCAACAGCGATCATTTCTGCCTTGAAGGAAATTCCAGTCAAGCAAGATGTTGCAATGACCGGATCATTATCCGTTCGTGGAGAAGTTCTGCCAGTCGGAGGAGTTTCGTCCAAGGTTGAAGCTGCTATTGATACTGGCGTGAAAACAATTATTGTTCCGGCAGCAAATTTGCAAGATGTTGTGGTAGATAAGTCTAAATTAGCAAAAGTAAAGATTGTTCCGGTACATTCGCTTGAAGAAGTATTAGAGCATGCCTTATATTGGAACGGGAAATCGAAGCTGAAAAAAGTGTTTGCAAAAAAAGATGGGAACAGTGTATGAATATATTGAAGAGCTCTCACCCTATGCAGGTTATGTACGGGGAAGACCAGAAGTAGTTTTCGGCGGCCATGAAAGAATAAAGGTTCAGGTGAAATACACGTCAGGTGCAAGCACATTTACCTGGTTTGACCATGATGATCCTGAACTAGACAGAAGAGTTTTCAGGTTCTTGTTGGGGGATGATGTTGCAAGGAACAATGAATGTTTTGGAAAAGGGAAGAATATTGGTGTTGTGCGTGAAAGAGTACCGCCGAAACTTAGATCCTTATTTGACAGGATAGTTGAAGAAAGCCAAGCAGAGATTTCACAAATACAATGAAAAGCTTTTTAAACAAACCACAGAATTACCATACAAATGGCTAGAGCACAAACAAAATCTAAGCGAAAATCGACCGGCGGACGGTATGTAGCTGGAAGAAGTAAGAGACGATATGAACTTACTAGGCTTCCAACGTATACAAAACTTGCTGCACGTAAAGTAAAAACGCTAAGAGTTCTTGGTGGAAATATTAAAAAATTCTTACTCTCAACCCAAGAAGTGAATGTGGCTGATTCCAAAGGAAAAGTGACCAAAGTTGAAATAACAAACGTTATTGAAAACAAAGCAAACCCACACCTTGTTCGACGTAACATCTTAACTAAGGGTGCTATTGTTGAAACTAAACTTGGAAAAGTTCGAATCACTTCCAGACCTGGCCAGAATCCAGTTCTTTCAGGCGTTTTAGTTAAGTAGAATTCTTTATTCTTTTCTAAATTCAAATACTTCAATAGGTTTTGCTGCTTTCAAATAGTCTTCAATTTTCATAATAATCGAATCACTAATTGAGCCAGCATTGAAGGCCATCTTTTCATTTCTGGTGACTGCTTTTTCTGCATACAACTCTAAAGGTAAAATTGGCTTTCCAAACGGTGGAACTGAGCCAGGAATAAGGCCGGTTAGTTCCATTAATTCTTCTGCCGTTGCAAACCTCACTTTCTTTGCTGCAAAATGTGTTTTTATTTTCTTAGAATCAACTCGTTGATCTCCTCGTATTACAAATAATTTAAACGTATCTCCAACTTTAAGTACCAATGCCTTCCCCCCAGTAGAAATATCTTCACCCCTTACCCGGGCTGAATCCTGTGATGTCGGCGTTGGTTCATGGTGCAATTCCTTGAACGGTACGTGAATGGATTTTAAGTGTTTTCGAATAGATTCCAATACAGGTTTTTCCATATATTCTAGAATAAAATCACGTAGTTATAACCTTTACGAAAAAGCCACAAGACAGCCTTTTTTGAGTTTGGTTTGGCGAGTGCACGAGGACTTCAAAGTGAGATATTTTTCGCTTTCAGCAATTTGATAACAGACCCACTGGACGCACTGGACAGGTGCGGACAGGCTATATAAACAACCTACCACACTACATAGAATATCAAACACGAGGTGATATACACAATGGTTGACTTAACAGCACGGACAATTAAAAGTTTATTTGAGGAGCGCGTAATGGCACTTACAAAACAAACTATCACACAAGCAGATCAAGTATTTGATTATCAATTAAGTGGAGGATGGGCACAATGAAAACAAAAAGAAGAATTTTATACTTATTACAGAAATATGGGACACAAAAAGAGGAAAAATATTCTTTCGATGTAAACTCTGATCTTGACAGATACTTAACACCCCTCCATGTTTTGTGATTCCATTCTTCATGCCACAAAACAACCTCTAATCACCCGGGCCTATGGCCCGGGAACCTTTTTCTCATCCTTATGACAAGTTTTTTAAGTGCAGCCCAAACTAGCATCTCAACTATGGAAACTCTTACTAAACGAGAAGTTCTTATGCGTAAAAAAGAACTTTTTCAAAAGATCAAAAACGGAGCAGTTTTTATTTATCCAACTGATACAATTTATGGGATTGGATGTAATGCTCAGGACAAAGAAGCTGTTGCAAAAGTTCGAGATATTAAACAAAGACCTAACTCTCCATTTTCTATGTGGGTCCCTTCAATTGAATGGGTTAAAGAAAACTGCAATGTAACGCAAGAACAGTTAGCAGAAATGACACAGAAACTACCTGGACCATACACGTTTATTGTTACAATGAAAAATATGGATGCAAGAGCTGTGAATGTGAACCCGAAAAATAATGAAGCAGGTATCAGGATTCCAGATAACTATCTTCACGCGTTTTTTGAGGAATTAGGAGTTCCCATTATTACAACCTCAGCAAATAAACATGGTGAGAAGTTTATGACAGAACTTGATAACCTTGATCCAGACATAGAACAAAAGATTGATTTTCTCATTTATGATGGAGCCCTCAAACAGCGACCCTCAAAAATGATTAATTTTGTAACGGATGAAGTAGTTGAGCGTTAACATTTCAATCAGAAAGACCAAATTCTCTATACAAACGTTCTTGCCAAGTTCCAGGATTTGGTTCTCCTTCAAGCCACATAGGAACTGTAGAAGAATAAAGCCCATCTAAAATTGGCCTGTATTCCGGGAAAAGTGGACTATCCTTATCCCCTTCCCAGACCATTCTTGCAACTTCTTCAGCTTCTGGACTAACTGCACCAAGTACTGTTGGGAGATCAGTCATCTCTCTGCACCCAGGAGACATGGTAACAAGACCTCTTAAAGCTTCAAAGTCATCGTTCGATATTCTCGGATCCCTAAACATAAGAACACATGAGAGAAAGAGGTATAAAAAACTTGTGACACACTACGTTAAAGCATCATTTCTTTACCGTCCACATAAAATGTAGGATTTTTAAATGTCATATCCCCATGAAAGATTGTCTTGATCGCACCACCAAACCATGAGTTTGAACCAACGCCAACATGTGCTGTTCCTTGAACCTTTTCATCCATGAGCGCAATCCCCATAAGAACTGCACCAGGATTAATTCCAATTCCTAATTCACCAATAAGCCTCACACGCTCAGGATATTTTGCGCGATCTTCAAATCTTTCAAACGTCTTTTCTAAAATTTCTTTTTGAGCACCTTCGAGCGATACAATTCTTCCTTCTTCTATGGTAAGTGTAAGTGATGATTTAAGAAGCGCACTTCCACTCTCATGCCGAATACTTCCATCAAGAACAACTTTACCGCTTACATTTTTTACACCAACCGGCGCGATATACACTTCGCCAGCAGGGATATTTCCTCCACTTCCAGCTGTTTGATACTCTGCTACATTTGATATTGCTTTCATTCCCTCAACATTCAGAGTAAGATCAGTTCCCAAAGGTGTTGTCACCTGGATTACTTTTGCTTTATCCCATAACTTTTTGATCTTTGCTCCCTTTTTTTGCATTCGAACATAATTAATGTTCATGGCTTCAACAAATACTTTGAAATGAGAACTTTGAGCATCACCCAATCCTGACGCAGTGCCAAACCTATGCTCTTTTTCACGACAAAACCCGCGAAAACTCTTGGCTTCACCAAATCGTCCAAGTTTGTTTGAAACTGAGACAAGAATAACACTTCCTCTTGACAGATCATAAATGGTTTTTACAACGTGTGGGTCAGCATGCATGAATCCTTTTTTTACATCTTGAACTACAAGATCAACATCAAGCTTTTTCTTTTTTGCAGCAAGATAATACCCATAGGCAAGCATGAGTGCAAGATGGCATCCTTCTTTCCCATAGTCACTTACAATCACGATCTTTTCGTTCTTAACTTTTAAACACTGTTTGAGAATGCGTGAAAAACAAGATATATGCCTTGTCACTTCATCTTTTTCAGCTTGCGTGAGGTATTGCATAGAAGAGATATGCTAAATTTGCTTAAAAAGATTTGTGTGGTGGAATCATTTCTTCTTCCTGAGCTTTGCTACAAAAAAGCCTTCTGTATCAGCATCCTGGGGCCATACGCGTAAGGTTTTAGATACTTCTTTGTTGTACGACTTTCCTTCAAACTCCGTTACTGCGTTCGTCGTCTTCAGACCTGGAAGGTTGATCTTTTCAACAATAAGGCTTGGAAATGTTTCAAGCAGATGATGTACAACCCCTTCATTTTCTTCAGGTTCAAGCGAACATGTTGAGTATACCATAACACCACCTGGTTTCAGATTCTTGAATGCAACCTCTGCTAATCTTTTTTGTTGAAGACAAATCTTGCGTACCATCCCTGGGTTCCACATAGTAATTGTTTTCAAACTCTTTCTGATTGTACCAGTTCCAGAACATGGCGCATCAACTAAGATCTTATCAAACTGCATATCTTTGAACTTCTCACCATTCATAAGAGTTACAAGAACATTTGTAACACCACTTCGTTGTAAATTAATTCCAAGTGATTGAATTCGTAAACCTCTGTAATCATTAGCAACCAAAAGACCCTTATTTTCCATCATCGCTGCCATCTGTGTTGTTTTACTTCCCGGCGCTGCGCACATGTCAAGTACTATATCGCCTGGTTTTGGTTGCAAAACTATTGGAGGAATCATTGATGCTGCTTCTTGCACATAGATTTTTCCTAATTTGTGCTCAAGAAGATTTCCAACATCACGTCTGTCTGGGTGTGATATCCAAAACCCATTTTTACACCAAGGTATTGGATCGAGTTTCCATCCTTTCTTTTTGATGCTTGCAGTTACGTCTTTAACGCTTCCCTTAAGTGTATTTATACGAATAGAACGTCGTAGAAACGAGAGTGAATATTTTTTGAACTCTTCCCAATCTGTTAAGGAAGAATATCGCGTAATGAAACCCTCTTTAAAGACGATCGTCTTGGCTATGGGCATAATCTCAGGTTCGCTCATACGATGAAGAATGGTGCGTTCTGTTTAAAAGAGTTTGGCATCTATTCTAAAGATTTGCCAAAAACAAAACATGATTCGCCCCACCTGAAATGGTTATCTAAGATTCCCTCTTGCGAAAACGAGCATGCTTCATACAGTGCTTTATGTTTTTCTGTCTCGGCAAGCCTTACTTCGATTTTTGCCGTTCGCGAAAGGGTCCGAATATGTTTTTCTACAGCCAAAAGTAGTTCTGCTGCTGCTTTTTCATCACGCCATGCAAAGTGCCTAAGTCTCCAGCGGGTATGAGATCCATCGCTACTTTCACCTAACTTTACCAAGAAAACAGATGCAAGTAATTTGTGCTCGTCTTTTGATATGAAACATTCGTGTTCATTTGCTGCAATTTCTAAATATCCTAAAATATCTTTGACATCCTTTTCAAATATATCATGCTCATCAAAGAATTCTGTGCATAATTCTGCAATTTCTTCATAATCCTGGGATTCTGCTCTGCGGAGTACCATAATCCTTGCTTTGCCTTTACTCTATAAAAATCTATGTCTTACTCATAAAGTGATTATTTTAGAGTAAACATTTATAAAGAAAACACAGTACTACTACATGATAAGTACATATTTTATGTATAAAACGGGTGTTGTATATAAATATGGCACCGAAAAGCTTCACAATAACAAAAAAAATAGCTAAGCATGGAACGCAGGCAGTGCTTGTTATTCCTAAAATTCTCGAAACAGATTTGCCACCAGGAACCGTCATTGAGCTTACATTAAACGTTCTTAAGGAGGCTGACAAGTGAGTTCTGAACAATTTACAATCACTAAAAGGGTTGCAAAGCACGGTAAGCAAGCTCTTGTTGTAATTCCAAAACTTTTGCAAGAAGAACTTTCGCCAGGAACTGTTGTTGAAATTAAAATTAATGTTTTGCGGGAGGCTCAAAAATGAGTAGTGTAGTACAAGAAGATTCGCACGAACTCATGATTGAACTTCTTCAAAGAGAACTTGGTTCACGATACCAAAATACTAAGTTTTTCAAAGATGGCGGAACTCGCCATTGTTATATTGCTGAGTGGGGACCTGGTAAACAAAAGAGAGTTATCAAAGTTGATAAAGAGGAACTAACAAGTCCACGGGCACAAAGGCATGTTGGACGAGGATATAATACATGGAACGAAATTGAGGTTCTAACTGGATTACCTAATCCACAGCGTCATGGTTTAATGCAAATTCTTGATTTCCACGACTTGCGAGAAGAGGAAGGCATTACAGTTGCTGTAGAGCCACATTTTGAGAGTGAAACCCTCGAGGAAAGAGTTGAAAAAGAACCACTCAACTTAGAAGAGTTTGGTCAAACATTCTCACAAGTTATTGGGGGCGTTGCATATCTTGTTGGAGAAGGACTTTATCATAGAGACCTTAAGGCTTCAAATATTCTTGTTGCAGGTAAAGCTAAAGACATCGAAGCACGTATTACTGATTTTGCAAACGCTTGTGCAACGGGCAGTGTTGAACAAAAAGTTCTTCCAACAGCTGGTGGAAAGGATGTGTTGCACCCACTTTTGCCAGGAACATTCTCCAAAGAAACTTCAGCTTACTCTCAGCGAGAAGAAATTTATGCACTCGGTGTTAACATGTACTATGCTTTAACAGGTGAGAAGATTTTTGAGTTCGATGCAGATGAGAGAACAGCCATCGAGGTAAGGACTGAAGAGAGTTTGTTACAAGAAGACGGAACACTTGATCAAAAACTCTATGAAAGAAAATTGAAAAAAGCTTTGAAAAGGATTCCTAGAAAAGCTCGGAAGTTTCGAGATACTATAGGGAGGTGTTTAACACTTGAAGAAGATAGAAGATTTAAGACAGTTAGATCGCTTGAAACAGACTTTGAAAGAATTGCAAGTGCTTCTAGTTTTTATGAACATATAACCAGTTTCGATACATTAGTCCCTCTCGTTGGCATTGCTCTAATTGGTGCAATTGGTATTGTTGGGATATACTCAGCAGATCAACAAATCAGAGAAGAAGAAAGAAAGAAAATTCTTGAAGAAATAGATGATCCAAAAAAAATACAACTTGCTGCTGAGTGGGATGGTGCAGCTCTCGAGATTACAAACAATATAGTAGAAGTGTCAACAGTAATGTATGGAAAACCAAGAAAAGGAATGTGGCGTGATGAGACAGATAAAACAATTCGGGTTGACCCTGGAGATAAGATTGATGTAACAGTACTAGTTCGAAATCTCCCACAACCGAAGGTAGAGGATTACCCACCTTCAACACCACCCATACCGATTAAAGTATACCTCGAAGGATTTGATGGTGAAAATCTTATGCAAGAGGGGTGGGTATGGCCAGATTCACACAGTAGGGTTCCTTCAAACTATGGAATGGGTAGTAGTTGGGGGTTTAATCCAGACCTCTTTCTCCCAGAAGACCTCAAACCAGGAGTATATTCAGTCATTGTAGAAGCCTACTCACCAGAAGCATATGATCCTAACTCTTCAGCTTCTGTAACGAGAGCAAAATTTATGGACCTTCCAGAAGAAGCATTCATGATCTCGCGAAAAAGAATGCCAATTGTTGTGGGAGAGGTTGAACACCCACTTGACCTCACTACACTTGACATTGGAGGGCTTGGCTCAAACAGCTATGTTTCAAGCTGTCACGTTGATGATAAAGGAGGAGCTGCAATTGTATGTAATGGTGTACCAAAGTTAGGGTATGTTCTAGAAGTTCCAGAAGTTGGTTGGAAGAGAAAAATTAAAGAAGAAGATAGACCAAACTACTTTGGTTTGCCATCATGTGATATTGGAACAAGAGCTACACTTAAAATAACACAGGAAAAGAATGGAACGTGGATCTCAACTTCCTTTTTTCCAATCTATGGAAGAGCCATAGGCGAGGATATTTGCGTGTGGGCTTACGATATCCCAGGAAAAGAATTTCAATCAAGAATTGCAAAGTTACGTGACACCGACTAAAGCAGCATTCCAGAAAGTGGACTATTCGATTGGTAGAACCTTCGTATTGCACTCATCAAATAATACAGAGCAATATTATCATGTCTTTTAGATTCTTGCAATAAACCGTATCCTTCTGAGTACAGAAGTTCTTTTTCAATATCATGAACTTCACCTAGCAACGAAACATCTTTTTCAAAATAACTTTTGCGAATAATATCAAATATTTTACGTGCATGATGGCAAAACGATGCTACTTCTTTTGAGATTTTTGTGTTAGAGTTCAAGTACCGGTTAAGTAAATATAACTCACGTTGACCATGAACAATGAGCGCGATAAACATCCATAAGAATTCTGAGTTACGTGTTTGCAATCGCTTATTGGCAATAACTCTGTAACAAAAATTGGAGTACCTTTGAATTCTTTCTTCTGCTTCTTCAACATCAAGAAGAACTTTTGGATGTTTAAGATTCTCTTCGGTTAAATCGAAAAGTTCAGAAATATTGTAAAACATTTTACGCATTAAGGTTTCAAACTGTTCAGCTGAAGGTTCTGTAATATTTTCAACAACACACACGCCTTTGCCACGACTTATAACTTCAAAACCTATCAACCGTGTCTTCACTACTTTTTTGAGAATCTCAAACTGCTTTTCAGTTTTGAAATGAACAGTAATAATATCGCGCCCTTTGCGATACGTGTTTGTAATAAGTGTTCGAATAGAGGATTCTGTTAAACCGACAAGTGTAATTGTAGCTTTTGTCTTCGGTTCAAGAATATCAGCAGACACAAACAAGCCCCCCTCCATTGGTTTAAGAAGAACTTCTGAACCCTTTTTTACATGATGTGCCTTTGCCCATTTGGCTGGCAAACTAACCATAAGGGTTGCTGCACCTTGCTGTACTACTTTTCGTTTCATGAAGTTCTCAGAAGGGCCCATTTATTTAAACTTTTTGTTAAAGTTTAAACATATATACTAATTTATATAGTTTAATAAAAATGATTATATATTTGTTCTCAAAAATTAACTACTATAAAATAAAGAACTTAAGGACGTGATGAAGACCATGAAACATAGGGCGCCACTTGCAACAGGATTACTCACTGCAATGATGTTAGGACTTGCAATGCCACCAGCGTACGCGCAGGATACAGCAGGAGAGGACGAAGCTACACCTGAATTAGAAACAAAAGCACCGACAAATAATTCATTATTCTCAGGAGTTGTTGCGATGCCACAAGTCCACGATAAAGAAGGAGGCGTTGTACAGGCAGGAGCTATTGGAAATCTTACAAACTATAAACACACTTCAGGTGCACAACTCGTTGCAGAAACATGGATTGGACCAAGTACGCTGTCATTAGATTTGTCCTTTGGCGGAAGAACACCATGGTTTGGTCCTAATGAAAATGTACAGTTCAGATTAACTGGAATGGGAGATCTAAGTCCCGCTTCACAAACAGCAGCTTACACTGCATTTGCTGAAGGTCAGTTTGGCAAAAGAGTAATTGTACGAGCAGGAGCTATCGGGCAAAGTCCACGGGCCGATCTTGAACGAATGCTTGGAGGATTTGGAGGAGTTAATGTTACAGCACCTCACGTAACTGTTGATGCAGATGGATGGGGTTCAACAAAGCATGCGGGAGTTAGAGGATACGTTGCGGTTCACGGACAAGAAAGAGGACTCTTTGTTGGAGCAGGAGGCCGCCTGCAACTTGATTTGGAAGATGCTGTAGAGGACGGTACGATAAACATGATTGCAGGATGGGTAAACCAAGGTGGCCCAGGAATCTACACAAGAACGAGTGTAGATGTTCTAAATGGTTCTGCAAGTGGACAGATGTTAGCTTCCCCCAGCTCTGCATTTGACCTTAGACAGTTTCGTTTCAAGAACCATGTTTTCAACAGAACACAAGTTCGAGGACTTGCCACTGGTCCAGTAATCGATGGATGGGCACCGTTCGATGCTGATTACGGGAATAATGTGACTGTTGCGGTTAACTGGCAAGGCTCAGAAGATGTAACGACAGTTGGAGCAAAAGTATACGGAAAACCAATCCCGGGCGTATTTGTAGGGGGAGGTCTTTCGGGAACACATACCAGAAGCATCGAAGGTCCTGCAAGCTTTGATCCAGTCATAAGTCTTGACGGATATGTTGACCTTTCACGAGTAGAACCTTCGGGTAGAATTCCTCTTGATGCATGGGTGTCACTTGACATAAACGCGAGAACAGGTGTTGCAACACCAACAATTTATGTTGGAACTGCTGGTGCTTGGTAAAAAAAAGTTATTTTTTATTTTTCTTCTAATCCAAACCTATATAAACAACAAATTCTTCTCTAAACAAGTACGATGGTAATTAGGGTTGCAATAAATGGGTTTGGAAGAATTGGAAGAATGGTCTTTCGTGCCGCCTACAACGATGCAAAAATAAAAATTGTTGCAGTAAACGATTTAACAGATCCAAAAACGCTTGCCTACCTTCTTCAACATGATTCTGTTCATGGAACATTCCCAGACGTTGTCAAAGCAACAAAAGATTCTCTGAAAGTGGGAAAACAAACTATCAAAGTTCTCAAAGAAAAAGATCCTGAACTTCTTTCCTGGAAAAAACTCAAAATCGATGTTGTTGTTGAGAGTACTGGATTTTTTAGAACAAAAGAATTAGCTGCAAAACATCTCAAGGCAGGTGCTAGAAAAGTGTTGATCTCAGCAAACTACAAAGGAGACCAACCAATCAAAACACTCATCAAAGGAGTAAATAGACATATTTATAACAAAAAAACGGACCATATTATTTCTAAAGGCTCGTGTACAACAACATGTCTTTCACCCATTGCAAAAGTGCTTAACGATTCGTTAGGTATTCAAACTGGGTTTATGGTGACAACACACGGCGTTACAACCTCACAACGTATTGCTGATGCGCCACATAAGATTCTTAGAGAAGGCAGGAGTCTTTTAGATAATATCATCCCAACAGAAACTGGTGCTGCAATTGCAGTAACGAGAGTTATTCCAAAACTTAAAGGAAAACTTGATGGCCTTGCGATGCGAGTTCCAATCCCGTCAGGTTCTGTTGTTGATCTTACATGCACTGTTAAAAGAAATACCACTGTAGAAGAAGTCAATAAAATATTCAAAGAAGCTGCCAAAAAGATGAAAGGAGTTATCAAATACTCTGAAGATGAAATTGTTTCAACCGACATCATTGGTGATACGCACTGCTCAATATTCGATTCAAAACTCACACATGTGAGTGGAAAGCTTGTAAAAGTGTTTGCATGGTACGATAATGAATATGGGTACGCTTCAAAAATTGTAGATGCTGTAAAGTTTATTGCATAATTTACTCAAAGAACACTCGGCGAACACCAGGCAATTTCTGTAACCTTACCACAAGAGCTGCAATTTTCTCAATTTCTTGTGGAACTATCACAAAAGAGCACTCGCTTCGTCCAATCCCAATAAATTTTGCTTTTGCTTCTTGCACTTCAAACTTGGCTGAAGCTATTGTGTGCAATAAATCTGCCAGAAGGCCGCTCCTCTCATCTGCATCCACAAATAGTTGAACTTTTTTCGTGAACGTTTTGCGCCACTCAACTGGGATCCACCGATCTTGTTCTTTGAGCGCATGTCGGCACTCTTCTAGGTGAACCGAAACAACTCTTCGTTTCGTAATGATTCCTACAATATTTTCTGGAGGAACAGGCCTGCAACATTTTGCAAGGACACACGACGCAGTCATATGATCAGGTGCAAGTACTAAAGAGTCATGTTCTTCATGTACTAATGGTTTGAACGTCCGATAATGAAGGGCAGGTAGATCTTGATATTCTTTAACACCTTTGCGAATCTTTTGTTTTGCTCTAGCACTTACAACAAATTTGAGCCAGTTTCTTCGTGGACGTTGATTCTTTGAGGTAACAATTTCAACAACATCACCCTGTGAAAGCTCTGTTTTAAGAGCAACAAACTTCCCGTTCACTCTCCCTCCCACTGCAGTATTTCCAACCTCTTCATGAATTGCATACGCAAAATCAAGAACACTTGCACCACGCCTAAGATATTTTACATCTCCTCGTGGAGTATAACAGTAAATCTCTTCTGTGAAAACATCCAATTTCACATTTTCTAAGAATTCTTTGTCTGTTCCTTCCTTTTGTAGATCCAAGACTCCTTTTACCCAAGACATTCGCCTCTCAAAGCTTTCATCAGACTTGAGACCTTTGTAGCGCCAATGTGCGGCAAACCCTTCTTCTGCAAACTCATCCATTTGTTTGGTACGAATTTGCACTTCAAGACGTTTTGAGTTATCAAGAAGAATTGCCGTGTGGATTGATTGATACCCATTTGGTTTTATGTTTGCAATATAATCTTTGAGCTTTCCTTCAATTGGTTCAAAATTCTCGTGAAGTAGACCCAAGATGACATAACATTCCTTTGGATCTTTAACAATAATACGAATGCCTAGAAGATCATATTGTTCTGAGAGAGGTACTCCTCGTGCAGTAATTTTTTTGTAAATACTATAAATGTGCTTTGTTCTCCCTTTTATCTTAACAATATGAACCTTTTCTTGGGCAATTTGTTGAATTTTTGTAATAGCATCTTCAACATTTTTCTCACGAGCTTCTTGTGCTTCTGCCAAAAAACGAGCAATTTCCCTATATTTTGAGGGTTTTAGCGTTCTGAAGGCAAGATCTTCAAGCTCGCTTTTGATTCTATCAACTCCCAAGCGATACGCAAGTGGCGCGTAGATATCAAGAACTTCTTGCGCGATACGCTTCTGCTCTGACTGTTCAATAAAGTGAATATCACGTAAGTTTTCAAGTTTATCTGCGAGTTTAATTAAAATAATTCTAATATCGCTAAACGTTGCAAGAAGAATTTTACGTAAGGCCTCAGCTTTAAGGGAAGTGTTTCGTGATTTAACAGTACTTATCTCATTTACTTTTTCTAACAATAAGTATACTTCCTTGCCAAACTCTTCTTGGATTTTTTTGGGGCTTAGTATGCGTGTGATTCTATTAAGGAGGGCCCCTGCAATCACGTCTGCTGCTGCCCCATTCTTTCCCAAAGTATAGGCAACCCTAACATCGTGATCAAAATAACTATCTCCTGCAAGCCGTTTAACAGAACCAAGATGTTGTTGTGAGAAATCGTATGCATGCAGGATATTTTCTATCTCTTTTGTCGAGTACTTTTTTTCTTCAAGAAATGAGATGAACTCGCTTCGCGCCATTCCTTAGCATAAGAGATATGCTCCTATAAAAAGATTGTTAATTAAGAAGAAAACTTCTTATGATACTGCAAGCCCAGCCGTAATCTGAGTATAGGCTCCTTGAGCCATCGCTCTTCCACCCGCTGTAGTGTAGTGATACCCATCACTTTGGGTTTCAGCAACAGAAGTGTAAGATCTTGCATCTATGAACTGACATCCTGCAGCCTGAGCACCTTCCTGAATTGCTTGAGCAACTGGAGCTAGCCCTGAGGCAAGAGTAGGGACTTTAGTAGGATCAACCACGCCAGGACCAACCCAGAAGCACCGTTTACCCTTGCTTGTTACCTGTTGAGCAAGGTTCTGGGTGTTTGCCTTAACTATTTGGGGGTTATCGTCAAGCATATTTGTTCCTAAAGATATAACTACAATGTTTGGATCAAAATCGGTTAGAATTGATCTGAGAAGAGGCACATTTGTTCGTGGCTTTGTAACTACATCCCTACCATCTTCATACCAAATTTTCTCATTTCCCAAATGCTGCACTTCAACAGTTCCATCATAACTGTACCCATTAAGCCAATGCCAACCACGAGAACCGCCAACGGCATGACGCCTAACTAAATTGCCATCACTTACAAAAGATTCGTGTAGAACTTTACCGTAATTTTGTGTTGTGTGTGATGCGCCAATAAGCAATACTTTACTGCCAGAAGTGGCTAAGGTTTGCCCGGTTCTTTGTGCATAGCATGTTCTAAAAGCTGTGTTGAGTTCACTAACAGGAATTGTTGGCTGACCATAATAACTATGACCACTTCCACATTGATACGTTCTTGTTGAAGTAATTCTTTGACAAGCATCGTTACATGCTGTAGCACTCTTATGACAATCCGCTGGACTGTAAGGAAAACTTGCCCAAACTGAAGCAACTCGATCAGAAATTGGTCTAAAATTATTCTGATCAAACGCTATCTGAAGATTACCTTGAGTGACACCTTCTAATGTTGCTAAATACCATCCTGCCTTATCTTGTTGTTCTGGCCCAAATGGAGGAAAATAACCTGCCTCTTTTGCTTCTGTGTAACCATACCTATGAACAAATTGATATCTTCCTGCAGCGGTTGAATCGAGATCTTGTCCTTGAACATGAACTGCAGTCTGCATTTCTCCTGTAACATATGGGTGATCATTAAAATTTGAAAAGGTATCTCCCCCAACGATTTTATTATATGTCCCACCTTCAGCATACGCAACAGTATCTAAAAATGCATTAATTAAATCACTTCCACCATGTTGAGCCTCACACGATAATTGCCTACTTAGACTTGTCCCTGATATCGGCTCAGAACCCACCGTACCACTCGAAGCCTCCTGACCCTGATACAAATCTGTGAATTGAACCCAAGTTCCACTACCCACACTTTGCGGTTTCCAAATTTGGTTGGCTTTACTCACACTTGATGATATCAAATTCCAGATGAAATCCACATCTTGACAGTCTTGTGGATTCTGACATGCAAGTTGCGTAAAGTGAGGAACAGAATCGATTGGGCTCAAATCTTCGGGGTTCGTGACAACCCCTTCAGTAAATTCAATTACTTCTGGCTCAGGTTCATAAAGTATATCAACTACTACTTCGCCTGGAAGATTGTTTGAAAAAACTGAGACACTCTGTTCAGGACCATAACCTGCTTGGTGATATACAAGGACACCAATTGCATCACTATCAAGAACAGCAATCTCACCAGAGGATAAAGCACTTATTGGTGTAAAAACCCCATCATAGTATAAGGGATCTCTTATGTATTGGGATCCTGTTTGATCATACCAAGAATAAAATCCATTTGCTTCAAGCTTCCAGTACCCTGGATAAAAGGCACTAGGACTAGAAGCAGGATCTTTCTGATATAATAAGATAGTACTCACTCCAGGATCGCCTACCCCCAACACAACATATGCACTTATAGCTAAAAGGACAACAACAATCGCAAGTACACTGATCCTATACCACGTTTTCATCTTTTCTTGCCTCTAAGTTCTTGTTCTATTTGAAGTAACCGGTTATACTTGGCCACCCTCTCACCCCTGCAAGGTGCACCAGCTTTAATCTGTGAGCAGCCGATTCCTACCGCAAGATCTGCAATAAACGTATCTGTTGTATCCCCACTCCTGTGAGATACCATGACCTTCCACTTATGTTTATATGCTAAGCGAACAGCATCAAGCGTTTCACTTAAAGTTCCAATCTGATTCATTTTCAAAAGAAGAGTAGTACAACTTTTCTCTTCAATTGCACGCTGAATTCTTTTCACGTTTGTAACTGTAAGATCATCTCCCACGATTTGAATGCGCGTTTTTTTACGCAACGAAGCGAACCGAGCAAATTCTTCCTGATCAAACGGATCCTCAATAGAAATGATTGGATATTTAGCAATAAGCTTTAGATAGAACCCTTCAAGCTGAGCAGCACTCATTTTCTTCCCATCAACATGATAGTTTTTACCATCAAAAAATTCTGATGCTGCAGCATCAATTGCTATCTTGACCTTACCCTTATATCCAGCATTCTTAATTGCTCGTTGCAACATAGTAAGGGCATCTTTAGTAGTGACGAGTTTTAAGGGAGCAAAACCCCCTTCATCACCAACATTTGTTGCACCTTTCCCATATTTTTTGTGAAGATCTTTTTTTAGCATATGATATACTTCAACACCAACTCTCAAATCCTCTCGAAACGTTCTCATTTGAGGAACAATCATAAACTCTTGAAAACTTAACTTATTATCCGCATGTTTTCCACCATTAATTACGTTAAAAAAAGGCGTTACACGTTTTGGTTTTTGTTTACTTAAGGTTGCTAAATATCTATAGAGTTCTTTCTTTTTTGCTTTAGCAGCAGTCCGAGCACATGCAAGAGACACAGCCAACATTGCATTTGCACCAAGTGTTGATTTGTTAGAACTCCCATCCCTTTTGATCATAAGATTATCCAAAGCTCGTTGTTTGTGGCTTTCTTTACCTTTAAGAAGTGGAGCAATTATTTTCTCTACGTTACGGACGGCTTTTTGTACCCCTAAACCATTGTAACGTGTGGCATTATCACGAAGCGCACAGGCTTCATGATCACCCTTTGATGCACCTGAAGGTACAGAAGCTGTTCCAGAATAGTGTTTCGTGCGCACAGTTGCTTCAATTGTAGGATTCCCTCTACTATCAAGAATTTCAAAAGCCCTAATCTCTTGTATTTTTGACATAGTATTCAGTTTACCACCTCAATTGTCTCTCGCATTGTTACTTCTTTTACAAGTAAAGGGTTTTTTATAAGAAGTTGAATCTCATATTCGCCTGTCGGGTCTCCTTGCTCAAGTACAAAATAATCTCTCAAATACACGGTTTGCATATCATCCTGGCTAGAGATAGTAAAATAATAATCATTTTTATGATCAACTTCAAGTAACACTTGCCCTACTGGTCCTAGGATTCTATAATTCTCAACAAGTTGAACATCACCATTAAATGTTGATGTGAGCACTTCAAAAAAGAAGTGCACCTCTTCACCTATCGCAAAAGTTTCTTTACTATCTTTACAGCCATTTATACTATTCAAAGTATCACAAAACCTAAAATCTTTAATGAGAAGATCGCCTCCTCTCTCGTACGGAATAAATTCAGTATTAAGCAAAGGCTCTTGCGCCTTATCGTCAACTTCAACTACCCCTACCTTTACAAGTCCAAACACAATTGCACTTGTAAACACTACTGTTATTAGCATAATGAGTGCTTCTTTTGCGATTGCTCCTTTTTTATTTCTGTTCATGTTACATTTCCTTAAATTGTGCTACACTTATCAAGTGAGGTTTCATAGTTTAGGTTTACGCCCAACTGAGTTGCAATTGTGCAGAGGTATTTACGTGCTTTTTGAAATTCTCCAGTATTACGTACATCAGCTGTAAATTGTGCAACCGGTAGGCCCCGATTATCTTTTCGTAAAAAGAAACGATCCAACAGAGGAATAATATCGGCTCGTTTGGTAGCTTTCCAGTTCGCTCCATCTTCTGCAATGAATGTTGCAACATAATAAAACGTAGCTATGGCATCCTGCGTGTGTCCGCTAAACTGAGTCATCATTCCTGTTGCTAATTGCTTTACGCCAGCATAATTCTGGGCTTGGAATTGATTAAATATATCGCTTGTACCCTGTAACGCTTGATGTTGCCTTTGCAAGCGTATTCGTGTTGTTGCACTTGAGCGTCCAAGTGCTGTCTCTTCAACTGGAACAGTTGCAGCATAACATGTGCCAAGTGCATCAGGATGCATTAATGTTGTGCGCACAGTTATTGTCTGATCATTTGAAGAGCTCGTTTGACGCAAAGCTGCTTGTGTATCATAGATGCATTGTGTTGGATTCGCAACAGTTACTTGTCTTGGCCCAGTCTGTTCTCCGAGGACTCCTGAAATGTGCATTCCTTCAACTGCAAACGTAATCCCATTAATGTCTTGAAGTTTGTGCGTAGTACCAGCAGCATTTGTCAATTTTCCATTTGTAGCAATACTGTAACCAGCTGGTTGCACAATTGAAGGAAGTGGCAACACAACTCCATTCAGTGTTTTACCAGTAATTGTAATCTCAAAAAGACCGCCTATTTCAGTATAATCAAACGTGTACCTATTTCCAGCACTTGGCGTTGCGCCACTATTGCCTGCGCTAAGCGACACTGGACAACCAATATTATTTGGCTGTGTTCGCGCAAGAGAAAGACCGTTCTGTGAACCGCCAAACATATTTGCATTTACTTTACCAAGACTTATTGTTGGTCTTAGCTGTCCAGCAACTCCCGTAGGGATTTGCATTGGCTGCGCAGTATATTGTGTGCCGCTCGTACCGGAAACTCCTGGAAGATACGGATTCTGGGTAGAAGAAGTTGTTGAACCACCATAATTGTATAACTGATTTGAAGAACCTAGTCCTGCTCCATTCACTTTAATATCCAAGCAATATCCTTCGCCATCTGTGTACACGTGCGGTTTAATTTTAATTTCATCATTGAGGACAAAAATATTTGGCGTTGTGCAACTACTATACTGTCCAGTATTTTTATCAAAACAAGTGACATACGGGTCTTCCAAATATGCTAAACCTTCTTGATAAAACAAACTGCTCAACTCAGGACACGAAAATTGTCCGGTTGCTGCTTGCAACTGGCAATCGACAGTTCCAGGAGGACTCACATCAGAAATCGGAAAGTAAAAGATTCCCCCATGTTCTCCGTTTCTGTACCCTTCATCAAAACAATTTTCAATATCTTCGTTTGGATCAAGCTGCATTTCAACAACAACGTGATCGTACCTAAAATGACTATCTACCCGCTGAGGAGACGGAATCGGCACATCAAACATTGTTCCTTGTGGTAAATTTGAACCACTCCCTCCATCAAGAAGATGCTTCTTTTCATTTTCAAACGAAGATTGCCCATAGGTATTAGTACAATCACACCCAGCATCGCCACACGCAACGCCCGGCCTAGACGTTTCTTCTGGGGAGATACACTTAAGGTATGTCTGATAATTTTTGATCTGGCAACCTGGGAAAATGACTTCGCCAACTTCATAGTTATAAACAGCAGTTGATTTTTGCACATTATAACTGGTAAATTCTCGCACTGCAGGAAATACCTGTGGTGTTGTTTTAATCGATGTTGAATATGCTGTATCCATGATAAAATCAACACCAATTGGCCAGTCAGCACCGAACGCAACCGCACAAATTGATTCTGTAAAGCCTTGAGCGCCACCTGCAAAGTATTCTGTGAGATGCGCGTTCCCGTAATCACTTTGAAGATCATCAACAGAAGATTGCATTGACTGTTGGATTGATGCTGAACCTGCACTGATAAGTGCACCAAGACCGTCATCTCCAACATTATTTCCTTTTCCAACATCATTAAATCCTGCCGGTGAGCAACTGCTTCCGGCAAACGAAATAACTTTGTAGAGCAATCCACACACATGCTGCGTGAAAAGAGTTTTACACATCCCTGCATCTTGAAAACCAGTGTATTTTGCTTCTTCAATGCAACCTTGGAGCCCCGCTAATATGCTTCGAAGCATTACAAGCTGCGCTCTAATAGTACTTAAGCACACAGTTTGCCATGCGCCCAAGAATTGTGCATGTGGGTTGATTTCTGCAACCTTAGGATTATTAAGATTGAACACATCAAGTAAATAGTTCGCACCAAACGCGCTTTGCTGATCACGTAAATTGTAATACCTCCAATCAGGATAATATGTGCCATACGAGCCACGGCTCTCTTTATTGATCCTATCTTGCCGGTAACTAAACTTTTCAACTTGTCTTCCTTGACCAGGTTTCAAATTCGCATCAGCAACTTTAAGGGCTGTTCGTGCAATACTTTTACTCTCTTGCTTAGGTGGTTCCTCACACACACACTGGAATCTATCACCTTGATCATCTATAAAACAATCGTTCGTATACCCGGCTTGGAATTTACTTTTCTTAACACCAACATCTGCATCGCTCGATGTTCCTTCAAGTGTATACTGGCCAAGACCATCAGAAACTTCTTTGTAACACGCACCAGGCGTTTGTTTGGGATCACCAGCGGTTACTGTATACCCACCATTAACAGGTTGATAGCCTGACTTGCTTCGGCATAAACTTTTACAGCTTTGGTCCTTTGCAACAATGAACTGGTCAGTTTGTGGTGTTGGTTTGTATGCAATAAGGTTTGTTTGCGTACTACTAAAATCTCCAATAACATTCCCTGCAAGGTTAAGGGTGTACATCCCCTTATCTCGTCTAGCGAGTTCTGCTGCATCAGGCGTTCCTGAAAGATAATAAAATGATCCTGATCCATCACGATAACAAGTTGTGCCAACATTACTTACAACAGTTACAGGAGTTACTGTATGTGGATTTTGGTTTAAAAACTCTTGACAATTTTCGATTTTTTCAAGAGGCACGCCAGCACTACTAATACTACACTCCTGCTGAGAAGCTACCACTGTGTCTACCTGGATTTGCGTTTTATCTTGTGTCCACCTAGCAGGAACTGCCCTACATAAGAACCTATCACACGTCCAACGATACACTTGATCAAGCCCAGTTTCAGCTTTCCACAACCCTGCTGTTTGTGGACACCTCTCATCCATAGATATCTTTTTGACTGCATTTGGATCCCAGTTACCATTCATTCCATCGAGAACAGCTTTAACATCGCTTGGAAACGCATTATTCTCTGAAGAGATTGTGCTTGTTAAATCTGGATGATTCAAAAGATCCATCCAATTTTCTAACGTATCCTCAAGGTATAACTTTTCATTTTGCTCAGAATCTGCTAAACATTTCTCATCACTACTCTTCTGAGAAGTCGGCAATTGATCTTGAATATACTCTGCTTTTGCACTAAAAATTCGTGCAAACCGAATAACTGTTCGAACACCAATAGATACAAAACAGCTAATACCTGTCACTAAAATCACTTTTTCAAGGACGGGCAAAATTTCATCAAGAACGCTTATAGTTTTGTTAAGTGCATTAACACCATCAGTTGCAAGCCAGTCAGGAATCAGTTCTGATGATTCAAGAGGAATATCCACAAAATATCCTAGATCAAAACAACTTGTTTGTGTTTTACTCTCCCCTAAATTTCCTAAATGATCATACTCTTGATAATTAACATTAATTTTGAGTGGGAACACTAAGTTTCTATCTTGAAAATCGTTCCAAAAATTTTCATCACGCGAGCTTAGCTGATCTGAACTCTGCAAATTCCATGTTAAGTAATAGGAATCTTTTGACGGGTTCGGAAGCACCTGTGGTCTTGGCGGCAAAATCTTACATCCAATTGAAAGTCTATCATCACTATTAATCATTTCTTGAGTACAAGCTTTATCAAATGTCACACTGTTTATTTGGACCGCATCACGAGTTTGCCTACCTGTTGCAGGGTCTACTTGCGCAGAGCCACCGCCGTTGTATTCTAAATCAAACACCGCCGTTGCAACTTCTCTTCCCTCATCAAGTAACCCTGGGTCAAGCTTAAGGGGCCGTTGAAATTGAAGATTATCGTTTATTGTAAAATCTAAGTTCGGTGAATAACACGTATGGATAGTAACTGTCTGCTGCCAATAATCCGTTTTGCCCGTTCTATCTTGCGCAATCAAGTACACATAATACGTAAATTCTTGAGCTTGCGTAATTGAATCAATTGGATACACCGTTGTTGCGCTAAGACCTGCTGGGACTTGTGGTGTTGTATAATCTTCAATGTTATCTATGACTGTTTGTATATGTTCTTGGAAATCTCGGGCTGCTGGATCTTGCACATCAAATTCTGCAGCATAATCCTGGATTTCAGGCAAATCAGGTAAATGTGGATCTCTTTCAAAATTTACATTTTCAAACGTAAAACTTCCATCTGAACCTGCAATAACTAGTCCACGGGGAATATTGAAATCAGGCACATATTCGTATCCTAATGGCCTGTATACATACAAAGAAACTACGGCGCCCGGTTCAGTTGTTCCATGTAACGCACTCTGCGCTCTGTTTTGATAATATGCATTTCCTTTCTCAAAATCAGCCTCGATTTGAGGGTTCTGTGTATCTGAACTAATAGTGAATTCTCTTGCAACACTCCACCCTGCTGCGTCCTGCGCGCGTACTTCAATCAAATTTGGTCCTTCATCTAACGAAACGTCAGCTTCAAAACTACTCCCTTCTGTTGAGAATACAGAGCGTTCACTATCTTCATCGACTCGAAATATCTCAATGGTTGCAACTTCACTTACAGTACCAGTTATACGCGCACTGGTATCATCAACATACGCTGAGAAAGGATCGATATCAAGGGTTGGACGTTGCGAGTCACTAAAGATTTCACCAGTATATGTTGTAACTTCACCGTTCGATCCTGTTGCCTCAACAGTTATTTCGTTTTGCGTATCATCAATTAACGGTACATTCACAAAACTAAACGTCCCTGTTGTCTGAACACTCCCTTCAATTGTTCGCACACCAAAATAGCCACCATTAACTAACAACCGAACTTGCGCACCGCTTGAAGCAGATCCTGTAACGGTAACTTCATTACCTGCAACGATTTCTGGATGCTCAACTTCAAGGGAAGGCGCGCCACTCGCAATAGGTTCATCATCACCCGAATCATTTGGTTCTTCTAAAAGCGTCATAAAGGTGTAGAGATTTCCATTATTATTATCAAGAGCATTTTCTTCAGCCGTTTCACTTTGAACTTGGTAATAATATTCTTCACCAGGCACAAGACCATTAAGTTGAACAGAATGATCAGTAGTCAGTTCATTATTGCTTACTGACACCAAAGCATCTTCTTCTAAACCAAACTGGACAACACTATTTGCTTCTTCATCAGTTTGCCATGTAATTGTAGCACTTGAATCCGTGATCGAAGTTGCACTAATTGCAGAAATATCTAAAGCGAAAATGAACGGTAAATTAACAAAGAGCATAATGACAACTAGAGTTAATAGTTGTAACACTCGTTTCTCTCTTCTTGTACTGTTGCTCGTATTTACCATTGTTTTTTCGTTAAGTTTTAGTTTGCTTGAGGTTCTCCTACTTGCGTGCTATACCTCTCGAGTCCTGAGAGTAATTCATAATACGCTGCTTCATGACGTGGATTTGCTTTAAGCACATGAAACACTAATTCCTGAGTGTTACTGATCTCATTCCAACGCACTTCCCAGACTCCTGCAAACCCACCAATCAATTCCTGCTCGTTCACAAGATATGCACGCAAGGTGTATTCAAAATCTGCTTGAGCAAGGAACTCTGCTACATCAGCTTCATCTTCACTTCGTGTTGTTACGCTTGAGAGTACAAACTCTGTTTTGTGACGAGGTAACGTCCCATCAATAAATTCTGAAGCGACAAGCCCAATTGAGGGTATTTCTGTTTCTTCAGTTTGATTACCATCATTAGTTTCAGATACGTTCACATCGTACGCCGTAAGTGTAAAAAGTGCTGTTTCTTCATCAGTGAGAGCAAGTGCAGGTCCAATTTCAAGACAAGTAGCATCTTCACCTCGCGCATCAATTTCTTCAGCTGAACAATCTCTGGTGCTTACTTCGTGTGTTACAACACTCATCAACGTTGTTGACATCTCAAAAAGTGGTTCAAGTTCAAGCGAGATTTGCTCGCCTTCACGAGCTGTAACAAACGCCGTTGCATCAACAAACCCTTCTTTTGAAGCCCTGAGTACTGCATTGACACAGTACGGAAAGACTGTTTGAAGACCTGCAACATCACCACGAGCAGCAAAATTGTATTCAGACTGACCCATAGCACACCTATACGAAAGACAGGTGTATGTAATATCAACATCTGCTACTGGTTCTTTGAAATAGACTCCTGATTCAGGATTATTAACAACTGAATACGTCTCAACACTCATTCCAACATTATGCGGACTATAACAAAATGCTTCTTCATCAGATTGTGCAAATTGTTGGCCTTCCCTCGAAACAACTTGGCCCCGATACGGGTAGTTTCCTACAAGACGCACATCAAATGACATCTGAAAGATGCCCTGGCTTTCTTGGTCACGTACTTCTACCAGAACAGGATACACTACATCATAGGTGAATTTCCACTGTTGAATACATAGAAAATCAATAAGACTATCTCCGCCTAACCGTTCACTTTTCATGTACCTTCCATTTTGGGGCGTTACCTGGAAAATGAAAGGATAATCTTCTTCAAAGCGAAAGAGGACAGTTACATCGTCTGCACTTTCTTGAACATCCCATACATAATGATTCTGATAGTATGGAAGAGAATTGGGAAACTCAATAAATTCTGTTCCTTTAACTTTAAGGTTACGCAAATTTATACGAAGCATATCTTTAAGCGTTTCTTGCGCTTGACTTACTGACCATCTTCTCTGTGAACAATCAAGGGTGATGCCTGCTACCGGAACATCATCATGTTCAAGCGCGATAAGATCTTGCGTAATATCTTCTAATTTAAGCTCTTCAAGCTCACGATCTAAAACAGCATTTGCCATTGTGTACAACGTTTTAAATCGTACTCTAGAATCTGCACTATGTTCAATTATTTCAGCAACAACTTCGCCCGCTTTATCTTGAATAAGTAAGTTCCATCGAACATTAAACTGCGTTCCTTCATCGAAAAATTCTGTATTGGACTCCACTCCACTATTTTCGATTAAGTCATATGTTTCTTGGAACGCTTGTGAGTCAAACAAACAATCACGCACATTCTCTTCAATGTATCTATCAACTTCTTGCTTGATAAAATCAAGTGTTGGTTGATCGCGTTCGTTCCCATTTGCCCATAACGGAACTGCTGCAAACGAAGATAAAGGCAAATGCCACGTGATATCCTGTGTATACCGTTCCGGAACTTCAATGTACCCACCTTGCAATCCTGCTAAAGAAAGTGCTTGTTCACCCACATCCTGGACACATTGTGTCACAAAATCTTGTACTGTTCCCCTACCACCTGGAACGATTCCTTCTATTGGAAGTGAGATTATTTCTTGCTGAAGTAAAATCAAAAGAATTGCAGCTAACAAAAGTAAAATACCTAATATGATAAAGATTGTTACTTGACCAGATTTTGAACGAGGTTGGCGTTGTAAAAAGCTAGAGCTAAAACTATTAGAACCACCTTTCCACCTCTTTGTAAACATTGGTTAAAGGATACATTTATCGTTTATAAAGGTATCTACCTGGTTATCGAGGAAGAGAAGGTTATTTTAGAGGATATTGTTTAAGAGAGTTTGAATAGATCTACTTTTCTTTCAACATTATTTCAAATCCTGCAGGAGTATCTGCAATTTCGAACCCTAATTTGTTAATCTTTTCGCGCAGCTCATCGGCCTTTGCCCACTCTTTTGTTTTACGTGCTTTTTCGCGTTCCTGTGCAAGCATTGTAACCCCCTTAGGCACTTTTAGAATTGGCTTTTGTTGATCTAATTTAAGACCAAGAACCTCATCAAATTTGAGAACTAATGCCAATTTTTCAGCATCTTTCAACGAACTACTTTTCAGAATATCCCACACAACTGCTAACGCTTTTGGCATATTCAAATCATCATTAATTGCTCCAAGAAATCGTGAAGAATATTGCTCTTTTGTTGCAAATTCTGGTTTTTTTACCGTTTCTTGTAATTCCCATACTTTCTCTTGTAATTTTCGTCGCGATATTTTTGCATTCTCTAAAGCATCAAAGCTAAATTGGAGAGGTTTTCGATACTGTGCACTTAGGCAAAAATATCTGTGATCAAGTGCTGTGAACCCTTTTTTCTCAAGAACATTTATGGTCAGAAAATTCTCACCCGATTTTGCCATCTTCTCATCTTTCCCAACAACTAAAAACTCACTATGAAGCCAAAAATTTGCCCAGGGGTGCACTCCTAGCGCACCTTCTGCTTGTGCAATTTCATTTGTATGGTGGACTGGAATATGATCAATTCCACCAGTATGAATATCAAACTGTTTGCCCAGATATTTAGTGGCCATCGCTGAACATTCGATGTGCCAGCCAGGATATCCTTCACCCCACGGGCTTTTCCATTTCATTTCTTGATCTTGAAATTTAGATTTGGTGAACCATAAGACAAAATCGTGGTTGTTCTTTTTGTTTTTGTCTTGTTCTACTCGCGCTTGACCCTCTTTTTTCATATCAATCCGAGCTAAATCTGCATATCTTGCAAATTTTGATGTGTCAAAATAAACATTTCCACCTTTTTGGTATGTAAGATCATTTTTTTCTAGGCTTTTGATCATTTCAATTTGTTCTTTGATATGATCTGTTGCTTTACACCACACCGTTGGGTCTTCAATATTTAATTTTGAAATGTCGTCTTTGAAGGCTTTTGTGTAGAATTCAGCAACTTCCCAGACTGTCTTTTTTTCTCTTCTTGCTCCTTTGAGCATTTTATCTTCACCACTGTCAGCGTCCGAAGTTAAATGCCCAACATCCGTAATGTTCATGACATGGTTCACTTTGAGACTGTTGAATTCAAGAACTCTTCTAAGAATATCCCAATTAATGTAACTTCTCAAATTTCCAATATGTGCAAAGTAGTAGACTGTTGGCCCACACGTATAAAGGCCCACTTTGCCTTTTGTTATTGGCACAAATTCTTCCTTTTTCTGTGTTCGTGTATTAAAAAGTTTTAGTGGAATTTGGTCTTCTGTTGTTTTTGGTTTTGCTACCATGAATGAGAGGATTTAGAGCCGAGACGATATTTAAATGTATTGGCTAAAGGAAAAGTATATAGAAAGAGATATAAGCCAAGAATTACGATTTTTTTCCATGAATTCAACTAGATGGAGCAACTATAGAAAAGCGAATGATCTTCATCCTGAGGTCAGAGCTAAAGAACTCAACCTTATGGTTGAAACGGTTGATCCTAGTAAGGAACAAGTCATTATTGAATGTGGAACTGGAAACGGGTACCTTACGTTTCCCCTTGCCAAAAGACTTGGAAACAAAGGCAAACTTATCACATACGACATTATTGAAGAAAATCTGAAATCAGTTAATGAAAGAAACAAGAATTTGAAGTATCCTATTCAAACAGAAAAGCAAAAATTATCCTATTCTTTTGATCTACCAGATAACTACGCTGATAAGATTGTTTCTATTGCAACATTTCATCACTATGATAACATAACTGAAAAAACAGGAATTTCTGGAAGAACTAAAGCATTAACAGAATTTCACAGAGTTCTTAAGAAAGGAGGAAAAGTAATTTTAGCTGATGTTGAAGAGGAAACGATTTCTGCAAAATATTTTAGATCTATTAATAGTCCAACCTATTGCTCGCCAAACGGTCATCCACACGCCTTTCTTAGCTTAAAGGAAATAAGAGACCTCTGCGCAAAGATAGGTTTTAAGATTGAAAGTCTTACAATAGAAAAAGTACCTTGGACTTTTAGCTCAAAAGTAGAAGCTGCAAAATTTCTGTGTACAATACACAACGCTCAATGTTCGCCACAAGAAAGTTTCGAACATGCTCAAAAAACCCTTACGTTCTGGCAAGAGGGAGAATTTTTCTATTTAGAATGGGAACTTTTTTACCTTGTGGCCTCAAAAATCTAATTAAGAAACATTTATATCTCTTTTACAAGTACAGTTATATTATGAAAAGGGCGTTCTTGGTTGTTCTATGTAGTGTGCTCCTTACAATACTCCTTGCAACAAGTATTCTTGCGCAAACTCCAGATCAAAATCCTTACTTCTATGACTACTTAGACCTTGAACTTAGTATTCAAGGTGGTTTTGAACTTATAGAAACTCAAAGTAATGGACAAGTACAAGACGCCCGAGTAGAATTACTCTTGCATCCACAGGATTCTGGACAACAAGAACTTATTTCAACAGAGCATGATGGAAGAGAACGAGACGAGCTCATTGAGTTCACATGGCAAGAGCCGGAGATTGGCATACAATCATTTGGAGCAACTTCATTAGTCAGAACAGATAACGTCGGAACACAAGTACGAACTAAAATCGGTTTTCCAATTCAAGGTATTGAAAATTATCTCTCACAAGAAGAACTTGACTTGTTCCTTTCTGAAACTCAAAATGTTGATTGGCAAAATCCAACTATCATTGCAAAAGCAAACCAACTCGCTTCAGGTAAAGATGATTTATTTGATGTCGTCTTTACTCTTGCATCATGGGTAGAAGATAATATCGAATACGATTTAAACACCCTTACTGCTGAAACGTCGCAATCTTCAAGCTGGGTGCTTAATTCTGGTGCTGGTGTGTGCGATGAGATGACCTCTCTTTTTATCGCACTTACAAGATCATTGGGTATTCCTTCACGTTTTGTGACGGGTGTTTCCTATACCACTTCAGACTTATTTGAAGATCCTTGGCAAGCGCACGGATGGGCTGAAATCTACTTTCCAGAAGTTGGATGGATCAGTTTTGATCCAACATTCGGTGAGTTTGGATTTGTTGATGTAACACATATCAAACTTTCAACATCAGTTGATGCTACAAGCCCGTCGACAAGGTACGAGTGGACCGCGCATAATGTAGAAGTTGAAGCAAGCGAACTTGATATTTCTGTAGAGTTCACAGGATTCGGAAAGGTTGTTGAAAATGAATTCTCACTTGAGAATGAAGTTCACAGAGATATTGTTGATTTTGGAAGTTCAAACCTTATCAAAGCAATTATCAAAAATGAAAATGATTTTTATACCGCAACAAGGCTCATGCTTGCACTGCCTGATGAGGTTGAAATTACAGGAAAACAAAAACAAACAATATTGCTTAAGCCAAAAGAAGTAAAAGAAGTGTATTGGCAAATAAAAGTTACTCCGGACCTTCGTAAAAACTACATTTATGAGTTTCCATTCGTTATTTTTACGGAAAGAAACCTCACATCACGTGGTTTTTTCTCTTCAGAACGTAGCGCGCCCTTCTTCGACATAGATGAAATTGAGGAACTTATCCCACAAGAAGAAGAAAATAGTTATGCACGAAGAGTTTCCTCAATATGCAACCAAGAAGAATACGTATACCTTAATGAAGAATCTACAATCGACTGCACCGTTAAGAATTCTGGTAACACAGTACTCGAAGATGTTGAAATTTGTTTAGATAATGTGTGTGAGAGAGCAACAATTCCGATTACACAAGAACACACTATCTCTTTAGACGTATCTTTTGAGGCTGAAGGATGGAAATCTCTTCCCTTAAGTATAAAAAATGAATTTGTCGATAAGCGTAACGAAATAACAATAGGTGTACTTGATGAAGCAAACGTAGAAATTGTAGGAGAAATCTCAGGAGACGTTTCGTATGATGAAGATTTCTTCATAACACTAAGTGCAACAAAAGCAAGTTTTAGCTTACCACAAGAACTTGAAGTAAAAATTCACCTTCCTGGAGAAGAAAGACTTTGGCAGATAGATGCACTCACTGATTCCCAAGATTTGATCATAGAAACGCACTCAAAACGATTTGGTGCAAAAAATAAAGTTAAAGTTGAGAGTACATGGGTAGATTCGTTAGGCACAGAACAAACCAAAGTCCAATTCATAGAATTTGAAGTTCACACAAGCAGCTTTTTTGAGAAAATAATTCTGTTCTTCAATGGATTATTACTGTAAATGAGAATTTTTAAAAGAAAAAAGAAAAAAAGAAGTTAGTATTTATCTTTTCCTACGTCGCGCAACTTTTCGCTTCGCAGCTTTACGCTTTGGAGCTTTTCGACGAGTAGCTTTACGCTTAGCAACCTTTCTTTTAGTTGCTTTACGCCTGGTTGCTTTTCGCTTCGCAGCTTTACGCTTTGGAGCTTTACGTTTAGCTGCCTTTCTTCGTTTAGGAGCCTTCCGCTTTGCAGCCTTTCGCTTTGGTGCTTTACGTTTAGCAGCCTTTCTTCGTTTAGGAGCTTTACGCTTTACAGCCTTTCGTCGAGTTGTTTTACGCTTGGTAGCCTTCCGTCGAACTGCTTTACGTTTTGTTGCTCTTCGTTTAGGAGCTTTACGCTTTGCAGCTTTTCTTCTTGCAGCCATCATAATCACCTCATATGTTATGTAAAGGTAAGTTTTTTTTCTTTTTAAACATTTCCTTTTTTGATCGTGTAAAATAACTAATGCAACACAATAATTGCAATTAAAATGTTTAAGCACTTACAAAATGCAAAACAAAAAAAATAATTTAAAAAGATATAACAAAAAATAAAAAACATAACCTGAGCGACATACAAAACTTTATATAACATGCATTTCTCGAGGGTAACATGACAGTCATACAATCAATCTGGACAGAAAAATACAGACCACAAAGTTTTGATGAAATGAAAGGTCAACAAGAGATTGTTGCAAAACTTCGTGCATTTGTTAGTTCAGGTAACATGCCGCATCTTTTATTTTCCGGACCTGCAGGTATTGGCAAAACAACATTATCATTAGTTATTGCAAAACAATTGTTTGGAGATAACTGGCATCAAAACTTTTTAGAACTTAATGCAAGTGATGAGAGAGGAATTGATGTTGTACGAACAAAAGTCAAAGATTTTGCGCGAACAAAAGCATTAGGTAATGTTCCATTCAAACTTATTTACTTAGATGAAAGTGATGCACTTACAAAAGAAGCGCAACAAGCTCTGCGCCGTACAATGGAAAATTACACCAAAACGTGTCGTTTTATTCTCTCTTGTAACTATTCTTCAAAAATAATCGATCCAATCCAGTCACGGTGTGCAGTCTTTAGGTTTAAACCACTTGAAAAAGAAGATATTGTTGCAATGATTAACACAATCGCACAAAACGAAGGTCTGCAGGTTGATGAAGATGCAAAACAAGCCCTTTTTGAGATTTGTGGGGGAGATTGCCGTAAGTTAGAGAACATCATGCAAAGTTGCGCTGTAATTCGAAAGGAAATCAATACAGAATTAGTATATTCTATGGCGGCTGCAGCAAAACCACAAGAAATCAAAGAAATTTTACAATTATGTCTTCAGCAGAATTTTCGTGAGGCACGTAAAAAACTGCTTGATTTAATGCTAAACTACGGCCTTTCTGGCCTTGATGTGATAAAACAAATAAGTCGAGAAGTATGGAATCTTGAAGCGAGTGATGATGTTAAAGTCACATTAATTGATAAATGTGGTGAAATTGAGTTTCGAATGGTTGAAGGAAGTGACGAATTTATTCAGCTTGAATCATTTTTAGCGTTTGTCATGCTTTCAGGAAAAGTATAAAAACACCTTCTTTTTTATGTTTGATAATGCAAAAAGATACGTTCTTAATCAAATCTCTCTTTTGGGCGCATGCGCTTATTGTGCTGTTCTTTATTGCACCCTTTTTTATTCCACTAAGCATCTGGCCAAAAAGAGTTGAATTCCATTTTTATTACGTTATCTTCACGTTTGCATCAGAAATTCTGTGGGGGGTTTTCATGATACGGCATACTCAAAAAAGATTAAACATGATTTGTCCAGTTACAAGTCTGATGCAAAAAATGCGAGGAATATCCCTCTCGAGCCCAGAAAATTACAAACATAGCTTTGTTGTAGAGTTTTTTGAGAGGTACAAGCTTCCAATGAGTATGAAACTTGTAAATATTATTATTCTTATCTCTGTTCTTATCCTCTTTTTCCAATTTCTGTTTTAGTTTAAAAAAGAAGTGATAGCAAAGAGAAGCTGAGGAAACTGTGTATATCCCGCAGATTCGTTAAAATGGCCCGCATTTTTGATAATGTTGAGTGGAACAGTGAGTTTATCTGCAACTTCTTTCGCCTTTTCTACAGGAACATACGGATCATTGTTTGAGTGGAAAAGCGTAAAAGAAGAGCAGTTTTGTTTGATTTTTTCCCAGTTAAACTGTTTGTAAAATGTTTTATTGACGGAATCAAACTCAGAATTATCTAAACTACCAATAAATGCCGAGACAAAAAATGCAGCTTTTGCTTTGCTTTTCTCTAAAACATCCAAAATAAATGCAGGACCAAGACTATGACCTACAAAAATTGTGTTTTCATCTAGTTCATCTTGGACGTTCTCAAAAACATGACGCCATGCCTCAAGAGATTGACCGTCTGGTGTTGGAAATAAAGGCACAAACACTTTATGCCCTAACAACTCTAACTTTTGTTTAAGCCAAGGAAACCAATTTTCTTGCGGGTTTCCAAACGAACCATGAACAATAACAATAGTTGACATACTTTACAAAAAGAATCTGAAGAATATAAAACTAATGAAAAAAGAAAAAACGTGCTTACTCAGCACTCTGCTTTATTCTAAGCGTCTCAACAATTAGGTCTTGATATTCGTAATCGAACGTGAGCGCAACAGGTTGTGAGTAGAGGTCCTCTTCTCCCAATGGTTCACTAAGACGGCAGATAATTTGTGCAGTTCCATCAATTAAACGCGCCTCATTTTCTCGCCCACCACTTTTACATTCCCACACATCTGCCTCATCAATAGTATAGGATACTTGGCTAAATCGATCATCATACTCTTCGCCAACAAAGGTTGCCTCCCCAGTTTGTGCGTTTCGAATATCAATTTTTAGGATTACGATACCTTGCCCTGCATTATCTTCTTCTACACGATCAACAACTATCGGCGCACTTGAAGATGAAAATTGTTTAACTTCAGCAACTTCGCAGACCCTATCATCTCGTAAATCTCCCTTAAAACATACATCGTTAATGATTAAATGTGTTGCATACTCATATTGATAGTTCAAGTTCCATGCAACATCAACAAAACCTACAACGGGATCAGTATACGTTGCAAAATCGCCCGGTGTGAACGAAATAATCTCTTCGCCACCGTCAGGGTTAAATTCAGAAATTTTCTCGATTGTTTCTGCTGAGCTTAGTTCCCATGCAGGAATGTTTGCAAAACTATCTTGAGACGGTCCAAGAAGTGTTAATGTTACTTGACCAGGTTCTAATGTTTGTTCACCCTTGTTTGTTACTGCAATTTCTATTGGGAAATCTTCAGAATCAAATATGGTGAAAAGACCATCTTCTTGAATACTGAACGGTTCAAATTCTACTAAAACACCATCTGTTCCACCAATAAACGCCTGAGGAACATTTGAAACAGCGTTTGATCCGCCCGAACAAGACGCAATAAAAAACAGAGAAATAATAAGAACTACTAATGCAGGATTTTTGATATTCATCATACGCAACCTCTTTGATAGGATAAACCTATTTTGATATATAAAGGAAAAAAGCATTTGCCTATAAAAGATTGTCGGTTTTGAGAAGCAGAAGTATAAGAAGAAACTTGATCTAAGGTGTTTGGATAATCTGTACATTACGTTGAATACTATCAACATAATTGTAATCTAATGTAATGGAAAGTGGTGTTTCAAATGCACTTGCTCCATTTACTCTAAATTTACATACTATCTTACCAGTATTCGCATCATTAAGACGAATCATTCCATCACGCGGAGAACATTCAATTAAACTTCCCCCCGTCATTTGTACAGTGTATGCTACCTTATTGATATCATTATAATCAAAGAATGCTTCACCGCATGAGCTTAAAGGTGTATAGGGACTGAGGACTTGACCGCCACCAACGTTACGAACTGTAATCTCAAAGACCGCAACATCTTGTGCCATATCAACTCCAACATAACTAACACTTACTGGGGCTCCTTGACCTCCGCCTAACGATACATCTCGCACGCGACATGCCTTTTGATTCTCTGCTAAATTATACAGATCACTATCAACACATACATTTGGTGATGCTCTTGTTTGGTATTCATAACAAAGGGCAAGATTCAACTTAGGAGAATACTCGATTGAGCCAAACGGTAAATCAATGTTACTGGATTCATATTCAATTTGAGTAAATCCACCATCTAAATTGTATACGTTCTTGCCTGGAAGATCGCCACACGTTTGAACAAAGTCAATTCCTCGAACAATATTCGGATCAAACCCAGTAAGTTTCAAGAAACAATCGCCACCAAACAAATCAAAATTGCCCTTGTTTTCAAGTTCAATGAGTGCTAAAAAGTTGTTAATATCATAAATTCTCTGTGGTGGATATCCACTTACAAATGTTGCTTTAACACCTTGTGTTCCACTCTGTGCTTGCTTAAGTGCTGCTGAAACGTCGCGTGTGTCAGTTCCAGGGCCACCTTCTCCGGTACATGAGGTAATAAAGGCTACAGAAAGAATAAGAATTACAACAAGTACTAACCTCTTTAAAACCATTATTCAAATTAAGCCAAATTTGTATATAAAACTTTTGATTAAAGCAATGCCCCTTAACTGCTTAGAAGAGGAGAGACTACTTGACTACTCGGATCAGCAGATCCCTCAATAAGTATCTGGTTAATCTCATATTGTTCATAATCGTAGAACACTTGCAAGAAAAGTGTGGTAGGGTATGATGATACACCTGTTTCCATCGGCGCTTCACAAAAAATTGCAGGGCCCCGCAGATTATCGCCAAACGTGTATGTTCTTGTTTTTGTTTTCTTAAACACACAATTAAGTTCTTTACCGCCAAGTTGCGCTTTTGTAATGCTTGCACTTTTCACTGTCCCTTTCCCTCCGTTTGTCAACTGAAGATCAAAAAGAATACGTGCAGGGCCACCTTGTGCAACTGTATCAATTCTGCTCACTCCAAGCATTGAGCCTTGGCCATTAAGTTGAATCGGGGCATCAATATTACATCCTCCATCCTCAACTAAGTATGCGGAAGTTCCGCCAACACACACCGTTTGGGAAAGTTCAAAAAGTTGTTTACTTGTTGTTGTAAGATAATATGTTACTGGATACTCAGAATATCCGTCTTCAACTGCGATAACTTTCGCAGGGAATGTTAAAATATTGGTGCACCCTCCTGCAGGATTAAGTGCATTCTTTGCTTCAAGAGTGAGAGCATTTTGTGGGAATGTGTGACTAGTAATATCTGCAAGAATGTAAGTTGAGTCAAACCCGCTTAACTGAATTTCACCTTCCGAAATATCAAATGTGCCTTGATTACATATCCTTAGACCAATCTCGAAACTCTGCCCGTCAGCAAGTTTAGCTGGAGGCATTCCAGGAACTGCTTCTATTACTGGCCCTGCGTATCCTACACGATACGTTACCTCATCTGCCGCTCCAGTTGCACTATCAGTTCCATTGCAGCCTACAAGCAAAAGTAAGAGAGTTATAATTAGTACAAACAGTTTTACACTTGTTCTTTTTGATGAATCAAGCATTTGCAAACGGCTCCTCCTCTTCAACTATTGGTTCTGGGATCGGTTCAGGTCCAACATGTTTTATATGAATATTTTGTTGTGCTGAAATTTGATAACTATAATCTAATTGTCCACGAAACGTTTTGATCACAAAGGGTTGCGCTGAAAGTTCGTTTGAAATATCAGCAGAGTGTGAAAGGAAACAAAAACTCATCGGTTCAACTCCGCCTGAGCCAAGTGTATCCAGCGAGAGTGCTGAACTTCCATCACCATATAAACAAGTATCACCTGGGCTATCTCCCGCGGGGTAAAGTCCATATTGATCCAGATCAACTATAAAACCATCAACAGAAGTTATCTTTCCTTGCCCAACATTTTCAATTGATGAGACAAACAAGAGCTGATCATCTTCTTCAACCACCGGACTTGTCTCGGGCTCTCCAAACGCAAAATTGAGTCGCGCAAACTCTTCAGGAGAAGATGAGGTTGCAAACCCAGTTGGGAAATATCTATAAAACGCATCTTGGAGCAATGGGTTTTGAAGGTCAAACGTTGAGACAAACATTCGTTGCAGTGTTGAAATTGTTGAAAGTCCACTTAGATCTACGTTAAACGTTACTTGCCTATATTGTTCATACTCTGCTTCTTTAGTTGGAAGTGGAGAGCAGAGAATCGATGTTTCAATCGTTTTTGTTACCGCACTAAACACATCTTTCGATACAATGAATCCAGGCACTTCTTCAGTTCCTTTTCGAAAAGTACAAGTAATGAGGCCCTGAATATTTTGTTCGTACGGATTTTGAATATTAAGCTTCATGCGGAATGGTTGCATTGCTTGGCCAACCTTAAAAGAGCGTTCAACTGTTCGAGAAGACAGTCCTCCTGCTTCAGCACCTTCAGTAGAAGTAAGCGTTGCAGTAGTATATTCTACTACCTGCCTATTTATTGTTCCTGTAACTGCTGTAGCATCTTCTTTTTCTTTGAGTTTTGCTTCAACACATTCGTCCGTTGAACTATACTGCCACGCACCTGAGGCCATATTTTCTTCACAGGCAATTTTAAGTTGGGAAGTTAATTGCAGACGTGTGACGCAATCTTCAGTGTTTTCAGGCGAAAGAGAAGTTGCAGAACTTATTGTTTCGCCAAGACATTTTATTCTTGACCACACAATGGGCTCGCCGTCAGGAAGTCGTTCACGAAGCAATTCTTGCTGCGCTAAAAGATCTTCTGTTCCGGGAAGTGCATTTGATTCTTGAATTGTGGGAACTGAAAAGATCAAAAGAAGAAACACGTACACTACACCTATCACTTTAAGTGCTTTGAGTATAAAGTTATCCGTTTTCGTGTTAAAAAGACCTAGGTAAGCCCACCATGGAACAAAAAAGAACATGGTTGTTGCAAAGGTATCCATTGTCCAACCAAAATTAAGGAAAAGTGCTGGAAGTAGACCAACTTCTAGAAAAAAGAACGCAACCATGATTACTGCTGAAAAAAAATCTTTGAACGCTTTTACTCTTCTAACAAGAAGATCAAAAATCGCGATAACTCCTGCAAAAAGTAATAGTGTCATTAAAGACTCGTTCGAAATTGTTCCTGAATAAATATAGTACCAGATGAAAAAAACGAGGGGATATCCCCAACTAATTCTTTCTTTTGCACTCTCGCCCGCTTTAAGCACTACTGGGACACTTAAGAAAAAAAGAAGCCAGGCTAAGATCACAAGTACTTGCCCATACTGGTCGATGCCTAAAAACTTAAGAAACCAAAACATAAGTCCGCCTAGGAAAAGATAGAATCCCCACTCTTTTGCAGCGGCCGTCCCAGCATTTAGCACAGCTCCAGCCGCTGCTGCTCCTACACCCAACTTTGCACCAGTGCCCACTGCTTGAGCCGTCGAACCAACTGGAGTAGAAGATGCTGCAGCCTTTCCAAAAAAACCCGCAACTCTATCTTTAACTCCCACTACCTTCACCTACTTGAGCTTCCACCATCTAGTATTACCTAATTTAGTTCGTACATAACTTACTTGAACCAAACTTTCAGAGTATAAAAACGTTACGAGAACAGTTATGTACAAAAATAGAGATAAGAAACGCTTAATCTCGTAGATCTACTCTAAACTCGCGAACTTCAAGTGTTCGACTCGGTTTAAGAACAATAGCATTATTGCCACGAACAATATCATCACTTATATCTTCTGTGTACGTGATATTGCGTGTATCAAAATGCAAGATATGATTATTAATTGAAATATACCCTACTTTACGTGAGGTATCATCAATGAACTCAATTCGTGCTTCAACATCAAAATCGCCAGTTTCAATATCGTCAAATTCTTCAGATGAAAGCTCAAAGTAGTACGTCGGATATTCAATCTCCTCGAGCTCAGAGATTACCTTTACATGAAATAGTTCATATTGGCCCCTATCAGTAAAAAACTCCAACGTGTTCTCGCCTTGGCGGATTATGTCTCGTGAAAATTCGACCGGAACTAATGAAAGTCCACAATCCGGAACTCCTGAATAAATCGGCACCGAGTTTACCTTCACAGTAAGTTTTCCTACCGCTTGAAGCACGCATTCTGGTTGAAAATGTAACTCTAAGGAATCAAGATTGTTATATTCTGTTTCTGAAATTAAAAACGTGTTACGGGCAGACTGTAAGCTAAGTTGAGTTACTTCTCCAACAATTTGAATGGATGAAAGTTCAGCAAAATTTGATTTCCAAAAGGCAACCCCAGGCGATGAGACTGAAAAAATAAGCTCGTTACTTTGACGCAACAAATTTGAAGGGATTGGAACAACGGGGGTTTCATCCACTGCAACGCCCCGATTAAATATTTCTTCTCCGTTCCACAAAATTTTAAGATTACCTGAAATGCTTGCAACACCAAAGGTGAGAACAACATCTTCTACATTATCTAAATCATCTAACCTAAACGTAAACGTTGAATCTTCATCTGAAAACACGCCGTTTTTCATGTACGCTGAAAATTTTTCAGCTAAGATATTACTCTCTTCACCAGTATATATCCTCACTGAAGCTAAAGAGTGTTCAACTTCATTGAGTCTAAGAAAATCTACTCTTCCGGGAAACTCTTCTATTAAAACTCGTTCAATAGAACCGTATCCCCCATCACCATTACCACTTAAACTTGGAAGTTCCTGATTATTCAAGAGTGCTTCACGGTCTGCTGGAGATATAAGGATAACAAATGCTATGATAACTCCTGCAAGTATTGCGATAAGAACTGCTGCCGCTGCAGCCTGGCCCTTAGAACTATGTGTGAAAATACCACCTGACATAGCAAAATGAAGAGGTTTCTTGTATATAAATATTCCTCTTGAGAGGACCATAGGATTTTGGAAGAAGAAAGATATAAAAAACAACTCAGCCTTTGAAATGTCATGCAAATACTTACCAAAAATTACAAAGCAGGGAAACTAAAGCTCAAAATCACTGATCCAGACGATTTATGGTATCTTAGCCATATCATTGATCCGAAGGATTCACTTAAAGGTACTGCTACGCGGAAAGTCAAAATAGGCGATAGCGATAATGCAAAAGTTGCAAAAAAGAAGATTACACTTACAATTGAAGCAGAAAAAGTGGAGTATGTTGCAGAAAATAAAACTTTGCGCGTAAATGGAACTATTCTGGTAGGACCAGAAGATATTCCAAAAGGCAGTTATCAAAATATTACACTAGAAATCGGGTCTGAGTGCACAATCACTAAATCACAATGGCTCAAGTACCATACCGAACGAGTGGATGATGCAACAAAAACAAAGTATACCTATCTTTTCTGTTTGTTTGATCGTGATGAAGCCATGTTTGCACTCTCAAGTAAAAGTGGATACAAAATTATTGCACGATTAAAATCTGACATGCCTAAAAAAGCGTACGAGACAAATACAAAAGCAACATTCTATGAACAGATTCTTGCACAAATTGTAGCATACGATAAGCGTGAAACGTTGCAACATATAATTATAGCATCCCCCTCTTTTTACAAAGAAAGTGTTCTGAAACTTGTAAAAGATAGTGATCTTAAAAAGAAGATTACTGCCGTGAGTTGTTCATCAATTAGTAAGGCGGGGCTTGAAGAAGTCTCAAAGAGTCCTGAACTTACACAGATTTTAGTGAGTAGTAGAACAAGATTAGAAGCAGTACTCGTAGAAGAACTATTTTCTGAGATTGGAAAAGAAGGAGCGTACGCGTATGGATACAAGCAAACGTTAGGTGCAATCACTCAAGGGGCCATTGCAAAACTATTTGTAACTGATTCGTTCATCTCAAAACTACGAGAAAAGGATAAATACCATGAACTTGATGAACAACTTAAGATAGTAGATTCTTTTGGAGCTGAAGTTCACATAATTTCTTCTGAGAATGCTGCAGGCAAAAAAATCGACGGAATTGGCGGAATTGCTGCAACACTAAGATATAAACTTGAATAGTTATCCTCTAAACCCTTATGACCCAAAACCACAACCTTTTAATAGTAGTAGTTTTTATTGATAGGGTAGTAACAAAAAAACAAAGGGGTGTTGTGTTACTCGATAGGAGTCATTTAAATGGAGATGATTTCTTGAAAAATATTACCTTTATGAAAAGAGGGAGGGGTTTGGGTAAAAATGATAGTTAAAGACGATTTATTGGTGGATTTGAGACGTAATTTCGATCTCAATTTGTATGAAGTGAAGCTGTGGGCTGCACTTCTTTCTCGAGGCGTATCAACTGCAGGAGAACTTTCAGACATTGCTGATGTTCCACGATCACGAAGTTATGATGTGTTAGAGTCACTTGAGAAAAAAGGGTTTGTTGTTATGAAAACAGGTAAGCCAATCAAGTATATTGCAATTCCACCTACTGAAGTTGTAGATAGAGTTCGTAAAAATATGCAACTTGAAGCACAAACAAAAATTAAACGATTAGAATCTGTTAAAGGTTCAGAACTTCTTACTGAATTAGAATCACTTCACGCAAATGGCGTATCACTAGTTGATCCAACTGAACTTACTGGATGTTTGAAAGGACGCCATAATTTGTATAACCATTTAGATTTCATGGTAAAGAATGCTAAAAAGTCTGTTAACATTGTAACAAGCGAAGGGGGTTTTTTACGAAAAGCTGAAGGTCTTCATTCATCGTTAGAAAAAGCAAAAAAGCGTGGCGTAAAAGTTCGAATTGCAGCTCCTGTTACGAAAGAGAACAAACACATGGTTGAAAAACTTAAAGGTGTTGCTGAAGTAAAGCATAACGCAAAACTTAATTCACGGTTTATGACAGTTGATAGTAAAGACTTTGTGTTTATGACCTTGAACGATACTGAAGTTCACCCCTCATATGATTTAGGTGTCTGGGTAAAAACCCCGTACTTTGCAACATCAATGGACGCGATGTTTAACACCATGTGGTCAAATTTGAAGTAGAATTTTTTTTTTACTTATTGTATTTTTTCTAAATTAATCTCAAAACTTGCAACAGGAACTAGTAGCCCAAAGTTTGTTAATGTCTGAGGGTGCACTTCCCCTATGAAACCTACTTCTGTGCCGTTAACAATGATTGATGCTGCCCTTCCTTCGATCAAGAAGGGTTTTATAACTTCTTTAACTTCAAACGATACACCTAACAAGGCCATCAATTCATCTAAAATTGCTTTGATCTGAGTATAATTAGCCTTAGGATCAGCAATTGAGACCGAAACATGTGCTTCGTTTCTTGCGCCAGTATCACAAGTTCCATCAACTTGAATTGTAAACCCATTTTCAAACACACGTTGAGGATACTTGTTTTTTCGATTTACATTAAGTGCGCGAAGAGTTTCAGGCAGAATCATTGTTCGACACATGTTTGTTCCTTGATCACAGCTCTCAGTGAGCCGAACATGCTCGGATTCTGTGCCCACCATATCAAACTGGAACTCAGTAGAAGTTAAGACATATGTATACAATTCAGTAAAGCCTAACGAAACAAGAGCATCTGAAATACGTTCACGAAACAAAGAAGCATCCAAGTTGGAACCTACTGTTGCAACATTAGGAAATCGTGGCACTATGTTGTTATAACCATACGCACGTGCAATATCATCTGCAATGTCAACATCATGCCAGATATCTGACCTATAGCAAGGTACTTCGACATGTACAACACCATTCTCAACTTTTTCAACGCCGTACATCATTTTTCCCAAAAGTTCTATGCATTCTGCTTCACTTATTGAAAAGCCAATAAGTTTATTTACAAACTCTACTGTAATTTCATCGTGCCAGTTGTCTAAAGAGAGAACATATCTCTTGCCAGTCTTTTCATATTCAACATTAACTGCTTCTGCTTTCGCGCCCATTTCAATAAACGTTGTTACAAGTACTTTAAGAATCAAATCAAGAAGATGCAGATTTTCACCAGTAACTTCTAGAAACAAATCCGTATGATTGATACCAACTTTTGCAGTTTCATCTGAGTTAATGATTGGAGGCATTGCAAGTACTTTATTCTCACTATCCCTGAACACCGCAAATTTGCTTCGACCTTGCAAAAGGTGCGCGTACTTTTTCCCAGTAGGGTGCAGTTCTAACACTTGTTTTCCAGTAATCTCTTGCGTGAACTCTAACGGTTTGAACACAATCTTTTCTGGATCCTCACCACCAAAACTAATCGGAAACACAATAGTGTTTGTTGGATAAATCCCAATCCCTGCTTTTTTACGGTCTCTGCCAAAGCTCTGTGTGATTTTTTCTTGAATATCAATCATCTCTTGAAGCAATTCAGGAGTCATACTCACACCTCGTAAAATAGCACAAACTGTTTTAGAGGGATACACACCATCAAGCGTGTTTACCACATTGACCGTATGCTGTGGCGGCGAAAGAGAATATTTTGGCGCACCCTGCGCAAGCCCTAAATAATATTTGATTGCTCGTGCAATTCCAACTGCACTTACCATGTCTGCTTTTTCTGCTGTAATTTCAATTTTGAGTTCAGGATCTTGCGCATCACTTACACCTTTTACATCCATCCCAATATCCATCAAGGTCGTTTTTATTGTATCTACTTCTAATGGTTTTCCAATGTACTTGTTAAGAGTTGAGAGTTTTGCATAGACCAATACCATTATTCTTGCTTCCTCACAATGTTTCGTTGCATAAGTGGTCTGTGCTTTAACCATTCAATATCACAGGTGTGACCAGTAATATCCCGCATGCTAGTTGCATTCGTTAACAGTGCTGCAACACGGCTCGCACCCATCCCCCATGCAATAATAGGTTTTGTTATCCCTAACGGCTCAAGCGTTTCTGGTCTGAAAATTCCTGAATTAATAAGAGAATACCATTTACCTAACCTTTCATCAAAGTAATGGGCTTCCATGGAAGGTTCTGTATATGGATTATACGTTGGTTTAAATCGAATTTTGTGGATTCCTAATTTTGCATAAAACTCTTTGATAAATCCCATTAAGTCCGCTAGACCAAGATCATCACCAATAATAAAACCTTCACCTTGGAAAAAATCTGCTAAGTGTGTTGCATCAACCGTTTCATTTCGAAAATTGTTTGCAATGTAAAAGTATTTGCCGTTCGCAACGGGCTTCCCAGTTTTTTGTGCTTCTTTACCTAACTCTGCAAGTGTTCGAAACGTTGTTGCAGTTGAATGTGTTCTAAGCAATCGTTTTTGCGCAATATCCATTGACCAATCGCCCACTTTCGTGTGTGATCGTTTGATGCCTTCTTCGTGCATCTTCTTTGTTTTTTCTGCAAGTTCTGGAGGGATTTTTGCTTTACCTTCTAAATAGAATGTATCTTGTTCATCGCGTGCAGGATGATCTTGCGGGATCCACATAGTATCCATATTCCAAAATGCACTCTCAACCATTGGTCCCTGCATTTCAGAAAAGCCCATCTCAACAAAGACATCACGTAAGATGTTGTTTGCTTCCATCATTGGATGCCTGCGCGCAATAGTATCGTTCGGAACGTTGATATGAATATCGTAGGGGCGAAACGTTGCACCTTTCCAGCTGCCTGACTTGAGCATGTCAGAGGTTACGGCTTCAGCAAGTTCAACGTCTCCTAATTCTTTAAGTGCAGCTAAAAGTGCTTCTCCTTTTGGAGTAAGTGTTGCAAGCATAGATCTCTTTTCGATTTTTTTGATAAACTTTTTTCGGCTGGAAAATTGTTCAACAACTCTTTTTTGCTCAGCTGAAAGTGTATTTGCAGGTATTTCATGTGCAAATAATTTTAATGGGTTTGAAAACCGTTCCACGAACGCTTTTCCTGCATCCGTAATTGTAAACAGTAATTCTCCCTTTTTTTCTATGGTAACAAATCGGTTTCGTTTAAGAAGTCCTAAGACTGATGAAAACTCTGAACCTTTAACCGGAAGTTCAGACATCTTCTTAGGAGCATATTGAATATCTTTAAGAATAACTGTTTCTGGTAAATCACGTGTAAGGTATTCTTTCCCTAAAGAATCTAATCCAATAAACTCTTGAACATCATACGTTAAAGTGACATATCCTTTAGCTTCAAGCATGGAAAGTCCACTTTGCGCTTCAGCTTCGCTAATCCCTACCTTCTGAGCAATTGCAGCAGGTGTTTTTAATGAAACAAATGGAAGCACTTTTCTTTCTAAAGAATGTAGTGCTAATACTTGGCTTTTATTGACTTCAGACATAAAGAATATGAGTAAATGGAGGATATTTAAATATATTGATGGTAAACGTTAAAATATTTCGTACATCTCTTCTTTGATCAAAATCTCACTTTCGCCAATCTCAATATCTGGCAATTTGAGCTTCCCTATTGCAACACGTTCAAGAGCCATAACTAAATTTCCTACTGCGCCAAGCATTTTTCGTACTTGTCTGAATTTTCCTTCGGTGATTGTCAAATAAATTTCATGTGAAGAGATTCTCTCAACTTTTGCTTCTTCTGTTAAGTACTCATCTTCAAACACTTCAATGTATACACCCTCCTCAAGCTTTCGAATCTGTTCTTTTGTAATAGCATCTTTTGCAAGCACCTTATATTTTTTAGGCACCTTTGATTTAGGGTTCAAAAGCCTTGTTGAAAGTCTTCCATCATTAGTAATTATGAGCATTCCGGTTGTTGGAACATCCAACCTTCCAATAACAAATAATGAATTTTTAATTTCCGGATCTAATTTGAGTAGGTTAACAACATATGGATACTTATCATCATTTTTCTGACATGAATACCTCTCTGGCTTGTTAAGAACTATGTACATTAACGGCACAAGATGAATTTCTTTACCATCTAAAAGAACTTCTCGTTTAAGAGGATTACATTGAAACTGTGCTGAGGTGGTTACTTTTTTGTCAACCTGGACACGTCCTTTACTTATTGCACGAATTATCTCTTGTTTTTGTGAAAATTTGCCAGTTCGTTTAAGAAGCTGGTATAAAGAATATTTTTGTGACATACTAAAATGAAAAAATAAAAAGCGTTACGCTTTTGTTTCAGGCTTCTCCTCAGCTTTTTTCGGGGCTGGTTTTGGCTTTGCTTCTTTTTTTGCAGCTTTAGCTTTCGGTTTTGGAGCTACTGCTTTAGAAGCTTTAGCTTTACGAACTTGTCTAGGCCTTGCAGCTGCCTTCTTAGCTTTTGTTTCAAGCGCTTTAAGACCAAGCTTTTCAAACGCTTTTGCAACTTCACTATGCGAAGCATCAGCTTTGATAGCAACCTCTTTATCTAACGGCTCAAGATGTTTAAGGTTTACTTTTCTTCGTCTTGTCTCACCATCAACTAACACAGCATTGTTTTCAATTGCACTCAGTACAACGCAGTGTTTACCTGCGTCTCTTCCTGCAACTTTCATACACATTCGACCAATTTTGTAGAGACTCATTGTTCTGCCTCCTTTGGAGCCTCTGCTCGCGCTTTACGTCGTAGTAAGAATCGCATACCTTTGGATGACAGAATTCCTCCAAACGGTCTTTGAGGCCTTTTCTTGGATTTAGGCATGTTTCTAAGCTTAGGTGCTCTTTGGTTCGGAACTCCGTGAAGTGGTGTTCCATAAATAGCGCAAATTGCTTTTGAAGGCTTACGCTTTCTGTAGTGTTTTACTGTTTTTCCGCCAGGCGTTTTGACAAAAATTCGTCTGAACCTGCGTGATTTTAATTTTCCTTGTGGCATTTTTTATCCCCTTATTTTTACAAGACAATATCAGAAAAGAAATATTCTTCGCTGACCATAGTTGCCTTGATGATCATCCAGATTGGATATGATAACCTGGTTTTAATAGTGATTTATAAAGTTTACTAATGAAGATTTAACTTTGTTTGAGAAAGTGAAGAAGAAATTTCCGATCCAGGAGATGTCAAATATAATATTTTACTTCTCAAGAACTTCCTGTACTTGAATTAAACCAGCATTTGAGCCAGAAGCATAAACATAAATGACTACGCTCGGGGAGATTAATCTTGGGTCAAAATCAAGAACTTCTAAACCAGATGTGATTATTTTCCCAACTCGTGTTCCAGTAAAACCGCCGCCACTAACTTCCCAGTAGGGACCTTTTTTCACTATGTTAACTTCAACCTCAGACATCTTTGGGAGACTGCCCCTACAAGCTTTACCTAAAACTTTCATGGTTTCTGGACTCAAGTTCTGCTATATAAACTTTTCTGAATCACACAAGCTGTTTCAAAAACGAACATTACAAACTAATCTTAGAACAAGAAAACTTCTAAACCTTCACTTTTCCTGCAAAAACTAATGTATCTTGAGCAACTTTCGAATACCGATACTAAAGACTATTGAGAAAAGTATGTACCAACCAAGCCATCCTGGCTTCCAGCCAAACAAACTGAAGTCGCCAGCAGGTTTCAACTTGTTATAGTTTATTTCTATACTCTTTACGTCTGAATGCTTGTACACATCCATCTGAGGAGCATACCTCAGTTCTGTTGTTATCAGAACATCTTTTACTTCAGAGACATCGCCTACCGAAACTCCCAACACATGCTCTCCGGCATCACTTTTTAATCTCCATGTAGCTTTGCCATCAACAATAGGCATTAAGGTTGAGTCACCCAAAACCAACTCAGATCCCTCATCTAAAACTAATAATGCATCTTCAACAACTCCTTTCTCAAAAATAGCAGTGATTGAATAGGTCTCGCCTGGAAAAATCGGTTCGTATGCAAGTACACCTGCCATCCAACCAAAAATTAAAATAATCGGAATCATAGTAATCAATGTTGGTTTAAATGATTGCTTCATGTATGCCATATTTTTTGACATTGCTTCTTTTTGCATAGCCATCATTTTTTCTGGCTGATCACGAAGTCCTTTGATTTTCTTTTGATACTCTTTTTGCTCATCTTTAAGCGCTTTCATCAAATCTTGATTTGTTGCATACTTATAGACAAGAGAAATAAGAACCGCAATAAGAAGTGCAAGAACACAAATTGCCCAGAACGGACTCGCATTAATAAGCGAGCCAAAGATAGGATTGAATATTGGATCTAAAAACGCCATATGTATAAGTTGGTAAAAGTCTGTATATAAAGTTTATGGATTGTATCTGTTTTATTCCAATAACCTACTAATAGACAGGTGGTGGTTTATATTAAAAATTACCTTTGCATGATACCCAGAAACAGAAACTTCTTCTAACCAAGGTGTATCTTCGACAAAACCTGGCCCATGATAAATTGCATTTGTTGCTATAACTCCCGTGAGAAGTCCGTCCCTATACAATCCATCTAACCTTTCCTTTGCAGGATCACTTAAAACTGCAAGTGAAGTCATAAAATAAACTTTTCTTGCACCGGCTTTTTTGACAGCTCTCGAAGCATTCACTACGGTGCCCGCCCTATCAATCATATCATCAACAAAAATAACATCCCTCCCACTAACATCACCAAAAATTGTTACTATCTCATCATCTTCGTCATCTTCATCTATGACTTCCCCAGTAGTATAATCCCTCTCTTTGTGTACACCTATCAATGGGACCCTTAGAATATCTGAATACTCTTTGTTTCTTTTCATGGCACCAAAGTCTGGTGCTCCCATCACAGCATTTCCAAGATCAAAATTGGCCCTAATGTGATCTATAAAGGTTCTTCTCGCCAAAAGATTCTCAAATTTTGCTGTTCTAAAAAATCCACCGACAGTAGGATTATGAATGTCCAAAGTGACAACTCGATCAACCTGTGTAAGCTCTATTTCACCCGCAACTTGAGAAGCAGTCCAACACTCCCTTCCTATTGCTCTGTCCTGTCTTGCATAAGGAAAATAAGGAAGTATTACCGTAACACAAGCAGCATCTGCTCTTCTACAAGCATCAGCAGCAGTTTTAAGGGCCCTAAAATTTTCGTCAACAGAATAAGGTAAATGAGTGTTTGCAACATCCTGAATTATGTAAATATCCATACCACGAACACTTTCTTCTAATGAAGTTTTTATCTCAGTGCCCGCAAAATGCTTCTCAGTAGACTGAACTCGTCTAAAATTATTTTCCGGGCCAGCGCCATCACTAGAATGTTTTTCAAACTGTCGCCCCAAACTTTCAAGAACTTGTTCTCCAAACGGCCTTCCTGCATCACAAAGAACTATTCCTATATCTCCACGATCACGTAGCATACTAAAAACAAGAAAAAACCACCTTAAATGCTTTTGTATAATAAAAAATAGAGATTAGAAATACTCCTTACTCCATGAACTTCTTTAATGCAGGATGCATGTCCATCATGTGTTGTTTTGCAATTTCTTCATACAACTTGTAGACAATCATAACTGCAAGTAAAATTCCCGTTCCTTGGGATAACGCTCCTGTTAAATCTGCAAGCGCACCTAATAGGCCTACTGCTGCACCACCCACAATTGTAAGGGCCCAAATGTACCGAGATAAAATTCTTTCAAGCACTCTTTCATCACGTCTAAAACCTGGTATCTGCAAGCCTGATGCCATAATTTGTTTTGCTTGGCTCGCGGCATCCATGTTTGCTGTCTGCATCCAAAAGATACTAAATACAACTGAACCTACTACAAAAAGAGAAGTATAACTTAACGCTTGCACCGCATTAACCCATGTAAACGAATTTGTAATAAGCAAACGAACAACGTCCGGCGGTGTTACCCAAAAGACAATCCCCGAAACAGGCGTTGATCCTGAAAACGTTCCGAAAATGGGGTGTCCCCACTTCTCAAATAAGGTTGCAACCAACTGCACGTTTGCAAGTAAAGCTGCAACTAAAATAACTGGAATGTTTGATGTATAAAAAAAGTTGAGTGGCCATCGCATACTATACCCCCGAACTCGGCCAAATGAAAGAGGAATCTCCACTTTCATTGCCTGGCCATAGACACACACTGCAAAGACAACTACCGTTGAGACTAACCCAGCTAGCATTAACATTGCTGTTGTCACATCTCCAATTGAAAGTGATTGAAACAGCGCAGGGATCGCACCAGCCGCAATCTCAGGATTTGTCGGAGATGGTAAAAAGTTAAGCGCACGAATAAATATTTGTTGTGATACTCCAGCTGCAATAAACAAACTTATACCGGAACCAAATCCCCATTTACTAATAACCTCATCCATAAACATGATAAGTATTCCACCAAGAATTAGCTGGAAAATAAGTATCAGTTCCAACTGAAAGAAAAGTGATGTTCCTGCGTACGCAGCAGAAGGTGCTAAACCCCCCATAAATACGTAGACTGCTCCTTCAAATACGATAAAAAAGATTGAAAGTAATTTCTGAATTCCCTGAAACCGTTGTCTTCCTTGCGGTGTTGTCGTATCAATATTTAAAATCCCAGTACCAGATAACAGTTGCAGTACAATTGATGCTGTTACTATAGGTCCAATACCTAATGAAAGGATACTTCCAAAGCTTGCTCCAAGAATAATTGAAAGAAACTCAAACTGTTGAAGTGCGTTTTCACCTAAACCAAATAAGGGGATATATCCCATAATAAAGAAGATAAGTAAAATTATTGCTGTCCATTTGAGCTTTTCTTTAAATGGAAGCTTCTTGTGAAGAGGGCCTTTCACTTCCGGAAAGAGTCCAATGAGCGTATCAAGAAATGACATTGTTTTTGATTATTTCCATCCTTTGCTAGCAATAAAAAAGCAAAAATTATGCCTGAGCTGCAGCCTGAGTAGTAACTATACTGCCCCCAGCTTTTTTAATCTTTTCTTCTGCCTTAGCAGTACACACAGCAGAACTAAAGGCGATTTTAGCATGAACCGAGCCAGTTCCAAGTAACTTTCCAAAGCCAAGCTTCTTCAAGTCAACCGCATACATCTCACCTTGCTTTGTTACAGATCCCGCCATAACTAATGCATCAAGCTTAGATACTGTAAAGTAAGATACATTAACTGCCCGACCAATATTATTGCGTGAATGAGATGTAAACCCGTGACTTCCTAGTTTACGAGAACTTCCTGCAACTTTATGGCTTGCCCTTTTACCAGAACCAGCATTCCCACGACCGCCGCGACTTCCAGCTCCCCTCCGCTTTTTCCTATGTCCACCGCCAGAGCTTACGTGTGCTCTGAGTTTGTGTACTTTTCGTGTTTTGTTCGTTACCATTTTATTATTTAGATCATTCGTTTAACTAAATCATCCATAGCGTTGCTACGATTGCCTAACGCTCCACCAAGTTTGAACGGAGTTTTGATACCTTTCCTACCAAACCCTTTTTTTGGAGGATTAAGAGCAAATGTCTTGTGATATTTCTTCCCGTTAAACTCAAAGAAACCCTTGTACGTATACTTTTTTTTACTATCCTGAGTTCGTCCAAGAAATTCATTACCTCGCATTTTTACTAATTCAGAAAATGTCGCTTCACTAATTTCGCCCCATGTAACAAAGTCTTTTACTTTTTGAAGCATTCCTTTTGTGATAGGAGTTGATTCTAAAACTACACAATTATTTTTACGTGTAAGTCTCATTAAACGAAGAGTCTCTTTAACTTCATGACTTAGACCAACCATTCCACGTACAAGTACAATGGCAAGTTTTGAAGAGCTTGCTTTCGCTGGAGCTTTCTTCTCTACTACTTTTGGTGTTGTTTCTTGAGTCATTTTTATTCTTCTGCTTTAACTTCGGGCGTTTTTGCTGCTTCACTCGCCACTTCAGCCACTTTTTCTTCAGTTTTAACCGGTTTTGCAACCTCATCTTCAGGTGATGTTGGAACTTTTCCATCTTGTACACCAAGTGTAGCCACGTGATGCGGTTGAATTTTTACTTCGCTTAATTTTTTGAGGGCATCGACGCACGCTTTGATAAGATTAACTTTTGTTTTAGTTTGACCATGTGTTTTGGACCAAATATCTTGAATTCCTGCAGCTTGAAGGATTTTTGCACATTCTTTTTCGACACAAAGGCCTGTCCCTTCAGGTGCCGGGATAAGTGTAATAATGGATGAGCCGCACTTCCCAGTTACTGCGAATGGAATTGAATTGGGATTCGGTGTTCCTTCCCATGATCCACATCCACGTCGAATTTTCATAATTGAAAGTTTCGCTCTTCGTTGTGATTTATCACGTGCGGGAACAGTTTCTTTACTTTTTCCAAAACCTACACCAACATATCCGTTACCGTTACCCACAAGTGCGCAGGTTGCAAACTGGATTCTGTTACCTTCCCTTGTTTTCTTTTGAGTTTGTCTAAAAATACGTCGCTGTCCACCACCAAACTTACCTTTAGCCTGCCCAATAAGAAGTAAGTCCGTTTTCAAGTTAGGAAGAAGAACATCTACAATTTCTGGTTCCATGATGCGCTTACCTGAAGCAAAGATAGCATCAATGTCAGTTATTTCGCCTGCTTTTACACTGCGGCCTAACTCAGTTAATGGTTTCCAAGTTTCCATTACGTTCGGTTTTTCAATTTCACGTCTTGGTTGCCTTCTTTTATTTCGCTTCCCGCGTCTTTGTTTTTGTGGTGCCATTATAGTATGTCTCGTAATATCATATTGCTGCTTTTACTTTCTCAAAGCTTTTGGTTATTTGTTTTGGATCTGCGCCCTTTTTTAAACTTGCTGAAAACTTTGCGGAGTATTCTTCTTTGCTTTTTGTTTCAAGCTTTTGTGCATACTCTTCAATATCTTTTCCATGCATTCTTTCTTCTGTTGCAAAAATTTCTTCAGAACCATGCATAACGTTTAGTCCACCATCAAGCGCTCCTTTAAGGAAAGAGTATACTCTTCCACCTTTTCGTGGCGTTCTAAATCCAGTATCAAATACCACCTTACCATCCACCTTGCCAGCTGCCGCTTTTGCAAGAGCAAACCCTGTAAGGTATGCTGCAGGATGGTTTTTAAGTGAAAAGTTCCATCCTTTCTTTATCAAGAGTGATGAGTCTAGTCCAACAAGTACACTATCTCCCGTTACATCAAAGGTAATTATTTGCCCAATAACTTTTGTATTGGTAAACCTAGCAACAAGCCGTGGCTTTCCTCCTAAAAGAGTTGTAAGCCGTTTTTTGTAGTTGGTTCTTCCTTCACGTTTACGTTTGTAAAGTACAGGTTTTGCTTTTCTTCGTGCCATTCTGTTTGAATCTTATTTTTTTGCTTTTTGCGCAGGCGCCGCCTGAAACAAATTATGTTCTGTTAAGTAGAGTTTAATGTGACGTCTGTTCCTAAAGTATCCACCTTTGCTTTTTGCATACATTTTTCGATAATCTTTTGGAAGTAAAAGACCTTTCTCTCGTAATTCGCGAAGAAGTTTTCTTTGTGTCCGAATTTTAATCATCCATTTTTCCTTTTTAGGAACTACTGAATGTTTAGATCCTTTTTTTGATCCACGCCCCTTCTGTCTTCCTTTACGTTTCTGATCTGCATTTTTACGAGCACGAACTTTAGATTGATGATTAGATTTGTTTTTAGTTATTTTTCCAATAGCAATAAGCCCTCGAATATCTGAACGAGTGATCGCTTTTTTGATCTCTTCAAGCGCATCCGCAGCAAACTTCACTTTTTTGGGTGAAGTTTTAAGCATTCTTCCTGCAAGTTGTTTTTTTGCTCTCATTCTGTCTTCCCTATAGTTTGAGTGGTAGCTTCAGGTTTTGTTTCTGAAACTATACTTTTTTCTTCTACCTTACTCTCTTTCTTAGTATCTTGTTTAGTTTCTTGCTTTTTCTCATCAACTTTTTTGTCAGCTTTAGCAAGATCATTCTTCTTATCCTTTTTAGCTTCCTTTTCAGTCTCTTTTTTAGCCTTCTTTTGTTTGCTACGTATTCTTTCAAGTCGCTTCTTTTTACGCGCTGCAAAATCTTGAGTAATCTTTTCAGCAGCTTTTGTTACATCTTTAACATTAAGTAAGGATAATTTGGCATCAGACACAGCCTTAAGCACTTCAAGACGTTTCTTATTTCCTAGTGTTCGGGAGATAACAACTCCATGCACCTTTGGATCAAGACCAGCGATATCTTCAATGCGAGCAACAACAACTTCTTGTAAGCCAGACCTGTGTAACCCACGAACGCTTGCGGGCGAGCCAAATCCTGGCTGTGGCATTTGTGGCCGTCCTTTATGCATTTGGCGTACTTTTGAGTGTTTTCCACGAGGTAATCTCCATCGCTTCTTCACACCTGAAGAAAATTTTGACTCCTTTACAATAAAAGTGTACTTTTTCCTCTTAGCAGCATTCCTAAGAGCCAGTGCATTAGTTGTATTTGCCATTTTTTTCAATATTATTTTGCTTTATGAGTTATATAAATTCCATCCTGGAAGATTCTTCGATCACGGTTGGTAATCGCGCACAACTTTTCAATTTTTCCAGCAGTTTGCCCTGCAAGTTCTTTACTCACAGAACTCACTTCAATTTCTGCACCATTAATTTTGACTGCAACTTTTGCTGAAAAATCTACTTTTCGAGGGTGTTTTTCTCCAAGAAAGTTTTTCACAGCAATACTATTTCCTGAAACTGAAACATTCATAGGAAAGTGACCTGAACAAATTTTCAGTTTGTAGATGAAATTTTCTTGGGCGCCCTTAATCATATTTTTAATATGTGATTCGTATGTTCCAATCATTCTTTTTTCACGCTTCGTTGCCTTTTCAACATGTAACACAATTGAACCTTCCTTGCTTGAAACTTTGATTGCCGGATATGAAAATTCTCGTTCATCTTCTCCTTTAGGTCCTTTTATAGCAAGAACTCTTCCTTGCAGTGCTACAGTAACTTCACTTGGTACAGGAATCGTTTTGGTAATTGTCTCTTTCATGTTTAAGTATCTCTAGTAGCAGTACGCAAGGAGTTTTCCACCAACTCCATTCTTCTTAGCCTCAGTATGAGTCATAACACCAAGGGAAGTTGAAACAATGATTATTCCAAAGTCTCGTGCGGGAAGATATCGCTTCTCCCATTTTGTAAATGTTGAGTGAGACGTTGAAAACCGGGGTTTGATAACGTTACATTTGTTAACATTTCCAAGCAAGTTTACTTTGAAACTTCTTCCACTATCATCGCTAATCTCTTCATATGAGCCAATATAATTGTGATCATTCATAATTTGTAAGACTGTTCGAATCATTTTAGAGACTGGGCGAATAACTACTTCTTTCTTTCCAACTTTCTCAGCATTGTTGATCTTGGACAATGTTGCTGCTAATGGGTCGTTTAACATGTTTCCTTTCTCCGCTATTTCTTCTTAATTATTAATTGTATTTTTTGAATCCTAAATCTTTTGCCATCTCTCGAAATGATTGACGGCAAATATCTAAACCATACTTTCGAATAACTCCACGGTTTCTTCCAGTTACCTTGCATTTCACAAGTGCTTTACCACAAGATCGTTTCTTAGGACTATTATGCTTAATGTACTTTGCTTTTTTTACAGGCTTTTTGTTAAGCTGTGTGAACATCTTTTTCCAATCGCTTGTTGTCATGCTAAAAAACCTCCGGTTTTTTGCATGCAAATAATATTTTCTTTATTATTTTGCATTTTCGTGATTTCCTCTATCTATACCTTCTTACTCAACAGTTACTCCAAGTGTTTCTTGCACAAACTTGATTGCATCATCTTTTGTGATGAGATGTGTTTTACCAACCTTTTTTGCATTTATGTTTCGTTTTTTAAGTCTGAATCCTGCTCTTTCAAGTGTTACTGCAGCTTCTAAACCCATTATCTTTAATTCAGGATCGTATTCAAGACCAGGAATATCAATATATTCTGGTACTCCAAATGAAAAATTGCCCTGTGCATCAAAACTTTTCTTCGAAAGAGTATTATTTCGTGCGGCAAGAAGTTTTAACAGAACTTCCTTCGCTCCTTTTCGAACGGTAGATTTAGCACCAATAGCAAGACCAGGCCTAAGTGCCCAACCTGGGATTCGCTTTTGAGTTTTAGTATGAATCGGTTTTACAGAGGATATCTTTGCAAGCAGTTTCACTGCCCGTTTAAGCATCTCTTCACTTTTTCCAGCACCGATGTTAAGGGTGATTTTTGCAACTTTGATTTGCTTCATAGGATTTTGCGTGGTTTTTCCAGCAGCACTTTTAGCGTTTTTCTCTGCAGGTCCTTTTTCAGTTGTGTTTGTTTTTTCGGTCATTTGTTTCTATTCTTCTTTATTGCACCACAAAAAGGTATCTTCGTGCGGTTTCAATACTTGTTCCATCTTCAAGCTCATATCGTGCACTTTTCAGGTCTAGTTCCTTAAGAGTACCTGAGGTGCCCGCATGTTTTCCATGAGTTAAAAAAATCTTTGCGCCAACTTTAAGTGGAAGTACCTTTTGAATTTCATGTTGAGGGAGAGTAATTACAACACTGTCACCCACCTTTACATCTTTTTTTGTAAGAATGTTCTTACCATCATACAAGTTAAGCTGAATTTTTCCGCCCTTAAGTACCGTTTTTCCAATTACTCGACATACTTTCATGGAAGCTACTTTCGCATCGATCTCAGTAACAATTAACCTTCCTTTGGAATCTAACCCAACTTGGAACTGTTTACTAATTTTAGGAATGCCAATAATATCAAATAAGCCTACAAGAGTTCGCCGATCTTTTTTACGTTTTCCATCAACTAAAACTTCGTTTGCATGAAGCATTTTCTGTACTTCATTCATAGTTCGAGTAAGATGTAAATGATCACGCAAAACTGAACCTAGTGCAAGGCCCATTTCAAAACCATGTCCCCCTGGAAATGGCCTAAGAGTAAATGTTGCACTTTTCCGTGCAAGTTGCCAAGTTCGTGGCGCTGCGATTCGTTTTAAATGGTTTTTCATTTGGATTTCTCCACCTTTGTTTTAGGTACTGCTTTTGTAGCAACTTTAGAGTTTAATTTTTGTTTTCGTTTTTTATCTCCAAGTTCAAGTGAAATGATCTGAACATTTGAAGGATGTATTGGATAGTAATTTTTTGATCCATCACGCTTTTCTCTGTGCGCGCCTTCAATAAGTAACCGCTCACGCTTAAGGTCAACTTTTTCAACCTTGCCCTGTTTTCGCTTAAACTGTCCACGAAGGATTTTGACAGTGTCTCCCTTACGTACTTGTACGTTTTTGACACTGTGTCGGAGCCTAAGATCTTTTGAAAGTGCAACGTGCGCGAATGTTTGTTTTTGATGCAACGCCGCAGTGTACCGAGCTTTTCGCTGCTTTCGTGGAAGAGAACTTACGCGCTTTGTTCGCGTAGCTACGCTAGGGTTCTGTACTGGTTTTTTCATGAGTTTAGCATCTGTCATTTTATACAATTATTTTTGCTATTTTTGCAACAGCAGGCCATCTTTCAACAACTTCTTTTGCAATTGCTCCTTTGATAAGTGTTCCTTTTGGATTACCCTTCATATCTTTAAGCACAATTGCAGCATTATCTTCAAAAATAACACGAGTGCCATCTGGTCTTCTGAACGGTTTTCTTTGCCGAACAATAATCGCTGGAACAACTGTTTTACGAATATCAAGTTTTCCTTTGATAACAGATGCAAGCACTAAATCACCAACACCTGCTTCAGGGATTCTTCCTTTTACTGTTTTATGTCCTTTTACGGAAATTATTTTAAGCATTTTCGCACCAGAGTTATCACAAGCAGGAACTCTTGCCTGATTAGGCAGTGCACGTGATATTTTTGATCTGATTGCTCTCATTGTATCTACTCTTTCTTTCCAGTAGTACTTTCAACATCCGCTGAGAGTACCTTAAGGATAACATGATGTTTTGTCTTACTTAGTGGCCTTGTTCTTGCAACAAGAACACGATCGCCAACTTTAGCATCGACACTTGCAGGATTATGAACACGAATTCTGCTTTTTCGTTGTTCTTGTCGTTCATACTTTGGTACAAAAACCGCTCGCCGCCATTCAATGGTTGCACTTCTGTGGGCATCTTTCTTTACAACTGTTCCGACAAGTGTTTCAGCCTTAACATTAGTTGCGCCGTAAAAGGGGTCCTTCTTATCGTATGTCCCTTTGTTCTCTTTTGGTGCGTTAACACCAAGCACTTGTTTTTTTACCATTTTGTCTTGTTCCTAATTTGAATTGTTATTGTTTTATGCGCGCTTCAGCACGTTTTTGAATTGATGCTCCTTTTATTTGAGTTGCATCATCGCCAACTGTGAATGTTACGCTCGATTTGAGCACAGTTTTGTGACCATTTAAGGTATCAACCACAAAAGTGTACTGCGTCTCATCAATAACTGTTCCTACCAACCCCACAAGTGTTTTGTTTGTGGAGCCTACAACTTCCAACTCTTTGCCAATCAAACTTTGGGCAAGGGTTGTTGGTTGTGTCATGTTACTGTAATCAGCGTGCACCACGCACGTTGATTGTTTCGGAAGGAAATCCGATTGCCACCAGGGCTTCTTTTATTCGGGCCCTGTGGTCTCCTTGGAGTTCTACCCTTCCTGCTTTGCCCGTGCCACCACAGGCAAACTTATTTTTGAGTTTTTTTGCCAAATCAGACACATCAACACCAGCATCAAAGCCAGTGACAATTGTGTATTTTTTGCCAAACTTTTTCTTCTCGATTTTAACTTCAATTTTTTGCTGCTCACGATCAATCACGTCACAGACGCACAGATCTTGCGGCAAGCCACATTGATTACACACGCCTACCAACGAGGAACGCCCCCGTACGTTTGCATGAGTAATTGCGAAGTTTGAGTTTGAGTCATATGTTTTTATGTATACCTTTATTTTTTCATTTTTGTTGCTGCGCTTTTTTTAGCAGGCATTCGAAGCAAAACAACTTCTTTTTCACGTTGAATAGTTTTTGCTTTAGCAATCGTACGCCGAAGTGAGCGAGCACGAGCAGGATTCTCAGCACCAGCGCCTGTTGCGCCTTTTGAACCTAACTTAAAAAGTTCTTTTTTAAACTCTTGCACACGAGATTCTAATTCTTTATCAGACAGGTCACGCAAGGCCTTAGTAGACTTCATTCTTTGACCTCTCCAGACTCAGTAGCTTTCTTTGGTGAAGCTTCACTTTCAGATTCGGGCACTTTTTCTGATTCCTTTGAACTAGTATCTTGAACTGATTTTTCTTCTTCTACTTTTTCTACAACTGGCTCTTTTTCCTTTTTCTGAACTGGAACCTTTGCAGCTTCTTTCTTCGAAGCAGTCTTCTTCTTTGTTGACTTTTTGCGTGTTGTCTTCTTTTTAGCAGGTTTCTTTTCAGGTGCAACTTCTTCAACAACTTGCACAGGTTCTTCTAATATTTCAATATTATCAGGCAAGACTAGATTACCAGGCATGATTCGTACTTGGATTCCAATCACTCCAGACTTAAGTAAAGCTGATGCGTACGCAGTTTTTACCCCTACAACAGAGATGTCTCCACATTTCTTGAGGTAACCTTGATAAAAACGCCAACTTTTTGCCCTTGATCCAGGTATTTTTCCAGAGATTTTAATCTCAACACCAATCGCTCCTGCGTCAAGGATATTTGCCATTGTTTTATGGCCAATTCCCTTAAACCGTTGCGAGCCAAACCGCTCAAGCGAACTTGCGATTCTTCCTGCAACAATGTCCGCATCAAGAAACATATTTTTTACTTCAACTATTTCTATTTGAGGATTTTCAAGTTTAAAGTGAGACTTAAGATATCTTGTAAGCTCACGAATGTTTGAACCTTTTGAACCGACAATAATACTTGGCCGACTTGTTACAATGACAATTTTTTCGCCCAAAGGAATCTTTTTAAGCGTGATTTGCGAAATCTCAGCGCCACGAAGCCTTCCTTCAATGTACTGACGAATGTAGTACTCTTTTGTTTTCTGTGCTATAAAATTTCGCTCAATCATTTTGCTGTTTCCGCAGGCGCTGCTGCTGTTTTGTCAGTAGTATTATCTACTTTTTGATCAGGAACCGGTTTTGCTTCTTTAGTAGGGGCAACCGTAGGTTTTTCTTCAGCTTCTTTTTTGGCTACTTCTTTTGGTGCCGCTGGCCTTTTCTCAGTTGGTTTTGCTTTAGGTTTTGCTGGCGCAGTCTTTTTTCCGGAAGCGTTCCGTGCCTTTTTTGGTTTTGGAGTATGTTCAACAACTTCTAATTCAACATGTGTCCTTTTTGTTGAAGTCCTTCTTCTACCGCCAGTCATTGGGCTTGCTGCCTTGTTTGCAATTGCTTTTGAAATTTTAAGTGAGCTTGTATCAAGTCCCAAATCTTGAGCGTTCGCTTCAAGAGACTTGACAAGATTAAGCATTATCTTTGCTGCTTTTTGCGGGAACCTTCCTGCCGCCATTCCAGGCTTGTGACCCAGATCACGATTAAAATGTTTGAAGGGGATTGCTTTTTTAAGACTAATTGTGTCTTCTAATGCCCTTTTTGCAACACTGGTTGTTTTGTATCTAATATGATGACAGATCTCAATAGCTTGTTTTGTAGACATTGGAGCTGAAACTGCGCGTGCGCGGGCCGTATGTCCTGTTTTTTCTGCAAGCTTTGTTTTTGCCATTTTGTCTTTCTTGAATTTAACGTGCTGAAACCGCCTTACTTGACCGCGTTGAACCAACGCCCGCTGCACTGTGTGAAACTACTTTACGACTTAACGCAAATTCGCCCAAGCAGTGACCAAGCATTTCAAGCGTCACAATAACCGGAACAAACTCTTTTCCAGTGTACACCTTAATTGTACTTCCAAGCATTTGAGGCACAATTACCATATTGCGCGAATGGGTTTTGATGTTAGTTTCATTTTTCTCTATTTTTTTCATAAGAGCTTTCTGATCAGTAGTAAGACCACGAACTAATGAGCGTCTTCTTCGTGCAGGGATGAGTTTTAAAAACGCATCAAGACTAAGTGCCTTTGCTTCTTGTTCACTAAGACCTTTCCAGGTTGTTTCTTTTGCCATTGTTTTTTGTATCTTGTTGTGTATTCTATTATAACCCTATCGTTTTCTTCCCGTCCTTCGAGGTGCAATCTTTCCAACTTTTCTTCCAGGTGGAGCACTTCGCCTTGACTGCGTTGGTCTTCCTTTATGTCCAGATGAACTTCCACCGAATGGATGATCAACAGAGTTCATTGCAACCCCACTTACACGAGGATATAGTTTATTTCGAGCTTTATTTTTATAATAGGCAGTTCCTGCTTTTAGTATTGGCTTTTCACATCGGCCACCGCCCGCTACAACGCCTACTGCTGCGCGACAACCAAGGGAGAACAACTTCTTCTTTTTTGAAGGTAGTTCAACACGTACGTGTTTGTCAGTTTTTGAAAGTACTCGCGCGAACGCACCAGATGATCGAACAAATTTCCCGCCATCACCAGGTTTTGCTTCAACATTATATATTAGTGTTCCTTCAGGAAGGTCTGCTAATGTTGCAACACTTCCAGGAGCAAAAACATCCTTAGTTTGTCCAAGAGCATCTCCAACTTTAACACCTAAGGGAGCAATAGTTAATGCAAACTCCCCTTGTTCATTTTCAACAGCCATCAAAGGAGCACTATGGCCAGGACAGTTCAAAATATCAACAATTACTGCTTCACCGTTGGTTGTAGGATGTTTTGCTGCACCTTTAAACCTATGACTAGGTGAAACATATCTTCTTGTTCCTCGTCCACGCCGTTGTTGTATGAGTCGTTTTCCCATTGTCGTTAGTTGTTATTTATATGAATCCTAAATCCGCACTCACATCTGATGCCAAAAAGTTCGGCCCTAATGTGACATACGCTTTTTTATACCCTTGCACACAGTTTTGTACATTCACACCACGTACTTTAACCTTGAACAGTTCTTCAACTGCGCGTTTAACATCTTTTTTTGTTGCACGTGAATGAACGCGAAACACAAGAGTGTTGTTAAACTCAATTAAACGGATACACTTTTCTGTTGCAAGTGGCGCTTTAATTATTTGATAGGGATCAAACGAAGCTTCAGCTACACGGTTTGCAGAACTCTTTTCTTCTCCTGCCTTTTTTGCTACCTTTGTTTCGTTTGCCATTGTGTAGTATTACATGAATAGTTTTTTTTCAGTTAGTTGCGTTAAAGCAGCTTTGCTCCATAACGTTGCTCGTCCAGCAAGAGCGCCAGGCGCGAGCAATTCTGTGTTGATTGCGTGTACTGCAACAACATCAACACCAGGAATGTTTTGTGCAGCCTTAATGAGTGGAGCTTCTTGTGAAACAACAATCAGAACTCCTTTTTTCGTTTTATATTTTCGGCCACGCATTTTTCCTTTTCCAGCCCGTACTTTTTTGATGCTTGACCTTGCAAGTTCATCAGTAAATCCAAGGCCCTTAAGAGCAGCAATAACTTCTTTAGTTGTCTTAAGTGATTCAAAATCAGACGATAAAATAAAAGGATATTGTTCAGGAACTTTATGTCCACGCGAACTTACAAGAACTTTATCTACAGTTGCCGCCATTGCAGAACGAATTGCTTTTCTATTTTCTTTTTTGTTGATTTTTTTAGCCCAAATCTTTTCTGCTTTTGGAGCGTGCGACCTTCTTCCGCCAACAGTTTGAGGAGAAAACGCGCCAACCCAGTGAAAACGAGTTCCACGCCGCGAATGAATTTTACGATTAACACGAGAAATGCCAAACCCATAACATCCCCGATACTTTCGTCTTCGCTTACTAAGCTTTGAAGAATGACGCTTTCCTGCTTGAGGATCAGCGCCATACACTTGGCGTGCAGTACTCCACAATACATGGACTGCTCGCTTGATTAAATTCGGGTGGTAGCTTTCTGAAAACTGAACAGGCAGATCGCAAGACCCAGATTTCAAGTTTGCATTGTTTCGTATATCGAGTTTCATTGAGCCATACCTTATATTGAAATAAATGTCACTTCCGGTGCGCCACTAAACACGCCCGAGTTTTTTGTTCGCCTTATTGCCTGTGTCAACAATACCGGCGCTTTCATTGGTCCCGCAACTGAACCTTTAATGAGAACAAAGTGGTTTTTGATAAGACCATAGCGTGGAAGTCCACCTTTCTTATTAACCCTATCAACTTCGTCTCCTTGTAAGATGATTTGTTTGTTATATTCTGTTCGCTGGTGATATCCCATTTTACCAGGTTGTGCCACACGATAATCGACACGCTTAGGAGTCCATGCCCCCATGTTTGCAACTTTTCGTTGACCTTTCTCAGCCTTGTGGGAAACCATCGAAACACCATATCGCTTAACAACACCCTGGAAACCTTTTCCTTTAGTTACCGCCCGCGCATCAACCATAGTGCCACTCTCAAAAACCTCGTTGAGTTTAAGCTCTTTACCAAGATGTTCTTTAACGAATGTTAACTGGTCTTCTTTTGTGCCACCAAGCGCAATTTCAATAAGTTGCGACTTTTTAGCACCAGTTGTTGTTTTTGAAGGATTAGATGCTACAAGTAATCGCACATAATCAAAAGAATCAGCCGAATCTTTGAGCAGAACTTGTTTTTTTGCAAGTGAAATTGAACGAGAAAGGTGTTTTTTCATATCTTTAGAAATTTCATGTGAAAGGGTGGTTGCAACTTTTCGCGCACCCACATTTGTTTTTTTGTAATATGTTGCCCCAAGAACAAACATTGGAGGACAATCAAAAATTGTGACCGGAACAGAAATCTTCTCACCTTTTGTTGCTGATTTTGCTCGATTATCAACGACCATCACGTGAGTCATTCCTGCTTTAAAGGCAACAAACCCTAATGGTTTTGGTTTTGCTTCTTCTGCCCAAGAGCGCACTCTAACAAAACTATGTCTGGACCGCTTTCTGGGCCAAAACTGCATGCTTCCTCTTCGTGGATTGTGTGCTTTTGCCATTGATTCACTTTTTCTTAAATGCGTATAACAACCTCTTTCTGATGGACACCAAAAGAATCTTAAGGTGTGCACCTTTGCAGGCCAACGTTGTTTCATACGTATTTGGGTACCTGGCGGCATCCAGTATACATATGAGTCGCTTTAAGCTGATATTGCCTTGGGACCGCGGTTTGTTTATAAAGGTTGCGGTGGTAAAGTGGAGGTTTCACAAGAAGAAGAAGAAGAAGAAGAAGAAGAAGTGCTCTTGTAGAAATGACAATTGTAAGGTTTAAAAACCACCAAGGACTTTCTGAACAGCTTTGCCATACCAAAAACCACCCACAAAAGCTCGATCTACTGGCTCTTTTGTTGGACAGATTCTAATGTAACTTGCCCCTTGTTCAATTTCTGCCCGGTGAGTATCATTGCCTTGTTCAAAATCGACTAATTTTCCTTCAGCCCCCACCATCCAATCAAGACCGCTCGTTACACGAACATCTGCTATTTCTAAGGCTGCAGCCTTGACCTTTGAAGAAACAATTGGCCCAGAACCTTCAAACATATGAATCAGAATGGGCATTCCATCAAAAGCATTCCAGAACTGACCGTAAGGCTCGTTTGTACCAAAGCTCCGACCATAACCCGCAATAAAAGCATTTGTCCTGGCAATAAGTGTCTCTTGCACTGTGTAATTGTGAATCTGTTCATCTAGTTCGCGCGTTACAACTGCCGCTATTGAAGCGCAACCCTTACACTCGTCTTCAAAAGATTGACCAAGATCAATCTTAAGTCGTTTAGGTACGAGTGTCCAGGTAGCACCAAGACCTCTTGCGCCAAACCGTTTAGAGGTTGTCTCAACAATGATCCCTCCACTTGAATACCTTGAAGCAGAATGCATCCTGCCCTGCCCCTGGAGTCCTCGAAATACATCATCAAAAATTAAGGAAAACTTACTTCCTCCATCCGAGAGTTCATCAAGTCGTTCAATGTGTTCCCTGGTAAAACGATACGGCAGAGGATTTGAAGGATCTACTAACAAAACCGCAGCAAGTTTTGAAGTTACTTCATCGTTTTCAAGTGCATAAACTAGCTCATCTGCAGTGCACGCACTAATTGCTACAGACCCTGCGCCAGGGATTTTTCCTACAACAGAATCAAAAATCCATGCAGGAGATGCAAACCCCACAAGTGGCTTTTCTGTCGTAACTCTTGCTTCTAATATTCTTGAAATAGCCCCACGAGCACCGTCTGTGCTTGTATGAACATCGTACAGAGAAAGATCAAGATCAGTTTCTCTCCCAACAATTTCCCGAGCAACGTCCTCTAAGTTGAATGCTGCACGCGCATTGCAACCTTCTTGCGCCACTAGATTCATTTTAAAAAGTGATTCAAGTTCTGCAAGATCTCTGCCGAACGGAAGAAAACCAACATTGGCATCCAAAAAGTTGTAGCCAGTTGATGGACCAATTAGACTGCCATAAGTCAAATGAGGACCAGCACGAAGATCAAGAATTTCAAGCCTTCGTCGCCTTTGCTCTGCTTGGAGTAATGCTTTGAAATCTAAGTCCCCCAGAATAGCATCTATTTCGTTACGGTCTGCCATTTTACTTAGTAGTGCTGATTGTGTAATATCTCCCCCATTATCTTAACGCCTGCTTTGATTCTAGCAGGACTTAGTCTTCCCACAGTTAAGCGAACTTTGTCACAAACCGCAAGAGACGTTTCCGCACTTACTTGGAAACCCTGTGGGAAAAATCCACCTACTGGAAGAAGATTTACTCCTTCATAAGCACATACTTCTTCAAGAGAATTTGCATCACAAGTAACACCATAGGGAGTTATTTGAGCTATACTCGTTAAGTGTGTTGCAGAGGGCCTATTAAGTATTACCCCAGAAGGGATGTGCTGTTCAAAAGAATCATCTAGGACACCATTGCGATGAGCAAGTTCTTCTATTGCTGGTTTTGAAGCATAGTCAAGAGCAAGTTTAAGAAGACCGCCAGCTATACGAAGTCCCCCTTCTCCATTAGAACATTGTGCCAGTTTCTTCCCAATCTTTTTCCGGTTTGCACTAGTTGGAACAAGAACATAGGAATTATTATAGAAAGGACCATCCCCAAATCTTTTTGACATACCCTCAATAACATAAGGAGCACTAAAAAATCGTCCGATTGAATCTCTTTCACCAATAGGTTGAACACCCCTGTTTACCTCATCAATAACAACTGTAACTCCATGTCGAAGCGCAATTCTATCAAGTTCTTTACAAACATCTTCAGTTAAACTATATCCCATCGGAACCGTGGGATTCGTAAGTAAAAGAGTTCCTACACGAGTATTTGGCGCTATTTTCTCAAAACCGTCCACTATTTGTTCAGGCGTTATTGCCTCAAAAAACTCCCAATTATAACTCCCACCCCCATTTCTCTGCCAAAAGTACCAATTTGGAACAGGTAAAGCAACAGTATTTTTCCAGATTCCTGAAAGAGCTTGAAGCGCAGAATCTACTGCAATCCTCGTTGGAACAGGACTAAAAATAATTCGGCCAGGTTCAACACCACTTAAAGTTGTCTCTTCTTGAAGAAGACTTACAAGAAGATCATCCGCTAAAGGAAAGTCAGATGGGTCGAGTTCTGATGGACTCAACCAACCATCGTTAAAATGACCTAAAGATTCAAGATAATCATCAATCTTATCCCCCGGGATTGGAGCCTCTGCATTAAACACAAAGTGGGCAGACCCAAAATCAAACCGTGGCTCCCCTGAACTAAAAAATAATTGAATCAGACTACTTAAATCAAGATATCTTTCAACCATAGTCACCCCTTTTAAGTAGTACTTATAAACCTTTCTTAAAATGTTAAGGTAATTCTACACCCCTTTCTCTTGAACAACTTTAACAGTTCTTTCAACATCCGGGCCTTTCTTGAAGAAATCTTTCGGATCAAACTTATTGAGCGGCACTTCTTCCCAATTTTCTTTTCCGCACGAGCAAGAGAACACAACGTAATGCCTCTCTTTTTCCCATACTGACTGCGCTTCATTTTTTCCAACAACAGCAGAACAATAATGGCATGAAAAATTAATATCGATTGGAGAGTTAGATTCTATCAATTATAATCACTTATTTTTCTGGCTCAAGAGGAATCTTTAAATACTTTACTCTTTGAGAGATTTTTATGGATTATATCTACTCAAACATTCTTGGAACATTCATTTTTGATAAAGATTTCTCGTTAGTTGCCGAAAAACGGTTCAAAACTATTGAGGAGTACAAACAGAAAGAAAAGACAGAAAAAGTGCTTCTTAAAAAATTCAAAAAGGCAGTCGTGCCAAGTCTTAAAGAACTTAAAGAGATCTTACCATTTTTCAAAGAAGAAGAGTTTAGGACAGCGTTCCACAAAAGAAATGTTTCTCTAACAAAAGAAGACATTAAACAATCGGGCGGAGTTGATGTTACCATCTTCCAAACTATTACCTCTATCCAAGAGCTTGATAAAACAACAAACATGCTCTCAAAAAAGTTGCGGCATTGGTATAACCACTATCTTCCAGAACTTGATAAAGATGTAGGAGACCATGAACGATATGCAGAACTCGTGGCTACAAAAACCAAAAAAGAACTTCAAAAAGAGCTCACAAAATATGGTGAGAGTATGGGCTCAGACCTTTCCTCAAAAGATCAAAAAGAGATCCAACATCTAGCAAAAAAAGTGGTCGAGCTATTCAATGTGCGAAAAGAGTATGAGGAATATTTGGGCACAGTTATGAAAGAGTATTGCCCAAATATTGCTGCATTAGCAGGTGTGATGATTGCAGCAAAACTGTTAGAACATACGCGAACTCTAAGGAGACTAGCTTTGCTTCCAGCATCAACTATTCAATTGCTCGGGGCAGAAAAGGCCCTATTCAGGCATCTTAAAACTGGCTCTCCTTCACCAAAACATGGTGTTATTATTACTCACCCATATGTTGCGCAAGCACGCAGGCGAGATAAGGGACAAGCAGCGCGCCTTTTAGCAGGTAAAATTTCTATTGCAGCAAGAGTTGATTTCTTTAAAGGCAAATTCATTGCAGACAAATTAAAGAAAGAAATTGAAGAGAAGCTTAATTTTAAGAGATAATTCTAGAGAGAAAAGTTAGGAATCTATGCACGCTCATCAGTTACTACCGTATCCTATAAGGAAGGATTGGTGTTCACATAATCATCGCATGTTGCATTTCCACTAGACATCTTACGAAATCTATTATTTACCTATCCAAAAAAAGATGGATCAGAATATTCATCTACCTCTAAACGGTTTACTTTCTCGATTGCGTTTGTAAAATCTCCATGAAGAACATGATCTCGCGCCTCACGTATTGCAAAGTATCCTGCTTCAGTACACACGGCGCGTATCTCAGCTCCCGTAAACCCGTCTGTTTGTTCAACGATACTTTTGAGTTTTACTTTGTTTAGATTCATAGATGCCGTATGAACCCTTAAAATTTCGCTCCTGCCAGTGGCATCAGGAACGCCAACTTCAATCAATCTATCGAGCCTTCCTGGCCTAATAATTGCAGTATCCAAAATATCTTTTCTATTTGTTGCTGCAATAACTTTTATGTTTCCAAGTGGTTCAAACCCATCAAGTTCAGCAAGAAGTTGCATGAATGTTCTATTTACTTCCCTCTCACCAGATGTTCCTGTTTCCATTCTGGTTGCTGCAAGGGCATCTATTTCATCAATAAAAATGATTGAAGGTGCTTTACGCCGTGCAAGAGCAAAAATCTCTTTAACGAGTTTTGAACCTTCACCAATGAACTTTTGTACAAGTTCTGAGCCTACTACCTCAATAAACGTTGCATTTGTACTATGCGCAACAGCCTTTGCAAGAAGCGTTTTTCCCGTTCCAGGAGGACCATACAACAATACTCCTTTCGGTGGAGTTATACCCACCTTTTCAAATAGTTCTGGCTTGTTAAGAGGTAGTTCAATCACTTCTTTAATTTCAGAGATTTCTCGTTTGAGTCCGCCAATATTTTTCCAACTCTCGGTTGGCTTTTCCATTATAACATATTTTTCAACTTCAAACGTATCGGAAAGGTCTATCTTCTCAACGATGTTCAAAGATTTTTGTTCAACAAGAACCGTATCGCCCTGTATTACTTCACCCAACGAATCAGAAAGATACGAATAAAATTTGTTGCCGTTTGAAAGACGAATAACAGCTTTATCCCCACCGTATATACTCACAACTTCGGCAACTAATAACGCCGGCTTTCGAATGTTTTCAAGCTCTCCATGCGTTTTGTTAAATAATGCGCGAAGTAAAGTTGCTTCTTCTTCAAGGCGGACTAAAGAGTTGTTAAGAGTCTTGTTTTCTTCTTCAAGTTTTCCAAGATACTTTGCAGAAACCGGAGTAGTATATTCTGGTTGATCAACTTGAAGCGTAAAGGAGTCTTCCAACGATTGCTCTGCCTGTTCTACTGTCTTTTTTCTACTACCTGTTCCTGGTCCCTTCTCCGTTGCCATTAAGAGCATATAGGATCCTTTTTACTTTAAAAAACTACCGAAAAAAAGATGAGAATTAGAAAATTGCTAAAATAAAACCCTTCAAAAACTCCCACACCCCAGTAAGCGTCACGCCAAATAAAAAGAAGAGAACTAAAATCCCTATAAGGATCATGAAGAAAAAGTGAAACGCATGAGAAAGTATCCTACTCATAAGTGAGATAACAATAACTGCTATTAAGATAACCACTAATGTTGTGACAACGCCCATAGGCCTTGATAAAGGAAACAAGATTTATATTATTTTGGGTGGGAAAAGACCATCTACTTTCTTTTCAGAAATCCAAGGAGTGATACTTTACGTTTACGTGGTTTTGCGGCAGATAAATTTGAATTATTTTTCTGTTCTTGCAAGAATTGTTTAATGTGTGTATTTATCTGGGCATCGATCTGGTTTTTATGCGGATACAAATTTTCTAAGTGTTTAAATTTTGGTGAGTGATATGAATTACGTGAGCCTCGATGCTCAAACTGTAATTTTTTATGGAGCAGCTCATGGTACATCAATAAATCAAGCATCTGGTCTTGCGCATTTTCAAATACTCGTGAAACGCTCACAGTGTTAGAATGAAAATTGTAACATGCTAATTTACGTGTTGAATGACGTCCCCACTCAACGTTTGGTTTTTCTAGTGACCCTGCAAAAAATTCATTGTTGACTCTTTTGAAACTTGCATCTAAGATAGGGTCAGTTTTTGTGACAACAGAATATTTTGAAATGCTACGAACAAAATTATTGTAAAGCTCGATGTTTGGTGTTTGGTGTTTTTCTCCCTTGAAAAGTTTACGCAAAAGAAATTGAATAAGGCCTATTTTAATTTCAGCGTCAACCGGCTTCCATTTCAGATTCATCTTAAGAACGATTTTTTTTTTGCGAAGTGTGATGTTTGCATTAAAATCTGAAAGGCGTCGGTTGTAAAATATTTCTGTTTGGTAGGAGAACTCTTTTGAAGGGTACAGACGTATGAACGCCTCATAAATAAGATCCATGACTTAGCGAAAAGTGATAACAAGTTTATAAGAATTTAGAAGTTCTAATGCAACGGAAACCGCAAGATTGCTGCAATACCGCCGAGTTGCTCAAGTTGTACTCCTTCTCTGGTTTCTGTTGAGATGACTTTAATTGTCGTGTTTCCTGCTTGCGCTTTTTCTTCAAGCACATCGAGTTTTGCTTCTGGAATACTTTCTGAGACAATAAGCAAATCGACTGCGCTCATCTCAAGTGCTCTTAGGGTTTCCGCCTCACCATACGTTATCTTTTTGATATCTTTGTTCATCACTTCAAAGAATTTGAGCATAATTTCTTTTTCTTTGACAACTTCTTCTTGTGCGAGTAGATCTGTGCATCGATCAAGCAGTTCTTGAAGACCATGCTCGCCAGTATACGACAAATCCTTCGTTCCAATAATCTTTTTCTTAACTTCCCCCGTAAGATAATCCTTGTTCATAAAATCATGTACCGTGATTCCAGGGCCGCCCAGGATAATTCCCTTGAGGTTATTTCCCAACGGTAAGAATTGCTCTTTCATATACTCTGCTATCTTTTTGAAATGATTTTTTGCAGCACCTTCCCGAATTCGCGCGAAACGTTGAGATGACTGGCCACCAGCCCTCGTTTTTCCAGGAACCTCACTGTGCGTTTTTTGTAGCGGCAAAATAGTTTTACCTTTCAAAAGTGCAATGGTAGCATCGCGTCTATCAAGTACAACAAGACCGTACACATCATGTTCAACGAGCATATCTTCAAGAAGTTCTGTTACAAAAACCTTATCGCACCGATAAATCCTCATTTTAACGGGAATTGGAGGTTCAAAACTCCAAATCTTCATATCTTGCTTTCCAACTGAAGCTGCAATGTTTCCTGAAAATGCAACAAGCCCGTTTTCGGGCGTTTTCTTAAAACCTTTAAGGTGTTGAAGCATCTTTTCTAGTGCTGCTTGTACATTTTTTCGTGTAACTGCTGATTTGATGTTTGATGCTGTTCCTAACTCTTCAGAAAGATGCTGATTAATCTTATCAAGATTATATCCTGCTGGAATGTAGACTGTCACAAACTCTGTGTGAGGAGCCCTATGACTCTTTAACTCACGTACAAGACGTTTTATGCGCAGTTTTTCAGCACCACTAATTTTTGCCACAGTGTATTGAAGAATAGTAAGGTGTTTTTATAAAGTATTCTCTTAGAAGAATTAGTCACATATGATTGATCACAACACGTGCAACTTGAGATAAAGGCACCTTTTCTGCTGTATCAAAAATGAGTACTGGGACATTCATTTGGTATGCTTCATCTAAACACTCTTCAAATATTTCTGCATCCAAATTCTCGCGAACTTTTCTTCTATGATACTTGCGTCTTTCAAGCCTTCGTCGAAGCATCTTCAAATTTGAACAACGTATGACAACAACTAAATCTACAAACTCTGGCGGGAGCAAATGACCAATGTGTGTGTCAAGCACAAACACTTTCCCTTCATTTTCTTCAAGTATTTGTTCTAGAACCAATGAAAGTGCCTCAATATCAATATCATAGCACCGCTTGCTTCGATCATATGCAATAACAATCTCTGGAAAGAATTCCATTAAATCGTGAAGATCTAATCGTATGTATCGTGCGCGTCTTTCAAGCTCACGTGCTAAGTACGATTTTCCAGTTCCAGGAGTTCCAGTAATTACAATTAATTTGGACATAAACAAAAAGAAGTAAAAGAAGCATAAAAAGATTCCTATCTAAACGCAGCCTTAGCTTCCTTGGAAAAACCAAGGTAATAGAATATAAGACCATTCACAATCAGACTAAAGAAGTTACCTACAATCGATTCTACAGCAGCTCTGCTCACAATTATTGCAAAAATTATTCCAACAACCCCTATACCTGAAAAAACGAGTGTTAAAATTCTTGCCCACCGACGACCTTTCCATAAGCCCACACCCAAGACGATATCAACTACCGCCATTGTTAAGAAAAATACCCCGACCACAATAAGAATCGCGCTCCCTAATCCTGCTGGAAGTGGAAGGTTCACCATGAGCGGTTGCAAAAGAGAAGTTAGTGCAAACATGAGAATTGAAAGCAAAAAAAGCATTGCTGCACCAAAGAACATGAACACTGAGATGACTTTTACGCCAATGGGCATTTCTTTTACAACCATTCTTTTTCTTACAGCCATCTTCTAATGAGTTTCCCCTCCTTTGCTCGCCTTCTCACGAGATTTTTTATGGTGCCTGTAGACAACACGATGCATGAAATGTTTGTGAAGTAAAGAGTCAACTACAAGCACTACTAAAAACAAGATAATTATGTAAATTATCATCATAAAAATCTCGCCAGCAACACCTGCTAATGAGGTTTCAAAAATGAAGACTTTTCGGATAAGACGTTCAGTCATAACAAACGGATTATACGAAGTGAGGGTGCGAAGGCCCGCTGACATTCCTTCAATAGGTAAGATAAGGCCTGAAAGAAACAGGAATACACTACCTGTGGAAATTGATGCGAGTATTCCTGTCTCTTCGGAGCTAAAAATGTATCCAATCACCATCCCAACAAGAGTAAAAATAAATCCTGCAAGAAGTAACACGAGAAATAATAGAGGAAATGTAACATACGCTTCTGGAATAAATGCAAGCGCGATAAGTAAGATTACAATAAGCTGAAATATGATGATGATGATGTTTGAGAGAAGCGTTGCTAATACAAACACAATTTTTTTGACCGGAATCATAAAATTTCGAACATATGCTGGAGAGTTCTTTTCCATCATAACTAGTGTGTTACCAAGCATTATTGCAAGAAACATAACAATTAATGCTAAAAGAGAAGGAAAGGCATAATTCAAGTTGGTTCTCTCAGCACTGATTTTTTCTATCTTTGTGATGAGTGGTGCTGAAATCGTACTGGCATCTGAAACTGACAAGCTTCCAAGTGATGTCTTGAGATCTTCAAGATTCTGTGCAACTTGGGATATTGAAGCGCTTGTAGCGCCCAAACTTGAACTTATTTCTTGGCTTTCAAGAACAGCATTATTGACCGTGCTTGCAGCTGCTGCAAGCTGCTGGCTAATTGTTCCTAATTGCACTTCAAGCGAAGAAATGGCATCAGCAACACTTCCAGAACCAGATCCTTCTAACTGACTTTGTGTCCCTTCAAGATTTGATAACGCGTCTTCCAAAATGCTTTGCGCACTGGATGATCCTGAAACATTATCCAGTATGCTAAGTGCTGACTCAATATCCACTATACTTGAATTGAGTGTTCCTGAAACTGTGTTGAGAGTTCCAGAAAGTAGGGTCTCATTCTCGCTAAGGTCTGGTACATTCAAATCTAGTGCAACAAGTCCCGAACCGATTGCATTTGTAGACTCAGCAGCACTCTGGGCTTGAGTACTTAAGCTTGTGATAGTACTCTTCTCCCCTTCAATTCCCTGTTGTGTTTGACTAATTGTGCCCAAAATATCGTTCACGATTGTTTGTGAAAGTTCTGAACTTTTCAAATTAAATTCTGCTTCAAGCGCTTGTTGAATTATCCACACAAGATTAATTCGACTTTGATCCAAATAGAACGTTACTTCTTTAGGAGTATTAGTGTTAACATCAAAGTTTTCCGGCAGAGAAAGACAGGCATGGACAGAATTAAATTTAATATCACTAACACACACATCAATTTCTTCGTACGTTACAATTGTAAACTCTTGTGCTTGTAAAGACTCAGCAAACTGAGTTACCTCATCTGTTAACACATCAGAATGAATACCAACAGTAAGACCAAACGCAGAAGAGGTATTATATGAAAGGCCTAACAAAAGAATGATGAGAAGCGGCGCGAAGATGACAATAAGAGCCGACCCTTTAGAGCGAATAAGGAGTCGCAAATCTTTTCGTATAAGCAAGGATAAATGTTTCATGGTACCAATCTATCTGTTTTTTTGTCAGGCAATATTTTTGCAAACCCAGTCAGGCGTTTGCAGTGATGTTCTCGAATATTGATTTTAACGTTGGAGTGGAAAGCTCAAGGTGCGTAAGTGCTAACTGTTCACGTTCAATGAAGTTTGCAAGGTTTGTTAAAGTATGAGTAAGCTGGTTTGTGTGAATAACTAAATGGTTACTATTGTCTGTTACCTGAACGCCCAACTTATTTGCAAATGAAAGAAGGGCACCATGATGTTTCCCGGTACGCAGCGTTATGGTATTTGAATCAGAGTAATACGGTTTTTTTACATCTTCTAAAAGACCTGCGCTTAACACCTGTTTGTTATGTAAGATTGCAACTTTCGTGCACAATGTCTCAATAGTTTCTAAATCGTGAGACGCAACAACAATCGTTACTCCTTGCTTATTAACCTCATGGATCAAATGAAGAACATCTCGCTTAAGAGCAGGGTCTAAATTCAATACCGGCTCATCTAAAAAAAGAACTTTTGGCTTATGAACCAGGCTGCATGCAATATCTAATCTTTTTTGCATTCCGCCTGAAAGTTCTTCTGCTAAGTAGTCCCGGTATGCAAACAGGCCAGTAAATTTAAGGAGATTTTTTGCATTATCTAAAAGGACATGTTTCTTAAGATTATACATCTGGCCAAAATGCATCAAATTTTCCTTAACGGTAAGCTTTGGATAAAACGAAAGACCTTGTGGATTGTACCCAAAATGTTGTTTTATCGACAAACTATGTTTATGAATAGCATGAGTTTTACCAAGTGGTGTGTGAAAACTGATTGTTCCTTCATCTGGTTCAAAAAATCCTACCATCAAATTAAGCAACGTTGATTTACCACTTCCAGAAACGCCAATTATTCCAAAGACATCATTTTCTTCTACACTCAAGTTGATGTTACTGAGAATTAACGACTTACCAAACTCTTTACTAACACCTCTTAAAGATACAATTTCCACCCTCTAATTATTATTTTCACGTTTATAAATCTTTTCTCGAGATCTGCTTTAGAAAAAAAGCAACAGAAGTAGGTAACGATCGGATTTAAAGAAAGATACAAAAATGATTCAAACCCATAATCTTTATATACTGCCTAAAAGAGTTATAGGAAACTAGATGAAAAAGATCAAACGCATATATGAGAAAAAATACAAGCTTCTCTTATGGATTCCATTCATTCTTCTTGTACTTGCACTTGTCCAAATTGGAACTCAGTATGCTGCAACTGGCGATTTTGTCAATAAAGGGATTAGTCTTAAGGGCGGATCAACCATCACTATCCAAGCTCATTTAAGTGACGTACAAATTGATGAAATTGATACGCTTCTTTCATCAACATTCACGCAAGGAGATATCACTTTGCGAAAACTTACCTCAGCAGGGATTACAAGCGCTCTAGCGGTAGATTCTGATGCGCAAGACGAAAGTGAACTTCGAGCACTCTTAAACGTACTTGAAGACCATACTGGGATCTCTCAAGAAGAATTTACTGTTGAAAGGGTAGGATCATCATTAGGAGACCAATTTTTCACACAAACACTTTGGGCGCTTGCAATAGCGTTCATTTTGATGGGAATTGTTGTATTCGTTTATTTTCGTTCAGCAGTTCCTTCGCTTGCAGTTATCTTGGCTGCAGCATCAGACATCATAATCACTCTTGCAGTATTCAATCTTACCGGAACAAAACTTTCTTCAGCTGGAATCGCAGCATTTCTCATGCTCATAGGATATTCAGTAGATACTGATATAATGCTTTCAACAAAAATGTTGAAGCAAAAAAAGCTTGCAATAATGGATCGAGTATACGGCGCGCTTCGAACGGGCCTTACCATGTCAGCAACAACAATCACAGCAGTTCTTATCGCATTCTTACTTGCTAAAGGGGCCATTGTAAAACAAATCATGATTATCTTACTTATTGGTCTCATCACAGACTTGGTTATGACTTGGATTCAAAACGTTGGGATCTTACGTATGTACCTAGAGAAAAAAGAGCAGAAAAAAGGAAAATAGAGCAATGAAATCAAACCTTTCAAAAGCAATGAAAAAAACGCGTGTCGTAATCCTACTCTTTTTCGTAGCTCTTGCATTAATTGCAATTTTTTCTATTAGTCCTTCAAACTGGACCGCGGATGGTGCAGCAATTAGGTCCGTTGTGTTTAACTCAACAGCAGCGAACGCAGGGTTTGAAAACCCTGGTCAAACGCTTGCTCCTCTTGAAAGAGAAGTTATAGAAAAAGTCAATGGTGATGACATTAAAGACGCTGAAGAATTTTACACAACACTAACTGCCCTCGGTGCAGATAGAGTTGTTAGTATTCAAACAGATAGAAGCACCTATTCATTCACAACACAAAATGTACAAGGAGACATCGGCCTTGTTGTCGAAGATGTTTCCAAAACAAACTTACGAAAAGGCCTTGACCTTGCTGGTGGAACGCGAGTTCTCCTTAGTCCAGTTGAAGAAGTGAGCGAAGATGATATGGAACTTATTGTTGGAAACTTGCAAGAAAGACTTAATGTATACGGTTTGAGTGATGTTCTTATCACTAGAGCCTCCGATTTACAAGGAAACGAATTTATTTTAGTAGAAATTGCAGGAGCAACTGAAGAAGAAGTTGCTGATCTATTATCAAAACAAGGAAAATTTGAAGCAAAAGTAGGCAATGAAACGGTCTTTTTTGCTGGTGGAAATGATATCACCTATGTGTGCCGTAGTGCAGATTGTTCAGGAATTAACCCACAGCATGGGTGTGGGGCAGCAGGCGAAGGATATGCTTGTGGTTTCTTCTTTTCCATTTCGTTAAGCCCGGAAGCTGCTGAACGCCAGGCAGCAGTTACAAGCAAGCTAGACATTATAACAAGCAATGGACAACGATACCTGAGCGAAGATTTAAGTCTGCTGCTTGATGATGTTGAGGTGGACTCCTTACGCATCGGAGCTGAGCTTAAGGGAAGAGCAACAACCGATATTCAGATAACTGGTTCAGGGACAGGGATTACTGAAACTGACGCTCTTAATAATGCTCTTTCAGATATGAAAAAGTTGCAAACAATCATTGTGACCGGGTCTTTACCAGTAAAACTCGAAATTGTAAAGATGGATACAATTTCAGCTTCATTAGGAAAAGAATTCCTTGATAACATTATTCTTGTCGCGCTCGTTGCAATCCTTTCTGTTGTTGTTGTAGTATTTACACGGTACAGAAGATTACAAATTGTAATTCCAATGGTTGCAACCATCATATCAGAAATTATTCTGATACTCGGATTTGCAAGCCTCTTTAAGTGGCAATTAGATTTAGCTGCCATTGCAGGTATTATTATTGTTGCAGGGACAGGCGTTGACCATCTTATTGTAATCACTGATGAAACATTGCGTGGTGAAAAAATTCATTCAATAAAACAACGTATCAAATCAGCTATGTTTATCGTTTTTGGAGCATATTTTACTACCGTTGCTGGAATGGTTCCTCTGCTTTGGGCAGGAGCTGGTCTTTTGAAAGGGTTTGCTCTTACAACAATTGCAGGGATCTCTTTTGGAGTTCTTATTGCAAGGCCAGCATTCGCTGCATTAATTGAAGAACTTCTTAAATCAGAGGATGAATAACATTTTTGGATAGATAAGAACATGCAACAGACGCGTACGCATAAAAGAGCTATCCTTGTAATGGTGTTTTGCACTCTTCTTCTAACATTAGGACAGTTTGCATGGAAAATAGGAGTAGAATTTATCGACCCTTCCGTTTGGATTAGCTTCCTTAATATCTACATGATCACAGGAATAGTGTTGTATGGAATTAGTTCTGTTCTCGTCTTGTACGCGCTTAAATATGGAGAACTAAGTATTTTGTATCCTATCTTGGCTACCAGTTATGTGTGGGTGAGTATTCTTGCGCCAATGATTTTCAACGAAGCACTTCATGTGCTGAATGTTGTGGGTGTACTTTCTGTTCTTGTCGGAGTTTCACTACTTGGAATGGGGGCTGCATACAATGGTTAATTTTCTTGTTGTAGGAGTTGTACTTTTCGCATCGTTCTTAGGGGCCCTTGGAACACTTCTCTTTAAACAAGAAATAAGCAAGGGTGGATTGCTCAGCTTAATCAAAAAATTTAAAGCATACCTTGGAGCCTTATTGCTAGGCCTGTCCGTTCTATTGTATCTTGCAGCCCTTCGTTTTGAAAGTTTATCAATCATCTACCCTCTTGCATCAACAACATATATTTGGATCGCACTGTTTTCCGTTAAGATGCTCGGTGAGAAAATGAATCGATGGAAGTATTGGGGCCTTGTGTTCATTATCTTAGGAACAATTTTGATTGGCCTTGCGAGCTAAACACCTACTTTCTACGAAAGAAGGTATCAATTATTGCGGGAACTACAAGAAGCGCTGCAAACACGATCCCTAAAAGCCAAGGATTATGCTTCACGGTTGAAACCCCTATATCTTGAATTATTGTGTTAGAAACAAACCCAATAAGAAGAATATTACCAAAGGCAAGCACAGGGATAAGTATTGTTGCAATTGTATGGTGCTTTTTTGCTAAGTGTCCTATGTCTGTTATTAAAAATGTGTACAAAAACCCTATGACAAATGCTAAGATTCCGGCAACAAGAAAGATAAGCCAAGAAGAGAGAACGAGAGATAAAAACAACAGAACAAAAGAAACAAACACATTAGCAAAAATAATGACGAGAAGGGCACTATAAAACACTATTCTTGAGAAGTGAGCATCGTGTGCTTTTTCTTGATCAAGCACCTTGGTTGCATGTTGAATTTCCGCATCCTTCCACCCCTTGGACTTAAGTGTTGCTGCTGTTTTTTTTCGTTTCATTTTTCAGTTGAGGACTGTTTTTTTGCTGCTTGGTTTAGTTCCATGGTAAGTGTATCTGCAATAGAGCTAAAATGTCTTGCTGCTTTCGAGCGAGGATAAATATGGCCAACAGGCATTGTTTTGTGATGCGCTTTTCGTATTTTTGAATCTTGTTTGATGTTTGCAATAACATGCAATCCTAACATATCTTCCACCTGTTTTTCTGAAAGCTGGTGACGTGAGAATCGATGCGACTTGTTAAGAACTATTCCTGCAACTAAATTGTTATGAGACTTTGCAATTTCCAGAGATTTAAGTGATTCAATAACAGAACTTGTTGTGGGATTTGCTATAACCAGGGCCTCATCAGTGTGTTTAAGAATCGTATGAAGTTCTGTACCAAACCCTGAAGGACAATCAATCAACACAAAATCAAGAGTATTATCAAGATGTTCGAAGAGTTTATGCATTTCTTGAGGATTGGTTTTCTGAAATTCAGTGTACGATGGTGATGCTGGAGCGAACTGTAGGCCTGATTCGTGCGCATGAATGATGTCATGCACTTTCTTTTCTTTTCGTAGAAAATGGTTCACGGTGGCTGTTGGATACAAAAGCCCGAGATGTAATCCGATATTTGGTGTTGCAAAATTAGCATCAACAACGAGCGTTTTAAAGCCTTTTTCGTTGAGGGCATGCCCTACATTCACTGTTGTGGTTGTTTTGCCAACTCCCCCTTTCCCAGAAACTATAGCTATAAAACGTGTCATCTACTCTTTGAACCTCAGAAAATAATAATCTGTTAGGATTTATAAGAATTGTTATTCTTCTTCTTTAGCAAGGCCAAAGAGTTTTTTGGAGAACTCAAAGAATTTATGAGCATAATATTCACACGTTTCAAGATTATCAATGTTAATGATAACACTTGAATTATTGTCAAGTTCAAAGACCATCCCTACATGTCGTCGGTACTCGTTGATCCTCCCATACTCACGTTTGAGCAAATCCTTAAGGAAAAAATAATACGTCACAAACTTTGTAAATTGTGCATCGTCCGGAAACATATCTTGAAGTTTTGTTACCCGCAGAGCCGGGCTTTTGGGCACTTTAGCAATTTTTTCTTTGTTCATAGCATCAAGCATATACCCTTCAAACATAATGTCAAAAAAGCTTACGAACCGTAGAAGTGCATTACGTAACACATCTGTTGTTCGAGTATATTTCAAACTAACATATATGATATGTTCAACTCGCTTAAGTTCCTCGCGCCCTTCGAGCATATAATCTTCTAAAGTGTCATATTCCATTGTGTCATAAGAAGAGAACTAGCGCACTAATCCTCGTATTTGATTAAAATATGTGTGGAGATCTTCCATTTTTGTAACAAAACCTTTCAAAGATTCTTCTGAAAGGACCTCAACTTTATAATCTTTTGTACAAATCACGTAGGTTTTATGCCTCTTAAAGCTAATAAGGTCAGATTTGTAGTCTTTTGTAAGCTTTGCAAGCCGCATGTAGAGTTCAGCTATATTTGCAGGAAGATTTAATGATTTTGCGTGTTGCGAGATAAGGGCGACTTTTTGGACAGAGTTTTCCGGAAATTGATTAATAAAACCCTTATTGTGAAGGTGAAGAGCAGATAGATGTAAAAGGTCCGAAGACGCTGCAAACAAATAACCCAGAATTTCGACAAACAATTTTTCTTCTTTTACTAAAGGGTACGTTCGCTCCAGAATATACCTGGCAGTTTCAAGTTGTTGACCAATTTTTTCAAGAAGGAGATCTTCAGGTGGCATGGAGTGGTTTAAAGTTACAATACTTGAAAAAGGTTGTGGGAAGTTTTTATTCCGTTATTTCATAGAACAATTCTGACCTAGATGGAAACGCATCTTTTGCAGGGTTTGTTGATAACTCTGCAAGAACAGTTCCGTCAAGACAGGTCAAATATCTATCATTAACGCCATCTCCATCAAAATCACGATTAGAACTGACTGAGTAAAATTGACTCTGAACTCCGGCTGGTTCCCGGCTTGGCTCTTCACACACCCTAAGTGCATCTGGACCATTTGTTGCAACAACTTCGTATGGGCCAAAATCTGTTAATTCATCAAAAGCCAAACACAAAGCTGCAATTCCAAGACCAACCATTAATGCTCGTTTTCCCATGAATAACTTAAGAAGGGACCCAACTTATAAAACTTTCGATAAATTAGTACTCTTTAGGGACGAATCAATCTTCGGAACTCAAATCGAGAATTGCTTGGGCCAAATCACCCTCGCGCTTTGCAATAGCTTCTTCAGCTACATTACGATCAACACCTGCTTGATCCATAACAGTTTTGATATCATCTTCAGAAATGTCAGGGGTTGCCGAAAGAGCTCTTTGGTGTGGTGTTCCTACAACTTGGTAGGTTTCTTGTCCCATCATGTTCACTTTACTTACTTGTGGCTGGCTAAATACAAGCTCAGCGTCATGCGTTCTAATGATAACTTCAACAGCATCAAGTTCCACTTGTTGGATCCCCATCTGCTTCATCATTTTCTGCATCTGTCGAGGGTTCATTCCGGGTAACATTTTAGCTTAGAAACGCTCCACCAAAGAAGTGTAAAAGGATTATAATGATCGCAACAACAACACAGAGAACAATAACTGCACTTGGCGAGAATAGTAATTTTGAAGTAGTTTCTTCAAAGTATCGTGTAAGTCCGCCTTGCCCTGAAGGCATTCGAATTTTGTTGTCTTTGGCCACTGTGAGCTGTAATTCTTTAGATGTTTTATATAGTTTTTGGAATAAATAAAGCGCTTTGCGTAAGCAAAGTCCTGTGTTTTGATCAAACTTTTGTTAAAAGTTTGGTAGGGCAGAAATAAGCCGCCTTCTGTCACATCCAAAATGGTATCAAGTACCATCGATAATGTGCGAAAGTATTCTACTGAGCGTCAAATGACTTGCACCGGCTAGGATTCACATGTCTCATCGATTCCTACACAGACATCAGCTGGTTAACTCATTTCCCTTGCGGAAAACTTCGCGAGCATCATTTCATAATGCGTAGGGCGTGTCATTTCTGTGCCAGAGCCAAAGATTTCTCCTTCTCTTAACCGAGGTTTCGAGTAGCCTTTTATGGTGGGCGGACTTTCCTCAAAATCAAAGATTCCGAAAACTTCCTACCTGCCACTACCGGACCCTTAAAATAAGGCCAAATTTATAAGAATATCTCTAAAAAAAGTTAATGCATAGGAAGACCATTAGAGGAAAGAATCCTATCTACTCCTTCTTTATATAAACTGCGAAATCTTTGACTTCGTGGAAAGGTAAATGCTTTTTCAGACGATTGCGCAAGCCACGCTGCTTCTTGTTTATTAGATGCCAAAATTGCATCTGCTTGCCGATAAAGGAGATCTATCTCCTTTAGTCTATCTACTCGTGAGATTCCTCGAGCCAGTGAATGCTGCGCAACGAATCCTGCCAAAGGAACAAAACCCTGCACATGTCTCCATTCTCCTGCAAGACTCTGATTTCTCCGAGATAGCTCTGCTGCAACATCATCTCGGACTGTTTGTTCAAATGTTGCTCTTGGTCGAACTAATGAGAAACAGTAAATGCTATTATTGCTTAGATCAATATCTTGAAACATTTCAAGAATGTAGGAACCACCATCTGAAACATCTCCGTTTGGAGAATAATAAACTTCAATAGATTGGCCACGACAAAGTCCAATTCCTTCTTGTTCATAAGGGGGGAGGGCGTAAAAAGAAGCATCCTCTACTGGGACCAGTCCTGGAAACATTCTTCCCATGACTTTTTCAAGTCCAACAGCTGCAACTCTTTCTGAACCATGAAAAGGAAACGCGGCAAGACGCTCAAATACTGCTAAACTCATCTGTTCTTGAGAATCTAGCAAAAATTCCCCTACTCCAGGCGAAGGCTCTTTTAGAAAATACATAGTAAATCAACAAAGGAAGGCCACTTAAGAACTTTACGTCTAAATCACAAAATATCGACCTTATGCAATAACTCTTGCATCCCTTCTTTATGCCCAGCTCCAACTATTGCTAAAATCTCTTTACCTGGATGTTTTTTTTGAAGAGCAATTAATTTTCGTACCATGTACCGATTTCGATCATCAATAAGCGTTTTGTATATGGACGGGTAACGTATCCGGACAAACCCTATCATTTTTGAGATTACAACTTCTTCAGGAACTTTTGTTAGATCAAAGTCTTGCATTCCAAGTTTTTCAAGCTGCTTTTTTTGAGAGAAAATCGATCCAAAAATATCTGCGATAAAATGCCATCTCTCGCGCCAGGTTAATGATTTTGAAAACCGTTTAAGCGTTATCTCGATTGGCTGATCAACTAGGGCAACATCTAATCCTTTCTTTCTTGCAACAACGAGCCCTTCTTTCATATCGGCTCCGGGTTCAACCCCAACAACACCCCCCAATTTTTGTTGCACTATCTGACCAATTTTTGCAAATAAATATCCTTTAACACCAACTATTGGAATAACGCCCAGTGAGATTTTACGTTTTTGGTTTGAGAAGAGTGATTTTGCGCGCCTAGCATCTAATTCCAGGGCAACGATATCGGGCGATGTGCTCTCAATTGTTTTTTTGATTTCTCTAACGCTTTGTTGTGCTATATGAGAAGTTCCAAGAAGTGTGATGCCCATTGTATAGAGTTTAGGCAACAGAAAACTATATAAATCTATACTCGTTTATAAAGGCAACGAGGTGTAATGCAATGCTTAAGATGAAAAAAATCTCATCAACATACGATTTACGAGTATTTACTGATTCTGGGGAATATTTTGGAGATATTGAAGATAGTATTATTGAAGGAAACAAAGTATTTGGCTGGAAAATTAAGTCCACAAAAAACTCATTTCTCTCACGAATTTTAGGAAGCGCAAAAGGAGTAATTGTGCCGCACCAGTTAGTTAAAGCGGTAGGCGACATCTTAATTATCTCGAAGAGCGCAATCCCAACTGGCCATAATGAGGCGAGCGAAGAATAAATGGTGCGCTTTAACTACGAAAAGTTCTATGCAGATTTGGTCAATTTTACGATCGTGCAAGGTGAAACACCAGAAGATGTTGATATGAAACTCTTTATTGCAGCGTAATTGCTTTGTTTATTTTTACTTCCTTTTCTTCACAATCCATTTCTCAAGAAGTTCTAATTCCTTTTTAGAATTAAAGAATAGGGTATGTCTTTTACCACCTACAACAACGTAGGCTCCTAAGAACGCTTTATCAAGCTTATGAATATCAATATCTTTTCGGTGAATTTTATGATGCCTGATTAACTTTTTGTTCACCCTATGCTTGATATGTAAATGCTCACCCATAATATGGTACTCTTCTTCAACATGACGCACATGTTTCATCAAATGCTGTAAAATACTATACAACGCAACAAATCCGATCGTAATAACTACTGTTGGCAATACTCTTCGTGACATTTGAAAGAACACAAAAAGATACACACCAACCGTAACTAAAGTTAAAAAGAATAATTCTATTCGTAAAAAGTATAGATCTTCAGCAGGAAACTTCCAGCTAATTTTCTTAGCAACTCTTTTTTTTGAAGAAGCTTTTTTTCGAACTTGTTTTCGTTTTGCCATTTTTTCATACAATTGGAGCTTTACTCAAGCTCAGTAAAGATGAAATAAACATTAAGGCGAATACAAACATACTTGCAACACCAAAATTAGAACTTTCTGGATAAATATAATATGCTGATAAGAAAAAACCAAGCATTGCAATAAGCATAAAACTTCCCTTTAGAGGAACTGCCTGCCATCCTCGCCAAATTTTACGCGGGTCCTTAGCCTTTGTTTTAGCTGCCATCTCATCAAACCTAAGTAAAAGAGAAGAATTTAATGTTTTTAAACATTTGGGTTAGAACAGATAGGATGAAAAGGCACCATTCTAGAAATTATTCTTCTTAAGAAACTGTGCAACAACTTTTTGTGCCTTTGCTCTTTTCTTGTGGTGCTTTTCAAGAAAAGTTGTCATTTTCTCAATTAAGTATTTTTTCAACTCTCCAGTAAGCATCTTTCCAGACTTGTACTCATCATAAATTTGTTGTAGTTTTGTATCATCTTCCTCGAATCCAAACTTGAGCATTTGAAAACTAACATCAATTTCTGGGTTTCCTCCCTTTTTTCGATGTTCTTCAACCGTAGGTTGGCCCCCTGAAAACGCATATTTGTTTATTTTTTTGGCAGCAATCTTAGGACTATCAGTTAATGCAATATACGAATTCTCATCTGATGAAGACATTTTACCTCCCTTAAGACCAGTCATAAATTTATGATTCGTAGAACTTAGGGGTAAAAATTTGTGAAGTTTGCAACGTTTTGCAACATCGCGCGCCAGACGCAAGTGTGGATCCTGATCAGCACCGACAGGAACAACTACCGGAATTGGCCCCTCAAATTCGGGCAATTGTGCATGAAGCATATCTGATGCTTGCAGTAAGGATGCTGCCATCTTGCCTGGTTCAACATTGCCATAAATTGCTTTAAACTCATTGTAAGTTACATGTCTTGCAAGCATACCTGCTAAGCCATAATATGCACTTGCTTTCGCGCCATCGTTCGATCTTTTGGATTGAAAGTAAAAATCACATTTTGATAGATCTAATCCTAGTGCTACATAATTGGTAAGATACTCTTCGACTGCTGTTTTATGGAGTGCTTTAAGATCCGGTAAACGAGAATTATACGCTTCAATGTCAGCAACAGTGACATAAATTTTCGCGCCTAATTTTTGATAAAAAATAATCTGTTTGGCAACCATCATGTGGCCAATATGAAACTTTCCTGAAGGCATGAGCCCAGTCATCATGACAAAAGGTTTTTTGTTTTGTATACGTTCAACAATCTGTTTAAAATCCCTGCCTGCAAAGACAATCCCTCTTCGAAATAAAGGTTCTTGTAAGAACACCTTTGGAAGATTTTTTAATGGTTTAAGACCAAAATCTTTGATAAGCTTATCATAATCAATATTGCCTTTCACTTCCCAAGGTGTCACGGTATGTGCCATAAGAAAAAGAAAGAGAGATAGAAGTTTATATATTTTTGTTTTAGAATTACCCCATCCAGACCATAGGTTCTGCAGGATTTCTAGAAGAAGTACGATCAAGCGGTTCTTGTAGATACGTTTCGATCTTCCTTTGAAGAGGCACATCTGTTCGAAACCAGCGCCTATGCGTTTCGTGGGTGTGGTCAGCTAACGTTTGGTGAACACGCAAAACGTCTGTACCATCCTTTTCATATGCTTTCCTTGCTAAAGGAAAATCGTGGTCTCTTACACCAGTAAACCCTTCTTTTGTTCTTGCAGGAGTGTTCCATGTTTCAAGCATTCTCTCAACACACACACTTTTTGGTGCCCCAACAAGAACTATCAAACTTCCTCTCTGCCAAAAAGCTTCAACCTGAGGAGTATAAAGAGCCCGATCAAGAACATATAATCCACTATCTGCAATGCTGTACACTAAATCAACTATTCCTTCATCGCCAAGCTCTAAACCCAAATCAATTCTTTCTTGACGAGTACTTTCGCGCTCAAGGCCATCTCGCTCTTTGATTCTTGCATTGAGAAGTTCGCTCGTAGAAACTATTTCTCCACGATACTGTTGAGTGATTGATCGAGCAGCTGTTGTCGTACCACTGCCTGGTTTTCCTACAAGTGTAATAAGTTTTAAAGACATGATCTATAAATCAATAACAACCTTTTTCTGCTTTAAATTAATCGAGGTTATCTTTTTTTCCTTTGCAAGTTCAGTTTTAATCTCTTGCCAAGTTTTCGTCTTTTTCAACTCATCTACCACTTTTAATAATTTACCTAATGGAACATAATGATTGTAAATTAACTCTGCAATCTTAGTATTACTTTCAATATTTTTCTCTATTTCAACTCGCGAAAGTTCCTGCTTTTCAATAATTTTTTTCATCTGCAAGATTTTCTGCTCATATGGCGATGGTTTTACATCAACAATAAGGGCATCAAGTAGCTCAGAGTAAGTCTCTGTCTTTTTTGTATGTTTTTTGTGAGCAAACAGTATGGGACTCATCTCATCCTCGTATTCATACCCCGAGGGAGATTTGACTTCTTCTCTAAGAGATTTAAGAGCGGTAAACAGCTCTTTCATTTCAGAATTTCCCACATCTTTAGGAAGCTTTTGTGAGTCAACCTGAGCTCGCAAGCAAATCTCTTTAGCATACACCCCACCAAACCCACACTCTGTAGCTAGAGCAGTTGCCAGATTTTTTTTCTCAGATTGTTTTATAACATCCCTAAACGCTTTAATTTCAACATGTTTCCAATCAAATCCTAGTTGTGGAAACTCGTATTTCTGTTTTGCAAGAACTTTTCTGCTCGCAAGACGCTGCAAATGTAAAGTGCCTAAAATCTTCCAATTCTCATCTGTAAAGATAACATTTCCTTTAGAGAAAAGTTCAACTATTAAATGAAACTCTTTTTCTTTTGCAAAGGTAAAGACAATAATCCTTTCACTATCTTTCTGATAGATCTCTTTAATCGAAGCATTCGAAAGATGTTTTCGCATAAGCATGCACATTCCTGTGGGCTGAAGTGGCGTATCTTTCGTGTTAGTTAAATGAAGCCATTTGCCTGAAACAATTTTAAGAAGTTGTTTTCCTTGACCTCGTGCGTGCAGTTGCAGTAAAAACTCCTTTTTATTTAGATGATAGATTTGAGAGACTTTCCCGTTCTTCAAAAAAGAGAGTTCATTAACAAGTGCAGCTACTTCTACTGAGGAGATATTCTTTTTCGGCATAGCGATAGGAAAGAGAAGCCCAATTTAAGAAGTTGTTGGTTGAACTATTCTAAATTCTGAACATTCGTTATTTGTGGAGGCCGGTTATTATCACGAACAGTGATGTGAATATCCTTTCTTGCTTCTGCTCCAAAATCATCAGAGCAGGTTAATGTGACTGTATGAATTCCTGCATCCTGAAAAGTAGTTGTATATTCATCACCATCCATCCATCCTGAATACACCAATTGAGTGGTGTCGCCCTCTTCATCAGAACAACTTGCATCAAGTACAATCTTTTCTGTTTCAAGAACGTTCATATTTTGTGCATTTATTTGAGGGGCCCTATTAGTTTGAGGATCCTTACAGGTATGGCATTCATAATAGTATTTCATACCTATCTCAAAATTCATGAAATCAACTAATTCTCCATTAAGAACATATGATTTATCAATAAAATTAAACGGTGTAAAAATAGTATTCTCTCGAAGTTCGTACAACAGAAGCTCAGCGTTGTGTGGGCACACCAAGCCAACATGAATAAACGTTGCATTGGCAATAAACTCCTTGTTTTTTGCTATCTTTTTACTACACTCAAAGTTTTCTGGAATTGATCTATCAGAAGTTAATATTGGATCAGCAAGAACAAATGAAAGTGAAAGTATAATTACTACCAAATAAATGAAAATGTATTTCATGCCAGAAAAGAGGAAAAAGGACTATTTTAACATTTAGCAACTTGGCCATATATGTTAAAGAAGAATATTACGCCCGATTTTTGGCTACATGCCCACCATTTAACCTGAAGAAGAGAAGTCCAAGGAACACGAGGCCTGCTGCAACATACAACCCTATGAAATCTGAATATATTGTGATATATGCAACTATTCCAAATAAAACAAGCTGAAATAGGCCTTGAAGCATATTAAGCATAGAAAGAGCCGTTGCACGTTTATCAGATGAGATGTGCGAATTCAGATAATCTGATATGAGGGGTCTTCGACCAACTGTAAAAATAAAAATTAGATAAATTCCAAAAATGGCTACGTACATGTTTCGTGTGAAAAGAAGCAAAAGGTATCCGACAAAAGGAAGAGCTGATGTTACAAAAATAAGGCGCTCCATTCCAAATTTTTCTTCGAGAGCATGTGCGTGTCGTTGAAAAAAGAACGTTGCTATATTGTGGGTTGCAACAATTACACCTAACAGAATTACAGGGGTTGCAAGGTCTGTTAAGTATGGCTGCCAAATACGCCAAAATATTTGGAAAGGTGCTAGAATCAGGGCCTCATTAAAGAAAATACGTCTAAAATCAATATTTGTTTTGAACAGAAAAACGCTTCGCGATAAAAGGGCAAAAGAGCTTGGTTTTTCTTTTGCCTCATGCTCTGGTTCCTTAAGTGTTAGCGCAATTACAAGGCCAATAATACTTGCTATAATTGAAATTGAAATAAGAAGTTGAAACTGCCAGTTAAGCAAATCTTGAGCGAGCCATGCTGCAATAAATGGAATAAAAAATGAAGGGATTGTTTTTGCAGATAGATATTTTCCATACTCTTTTTTCATATCTTTAACCCTTTTACAAAATTTCAAAGAATCGTACACAAACGCCTCAACCGTTCCAGAGATGAAAGTTACTCCTAACACCATCACTAGAAAACCAATTATCATCTCAAATAGTCCATGCGCAAAAAAGTAGATTATGTAATGGACAAGAAACGTGAGAATTCCTAAAATAAGAGACCATTTACGTCCAATTTTATCTGCGAGCATTCCTGTTGGAACCTCGAAAAGTATTTTGCCGACACCAAATACCATAGCTAATATGAAAATTTCAGTGTAACTAAGGCCCCTGTGCAAATAGAAAAGAGTGGTTACTGGGGTTAATGTAAACATACTCAAGAAAATGTTCATCCAAAAAAGTTTCGGAAAGTTTTTTTCAACAACCTCTCTTGTTAGCGCCATTTGAGTAAAATAAGCGCCCGGAGGGACTCGAACCCTCGATCCGTCCCTCTGCAGGGGACTGCATTAGCCGCTTTGCCACGGACGCGTAAGATCTCTCACACAAGACACGCTTTATATACTTTTTGGGCTAAGAATAATCACAGAAGATCAGAAGGATCAAAAAGTGTGAGGTAGCCTTTATGGATAATATCCTTTTCAGAAAAGCCTAACTTTGTTAAAAGATCAACAATCTTTTGTTTGCCCAATGTAACATCACCAGTAATGACTTCTAGCTCTAAAAATGTGCCAAGATTTTTGATAGTATCAATACATAGATTAATGTCACCAAGCACGCCATGCTCACGTTCTTTATGAATTTCAAAACCTCTTTCATATCCAACATTTTCAAGAATATTTCGTGTTTCACCATGATTACTTACATGGGTTTCGTGCTCGCGCCACGCACCATCAACATCAGTCAAAGCTTTGAACGTTAATGCTGTTTTGGTCGGTGTTTTGCGAATTCTTAAAGGAAAAGATCCTTCCTTCATTTCAGCGCCTTTCTTTTTAAAATACATATCTTCCTGGATTTCTAAGTGAGAAAAAATAGCTCCTAATTTTCGAAGTTCTAGTTTGATTGCATCGATGTCCTTAATCCTAACTTTCGCTTCGATTTCCATTGTAAAAAGAGGTAAATGGGCCTGGAGGGATTCGAACCCACGGTCTACGGCTCCCTTCGCGAGAAGGGTCCAGAAGACTTGTCTTCTCGTATAGAAGGCCGTCGCATTATTTGTCCAACAGACAAGTCCAGCAAGGAACTTGCTCGTATCCAGACTATGCTACAGGCCCATTCAGGGTACAAAACCAAAGTTGGGCTTTTAAATATTTCTACCCAGGATCACTAAAGAATTTATATATCTCATTTATCCCTCCTAGTTCTGATGACACAACGAATTTTATTTGCTACAGCAAATCCTGCAAAATTAGGCCAGTTCAGATTTGTGTGTGAACATCTTGGTTCTAACTTCCAAATAGTCTCTCTTAAAAGCATCTATGGTGAAGATACAGACTATGAAGAAATTGGAACAACTCCCCAGGAAATCGCAGAGAACGGTGCAAGGCATCTATTTGAGAAATTCCAAGTACCAATCATAACTGAAGACTCTATTACCCAAATTAAAGCACTCGGGAATCTTCCTGGACTACGATCAAAAGCGTTTCTACGTGAACATGGACGTTCTGGCACCCTTAAAATGCTTGAAAAAGCTGGTGATCGTAGTGCAAAATTAAGTTCGGCCGTTACATATTTTGATGGTACTATAATGAAGACCTTCACGCATGTAGTAGAAGGTGTTATGGCACACAGCGAAGCATTTTTGCCTGGCGCACCAGACTGGATTGGTCCCACCAATCATCCTATGGGCGGTGGATTCAATGCAATATTCATTCCTCATGGCCTTACGAGAACGCTTGCGCAAACAACAGCCCAAGAAGGTATGCGATGGGGATATCGTGAAAAGAATTTCAAAGATCTTTTAGAATTTCTTACCAAAGAAAAAAATGGTGATCATACTATAACAATAGCCCACCTCAAAGAAAAGATTAAAACATTTTGTGAAGAGCGTGATTGGGACCAGTTTCATAATGCAAAAGAACTTGCAGTGGCACTTTCAATTGAAGCAAGTGAGCTTCTAGAAATTTTTCGATGGAAAACACGCAAAGAGGTTGATGAATTGTTCAAAAACGAAAAGAAACGAGAAGAGATAGAAGATGAACTAGCTGACGTTGTATACTTTCCCATTAGACTTGCGCAGCTTTACAATATTGATTTAAGTAGGGCTATTGAGAAAAAAATGAGAAAAAATAATGAAAAGTATCCTGCCGATAAGGTTAAGGGCCTACATAAAAAGTATAATGAGTATGACTAATCACTTAATCATAACTTTCTCAATGATAACATCTTCAGCTGGCTGATCCCCTGCCCGTGTTGGAACATTAACAATTACATCCACAACATCCATGCCTGAAACAACTTTCCCAAACACAGGATGTTTGCTTTGACTCGGCTGCTTGTCCCAATCTAAAAATGTGTTATCAACAACGTTGATGAAAAATTGTGATCCACCACTTTGTGGTCCTGAATTTGCCATAGATATTGTCCCACGAACATTCGATAACCCCTCAACAAACTCATCTTCAATAGCATAGCCGGGACCACCGGTGCCCCATCTTTGTCTTTGATTAACATCTTTTGATAAAGGATCTCCACCTTGAATCATAAAGTTTGCAATAACTCTATGAAACCTCTGGCCATCATAAAATCCATCTTGTGCTAGTTTGATAAAATTGCCTGCTGTAATTGGCATATCTTTAGTAAATAACTCTAATTCAAATGTTCCCATCGATGTTTCAAATACTGCTGTATTTTCCATTGTTGTTCCCCCGCATCCTATCACCAATGCTGCAATACTTAGTACAAATATCATCATAATTGTTCGTTTCATGGTAACCACGTCTTTTTGTTTTTTATTTTTTCAGGCAAGTATGTATCAACAACATAATTCAACCCGTGCTTTGCGAGCGCTTGCTGCTCTGCTCTCACTTTCATCTTCCCCATTTTAACCAAGGCTTTTTGCCATGGTTTATGATGTTTAATGAATGGGTCATTCTTAATTAAATCTTTGATTTTCTTGACATCAACATCCTTAAGAGGATGTGTTGGCAACTTATAATCCTCAATATCTTGTGGGGTTATTCCAATAAACTGTGCTTGGGGTACACAAAAAAATTCGTTAATGTGCGCTGCGTTACCTGATCCAACTTTAAGTGTTCTGTAAATTGAGCCAAATCCATACGGGTCGCCATCTGTGAATACATACACTGGTAATTTTTGTTCATCTGCTAATTTTCGAATAAACCTTCGACAGGCACGTGTGGGAACTCCACCCATCGAAATTAATATACAGTTTGCTTTCTTCCAATATTTGTGTTTGTTCAGCCTTTCAAACATACCTGAAGTTTCAATCGCCAACACAAACTTTGCTTTCGTTTTAAACGAAAGATGTTCAACTGATGAAGGAACAGAGTACGCACCAGAGCCAAATTTGGTACAATCAATCTCTAAATTCTTACCTGTATCTTGATCTTTATCAATAACTACTAACTCCCCAGCTACAGCTCCACCTTTCTCTTCTGGCACAAACCCGATCTGCTCGCGATTAACCATCATCATCGCTTCAATATCATCCATTACACCATCAGATTCAGGTTGTTCAGAAAACCGAGCATCCCCCCAGTTCTTTGAAACATAATATGCTTCCCTTTTTGTTGCAATATCTTGTGTTTCGATAAGATTTTTGGAAAGACTCATCATGCGAAGTGTTTGCGCGAACGTTTTGATGGTTGATGCGGTAAGTGTTCTCTGTTTTTTCTTACTTAAGATCTTGAAATAACCATCTTTTTCATTGTATGCAACATTACTTAATGACCGAATTGGCATTTCTAATTCTGGTTTTTCCAGAAGAGTTATCTTTTTGTAAATATTATTTGCAACATCCTTTATTTTTGCTACAACGTTCGTTTCTTTTTTAGATGCCATTGAGTTATACTAACGTTGATTGTTTCTCCTTTTTTTTCTTGTTTGAATCATTCTTACTCTCTTCCTTTTTTTCATCCTGATCTTTTTTCTCTTCTTCTTTGCCAATTTTTGCAAGCTCAGGATCATAATCAGGGTTATCCACTTTTATCTCTTCAAGCTCGCCTCGGGTGTGTTCGAGAATATCTGCTAAGTTATCTTCTACTTTTTTTGCTTTAATGTCAGGGATTCCCAAAATCTCTTTAAGAGCATCGGCAACGTGCGGAATGTACTTTTCAATATAACTTCGCTTCTTTGCTTCATCTTTAATGCGTTTCTTTTTGTTCACAAACGATGCTAACTTTCGCCCACATTCTTGAAGAGCAAGTTTTACTTCTTTCATGATTTCTTCATAGTGAGCAAGAGCTTCTTTACTTTCTGATGTGAACGGTACCCAAACTGATGCCATGTGCACAACAATTGTTGCTGGACCAACTGGTAATGCATTACGTGATTGTTGAAGGCCATAGCTACGCCATGAGTTCTGTTGAATAGACTTTGTGATCGCACACGCGCCCTGCTGGTACAATAAGGGCACTCTGTTTGCAAATCGCATTACACGAATAGAACTATCTCCCTTTTGCTCACCACCATACGCTAGAGCGGCTTCAATAATAAATGGGTTCCCACGATAGACCGCGGGCGGGCGTGTTGCTGAACAGTAGAATTCTGCATTAATTTCTTTTCGAAGACCTTTTTCAAGTAAGTCAGAAGTTATTGGCGAAATACAATCTGTTGGTGGCGCAATAATTTTTGTTTTTTGAATTCCTCGCATGAGTTGTTCTGCCATCTCACGCGTCACTTTCTTTGGTTTTGTTTTGGGTAAAAGTGCAGCATTCTCACAAATTGTTTTTGCAGTACCGGAACCTACACGAACGAATTCTGTTGTTAAGAATTGTTGAAGAGTTTTTGCTTGCGATCCATACAACATTTTTATGAGCATTCCAAGTTCAACTCCGTACGGATGCGGCTTAATTTCTTGCGCTTCTGGAGGCAGATCATTTGTTGCCCGAGGAAAAATAATTTGATTTGCTTCAGGATTAGTATAGATTATGGTACAATGTGGGTTGACAATTGCTGTTTCTTTAAGATATTCATCAACACTTTGCCTACCTTTCATATAACTTCCTTCCATATCAATTTCAATTCGTGTTCCGTGTTCTTTTTCTTCCCACTCAACTTCCTCAGCATGCGTTGTCTTAGGTTGATTAGTTTGTGTATCAATCTTTAATTTGACAACATGTGCCTTTTTGTTCTTGCCAGTTTTAGAAGTTATCACTGCTGGCTTTCCAGTTGTAAGTTGCCCGTACAAAACAGCCGCTGAAATTCCGATCCCTTGTTGACCTCGTGTTTGGGCTAATTTGTGGAATTTAGAACCGTAGAGCAACTTTGCAAAAATCTTAGGGATCTGTTTTTCAATAATTCCAGGCCCATTATCTTCCATGATAACTTTGAAGCGTGTTTCGCCCAATTGAATAATTTCAACATTAATTTCAGGCAAGATTCGTGCTTCTTCACACGCATCAAGCGCGTTATCAACACCTTCTTTTATGGTAGTGAGAAGTGATCTTCGCGGGTTATCAAATCCAAGAAGATGCCTGTTTTTTTCAAAGAATTCTGCAATAGAGATGTCACGATGTTTTTTTGCAAGCTCTTGTGCAGTCTTCTTAGTCATGCAAAACGAAACGAAAAGTGAGCTTTATAAGAGTTTTGGTGGGTTTATTTATAGAAGCTTATGCTGCAAAACCAAACTCTTTGGCCATTTTGTATGGTACAAGATTGCCCCTGTTAGCTAAAAATCTTGGATCGAAATTTCCTTTTACTCGTGCAATTTCACGCAGGATTATATCTTCTCCGCCAGCCTCAATTTGAAGAAGTGGAACTTCTTTTCCATCAATTAAGGCGCCTTTCTTCCCAACATTGTGTTCAGAGCTAACCGTACCACCAAGCTCTGCTGCTTTTTGAGCAATCTGTCCATACAACCTTTGCGCAACAGCATATTCTCTCTCATTTGTTGCAATGAAATTAAGGTGAACATGACAATCACCTATGTGTCCCCACTTAGCGCTTGTAACATCATCTCTTCCGCATTCTGCTGCAAATTCACGCTGTTTTTCTCTAAGATATGCATGCATTTCGCGATAATGTTCTACGGGAACACTTGCATCCGTCCCCATCTTTTTCCACACCATTTCATTAAGTCTCGTGGGAACGCTTTCTCTAAACTGACGAAGTGTATCTCCAACCAAACACCAGCCTTCCTTATCACCGTAAGGAAAGGATCCAAATAATCGTTCCATTGTAGGAAAATCATCTTTGAAAAACTCATACTGAACTGCAGCACGCGCACTAGCAGGCACACTTGCCCTGCCTCTTGCAAGTCTAAGCGCTCCTTCATCATAATATTCTAATGATGCGATTCCTTGGAAATTAATCAAAGGATCTCTAGAATATACTCCTCTGCTTGCCCTAAACATTCGCATTGAGTCCACAAAATCAAGCGCGCCATCATCACTTTCGAAGAAAAATAAACCTGTTTCAATTTTACGATACTCTAAAAGGTCTAATCCTATCTCTACAAAAGTTCCAACGATTCCTTCTGAGCCAATAAGTAAATCAATTAAATCCATCCCCTCGCCCGAGTACATTCCAGCAGCCGTGTTCTTAAACACATGTGGCCTTTTAGAGGAAGGAATTGGTATTCTGTATTCTGTCCTTTCATCTGTTTTGAAAGTAAGTATCCCGTCTCTAGAGATATTATCCCCACGATGCAGCCGTAAAGATTCTCCATTTGGCAATATCGTATGGAGGTACGAAACATAATCCCGCATTGTACCAAATCCAAATGTTCTTGCACCTGAGGCGTTTGTTGCAACATTCCCCCCAGCTAGCGCCCCACGGTAGGTTGCATCTGGTGGCAACCAAAGTCTTTTTGAAGCTAAGAGAGTATCAAGGGTTCCCATTTGAACTCCTGGAGCCAAACGAAGATGGTTACGTCTTTTATGAAGAACTACTCTTACGGTTCCACGATCTACACGATGGTCTAACGTCTGATATCCTCGCCTTGGTCTGACACGTAACATTTCTTCAAGACACATTACCCTTCCACCATGGGTTGGAACGCACGCGCTTGTCAACCCTGAACCAGCACCGCGAACAGTTACTAGAGTATTAGTGGCTACACTATGTTCAAGAAGTCGGACGACATCATGCTTTGTTTGAGGAAAGAAAATTCCACTAACTAACGCCGGATCTGCTCGATGTATCTTTGCTGCATCGTGCATAAAACGCATGCCTGCCAATTCTACATCCTTTATAATTTTCACATTGATTCTTCAAAAAGATTCTTTAATAAACATTTAGGGTGTAGAATTGTTATTTTTATAGAGATTGTGAACACAATCTAAAATCCATCCTGTCAACATGAGTCACTAATCTTGTGCCAATGTCACTTCTCCCTCGAAAAACGTGATAGTTCCAAAAACGTGTTTCTGGCATAGATACGCCATACTCTGTTGATGCAGCCGAACCATTTCTAAGAACAGCGTCAATTGATGGATGTGGCTTTGCGAAAGATGGCGCTTCAATTCGAACTGTTGCCATTCTTCCTTGATAAATAACTTCTCTTTTTCCTAAAAAATCATTCCGGGGAAAGAAGTACAAAAAACCCTCTTGAGGCCTAATTTGTAAGGTATCATCCGATTCTACTTCTACAGAAAGTCTTACTTGAAGACCTCTCTGGTTCATCACATAATACGCACTAATGAAATGATCAACTAACCTGCGTTCGGAATCACTTTTATATCTGATATCAGGTATTAGAACACATGTTGAAAGATGTAACCTACTAACCATCAAAAACATGAAGAGAGTATCTAACTATAAAAGAACATATGAGCTCAAATACAATGATAATTAAATAGTAGAAAGTCTTTTCATTAACTTTCTTTTACTAATCGCACAACACCTTCAGCTATTTCATTTTCTTTACGGCGCTTTTCTAAGAATTTAAACACTGTTTTGTGCATAGCACCACCCAAAAGCATGCTCACTGCCTGATGGGCTAAGGTTACAGCCATAGCCTCACCAATAATGGAAACGGTTTTTCCATACACTGAAATTGAAGTTCCTGTAAACTCTTCAAGTTGAGCGCGGGATTTTCCTGCTTGGCCAATGATTCGCCCCTTCAATCTTTCGATCGAACTTTTTGATTTCCCTACAACATCTTTAAGACTAATTATTTCTAAGACAACATCCACTTTAAGTAACTGGAGTGCAATGTTTGGGTTGAACCCTCGACCTATTGCACGGACAATTTCGCGTGTTGCATACAATTTAATGGCATCAGTCCCAACAATATTTACATTTCCTTCAGTTGAGATATCTAAAGAACAGCAAGATTCTTTTTCTATTCGGTTTTTTGTTGCACCCTCTTTACCAATAAGAATAGCAATACGCTCATGGGGAATCTTTACATCATACGAGAACTCATCAGCTCCACTCATGCTTTCTTCTGGTGTCATTCGACTAATTTATTCTGTTACCTGTTTAAAAAGCTTCTGCTCATCAAGAATAACGCCAATTTTTTTTGCAAATGTTGCAATATTATGCAGGTCGCGTTTGAGAAGTTCATGTGCGTTTTGACTTTTAGCAAGAGTACTTTGTGAGAAATCAATAAGAACTGGCTTTTTTCCATCATACAAGATATTGAACGCTGAAAGATCACCGTGAACAAGACCTGCTTTTTGATATAATTTCTTTATTTGCGTAATAATGGTTGCAATACATTTTGCAGGATCTTTAATCAGGCTGTTTTTTAATTGAGGTGCAGGTTCTTTTGTTCCAATCATTTCTTCAACGAGCACATTATTAAGAACTGCAATCGGTTTTGGCGCGTAAACTCCCTCGGATGCTGCTTTATGAAGATTCTTGAACTCTCGTTGGGTCCAGGCAAAAATGATCTCTCGCCTTCTTTTTTTGAGCTTATCATACCGCGAATCTTGCCTAATATACTTATACATTTGATTAAAATCACACGTCTGAATACGATAAATTTTCACAATAACCTTTCCAAGTCCCTTGCGCGCAATAAAGACATTACTCTCTTTACCTACAAATAAAGGACTCAAAAGTTCATCAAAGTGCCCTTGTGTACTTAACTTAAAGAGCGTTCGCTTGGTGAACTGGTCAAATACACCCTTCTCTGTTCTAAAACGCTCTTGGTACGTTAATGTGGCCATTAGTAAATAAAAGAGAATTTTCTTTAAAAAACTATGCAGATGACTAGTTTACCACGTTCCAGTGACTACAGAATAGAAACATTTATATACGAGCACCCCCAACCAGTAGTCATAACACCCAAAACCACCTCTTTTCCTCAGTTAACTTCGGTTAACTGAGGTTTCTTTTTACTCTTTAAATCAAAATCAGGGCCAAATTTATGCTTATTTTATAAAAATTTGAAAAAATAAGCGAAGAGTTTATATAGTTGCAACTTTAGTTGAAAAATGCCCTCACTTGAGAGTACCTAGGGGAGCTTACGGCAAAGCCAAGCGATGATAACAGGGGTTAGTTGCAGGGCTTCATATTCATTTATCAAATTTACAATATGAAAAAGCGCAAAGGATTTGACACATCTTTTGAAAGAACACAGGCGTAAAAGATAAAGCCTCAAGATTACATTTACATTAACTTAAGCGTAATCACCGTAGTTTTTGGTGGTTAGATCACCGACATGTACAAGAACCAAAGGAGTGGTTCGCAACGCAGTCAGAAAAGCTGTACACGTTAGGTGCGAGTAATGTTTCTTGAAGCTGTTTTTACCAAACACATAACTACAAAGCACGTATGTGCGGGGGAAGAAAAAATGGCAAAAATTAGCCCAATAGCATCAAAATATATTGTTCATGCAACAATTAACATTGACGGGATCGTAGATAGGCCCGATGTCGTTGGAGCAGTCTTCGGACAAACTGAAGGATTGCTCGGAAACGATTTAGAACTTAGAGAGTTACAACGAAGTGGAAAAATCGGAAGAATTGAAGTTTCACTTAAAACATCTGGTGGGAAAACTTCTGGAGAGATTATGATCCCGAGTTCTCTTGATAAGACTGAAACAGCAATCATTGCAGCAGCAATGGAAATTATCCAACGGATTGGTCCATGTAACTCAAAGGTTGCAATCAAAAGTATTGAAGATGTTCGAGTGAGTAAAAGACAGTTCGTAATTGATAGAGCAAAAGCTCTGCTCAAAAACTTAACACAAAATACACTACCAGACTCGCAAGAAATTGCCGAAGAAGTTTCTAAATCTGTTCGAATGATGGAAATCGGAACGTTCGGCAGAGAAAAGTTACCTTGCGGACCTGCACTTGAAGAAAGTGATGAAATTATAATTGTTGAAGGAAGAGCAGACGTACTTACTCTCCTTAAACATGGGTTTAAAAATGTGATTTCCATGGAAGGAAGTTCAGTTCCACGAACATTAATTGAACTTACACGTAAGAAAGGCTCTATTGTGTTTGTTGATGGAGATCGGGGCGGAATTTTAAACATTCGCGAGCTCGTATCTGTTGCAGACATTGATTATGTTTCTCGAGCACCTGATGGAAAAGAAGTTGAAGAACTGACCAAAAAAGAGATTCATAAAGCTCTTCGTGGAAGAATCACTGCAGAACAAGCAAAGCTTGATTTAGGAATCACCAAAGATGGCGAACTCATTAACAAAGATAAAACTCTTGTAAAGAAGGTTATTGGACGTAATGAGAGAGGCTCTGGGCGAAGACAAAGTGGATACAACACCACTCGTGGGAAAGTGAGTCCTCAAAATAATGGGCGAAGACCGGCACCTTCCGCGCAACGTCCTGCTGTGCGAGCAGCTCCTCGAGCAAGTGTAAGTGAAGCTGAGAAAAAGAAGTTTAAAGAAACACTTGAAAGCTTGTTTGGAACACGCGGCGCATGTATTTTTGATGCAAAACTCAACGTTCTTGGAAAAGTTCCTTTAAGCGAGCTTAAAAGCACTGTGAAAAGTTTGAAAACAGGCATGCATGCACTTGCACTAGATGGATCAGTTGATGATAAAGAGCTTGTGGGCCTAGCTGAAAGAGTTGGAATTAAATACATTGTCGGCTCAAAAGCAACTGTTCGTTCAGGCAGAGTTTCGATTTTAACAGACGCTCAACTATGAGCTTTTTTTTTCTTTTTTAGTTTAATTTTTTAACTTTCTCACTGGTTTTTTGAATTTCCTTCACCAAAACTCTTTTATGCTTCTTTAACTTCGCCCCTGGTATGACCTTTGATATTGTTATTGGCAGAAGTAAAAAAGACATAGAAAAGTACGGCACTAAAGGTACTGTTATGATCGGTAAACAGTACGTTACTATGGGCCAGACAACGTCTCTTTCAAACCCTATTTTCTTGGATGTGGCTGGAGCGCACGTCGTTTTCATTGTTGGGAAAAGAGGATCAGGCAAATCGTACACTATGGGTTCTATTGCTGAAGGAATGGCAAATCTTGAGCCGGACGTAAAACAAAATCTTTCAATTATTCTACTAGACACCATGGGAATTTATTGGACCATGAAATACCCCAATTTTCAGTCCGCATCCCTGGTAAAAGAGTGGGGGTTTGACCCGCACGGACTTGATGTAAAGATCTACACGCCAAAAGGGTTCTACTACAAATATAAAAAAGAAGGAATTCCTACAGATTTTCCTTTTTCTATTAGACCACGCGATGTTGGCCCTGAGGATTGGAGTAACGTCTTTAAGATTGAAGCAAACACCGCTGCAGGAGTTTTACTCTCAAAGATTGTACAACAGCTGCAGAAAAAAACGATCACAACACACGATGGAAAGGTACAAGAATATAATTATAGCATGGACGAGCTCATCGAACTTGTACAAAAAGATCCTGAAAGTGATCATGTAACCAAATCAGTTGTTGCAAACCAGCTTCAAAAAGCACGTGATTGGGAAATCTTTTCGCGCGACGGTACACCACTTAAAGATATTGTCTCGTCAGGCCAAGTTACAGTACTCGATGTAAGTCCATATGCAACACTCGCATCAGGCTGGGACATTAAGGGTCTTGTAGTAGGAATTATTTCTCGAACACTCTTCAAACAACGAATGCTTGCACGTAAAACTGAGGAGTACAAATCTGTGGATGCTGCCATGCATTATTTTTCAAAAGATACTACACAAAAAATGGATGAACCTCTTGTGTGGATCGCACTTGATGAGGCTCATGAACTTTTGCCACGTGAAGGAAAAACGGCTGCAACAGAACCTCTTGTAACGATTCTTAGAGAAGGACGCCAGCCAGGCATTAGTTTAATGCTCGTAACACAACAGCCTGCAAAGATTCACACTGATGTGATGACCCAGAGTGATACCGTGATTGCGCATAGGCTCACATCAAAAATGGACATTGAAGCCCTTGGGTCATTAATGCAGAGTTATATGAGACGGGGGTTGGATGAAGAAATTAACATGCTTCCTCGCGTGAAAGGTGCTGCAGTGTTGTTTGATGATACGAATGAAACACTTTTTCCTGTGCAGATGAGGCCTCGCTTTACATGGCACGGGGGTGGTTCGCCCCTTGCAATACCCGAAACTAAGAACAAAGCTGACGAGTTATTGAAAAAGATACGTGAAGTGAGGGGATAAAACCCAAAGCTTTTAAAATTCTAAAACATTAGTTCCTCTGTACACATGTTAGACAAACTTAAATTTTGGAAAAAGCACGATACGTTTGATTTTGATGAGTTAACATCAAGCTCAGCGAACCTTCCAGGGTCAGTTCCAAAAGATGATCTGGGCCTTGGGCCTTCAGTTATGGATTCTCCCTCTTCTTCGTTTGGACAAAAACCACGAGCACAAGCAGCTCGGCCAAGTCCACCCTCGTTTGGTCAGGAGCGAGCAGAACCAGGTTCAGGTGTAAATAAAACAGAAATTGAACTTCTTTCAAGTAAGCTTGATACAATTAAAGCGTTACTCCAATCATTGGACCAAAGAGTTGCACGAATTGAACAAATCGCTGGTGCTGAACAACAAAAACAGAAAGAAACAAGTCATTTGTGGTAGCAATGAAGCATGCAAGAAAGTTCTACTTGTTTTTCTTTACAACTTTGCTTGTTGTTGGTGTAGATCAAGTAACAAAATATCTTGTTAAAAATGCAAAACCGCTCCTCTCATTCCTTTTCTTTCATATACAATACACAGAAAACACGGGCGCGGCGTTTGGTATCCTAAAAAGCAGCACAGGTTTACTTGCACTTATTTCTCTTATTGTCATTGGAGCAATTATCTATTTTTATCCAAAAATTAAGGAAGAACCTACTTTTGTGCACATTCTGTTCGGATTATTATTAGGAGGGACAATTGGAAACGCCATCGATAGAGTGTTTAGAAAATATGTTATTGATTTTTTGGGAACTTCGTTTTGGCCCTCGTTTAATGTTGCTGATAGTGCAATAACAATTGGTGTTTTGGGGATTATTGCATATTGGATACTAGAAGAAATTAAAGAAAAAAAGAAAGATTAATTTTTGATGCAATCGTGGGCCTTGTACCCTTTCTCCCACGCTTCTTCTTTGGTTTTGAATGTAACCTTGCGCTGAGGATTGATTTTTCGTGCCCATTCACATTTCGGGACATGGTACAGGCTGCTTCGCTTACTTGCAACAAATCGTCCGCTCGGTCTTCTTGCAGACTTTTTAGGAGTTTTCTTTGAAGCAACTTTCTTTTCTACTGGATCAAACACTTGACTATGCTCTGGAACAGAAGCAGGAGATTTCGGTGCTTCTTCTTTTGGAGTTTTGCTCCCTTTTTTCTGTGGAATTATGTTCACAATCAAAAGAAGAACTGCTACAACAAGCAAAAACCATTGCATACCATGGTTAGTCCATGCAAGGAGAAGAACATTAAGTGCCGCAAGTAACCCTACTGCAAATAAGAATCCTGCCCCGCTTCTATTTCTTGAAAAGGTAAGTCCAATCAAGCTCAAAAATGCTAGTACAACTAGGCCAATAACTTCGAGTTTAAATAAAAGTCCAAAATAGCCAAGAGTTGCAAGAAGCATCCCTATAAGTAACACAACCACCAATACTGCTGATAGTAGAAATCTAGATAATCCGTTTGCCATAGAAGAAATAAGCGTAAAAAATGCATTTAAACATTTCTATAGTGAGGAATCTATACTCTAAGAACCAGTTTAAAACTCATCTTCAATATTTTTGAGGTATCCTTGACGTTTTAAGAATGCTACTTCTGCTTTACTTCGGTATTTGTAGATAATATCACCTTTCTTATCGCCACCAAGTTCCCAAGGCTCAACAATAACCACATTTTGCTCACGGACCCATAATGCTCTTCTAAGACGCCCAGGGATTCTACAAATTCGCTCCTTTCCATCCAAACATTGGACAGTCATACGGGATCCACCAAGCCTTCGTTGAACAATGCCAAGAATTTCTTTACCTTTTGGTATACGTACTCGTAACACGCCTGGTTCTGGAGGAGGTGGTCTTGCCATTTAAAAGATAAATTGCGGCAGCTCCTTTATAAAACTTCGTGTAAGAAGAGTCTGGACCCACTGGACAGGTGTGGTAAAAACATATAAAGAAACGATTTGTCAAAGAGTTGATAGATGGCAAAAAGAGTTGAGTCTCCCAGTTCTATAAACACATTCAAACAGTGTCAGCGCAAATATTATTATCAATATGTAGAAAAGCTTCCTACAAAACAATCGATCCATTTAGTTAGAGGAAACATTGTTCATTCAGTTCTGGAGGATTTCTATGATATTGATGTGAACAATCTAACAAATGAAAGTTATGGGCAACATTTCAAGCAAGCCGTACAACGTCTCTTAATGCACCATTGGAAAGGGTATTCTGATAAACTTAATGGGCTTGGCCTAACTGATGATAAACTCAAATTTTATTTTGAAGAAAGTATGGTTATGGTTATGAATTGGGCCAACCATTTTGAGAGAAGTTTCTCTAAACGGTTGAATGGTGGTGGCGTTGAAGCGATTCCTTCTCTGTTCTACAAAATGACCCCGATTCGTGAGGAAAAATATGTATCAAAGGCCCATGATGTACGGGGGTTTATTGATGCAATACAAGTTATGGATGGTGAAGTACATATAATTGACTATAAGACCAATTCATCCTCTGAAATTAAAGAGAGCATTTTGCGTCAGCTTTCCATTTATTGTTTAATGTATAAAGAAAGGCATGGAAAACTTCCTAATAAAGTAGGAGCATTCTTTGTGCGCGATAAGTTGAAGATGCTTGATGTGCATGATAAAATGGTAGAAAATGCCCGGGCAGATATTGAAGGTATTCATGCACATACTTCCATGACAGAAGAAAAAAGCGATTACAAACGAAAAGTAACTCCTTTATGTAAATGGAGAACGGGCCAGTGCGATTTTTACGGTACATGTCAGCCCCACGGCTGATATGCTCAAAAATTCTTGATTTTTGTTTGCGTGCAAGCCGCATAGATAGATTTCTACACAAGCGGCTGACTCAAAAGACTCTGCCTGATTATATCTTGATACACACCCACATGTTCTAGAACAAATGTTTCTACTCCTGCTCCAAGTAATAAAAAGAGGAGGGCAAAAAGCAGCAAATACAAGTTAAATCCGAAGACTTCCATGAACTTGTCTGATGCGAAACGTTCGAGTAGTACATCCTTAGATATCACACTTCCTGATATGGCGGCTAAAAAATAACTCATTCCTTCAATAATCATGTGTGGAAACACAATAAGGATAATTAGTCCGAATAAATAAAAAGCACTTTGCCCAGAAAATAACGCTGCTGACTTTGCAGTGTACCCAAAGATTGTTCCCCACACAGATGCGTTCCACGTAATCAAAAATATTGCGCCATCCCCTGTTAGAAGGGCCATGATAAAACACGCTAAAAGGACCAAAAAATTATTGCTTAAAAGGCTCCAAAACAAAGAAGAGTTAAGTCCTGCAAAGGTTGCATTTCCCGCAAACCCTTGCCCTAACCTAATTTCTAACTGCTCACGAAACAATGTATTCGTCTCAAACGAGGGCAGCATAATAGTTGAAAGAGAATACACAAGCAAAATTCCTAAGAATAAAAATATGTAAATACGAACAACATCCCAATCATCTTTAATGAGCGCTTTAAACGAAACTCGCTGCTCCATTCTCTCACGCCTCTCTTCGATTGAAAATATTTTGTAGAGTTCAGGTAAAAGGAGGAGTGAAGTAAAGGCAACTGCAACTAATGCAGGATCGCCTGGAAACAGAACTGATGCTAATAGAATTCCTATGATTGAGTACACTATTCCCAAAATGAATGCATACAGTCCCTTTTTTTCGAGCCAATCTTCCGGGAAAATATGTTCTAACACCATTCTATCAAGAAGAAAGAAAGATTTTTAGGTTTATATTATTTGCTATCTTAATAAGAAGATGAAAAAATCAAAGATGAAAGAGATTGCACTCAAAGTTAGAAGAAGTTTTGAACAAAAAGAATTCGAATATGAAAGAATACAAAAAGAGTACGAAAGATATGGCCAAATAAAAGATATAAATCTCTTTTTTCGAAAAGCCAAAGGTTTATTTCCAAACGTGCATTGCGGCATTACAAGCCTTTACATACAAAAACTCCTCGGAACAGGAAAGATTGTTCAAGGTAAGTATTCTTTGGAAAATCACACATTTCTTTTGGTAGATCAAACAATTATAGATATTACTGCTGACTAGTATGGTGGACCAAAAGTATACGTGGGGCCATTAAGAGCGCCGTGGGCCTTTAAGTAAGAGTTTTATCACAAACTATTTAAACTCCTTTTTGTCAAATAAGAACATGATCAAAAATCAAATTAAAACTGTTCTTTTATTAGGACTTTTAACTGGACTTTTCTTAGCGTTAGGCGCACTTCTAGGAGGAAGATTGGGCCTTATTATCGGCCTTTTGTTTGCAGGAGGGATTAACTTTTTTTCCTACTGGTTTTCAGATAAGATCGTTCTTAAGATGTACAAAGCGCATGAAGCAGACAAATCCAAACACGCCGATTTGTACTCAATGGTACGCGAAATTACACAGAACGCGCACCTACCTATGCCAAAAATCTTTGTAATGAACTCTCCACAAGCAAATGCCTTTGCAACAGGAAGAAACCCTCAGCATGCAGTTGTTGCTGTAACAACTGGCATTTTACACATTTTGAACAAAAACGAGCTCAAAGGAGTGCTTGCGCACGAAGTTGGACACATTAAGAACAGAGACATCCTCATCTCTTCAGTTGCTGCAACAATTGCAGGTGTTATTTCCTATATTGCAATGATGGCACGCTGGGCGGCAATCTTTGGTGGCGTTGGAGGGCGTGATCGAAACGGTTCTGGTATTATTGAATTACTTGTTCTTGCAATTGTAGCACCTCTAATGGCAATGATTATTCAATTTGCAATTTCTCGGTCCCGAGAGTATTTAGCTGACGAGACAAGTGCAAAGTTAACCAAAGATCCTTTTTCTTTAGCCTCAGCTTTAGAAAAGATTTCAGCTTCTGTTAAACATCATCCTTTAAAGCAAATGGGAACAACCGAAGCTACAGCGCATCTGTTTATTTCAAACCCGTTTAAGAAAGGAGGGATTGTTCAACTATTTTCTACACATCCTTCCACAACTGAAAGGGTAAAACGTCTCAGATCAATGAAATTGTAAAAATACGCGTATTTTTCGATATATTTAAAAAGAAAGGGCCATATTTGCCTTCTATGGCTCGCAAGAGATTTCTTTCGCACAACGCAATGGACAAAATCATGCGCAATGTTGGCGCATTACGAGTGTCTGATCCTGCAAAGGAAGTTTTAGCAGAGGTCCTTGAGAAAAAAGCACTCGAGATCTCAGCTGAAGCAAAGAAATTTGCAGAACATGCGGGACGAAAGACAATAACGGATAAAGATATCCGCCTCGCAGCAAAAGAATAAGCTGTAAAAACAATCGGGTGGTTTTGAACTATGTATGAGAAAAAGTTAGTAAGTGTAGGGTCCCTTAAAAAAGGTGATACAATCATAATTGATGGTGCAGCGTGTAAAGTTACAGACACGACCACTTCACGTCCAGGAAAACATGGACATGCAAAAGTAAACATGATGGCCGTTGGCCTTCTTGATGGAAAAAAGCGAAACTTGGTTATGCCTGGGCATGATAAAGTTGAAGCGCCAATCATTGAGAAGAAAACCGCGCAAGTGTTGTCAATTTCGGGCAATATGGCAAACGTTATGGACACAGAAAGTTACGAAACATTTGACTTAGAAATTCCTGAAGAGCTCAAAAGCGACTTGGACGAAGGCAAAAATGTCTTATACTGGACGCTTATGGGAACAAAGGTTATGAAACAAATAAAATAGGAGACACAATAAACAATGGGTAAATTTCCAGAAGCTGATGCAAGATTGTTCAAAAACATTTTTGTTGATAAGAAAACTAAACGTAAAATTCGAGCAAACCCACTCAAAGTACTTGCTGGTAAAATTAAAGGCAGGGGCAAAGGTGGATCAACACGTCTTAGAATTAAACGTAAAAAATAATCTTTTTTCTTTTACCATCTTTTTCTTACATTTTACTGTCAACAGAAACACATATATAGACTAAGATAAGCATTTCTTGTAGATGGCCAGTATTATTGATTTTATTATACAGTACAAATTCATATTTATTTTCTATGCTGTGATCATTATATGGATTACACTTCATTGGAAGAGGTTTACTGTTCAAGCAAAAATTATTTTTCTCTACAGATCAAAGTTCGGCCTCAAAGCGATGGACAAATTTGTAAAAAAGTATCGAGAGTGGGTCATTCTTCTAGGATATGTTGGAACTGGTATTGGATTTATTGGGATGATTTTTATTTCGTACATGTTAATTTCTAACCTAGTACAACTTTTGCTTGTGAAAGGCACTGAAAATGGTGTTGCACTTGTTCTTCCTGGTGTTAATGTTCCAGGATTAGGTGTTTTACCATTCTGGTACTGGCTTATTGCAATTTTCTTGATTGCGGTAATTCACGAATTTAGCCACGGTATTGTTGCAAGAGCATATAACGTTCCTGTACACCATACAGGGTTAGTGTTCTTAGGTCCAATTATTGGCGCGTTTGTTGAGCCTAACGAGAAAAAAATGGCAAAACAACCTGACATTGCGCAGCACTCAATCTTAGCTGCAGGATCATTTTCAAACATAGCACTGGGACTTTTTGCATTATTATTATTGACAGTAGTATTTGTACCCTGGCAAAATGCGATGGTTGAACCTGCAGGGTTTAGTTTCGCTTCATACATTGGAGATGATTTGCCTGCAGCGCAAGCTAATCTCCCGTTAAGTACTTCCTACATGGCAGTAAACGGAAAAGAAACTGCAACCTTTCAAGAGTTTAGTGAGGAAATTTTTTGTGTATCTCCCGGCGCTCAGGTAAGTTTAACTGACGATGGTGGAACCGAATATGTATTGACAACAACAGCTAACCCTGATGATGAAGATAAAGCGTTTTTGGGCGTTACAGGCATTCAAAATGAAGTTGAAGTAAAAGCATATTACACGTATGGAATTGGAAAAGTTGTGTATAATGTTGTTGATTGGCTTACTGGCTTTATGCGATGGCTGTTTATCTTAAGTGTAGGAATTGGCCTTTTTAACCTTCTTCCCCTTCCAATCGTTGATGGTGGAAAAATGGCACAACTGGCACTTCACAGAATCAAAGGGAAAAAGAAAGGTGAGAGACGCTACGTCCAAATCAGTTTATTCTTTCTGTTTGTATTAGTATTCACACTAGTATTTCCGTTTATCAAGAATCTTATCTTCTAAACAACTTCAGTAAAGATTTCTGTTTTGCAAAATATTTCTGAACTGTTTTATTACCTTTAATACTGGCTTCTTTTCCTAATGAATAGTATGTTTTTTCAACTTTTTGACCCCATGAAAACTCGCCCTTTTCTTCTTTAATTTCTTCTATTTGAATCTCGCCAGTTGTTATGCCTTTTCTCAAATGATAATAGATGCTTCGCTGGGAAACGGGAGGAAATATCTCATTATACACTTTAGAAATGTTATATCCATATCCAGATTTAAGATAAAACAAGATTTCAACAATGTTCTGCCTAATTTGGCTTTTCGTTGGACGTCCTCGTGGCATACAAAGAGAATAGTAGGAGGGGTTTTTATGTTTTATCCAAATAATTAAATAAAAATCCTATTTTAAGAAGTTAGAATGGCACGCGCAAAAATCTCAAAATCAAAACAAAAAGAGATCGCAAAAGAACACATTACAGAACTATTTACCCAAGCACAAGAAACATTTGGCTCATCTCCTCAGCTTTCAGATAGGTACGTAGAAATTGCGCGCAAAATTGCAATGAAGTTTCGTATGCGTATGCCAAAAGAGTACAAAAGGCAGTTTTGTACACACTGTTACAAATACCTTATGCCTGGAAAAAACAGTAGAGTAAGAGTGCAGAAAGGCAAAGTTATTATTTTATGTCAAGAATGTAAGAAGTTTACTAGGATTCCAATTAAACCAAGAAAAAATTAATTTGTCAACTCATCTTCAGCTTTTCTAACAGCTTTTCGAATAACACCAAGCGCATCCCTGTTAGCCGAAATACTTCCAATACCATGCTTGACTAAAAAGCGTGCCATCTCAGGTTTACTGCCTGCCTGTCCGCAGATGCTTGTCTCAACATCATAACGATTGCACACTTCAATTACTTTTGCAATCTCACCAAGTACTGCTGGATGCATTTCATCAAACAGTTTTGCAATATGGCCATTATTCCGATCAATTCCCAATGTTAATTGAGTTAAATCATTGGTACCAAAACTTGCAAAGGAAATTCCTTCCTTGCACACATCTTCCATAATCCAACATACTGCTGGTGTTTCAACCATGATGCCAAACGCAATATCTTTGCAGGGTTCTAACCCTACTTCGCGCATGATCTCTTTTGCAGCGATGATTTCTTCAACTCGAATTACAAACGGAATCATCACACCCACATTTGTTATTCCTTCATCATGTAACTCTTTGATGGCTGTGAACTCTGCTTTCAGGATCTCTGGCTCATCAAGTAGTCTTCTGATTGCATGCCAACCAATCATGGGGTCACTCTCATGCGGTTCTTTATCTCCACCAACAAGATTTCGATATTCATCTGAACGCATATCAGAACAACGTACCCATACTGGTTTTTCACCAAACGCCTTTGCAGTTTCTCCAACGCCTTTTTTAATAAGATCAATGTATTCACGAACTTTTCCTGAACGTATGAACTCTGCTGGATGAATCCCCCCTTCAGCAATAATTATTTCTAAGCGTGCAAGGCCAACACCATCGGCACCCGCTTTAACTGCAAGCTCAGCAGTTTTGGGCATATCAACAATTGCTTTGATATGTGTTTTTGTTTGAATATCATTAGCTGAAAGATCTAACGTTTCTTCTGCATGTTTTAGCTCAACTTTTCCTTCATAGACAATGCCAGAACTTGCATCAACCGTAATTATCTGTCCTTCTTTGAGAACTTGTGTTGCTTTTTCTGTACCAACTATACACGGTGTTCCCATCTCACGCGAGACGATTGCAGCATGACACGTAAGTCCACCTTCGTTTGTTACAATCGCACCTGCCCTCTGCATTGCAGGAACCATGTCTGGTGTTGTCATGTTTGTGACAAGCACATCACCTTCCTTTATTTTCTCTAGTTCAGAAGGATCATTAATTATTTGGACTGGACCAGAGTATACTCCTTTTGATGCCGTCTCGCCTTTGATGAGGATCTGTGCATCAATACTTTCTGATTTTTCTGCAGCTTCTTGCACTTCTTCTTTGAACGTTGTGACCGCACGTGCCTGGACAATCATGATTGTATCATTTTCAATTGCCCATTCAATATCTTGCGGTCTCCCATAATGAGTTTCAATCTTTCGTCCCAAACGTGCGAGCTCAAGTACCTGCATATCAGTAATTGTTTGAATTTTCTGCTGTTCAGGTGCTATATCTTGCTTGATATTTTTACCTTGTTCATCCCTAAAAAAGCCCCAGTCTTGCTTTTTTACTTCAGTTTTTGTTATTTTATTCGTTTTTTTATCAACTATGAACAAATTAGGATTAACCGCACCGCCAACAATAGCTTCACCCAAGCCATACACCGCTTCAATCACGATTTCGTGTTCGGTGTTTGTTGCAGGATTAACCGTAAACATGATCCCAGATTTTTCAGAATCAACCATCTGTTGTACTATTGCGCAGATATAGACTTTACTATGCTCGAACTTATTTTTCTCACGATAATAGATCGCACGAGCAGTGTAGAGGGACGCCCAACATTGTTGTACAGCGCGCACAACTTCTTTGTTCCCTTTAATATTCAAAAATGTTGCTTGTTGACCTGCAAAGGATGCTGTTGGCAAATCTTCAGCTGTTGCTGATGATCGTACCGCAACAAAAACTTCTTTTGCTTCAACAAGTTCATGAGCCTTGGAAGTATCAGCTCCTAAGAGTTCATAACTTTCTTGTATTTCTTCAGCGATGTCTTCTGGCATTGGTGTTGATAAGATAAGTTGCTGAATAGATTTTGCAACTTGCTGCAGTGCAGCAGTATTTTCAACATCAATTGATGTAAGCTGCTCAAGAATCTTGTGTTGAATGTTGGTTTGTTCAACAAAAAGTTTATAGGTCTGCGCTGTAACACAAAATCCGTTCGGGACAGGAAGACCTAACGAAAACATCTCGCCAAGGTTTGCACCTTTCCCACCAGCCGTATTAATAGAATTCTTTGTTAAATCCTTAAACCATGCAACATACTTCATCCTTTCACCTGAAAGAAAAAAGAGAATTAATGTATTTAAATGTTGTCTAACGTGGAATAAGAAGAACTAATCTTCGTCCAAATCAGATCCAAAATCATCAGTGTCTTCAATGTCAGAATGGTACTCTTCTTCTTTTTCTTCCTTGAAGTCACCTGCTTTTACTTCAACAAACTTTGAGGGCCTCACAGGTTTTACCAGTTTTTCAAGAACCTTTGCAAAAGATACCTTCTCAAGAACTTTTGTTACTTTGATTTTGACATAATCGCCCTTTTTTGCGCCAGGAACAATCACAATAAATCCTTTGATTTTTGCAATACCGTCTCCCTTATCACCTACTGAAGTTATAGTTACTTCATATGTTTCATCTTGTACTACTGGTACATCATTCATTTATATATTCCTCCGATATTTTTGTGCAGGGTCCAGAAATTGTTCTGATTTCTCGTATCCTCCTTGTTGTTAGAAAAAAGTTATCACTAGTCTTTTTTTGTTGTATCATCTGAAAAGAGAAGACTCGTTTATTTTATGTTTGTATGTGTTCATAACTTAGAATGCTATCTTGCCAGTAAGTATTTAAAGGTTTCCAAAAGAAAACCAAAATAAAAGAAAAAAGAGATTAGAAATCTTCTAATCCTGCTTCAACCACGTTAAAACACGCTTCACCATCAGCTAAATTTGGTGCATCGATTAATTTTGCTACCCTGCTCCCTTTCTTACCTTTTCGAAGGTAAATTCTAAAGGTTGATGCGTGCGCAACAACATGCCCACCTATAGCCTGGGTTGGATCGCCAAAAAACTGGTCCGGTTTTGACATTACTTGGTTGGTTACATACACACACATATTATGTGAACTTGCAAGTCTCCCCAAAACGTGCATGTGCCGGTTCAACTTTTGTTGTCTTTCAGCTAAAGTACCTCTTCCAATGAATTCTGCTCTGAAATGAGCGGTTAATGAATCAACCACTAGCAATTTGATCTTTTTACCTTCATCGGCAATAAGCCCTTCTACTTTTTCAGCAAGTAGCATCTGGTGATCCGTGTTATATGCACGTGCAACAATAATGCGCGAGAGTGCTTCTTGAGGATCTAATTCAATACCGTTTGCAAGCTGGACAATTCGCTCAGGTCTAAAAGTATTTTCCGTATCAACATATACAACACTTGCAGTTGGATCATTTTTAAGCATCTGAACTGCTAAAATGTGGCCAATCTGAGTTTTTCCTGAACCAAACTCGCCAAAACATTCAGTAATCGCACCAGTTTCAAATCCACCTTCCATTAAAGTATCGAAATTAGAGCTACCCGTTGAGATTTTTATAACACTCTTACGCTTTTCCATAACTTCAGCGCCAGTTTCAAAGCCCATATTCATGCTATCGCGTGCTGCGTTAATCATTCTGCGCGCAACGGCTTCTGAAACACCAGTTGAATCTACTAGTTGGCCCGGTGACGCCACTGCAACTGCAAGCATATCACGATACCCCGCGCTTGCAAGCTTTTCTGCTGTTGCAGCGCCAACTCCTGGTAATGTGCTTATTCCTTTCATTTCTACATCTGTTGACATTCTCATCTATACCTCTTTTTATTCTTTTGAAGCAAATAAACTTTGCTCTTTTACAACCAAATCATTGTAGACTCTTTGTAAGACCGCGTGCGCCTTAGGCAAATCGTTAAGCCTGAAAGAATTGGTACTCTTCCAATTACCTTCTTTATCTTGATAGACTCTCTCTAAAGAAATGGTATTGAACGTGTTTGCCTCGCCCTGCGCGTTTTTTCCTTTATTTTCCCAAATTGTTGCAGAAATTGGCCCTGCACGAAACTTCTTTTTCGGATAGTTCCCCGATGGTTTTGCGTCTGAGACCAAAATTACTTCCGGTTCTAGTTGTTCATATTTCTGTATTTTTGCATTTTTCATTTTTGTACACCTCGTTGCTTTCGCTTTTTATTTCAACCCACTGGGCAACTGCCCTGTGAGGAGGGTTGCAAGCTCTTACTTGCTAAAGGTATAATAGAAAACCAAGTTTATATAGTCTGTCCGCACCTGTCCAGTGCGTCCAGTGGGTTTTGGTAACGTGGGGCGTTCTTTCTATAAGATGTCCAGAAGTTTTCCTCCAAATATTAACAAAATAAAGATTAGAATTATTGTAACAATAGCTGCCCAAAAGGATGGATGTGTTGTGCTCAATGCTTTTTGATAAATATTTCCCATTGAAACTGCTAAACCAATCCCCACAACAATTTTGACACTATTAATAAACCGATCAGCATTAATTCTACTCTTAAACCAATTGGCTGTCTTTCTTTTTGTTTTTTTTAAAATCTTTTTCCATTTACTTTGTTTGTCAAGATTATGAATAGATATCCACTTATCAATGGGACTTATTTTTTGGATAGAAAGATAGATCCTATTTGCTAAACCACCAATATTCCTAACAATATGATAAGCATCATCACTAGAAATTTTACGATTACAACTTGACATGGAAAACCTAGATTTTTTCTGTTCACCTTTCTTTCTACTAAATGCTGAGAATACTGACTCAGAGTTAGGATGAGATAACTCTGAACAGTTGTCATAAATTTGAACAATTTTTGGTTCACTATTTTTCAGTTTTTCTACAATCGTACTAACGTTAAGTTGCTTTAATTTCTTGTCAGGATGATGATGCTTCCCAAAAAGATATTTTTCAAAATTAGCCATATCGCTCAGTATATATTCATTAACTGCATGAATTTCAATCATTTGTCTCATTATATTTAAGAGAGGAAATTGATATCCATTTAACAGACAGTAGTAAGAGGAGAATATACACTGATTTGTCCTATTGATTACAGATTGACAAAATAAGTCCTTTGCATTAAAATATCCTTTATTTACAATAGAAGCAAAATAATCAGTTAGATTCTTATGTGCTTTGTCAATTATATTTATCTCTTTAATCAATTTTGGATATTTATTTTTTAGCCCATCAATATCATTCATAATCAATAGATTATCCTTAACATTAAAAGAATTTATATCTTAAAAAACTTGCTTGAAGAGCGCCCCTTCATTGCTTATGCTTTATTCTATAAAAACAGGCGTTAGAACGTGGTTCCCACACCATGCTTCTCCGCACTACATGGAGGCCATAAGGTCCACTCAATCTCCTTCTTCACACAATCAACATCTTTCCGATCACAACCACCAACACAACAACAATTCCGCTTTCTAAAAGTCCACCAACACGAATTGGCCCGCGAACTTTCAAAGAAGAGAACGGATAGAGGATTGCAACACCCTGCGGTGTTACTCCATCACCAATGATGTGGGCTGCATAGCCTACAAGAAGTGCAATACCAAAAGAAGGGTTCCAGCCAAGACCAAGAATTCCAGAAACAAGCAAAAAGAACAACAATGAATGAAACAGTCCCCTATGTTTACTTACAAAAACTGCAAACGTACCAAAAATCCCCATCCACCGATTAATAATACTTCCTTTTGAATCTATGTCTGGCAAAATACTTCCAAGTAATACAAAGAAAAATACGCCTAAAGAACCGCCAACAAAATCTGCTAATAATAAAAATAATGTAATACCCAAAAGTATATGTGTTGTAAAAAGCATAGAAAAATAAAAAATAGAAAGTATATTAATTTACTGGATTTCTTCTAACTGTGCGATTTCTTTAGCAGGATCAGCTTTTTGTACAAACTGAACGTTAAATTCGAGCCGATTAAACATTTCATTATTCTTCACACGTCCAACGAACTTAACTTGTTCGCCTAACAAATCAGTTTTTGTATCTTCAAACCCTTGTGGGTTTTCTTTATACTCGCTAAATGAATTAACGTCAGTAGATAGGAGTTTATTTGTCTGATTTTTCCACAGAACACATCGAATATTGCTTGTTCCATCATCAACCACAACATTCATGACATAGGAAAGAGCAGGCGTTACATCTTCACCTGGCTGAATTCGCTTTCCAGTTTCGGGATGTACCTCAAAAAAGCGTGGATCAAAGACTTGAACAATAGTGCCTAAGATCTCTATGTTTTCTTCACCGCCCGCTAATTCTTGAATAGATTTTCGAACAAAGCTTGACGACCTTTCAGCAACCGTAACAGACACACCTTCAGGATTAATATCAAATGTGCCGCCACGACCTAAATGAATTTCGCATCGTCCATTATTATCGCGCGCGTACGCATCTTTAATATGCAAGATTGCACCTTCAGCAACATGTGCAAGCAAATCTACTTGTTCGTTCCACAAAACAAACCTGATAACACCACTCTCATCACCAACAAGAAGTGAGCACACTTTTCCAGTACTCTCACCTTTAGAAAATTCGCGTGCTTCGTATTTTTGCACAACTTTAACGTTACATTCCACATTTCGCATTCCTGCGTAAATCTTTTTAACAATCAATTTCTCGCCAGCCTTTGGCGCTACACTCACTCCCATCTCATTTGCAATTATGTGGGCTGCGCCTTCTTCGGAAATAAGGCCCGAAAGCTCGTTAATTTTAGATTTGATCTTTTCGTCAAGTTCCTGAGAAGATAATTTACCTGAACTTACGATTTTTTCTTTGACTTCTTGGATAGGTATTTTGTACATTATATTTCACCCCTGTGATATACAAGAAAAGGTGCAAATACTCTTTATAAGAATTGTGCATATTGAAGATATAGGATCAGATCCTAACTCACAAGAATCTCTTCATCTAAAACGTCTGAAGTGAAATCAAGCGCAAAATGGTACTGCAGATCTTCCAATGTGTTTTCTGAAGTGAAAACTTTACTTTGAGAGGGGCTTTCAACACAAAAAGCTACCTTGCGTGCTTCTTGGTTAAATTCTGCTTCTGAACAATCAGAAAAGTGCCAGGTTTCTATTTTTTCTTCATCAAGACAATCTTGCAAATCAAATCTTCCTAAGCAACTATGTACTAAAGCATCAGCTTGACGCTGCATCACAAAATATTCTTCTTGTATTGAATATCCTATATTAAAGAAAAATGCAAACTCTTTTGTTTGCATCATTTTCCCGCCAAGAACCCTGAAGATTAAAGGGTTTTCTGATATTACAGCAACATATTCTTCTTTAAAATTAACTTCTATACTTTCTGGAAATTCAACCAAGAACGCGTGGGTCTCGCCATTATGGGGGTTGTATGATTCGTAATCGAACTCAAGAAATTTGACATTACGTGTAAACAACTCTTCTTTTTCGCCAGCTAACTTTTCTTCAAAGAGTAAACTGAACTCTTCTGCTGCCAGTGGATAACATTTTTGGTCTAGTTTATTCCAAAGAGCAACCCCATTAAGTAATCCACATTCACTTTCTTCAAAGTATCCCCCACCCTTTGCAAGACCTAAAGTAGATTCCCATACTATGAACCGTAAAGCTTGCTCTACATGATATTCACTTTGCCTTACTTCAGAAATAAATGAATGAAATTCAAGTTGACCTTCACCCTTACCTATGCCACTAATAAATGTTGAGATCGATGAGATTGCAAGTATTGTGATCACTATAACTACAGTTAAGATAATTCCATGTGTGAAGAATCGTCCTTTTTTGTTCATTCTGAAAATATCCTCATTTTTACTTCTATCACTTCATTCTTGTGGTCCAAAAACTGGACAGATCCACTTCTAAGGACATCATGTCGCGTCTCACTGCGCCAAGGATTTTCATTAAGAAAAAGCCAACAAGGGTTTGAATGCCTTCCCATATCCTCATAACAAATGTTAATTGCCCAACCAGCATCTCCATACACAGGATTGAGAATATTTCGCGTTGTTTGAGCTATCCCTTCAAGCAATTGTTCTTGCCCTTGGCTCTGCGAGATAGTAATAAGATCTTTGTAACTCATTTTAACATCTTCGTATTCTATTGGGGTTTCAAGAAGTGTGAAGATTGTGTTGTCGGCATTAACTGTTTCAAGTACGTCCAGAAGGCTTGAATCCGCTTGTGACGTGTTTGTTGTGATAGTTACTCCCATAACAAAAAAGAGAATGAGAAGAATCAGGATTGTTGCCACATAGTCAAACCAATTAGCAATGAGCTGCCCTTTTCGTGACATTCTAAGAATAAACTTCATTTGTCACCCCTTGAATATTTGTTGATTCCTGGACGTAGACTATGAGTTCTGCTGGAGTAAAAACACCTTCTGAACTAACTACCAATATGTGTTTTGTAAGAGCATAATCGATTTTTCTAAAATAATCATGCGTTGCAAGCCGCATATCTAAACTTGGAACATAGAACTCGAATTGGTGAAACTTATACCCTCCTTCCCCCGCAAAATAGCAAGAATCTATTTGTTCACGGATAAATTTTGTACTCTGGATTGTATCTTTATGAAGTTCACCGTTTGCATCAACATAGGCAAAACACTCTTCAGTTGATGTGAAACGTGATGCGATTGCTTCAGCTGTCGACTGCCCTGGAAACTCGCCGACGGATGATTTGTTGGCAATAAGTACAATAAAAAACCCAATAATGGCAATCGTTATTAGAAAGCCCATAAACATGTAAAAAATTTGTTCGCCCGCATTTCGAAACAAGCCCCCTTTTTTATTGAACCTAAAAGATGTTGCTCTCATGACCTACACACTCCAAGAACAATTGATTTTTCTTTTTTTGTCAAACAAAACGAGGTCTTGGCTTCCACTGCGCCTGCGACCCCATATCCTTCAGGTAAGTGAAATGTCCTTGTTGATTTTAATGCACTGTCCTCTGTTACAAAAACAGTGATGGTTTGAGGACTTATACCAAATGAGTAGGAAGAAATATCCGTTCGAGAACTTACGGGATACTTTACTATTATTTCCCCTTGAGTTGATGCCAACAGGTTAATGATTTGATGAAGATCTTGAGTAAGCCGCTCGCGAGTTGTTGCTTCAGAACTAGCAACATTTTTTGCACTTGAAATAACAAGTGCCATCAAAGCAAGGACTATGAGCATACCAATTACAGCAAACAAAGCAGCGACACCTTTTTTTGATTTCATCTTTACGGAGTTACTTCAACACCAAATGTAGTTTTAAGGAAAAGAGGTGTTATTCTGCGAGGCGCATCATAGTAGCTATCTACTAATGCAAGATCACTCAAGAAATCTCTTTCAATGATAATTCCTGTTCGACAATTGTATGAATGTACATCACCTTGTGGCGAGCCGTATGCACAGCTTGGTGCTTCAAGTTCAAAATCAATTGGCGAGCAAACAATTTCGCCCCTACTTTCTATTGTAATCTTCGTAAGTGCTGCCCCTAATGATTCGCGTTCTGCGTGAGGTGACCTAATAAGACAGATACAGCCTGTTTCAGGATTACAACTGTCTGTTACAGGTTTAAGAACATGAACTTCGTACCACGGAACTGCATTTGGGATCAGAGGAGGATCTTGAACCCATATTTCCATTATTGCTTCACTTTTGAGTGGGGGGAAATATGCAACTATTGTTTCAACATCCATGATGAGTAAGGATCTGTGAGGATCATTCACTTTTGCTTCTTGAGCAAACGTGCGTAACTCTGAGACAAACTCTCGAAAGTTTTGTTTTGCTTCGTATGTTGATTCCAAAAGTTCCGATGCTTTCGCGCAAGTTGGAATAAAAATGATAAGGGCAATAACTATTCCTATTAGAAATTCCCACATAAACCCTTTTTTATTCATTCTCATCTGTTAAATACGTAAGTCTTAGGTCTCCTGAGGGGACTGTGTTGAAGAACACCCAAATGCATCCACTTCTTGACCAGGGGTTGTGCCTAAGCATTTATCAAACCTATTTGCAATACCATCCTCATCACTATCACCTAAGGTATCAAGAGTATTATCAATTGCACCAAACCCTTTATCACCTGTTCCTTTAAACCAAAAAAATAGTAAGCCAACCACTACTATTGCAAGTATGGCTGCAATAAGTATCCACCACATCTGTGTTTGCCCTTTTTTTTTCATACATTTCATTGAACTTCACCACCAGTTGCATCCGACCGTATACATTTTGAATGTTGAATAACATCTAACCGTTCTAATGCTACAGAACTCACATCACGCTCAGTCTCATCAAAAAATTCTGCTCGGACCTTGTATATGTTATTTGCGGCATCATAACTTAGGGCAGCACCTGCACTAACACTTAAGGCAGTTGTGGTAACACTCGCAGCAGATGCAATTGCCCCGCCCGCAGCACACGCTACAGATATAACACATGCCGCACCAACTATTATTGCCCCTACAGCTAAGCCCGCTCCAATTGCTGTTCCTTTCCAGCTCCACCCTCCTTTGTCTGAATTGCGTGAAAGATAGGTAATACCGTATGCTGTGTTTGGTTCAATAGGGCTAAGAACTGCTAAAGCGCCAGGACCACCATGACTTTGAATATAACTTACGTATGTTTCATTTTTTATCCGCGGATAATCTTCTTCGATAAGATAGTTAACCATTTCTTGCTCTGAAATTCCTCCGTCTAAATCATCTTCATCAACAATGATAGTTGAGCACAGGAAACATTGATTGCCATTTTGCGGAAAATTGAATATTGAATAAAGATTATCCAAACCTAAATTTGCAAGACTGTCATCATACCTTCCTTCCCCCATCATGCGCCAGCAGCGAGCCATTTTATCTGCTAACTCTGCCTTGATTTCTTCATTATTTCCTTGAATTTTACCATAATCAATGGTTTTACACAAAAGTGGACCTAGGTTAACTTCAGAATTGCCTGCTTGAATCTGTGTAGATGCACGCAAATCAACACTTGCTTTACACGAACTTTCAGCACCTTTATGATCTAACTTACTTGCCCATAAACTTATGCCACCCAAAAGAATTGATAAAGAAACCACAGCAATAATAACCCAAGCCAAAAAGTTCATTTGCGCCTTTCTACTACCTAACATGCTAAACCTCTTTCCTGAACAATCCGTTTGAGCTGACTATCTGAAAACCATTCATTTGCAATGCCATTCTTATTTGCATTATTTACATAATTGGTTGGAAAAAAGCAAATGTTTGCTAAACTTGCCGAACCAGTGTCTCCTTTTGTTTTAAAGAGCCAGCCCTTACTCTCAAAGTTATTACACCAGTTGTTCACAGGAGGACCATTCCCGAACTCTGCAACTCGTATAGCATTACCATTAGCGCAACTTGTAAAAAAATTGCCATCACTCTTTTCATAGGAAATGTAGGTCGCGTTGGATGTACGAAAATAATCGCCAGGAACATCTTCTTCACCAGTAATAAACTTGTCAAAAAAGTTATCTGCAATAGTGCCCCTTTGAGTTTTACCAGCAATAACACATGGCTTCATTCCGTCCAATAAAATGTTATCAACAATCTGTTTTCCACCATCCCCTCCGTGTACTACCAAATTTGTATTACCTGATTCATACGTAAACTCAAGCCAGGTGCTCTCTTCACCAAGATCACTCAGTTCATCAAACTGCATGAAACATTCTTCTTTTGTGCTCTGAAGCATCGTATGAATTGTTCTGTTTAAAGAACTGATTTGATCTGAATGTTCTTGTGAGATGGTGGGCTCACTTGCCGACGCTTCTTCTGCTCCTATGCTAACACTATTTCGTACAGACGAGAGAAAAGTATCTCCACTTTTGCCTAAAATCCCGTCAAACCCAAAACCTCCAAAAAAAGCTATGTAAAGAAAAAAGCCAACAGCCAATGCTAAAACTATTCGCGCTATTTTCTGAGGGATAAACGAAGCCATTAGAAGAGAACCTCTGCCCCATTTGCAAGTCCAAAAATTGCTTCTTGAATTTGACTAAAGAATACTATTGCAAAAATGATCAAAAGAAGTGTTAAGAGCAATAAGACAAGCTGCCAAGTTTCCATAATAATAATCTCCTGTATGACTCCATTCTATGAACATACTGTAATTAAGGTAAATGCGCCTTGAGTTTGCCCAAATATACCATAAAAGCAAAAAAAGCAACAAGTGCAGCAACAATGATTAAAATCATTAACAAAGTTGCTTGACTTGCACCTTTCTTTGTTATGGATTTATACATCATCAGTAGCTGAACCTAAACAACAGACCCTCTCGCCTTCGTATTTTGAACAGTCGAAAAAGTCTTGCTTTATTTGCCCATCATTGCAGCTCACACCAACAACACATTGTCCACCTTTCGCCTCACAATCAACAAGACCTTGTTCAAGGACGTTTGTTTTTCCTGTAAAGAGCAAAAGTAACACAACCATTACTACAAGCGCGATAACCGCGCCAATAATAATCCAAAACGTGTTTGCCTGAGCACGACGCTTCATTATGCTGTCCCCCACGCACAATCGGAAGATTCGCATACTACCTGATCCGAACTCTGTGATTTACAACGCGAAATTTCGCTTGAGAGTTCGTCTAACGCCAAATCTTGTGCTTCTTCATCGCTTCCTGCAGCTTCCATTGAGCTGATAAATCCTCTCTCAAAGCTAGGCGTTGGATGACATGTTCCATAATTCACCTGCGCGCTCACCAATTCTGCTTGCGCTTCATCACCAAGACCTTCATTAAAAATGCCAATCCTGCCAACAAAGATTGCAACTAACACAACAAGCACAATGAGCGCGAGTGCTGCAACAATAATTACTGTTAATGAAAGGCCCTGGCCTTTCTTATTCATATGATTTTGTAGAATACCCATCATTCATATCCATCCTCTTTTTATAGACCACAAGAAAGAAGAGAGATATATAAAGGTTACGTGAAAAGGAGTTTTCACGGCCCAAAAATAGTTGCTAAAAACAAACTATTTTCGGTACGAACACAACAAGGGCAAATCCACGCTTATTCACAGATAAAAAGGCTGTTTTCAACAAGTCCGAGACCTTGTACATATAATGGAAACAAACCAGAACTATCTTTCTCTCGAGCATGTTCGCAATCAAAGTCTGATCTAACCGGATTATTCTCAAGCAAATCTTCGCCATCTCCTACTAAAAGCACTGATTTGAACACATATTCTTTGTGCCAGATACCAAGCGTTTCGTTAAGCATCTCTTGAACTGATTCGGCTAAAAACGTGCAAGGATCTTTCCCAGAGCATGTATACGGTTTGTCAAGCGCGCAATCTTCAATCAACTCCTGGCCAATTGAAAGACTTTGAGGGCCACTTTCTTTTTCGCATACCACTTGCGTTTTCATAAGTGCACTCATAGAACTATACGCGAGCCCTTTTCGCGTAAAAATTTTCTTTTCAGGGTTCTCATCGAGCGCAAACCGAACTAAAAAGAGCATGCCAAGCGTTATCATAATGACAATAATCACAAGTCCAATGATCTCTGCTTGACCTTTTTTTCTCATGTATACACCTCAACTGTTACATACCCATAACTATACTTGGTTAAACTTGTACTCTGTTCATAGTACCCATGCGTTGAATCGCGCAATGTTACAACAAAATAGGTTGGTTCTTTAATTCTCCAATCTGGAACAACATCTCCTTCTTCAGTTACCCTCGTTTTTTCTTTATCATAGACTACCCAGGAACGATTATTGGGAAACACTTCAGTAACACTAATCCGTGAAAAGCCAAAAAGGTTAAAATAATATTCATTACGATAATTAAGCACACTATCATCCATCAGTTCTGTTAGTGCACGCAGTTTAATTACGTCAATGCAATTATCATCAGCTTCAGCTAAACCGTTTGAACATTGAAGTTCTGGTAAGAAAAGAGTAACAAGCGTAAGATCGATCGCATTAAACGCTGCTCGTTCTGTTTCTTTTTGTGCAAAACTCACATCCTGGAATTTAAAATAAAAAATAAGGCCGAAAAGTACTAAAATGAAAAAGATGAAGAGAACACTTATAGTTTCCACCATATTAATTTGTCCTTTACGTTTCCAACTCGGCGTTTTTTTTCTCATTGTTCATTAATATATCTTAACACATTGAAATAATTCTTCATTAAGTGATTGGATGCTTTGCGCAAAATCGCGCAGTCTAACGCATTCTGCTTGGTCTCCTATAAGTGTACAACTTTGTGCTGCACTATTAAACAATTCAAGAGAGTGTGCATCTTCTGAGTTATACAGAACCATACATCCTGACCTGAGATCCGGATCTGCTCCTTCTAATTGGAGATACCCCTCTTCTGCTTCATAAAAGGTAAGGGTCTGCTCTGTTGCATGTATATATAGATCAGAGAGTATTGCAACTCGCTTGAATGCTTTCATCATGGTACATGTGTACGCTTCGTTAGAACCTGCAAACAGTGCACCAAACTTTGCAGCATCACGCTCACGAGGGAAAATAGAAACAATCTGTGTTGGTGACGCCTGTTGTGATTCAAAATGATCGCCTTTTTTAGAATAAAAAACAACCGACGTTGTTGTGGGAAACACAACTGCACTTACTGCTTTATCATCCTGATTTTCAAGAGCGGAAGGTACAGCTGCATTGTGTGTCACAAACTGACCGCCAAGATCAATGATGCGGGTATGGAAATTATCCCCGCTCTCAACTTCATCTAAAGAAGTTATAAACTCAATATTAAGCCCACCTGTCGCATTCATTAATTCTTGTCTGAACGCAGCATCACCAGATCCAATAACATAATATTTCGTATCGCGTGAGGTAACGAATAAAAAGTCCATTATCTTAAATGGCAAATCGTACGGCATACTCCACACAATCAACTCTGTTGTTTTTATTTCGCTTGGTGCAAAGACAATCTCAATCGGTGTTTCAATGGTAGCACTTGTTCCTTGTATTCCATAATGCGAAAAAACGTCGCGAAACCCACCCCCAGAATCAAGCTCACAGACAAACTCAAGCGTGAAATCGCGTAGACCAGAAGTATCAATAAAATTTTTTGTTTGCTCTGAAACTGTAGCCCCGGTAAGAATTGATTCAAGGATTCGCACAACATCTCCTTGGAGCTGCGTTTCAGAAACTGATTTTTGTTTCACAACGATTCCTACAAAAAAAAGTAAGATTATTCCGCCGGCAATAAGAACATAGATCCAATTAAACGTAAGTGTGAGTTGCGCTTTTTTACTCGGCCTTTCAAAAATTGTTCTTGAATGCGTTTTTTTCATGATATACTTATCCCAAGATATAAAATCAATACTGAACTTTACTTATTTTTGTACGAGATCCTTTCCCCTCTAGTCTTGCTTCAAAACTCCCACCTTCAATATCAAGACATAAAAAACCACTATCTCCTAGATCAAGTTTGAACACCTTGATTGCAGCAGGTCCTGCAGGAAAAAGGAATACGTTCTGATCGGCTGCGCTATACCCTCGATCTTCTTCAAGCAGATCAGAAGATTGTGCTGTTTGCCATACATCACATGCAACAACATTAAACGAGCATAGTTCTTCGTTATAATCCGAATCTAAATCAATGAAACATACCTGTTCATGCGTTACAGGAACACGAAACGTCTCGTGCCGTACCGCGCCATACTCCGAAAATATTTTTTTCACACTCGCTTCGATAGTATTTTTGAACTGGTAAAACTCGACAGTCTCCCCTTTATCCAAAAAATCTGTTACTGCACTGTATCCAAAAATGAGGATGAATGCAAAGGTTATTGCTGCTGTGATAAATACAAACACTTGTCCAATTCCCATCCCTTTTTTCCCGCGCGGAAAAAGGTTAAAAAATCTTCCTAAAGATTTTTGCTTATCTTTTTTTCCAATACCCATCTTCTTTTCCTAAGAACCTTTTCGCTTATCACTCAGCTTTTTGAGTTTTGCAAAAATAACTTTTGCATCTTGCTTGCTTGCACTCACCTTCGCTCCACTCGTTTTTTTGCCCAGAGCATCGAGCTTGTCAAAAAGACCTTTCTCGTGCGGCTGAAGCCCGCCCCGAATATCTGCCCGGTTATCTTTGTAGCGCTCAACAAGTTTTCCTAGTTTTTCTTTTTCAGCACTTTTCGAGCGTAAAATGTCTTTAAAATGTGGGAACTCATGACTTCCGGTTGAAAATTCTGCAAAAACATCTTTTCTTGATCTTTGTTTGTGGCGTATCTCTCTTTCTTTGTGCAACTGTGCAATCTTACTTTTCAGGCCACCAAACAAACTTTGTGGTTTCATTCCACTAGGAGCGCTACCAACGCTTGGTTGCGTATTTGAAGAGAACGGTTTTGCAAACTGAGTTGTAGAAGGAGTTCCAACTCCAAGTGATCCTAATGTTGCTTTTGCTTGTGCTAAGATACGTTTTCCAACAGGCATGTACAAATAAAAGTACACTAAGAACCCTGACGAGCCAAGCGCAACAACTAACCCTAATAAGAACGTGAGCCAAGCACCAAGGTTACTTCCATCATCCCTGGAACTGACCAGATCAGCAGGATCAGTATACGTCACATCAACATCGTCACTATCTTGATCTTCGCGACTAGGTGCGTCTGCTAGACAAGGATCATACCCTGCCCGATATTCTTCATAGTTTGTGTACCCATCATCATCATAATCTTCATCACTATCAAAAATTCCGCTTCCTGAACTATCCTTAATTCTAAAGTCAAGCTCACAGAGTGCAGTATCATACAACTTTTCCCAATAGTCTGGTAAGGAATCGCCATCTTGATCGTTTCCTTGCCCATCGTTACCGAGTTCCGAAACTGGAACTTGGCCCGTTGAACATCCTACACTATCCACTGCTTTACCTGAAACTGTTCGAGAACATTCATCACAACTGTTAGCAATCCCATCACCATCATCATCAAGGAACGTTACCCTACTTGACCCGTTACGAACATTTCCTGCAACATCTTCAACTGTATAACATACCCAGCCCGAACTTTCAAACGTGATTTTGTTTCCATAGTATGTCTCGTTCGCTTCACACGATGAGGCAGAAGCTGAAAAACCGTACATAATGCTTGCACACCCTAACTCATCACTGCACACAAGTTCTGCTAAGGCTTCTGAACAAGTATTGTTTGTCTCAACATGAATCAAAGGAGCGCTGCTATCGCTCACGCACGCACTTTCATCCGATTCTTGCGCAAGGAACCCATCACTTGTTGCAAACTCCCCCCAATTTCCAGCACCGTCCACTGCAAGAACGCGCACGTAATAACTTTCATTGGCATCCAAACTAAGCCCCGTAATTGTTGACCCATTTGTGCCTGGCAGTGCCCCACTAGAAACAAGAGCCGAACTGCTTGTGCTGGAAGAAGAATCGCCTTGGTATAGTTCATAATTATATTCTGTGATGTTTTCTTCGTTTGAATAGATGAGAAGGTGCACGGTATCTAGTGAGCATGTTTGAGTTCCATCATCAATCTGAGTTATGAGAGGTGGCGTTCTATCAACAATAAATGTGAGTTCAGCTTCCCTACGATTTTCGCTAATAATGCATGAAATGAGGTATTGATATTCTCCTTCCTCAAGTTCTCCTATAAATTGGGTATGTTGCGTAGCGCCAGTCGCTTCAAATGCAACACCATCGTATGTGCACACTGCGTTCTTGTTTGTAATAACTTCTAGGCTAACCGCAGCTCCATCGCTAAAACCAGATGGCGCCGTGCTTACAATGTATCCTGCCGCAGAATAGTCCACATCAAACGAAAGTTCTTCAACTTGTGAGAAGTCTCCTGCTCCATTCATACACTGAACATTCAAATCATAGGTTTTTGACGGGCCAAGCATATTACCAAACTCAAACCGTGTCTCATGATCTGTGAACATGATATTTTCATCAAACCCAGAAAATGCAAACTCCATTGTACCATACTCATGACTTCCAAGACCATCAGAATTATCGCTGAACCGGCAAAGCGTTTTATCATCAGTTGTTGTGAAAAGGTTCGTATAAATTCCTTCAAACACTGGATCTGGGACAGCATTTGTACTTCGAATCGTTGGTGCTGAAGGATCATACTCTAAATGCATCTTTTGTGCAGGCCCAACATCATTATTGGTATCTTTACACTGAACATAGAGTGTTTTAGTGCTTCCTCTCTGGTTATATGGTTCTAGAACCTGCCCAGGAAAATCAAGATGTTGATAATGATTTTCCTGTGTTGGGCGAGGATCTAGATGTTTATACAATGGTTGTGAATCGTATGCAAAATTAGGTGTAAAATCGAATATACAACTTTGAGTATCGACTCTTGTTAAAAGCTCCCAATCAAATATAGCAGTATTACTTACACCCCACAATTCTTCTTCAAAATAAAAGCCAGTTGGTGCTACTAATTCAATTCCGTATCCATCAATGTTAACTGTACCGCACATCGGAGTTGCTTGTATACTTTGGGTGTCTTCTGAATAATAACAGATCATAGTTGAATTTGTAAGAATAACAGAATTATCATACAAGACATAGCCTGACTGTGTATTCGTCTCACATGCATCGCCAAGGCAATAATACGTTGCAGCACACTCAAACCCATCATCTCTACATTCAAAATCAACTTGCACTTGCGCAATGAACGATTCTTCCCACCCGTACCAGAGCGGTCTCTCTTCTCGTGTACCTTCAGTTAGGATAATAAATGTTTCAGGTGCGGTGAAATCAACTCGAAAATAAAAATAATCTTCAAAGACTTCGTTTGTTAACGATTCAACACAGGTAACGCGAACTGTTCCAGGATAATTTCCTTCGGCAAATCCACTCAACATTGGAGTTTCATGTACCTTGTTTTCAGCATCAGAACTGATAAAATCTGCGCGTTTTTCATAACTTAATGTTGCAGGGTTAAGGGCATATAGTTCACAGTGGGCTCCCACAAGCGTGTTCACTGCAAAAGCAATTTCTTCTTGCGCAACAGTGCCATCATATTCTGGGTAAACTAGTTCAATGTTGGATTCTGTATCAAAAACAAGCCGTTCTGAAAGTGTTTTTTCATTATCATAATCATCAAAACAAGTTACACTTATATTCACAATGACGCTTGAAATGGCATCGTAGGTGTGTGCCTTATCAGCTGATCTATCAAAATAGGTTGTCTGTGATGAACCTAACGGCAAAACACTTGTAAGCGTGAAATCGCAACTCATTGGTTCATTTTGGGATCCTAAAAAGACATCGAGCGTTGTAAGATCCCCTGCTGTTTGCGCTGCAGTTTCAATCACAAACTCTGGTGCTTGATTATCAACAAAGAAATATGCGTCTTGCACATCTTCTTGGTTATAATACTTATCAAGACTGTAGAATCTGAGCCTGTAGGTCTCGCCAGAAATTAAAGATGATTGGAGGAACGAACTTCGAATAAGATCAACTTCAACGGCTTCTTCGAAAACCAGACCTGGGAATGAAACTGCTTCAAAATTAGTGCAACCAGGGGCTTGAGCACTATCTAAACAGAACCACACTTCACGAAGCGGGTTTTGCGAATCAATTGCTGCAAATGTAACATTTGGATGCGCTAAGGAAAGTCCCGCTTGATTATCTGTTTCAAGAGTTGTTATTGGCGCTCGTACATCTAAAGTGCATGCCGTATACTCGCCTGCTGCAAACAAAGAACAATCATCTTGCGAATCTGCATTACCATCCTTGAAACATACGCCATCAACTGGTGAGCCGCTTCCGCTCGCCCACGAGCATACGTTCCATGAACATTCGTCTTGTGAAGCTTGAATACTACCAGAAACTAAATCGACGTTATTAAACCCGCTACATTCAAGTTCTGTTACATAACTATAACAGTTTGCAACTTCTGTTGGTTCATCTCCACATGAATGACACTCAGAAAGCTGATCATCAGAGAAACACGCACCTAAATTGGAACAAACGTCCGCCGTACAAAAACTGTTCTCAAACAAGTCTGATTCTGGTGAGCATAATGAACAATAATCATCCTCTTCGTATTCCTCTTCAACACAAAATCCATGGCCAGTCTCATCAGTTATTGGATAAATTGGGTCAAGCGTTAAGAGCTCTTCTTGCGCAGCGCCTGCAACCCATTTACATCCCACACCAAAACAGTTGTTAATAGAGCATGCACCTTCGCTTTTATAATCAAAACAAGTAAGAATATCACTGCACGCTTCACAGCTATTCACAACAGACTCCGTATAATCATAGACACAATAATTTTCGTACCCAGAACTTGCATCAAACGAGCCATAACATTGCTGCTGAGTGTAATACAACCCAAACGGGTCTGCAAATTGTTCAAGAACATTACACATTCCTGCATCCTTACAGAGGGCTTCAGTTTCTTGAACTTGCGTACAATACCAATCAGAACTACTACTATCTAAACTTCGACAATCAGAACTTACAAACAAATTATTAGTAGAATCACATGAATACACGAGTTTTCGCTCATCCTGTTCTGTTGTAGGATCATCGCGTGCGCAAAAAGTTGCCCCTTGCTGCGCTCCTTCACATTCTTGTGTTCCAAGCACAATAGATGTTGTAGCAGGCGTACTTGAACGTGCCCCATCAGGACCATCAGTGTACACGGCATATATTTCGTACGTGTATGCAGCTCCCCACTCAACATCATAATCTACTTCAAGTACTTGCAGCGGAGAAATGCTTCTATCAAACACGCCATCCTTGTAAAGATCATAATACGCAACTTCTGGACATGGCTTTTCCCAAGAAAGCTCGACTGCTTTTATACCAACAGGTGTTGTTGCAAAAAGTTGCGCAACCGGTTTTTCATCGTTTGGCTGCCCGTAACTACACTCCCCTAACGTTCGTGTTAACAGGATAGACCCAGTTGACACGCTTGAGCCGGTTGGTACGAATAATCCTTCTACCAATCCTGATTCATAATCTTGGTAGGTGGCATACAAAGAATGTTCTCCGCTTTCGGCTGAAATTTGAAATTCGCCAGTCGGGTATTGTGAATTACCACGAAAAATATCGTTAACGTAGATTTTTGCACCATAAATAAGTTGATCAGTACCAATATCAAGCTGCTCGTTATCATTACTGTCAAGGTATGTGGTGCCTTCAATTCCTTGGAACGCTCCTTGTCCTAACGTAAACGGAAACTCATTATCATCAGCTTCAATTTGTTCAACGATTTCAATCTGATCCTGTATTGTTGTGTACCCATACTTGCTTAGTGCAACGGTATACGTTCCAAGTGGAACAGCTTGAGTTGTATACTCCCCCCCTTCATTTGTGAGAACACACGCTGTTGTAAACCCATCATAACAAAGCGTCACGCCTTGAAGTGGATCTCCATTACTATCTACAACAACTCCAAAAAAGGGTGAAGTGACGCTAAGAGAGCCTAACGAAAAATTAAGTTCAACCACTTCGCCAGGAGTTGGAGTTACCGTTATACTCATTTGAGCAAAGCCCGTTGCGCTGGCAGTAAGCGTGTACGATGCTGCAGACACATCCGAAAAACTATATGCGCCAGTACTTGAAGTGATTTCTGGAGCCTGGGTTGTTGTCAATTCAACCTCTGCTCCAACAATTGGGTTGCCACCCTGATCAAGAACATATCCTTGAATTGTTGCATCGTCTAAAATAAGGCCACATTCAACTTGCGTACATTGCTCGGGCGTGTATCCTGTAAGATAAGTCATAAGACTTTGATCGATTCCTTGAGTATCTGCCCAACTGATACACTCTGAACGTAACTCAACAAACCCGCAGAATGTTCCTACATTACAACATCCTTCTGAGCACCATAAACTTTCCTGACCTAATGGAACTTCCTGACCACCGAGCGCCTCACACACAGTTAGGGCATGATCCTCACAATCAATTGAACAGAGAACTTCAGGGCAAATACTTGCAAATAATGGGTCCGTACAACTTTGCCCAGGATAAAAGTTCGAAGTAAAATCACAACTACTATGTTCAGCGCAATCATCTTGTGCATCGGTTTCTGAGACAAACTCTTGACAGACAACATCTTCTGAGCCTTCAGGGTAAATATAGCAACCATCTACTGCCGCTACAGCGTTAGCTGCAATCACCATTGTTGCAAGAACGAGAAGAACCATAAGAAGAGCTTTTGAAGAAAAACGTGTAGAAGGAGCTGCGCTTGGCACACCACCTACTAGAACCACCTCTTTTCGTGTACGAACCATTGTATAAACAGCTTTAAAAGAAAGTTTTAAGCTTTATAAATCTTCTTTATATCTTTAAGAGGAGAAACTACTTGTTTTTACGAGTAAGAAACCGAAGTTCCTCAATTCTTCCTATTCTTTCAATTTTATGGAGTGGTTTTTGTGTTTTTGCTGGCACTTGTTTTTGCTGGCACTTTTTGTATGCTTTGAACATTTTTTTGTGAAGTTGAAACTTTACGCGATCTTTTTGCTAACTGGTGCGTACGAATCAACTTTTTGAGCTTATTAGTATCGGGGGTTATTGATTTTGCAGCACGTTGAAACAAAAAAGAATCCGAAACTTGCCTGCGTTTTGCTTTAATTGAATGGAGATGATGTAAATGGGTTGTTTTTGAACTTTTAGTTGTTGGTAAAAAAAGCGAAAGGTTTGGTGTGAATTGCGAAAAAAGAGAACTGCTCCCTTCTTCAAGACTATTGTTAGATATTTTTGGATATGAAATTCGTTGTGGTTTAGAAATACCATGAAGAAGATAGATAAATAATCCTAAAAAGACAATCAAAACAATCCATACCATAGCCAATGCTGCCATTCAAGATACGATAAAATTCTATGCAACTTAAATGTTTCTTTTCAAATTAAGCACAAATATTTATATAAAATAATCACTTCTTAGGGACTAATGGTAAAAACCCTTGTTTCTCTGCTCACAGGAGCCTATTTAGTTGCAGCCCTAGGAGGTTGTAGTCCTCCGCCAAAAGAATTTGATGTTGAACCTAAGATAGGCATTACTGATCAGGACGGGTGGGTATATTTTGAGGATAATGGAGGAGAACATGGCCAAGTTGGAATTCATGTCTTTGATGAGCAGACAGGAGAAGATATTGAAGGTGCCCAGGTGTTGTATTTTGATGATGAACAACATTTTGAAGTGTTTGTTGTGGAGGCAGCAGGATACGCTGCAAGGTGGATGCCATTTGAGCATAACAGTAATCATGATATCCCCTTAACACACAGATCGCCATTCTGGCAAGTGTTTGATCGAGAAGCTGAGATGGATGCTGCGCATGATTTTGGGGAGTATATCCTTACAGGTACTTCTTCATTTGCACGTGAAAGTTGTCAGGACCTAAATGCTGATCCTTCATTTCTTGAAACATTCGCACAGGAAACTGCAGGAGTTATGTTTGCAGCACTTGAAAGATCAACGCCAGTAGGGGTTGTTACAAGTGCAACACAAAGCGCACGAGAAATGCATGATTATGCAACAGAAAGTAATACATTTCAAGAAGTTGGAGAATTTGAAGCGATTGCAAGCTACCTTCTAGGGGCTGAAAGTAACCTTGCTACAAGCGCGCTTGTTATGAATATGGGCCTGGATATGTCATGTGCAGAGTTTGAAGCTATGATTTCTGAGCATGAAGAGGAATATGAGCAAGAAAACACAGCAGATGACGATGATGATACGCCAGATCTTGATACTTGCGTACTATGTGATGATTTTAGCAACCTCGATACATCTTTGTGGCCAGATGGATATGGCCCTGAGCCTACGATTGAAAATGGCTGGCTCACATTTAATCCAGCCAGTCAAACTTCAAACATAACTTCTCGCAGAGTTGATTATTCTGGTGCCGGCTTTGTTCTTGAAACAGAAGTTCAGCCTTCAAGTTACTTTCAATTAGAAATTGAATTTCCCGGTGAAGCTGCGAACCTTATTCTTACGCATAGAAATGAGCAGAGTCAATCAGACAGGTTTAGTCTAAGTTGTGTTTATGATGGTTTAGAGAGGATCTATGAAGGGGAACCACTAAATGAAAGTCAAGCACAACGCATTCGCCTTGAACATGCACCAGACGGAGAGTTTCGTCTGCAACTTGATGGCACAAACCTTCCTACCACGGGTAATTGCTCGATGCCAACTGGTGTTGGCGATGAACTGGTCGTGCGAATCTTAGCGTTTGAATCAAGCGATCCACAGAAATTTGATTATGTTACTTTAAGAGAATAAACGTTAATCGCCAAAACATTCTGTATTGGTTCCAGTATCCGGGCCGCACACACCCCACCTACCATCAAAATTGAGGTCACAGAATTTTCCTTCGTTATGTTCACATGTTGCACAGGCAAAGTTAAATTCGTTATCTGAATCATCGCGTGTTGCAGGAATTTGTTTTGCGCGTTGCCCAAGGCCATTTAAACCATACAAGTTTAACGCTGTTTGGTCAAGCACACCCCCTTCATAGATGACTCCAAGCACGCAGAATTCTGAGCAGCCCATTCTACCATGGCACCATCCGTCTTCAATTGTCGATTTCCCCCACGCAAGCTGGTCTTCACATTGAGTTGGTATTGATGAACAACTCGGCGTCTGGTTGTTCCCACACAAAACGTGGTCAGTTGCAGTTTCAAAAACGTTGGTTGTCCCATCACCACACACATTTCCACGTGTACCGGAGCAGAAATCTTGTTCAATCTCTACAATATAATTATCCGTTTGAGCTGAATCGGTCCAACCGGGGATTCCGCCATGGCAATCAGGTTCGCTCTGATAACAAACAGTATCTGAACCTAAATATTCTCCAGTAATGCTACAACAACTGTGGTTTGCTAAAAACGGATTAGCGCCTGGAACAATTGTTCGTTCGTTCGTTACAGGGTCAACTGATTCTTCGTGGTATGGTGCAGCATATGGAAATGTTGCATTATCATGATAAATACATTCTTGGACTTGTATCGGGATTCCTGCTTGAACTGGTGCTTGTGAGTACTCCCCACAATAATTTGATTCAAACATAAGAGAAAGAAGTCCAGTATCGGGTGTTATCTTAGTAAAATGTGCTGAATCTTCAGGAAGGTTTGCAACAAAATCCTCTTTCCATTGTTCAATTTGATGTTCGTATCGATCATCGTAACAGACATAAAAGTCCGCACTATTTTCTGCGTTTACATTATTAGGAAACGCCACACAATTTTCTGTTTGGTCACTCAAAGAAATGGTAAGATCAATCTCTTCAAGTTCATCTAAAAAACCATAGTTTGTATAGGAAAGCGAGAGAGACTCATCGATATCTTCTTGTACAATAGAGGTTGTTGGCATATTCATTCGAATGAACACTGGATCTTCTATTGATACTATAAACGGACTAGGAATATCTGTTGAATTGTAATACGGCGTTTCAAGAACTATTCCTACTTCAACTGGCCTATCGACAAGTACTCTGACATCTTGCCAATCTTGCGCACCATACTGGTCAAACGAAGTTACAGTAAGGTTGTAGACTTTTGCTTCAATTGTTGTATCCGGCGTGAATCTATAATATGGGCTGATATCTCCCTCTTTTGTTTCAAGTATCCCGCCTTCTGAATCAAACACACTTCCAAACGCAAAGAAAGGAGTATCATCATCCGGATCATGCGCAGCAAGATTTTGAGCTGCAAAACTAATATCTACTTGCCCTTCTTCTGTTTCAACACCAGGCACCACAAGATAATCATACGCACTGCACGCATCACGCTCAATGTAATCAAGTGCCGGCGGTCTATTTTCAATAGCAAACCTAAACGTGTACGGTTCACTATTTTTAAGAATCTTTGGCGCATCAAGCGTAAACTCTAAAATTCTATCGCCCGTTGCGAGATCTTGCGTTGTAAACTCTGCAGAAAGTTCTCGATAGATGGCAGATTCTTCAAGTTCTTCTTCTATGTAAAGGTAGTCAACATTTTGACCTTCAGAACGGATAGGAAGTGTTACAGCTGTTCGAAGAAGAGATCTGAACTTTGATGGGTAAAAAAAATCAAAATCTGTTAAATGAAAATATGTTGAATCATCCACAAACAATTCAAGTGGATATGTTGCATGCACGTTAAACCCTCCAGATTCAAGTTCCACATCAATTTCTAAATCGTCCTCACGAATTGAACTTGAGATAGACAAATTCTGTGCAATAAGTTCTTGTACGCACGAAATCGTGCTCTCTTCTAAGAACCGTGAAAGGTCACGTTCGATATCTCTGGCGCCAAGCTGCTCAGTTTTCCCGAACTGTGCAATCTGTCCAAGAGTTGTATGCGAATACATGCAAAACGCAGGAGTTTCATTTGTTTTTTCAGTGCAAGGGTAACTGTTAGGAAACATAAAATCTTCTAAGTAGGTAAGCGCATAGTACAATTGTTTTTCTTCGCCCCCAATCATCCAAGTTACCCCGTTTATGCCTTCTGAGAATGCCAACGATCCACCCGGATTTGTATCCCATAGCCTTCCTTGAGAGCCAATTAGTGTAAGGCCTTCTTCAATACCATCATTCAAACAATCTTCAACAAAAATACGTAACCCTTCTTTTTCAAACACACCAGTTATCACATCTTCACTTGCAGTTGTAAGCTGAGATGTTTTTAGAGAACTTGAAAGAACGAATAAAAAAACAGCGGCAGCCAAAATAACAAGACCTAGAATCATAAAAATTGTTACTTGACCTTTGTGCTTTCTCATCTCTTTTACTCATTAGCAAATGAACGTAATGTTCCTGTTAATTGTGGCCACCAAAAGTCAGGGTGTGTTTGTACCATTACTTGGTACACATCACTAACAGATTCACACTCAACTAACGGAAGTAATGGTGCAGGATATTGTTCAGCTTCACGTTTGAGAGGATCGATTGTATCGATATATTCGCACACTGGTGTTGTAAACCCTTCATACTCTGCAAGAATGGTAGCTTCACCATCCTGTGGCTCTTCAAGCGCGCGAACATACTTGTTATCTGCATTATTGTTCAGGATATAGAGCTTGTTAATGTTAGTTGCATTATCTAAGAAATTGGCAACTTCATCAGCTGAAGAACCTGAAAAGAGTCCAACAAACCAATCAACAACAGTTGTAAAAAGGCTTGGCTCAAGAGCAATTCCGTTCTTTGCATGAATTATAGCGCCAAGATCAGGCGAGTACCATACTTCTTGCGTACATTGCGTAAATGTTCCTGTTGTAGCGCAAGCAGTGAGCTCTGCTGGCGTAAGTCCTAGCGATTCGATGAATGTATTGGGATCATCCAATGCAAGGTTTAACGATGTTGCAAATGCTGCTTCAAAGTTTGATCCGTCCTTGTATTTAAGAACGCACACGTTATTAACACAAGTATTTTGTTCAGGAGGAACAAGCCGCAGTCCAACTTCTTCATCATCAATATTTGAAGAACACAAAGGATTGTTTTCACCGATTGGCTGACCTAAAACGTCTGTTGCAACTTCTGCTTCGGATGGTACACTTCCAGCAAGAATTCGTAGTTTACTATAGCCTGGTTCATCATAATCTATGAACACATCATTAAATGAACTACAATAGAGGGCATAATCTTCATTTTCTGCAAATTGTGTGAACTGTTCTGCTAAATATTTTGTTCTACTACTCCATGTACCTTCATTGCATACATGGTCAAAAATGTACTCGCCATCATTGATACAAGTTGGGTATTGTCCATTGTAAAAATCCTGTGCAGTATAGATCGAAGCTGCACTTTCATAGATTGAAGACGTAACAAAACATTGTGTGTCATCAGAACAAAAGCCGGTTTCATCATCGTTCCAATCTTTTTTAGGCCCCATGTATGTCCAATCACCAGCAATACACCGATAATCAACATCTCCTATTTTTTCTGATACAAACGTGTGAACCGACATATCCTGCGCGCAGAGGTATCCGTTCCAACACATGCCTTGTGGACAACACGAAACACCCGTTCTGAACGCTTCATCTGCTGGTGCGTACTCCTCTTCAAAAGATCCAAGATCATCAACTACATGCAGTGATGGGCCTGAAAAGAGGCATTCACTTGTTTGTGATATAACAATCTGAGCGTACGCATCGCCAACTTGCGTTATAAATGTTGATCCAACATCTTCACGAAGCGTGCCAAGACTTGTCCCCACATCAATCTTTACATTACACTCTGATTCTTGCATGAATGCATAATTCGTTTCTGGTAAAATGGCGATTTTCTCAGATCGCAAGATCGTATTTGCAGGAATTGTAAAGGTAGCATCGTCTGCTTCTTCTAAGAGTGCCAAAGTTCCATCCGTATAAAACAGTGTCCATGCAAGTACATCATTTCCTTCTCGCTGCGTGAAAAGTGCATTTGTGATCATGTTACGTCCCGGGACAATACCAGTTGTATGGTTCCGATCTTCAACACTGCATGGCACATCTTGGCTATCTGGATCATCGCACGATTTTGGTTGAAGAGTATCGCCTTCTTGATACCCTTCAAGTTCGTACCCGTATCTTCCTAAAGAAGCATCTGACCAACTATTGATCAAAAAATCTTCGGTTTGCGGCGCGCAGAAGTGTGATCCAGCACTCATGCAAATACCTTCGTTTGCAGCAAGTGGAACTTCAAGAGGAATATACTCTGCTGGATTACATGCAATAAACTCGTACGCATCATCAGTTTGTGTATACAACACTTGTTGTGAGATTTTGGTAACTCGAATGTTTCCAGGCTCATCAAACCTCTGCTCTTCTTGAGTTATAAGCGTTTGATCTTCAGCATTCGGACCTGAGACAAAATACATGTCGTAGAGCTCAGGATGTTTGTTTGTAATTCTATATCCTCCATCAGCTCCTTGGCCTGGAATTCCTGGAAGTGCAAAATAGCACTCATCTTGAAGACAAGTGTTTGTGAATGTGGTTAATAGTGGATCATCTATACGTACTTCTTCTGTTTCTGTTGTAAAGGCTGCAGTCTCTGCTATTATCTGAAGATCAAAAAGTTCAGGAATTCTTGACTCTTGAACTATTTCAAACGAGAGCCTTTTATTTTTCTGGGTTCCTGGTAAAAAGTAATATAGTTCAATTTCAGAATTATCTGATGGAAGTACTGGGAACGTGTATGAATCTACGCCATCTAGCAAATCTGACTTCACGTACTGTTCAGGTTCGCTAAGAGGCATTGGAGAATTGTCTGCAGTTATCGTGTAAGGTTCTCCATCAAACTCAAATTCTTGAGGTGGATAAGTTACGTCAAACTCAATTTCACTATGTTCAACTGTATATTCTACAATCATTGCAGTCTCATCAAGACCAATTACTTGGCTATTAAAACAACCGAGCGGTGGCGCACTCTCATCTGTTGTTGTTGGGCCCGCATAATATTCTCCTTGCGCATTACCACAACAATATGCAGCGTCATCATCCACTTCATCAACACCGCCAAGCCATGCATTCTGAATTTCTGTCCCATATCGTGCATTGCACGCAAGCTTTCCACTTACACCAATGCCATTTTGAGAAAAGTCAAGATCTTCAAGCCAGGAATCGTGATCCTCAGTTTTCGTTTCATACCCTGAACAGATAGCATCAGAACTTCCTCCAACTAACGCCACATGCGAGATAAGAACATCATTCACATCAGAGCCTTCAGTGTAAAACTGGATCTGCTCAACATTAAGCCAGTTACCTATTGGAACTTCTATTCGAATTTTGTAGTCTGGTGCAAGTAAGGGTGCATTTTGCGTGTATCCTAAGATAGGTCCATCAAAATAGATTAAATCTCCTTGGTCACTTTCTTGGTATCCAACAACTCTCATGTTAACAAACAATGGTGCTTCAAAACTGTCTTGAAGCTCAACAAAAAATTCAACGTGAGTGAAGTTTGTGAAGTCAGCTCCATACTCGAAATGAGTGTCTTGACTATAATACTGATCATTTTCTGTACTAAGTGCATCTAAGAACACAACATTATCTGAAAGAGGCAATTTGTATAAACCATCACCCACTTCACGAAGTTTGATCCCTGGATTGTCTCCTTCTTCAGTTGGCGGAATACACTCAACCCAACTGTACCTATCCCCAAGATTTGAACAGACATACCTATTTGTTCGGCGTTTAAGATCATCTAAACTTGCATCGCCTTCAATAACTAAGTTCGGTACTTCAAGGTTCGTTTCAACCACACTACTGTTACATATTTGCCAATTCTCGCCGTTTGAAACTACATCAAACGAATCTTTGCCCATCTCTTTAATAGAAAAAATGGTCCACGGTTGTGTTTCAGGATTAACCCATTGCCAATCATCACTTTCAGGACAATCTCCCTCTCCTTCTTCATTGCACGCAAGCTGATCGCCGTTTCCTACAATATAATTTTCATCCGCAGTAACATACGCACATAATTTGTTCAGATCACCCGCAGACGGATCTTCAAGAATTCTTCCAGCATCATCTACCTCTCTTGCACCGCAACAAAAGCCAGCCGTTTCATACCCCGTTATGTCAGGAGGAATTGTTTGACCTAAATCATCTTCGGTTTCCGGTAACAAATAATCGCACTCATTCCCTTCAAATAAACAGTTCTCTTCACACGCAACAGGGTTGGAGTCGCAATTATCAACCCCGTCCGCTGTAACAACATCTTCTACATCAAAATTTCTATACAGTTGCGTTTCATCTGCACTGCACACATTTACTTTTCCATCACCACAGATTTCTGCAGGAATGTTGTCTTCAAATCCTTTAATAAAACTTAAATCAGGAGATTTCGTTGGGTCACTATCGTCACAGTCCCAATCTGAAAACACATTAGGTGATCCGGGCGCTCCATCTCCATCTTCATCCCAATCGGGTCTTGAATTAATATATTCTGCTAAATCATGCCATTGACCATTCTTGCAAATAAATGCTTTATCAAATTTACGGCTTGTAGCATTTCGTTGCGTTACAATTTTATTTTCCATAGAAAGCGCGCTATTTTCGGCTTCATATATATTAAAAGCATCTCTTTCGTCAATCTCTGGACTACAATAAAAGAAAGGATACATATTGTTTACGCCAAGATGCACAAGTCCACCGTTGTCCCCATCAATCTCATTATCTTCAAGACCGAAAGTGCTATCCTCATCACCAAGATTTGACACACTCATTATACTTCTCTTTACACAACTTGAACCAGCAGAACCACCTTTCTGTGGGTGATACCCTCCTGCTGTTGCCCCAAAAAATCCATTTCCTGAACTACATCCATCGTCGCCACAAGTAATGTCATCGTCGCCGAAAAAATAATCTGCTAAGATTGCAGACATATCGTATGCATCTTCAATATTCAGCGCACCTTCAATTTCAGAATGAATATCGTAGTAAAAATACGCGCCAAAGTTGGAATACATCTGGTTGATTGTTTTTACATGGTCATCGGCAAGGGCTCCAGACCCACCAGATCCATGGTTTCCATCTTCCATGTGTAAACATACGGGATTTAGCTCAAAGTTTGAAGGTACACATAAAAAAGTTCCATCCCCTCCATCAGAAACTAGGGTGAAATCTGTTTCACCCTGACAAATTTCTGGGAATGTTTCTCCACCTGGATGGCACCCGCTTACTAGAAACATGCCTAAAACAAGAATCGCAAAGAGAAGATAGAGTCTAAACTCCTTGTTTTTCAAAATCCTTAGAGAACTAACACTAGCTCTACCACCTCTTTCCATTATAAATAAGAATCCTTTATCGTTTAAATATGTTGCGAGAATTTCAATCCGTTTTAGTTAAGAAAAAACCACATTAAATTAAAAACTAAATCCGAAATCCATGTTTTCAGCATCATAACTACATGTATTTTCAACACATTCTGCTGGAAACGTATCACAAACAAAGTCATAAATTGGAACAGACATCAACTCTCCAAAAGAACTTTCATCAGTAATAGGCTCATTTGAAGGCATTCCTAAGTATGGTCTTGTAGCGCTTCTCATACCACCTTCAACATCATCCCCAGGATGATATGCGACTAACGAAAACTCATCCATCACCGCATGATATACTTCTGCATCTGAGGGACAGTGATCATTCTCACTATTATTTCCCGGAAGAAAAATACTATTGCTATTAGAATTTGTTAAAAAACCCAAATCAGAGTTATCTGCAGTTATTCTAAATCCATCAACCCTGTGCCATGTTCCTTTTACACCATCATCATATACCGACTGGTTATCAACCCAATCAGATTGTCCAGGCACTTCAGCTTCACCGAATTCTATATCATCACCCGCCATTCTACCACTATGAACATAGTCATCACTTGGCTCAACAAATGCCGTAACAAATATTCCTACACTCAAAGGATCTTCTACATCTAAACTGCCATCTCGACCAAGATCATGCAAAAATCCTTGACCCGTTGGCTGCCAAGGTCCTGACCCGCTTGGGTTCGTACCTTCAGCACCGCAACCTGCTAAAAGTGCTACAAGCGTAAAGCCAGCAGCAGTTAATCTTACCATTGTCCCTGCAAAGGGGTGATTTTATTTAAATCTTTTGTCTAAAAGAAAGAATAATATACTCTAAACTGTTAAGAAAGCGCATGATTAACCCCATTCTTGCCCAAATTGGTCCGCTTACAATCAAATGGTATGGGATAATTTTAGGTCTCACACTTATTGGCAGTTTTCTTTTATTCAAGAAAGAAGCGATCAAAAAAGGAATTACAAAAGAACATGCAATCGAGCTGTACCTCTACTCATTCATTAGTTTTATGGTTGGATGCAGGCTGTTTTATGTGCTGTTCTACAAGCCAGCATATTATTTTTCACATCCACTTGAAATTTTTGCAATCTGGCAAGGAGGGATTGCAATACATGGAGGAGTTATTGTAGGTATCATATTTGTATATTATTATACGAGAAAAAAGAACATTTCGTTTACTCAAATTTTAGACCTATCAATTCTTCCTATTGCGTTCGCTATGATATTAGGAAGAATTGCAAACTTTGTGAATAATGAAATTGTTGGAAGAATTACCACAGTTCCCTGGGGAGTTGAATTCACTGGGTTTTTTGGAGTGAGACATCCCGTACAATTGTATGAAGCGGTAAGTGCACTTGTTTTGTTTCTCTATTTTTACAAAAAGAAGGATGCGTATGAAAAAGAAGGATTTACGTTTGTTTTATTTTTAATTCTCTACCTCGCACTACGATTCATAACAGAATTTTTCAAAGAGTATAGAGTGTTTACCACGGGCCTTACAATTGGCCAGTGGACCAGTATTGTTCTCATTATACCGTTAAGCGTAATTCTTTGGAAAATGAAAAAGAACAAATGAAATTACTTATTTTCAATAAACTTGTATAACACTTTGTTCACATCCTCAGCATCATTTATAATTGCTCTGTGGTCTGCTGGAATGATTTTCATGTGCGCTTTGGAATACAGTTTTTTAATAATTTTTGAATATTTTGGTGGCACTATGTAATCTTTTGATCCGGCAATAAGGAGAAGAGGAATATTCAAGTTGGAAATTGTTTTTTCGATCCGTCGTTTGTTATGGTGCACGAACTCTTCTACATTATCAAGGACTCGCACAACACTTTTTAGAGGAGTTAGATGTAAAAGATGTGAGAGTAAATGCAAGTTTGTACCCATACTTTCTTCTGAGAGGTCCACATCTTCAAAATGAGGAAAATGTTTTTTACGTAATTCACGTTGCTGTTCAAGATATCGTAAAAGCTGCACTACATATGGATTAAATGTAAGAATTCTATCATGATCAAACGGGTAGACACTACAACTCTCGATAAGTGCTGCTGAGATAGGATATTTTCTTTTATAGCGCATAAGATAATTTATAATAATGCCTCCCCCCAAACTATGTCCAATGAGAACAAAATCTTTTATTTTTTCATGCTTGAGAAGTCCATGTACATCACGCGAAAAATGTGGCAAAGAGTAGCTTGCAAAATCAGAAGGATACCCTGATTTCCCGTGGCCCCTTATATCGAGTGCAAGTGTTGCAAAGCCTTTTTTTTCAAAAAAGGCAATCTCTTTTTTCCATACGGTCCAATTTCCACCCACACCATGTAAGAAGACAAGAACTGGTCCATCTGCTTTTCTGTATCTGTAATAAATGGGACACCCATCAAACGATTTGAAGCTTCGCGAAATAAGTTTAGGCATAAGAGGGAGAAGAAGGAAGAGATGTTAATAAAGGTTGCTTACTCTTTTACATATTTCTGTTTAATCTTCCCTGTTTTAAACGGGCCAGAATTGTACTTGTAGAGTTTTACATGCGGTTCATATACTTTATTAAAATCATGCAACCCAATTTTGTACGCTTTGTTGATCTTACTTAGGTTTGTTTTAATCGTTTTTTTAATTGATACTGCGAGTTCTCTTGTTGCTTTAACATTTTCTTGAAGCTGGATTGCAACCAAGAAATGATAATCTCCTTCATTATGATGCACACTTGAAATTTGAAAACTTTGAATATCTTTGTATATTTTTTTGTTCCCCAAAAGAGCAAGCTCAACTTGTTGAGGGTGCATATTCACTCCTGCAAGAGTTACAGCAGCATCACTCCTTCCTGAAATCCATAAAAATGGGAGGTTGAGTGAATCTTTTGCATAGATAGAAGGATATTTTTTTTGAAAGTCCGGAAAATGTTTATTCATGATCTCAATCATTTCTGTAAATTTTTTCTTCCCGCCAACATCCTTAATATTGTACTTAATTTTACAACCTACGTGCCCTTCAGTTAAAACAGTTGAATGAAATTCTTTTGTTTTCTCTAAATTTCCTATGTAAAACCGTAAAGGATTATATTGGAAAAAAAGAGGAAGTTTCTCAACACCAAATACTTTTTTTATTTTTGAAGGGTTCTTTCGAAACAAATCACGTAAGTAAAAACAGAGGGGAGTTTCAACCGCCATTCCTGTTTCTAAGTCCGATGCCCCATACGCAGAGATGATTGTTGCACCGCGTTTGAGCTTACTTTTAACGTACTTACGCCAGCCTGGGATGAACCCCTCTCCTCCAACAACTAAACTAATGTTGTATTTTTTCCAATCAAGTTTCCCTGTATCTATCAAATGTTTAATGAATGGAGGATACCCACCAAGAATATAATTATTTTTTGTGCCCATCATTTTGATAGTTTGCACAATTTGCGCAACATCTGGTCCGATATTTTTAACGATTCCGAGCGGTTCAAAATAATAACAAAATGAATAGCTTGTAGTCCATGCACCAAGCGACCAGCAACTGATTATTATATGTGGTTTGTCTCCAAAAATATATTTACTTTCAAACACAACATCTTTCTGTATTGCTTGTTCTTCTTTGAGTGTTCTAAACCAATTAGTCGGAGTTTTTGAATGCGAACCTGAGCTCTCAACAAGCATTCCGCCTGCTCTTGGAAGCTCTCTTCTATCTGTTCTGTCTAACAAACTGTACTTATGGACATAATTATGCTTATCAAGCACAGGAAGTTTAGTATTAAAGTCATCAATTGTTCGAATGGATCCCACTTTGTGTTTTTTGAGAACCCGCTTGTATGCAGGAATGTACTTTTTTGCTCTTCTGTACGCTCTAAGAACCTTTTTTTCACCCATTGCTTCTAGAAAATCTGGATCAACGCGCTGCAAGAATGACAGGGTTGAACGATATTCTTTCATGTTGTTGTTAAAAAGTTCAACAGCACGGAGCGGGACAAGTGAATAATACCATTTCTTCATCGTTTTTAGCCAAAATTGATATCTTTCCCTTATAATAGATAGATTTAAATATTCTTCATCATTGGCCAGTAGTAATGTCTCCTAATCCCAAACTTGTTCAAAATCCTAAATTACGTGGACTTGCACTTCGATACCTTCTTGCTCATGCTCGAAAACCAGATCTTGTAGCAGATTCCAAGAATTCTTCACTGCGAAGGCTAGCTGGAAAGGAGGAATTCTATGATGGATTTGTCCAGAGAGTTATGGCCAAGACAAGAGATAGACCCGAAGGGATGATTAATGAACAATGGCTTTTGGCAGGAAATGCCTGGCGAACACAAAAAGACTTCAAAACTGTGCTTGAAACTTTTAAGGAAGTGAGTGGAGTGAGGAATCCTTTTGCATTTAGTGAAATCGGACGAGTAATCCCTGCTGTTGGAGACCCACTTACATTGTTACTCTCAACTGTTGCTGGCCCGTCCGTTGTTATAAACAGTAGTGCCGGTTATAATAAAAACCTGAATAATGACCAAAGAATTGTTATTGAGGGCGGTAAAGCAATTACTGTTGAGGGTAAAGTCCATGCAACAGTACAACATTATTTACTTCCAAGTGTAGAGACACCGTATCTTGAAATGGTAACTGCTGCCCTAGGATATTGGGAAGGTGTCCCTCTTCTTTGGGGGGTTCAAAAGTTTGGTGAAACAGAACTTCTTGACATTCAACTAACGCCCGAATTTATCTTAGGAAATGATTTGAAGTACCTTGGTGCAACAACAGAGCGAAGAGGAGATATCTTATTAATTAATGGAAAAACCGCGGGAAAGATTCTTACACTTGATAAAATCCTTCAAGAAAGAGCTGAGCAAGAACTGTTTGATCCAAAATTTACTCAATTAACTTGGGACCAACTATTGCCAATGCCTCTTCCCGTTCATATCGAAGAAAGTTTTGCGCTAACTGGTGAAGAATCTCTCCCTCCTGGCTTCTACGGTATGCCTGGGTTTCGATACAAGGTCATACTCCCGGACGTAGGATTAAAAGACAGGGCAGCAAGTATTGGAAATGCTGCGTTAAACTTAGTTGGACTTGGAGAAGAGAATCCTTATGCATTTCTTAAAAAAGAATCAAGAAAAGCGGTGATGCGAGATGCGATCAATGAAGCATTAGTGGAAGCAGAAAGAGCAGATAGAGAAAGGGCAGAAGCTGCAGAAGCACAGATAGACGCTGCAAATGCAAGGGCAGAAGCTGCAGAACAAAGAGAAAGAGCAGCGCGTTCTGAGCGATTACAACGGCTTTCAAGAACACGTGGCCGCCATAGAAAACATGACCTCGTTAACCTTACAAGAGGTGTTGCTGTCGGAGAAGTTACTGCTGCAACTGAACTAGCTGCCTTTAGACTCCATGATCTTTATACTAGGCGAGATGAAGACGAAGTGTTTGGACGATATCTCGCTGGTTTAGAAGCTCGATTTAACACAATTGCTGGAACTGCTATGTTCGATTTAACCTCAGATGGACTTACCTCTGGAGATTTTGCAGATAGCGTACAAAGCGTATTTCTTTATGCAGGTAGAACCCTTAGTGAAGTGTTGGAAGTTAACTACGGCCTTCTCCATGAGCTAGTTGGGCGCGATGTAAAAGATATTGATGAAGATGGTCTTGATGAACTACGTGATGAAAACCAAGACATCATAAACGTATTTGGAAGCGTCGCGAGTTATCTTGAAAGCCAACAAGTTCTTGAGAAAGTTGATGCCCTAGTAAAGGGTATTGAAGAAGATCATGATGCTTTGGTTGAAACATTCTCTCTTGAAGAAGCCATTGGTTCTGCATTGGAAGAAGCTATAACATACAAGGCTCACTCTTCCCTTAAAGGTAGAGAACTCGAACTGGACGTACAACTTGAGGAATCGTATGGGCTAGTATCCGATAGAAGATCTACCCAAGGAGTTTTCAAGGATTTAGCATATAATTCAATAGATTTTGGTGCAACTCAGATTTCTATAAGGGTAGGGAATGTCGCATCTCTTGATGGAGCATTGCAAGAAAGGGTTTCGGAACTCTTTGAAGGTGAAGAATATAATCCTCACTTGTTTATTCATTTTGAAGATGATGGCCTGGGCCTGGGTGGAGGAGATCTTGGCGCTGCAAGACAAAAAGCGAACGAAATGAGCGATTACCTCAATGACCCGGCTCGGATAAAGGAAAGCCATTCAACTAGAGGAAGTGGAATGGGGCTCGATGACCTAAAGATATTTATGGGACTCCATGATGCAAAAGCATGCTATGTAGCACATGAGGATAAACCTGGAACAAGCCTTTATGTTTTTATCTCCTCACAAGAAATGAAATAAGTGAAATTGAACATGGGAGTGGAGAGCGGCGTATTGGGCGAAATTATTTTTTACTTAAGTGGAGAATATTCTTCTGCCCTTGATCAAACACAAGAAACCCTTCAAAGAATCGAAGGTAGTCAAGGAACAGGTGAAGTTTTACGTAACAGAAGACAGGATTATAGAATTGAGCTACGAGAAGGAATTATTGATTATGCCGCTTTGTTTTTGGGAGCTTTAAGGCACCATTGGCTAGATTCAAGACTTCGACTTGTCGCAGACCAGCTCTCGGCTACAACAAAATTTAATCCAATAAAAGATTTGCCTAAAGAAGACAGAGAAATTCAAGACGCTTTTGAGGCAAAGTTATTTGCAATTAATGGAGGGCTCGTTGCGGTTGCTTTAGACTATGAAGAGCTAAAACTATCTACTATGAATGGTAATTCATCTGAAACCGGAGCGCTACTTGAGATATCGCCACTTGAACTAGTTTTAGTAGGATATAAAAATAAATAAAAATTATTAAAAAAAGAAAAAACTACGCCGCACGATCATAAAATCGATCTTGTAGCTCTCTTCTTACAAAGTATCGATCTACTCGATTATTCCCTGCTCGTACATCTTCTGCTATTGCTGCAAGATTCTCTTCTGAAAGACCATTTGGTTCATGAAGTCTCTCTGTGATATCCACTATTGTCAAGAAACCTTGTCGTGCCTGTTCATGGGGAGCTATTCCTTCCATGTCTTTTGGAAGCCACAATAAGTAAGGCGCCCCTTGGCCATCTAAAAGATCTGCAAATACATCAGACTCAGCAGCAACATCTTTCATGTTAGCTGAAACATATATCAAAACAGCCGTTCGAGGATCGTTCTTCAACTCTCGTACTGCTGCTGTTCCCTGGGGATTCCCGGGCCCTAGATCCTGATCGATTATTGCACCGAACAATGCTTGAGCATATGCTGGATTTCTTGCAGCTTTCAATCCAGTTGCTACGTCTTTTTCTGTGTCCCACTCAAAGCTTGAAAGCCCAATTGCCTTAGAAGCGAGGCGAAATGTAGTTGCATACATTCTTCGTTGGCGCCTAGCATCTTCGATTGCAGTAACATGTAGCGCTGGTGCAATGCCCTGGCGATCTGGAAGGCGCTCAATGTCTCGAAGATTGTACCCTTTAAGCAAACCTGCATCTTCTAAATTTCTTAGTGAAACAAGTGTCGCTGCATCTGGAACATCTGCTGCCCCTTTTATTGCATCTTCATCTCGCTTGAATTGGTGGTTAGCTCGCCCATACCGGATTATTTCTGCCATTGTTGGAAGCACAACTGCTTTTCCAACTCCACCTCTACCTTCTCTTTGGCGAACTAATGCTGATGCTTCATCTGCAAAGTCTGCCTCCTGTAATGCTGCACTTGGTAATTCTGGATATTCATTGTCTCCTGCCATTGTTATTATTTCTCCGTTCTATTATTTTGACATCTAATCTCTATTTTTAATATTTGTGACATTAAGGTTGATATTTTAAATTCCATACGTTTGTCCTCTTGCGCGCATATACTCTCCTCCAAATGAAAGACCTTTGGCAATGTCTCTGTGAATTTCGCTAAAGGTTGTATCCAAATCATTTGAGCTAAGCAATCGGAGACAAAGATCTTCACCTACATCATAACAAATTCGAACATCCATCCCTGCAGTAGGACTCTTTATTTGATAAAACACAAACGGTGGACGAGCAATCTTCTCTAAATCCGTGCTTACATCTGCTGATTCCACAACTTGGGGGGCGTTTGCTGTAAGATAAATTATAGCAAGCGTTGTAGGGTCTGCTGCGATTTCTCTTGCAATATCCGTTCCTGCCTTTGCTCTATTTAATTCTTGATCAAGGACATACACATGCAATGACCTTTGCAAAATAGGAAGTTGTCTTTTTTGAAGTACCCCATGGGCGTGGCGGGAAATGTCTGCTCTCACTTGGGGGCCGCTACTCCCTTTCATTCTGCGGATTGCAGGAAGCCCAAGCCTCATTGCATCACGAAAACGTTTTTGATCATCTACCCAGCTTTGATACATAGCTGGAGTTAAAATCGGACTATCTGCTGCTAAGTCTGATCCATCTGGCCCTATTGCTACTAATTGCGCGAAAGTAAGATCCTCGATGGGCCCCCTTTCTTGAATCTCCACTGCCAAAGAAACCTGAGATTCACCTCTTCGATAATGTCGCTGAAGAAACCCTACAACCTCTTCTATTCCTAACTGCGAAGGGGCACTTGGTTGAGGTCCATCATCTACAAATTCAAACGCAAATTCTTCATCAGACATAGTAATCACTTGCCAGGAACTACACTATTTAAAGATTTCGACTAAAAGTGTCTCATTTACGTCTTTTTAGGCACTAATTCTGTAAGTACATCTCCCTTCAAAACTCGAAACAAAGCCGCTAGATCTTGCGCCGAACGCACTTTTTCACCGAGCAAACACATTCCAACACCAAACTTCCGGCATAGTCTAATGTTTTGCATAATGCGACCTAACTTTTTTTCTGCTGGAAGTGTAAACCCAATAACTTTCTTTTTATCAGAAGCAATCTTGGCTAACACATGGTCCAAACCTGCACGCAAATAATGATAATGTTCTTTTGGATGAATAGATTCAATACCAAACACCATATCAACTGCAGTTTTCTCAAGCAAAAATCGTAACATATCTTCAGAAGAAGGTTTTGCAACAGTAAACAATCCAGAAGATTTCGCCTTTGCAATGGAGAAAAGCGCTTTTTTTTCCGATGTTAAATCAACAAGAACAAAATCTCTTTCTAAAAATAGTGTTGTGCTAAATCCTAACGTTCTGTTAAGCTCTTCAATCTTAGCTTCATACTTTGTAAGCAGTATTTGTTGCATAAGAACTCTAGAATAAATCTCTCTTTTAAACTTTTATACAAGAAATAAGAATACTATCTTATTTCTGGACAAAAATATGATTGTTTTCATATTTTTTGTACAAAACTCTTAAAAATATACTGCCAAAACAATGAGTATAACCAAGCAACGAGCTTACTAGGAGCTTTGCGGGAGGAAAAAGTGAAGATACATATAGAGTTTGAGAAAGGTAATACCAAAAGTACAGTTGAAACACAAGCAACAACTGTACAAGAACTTCTGAGCCAACTACAGATCAACAAAGAAACAGTTCTTGTTGCGCGAAATAATGAAATTCTGACTGAAGATATCGAACTTAAAAGCGAAGACTCCCTCCAGATCCTAAGTGTTATATCAGGAGGGTAAGAAATGCAATGCATACAATGTAACAACAAAGCAGTTATCAAATTGCAACATGGATCTTTATGTAAAGAGCATTTTATTTCCTATTTTGAGAAAAAAGTCTTCAAAACTATTAACAAATACAACTTAGTTGAACGACGCGATGTCATCTGTTGCGCAGCGTCCGGTGGAAAAGATTCGTTAACTGTTCTCTACTTGCTCAAAAAATATTTTCAGAAAAACAATCTACCACTACAAAACCTTAAAGCACTTTGTATTGATGAAGGAATCAAAGGATACCGTTCCATAACACTCCAATACCTTACGCAATTCTGTCAAGAACACGAAATTCCACTAGAAGTGCAATCGTTCAAAGAGAATTTCAACACCACACTAGATAATGCTATTCCCATTATCAATAAGAAAACAGGCAAAAAGGCATGCAACATTTGCGGCGCGTGGCGAAGATATCTCCTCAATAAATATGCAAAAGAGATGGGAGCAACAAAAGTTGTTACGGGCCACAACTTAGATGATGAAGCGCAAGCAGTTCTTATGAACATCTTTAAAGCAAACAACGCGCAAGCAGCAAAACTCGGGCCAATTTCTGGTGTGAAATTGTTCAAAGGATTTGTACAACGCGTAAAGCCACTTTATTTCTGTACAGAAAAAGAAACAAGACTCTATACATTTCTCAAAAATATTAACGTTGATAATGCTGAATGTCCAAACATTGTCCAATCATACAGGGCAGACATTCGAGATATGCTAAACAATTTTGAAGCGAAATATCCCGGATCAAAAACAAGCATCATTAATTCCTTCCTCTACACTCTGCCCCTCTTAAAAGAACATAGTATACGAGAAGAAAGCGCGCCAAAGACATGTGAAGAGTGTTCTGAACCATCACACAAACCAATATGCAATGCATGCGAATTTAAAGCATTAATCTAAAATGAAACGATACGTACGACACACAATACTCAAGCAAATAGAACAAGAAAAACTGACTAAAGCACACATAGTTATTGTTGGTATAGGAGCATTGGGAACAGTTGCAGCCGAACTCTTAGCAAGAGCAGGAATAGGGAAACTGACATTAATTGATAGAGATGTAATTGAACTTTCAAACTTGCAACGACAATCACTTTTTTGTGAAGAAGATGTAGGTAAGCCAAAGGCGATCGTAGCAAAAGAAAAACTGACAAAAATCAATTCAGAAATTAATATACATTCTAGAGTAACTCATCTCAACACAGAAAATGTAGAAGAACTTTTTTCAAACGTAACCCTTGTTCTTGACTGCACTGATAATATTAAAACTCGATTTGTAATGAACGATTACTGTTACAAACAGAATCTTCCTTGGATTTACGCAGCAGCAGTAGAAATGAAAGGGTCTGTAGCATTTATTTCACCCGAAGGACCGTGTCTGAGATGTTTTCTCCCTCAAAATGCGCAGGGTGAGACGTGCATGCAACAAGGAGTTCTAAACACACTAACACATACAATCGCTTCAATGCAAGTGACATTAGCACTCAAATTTCTTGTAGGAGAAGAAGTAAACAACAACGAACTTACATATTATACTGCATGGGATAACTCCATACAAAAACTCAAAATTCACAAAAAGGAAGCGTGCGCGCATTCAGGATCAATTCAGAATGATGCAACGCAGCAGTTCTGCTCAGGAAAATATCAGCTTACGGGGAGAAAAGTGAACCTCCAAGAACTTAAAGAAAAACTCGAACAAACGTGCAAGGTTGAGTGTGACAACTACACCCTTAAAGCGGGCCCAATTCTTGTATTCCAAGACGGAAGAGCTATCATTAAAGCAAGATCAAAAAAAGAAGCAGAAAGTATCTTCTCACGGCTCATAGGGAACTGAAAGGCAATGTAGAGTATCACTTTGAGTATTCCAATCCATAGAATGAAATAACATTCGGCTAAAAAGAGGTGGACTAGCGCCATCATCATCGTCATCACCGTAGCATCCTAAATCACTTACTTGCCAACCAGCAACAAGTTCATAACTCTCATACGTTAACGCAATACTTGCAAGATCATCTTCTGATCTTCCAGGGTTGCCTTGATCAGAAAAGGCAACACTAAATACTGTATTTTGGCCAAGTGGAACACTAAAAGAAAGATCATATGGAACAACTGCCCTATATGCTTCAATTGCACCCAATGCTAAACTTCCTAAAAGAAGTGCACTAAGTCCAATTCTATGTGATCTTCGAAGCTCCATTCAATCCTGCGTAAGGAAAGTATTTCTCTTAAAGTTTATGACACACCCAAGTATATACTCTATATTTTTTATTCGAATGGGTCTATTTATAAAGGGAACCTTTATAAAGTCCTCACATTATTTATAAAGCATTATAGACGTTTTCGGGGGTAATTATATTGGCAAAAGCAAAGAAATTTACTGGGAAAAAAGAGGTTACGATAGTAAATATAGTTGTGTCAACAGCATTGGAAAAGGATGTACCATTAGAAAAAATGGCAGCAACGCTTCCAAACACAGAATACAATCCAGAACAGTTTCCAGGGTTAGTTCTTAGAATTAAAGATCCAAAAACTTCAGCGCTTGTGTTTTCATCAGGAAAAGTAGTATGTACTGGTGCGAGAAACTTGGCTGATGTTGAAAGAAGTATTCAGTGTATTATAAAGTGCCTAAAAAAGATCGATATAACTGTTACAATTAAGCCAGAAATTACTGTGCAGAACATTGTAGCATCCGGATCTATTGGAATGCCTCTTAATCTGAACTTTTTAGGGCTCAAACTTCCTAATACAGAGTATGAACCTGAGCAGTTCCCTGGACTTGTACACAAGCTTAAAGGAACAAGAGCAACATTCTTACTCTTTAGTAACGGGAAAATTGTATGTACTGGTACTCGAACTGAAGAAGAAGTGCACGAAGCAACAGATAAACTCATTGAGAACCTTGAAAAGCTGCTTAATAAATAAGCGATCATTTTTTCTTTTTTACTCTTTTCTCTAGCACATAAAGATTTTTATACACTACTTCCTGCTAAATTTAGATGGAAGTTGATGAGCAAATCCGCCTTTTCAGGGAGTTTATTGAGCAACAGTATCACGCACAGCTCCTTGAAACCGTACGAAAAGGACACGAATCGATCGTGCTTGATTTCTCAAAACTTCTTCAATTCAACTCAGAACTTGCTGAGGAAATTATTGAGCAACCAGAAGAACTTCTCAAAGCTGCTGAAATTGCAATCAAAGAGTTTGATTTGCCAAAAAAGTTAGACAAATTCACAGTCAGATTACGAAATCTTCCTGAATCGTTAAAGATTGAAGTGAACGAAATACGCTCAAAACATCTTGAAAAATTTATTTGGTGTGTTGGAATTGTTAGGCAAAAATCGAACGTAAGGCCACATGTAAGTAGGGCGAGGTTTGAATGCCCAAGTTGTGGGAATATTCTCAACGTTCTGCAACTTGACAAAAAATACAAGGAACCAACCAGGTGTAGTTGTGGGAGAAAAGGAAAGTTCAAAGAGATTTCAAAAGAACTTGTTGATGGGCAGGGGATGGTTTTGGAAGAATCGCCAGATGATCTTGACGGTGGGGCACAACCAAAACGTATCAATGTATTTCTGAAAAGTGATCTTGTAAGCCCGATGTCTGATAGGCGAACATCGCCGGGATCAAAAGTAAAAGTGTTTGGGTGGGTAACAGAAGTTCCAATCACACTGAAGTCCGGCGGTCAATCAACAAAGTACGATCTTATTTTGGAAGCAAATTTCATTGAACCCATGGAAGATAATCCAAACGAGATGAAACTAACTGATGAAGAAATTGAAGAAATCAAAACTATTTCACAAAAACCTAGCGTTCTTAATTACTTAGCAAACAACATTGCTCCATCAATTTACGGTCATGACAAAATCAAAGAAGCGCTCGTTCTACAACTTGTGGGCGGCGCGAGAAAAGAAAGGCCAGACGGGGTTGTTACAAGAGGAGATATGCACATCTTACTTATTGGTGACCCTGGCGCAGGAAAATCGCAGTTACTTAAACGTATCACGAAAGTTGCACCAAAAGCGCGTTTTACAAGTGGAAAGGGAGCGAGTGCAGCAGGACTTACGGCCTCGGTTGTAAAAGATGAATTCTTGGGCGGGTGGAGTCTTGAAGCCGGAACATTGGTTCTTGCAAACAAAGGCTTTGCTGTTATTGACGAGCTTGATAAAATGACCAAAGAAGATAGGTCTGCGCTGCATGAGGCAATGGAGCAGCAAACTGTAAGCGTTTCAAAAGCAAATATTCAAGCAACCCTGCGTTGTGAAACTTCTTTGCTTGCAGCAGCAAACCCAAAGTTTGGACGGTTTGACCCGTACGATTTGATTGCGAATCAAATTAATCTCCCACCAACATTAATCAACCGATTTGATCTTATTTTTCCAGTAAAAGATCTGCCAAGTCCTGAGCGTGATGAAGCAACCGCCGCGTTCATTCTAGCACTGCACCAATCCCCCGAAAAAGCTGCTGCAGAAATGACATCGGAATTCCAACGAAAATATTATTCATACGTACGGAAACAAAACCCAAAACTTACACAAGAAGCAATTAATGAAATAAAACAATATTACATTTCAATGCGTAATTCTGGGTCTGCCGATGATAGTGGGATTAAATCAATTCCAATTACAGCGCGGCAACTTGAGGCACTTGTGAGGCTTGCTGAGGCTGCTGCAAAAATCCGTCTATCGCCAGTTGTTGCAAAAGAGGATGCGCGAAAGGGGATAGAACTTATCGACTATACGTTAAACCAGATTGCAAAAGATGCAGAAACTGGAAGAATTGATATTGACCGAATCAGTAGTAAGATCACTGCGTCCGAGAGAAGTAAGATTAGTATTGTAAAAGAGCTCATTGGAAAAATTGAGGAGGAAAGTGGGCAAAAAATTGTTCCTGTTGAACAGCTTGTTGCAATCGCGCAAGAAAAAAACATTTCTGAAGATGCTGTTGATGAAATACTAAACAAGCTGCGTCGATCCGGGGACATCTTCGAGCCACGTAAAGGGTTTATCCAACGACTCTAGATACAATAAACAATGGTAGAAAAAACACAATTCAAAAGGCATGTTGCACAGAAAGTTTCGCTTGCAACAATCACGTCTGGAACCCACATTAAAGAAGCTGAAGATGCGCCGAATTTCTTGCTCACACAAGAAAATAAAAAAGTGTATCGTATCAACGTAATGGGAATTATTATTAGTATTGAAAAAACAGGGTCCATTACTTCAATGCTTCTGGATGATTCAACTGATGTTATGACATTACGATTTTTTGAAGAAAGTAGTAAGATTAATGCAATCTCCGTTGGAAGTTCTGTTCTTATTGTAGGAAAAGTACGAACATATAATGGATCAATGTATGTAACTCCCGAAATTATTAAAGAAATTGATCCTGCTTGGCTTAAAGTTCGAGCACATGAACTTAAGGAACTAAAAAATCAAGCGCCGACATTGGAAAGTCCAAAACCCTCTGTTTCCACTCCAGAAAACGTATCGAAAGTAGAACCTGCTACAAAGGAATTGGAAGTTGAAGATTTTACACAGGAGGCAGGCACACAGCAAAGCGATTTGCTTCCAGAAGAGATTCTTATTGACCTTATTCGCACGCTTGATACCGGCGAGGGGGTTGCCATTGAAGACATTATTGAAAAATCAACCATTAATAATGCAGAAGATATTATTCAACGTCTTATTGCAAACGGCGAAATTTTTAACAATCTTCCAGGAAAAGTGAAGGTTCTTTAAACACCATAATACCCAGAAAAAAGTACAGGTGTTATATACACTTCAACAAGTGCTGCAAATAAAAGAATACCTAAGCTTATGAACACTAGGTCTAATGAATCGTACAACACTCGTTCATTTTCTAGGTTGTGTCGTATAACTGCAACCGAAATTATAGAGCCTGCAAGGCCCGCAACAAAATACGCTGCAATTTCAATTATTCCATGGGTCATATACCTCATAAAACTAAATGCTCCTATACTAAAATAATTAGCAAGAGTAGCTAAGCCAAATCCCGAGCTTAGTGCTGCAATTTTTGTTTTTATAAGATTCCCAACCGCCGTTGCAACTACTGAAGCATTCCAGGTAAGAATAAAAATTGCGCCCATTCCATACAAAAAAGAAAAGACGAGACAAAAGAACAGGACTTTAAGGTTGTTAAGGAAAATTGCCTTAAACAAACTAAAGGATGTAACTCCCCCAGAGACACTATTGTTTATATCTTGAATAGCACTTGCCTGAATTTGAAATATACTTTCAACCATGGAATTTGGTAAAAGAATGTATGCTAAAATAAGACCAATAAGAATGCCTAAAAATAAGTAAAGAAAAAATATGATAACTTTGCTGTGTTCTTTGAGAATTTTCCACTCACTCTCAAGCTTTAAGTCAATCTCCTCTTCTTTCTTAATAACATTATACAATAAAGGTAATGATGCAAATATAATAAAAAAGATCATGAGAAGGCCAGAAAATTCACGAAACACAAGAAATGAAATAAAAAGAGCGATCCAAGAATATAATAATCCTACAAAAAACATTTCCCATGGGCGTTTTTTCATAGCAAACGGATTAAATAAAGATTCAAGAACCATATATTTAGAACTCGCTTTGGAGTATTTAAATATTTTTGTGTGTGGCGTAATATATTTACATTAAAAATCTCTTTTATCTTAATAGAATGATAAGATAAGATAAAAGAGACCAACCCCTTGATTTCCTATGGAAAATGTATTTAACAAAAATTCAGGTCTGGTTTTTTCTCTTTGTTTGCTCTATTATCTAGTTACCTAAATAGATTGGTTGGTATTTTCCCTCATTCCTTGAAATTAAATTGAGTTTATCCAAAATTTCTTGTGGAGAGTTGTTAAATGTAATTTTCAAAGAAAACTACGGCATTCCTGTTTTGAGAAGAGGGAGATTGTATATAATATGTATTTAGTTGTTATAATATATTATATGAAATAAAAAATGTGTTTTTTCTCTACGACAAATCTTTTTCTGGATTAAAGAATTCTCTGTTTTGTTTCTTCTTTTCGCTTTCTTTATTATTATATTTACTATATTGTAAATAAATATATATAATATAAGATTAAATCTAATAATAATAATAATAAAAAGTTAAAAAAACAAAAATAAGCTTTGATTGGAGAAAGAAGAAGAAAACACCAAGAATTCAACACTTCTCAAAACCTCAAAAAAAGAAAACAAGAAAAAAGTGCAGTTAACATACGAATCAATTATTTTAGGAGCAAGATATCTGCTTAAGAATGCTAACTCTGTAATATCTATCTTCCAACCAACGGCCTTCCAAACAAGTATCTTTATTAATGTAAGGGACGATAAGAAAATGTATTATTGAAGCGAAATAAAAGAACACCAAAAAATTTAAATTAAGAGTTTCCACAAGAAATCAAGGGGTAGGTGGTACAAGATGGCTATAACACAATTTTTTCAGAACTTTTTAAAGAAAGAGTCTATATTTAGTGATAAACAATTTCTTCTTTCAAATTATATTCCATCAGAAGTCCTCTTTCGCGAACATCTAATCCAAGAAGTTGCTAATATTCTTGCACCTGCGCTGAGAGTTGAGAGGCCATCTAATGTATTATTATATGGAAAAACAGGAACGGGCAAAACACTTTCAATGAAATATGTCCTCAAATCTATGCAGGAAATTGCAGAAAACAACAAAATACCTCTTAAAACAATTTACCTTAATTGTAAACTCAAAAAAGTTGCAGATACTGAATACCGGCTTATTGCACAATTAGTAAAGGAGTTTGGAAAAGAGGTTCCTACAACGGGTCTTCCAACAGATGAGGTGTATAACATTTTCTACTCCCTTATTGATAAGGAAAAAAAAGTAATTTTGCTCGTGTTAGATGAAATCGACCAACTTACAAAAAAGATTGGGGATGAAATTCTCTATAACTTAACCCGAATTAATTCGGAACTGAAGAATGCCCAAATTGGAATAATTGGTATTTCAAATAATCTGGTGTTTGCAGAAAATTTGGATCCAAGAGTAAAGTCCTCGTTAAGCGAGGAAGAGCTCATATTTCCGTCATATAATGCCATTCAAATTCAAGACATTTTACGATCACGCGCATCATTAGCTTTCAAAGAAGAAGCAATCACCCCCGGTTTAATTGAAAAATGTGCTGCGTACGCAGCACGAGAACATGGCGATGTTCGAAGGGCAATTGATCTACTTCGGGTGGCAGGAGAGCTTGCTGAGCGTTCAGGTTCGCCCATAATTGAAGTAGGATATTTAGATGAAGCAAACAGTAAGATAGAATCAGATAAAATAGTAAACACTGTTGTTGGGCAGCCAAAACAATTTCAGACGGTTCTGTACTCTATTCTGCTTCTCTCACCTGAAAAAAGAGTTATTTTTACAGGCGAAATTTACGAATTGTATCAAAAGATCTGTAAAAAGGTAGGATATAATGTTCTTACACAACGCAGAATTTCCGATATTTTAGCAGAGTTTGACATGTTAGGGATCATTAATGCTAAAATAATTTCGAAAGGGAGGTATGGAAGAACAAGAGAAGTTTCTGTCGGGCTTGCAACAACGCTTCAAACAAAACTTCGAGAGATAATCGAAAAATCAATACAACTTCAAACATAAATGATGGATACTGAAACACAAGACTTGGTTGAAAAGCTCTTTGAGAAGGGGGTACTAGTAAGCAAAGATATGATCGAAAAAGGGTTAAGCCAAGATTTACTCTCAAAGCTCGAAGAAGAAGAAGATTTGATTGTGCTTAACAACGATTATACTAAACTTTTAGAAGAAGGTTCTTTCATGGTTGATTGGTATGAGATTGATACCCATCGCGTGGCGTTTGAAAAGGATAAAAATGAAGAGGAATTATACCAATCACATTTGCAGGATATTCAAAAAACGCTTGTGAGCATTACACATTCATCAGAAGAAAAACAAGAAGAGCAAATAGAAAGTTCGTTAGTTGAGCAAAGTGCAAGTGAGAAATTTGAAAAAGAAGTTATATCTGCCAAAGAGGCATCCATCATAAACGCTGAAGGGGACCTTGAACTGCTTGAAAAACTTCGTGAAGAACTTGAGTTCGAAGTAAAAGTTTCATACGAAACCATCTCACAGAAATATACAATCAAACATTTTTCAGACATCTTTTACTCTCGCTACAAGTTTATTGAATCAATCATCCGTTCTAGGCCAGAGATTAAAGATCTTACAAGTATTAGCCGAGTTCTTGCCAAAAAAGATAAAGAGAAGGTTAATGTTATCGGACTTGTCTTTGAAATTGCCGAAACTCGAAACGGAAACATAATTTTAACGCTCGAAGATCCAACTGGCCACATAAAAGTTCTTATCCCTAAAAGAAACAAAGAGTTACTTAGCGAAGCAAAAGATCTCGTGTTTGATGAAGTGATAGGCATTGTTGGAACTTCAGGGGACGGCATCATTTTTGCAGACAAAATTGTGTGGCCAGATGTTCCAAACGATAAGAAACTCAAAAAAGCGCCAAAAGAAGAATATGCAATTTTCCTCTCAGATATTCATGTTGGCTCAACCTACTTTTTAGCAGAAGGATTTGACAAATTTCTTAAGTGGGTGAAGGGTGATGCAGGGTCAGATGATCAAAAGGCGCTTGCAGCAAAAGTAAAATACATCTTTATTGCTGGGGATTTGGTGGACGGAATAGGAATTTATCCTGGCCAAGAGCAGGAACTTACCATAACAACAGTTGAAGGACAGTACAGTGAATTTACTCGTCTCATTAAACAGATACCCCAAGACAAACAAATATTTATTTGCCCAGGAAACCATGATATGGTTCATTTAGCAGAGCCGCAGCCGGTGTTTTACAAGGAATATACACAAGAGTTACATGCAATGAACAATGTCACGCTTGTAAGCAATCCTTCAGTCATCAGCATTGCAAAAACAGACACGTTCGAGGGGATACAAGTGTTGATGTACCACGGGTATAGTTTTGATTTTTATGTAGCAAACGTTGATAGTATTCGAAATAATGGTGGATACCGTAGGGCCGATTTAATCATGGAATTTTTGCTGAAAAGGCGGCATCTAGCACCGACATTCAAATCGACACCCTATTTGCCCGCATACAAAGAGGACCCCTTGCTTATTCGAACCGTTCCGGACATATTCTTGACAGGACATATCCATTATTCAGCGGTTGCCAACTATAAGGGCGTTACTAATTTGAGTGGAAGCTGTTGGCAGGCATGTACCAATTTTCAAGAGCGTTTGGGCCATGAACCTGAGCCAGGAAGAGTGCCGTTAATCAATTTAAAAACGCGAGAAATTAAAGTGTTGAAATTCGTATGAGGCGAAGAAAATGAAAGAAATTGAAGTTAAAGCAAGGCTTACAAACAAGGCAAAAGTAATCCAAAAATTGATCGAAAAGGGATGCGTTCTTACAAATCCAATAACCCAACACGACCAAATTTTTTTCCATGACTCAATTAAAACATATAAAGATATTATGCCTGGAACAAATGTGTTTCGCATACGCAACCAAGATGGTAAAGCCATCTTTAACCTCAAAAAGCCGCAAGAAAATGAACTTTCTTGCATTGAACATGAAACGGTTGTCGATTCTGCCAAGCATGTTGAAGCAATGCTCAAATATCTTCAGTACAGGTGTCTTGTCGAATTTAGTAAAACGAGGCAAAAAACAAAACTGAACAATGTTGAAATCTGCATTGATGAAGTGAGCTCTCTTGGCTCTTTTATTGAAGTTGAGAAGATGGCAGAAAATGAGACAGACACTAATATTGTCCAAGAGGAGTTGTTCCAGGTTCTTGAATCGTTAGGAGTTAGGCGAGAAGATAGGGTTCATCAAGGCTATGACACCATGACATATTATAAGAATAATCCTGCACAGAACGTCGAGTACCTTGATATTGTAGATAAAGAGGATAGGGTTGTTGCACAAAAAACTAAAGATGAAAAGTTCGAGCAAGAATTAACCTCTCGAAACGTTGCAGTTTTTCTACAAGATGCTCAAGGCAATCTTTTGATCACAAAACGTGCAGCAAATAAACGAAGTTTTCCTAACTGTTATGATTTAGCAGCATGTGGCCACGTAATATCCGGCGAGAACTATGTTCAGGCAGCTTTACGTGAACTTAAAGAAGAGCTAGGGGTTGAATGTGAAATTATGCCACTCACAAAGATGTACAATGAATTTGAAGAAAAAGGAAAAACACTTTCATATTTCACGGGAATTTTTCTTGGGACCTATAATGGAGATGTATCCCTTAATCACGAGTTAACTGAAATGAAAAAGATGACCATTAAGGAAATTGAAGATGCAATAACAGAAAATAAGGAGCAATTCACACCAGGATTTATCACAGACTTTAATGAAGTAAAACACCATCTAGTGTTTCAATAAAACTAAACAAATGCCAGTAGCATCCAGACATATACAACAGTACTTTGAAGAAATAAGCAAAGAGGTTGACCTGTGCTATTCTATTGCAAACGATGCGAGAAGCAAACTGCTTGATCCAGCACCAACCTCAGAAATCATGCTTGCACATACTATGGCAGAAAGAGTTATTGGTCTCGTTTCTATGGCAGCACCACAATTATTAGGAACAGATATCCCTAAACGTGTTGAAGAACTTGAAAAAGAGTATGGGGCGCTCGATTGGCGGGTGGGATTTAAAATAGCGGTGGAAGTTGCCCAGGAAAAATTCTGCAAATTTGAGGATAAACGAGAGGCAATGGAAGTGGGAATTAGAACGGGTTTTGCGTATTTAACGTTAGGAATTGTTGCAGCACCACTTGAAGGATTTGTAAAGCTTGATATTAAACAGAGAAAAGATGGTAAAGAATACTTTGGGCTTAACTATGCTGGCCCTGTGCGAGGGGCAGGTGGTACGGCATCTTCCACTTCAGTTATTTTAGCAGACTATGTTCGTGTACAGATGGGTTACGCGCCATACGATCCGCAGGAAAAAGAAGTTTCCCGGTACATAACTGAAGTACACGACTATCATGATCGTATAACTAATTTACAGTATCATCCTTCAGATGATGAAATCAAGTTTATGGTATCACACTTGCCCGTTGAAGTTACGGGCGATCCTACAGAACGTATTGAAGTTTCCAACTACAAGGATCTTGAAAGAATTCCAACAAACCTCATTCGGGGAGGCATGTGTCTTGTTGTAGCAGAAGGGTTGTGCCAAAAAGCACCAAAGTTGTGGAAACGTCTTTCTAAGTGGGGAAAAGACATGGATCTTGAGTGGGGATTTCTAGGCGATTTCCTCAAATTAAAAGAAAAGATTCATGCAAAACATGGCGAGGAAAAAAAGTCTGATTCTAAAAAGGATGCAAAACCGAAAGTCAAAGCAAATAACACGTTTATTATGGACATAGTTGCCGGAAGACCAGTTCTTACTGACCCAATTCAAACCGGTGGGTTTCGCCTGCGCTATGGTAGAGGCAGAACGTCCGGTTTTTCAGCATCCGCTGCGCATCCAGCAACAATGGTTGTTGTTAATGATTACCTTGCTATCGGAACACAACTCAAAATTGAAAGACCAGGCAAAGGATGCACCATTACTGCATGCGACAGTATTGAAAGTCCCATTGTTCGCTTGAAAAATGGCTCTGTGATCAAACTAACCTCAGCAGAACTTGCAAAAAAAATGTTTTATGAGGTTGATGAAGTCTTATTTTTGGGCGACATTCTCTTTAACTATGGAGATTTTAGCGAGAACGGACAAAAGTTGGTTCCGGCAGGGTATTGTCCTGAGTGGTGGGTGCTCGAAGTTGAGAATGCATTAAAAGAAAAGTACTCTATTCAAAAAATAGATGAAACCTCATTGGAAAAATTTGCAGAGCAAATTGGTTCAAGTACAGAAGATGTTAAGTTGTGGCTTACTAATTGCTTGTATAACTCACCTCCATTTGATGTAGCGCATAAAATATCACAAGAGTTTAAGGTTCCCTTGCATCCAGAACACCTTTTGTATTATGATTGCATCTCATTTGAACAATTTAAGGATCTGTGTGAATATTTTCCTAAAGCAAAAGTAAAAAAGGATGCTCAAGGGAAAGTCCTTAAAATAGTTCTTCCATATTCAGTAAATGATACAGCATCTCTTAAAGCTAAGCGTGTTCTTGAGGAGTTAGGCGCACTTCATGAAGTAGTAAATAATGAAAGTATTGTACTTGCAAAAAAAGAAGCTTCTCTCATTGCAACATCCATTCTTCCTTTCATTGAGAAAATAGGCGTGTCAGGTGCAGAGAAATATGAAACTGCATTAGACTTTTTAGCTGAACATTCAAGTATTGAACTGCGTGCAAAGGGGGGGACATTCATTGGCGCAAGAATGGGAAGACCCGAAAAAGCAAAAATGCGTTCAATGAAAGGGTCTCCACACGGTTTATTTCCAATAGGAGAAGAAGGTGGGCGGTTACGAAGTTTTCAAGCAGCATTGCAAAAAGGGTACGTTGAATCAGCATTTCCATCGTACTTTTGCTCCAAATGCGTCAAAGCAAGTGTGTATCTGAGGTGTGATACGTGCAATAGTGAGTGCACACTCAAATTTCATTGTAGAACGTGTGGCGACCTTGAAAAAGAGACCTGTAGGCATGGAAATGCACGAAAATATCGTACAACAAAAATCGATGTGCGTAAATATTTTTCTTCAGCAAAAGAGAGGCTTGGTGAAACATTACATCCAGACCTAATCAAGGGTGTTCGAGGCACATCAAATAGGGACCATACGGTTGAACATTTATCAAAGGCGATTCTTCGGGCAAAACATCGGTTGTATGTAAATAAAGATGGCACAACAAGATACGATATGACTGAGCTTCCAATAACGCATTTCAAACCAAAAGAAATTCAAACGTCGGTTTCAAGGCTTAAGGAGCTAGGGTACTTGCAAGATATTCATGGTAAGGCTTTGGTAGATGATAACCAGCTTCTAGAAATCAAGCCACAAGATGTGATCATGCCGGGGTTCGATTCTATTGAAGAGTCATCTTCACAGGTTCTTATACGTGTTGCACAATTCATTGACGAATTGTTAGTCAAATTTTACGGTCTTGAGCCGTATTACAATGTAAAAGAAGCAAAGGATCTTGCGGGTCACCTCATTATCGGGCTTGCCCCACATATTTCAGCCGGAACCGTTGGAAGAATCATTGGATTTTCACAGACACAAGGTATGATCACGCACCCGATGTATCATGCGGGTCTTAGGCGTGATTGTGATGGGGATGAAGCGGCAGCCCTTCTGCTTCTTGATGGATTACTTAACTTTTCAAAAAAGTTTTTACCTTCTTCAAGAGGTTCTACAATGGATGCTCCGTTGGTTTTAACACCAGTTCTGGACCCAGCAGAGGTTGATGACCAGGTGTTAGGGGTTGATGTCATGTGGAGGTACCCTTTAGAATTTTACGAAGCAAGTTTGGAGATGAAAGCACCGTGGGAGGTGAGGTTCGGTAAAGACGAAAAGAAAATAGAACAACTTGACCACAGGCTTGGGAAAGAAAACCAGTATGAAGATTTTGGGTTTACCCATCCGGTTGATAACTTTAACAAAGCAGTTCAGTGTTCAGCGTACAAAACACTGCCCACGATGAAAGACAAACTGTTTGGTCAAATGGACATTGCCCAGAAAGTGCGTGCAGTTAACATGGGTAATGTAGCGCGCCTTGTGATTCAACGGCATTTTTTGGCTGACATAAAAGGGAATTTACGAAAATTTTCAATGCAAACGTTTAGATGTTCAAGTTGTAACGCAAAATATCGAAGACCGCCTCTTTCACGCAAATGTACTGCATGCAAATCGCCGAAACTGCTTTTTACTATTTCCGAAGGATCTGTTGTAAAGTACTTAGAACCTTCAATGGATTTGGCAAAAGAGTATGATTTCTCACCATATTTGAAAGAAACAATTCATTTGCTTAAATCGAACATTAATGCGGTGTTTGGAAAAGGGCGCGATAAACAAACAGGGTTGGGCGCGTTTATGGTGAAGTAATTTATCCCAAATACCCTTCTGCGTGTGGAACACCATCGATTACTAAAATTCGTGCAGGATCAACTATTCCAAGATCAACACCAATTTCCACTGCATGAACGCCCGTTAAATGCACAACATACGCTTTTTCTAAAAGTGTGAGAACATCTTCCTTATTCATTTCTTCACCTTTATAGAACTCTTTAGATAAATCAAGTTGCAAATCACCTTGTTCGAATTGTTTGCCTAAAATGTTAGAATCAGTAATGACAACAACAATTCCGTGCGGTGAAGAATGTTCTTTTACAATAAATGTGGGCTTTTCCATCTATTTAATATTTTTAACAGGTTTTTTTGTACCGCATGCTTGGCATCGCAAGTACATAATTCCTTTGTCTTCTACGATCTGCGTATCTGGTTTGTTACACTCTGAACAAAACACAAACTCGCTGGCATACTTCTTTATTTTCTTATTAAACATCTTTGCAGAAATTTTTGCAGGAAAGACCGCTCGTGTCCCAACATATTTTCCAGCACTCGCAGTTTCACGTAAAAGATACTTGAGAAGATGAGTAGGATCTCGTCCTAAATCTTTTGCAATTTTTTTAAGATTACTCAAAATAGTTTTACTTCCTTCGATGTGACCTTGCACTTTATCTATTGTAAATCTTTCGTCACCAGAGGTCAGCTCAGGAAGTTCAGATTGTGCTTTTTTGAGTAAATCTTCGTATGATTTCATTCTATCTTGTGTTTTGTATCCTGTTTTATAAAGATTTTCCCATAGATGTGAACGGTAAGATTTATATATCCGAAAATAGTTGTTAGAGATATAAAAATCAAAGAGGTTAGAAGAGAATGGCAGGATTATCATTAATGCAAGTTGTGCTTGCGGTTATTATCGGAACGTTAGCTGCGATAGTGTATTCATTACGTGTTCTTATTATGCTTGAAAGACGTGTTGCAAGTATGGAGATGAACATACAACGAATGACAACACGAATCTTACGAGAAGAAGCTGTTATTGAGCGTGCGCTTAAAGTAAGGCGAAGACCAGCTGCACGAAAAGCTCCAGCAAAACGTAAATCGGCGCGTAGAAAAAGGCGTTAAACAATTATTTTCTTTTTTTAACTTTAGATTTCTTAGTAACTTTCTTTTTGGTGGCTTTTTTGCGTGATACAGTTTTCTTTTTCTTGAGAATTTTTTTCTTCGCTGCTCGTTTCTTGCGAGCAACTTTTTTAGCCTTCGATGATTTTTTTACAGACGTCTGTTTCTTCTTTGCAAGTTTTTTCTTTTTTAGAGCAGCCTTTTTCTTCCTAAGAGCTTCACGTTCACGCTTACGTTTCTGAGCCGCCCTCTTCTTTTCAAGCTCTTTTCTCTTTTTCGCTAAAATCTTATCTTTCTCTTCTTTAAGAAGACGCTTCTCTTCTCTTCTCCGCTCTTTTTCTTCCTGCTTTTTGATAGCTTTCTTCTTTGCTGCACGCTTTTTTCTCTTTTCCTCAGCTGCCAAACGAAGTTCTTCTTCAATTTCTACGATTGTTGATTTTAGCTCTTCAATACGTATTGAGCTATCATCTTGCTCAAGAAGTTTTCCACATTCTGGACATCTAAACTCAAATTCAAGCGCATCATCAAAATCAAGACGCACACATTTTTCGGGACATTGAAAAAAAACCTTATTTATTTCTTGATTCAGTTCTTCTGTGAGTTGGACAAGTAATTCACGACGCCTTTTAAGGTATGCAAAGCGTAAACTTTCAGTAACAAGCGTCCAATAATAGATGTACCACCCTTTTTGTTTGTCCTTTTTACGAGTAAATGAAACTAAATTATGATTATAGAGCAAATAGAGCATTTTTCGCACAACTTTAATGTCTTTTTTGAGCTTTTTTGCAATATCGAACTCTGAGACGTTCTCAGCATCTTTAAGAAGGTCAGCAAGTTTGAGTCCATCTTCTCCTAAAATTCTAAGGACAACTTCATCAATTTTCTTCTGTGTGAGCCGCATTGTAAGTAAGAACCGTATTTAGTGTCTACTCTGAGTAATAACAGTTTTAAATGTTTCGTAAAAAGCTCTACTTTTTCCCTTTATTTCCTTAGTTCAACGACTTCTTGGCAGGTAAGCCCTCGCCTTCTTGCTAAATCAAGGGATACGACAAACGATTTGCCAGAATCTTTCAAATCTTCAAGCATCAAAAAGTACCATTCTTCGGCTGGAAACCGGACGGCAACCCAAGCTTCAGCTCCGAACTGGCGTGAAAAGACCTGTAACTGCTCAATCTCACTATTTGTAAAATATTTTTTCCTCTCTTGCGTTACTTTACACTCAATTGCAAGCCTGCGAACACCATTTCCTGCCAAGACGTCAGGAGACGGATATTTCGTGCTTCCTGAGCCTGCAACACGAATTGCTGAATATCCATGCTCATTAAAGAAGATGACAAGTTCACGCTCACCTTTCGTCCCCTTTGCCTTGCAATTCACCATAAAGATAGGATCAGAAGCTTACCTTCATAAAATCTTCGGCAAAAGTCACATCATCACAGAATTGTTGCGCTTCTTCAACATGCGCAGACGTTGTTTTATAGCGTGGGCTGATATGGGTGAGAATCAATTTTTTCACGTTTGCATCACTTGCAAGCTTCCCAACCTCGAGCGCAGTCATATGACTATGTTTAATGGCGTTTTTCTTCTCATCACTATGAAATGTACTCTCGCAAATAAGAACAGTAGCATCTTTGGCTAAATCGCTTGCTCCTTGGCATGGTCTTGTATCGGCAATATACGCAACTTTTTTCCCAGGAACGGTATACGTAACATCCTTGCTTAAAATCTTTTTTCCTTTGAATATAACGTTCTGCCCGTTCTGTAGTTTGCCTAAAATTGGTCCACTAAGCCCGAGTTTTTTTGCTTGCGCAACCTTAATACGACGTTTATTCTGTTCAAAAAATGCGTAGCCCAAGCAGGGTTGAGAATGTTTAAGCTTATGAGCCTCAAGTTTGAAATCTTTGCTCTCAAAGATAACTCCTTCTTTTGTTATCTCATGTACTTCAAAATCTACCATACCAATGCTTGCAAACGAGCGTAGCATGTATTTCATGTACTGTTTTGTGCCTTTCGGCCCATAAATGTGCAACTTTTTGACAAACTGATCTGCACCCATTGTACTCATAAGGCCCGGAAGCCCAAAACAATGGTCGCCATGCCAATGGGTAATACACACCCGTGTCACTTTACTTGGTTTAAGACCAGCAATCCTCATTTGGCGTTGAATACCTTCACCACAATCGAACAGAATATTCTCTTCTTTTGCTGTAAGAAGAATACCAGAGTGGTTCCTCTCTTTAGTTGGCTTCATGCATGTTGTTCCAAGAAAAGTAATGATTCCCATTAATGGTGAAAACTATGCTAGATACTTAAAACTTTTTCTAGTTCTTCAAGCGTTTTGATTTTTGGGTGATACTCTCGAGAATTTTTACGATCAACTAAAATTGCCCGTATATCTTGCGCTTTTGCTGGAATAATGTCGCTTTGAATACCGTCGCCCACCATTACACATTCGTGTGGACTTACATTCAACTTTGTAAGGACTTGTTCTAGAAATTGTGGATCACTCTTTATTGCCCCAACTTTATATGAAAGAAAGATGTGATCAAAAAGGGTGTTCATCTCGAATTTTTCAAGAACACGCTCAACAGAAAATGAATCTGTGCTTGCGATAAGAACAAGCGTATGGCCCTGACTCTTGAGCTTTGTGAGAACCTCTTTAACTTCACTATAGGGTTCTGCAAGCATCCAGGATTTATTCCACATTCCCACCAATCTTTCAACTGTTTGTTCGTTTGCAGTAATACTAAACTCTGTGCAAATGGCTTCAAATGCGTTGTGAAGAGTTTCGAACTCTTTTGTCATCATCATGCGCTCCATTCGTATGACATACTCAGAAAAAGGGAGTTTGATCTCAAGAATATTACGAACCTGTTTTATTGGGCTCCACACGCCATGCTCCACCACAGTCCCCCAAAAATCGAACAATATTGTTACCATTAAGTGTAGAATGGGGCTTTTTCTATTTATATTTTATTGAACTCTAAGCGAACTAAGCTCTGTTCGGTAGATATTTATACTACCTTAGATTCTTGATGTATCGATGAAGATTGAAGAAAGAATAGCACTCATTCAAGAAGTGGGCGAGGAGATTGTCTCAGTTGATGAGCTGCGCGAGCTTCTCAAAAAGAAAAAGAAGTTTATTGCATATGATGGGTTTGAGCCATCAGGACAGATTCATATTGCTCAAGGAATCTTACGTGCAATCAATGTTAATAAGATGACAAAGGCAGGTGCTCATTTCAAGATGCTTGTTGCTGACTGGCATGGGTGGGCAAACAATAAGATGGGTGGGGATCTTGAAAAAATCCAAATTGTGGGTAAATATTTCATTGAAGTATGGAAAGCAAGTGGCATGGACTTGAAAAATGTAGAGTTTGTCTGGGCATCAGAACTATTAAACAATAGAGAATACTGGAAAACGGTCATGCAAGTTGCACGCCAAAGCACACTTAAGCGTGTGTTACGAACAACCCAAATTATGGGAAGAGATGAAACTGAGGGCCTTCAAGCGTCCCATATCATATACCCCTGTATGCAAACAGCAGATATATTTCATCTTAAAGCTGATGTATGTCAGTTAGGTATGGACCAGAGGAAAGTGAACGTTCTTGCAAGAGAGCTTGGGCCGAAAATAGGGTTCTACAAACCAATTATCGTCTCACATCATATGCTCATGGGACTTTCAGAACCAGTATCCAACACAAAAGATGCTAGAAAAAGAGCAATCGAGATGAAAATGTCTAAATCAAAACCGGACACAGCAATTTTTATGACAGATAGCTCGCAAGATGTCAAACGTAAAATGAAAAAAGCGTGGTGTCCTGAGAAAGTTGCTAAAGACAACCCCATTTTAGAATATTGCAAGTACATTATTTTTGAGAAGTTTGATAATTTTACAATCACAAGGCCCGAGAAATTTGGTGGAAACGTTAAGTTCAGCTCTTATACCGATCTAGAACAAGCGTACGCGAAAGGCGAAATTCACCCTGCAGATTTGAAAAATGCAACAGCGGATTATATTGATACACTTCTTGAACCTGTACGAAAACATTTTGAGAAAAATGCAAGTGCACGTAAACTCAAAGAGCAAGTTGAGAACTTTAAAGTCACTCGGTAAGAATTTCATTTCCCTTCTATAATGACAGTTGAGTTAAAAGTAAAATATTTTCTTGCAACACGCCCGATGTCTTTAATGGTAACTTTTCGAACATGTGTTACATAGTTATCCAATTCGTCTGCTCCTTTGATATGTTCCCAGACCAAAAGTTGGTCTGCAATTTGTTGCGTGCTCTCAAGATTAATGTAAAAATTTCCTTCAACAAACCGTTTAGCTTCATCCAAATCCTTGGTTGTAATAGATTGCAATTTTGCAAGTTCTTCTTTCATAACTTTACGGGCAATAGCAATATTCTTTTTATCAACGCTTGCGTAGAGGGCAAAATAGCCAAAATCAATATCTGATACATGGTGTGTTCCGACATCGTATGCAAGTCCACGGTTTTCACGTAGTTCAGTAAAAATTCTTCCGCTTTGTCCTCTTCCTAAAATTCCATCAATCACATCAAGAACATAACTATCTTTGTGTTTACGTGAAACGGTAGAATACCCAACAACAATCTGTGTGTTGATAACTTCTCGTTTATGCTTTTTGAGGTTACTGCGTTTCTGTTTCGGCTCAGTATGTATCTTGTGAAGCCTCTTTTTTTGGCTGTCAAATGATTTACCAAAATATTTTGAAATTACCTGTTTCCAATTTGAAACATCTCCTACAAGCGAGAGAACCATGTTTTCTGGCCTATAATATTTGGCGTAGTATTTGCGAACATCATCAATTGTAAGGCGAAGAATTTGTTTTCGATCTCCATAGACAGGATTTTTTATAGGATGTTTTTTGAACAACGTTTGTTGCAAAAGAATCCATTGATAATACCGAGGGTTATCATAGAGCATATCGATTTCCTTAAGCACAACATTTCGTTCCCGTACAAACGCTTTTTCCAAAAACAACGGATTAAACAAAATATCTGAGAGAACATCTGCTGCGAGCGCAAACTGTTTTTTAAGTACCTTGATATGATAGTTTGTGCGAACAGCAGTAGTATACGCATTAAACTCACCGCCGACTCGTTCAATTTCGTTTGCAATAGCTCTTCCAGTTGGTCTTTTTGGTGTCCCTTCAAAAAGTAAATGCTCGATCATATGCGAGATGCCACGCTCTCCTTCAGATTCATCATTACTTCCAACCTTTACCATGACCTCACAAGTAAGGGTTTTAGCTTTTATTGGGTAGTACAGAACAGTAAGCCCATTAGGTAAAATAACACGTTTCATGTATGATAAAATGATATTTTTTGAGTATATATAAGTATCGAAGGGCCTATCAAAGCAAAGATTTAAAGACTTTGAAAGGACTCTTTAGAAGATGAAATTAAAGAAGTTTCAGTCTTTTTTACGCTCAAAAGCAATAGATGTTGCATTTTTTGTACATCCAGACCCGACTATTACATACCTTTTGCAAGCTCACACAAGCTATGCTTTTTTGCTTGTAGGACAACGTTCTGCCAAGGTGTATGTAAGCAAACTAGACAAGATAACACCGCCCAAAGGAATTCTCTCTGAACATTTCCAAAAACAATGGAAAAAACAACTTTTTTCAAGCAAAAAGTTGAGAGTTGGAATTAATAAAGAGCAGCTCTCGCTCTCTTTTTTTGAAACACTCAAAAAAGTATATCCTAAGGCCAAATTTGTTGATATCGCAAAAGACGTAGCTGAGCTGCGATCAGTGAAAACAAAAACAGAAATCAGGTACATTCAAAAAGCATGCAACCGTACAGATTTGGCTCTCCGATCTTTTAAGGAAGAATATACAAAATCAAAATTTCAAACAGAACAATCTATCGCCCTTTTTTTAGAACGTAAACTGCGCGAGAAAGGGAGTCCTATAGCGTTCCCAACAATTGTGGCATCAAGCGTAAACTCATCAGTTCCACATCACGAAACATCAACTAAATATCTCAAACGAGGATTTATACAGTTAGACTTTGGTGCAACGTACAAAAATTACTGTGCAGATATGTCGCGAGTTCTGTTTTTCGGTAAGCCAACAGCGCAAGAGCGCAAGGATTTTGAACTGCTGAAACATTGTCAGAAAACTGCGCGAAATGCAGCTAAAATAGGTATGGCATTCGGAGCATTGGATAAAATCTCACGAAAACAGCTTGGCACAAGAGCAGAATACTTTGTGCATTCCTTGGGCCACGGCATAGGTGTTGAAGTACATGAAGCACCAAAGGTAGGACCAGGATCTAAAGATATAATTAAGAACAATGTTGTCTTTACTATTGAGCCAGGGATCTATTTACCTCAAAAGTATGGTATTCGAATTGAAGATACTGTTGTGTTACAAAAAGGGAAGCTTAAGAGTTTGACAAAGTCAAATCGAGAGCTTATTATTCTCTAAGTTGTTAGGCATATCATTATTACCACAAACCTTTTAAAAGAGGAGCTCAAGTAAGCTTATACGTGTTTTAGAAGGTTTTACACAAAAGCTTTATAAAGCACATTCAATGGAGCTGTGGTGTAGCTTGGTCTAGCATTTAAGGTTTGGGACCTTACGACCCCGATTCAAATTCGGGCAGCCCCATCTTTTATTATCAAGCATCAAAAGGAGTATATACAAATGCCAGCAAAACGATTTGGAGCACGATATGGGCGAAAACCCAAGAAAAACTTTGCAAAAATTGAAAAGCAACACAGAGCAAAGCATAAAAGTCCGTTCTCAAATAAACGAAGTGTGCGACGTCTTGCAACAGGTATTTGGATTTGTAAAAAAACCGGCATAAAGTTTACCGGTAAAGCATACACCCCTAAGTAAGGAGACAAACTATGGATTACAAATGTTTTCATTGCGATAAGAAAGTTGAAGAAGAGTACACTAAAACACGTGTGCGATGCCCCTACTGTGGTGGAAAAGCTTTATACAAGAGCCGAAATGTGCCTAAAACTGTTAAAGCACGGTAAGAATTTCTCACAAATACAATGTCACAACAACACGTTCAAAAACTTCATCTTCTTCAACAAAATTTGCAGAATATTGCTAACCAAAAACAACAATTCTCAGCGCAACTAGCAGAAATTGAATCTGCAATTAAGGAAGTTCCGAACAGTTCTTCAACATACAAAATAGTTGGAAAGTTAATGGTTGCGCAGGATGCAGCAACCTTAACAAAAGAGTTAGAAGAACAAGAAACACTCATCAAACTTCGTATCTCAACAATTGAAAAACAAGAATTAAGTGTCAAAGAAACATTAGAGAAAACCCAAAAAGAAATGCTTGATACAATCAAAGAGCAGGATACTTCTAAAGAATGAATGACCTACAAGAAATTATTGAACATCTTGAGATGATTAAAGAGGATCAAGATAGTAATAAACGAATTCAAGACATTATTGACAAAGTCATCACAATTCTTAAAACAAATAAAGAGCTGAGTGCTCAAAAAGCAGTTATGCAACTTGAAGAGATAAATTCTGGCGCGATAAACTCATACATCCGCGGACAGTTATGGGAAGTCATGAGTAAGCTTGAGAGTATCAATGCAAGTTAACTCTTCTTTAGGTACTTAGCTTTCATAAAAAACGAATTGGGAACATACAAAACATCTCCTCGTTTTGATTTGATTTGTGTTTCTAAAAGACCAATCTTGAGCACTTTCCCATGCACTTCTCTTGTAGAAATATTTTTTCCAATATGAACAATATTTTTCCGTACAATCAAAAAACGCGAAATAAAATCTGGAACAATATCTTTTATTCCTACCAATAAAGTAAGACCAATTAGAATTAAAAAGCCCGCAACTACTATGTACAATATGAACGAGGTGATGCCCCATTCTCGAAGCAAAAATAGAATTGTTGCAGCATATACTGCGTAGGAGAGAAGACTGCTTAAGATATCTTGCGCGTTATAGGAAAATCCCACATATCTCAATTTTTTATTAAGACCAAGTTCAGAAAAAATCTTATTGCTCCATTTTTTGACCAAAAGACCAATGCCAAAACCGGCAAGTAAGATGATAAAGCTGGTTCCAGTAAGGTACAAGTATTCTCGTACGATAAATAAAATTTGTTGAATCATTTTGTCGAAAGAGCTTTTTTCGGCATGCTCCTTTTTACAACAAACACATTAAGAGAACTAAGAATAATTGTTCCTGTAATTACAACGTATACTATTTTTGCAACGGTATCGGCAAATACGATCTCTTGTACCACCGCGATCTGGGCGATAGCTGCAGCGGCAAGACCTCTTGCAAAAATACTGTCAATGAGCTTCCTATCCCCTGGCGCGTCTTTTTTTGTAAGCACCCACGATGCTCTTCGTGCAAAGAGCAACACAACTGCGATGATTCCGCCAATAAGAAGTGCCCGGGTATCACTTAAGTCGATTAGTACACCGATATACACAAAAAAGAATGTTTTAAGCAAGAAAGATACTTGATGATAGAAATATTCTTCAGAGTGAGTTGTTGCAGCAACACCAAGGCCACCTTTAATAATATCTTTACGTTTACGTTTTGGAACTCGTTTGACAAGGCCAGCCGTGATCGAAGTGAGTTGTTTTGAATTGTTAAGCATAAGTCCGAAGAAAAGGGTCGCAATCGCTCCGTTTCCTTGCAAGAACTGTGCAAGAACATAAATTAAGATGATGTATGCAATTGTGATCATATAGTTATGTTCTTTGAACACCTTGATCACAAGAATTGTCCAAATGATTCCTGCAACAATCCCTACGATTGCGCCAACAGCAAAAAGTGAGACGAGTTGTGAGAGCGTTTTTTGAAACCCAAAATTTCCTCCAATACGCATAAACTCAAGAACAGTTAGGGCAAATACTATACAAAAAACATCAGTCAGGGCAGATTCAAGTGTGAGAAGAGAGTAAATTCTTGGCTTAATTTTCATTTGTTTGAGTACCGGAATAACAAACGCTGATGAGACTCCACCTAACGCAAATCCTGTAACCAACGAAACGGAAAGTGGAAACTTAAAGAGATACATAATTATTGTAATGATTACTGATGAGACGAAAAAATTGAAAACTGTTAAAAGAAAACTACTTGAAAATTCTTTGATAAGTGAAGTCAAATTAATATTAAACGCCCCATCAAAAAGTAAAAAAAGCAAGGTAAATGTCGTAAAGATTGGCGCGATACTTGCAAGGGAAGCTGGTGTAACAAAATCAAGTACATGCGGGCCCATAACAAACCCTAAAATAATAAGGAAAAGCACATCTGGAATTCCGATTTTTCGAAATGTGAACTCTGAGAAAAATCCGAAAAAGAGAATAAGGCTGATTGCAAGCAGAATTAAGGTTACCAAGTCCATACCATATATTAAACAATACACGTTTAAATATATTACTATTTACGCACAGTTCTTGTTTCTAACCCCAATCTTTTTAAGCTTAAGAAGATCATTTGTGATTAATGGCAAGTAACCTTGATAGGATCAAAGAACTTGAAGCGGAATTAAAAAAAACAAAGTACAATAAAGCAACACAGCATCATATTGGCCTTGTTAAAGCAAAAATTGCGCTTCTCAAAGAAAAAGAACAATCAAGATCGTCCAAGAAGACCGGTCAATCAGACCACGGATATTCAGTTCGAAAATCAGGGGATGGAACGGTTCTTTTGTTAGGCTTTCCTTCAGCAGGAAAATCAACTCTTCTTAACAAGATTACTGGAGCAGACTCAGATGTTGGTGCGTATGCCTTTACAACATTGGGCGTAATCCCTGGCCTTCTCAACTATAATCAAGCAAAGATTCAGATTTTGGACGTGCCCGGTATTGTACAGGGGGCGGCTTCAGGCAGAGGCAGGGGAAAAGAAGTTCTTGCAGTTATTAGAACAGCTGACCTTATTCTTATGGTTGTTGATGTCACAACCCCAAAACATTACAAAGCTCTTCTTAAGGAAGTGTGGGAGTCAGGAATTCGTATCAATAAGAAAAAGCCAGAAGTGTACATAAAAAAGAAAGCGAAAGGCGGGATTCAAATAGGCAAAACAGTCGCATTAGATGTTGATGATAATACCCTCAAACGCATTTTACGTGAATTTAAATATAACAATTGTGAGGTTCTTATCCGCTCAAAGATCGATATCGATGATTTCATTGACTGTATTGAAGGGCACAAAAAGTATTTGCCCGCGGTGATTATCTTAAGTAAGGGGGATATGGTTCCTTTACAGGAAGCAAAAAAAGTTCAAAAAGAGATTGGCGCTGATTTGATTGTCTCAGCCCATACTGGAAAAAACATTGAAAAGCTCAAAAGCGTTATGTTTAAAAGATTAGATTTCATGCGTATTTACCTTAAAGAGCCACGAAAAGAAGCAGATATGAAAGAGCCCCTTATCATTCAAAAGCCTGCAAGAATCCGTGATGTATGTTCTAAATTGCACAAAGATTTTGTTGCAAAGTTCAGATTTTCGCGTGTGTGGGGGAAAAGTGCAAAGTTTCCTGGTCAAAGGCTCATGCTTCATCATAAACTCAAAGATGGGGACATTTTGGAATTGCATATTGACTGAAAATAATAAAAATTAGAATTTCAATCCCAACTGCGCTGGTTGCTGGCCCGCTACATACCCTTCACCCACTGAACCTGCATGGTACATTACTTCTCCTGCTACACTTTCTAGGCGAAGTTGCGCTCGTTCAGACAAGCTTTGTGCTTCAAGACTAATATGCTCTGCTAAATCAGCAGCACTAACCTGGGCACCATTAATTCCCGAACGCACACGAGCCAGAAGACGTTTTGAGGATGTACGATTCCCAACTTGCGCCATGTACGCTGAGAGCGCAGCACCTTTATATGAAACATCGCAACTAGCACCAATACGTGCGGTAATTCCACTTGCCCCTTCCAAGATAACATCAACAGCACTTTCTAAGGATGGTTTATCAAACCTATGGATAACTCTTGCTTGCGCAACATGCGGGCTGTGAAATGAGGTCCAAGAGCCAGTTGCAGGGTCGTGCAAAGAGAAACCAGCCCGCACAGCCATCTGTCCGTTTCCTCCATAGGTTCCAAAATCACCAGAATCGATGCAAAGGTATAACTCAGAGCCATCAGTTTCACCAACTTTACTTGAAAGAACAAATCGTTCTGCCCCTGGCGCGTACCGAACAATTGGTGCATCACCAGTTTTTGTTTCAAGAACATCAGCAATTGCGTGTGGTGTAAGTTCCTCAAACTTCGGTGTTACAAGGCCAAACCATTTAACCGAGCTGCCTGTAACTTTTCCACGCAAATAAAGATCTCGCGCATTCACACCTTCTTGAATTGAACTAAAGTTAGCAACTCTTGCTCGCAATCGTGAGCGCAACCCAGGTGGTATTTGAATATCTCCAACTCGTATGTTCTTTCCTTCAAGCTTTACGCCTCCCTTGATTGTGTGGCTAATTGGTCTTCTGTATGGAATTGTATCAATTGTATGTATCATTTTTGTAAATCCTCCAATAGTACTATTCTTAGCTCCCCCAAAACTATATAAGAAAAAGTGGGCATGTTCTTCACCACAACTCTTATAAAGAATTTCTTCTTACTACTTTTCATGTTTGAAAAATTAGAACATATTGGGCTTACGAAAACAGAAAGCAAGATTTATTTGATGCTTTTAGATGTAACAAAAGCGCAAGCAGGTGTTCTTTCTCGAAAAACGGGGATTCATAGGCGGAGCATTTATGATGCACTTGACAGACTCATTGAAAAGGGTCTTGTAAGTTATATCATGGAAAATGATAAGCGTTATTATATGGCTGAGGACCCAAAACGTGTACAAGACCTTATCGATGAGCAAACTGAGCAGGTATATTCTGTAATGCCCCTTTTGCAAGCAAAGTTTGCAGAACATAAGGGTAAACAAGAGACTCTCTTCTATCGAGGAAAGGAAGGTATTAAAACCATATTCGAAGATCAGATACGTGATAAAAAGACCGTCTACATTATTGGTGCATCACGTAGTGCTGCTGACATCATGAAGTATTACTTGCCTCATTATACAAATAAGCGAATCAAACAAAAGTTGCAGCTTCATATGCTCTATTCTGGCAGAAAACAAGAGTTACCTGTGCCCCTTACAAAAATAAAATATTTGCCCAAAAGTTTTGAAACATTAGTTTCAACTAACATTTATGGGGATAAAGTTGCTATTATCTTGTGGCTTGCTCATGATCCAGTTGCTATTTTGATTAAACAGCCGGACGTTGCAAAAACGTTCAAAAACTATTTTGATATGCTCTGGAAAATTGCCAAAGAGTAAAATTACCAAACATTCTTAAAGGAGCCCCATAATATATAGTTCATGGCAGTTAAATACAAACAAAAATGCTTCAGGTGCAAGAAAAATTATGTTATTGCAACTTGGCGAAAAAAATTTGTTCAGTGTTATGATTGCGAGAAGGATCAATTGGTAGGCGAAATTAAGGATCCTAAAATGAAAAAGATGTTTAAAATTCCAGATGACTTTTACAAAGAGAACAGTTTTTTACGTAGTATCAAAATAAATTATCTACGGTTTGGTTCTCTTTCTGATAAACAGATCGAAACGTTCAAAAAAGCGGTCGAAAAGATGAAAGAAGAAAGCGAGTAGATTCTCACATCTTAGCAACATTTAAAATCTTTTACAAATTCCTTTTCTTCGATGGCTCTTCGAGATAATCCTATTGTATCTATGGTCTCTGAGGCCTGGCGCTACTCAGATAAAAAGTGGGTTGTATTTCTGTTCTTAACACTATCTGGAATAGCGCAGCTTATCATGCTTCTTCAGCCCTTGATCATAGGAAAAGTCTTGAACATAATTCAAGAGAGCGGGGTTACACAAGAAACCATAACTCCCATTTTGTTGTACGTTCTTGCCATCCTTGCCATATTTTTTGGGTTTTGGATATTTCATGGTCCGGCGCGAGTATTAGAGCGAAAAAACGCTTTTTTTGTTAGGGCAAATTATACGATGTATCTTGTCAACGGTATTTTGAATCTTTCACCAAAATGGCATTCTCAAACACATTCGGGCGACACTATAGATAAAATTGAGAAGTCTTCAAGATCGTTGTTTGAATTTTCCCAAGCGCTCTATGAACTTGTTGAGCTTGTTGTACGTTTAGGTGGATCATTCCTTGTTTTGGCTTTTTTTGATATTAGGGCAGCTATTCCAGTTATCATCATAACAACTCTTATTTCGATTACTGTTTTAGTACTTGATGCGAAGCTTAATGTTCAGTATAAACAGCTTAATCAGAAAGAAAATAATATTGCCGCCCAGATATTTGATACTATCAGCAATATTACAACTGTCATCATTATTCGAATTGAAAAGCTCCTTTCCAAGGAAATTTTACGTAAAGTGCTTGACCCACTCAAAATTTATTCACATAACATTAAGCTTAATGAGACCAAATGGGCGTTAGTTTCAATGCTCTCAGGAATCATGCTTGTGTGGGTTCTTGTGGGTCACATTTGGCATCAATATTCAAACGGCGTGCCAGTTCTGGTAGGAACTCTCTATATTCTCTTTGGATATATTGATAAGATCAGCGCACAATTCTACAGATTTACATACCGGTACAGTAGAATTGTTCGATGGAATTCTGCGATTGAATCCATGCGTGAGGTAAGTGATCATTTCAAAGACAAAAAGAAAGAAAGAGTAAAAGCACTCCAGAAAGATTGGCAGAATCTTGAAATTCAAAACTTGTCATTTTCCTATGAGGAAGACCATAAAACACTTCACTTAGATAAACTTAATTTCAAAATTCTGAGGGGGCAGAAAGTAGCCTTTATTGGGGAGAGCGGTTCGGGTAAAACAACGATGCTCAAAATTCTGAGGGGACTGTATAGAACAAAAAAAGGAGAAGTTCTTGTTGATGGAAAAGAGCTCAAGGGAAGGTTTTTGCCAATTTCAAAGACAGTGACTCTCATTCCGCAAGAACCAGAAATCTTTACAACAACTCTCAAACGTAATATTACCATGGGCGTTCCATACCCTCGAAAGGTGATCAATACATTTGTGAGGCTGGCACGGTTCAATACTGTTGCGCAGCGTCTTCCTAAAAAACTGAACACAAATGTTATGGAAAAGGGTGTTTCACTCTCTGGAGGAGAAAAACAACGGCTTGCACTTGCCCGGGGTTTGCTTGCTGTTCGCGATTCACAATTTATTTTGCTAGATGAACCAACAAGTAGTGTGGATGCTGCAAACGAAATTGAGATATACAAAAACATCTATCGTAAATTTAAAGATCGTACAATTATCTCAACAGTTCATAATTTAAGTTTACTTCCACTGTTTGATCAGATTTATATGTTTAGAAAAGGCAGAATCATTGCAAACGGATCTTTTTGGGAGCTAATGGAAAGTTCAAAATCGTTCAAACGAATGTGGGATAAGTATAAATACAAAAAGAAGCAAAAGTAGTTCTTCCTAAACGTTTATAAATCTTGTTTTCTTTAAAATTACCTATGTGCGGAATAATTGGCATTTGTAATCATGTACAAGCATCAGAAAAAGTTCTTGCAGCGCTTGCACTTCTAAACAATAGGGGAAAAGATGGTGTCGGTATTGCAACCACAAAAGAAGTTCAACATGCAAAAAATCTTACAGAGCTAAGAGTACCTTCAGAATCAACAGTATTTGGTCATACTCTTCATAGTGTTGTAGGGCACGTAGCACAACCACTTAAAGATGAAATGTCTGGAGCTATTCTTGTTGCTAATTGTGAAATTTATAACTGGCAAGAACTCAATGAGAAATATAAGGCGGGTGCACGTAATGATGCAGACTTTTTGTTATGGTTCCTCACATCATTTAGCACAGAAAAATTAGATATTTTAGATGGTGTATACGCATTTTCCTATCTTAAAGATAATGTTCTTACCATCGCACGCGATAGTATTGGTGTTAAACCTCTCTTTTATTCTCATACAACAGATTCTTTTGCTTTTGCCTCGGAAAAAAAGGTCTTAGAACACGTTGGATATCTTGATATTAAAGAACTTAATCCCCGGCAAATATTGTTCTATGATCTTACTACACACAAAATCATGCTAGAGAAAAGAGATTTTTTTAGGGAAAAACCATTGCATAAACAGAGCAAAGAAGAAATTCAATCAAAACTTTCCAAACTGTTGTTCAATGCAATACAAAAACGTATCCCTTCAAATGAGAATAAAGTTGGTCTTCTCTTCTCTGGCGGGATAGATTCGACGTTCATTGCACACACACTTCAAAAGCTGGGTGCTAATTTCACTTGCTACACAACTGTTCTTGAAACGAGTACCGCAATTCCAGAAGATTTAACGTATGCAACGAAAGTAGCACAAGAACTTGGCCTACAGCTTCGAATTAAAAAGCTTTCTTTAGAGGAAGTAGAAGAAGGTCTCAAAAAGGTAGTCCCCTTAATTGAAGACACTAATGTTGTTAAGGCCGGGGTTGGACTCACTTTTTATGCTGCTGCCAAAATGGCTCAGGAAGATGGCTGCAAGGTGCTCTTTTCCGGATTAGGATCTGAAGAAATTTTTGCAGGGTACGAGCGACACAAAAAATCGGGTAATATCAATATGGAATGTATCTCGGGTCTTCGTAAAATGTATGAGAGAGACTTATACCGTGATGATGTTATTAGTATGGATAATTCTGTTGAGATGAGGCTTCCGTTCTTAGATAAAGAATTAGTGTCATTTGCACTCAAAATACCAGAAGAATATAAAATTGTGAATGGAGTGGGTAAATACATATTACGTGAAATTGCGCTTGCGCAAGGGATTTTGCAAGAGTTTGCGCTGCGCCCTAAAAAAGCAGCACAATACGGATCACGTATTGATAACGCGCTCGGACGTTTGGCCAAAAAAGGAGGGTTCAAGTACAAATCAAACTATCTTCGCCAATTTTATCCAACACACAACTTGAGGTTGGGCGCGCTGTTTAGTTCAGGCAAAGATTCAAATTATGCAGCGTACATTATGCATGCACAGAATTATGAGATTAGCTGCCTTATAACACTTCTTTCGCAAAATCCCGATTCGTACATGTTCCAATCAGCGGGTCTCGAGATTATTGAGCTTGCAGCAGAAGCTCTTAGCATTCCTTTAGTTACTCATACAACAAAAGGCTACAAAGAAGAAGAGCTCAAAGATTTGCATGATGCAATTGCAAAAGCAAAAAAGGAACATAAGCTTGATGGGATTGTTACTGGCGCGATGTTTTCAGTGTATCAGCGTGAACGAATTGAGAAGATATGTGATTCTTTAGGATTGAAAATTTTCTCGCCACTTTGGCATAAGGATCAAGCTCAAGAAATGCGCGAGTTGATTTTGTTAGGATTCAATTTTATCCTAATTAAGATTGCAGCTCAAGGGCTTGATGCAAGTTGGCTTGGGCGAAGAATAACATCTGAAGATGTGGAAAGGTTAGTTGAGCTTAATGAGAAAATGGGGTTTAACTGCGCAGGTGAAGGGGGCGAGTTTGAATCATTAGTATTAGATGGTCCGATGCATAAAAAGCAGCTTACACTAGATCAAGTAAAAGTAGTAAAGGAAAGTGAGTATTGCGCGCAGCTTACAATTCAAAGGGCTCACTGCGAAGAGAAGTAAGCGAGTTTGTACTATTCAGAGAATATTTTAGAGCAGCTTTCACAAGTCCTAAAAATAAAGGTGCTGGTGTGAGTAATGAGCTTTTCAGTTCCGGATGGCCTTGTGTTGCAATAAAATAAGGATGGTTTTGGACTTCAACAAACTCTGCAAGATTTCTTCCTTCATACAGCCCAGAAAGGACAAGACCTTTTTCTCGAAAGATAGTATGATATTGCGGATTAATTTCATATCTGTGCCTGTGCCTTTCAGAAACAGTCGTTGAGCCATATAACTGGTGTGCTAAGGAATTTTCTTCTAATGTTGCGGTATACGCACCAAGTCGCATGGTACCTCCTTTTGTTGCAATCTCTTTTTGTTCTGGTAGAATGTCAACAACTGGGTGTGGTGTTGATGGGTTAATCTCGGTACTATTTGCATTATGGAGTGCACACACATTACGTGCAAATTCTGCAACCATCAGTTGCATCCCTAAGCAAATGCCTAAAAGGGGGACGTTATTTTCTCGAGCGTACTTGATAATTTCTAATTTACCTTCCGTTCCACGCGAACCAAACCCACCTGGAATAATGATTCCTGAAATTCCTTTGAGTGCATCTTCTGGTAGGATGGTTCCTTTTTCAATTTCAGTAGTTTCAATGAATTGAAGTTTGATTTTTGATTTGGTATGCGCGCTACAATGCAGAAGTGCTTCGTTAATACTTGCATAACTATCTTCGAGCTTAGTATATTTGCCACAGATAGCAATAGTAATTTCTTGTTCTGGCATCTCAAGATTTTTGAGTAAAGAGCCCCACAGATCTTCGCTTTGAGGGATTGTAATCCCTAAATTTTTCTCTAAGATAGTTAAAATGCCTTGCTCTCGAAGTGTTGCGGGAAGTTTATACACATAATTAACGTCAAGGCCTGTAAGAACTGCATCCGGATTTAGGTCAGAGAAGAGCGCAATTTTTTGTTTTATTTTTTCTGTTAAGTATTCAGCGCATCGCCCAATGATTATATCTGGCTGAATACCGCGTTGTTGAAGCTGATTAATACTTTGTTGTGTTGGTTTTGATTTCTGTTCATTCACACCGTACGGAATTGGAACATATGTTAAATGAACATAACAAATGTTATGTTCTCCAACTTCTCGCTTGAGTTGCCGAACAGCTTCAATATATAGTTCATTTTCAATATCACCAACAGTTCCTCCAACTTCAATTAAGACAATATCTGCGTTTTCACGATCCGCAATTTCGAAAAATTTTCCCTTAATAAAATTCACAACATGAGGGATGTATTGCACAGTTTTTCCAAGATAATCTCCTCGCCTTTCTTTTGTTCTCACACCCTGAAAGACCTTACCCATGGTAAGGTTCTGCTCTTTTTTACACGTAGTGTTAAGAAACCTTTCATAGTGCCCAAAATCCATGTCAACTTCGGCACCGTCATCTAAAACGAACACTTCTCCGTGTTCGATAGGGTTCATGGTCCCAGGATCAACGTTCAAATATCCATCAAGTTTTATGGGAACAACCTTGTATAGGGATGAGAGAAGATGTCCGATTGAAGCTCCTGCAATGCCTTTTCCAAGCCCTGAGAGCACTCCGCCCGTCACAACAATAAATTTGCGGGGCATTGATCGGTGCATTTATTTTTTAGGAGACCACTCCTATATAAAAATTCAGCACACTTGCCCGATGACAACAACTAAACTTTTATTAATCTCTTAATTATCTTTTTTCTATGTTACAAAAAATAACTATTCTATTAGTCCTTTCACTGTTTCTTTTTAGCCTTGGGTGTTCTGCGCAAGAAGCGCCAATTGTTGAAGATTTGCTAGTTAACCCAAATCCGGTGGAAGAAGAGGCAGAAGATCTTTTCATTGACGATGAGCCTGAAACTCCTTTTGTGGGTGAAGTTCAAGATCTCCCTTCTGTTCGCGAAATTTTGATGATTGCACAGAAATACGAATTTATTCCAGAAACGGTTACTGTTCAGGAAGGAGAACGAGTCAGGTTAGTAATTGAAAGTACTGATGTTGATCATGGCATTTCTATTCCGGCGTTTGGTATTAATGAGAATTTAGAAGCAGGTAAAACAACCACTTTTGAGTTCGTAGCTGATACCAAGGGTGAATTTCCAATGATTTGCTCCATATTTTGTGGAACTGGCCATGGCTCTATGCGTGGAACGTTGGTTGTTGAGTGAGGGTTATTTTGAAAAAGATTATATAGCCTTATTCCAGCTATCTGATCATGGGCAATATATCTACGGCTAGAAAGGGAGACTTTCAAGCAATTTTCTCCCTGATTAAGGAGTTGCACCCAAACACCAGGTTTTCACGAAAGAAAGTTGAAGAATTATATTTCAAAAATGTAAGAAATAAAAATTCTATGGAGCTTATTCTTTCTGTAGATGCCCAAATCATTGGTTTTGCTGCGATCTCCTTTAGGAACGACATTCAAACACAAGCAAAAATCGGGTATCTTTCTGAACTAATTGTTACAAAAGCAATGAGGGGTAAGGGTTATGGCACAAAACTTCTTAAACAAGCTATCAAGAAAGCGAAAGGCCATGGTTGCAAAGAGATTCATTTTCCTTCAACCTTTAAACGAAAAAAAGCGCACAAATTTTACCAATCGTTGGGATTCAAAAAAACCGCGTACTTTTTCTGGAAAGAAATTTAAAATAAAAAACAAAAAAGAAATTCTAGCTCAACTGGGCATCGATAGCTTGCGCGAATACGCTAAACGGTTGCGCGCCTGAAATAAGCTCGCCGTTCACTAAAAATCCAGGTGTTCCACGAACACCAAGCCGTTGTCCATCGCTAAAGTCGGACTGAACTTCTTGTGCTTGAGCGCCGCTATCTAAACAAGTGTTGAACGCTGTAGTATCTAGGCCTAAGTCTGATGCCATTTGTTTAAATGATGCAACTCCTCCAGTAACTCCCCTTTCAAAAAGCATATCGTGCATTTCATAGAACATATCTTGTTCTCCTGCGCATTCTGCAGCTTCAGCAGCTTTCTGAGCGTTTTGATGAAAACTTAGTGGAAAATCTCTAAAAACAATTTTTGCTTTTCCTGTATCTACATATTGTTCTACAATTTGATTGTAGGTTTGCGAATAAAACCGTGCACAAAATGGACATTCAAAATCGCTAAACTCAACAATGGTCACTGGCGCGTTCGGATCTCCTTTAATATGGTCATCTTCATCATACGTTGATTCAACAGGCAAGGCTGCCGCGCTTGGTGCTGCTACTGCTGCTCCAGTTGGAGCCGCTGCTGTAGGCACATCAACTGCTGTGCCTCCTTTTGTTACGCTTACATCAAGATCGTAGTTTGCAAACAATGAAATTACGAGTAATACTGCTAACACAAACGTAGCGTTTCGCCAAACCGTTGGTTTAATTTCTCGCTTTGCTTTTGTCGCAGGTTTTGCATGCGTTTTATGTTCAGTGTGTTTTGGTGCGTGATCTTGCACTTTATGTACATGTTCATGAGTTTTCTCATGAAATCCAGAATGAGTATTTTCCCCTTCCACTTCTCTCTCCTCCTCAAAATTATTGATTATCTTCAATCCAAGCCCCTTTGCATTTAAAGCTTTTCGTTTTCGCACACTATAGGTGGCTGTATCATCAAAATTCTGTTTTGTGATAGACCACATAACAGGGGATAGAATTTTTCACTTGGACTAATGAAATGAGCCGTTTTTTGAGTTCATCCTCAGAAATTGTTTCTTCTAATTTTACATCATATGCAATATCTTCATATGCAACTTCCTTAAAAAAGGCAGAATTGGGCGAAATAGTTTCAAGGGGAGCTGTAGAATCGTTTTCAGGGTCGAGCAAGATGTCTCCTTTCATTCGATCAATAAGAACGTTGAACCTCGTTCCGTTTTTTTCACATTCTACAAAAAGTGCAGGAATAAGATACGTTGTAATTTTTGTAATTTCTCTATCTGCAATAAGCTGAATTTCTTTAATGCTTAACTTTGGTTTGATAAGTGCAAGAAGGCTCTCTTTTGTTGCTTGCTCCACAATATTCTCTTCTTCTTCTATCATTTGTACAGCAACGCCACCATGTTTTGTTCGTCTTTCTCTAATATTTACCACAAGAGGCCTGTCAACAACACCACACACAAGGGCTGAGCCAACCGGCAAATGCTGAATTTCTTCTAATGATTCTTGGGTGATACCTTCAACCGAGTTTCCAATCATTCGTAGATCGTTAGGGTTTGTAATTTTCATAATAATCTGTGATGAACACTGTGCAAGAACTGTTTTTTGTACAAGAGCTGGACGTTGCGAGACAACACATAAGCCAACTCCAAATTTCCTTCCTTCTGATGAGATTAATCTGATAACGTGAGAACTTTTTGCTGAGCCAAACCCTTTTTCAGGAACAAAATTGTGCGCTTCTTCGATAATACAAAAGAATGGGGGAATTTTCCCTCGTTTACGGGCAAGAAATAAGTCGTAGAGAAGCTTTCCTACAACCATTGATTGAACGTTGGGCTCCATGCCTTTAAGGTTCAGAATTGAACATTTTTGTGATGAAATCAATTCTTGTAAAGGAGTAGGATTTTGTGAGAACAACTCCAACCCTTTCATGTGCCGAATCATATCTAATAAAGCCCATTTATGCTGTGAGTTAAGTTGCTCCAGGCCAATTGCAATATTGTCAAATGTGATTGGGTCAACATCTTTAAGAACTGAGAAAAGAAGTCCTTCTTGTGTTGATGAAAGTGATAAGGGAAGCCATTTCATAAGTTCATAGCTATTCATACTTTCAGTAAGTTTGATTGGGGTGAGGTCTTTGCACGATGTTGGATCTCCATATTCTTTGATTTGAGGCGCATATCCTTTAGCAGTAATGTTCCAGTGTGCAAGATTCTCTTGCGATTGCTCTGTTGGGAATTTTAAAGAAGAATATTCTCCGTGTGGATCAATAATTAAAATTGGAACACCTTTCTCGAGTATTTCTTCAATAAGAACGCCAACCGTATAACTTTTACCTGCACCTGATTTTGCTAAAATAGAGATATGTTTTGTAAGCAACTTTTGTAAATCAATATGAATCGGGATTGATCTTCCTTGCAGAGTTCCAATGTATGCACTTTGAGAGTTAAGTTCAATAATAGATTTGATGAATTCATCTTCTGCGCTGAGAACTTCTGACCCGATCGCAAAGGGTGTCCTAATACTTTGTAACCTGTTATTCTCATCTTTGTAGCCAATAACGTTGCACTGTGCTATGGTCTCTTCTTGCGTTCTTACTAATTCTAGGATTTGACAGAGAACAAACCCGTAATCGGGGTGTTGGAGTTGAATGAATGCAAATTTTTGCGTTTGCTTGTGTGTTACAAGGAACGTAAATCTTGTAGTGGTTACTTTACCTACAACTTTTCCTAGAATCATGCTATTTTGATTTGTTTTGTATTTATTACAATTCGTATGCTTCAGAAGACATTAAAGAGAATATCGAGGCGGTATAACGCAAACCCGAGCCATAGAACTAGGATAAGATAGAACAAACCAAACCATTTGTTTACAGGAAAAATGTTGCTGAGCCAGTGGGTTTTCTTTTTGGGCATGTAGCAGAATATGTTATAGATTATGCTATCAGCTAAGATAAGCCACCAAAGTATTGCTTCAACAAGGAACATTACTTAAAGGATAATAGTGTGGGAATAAAAGGTTTTTGGTCGAATAAAAGCTAGATCCCTGGATAGTAGTAATCCAGGCAAGATATCTTTAAAAGAATGGTTTTGTATGATTTTTCTATGACTGATTGGGATGAGCGAAGAAGATCCAACGAGCTTAATTTAGGTGATAACTCAGATTACCAATTTCCAGCAGTTATGCTCGATTTGATAGATACCGCAGAAATGCAGCGGATGCGGGATGTAAGACAATTGGGTTTTGTTCCGTGGACTTACCCTGGTTCGACCCATACTAGGTTTGTACACTCAATTGGAACATGCAGGGATACTGGTCTTACTTTAGACCAGCTTGCTGACAATGGGTTTACTCAGGCAGAACAGTTCAGGCTTGCTCTTGGTGCTGCAGGTCTTTTTCACGATGTAGGACAATTCCCACTTTCTCATGGACTAGACCAATTGATTGGACCCCTCCTAGGTTTTTCTCACGAACAGATAAGTGCAGACCTTGTAGCAGGGGATTACTCACTTCGCGAGTTTCTAGAATCTCTGCCAAGTTCAATCATGAGTGAAGATATGAGGCGGGCTCAATTGGAAGTTCTGAGACGAGTGCCTCTTCCTGCAGAAGTTCTTACCCGCCATGGCGTTCCGCCAGAATTAGTTGCACAAATAATTGATGGCGCCAGAGCTGAGCGAAAGAGTGTTCCAGATGCCATTGGCAAGAATCATTTCCTAAGACAACTGCTTGACGGAGCAGTTTTTGATGTTGATAAAGGAGAATACTTAGTTCGTGATCCACAAATGACTGGAGTTCATGAGACTGGTTTCAGCCTTGGTCGTATTGTTTCAAATTTAGGAATAGTAGATTTTGAAGGAGGTTTACATCTTGCAATTGAAAGAGGAGGTCTTGAAGCACTTGAACATCTTGTTGCAACACGAAAGAAGATGTATCCAACAGTCTATACACACAGAACTGTTGTGGAACATGAAGCAATGTTCTACGAAGCGATAAAACGCTTTATTAAATCAATGCACGGTGAAGGGAATGGCGAGTTTGCAAGAAGAGTGTATCTACTCAATGATTCTCAATTTGAAGCATATTTGGCGCAAGGCAAGGATCCAGTTGCAACGCGCCTATATGTTACAGCTAAGTACGATAGACGAAACCGTCATAGGATTGTATATGGGACAGAAGCAAAAACGATCCCTTCGATGCTAGATTCGGTAGATCACAAAGAACTCGCTCTACTTCAGAAACTAGGTGAAATCGGCGGAGATTTTCCAGAGGATACAATTCGAGATGAAATCCTCAAAAGAGCAAATGCTGGAAGAGGTAAAGCAAACAAGCTTGAAGATCATGATGTTATTGTGTATAATCGTGTTTCAAAGGGTCTGAGAACCCGTGCAGACTTTTTACGAAAGTTTGATATTCGCGTGTTTAGTGGGCGAAGGTTGCGTGGCGATACTCCAAGGTCTAAGTATGAATCACAAGGGCCAGTAGTCTACAACGCACGCGATTTTGTTGGGGGAAAAGATGACTTTCACGATGAACATCTCGATAGACTTTTTAGAACGTTCACGGGCCACGAAGTTTCGTATTACTTTGCCGTTCTTACACCAAAGGAAAATAGAGAAAGAGTACAGAGAGCCACTCAAGATTATGTGGCTGATCTGTTAAAATGAAAAAACTAAATCCCAAAAAATTCTTCTTGGCCCGGTTGCACTCTTGATGCATATGGTAAAAAGTCATCAGCCCAAGCTTTAACCGGTTCAACATCCCAGATAGTTTCGCCAAGCACCCGGTTTCCAACTTCTCCTAGCGCGTTTGAGAGCATAACTTCTCCTCTTCTCACTGACGCTTCAAGGTCACCTTGTGACATAAAATCATGGAAGTGACTCCTCCAATTATCAAGGTTTCCATCAGCAGCCACAGCAGCTTCTTTTGCCTGATCAATTGCAGTGTATACGCCGTCTGCTCTACCTATCCCCCGCTGAATCTCTTTGTTTGATGGAAGGAGTACATGCTCCCCAGTTGGAAGCCTGTGAAGTATCATCAGGCGATTTTCATCCGGAGTGCATGCAAAGTCTGCGAGGACCATTCCATTCAGGGTCATAGCGCCTTCAATTTTCCCATCAATATTCACAAGGCCCGCATCTCTAGCAAAAAGTCTTTGATCCTCTGCAATGTCTCCAACAAACTCTTCCCACTCATCATGTTCTTCCCTATCTAGTCCCATTCTCTCTCTAGTTTCTTCTCGAGAAATGTCTTGATCACCACCTATGTCGTACTTTGTTGTAAAGTTAAGGCGGACCTCTGGAAGCATGTGTCCTGGGTTTGGAACTTCAGTTAGGCCAAGCTCTTGTAAGTATCCTTCGAGCAGTGGAAATGCATCGAGCCCATTTCTTCTTACATCTGCTCGAATTTCGTCTAGTCCTGCAACCGTTTGCTCATATGTTGCAAGGGTTTCATATTGATCTTTTCTTCCAGCAAAGCCAAATATTTTTTTAAAAGAAGATGCACCTAAGGGTAAGCCAAATCTAAAGATTGACTCTGCATCAGCAACATAAACAGAAAGATCTCCCTGTGCAATAGCTGCGTGGTACTGCGCAACATGCTCGGGATCACTGCTTTCAGGTTTATTAACTAAATCCATCATAATAATGTCACTGGTTTGTCCACGGCGCACTAGTTCATGTACAGTTACAATATCTCCTTCTTCGCTTAACATTCCTCTGTATGTTGTTGGAAAACCAACGTCAGCTGCCGATTCCATATATGCTGCATTTCCCATAGCAAGAATCTCTCCTTTATTTGTGATATCTGTTTGAGGCATCAATCCTTTCAGGTCACCAAATGAACTTTTTCCTCCAACTTTCCAGCCTCCAAAACCCATTAAACTTGGCTGCGCAGGAAAATAATATCTTCCTGCAGCACTCTCATCACGAATTAAATCTTTTACACTTCCCATCTTTATCTTCCCACCTCAAATCCTTGATATGGCATAGGTACGCCATCAACAAGCACCCGCCTCCATTTATCATGAAATTCTTTTGCTTCACTTAACGCAACTCTTCCTTGCGCAATCATCTGCAGTGCAGTTGTAAGTGCTGGCCAATCACTGAGGGTTTTTTGCCTTCCTTGGTGTGCATCTGTTAAAACACGCAGAGGATCATCTCCACTTTGGCAAGCAAGATCTTCTTGTCTAACAGTTTCTGCAACACTAACTCTCTGACCCATTGTAATGATTTCTCCCCTATCAACGCCCTCATCTACAAAAATAACTGATGATCGGGTATGACCTACATCATCATTGAGCGCATCATACACTGCATCAGGTCCGACATACTTTCTTTCATTATCCCCTGTTAATATAGAAAGATCAGCAGGATGCACGTTAATGATCCTATCTTCATACGCATCTAATATGGGTGCCTGAACAAGCCGCATCCAACCGCCTAACACAAGAAGATCAATTCTACCGTGTTCTCTTTCATGCCTTTGTAATTTGTCCAATATAGCTTCGTTGTATAGAAGACTTCTTCTTCTATACTCTGCCATTGGGCCTTCATCGCCTGCAGCCAAAGCTTCTCGCGCTTTTTTCCCACTACCACAAAATCTATATCCATTCAAAACTTCTTGGTCTATACCTGCAAGTTCATCTAACTCTAATAATCCTGCTTTTGGTTTGTCACACACGATAAGTTTTGGTCTGATAACTCCTGCACACTCACGTAGGTTAGTTCCACTACCTGAACCAAATCCTACCCAGTGGAAATCTTTGAACGCTCCATTGTATAATTGCTTCATCTTCTTACCTGTTAACTTGCTTTTTTCATTCCATCAAACTCTACAACTTCACCATCATAAACGAGTCTTACTCCTGTTCTACCATCTCGTACTAAGGTTCCAACAACCTTTGCTTCATAGCCAAACTCTTCTGCAAGTTCAATTGCTCGAGCAGGATCACGTGTTGCAACAAATCCATCGTTGCCCATCGCCCAGGTCGCATACCCTGCTTGAATAGTTGAGCCTGCAGCATGTAACAAGTCAAGCTCACGCCTGTCTGGTTCAAATAATCTATCCTCAAGATCTACAAATAACCTTTCTTTGGCAAGTAACGCTGCAAGTTTCCCATCATACGCACCACCACTCATATGGTATACACTCGTTGCAACACCTTGCGCTACTGCTTCCATAAAGAAGGGGTACAAGATTTCAGATGGCGCTCCAAGATATTGCATTAAATCCCTTCCTTCTGCAGTTTCATGCCATTCTTGGCCTTCATACTCTGCCCACTCTTTTCCAAGAAGTTTAGCAGCAGCACGTCTAGCAGAAATACCATTAGACCGCGGATTAGGATTGCTAGGATTTCTCAGTGCAACAAGAACATCACCTTCCTGTGGTGCAAGTGGGTTTGCTAGTCTTTCTTCATGAAGTAAACATACTGCTGAACCACCAATGTTAAATGCAGGAGCTTGACCATCGTAACTCCGTAAACGACCACCAACATTCTCAAACTGAAGAGCGTAGACTGCACCCAATCTTTCACCAATTTCTCGTGCTCTTTCTAGCATAACTTCTTCTGGGATGGACCCGCTGTATTCAACAACATCAGCTACAACCATAACTTTAGCTCCACTTTTTGCACTGTCATCAACAAGCATTGCAGCTGCTCCATGTAAACTAAGTTCTGGCATTCCCATACGTTGGTGGACCATTCCTTTTGTTCCAATTCCATCGGAATTGATTGTCACAAGCTTTCCTTCATGATCGAATGTAACGTATGTGACTCCTTCATGTTCCACAGCGCCTAATTCTACTGCCTCACTTTTCGGTATCATGCTTATCATTGTTCCAGAAATATTTGCTCTTGTTTGCACAAGATCTCCTAAAATTGCATTCTCACCATTCAGAATTGCTACTCCATGATAATTTGATCTTGCAACCATGGCGCTTGCTATATCTTCAAGCATAGCATTATCTCCTTGAGGAGAATCAATAACATTGCCAAATCCGATTGGTGTTGCACCAATACGTTCTGCTTGATCAACTAACCTATCAACAAGGGATGCTGCGTGTTTCACTGGATCGCGTTCGTCAACATCTCCCGATGCTGAGTGAACAATTACGTAATGGTCTTCTGGAATGCGCACTCCAACCTGATCATGAGTCATATCAACTAACGAAGAATTTCTCCATGTGCCGATCGTCTCTCTTTTTAGAATATCAGAGCCATCATCACCTGTTCGTATGTAATCCTCAATATAGGCATCAAGAATTCCCATCTAGCTTACACCTACATATGCTCTTGCTTTTGCAATATTACTTGCAGCACGTTGCGGTGCAAACCCAGTGTATTCTTCAAGTTCACCACGTAAGATTCGTTGTTTTCGATCATCTAAAGAGCCAAACACACGCGCAAACGGAGCATCTTGCATCGCAACTTCCAAAAGCCCTTGACCGAAGGTCCGTGCTGCTTTCGCCATCTCTTTTACAAAGTCATGCCCCACTCCATATTGGGGATGTACCCATTGTTCTCCGCGCAAAATAGTTACCATAGCCTCAGTAGGACTTCTTCGAACCGGTTCAAGGTTTGCTGCCATCCTGTCAAGATTAATTGACCAATCCCCTACAATCCTATCAAAACGCGAGAATGTTTCATATGCTTCAACTAACATTGCATGTGGCTGATAGCGCGCTGGTTTTGAGTTCCGTAAATCTCGCTGCAAGTCTGTTTGTAAGAGTTCATATAAAACTGCCATCCCCGCTTTCATGAGCGGTACTGTTCCACAAATATTTTCTAAATGAATTGGATTATTTTTTCCAGCATCTGCGCTTGAACCACCAAGTCTTGCAGCATTAGCGCGCGATGTTACTTCACCTATCGCCGAAGAGTATAACAAACGCATATCATTTGCCAAGTCTGCTAGGACCATTACAAGGGTAGTAAGAGAATTCCCAACATCAACAAGTCTCTCTTTTTGTGTAACTTGTGTTGCAGTCTCATCAGGTAGAAGGCCAAGCCTTGCAAGAGCTTTTCTCTCAAAATCAAGTCCTTTTCCATAACCAATTACCATCTCAATTCCAGCACCGGTTCCGACAATCCCCGAAACTTTACCACGCAGATCTCCGATTGCAATATCACATTTTTGTGCTCTTTCTGTAAGTCTTGCAGCATAACTTGCAAGAGTTGCACCAAACGGAACAGGAGAAGTATTCTGAAGATGTGTTCGTCCAACTTGCAGATATTCTAATGAATCCTCTGCCATGGCAGCTAATTTTTCAATACTTTCGTGAATTTTAGGACTGATGACCTCGTTCCATGCTCGCTGTATCATCCAAGCTCTTGCTGTATCAAGAATATCGTATGAGGTTGTTCCAGGATGCAAGAGTGCCTTAGTTTCAGCAGAAACATGCCTTCCTATTTCATCGATCACTGCAAGTTGATCATGGTGAGTAATTTGCCTTTCTATTAGAAGCATATTAAGTGGGCTTATTCTTCTAAGTGCTCTGCGAACTTCACGAACATGTCTATCCTCAGCTTGCCCAAATTCTGCGCGTGTTTGCAACAAAACATATTGGACTTGTGCACAAGCCCTAAGTTCTGCTTCATAACTTAAATGTTCTCGTAATTCCCCAGTTGTTCTTGTATATCGAGCATCATCCGGAGAAATACCTTGTAACAACTGCTTTTCACGCCACCGTTCATGCCAACGAAGCTTACCAACCAGATCTAATTCGCGATCAGCTCCTCTCCTCATAACTCGCCTTATAGCATCTCTAAGAATAGGAGGGATATCATTACGCATACTAAAAGAATACAAAATACCTTTAAAACCATTTATCGCCTAAAACATAACTACTAGAAGCACTACTTAATCATTATCCACGCGAGGCGCTAAGATAAAACTAAGTGCCACCCGGTCGATCACTTTGTATTCGATTTTTAATGGGTAGTCAGTGTTAAAACTTACAGAAACCTTATCAGAAATCTTTGAGCCGTTCATCATTTTACGTAAATATTCAAGCGAGTATTTCCCTTTGAATTTATCTTCAGAATCAGTTTTAATAGAAGTATTCTCATCGTTTTTAATTTCGATGAATGCTTTTGATAAATCTCCTTGCGCTTTGACAAGCAATTCATTCTTATCACCAAGAAGGGTCACGGATTCAGCAACAACACTCACATCTTCTACACTTTCAGTTAAAAGAGATGACGCCATCTCAACGGTAATTGGAAATGAGAGCTCGGGAACACGCTGCTCACGATCATCAAGTTCAAGTAAAGGCAGAGAAAATGAACGTGTTGTTTTTCCTTTAAGTTGTACTGTAAGTTTACTATCTTCGGTTGTCTCTAAACTTAGAACATCATCACTCTTTACACGCCGTAAGATCTGTTTAAGGTTTGCTAAACTTACTGTTACTTCTTCTGAACCGCTTACAGAATATTCTACAAAACAACTTGAAAGAATTTTAAGGATGACCATAGCTACATTAGCAGGATCCATTGCAACCATTTCAAGTCCGTCAGTAGTTGCTTTGAATTTTACTTCATTTACAAGTTCTGAAGCTATAGAAATGCTATCTTTGAAATGTTTAGAATCTGCTAAGACTAGTTTCATGCGTTTTTCACCCTCACAAGGGATTTTGACTAATCCTAATTTATAAGATTTGCTGTTGTTGAGTGGTTATATATAGTCTTGGGCGGATCCTAAGTGTCCTGAAAAGATAAATTTAAATATCCTTAGATTCTAACTGGCACATGGAAAATAATTTTAATCAAAGGGATTTCAAACAACTCAAAAAAGATATAAGGAGAATTCTATCTGAACAAGTGAGCTTAAAAGTTGGCAACCATGTCCGTACTAGAATGTCAAACAGGACCGGGTCAATTATATTATTCCAAGTACTTGACGGTTGGGTTAGTTCTGGGAGATTATTGGTCCTTAAGCTATCTGTGGAAAGAGCAGGCAACCGTGTAATAGTTTTGGGAGCAAATATCGAGTATCACAGTGATAATAAGCATGATAATAGGATCTTTAACAAGGCGTTTGATGGAACTCTTGCCGCTTCTCTAAAAAACATACTTCCTGTGGTTATCACATTCGACAGGCCATCATCTCGGTGATCTACAACTTCAGCCGTTTCCCATCTTGCATTACATGTGTCTTTTTGAAACCCAATTGTGCTGCTAATTCGGCAAGCATCTTTGCTTTCTCATTTTCTGCATGAATTGGCATGATAGCTTTTGGCCTCACTAATTCAATCATATCTCTGTGATCTTCTCGCGCCCCATGACCCGACACATGCACATCCTGAAAAATACGAACATTTTTGCGACGAAGAGCTATCTCCAACTTTTCCCGGTTTTTCTTATTTATCTCAACAGGGATAACATTACAGCTGAAAACAACAATATCGCCACTATCAAACTTATATGGCAGCTCGCCCCGCGACATTCTTGATAACACTGCGCGAGGTTCACCCTGATGGCCAGTACAGACAATCAAGTATTTGTCTTTCCCTTCACGCTGAATTTTTTCGAGCATTTTAATGACTTTATCACGATAGCGAACAATAGTTACTTCATTACTATAATTCACAAGATTAATTCGTTCAGCTGCTGTTACGTATTTTTCAAGCGACCTGCCGATAAACACAATTTTTCGATTTAATTTCTTCCCCATATCAACAATACTTTTTAGTCGAGCCAAATGGGAGGAAAATGTTGTCACAATCATTCCTTTACCTTTAGAATTCACGCCAAGCATCACATCTTTAAGCATTTGCCTAGCAACACTTTCGGATGGACATTTTCTATGTGCATGTGCATACAAACAATTCATGATCATTAAATCTACGCCTTCTTTTCCAATAGCTTCTAGGCGCGCATAATTCGGCTTTTTACCAACAACTGGATGGTCGTCAAGTTTGAAATCATTGACGTACATAATTTTTCCATAGGGTGTGTGCACAACAACAACTGCAGTATGAAGAATCGAATGAGTAATATTAACAAACTCAATTGTTATTTTTTCTGTAAGTTTGTATGATGAGTTAAGATTTTGTGCGATAAGTTTGTTTGGAAGTTTCATCTTCTCATCATGTAAGATGCTTCGCAAAATTTCTATGGTATATGGTGTTGAGATGATTGGTGCGTTTGGAAAAAGAGAAGCACAGAATGGTGCTGCACCGACATGGTCCAAATGACCATGTGATGGAACAATTGCAATCACATTCTCTTTCCAATCATTGATGAATCTGTAGTCTGGAACAGCATGAACTCTGAGAAGTTGTGTGTAATTTTTATTAGAAACATCTTCACAGTCTTCAGAGTACCTGATATAATCCTCCATAGAAAGGCCCATATCAAGCAAGATCACTTCATCATCAACTTTAATTGCAACTGAATTTCCTTCAGTGCGAGAAAATCCACCAATTGCACATACTTCTAAACCCATGAAATAAAAAGGATATTTTAGAGTATAAAAATGTGGTGGTTTGAATTATTTTAGAGAGATAATATTATATATGTGGGACTCATAAAAACATCATGGGTTGGCTTTTAAAAAATAAGTATGAGAAGTTTTATGCCGAGCTTGTTGCAATATGTAAGGCAGCATTTGAATATGCCCAACTTGAAATAAAGGAAATTCCTGGGCGCAGAAGGAGACGTCGGCAGACCGAAGCAAGGTTTCATTTGACATTTCAAGCTCATTTTGATTCGAGTTTCAATTCTTACGAGACAAAACTTCTCAAAAGACTCTTGAGAGTAGTTGATATAAGGTCAGACAATGATGTTAATGCGGCGTATAATGATCTGATTAAAGCACGCGATCGTTATTTTGAAGAGCTCTTTGCTAAGGAAGAAGAGTTTGTTGATAAAGTCCTAGCGGCGCGGTTCGATGAGAACTCTGAGTTCAACAAAAAATTGCCCAGTGAGCTAGCAAATGCTGTTTCCCCAAAAATTCTTGAATCATAAAATATGTGCGCGGCAGGTTTCGAACCTGCGTAGGCACTAAGCCAATGGATTACTTAATCTGAGATTGTATTAATACTCACTTTTGAGTCCATCCCGTTTGACCACTCCGGCACGCGCACATAGAAGAAAGCAGAAGCTATATGTTTTATAAATTTAATTAAAAGAAAATAACCTAATTCAAACCTTTCAACTGCTTTTCAATGTCCTTAAGTTGCCCTTCAAGGTCGTCAAGTTCAGAATGTTCTTTTGGTTTAACTGGCGTATCAGGCATTTTGATTGCAGCTTTTGCAAATGCCTGAGGATTAGGAAAACTACTTTTTGCAGCAGGAGCACCTAAAGATATTCGCGGTTTAATTTCATGGTCGCTCATCGGTTTTGGCGCTTGCCTTTGAATAGCATCCAGTTTGCCTTGTGGTAAATATACTCTTAATTTAGAATTAACTAAGGAGTTCAACTCTTTTGTATGCTCTTTAAGTTGCGAGAAGGCTTCAACTTTTTCTTCCTGAACTTTTACAAACTGCTCGTACGATTGCATAAACAAGATAACTTCTCTGAGTGCTTCAAGCAAATCACGACGAAGCGCAGTGGGCTCTCCTACTTGGACCATATAATCTGGCTCCTTTACTTTTTTTGGAGCAGGAGTTCTAGTCTTGTGCGAGGAACTTTTTTTCCTTTTACGTGTCGTTTTCTTTTTTTTACGTGCAACCATTGTATGATGTTTAATAATGCTGTGGTTCACTTAAGGTATGCTTAATGAACTCAACTTTCTTCTCAATATCAGCAAGACCATTTTGCCATTGCTCAACAAGATGATCTTCTTCATTTTTCAGATCATTAATTCTAAGTAATGTATCTTTGGCATCTTCAAGCTTGCGATCAATAACTTGCATCAATTCAAGCACTTCTTTGTATTCTTCTACTTTGACAAAAACTGGCATCCCATTCATTTGTATCACCTTTATGACTTAAATATCGTCTTATCCACGCTAAGAAACTTATCGTGAATACTTCTAATTGTATTTTTTAAACGAGCAAAGTTTCGCTCTTCGTTAAATTCTGATTGATATAATTTACGTGAGATGTTTGATAAATGATTCAAACTCTCATGTGAGGCATCTAACTCTCCTAGGATTCTTTTGTACTGCTCAACTTTAAGAAACACAAACTCATCGGCAGGTTCAACATATGTTGGCGCAACAGCTGCTTGTGGTTCTCGCACAAACGGGCGGGCAGCTGGCCTTGTTTTCTTAGGTTCTGGTAAATTTGCAAAGGGATCAGTTAAAAACTCATCTTTTGTTGGTTGTTTTGTAGGAGCTCTTATAGGATTATCAAATCCTGCCGCTTTCTTAAGATCTTTTGGTGCAACAGGAGGGCCCCCCTTGTTATCAAACGAGAATGCACTCTCATCCAACTTTCGCATAGGTACAGGCACATCTAGTGCCTTTTTCTTCTTCTTAAAAAACCAACCCATCGTGCCCTTTAAAAAGGAAGAACGTCTTTTAAACTTTCTTTAGTACTGTAGAATGGTTAATCTCTTTTTGATCATAAAACACGTAGGATATAAAAGGTTCAACTACTTTCTTGCAATATGAGCAAGATACATCTTTGTTATCTTCTTATAATTTTAGGACTTCTCGTCAATGTAGCTGAAGCATCAATTATCATAAATGAAATTCAGTATAATCCCACTCAATGTTCTGATGCATATTGTGAATGGATCGAATTATATAATCCAACAAATCGTACGATAAACCTCACTAATTGGAAACTGTGTTCAAGCACAATTTTGCCTGGATTCATTAATCATTCAACCAGGGAAGTAAAAAAATCCCACGCATCTCTTCTTCCAGCTTTCTCGTTTGGAGTAATCACTGATGGTGGAAGTGGTACTGATGCGTATTCTTACTTTGATATTGATTCTAGTTCGTATGCGTTTCATGTTGAAGCAGGTTCTTTGTGCGGTGGGTTAAGTGACAGTCACGATATAGTGCTCCTTGAAATGCCAAATGGTACTCTTGCTCACGAAGTTCAATATTCAGATGTCATGGGTGCCGATGGTAATAATTATACATTAGAGAGACGAAATGAGGGTACGTTTGGTCAATCAATTGTAGAGTTTGGTACTCCAGGTTCTAATAATAGCATTGCTCAACTTTCAGCAGAGTATTCAGTTCTTACAATAACTGAAGTTATGCCTAATCCATTTGGAGCAGACGATTCTGAAAAACCATTGGGTGAATGGGTTGAGATTTTTAATAGTGGAAAGTCTGCAATCAATCTTGCAGGACTTTTTCTAACCGATGAAAAATTTGAAAACGAGTTGTTTATATCAGATAGTTCAATCTTTTCTGAAAGTGGTACTATTATTAACGCAAATGATTACAAAGTAATCTTCAAAGCGCAAGATTCAGATTTTTCATTAAACAACAATGGGTACGAAGAAGTCCATTTGTATACAAGGGAGAGCGATGAAATAACTAAAATGTCGTATTCTGGTTCAACTGAAGGGATGAGTTGGTCCGAGCTTAACGGTGTTTGGTATACAACAGAACCAACCCCAGGGAGTCAAAACAGTCATGTTGAACAATGTGATTGGGAAATTTTTCTTGAAATGCCAAACACTATTTTTACAGGAGACGATTTTGATTTTAAAGTGCACCTTGAGCGTCTTGTCGGCACTGACGCTGAAATAACCGTGCGCGGAAGAATAGAAAATATTAATGGTGAGGTTATCAAAACATATTCGCCTTGGACAGATAAGCGTATAACTACAACAAATTCTAAAACATACTCGCCAAACTTACAAGAAGGAACATATCAACTTACCTTTGAAATTGAGGATCTCTCATGCAACGATTTTTCTTTTACGAACAACAAGGTCCAAGAACTTATCGCTATTAATCAGCGATATTTAGATGATGAGTCAACATTGAATATTGAAAACATGTATTTGGGTTCTGATAAGACAGCACGTTGGGGGGATCAGTTTCGTGTACGAGCGAATGTATACAGGGGTGATGCAAGTAAATATGCTGTTGAACTTTGGGCAGAAAAAGACGGAGAACAGATAAGTAAACGTACTAAAATTAACGTGCACGATCGGTATTCTTACTATGACTTAACTATCCCTCTGTTTCTTGATGCGAACTGTGATGATTCATTTTCTGATGGAAAAGCAACTTTGATGTTAGAGGGGCTTGATGTTAAGGCAACAGAACATTTTGTAATCGAGGGGCATGATACTGCACTTTGTAACCAAAGTTCTGTTCCATTTGAAAAAAATACAATTTTAGTTGAGAATGTGGACCTCTTGGCCTCTCCTGGTTCTATTTCTTCTAATAAGAAAGATGGTTTAGAAACAAACATCTTAAACAGAACCCAAGAAAAATCTGCGATTCTTGGGCAGGAAAGCTTCTTTGATACTTCAATTTTAGAAAAACGAAAAGGAATTGTAGTGTATGAATCAAGCTCAGTTAAAGCAGCTAAGTTGGTACCTTTCTTCATGATTTTTTGTGTGAGTATTCTGATTTTCCTATTTTTCAAAAAAGAGATTTGACTTTTTTGTCGAACTAGCAAGTTCACCTTCGAAACACTTAAAAACCTCAATACAACAAAGATATTCCATGGTAAAAATAACTGCTCGCGTAGTCATTGAAGTGTTAGGAAAACCCCTCGAACATGTTGAAAAGGCTCTTAGAGAATACCTTGAGAAGCTTAAGGGAGACGAGAGGTATACTGTAACAGAAGTGGAAACTGCCGAGATTAAAAAACAAGAGGACGAGGAGCTTTGGATGAATTTTGCTGAAGTAGAATTTATAACTGAGAAAATGGAAAATCTTACCTCCTTTTGCTTTGATTATATGCCTTCAATTATTGAGATTGTAAAGCCTCAAGATATTGCGCTCAATAATTCTGACCTTACTCACTTTTTGAACGATTTACAGGCAAAATTGCATCAAGTAGACATGGTTGCAAAGAAACTAAACATGCGCAACAAGCATTTGCAACAGAACTCTGCAGGGCTGCTCAAAAACTATATCCAAATCCTTTTAAGTAAGAAAGGTTTAACTTTAAATCACCTCTCAAAACTAACTGGTGTTGATACCCAAACATTGGGGGACTATTTAGATAAATTAATTGATGGAAAAAAGGTAGATCTAACTGGAGATGTGTACTCTCTTGTTGATAACAAGTAGGTGTAAAGATGGATAATCAAAAACGTGTTGAAGCTGTGCTTTTTGCAGTAGGGAAGGGTATAACCTCCGAGAGAATCGCATCTTTATGTTCACTTGAGCAAGCCGAAGTTGAAAAACATCTTGCAACGCTTCAAAAAGACTATGCCTCACGTGAACATTCTTTACATATTACTCAAATTGAAAATACCTGGAAACTTACTGTTCGAGATGAATTCATTCCTCTTGTAAGCTCAATTGTTCAAACATCAGACATGGAAGGAGCTGTGATGCAAACACTTGCAGTGATTGCGTGGAGGTATCCAGTGGTCCAGTCTGAGATTGTTAAATTGCGCGGGCCAAGCGCGTATGAGCATATGCGCGAACTTATTGAGCAAGGATTTGTTGCCAAAGAGAGGTTTGGTAGAACATATAAAGTAAAACTTACAAAAAAATTCTTTGAGTTCTTTGATTTGCCTTCGCAAAAAGCAAAAGAAGCATTCTTAGCGCAAGTTCCGGCAGAGATTCTTACTGAAGCTGAGAACGTTAATAAGGAAGTTGACGAGGTTGAGCGTTTAGTTCAAGAACAAGAAAAACAAACCGCCGCAGTTTCCGAAATTTCTAAAGCAATGAATGATGTGAAGAAGTGAGGCTCGCTTAGGTTGATTATCATGTAATTATTGCTTTGATTTGATCTGTTGAAAGAGTTCCTTCTCTAAGGCCTTTTATTATTCTAACACTCTCTTTTAGTCTTTCTTCTCCTCCATTGATCAAACCTAGAACGAGTGGATGCGTTGATTTTAGTCCACCTCGCCGTTGAATGATATCAGAAATTCTGAATTGTATTGCATTCTCGAAAGAACCTTTTGAGTCCGGCAGCCATTCTATAGTACATAACGCGTCAACCGCTGTCAAAATTTTAAGTGATAAATTATCTGGTTTTGGGTTCATACCCAAGAACTTTGATCGCCTTTTTTCTAGTGCAAGAATTTGTGGAGCAACAAAATGCAATGCCATTGCTTCTGCAAATTCTTTGTTATCAAGGTGGATTAACTGGAAGTATGTGAGTATCTCATGGACTGGATTTGAATCGAGTTTATTTGGGTTGTTTTTTCCATTTCCCCCAACTAAATATATTGAATCTTCCAGAAGGCCCGCTAATTCCATTTGGGCGCGATTTAAGATATGTTCAGCAAGGGAAGGATAGTTTTTGAGGGCCAAGTCAACTGTTTCTGCAACTTTCTTGGCGACCAGCTTGCAATGAGCGCTATATGTTTCACCAACGTTGCCAATCTTCTTAGCTTCAAGAACTACAGAGTCAAATAGTTTGTATGCACTTGCCATATCTGGATTTACTTCTTTTGTCATCTCCCACAACTCTTTGATTTCTAAATCTAATCTTTGACTTGAGTGTATATATGGAAGAACTTCTCGATGGTAGAGGGCTTGGCTTGTCACGGCTCTTTTTAGCAGACACTGCTTATAATACTTCTCATTTTTTACCAACCACTGCCTAGTTTTTCATATCGTGTCGCTCAATCACCACAAGCTTTATAAAGCGTCCTTCGCTTCAGAATTCTATAATTTATCGACGAGAAAAGGTGATTTTAAAATCTTATTTTAACGATTTGAACTAGAAGAAAATGGATGAAGCTCAAGACCAAACGATTGCTCAAGAAGAGTCCAGAATTATCACAAAACCGATTCAGGATGAGATGAAGCAAGCATACATAAATTATGCTATGGCTGTGATTGTAGGGCGCGCATTGCCTTGCGCAAAAGATGGTCTTAAACCAGTACACCGGCGTATCCTGTATGCAATGTACGATATGGGGATGCTTCATAATAAGCCCTTCAAAAAGTGTGCAAGAATTGTCGGAGAAGTTCTTGGAAAGTATCATCCACATGGGGATACTGCAGTATATGATTCTCTAGTTCGTATGGCGCAAGAGTTCTCACTCAGGTACCCACTCATATTTGGCCAGGGAAATTTCGGATCTATTGATGGTGATAATGCAGCAGCAATGAGGTATACTGAGGCGAAATTAACAAAGCTTGCTGAAGAGTTGCTTAAAGATATTGAAAAAGAGACGGTTGATTTTAAGGATAATTTTGATGCGTCTTTAAAAGAGCCAACACTTCTCCCCTCAAAATTTCCAAACCTTTTACTCAACGGAAGTTCTGGGATTGCAGTTGGAATGGCAACAAACATCCCACCGCATAACATGGAGGAAGTCTGTTCTGCAATTGTTGAAATGATTAAAAACCCTGAAATTGGCGTGCAAGAGCTAATGGCAATTGTGCCTGGTCCAGATTTTCCAACAGGTGGCGAAGTATATGTGGGGGAGGAACTTCTTGCAGGATACACTCGTGGGCGCGGGCGGGTTGTGATAAAGTCAGTAGTAGATATTGAAGATAAAAAATTAATTGTACGCGAAATTCCGTATCAAGTAAACAAATCTGATTTAATCATCCAGATCGCAAACCTCGTTAAAGAAAAGCGAGTTGTAGGAATCCGTAATATTAATGATGAGTCTGATCGTGAAGGAATCCGAATAGTTATTGACCTTAAAGGCGATGCTGATGCGCAAGTTGTTTTAAACCAGCTCTATTCATTCTCCCGTCTTCGAACATCATTTAGTTTAAACATGCTTGCATTAGTAAACAATGAACCAAAACTTCTTGGTCTTAAAGAATTATTAGAGCAGCACATTATTCACAGAAAAAATGTCATTATCAAGAGGACCTCATATGATTTACGTAAGGCAGAAGAAAGACTGCATATTCTTGAAGGATTACTGGTGGCTCTTAATAATTTGGATGATGTGATTCCCGCAATTAGAAAGAGTGCAACAGCTGAGGATGCGCGAAATCATCTTATGGCAACATATTCTTTAACCGAACCTCAAGCAAAAGCAATTTTAGATTTAAAGTTACAAAAACTCGCATCGTTAGAGCAGGAAAAACTACGAACGGAGCATAAAAATCTAACAGACCTTGCAACAAGTCTTCGCGAGATCTTATCCTCAGAAGAGAAAGTTCATGAAATTATTATTGAAGAGACTCAAACAATCTCCGAAAAGTTTGGCGATGCTAGAAGAAGCAAAATTTTGCAAGGCGAGAGTGGCAATATTGATATGGAAGATTTAATTGAAGAAACCAAACAAGTTGTCACCCTTACAAACGCAGGATACCTTAAACGTCTTCCACTTGATACTTATCGAACACAACATCGCGGTGGAAGGGGCGTTTCTGCAACAGGTATGAAAGAAGAAGATTTCATCAAAGATGTGTATGTAGCATCAACACATTCTCATTTACTGTGTATAACAGATCTTGGTCAGCTGTACTGGCTTAAAGTCTATCGTATTCCTGAAGGGAGCAGACAAGCGCGCGGCAAACACATTGCAAACATAGTTGAGCTGCGTGAAGGTGAGCACATTACAGCAATTGTTCCTGTACGAAACTTTGAACAAGGATTTTTGTTCATGGCAACTCGCAATGGAACTGTTAAGAAGACTCAAATGTCACAATTCTCAAAACCGCGAAAGGGAGGAATAAGAGCAATTGATCTTAGTGAAAATGATTCTTTAGTTGGCGTTCGATACACTCCTGGCGATCAAGAGATCATTCTTGCAACAAAGAGAGGCCAAGCAAACAGATTTAGAGAATCAGACGTGCGGGCAATGGGAAGGTCCGCGCGAGGCGTGCGGGGAATTCGTCTGAGTGAAGGAGATAGTGTTATCGGTCTTCTTGCAGCAGACAATTCTAAACAGATTCTCACAATTACGACAAAAGGGTATGGGAAACGAACCGATATTAGTGAGTATAGGTTGTGTAACCGTGGAGGAAAAGGTGTTACGAATGTCAAGATAACTGATAAAAATGGCGATGCGGCGCAAGTAATGGTTGTAGATGGAACTGAAGATCTAATGCTTGTTTCACACAATGGGATTGCAATTCGTATGAGAACTGGGGCGGTATCACATATAGGAAGATCAACACAAGGTGTTCGTGTCATGAGGTTATCTCAAAGTGATGTTGTTGTTGCAGCAGCAAAGATTGCAAGTGAAGATGTCTCAAAAGCAACAGAAGAAAACGAGGAAGAAGCACAGGTAAATGTAGTGGATCAAGAGGTAGAATCTTCAGCAGAAGTGTTAGGTAACGTAGAAGAAGCAGATGAGAACACAGAAGGTAAAGAACCTGATGGATCTAACGAAATCAATGAGTAATACAACACATTCTTTTTTTAGCGTATGTAATCCTGGACTTGCTAAGCTCTCTTTACAAGAAGCTACAGAAATAAGCAATACAAAAGCTCAATTAGTGCGTGAAGCAGCGATTTTTTCAGTTGATATCTCTTGCGCAGTAGAGTTATTTAGAAAAAATCAATCGTTCACGTATCTTTCGCTATTATTATGCAAGTGTTCAAAGGTTGAAGAATTTTCCTTACGTAAAGAGCTTGTGAGCAAAAATTTGTTTGGTGCAGCCGCGACATTCAGTGTTGAAGTAAAAGGCGTTAAAGGCCAGGAAAACAGGATTGAAGTTGCAAAGAGGTTTTACCAAGCGTTTTCTGATGAAGTGACTTCTGGTAACATTCCCCAGCTCGAACTTGATCATAAAAAGCCAGATGTTCAATTTTTAATTTATGATACTCAAGAAGGTTATCTCGTTGGATTACAATTGAATAGAGAAGATTTCAGTTCACGAAAGTTCCGCGTATTCGCGCATCAAGCATCATTCAAGGGTGATTTTGCATACAACATTGTTCGAGAATCGGGTGTAACACCAGATGATTCGCTTCTTGTGATGTTTGCACGTGACGGAGCTATTGCAATTGAAGCAGCATTGTTTCTCAACAAGCTTCCTGTACGAAAGGTGAGCAGGAAGGATTTTATTTCTTCAATCCCACTCTTTAAAGGTGTCTTAGGAAAAGAGTATGGGCCATTGGATCAAACCCGAAGGGTAACTTCTTTTGATTCTCGTTTAGGCAACATTAGGGCTCATAGAAATAATGCTAAAATTGCAGGAGCTTTAGAGTATCTTAATACAAGTAAATGCGCAGTAGATGATGTTGATACAAGATTTGAGAAAGAAATGTTTAGTAAGGCTATTGTCCATTTGACAAGGCGTGATGAGCACGAACTGAATGATGTATATTACCAGTTAAAATATGTTCTACAAAAAGGAGGAAAAGTCCTTTTTGTTACGCGCCTAGGATTTGAGATGGTGGTCCCAGAATCTTTTAGTAAAATATTTCAGAAAACTGTTATGCGTGGGAAATCTGAGTATGGTTTTATTCTTTTAGAAAAGAAAAATTAATTGATAACTTTTCCAATTATGTAACAATCTTCGCCGAAACCGTGTTTTTTCAGAAGGTAACATTCTTCAAATCCCATCTTTTCGTAAAAACCTTTTGCCTTATACCTTTTAAGACTCCAACACCATAGTTTTGGAACCTTCTCTTTTTTGCATTTTTGCAACGCAAATTTAACCAGGGCAGTTCCCCCTCCTTTCATCGAAGATGCAATAGTAATAATCTCGTAGCAAAATTCTTCAAGTTTCAAAAGCATTGCAGCAACAACTTTTCCGTTATTTGTAGCTACAAAACCTTCGCCTTTTTCAACATAAGCCCGAACTCTTTTAGAATCAGATGGAGAATATTTCTCAAAATCTAGGACTGTAAAAAGTCTTGAGATTTCCATACAATCTTCTTTCTTGGCTGGCCTAACTTTCATGAAAAATGAATACGTCCTTTCATTAATTTAAATGTTTGCTCATAAGATCCCAAGTAACATTTAAATAGCTTCTTTACGTCTTTGTGTTTTATGATTACAGCATTTGAAAAGATAGCACGCATCAAGGAATATTACAAGTTTTCAAAAGAAGAGCTAACGTCATTTGTATTAATTACGTTTGCAGTAGGATTTATCTTTTCAATTCAGTTCCCCGGCGAAACATTTACCTTAGTGCGTTGGTTCTACTTTTTTATTTTGGCGAGCTTTGTGAGTGCAATTTCAATTTTTGCAAGAGTATCTGCTCAAAAGATCCAAGGAGTCTGGAGGGGATACTTTATACAGTTCAAACCGTGGTGGCCAGGGGTTGTCGGAGGACTAGTAATAGCATTCATCTCACAAGGATATGTTACACTCGCACTTCTTGGAACGGTCACTTCAACATTTATGGTGCGACACAGACTCGGCGAGTTTAGATATGGGTATTCTTTTTCTCAAAATGCGATGGTTACTGGTTGGGGAACGATTATTAACATTTATGCTGCAACATTCTTTGGCCTTTTGCTCTATCTTTTTCCAGGAAGCTTTTTACTTCGAACAGGGATGATTGTAAACCTGGTGATGGCTTTTTGTCAGCTGCTTCCTCTGCCTTGGACAGAAGGCTTACAAATATTTTTTGGAAACAAGGGTTTATATGGGGGTTTATGGTTCTATTTAATTACAGTTGCAGCTCTCCTTGCAACGCAAACAAGAATAGGTTTAATAATTGCCATCATTATTGAAGCAATTATTGCGCTCATTAACCTTTTATGGCACGACGTATAAAATGAAAGAAGGAATCAAGGATTTTGACAGAGTATGGGTTGAGTATGTTGTACTTCTTTTTCTACTCGTAGGAGTATTTTTGGGTCTTGCAATGAGAAATGTGGCCTTTAGTTATTTCTCTATTATCATAATTGGGTTCTTATTTGGAAGATTTTACTACTCTCGAAGATTTTCTCATCCGATCTTACCATTTATTTTAATGATTATTGCCTTTGCCCTGGGGTATATTGTTGCAAATTTTGGTACTCAAAGAATAATTCTGCTCGTCCTTTTTGCAATTTCAGTTACAGCGTCCTATTACCTTCATCTCAACAAGATATTCACAATCTTTAAAAGTAAAGACTTCCTCAAGTAGAAAACATGACTCGGTATGAAACAAAAAGTGTTGTTCTCTCAAGAAAACCAGGAAAAGATAAGGATGGTTTATGGACTGCATTAATTGCAATGTTTGAAGAAAATAATCCCCACCTTAAAGCTAAAGTTCCTCTCAAAACAGTAGAAATTGAGGATGTAGTAAAGTTGCGTCTTCACGATCTACGTAATGTGTCTTTCTACTTGATGGGAAATGATTTGGTGATTAACAATTTAATCCACCTCGATGTTGATTTTGATGAAAATTCTCGAATAATTACTCTTACTGGTGAACAAAAACTGTAGATGTGCCGTAATCTTTATAAATAAAGTACTAACTAGCCAGTAGTTATGGCTGGCCAGTATACTTATTCAATGGAACAAGGCACAGAATATGGTTCTAAAGGGGCGTTTTCTCTTTTGCAGAAAGGTCTAAGTGGACTCGCTGGAATTGTTGGTTCAGTTGGTTTTGGTGTTCAGGTTGGTGGTTTACAAGGAGCAATAGCTACACCTGCTTTAGCAACAGCAATTGAACTTTCATTAGCTCAACCTGACGAAGAATTTTCAGACAAGACCAAGTATTCTGGGTTTGATAGGGTAAAAAAAGGAATAGCTGGTGTAGCTGGCCTTGGAGCGATGATTGCGGTACCTTTAGCGGCAGTGTGTGCCTATGTGGATGTGTTAGCTGCAGATGCACCAGACTTTCAAAGTCAACCAGTTGAGAATTTGTTATTTAATGCTGTAAGATATGGTGTTCCATTAATGGTGGGGACAACTCAAACTGTAAGTTTGGCAGTCAGTGGTAAGGGTGCAATAAAGGGAATAGATGCTTTCTTGCAAAAATTATTTGTTCCGAAAACAACAGTTCAACCAGAACAACATGTTGAGCACCCCTATGGTATTAATCTTGAAGAAGGTCCTCTCGAAGTTGATTTTGCACTAGATTATCTTGCATCTACTAACCCTCCTCCGATTCATGGTCAACCGCTTGAAGGGGGATTAGTAGAAGAGCTTCTTTCTCGGGGAAGAGAAAGTTTAACCGGAGCCGATAGCGTAGTTGCCCAACGTGATCTCTATTCGGGAGTATTAACTGGTGAACTTTCGTTGGCCCCTCCGAGTGTTAGAGCACGAAAAGCAGAAGAAGTAATCCCGTTTCAAGATCGAACTGAGTCGAGTCTACCTCCTGTTTTGATTGATGTCTCATCTATTGAGGTTGAAGTTGGTGATGATAGTGGCACTTTTTCAGCTGCTGTTCAATAGATTAGTTTTCTTGGAAATGTAGCAATTTAAGATTCTTTACAACCCACTGGACGCAGTGGACAGCCGCGCAGAGTTCTTTTAAAGAAGAAGGTCTTCTCATAGTATATGATTACTGATTTTACTCCTCGATTATATCAACAAACAATTCTTGCAACTGCAGCCTCGTATAATTCATTAGTTGTTCTACCAACTGGCCTAGGTAAAACTGCAATAGCATTCATGCTTACAGCACAAAGGCTGCGGCTCTATCCACACTCAAAAATTTTCATGCTTGCACCAACAAAACCACTTTGTGAGCAACACCAGGCTTCTTTTCAAAAACATTTAGATATCTCAAACGAAAAGATAGTGGTTTTTACTGGGTCAATCAAACCTGAAGTCCGTGCAGAACTGTTTAAGACAGCACGGATCATAATTTCAACACCACAAGGTCTTGAAAATGATCTGATAAATCGAAAGGTTGTCTTTGATGATGTTTCGCTATTAATTTTGGATGAGGCGCACCATGCAACTGGGGAGTACAGTTATGTGTGGGTTTGTAAGCAGTATGTGAAATACGCAAAACATCTTCGAATTCTCGCGCTCACAGCCTCGCCTGGTTCAGACATTGAAAAGATTCATGAGGTGTGCGCAAATTTACATATAGAAAAGGTAGAAGTGAGAACTGGAGAAGACAGTGATGTTAAGCCATATGTTCAGGATACAAACATTGAGTGGGTAGGAGTTGTCTTTCCCAAAGAGTATAAGGGGATCCATACATCCCTTACACGGTTAGTTAAAGCAAGAGTCTCTCAACTTATTTCTTTAAATGCAACAATACGTGGGAAACCGACCAAATCTCAATTACTTAAACTGCAAGGAATCTTGCGGTCACGTTTATCGAAAGGTGAGCCAGATTACGATGCAATGAAAGCGCTTTCGGTCATTGCGCAGTGTGTGAAAATAGAGCACGCACTTGAACTTTTGGAATGTCAAGGTATTTTACCATTATTTTCATATCTAAAACGATTAGAAGAAGAAGCACCCAAAACGAAAGTAAAAGCTGTTAAAGCAATTGTTCAAGATCCTCATTTTAGAGCAGCATTAGTTTTAGCACAAGAAGTGATTGCTCAACATATTGAATACCCCAAAAAACGAGAACTTCTAAAACGTGTTAAGGCATCTTTGGAAAGGAGTCCAAATACAAAGTTGATTATCTTTGCAAACCTGCGTGATACGGCTCAAGATCTCTCTCATAGTTTTACTGATCGTGCAATTTCTAATAAACTGTTTGTAGGACAGACAAAGAAAAATGGTGTTGGCTTAACTCAAAGGGAGCAGAAGTCTATCTTAGAAGATTTTAGGGCAGGGAGGTTTTCTGTGTTGATTGCCACTTCTGTTGGCGAAGAAGGCCTCGATATTCCTTCTGTTGAACATGTATTTTTTTATGAACCAACGCCGAGTGCTATTCGAAGTATACAACGAAGAGGAAGAACTGGACGAAATAAAGAAGGGAAAGTTACAATATTTTTCACAAAAGGAACACGCGACGAAGCGTATAGGTGGGCTTCACATCACAAAGAGAAGCGAATGTACCAGCTACTTCATAATATCAAAAAGAGTTTTGAAGCGAAAGGACCCCAAAAAGTAGAATTTAACACTGCACAAACACTAGGCAACAAAACACTTACTTCATTTACAACTAAAGAGGAAAAGAAAGATGCACCAACTCTAATCTTAGCCGATCATAGAGAAAAAAACAATAAAATTGTCAAAGAGTTGCTTGAGTTAGATGTCTCTGTCAGGTTAGAACAGCTTACAAGCGCGGACTATGTTCTTTCAGGTGTTGTTGGTGTTGAGTTAAAAAAGGTGGGAGATTTTGTCTCATCTTTACTTGATGGAAGATTGCTAAACCAAATACAAGCACTCAAAAAAAACTTTGAGAAATCTGTTATGATCATTGAAGGTGAGCAAAACATTTTCTCTGCACGCAATATTCATGCAAATGCTATTCGTGGCGCGCTAGCATCAATTGTGTTGGGTCACGGAGTTCCTGTGTTGTACACGAAAGATGAGAAAGATACAGCAGCGCTTCTTTTAGTTATGGCAAAACGTGAGCAGCACAAAGGGGCAACATATTCGCTTCATTGCACAAAACCCCTTTCGCTTAAAAATCAGCAAGAATTTATTGTGAGTGCGTTTCCTTCAATAGGGCGAAGTATGGCGAAAATTTTGTTGGAACATTTTGGAAGCATAAAAGCTCTTGTGAATGCAACCGAAGATGAGTTACGTTCTGTTAAGGGGGTTGGAGTAACGATTGCTAAGAATTTGGTAAATGTTTTTGGTTCAAAATATGCTAGAAAATAGTTTACTGCTCTATTTCCCCGCGTTGCCAGTCTTTAAGAAGAGTTCTTGCAGTTAGTTCAATGTCTGGTTTTCCGCCCTTTAGAAGTTTTCCAAGAACCTGCGCAAGTTCTTCGAGCAGATCTTCAGGATCATTTTCTTTGAGGTTGTAATGATCTTTAATACGCTTTGTTTCTTTTTCCAAAAGTTCGAGTGCGACACCTTCTGGGTCTTTAAGTTGCATTGCATCAATCGCGCCGATCTTGCCTAATCTAAATTGGTCCTTCTCCTTATATGGATAGACGCCTGGCGTGTCAAGTATCATAATTTTGTTATCAACCCGAACTTTCTGTAAACCTTTCGTAAACCCGCTTTGCGCTGATGTTCTCGCGGCATTTTTTCCTGAGAGCGCGTTGATAACAGATGATTTTCCAACATTAGGATATCCGACTACTCCTACAATAACTTCTTTTCCGCGTGAGAGTTCTAATATTTTTTTCTTGAGGATTGTTGTACCTAATTTATCTGTGCTTGAAATGAACACACACGGCGCGAGCGTTTTTTTAGCTTGCGTGATATGCTCTTTTGTTGCAATATCTGATTTGTTCACAACAAACAGCAGTTTTTTGCCCAGGGCAATGATTTTATCTTCAAGCTCTTTGTTGCGACTTTCTTCAACAAATCGCGCATCAAGAACTTCTATAACTATCTCTGCTTGATCAAGTACTTTTTTTACGTGTCTCCAAAATGATGGCATGATATACCAACTATGAACTCTGTATAAAAATGTTTTTTCTGTAAATAACTACTTTGAGAGCAAAAATATCTTAAATGGAACAATTTTTGGCATCAAGATGGTTGAATACATATTGTTTGATTTGTGTGAAGTATACATACAAGGAGTTGTTGGCGTTCAACATAAAATTGGAGCTGAGTTGGGTTTAGCTCCTACAGACGTAGTTCCTGGCCATTTAGGAGGAAATCACTTTCACGAGCTTCTGCGTGGCCAGCGAACAGAAGATTCTTACTGGCGAGAGATTATGGATACACGAGATTATCCTCAAACAACTGGTGATGGTGAGCCAACCCTAGACTTTCTAAAGAGAGTTGTGCGTGAAAATTTTCGGGATTTGAATAATGGAGTTGGCGATCTTTTAGAACAACTGAGCCAAGGCACAGTTCCAATTGGTTTACTTTCTGATCATGGAGAGGAGTGGGTTGAGTACGTTGAAACAAAGTTTCCACTTGAAGCTCTTTTTGGTAGCAGGAGAAGTTATTCATTTGAAATGGGCAGGACGAAAAAAGACCCGAGAAGTTTTAGTGAAACGTTAAGACGGTTTGAATTCGAACCAACCAGAACGCTTTTTGTTGATGATAGAGGTCCGAATTTAGTTTCAGCACAAGCAGCAGGAGTTGGGTACGTTCACCTTTTCAGGAGTTCAGAACTTTTGAGTGAAGCTCTTAGGGGGCACAAAGTTGTGTTTTAGTTTTTTCTCATAAAAATATTTATAAGCAATGAACAGTCAATTAGTCCATGTTCATTCATAACTTTGATCCTGTTCTCTTATCATTGGGCCCGCTTGAAATCAGATACTATGGAATTGCATACGTTCTGGGCTTTTTCTTTTCAGTGTGGTGGCTCCAACATTGGCGTAAGAAGGGTCATCTTAACCTTAGCAAAGAAGAAGTGTGGGATTTTGTATTTTATTTAATGGTCGGTGTGTTAATTGGTTCACGACTTTTCATGATTCTGTGGCAGCCACAAGTATATCTGTATCATCCTTTAGAGCTTCTTAAAATTTGGCAAGGCGGCATGAGTTTTCATGGGGGATTTGTAGGAATTGTTGTAGCTGGCTTGATTTATAGTAAAAAGAAAAAGATTCCTTTTTTTCATATTGCAGATTTAATGAGCGTTCCAACAATTCTTGCACTGTGTCTTGGCAGAATTGCGAATTTTATGAACGCAGAGCTAGTGGGAAGAATTACACAATTTCCGTGGTGTTTTGAGTTTCCATACAATGAAGGATGCAGGCATCCTTCAACATTGTATGCTGCAGCAAAACGGTTCGTGGTGTTTGGGTATCTTACTGGCCTTACATATTTGCGGTTTGCTCGCAATTTCAAACCAGGGTTTATTTTTTGGAACTTTGTTCTTTTTGAAGGATTAGGACGAATTATTGTTGATTTCTACCGCGTGGATCCACTATATGTAGGGTTTACTTTAGGACAATGGTTAAGCGCAATCATGGTTATTGTAGCATTATATTTCATGAAAAGAAATCATTCCTCTGATTGGAAAAAACTGTTGCATTCGAACACATAAGTTTATAAATAATAATTAAGTTAATGATACCATATAAATCACATTGAGGTGGAAAAATTATGGCAACTCTAAAAGAAGTTGAGGATGGAAAAATTTGGGCGTTTTTAGGAATGTTCTTGGGATTGATCGGATTTGTAGTCGTATTTCTCGCGAAGCGAGAAAATAAGTATGCAATGTTTTATGCAAAACAAAGTTTGGTACTCTTCATTACAAGCTTTGTTGGATGGATTGTTCTTTTGGTTCTAGGGCTAATTTTAGGAGCAGTTCCAATATTAGGGATTCTCATAACAGGATTACTCTCTGCGGTGTTTTACATATTCATCTTTGTTCTATGGATTATGGGCTGGATTAGGGCTCTTTCAGGCAAAGAAGAATATCTTCCTGTAATCGGAAAGTTTGCAGATAAATTCAACCTATAGGGTTTTTTTTCTTTTATTTTTTTCTTTAGTCTTCTTATGTGCTTGTGGCACGAAAGGTTTATAAGTGGAATTACTTCGTAAGAATAGTAACAAAAGAGATCAAATAGGTGGGTTTAAAGATCATGGGGGAAGTAAACATGAAGAAAATTTTAGTAGCAGTTTTGGTCATAGCTATTCTTGCACTTGTTGGTTGTACAAGTTCTGTAGAAGAAACACAAGTTCCAGGAGTTATGGTTGTACCATCATCTTCATCATCTGGTAGCGGTTCTTTACATACTGTCATTCTTGAGGATGGGCGATTTAATCCAGCGGACATCATAATTAATGTTGGAGATACGGTTGAATGGATCAACAACGATCAGCAATCAACTGCGCAAGATATCAGGTCAGGCGAGCACGAAGAAGTACAAGACTACGAGTATGCTGATGATAGACGTGGGTTTGATCACACAGTAACATTTGAAGATGCACAATTAGACGATTCTCTTCCGTTCGGAGCATCCATCAGCCACAGATTTAGTGAATCTGGTGAGTTTAGATATTTTTCTGTCTACAACTACCATAGTGGCGGTGGCGCAATGCAAGGAACTGTGCATGTGAGATAATTTTTTGTTTTCTCTTTCTACACATAATACCATGTGTTTGCAGCTTTCTGCTCCCTGTCTTTCACACTCTCTGGCTTATTAATACGCGGTCTTCGTGAGTTCATATCTCGCCTAAGAGTAATTCCTAATTCTTGTAAGAACATATTCATGCCCTCTACTTTTGAGAACGGACCTTTCACAACACCTTTTTGTGTGGGAGTTCCTGAAAAGACCATGAGCCTATCTGAAAGATAGTCCAGAAACATCAAATCATGGTCAACAACTAAAATTGTGACATCCCTCTCTTCACTTACTCGTTTGATCACTTTCGAGACAATGACGCGCTGTTCAACATCTAAGTAGGCAGAAGGCTCGTCAAGTAAAAAGAGTTCAGCCTGTTGTGAAAGACAATGTGCCACTTTTACTCGTTGCAGCTCTCCTCCAGAAAGTTGGTTGAGCTTTTTCGTAAAGAGTTTTTCAAGATCGAGCGGTTTTATGAGCTGTTCTTTAAAGTTTGCAAGTGCATCCTGTAGATATTCAATAACCAAATCTTCTGAGTCAGAGTCAAGATACTGTGGTTTGTATGATACCTCAACATTCGTACTAAGTGTTCCTTTTGGAAGGCTAATTTCTCCAGCTAAGGCTTTTACAAATGAACTTTTTCCAATACCATTCTCTCCTAGGATTCCAATTATTTCATTTTTGTGGAGAACCCCTTCGCTACTTTCTAAAGAGAATTTACCGAGCTCCAAAGAGACACCGGACCATTTTACAAGCTCTTGTGGCATCCCTTGAATTTTCTCATACCCTTGATCAAATTTGAGAGGGTTTGATCTGAACCGAACATTTTCTTCACGTAGGTACCCCTCTAAAAATGCGTTAATACCTTCACGTGAACTTTTCACACCTGATACTATTCCATACACTGCATCATATCCATACATAATGTTGAGAAGATCAGTCATAAAATCGAGGATAATTAAATCGTGTTCGATGATCATTGCAGCAATTTTCTCATTTGGAAGGGTACGAATAAAGTTTGAGACCGCAACTCTCTGTTTAATATCAAGGTATGAACTTGGCTCATCAAAGAGGAGAAGGTTTGCATCTTTCAGGACAGCTGCTGCGATTGCAACCCTCTGAAGTTCTCCTCCAGAAATCTTATCAATTGCAGTATCAAGAACGTTTGTAAGATTCAAACTCGCAACAGTACTTTCAATTTTCCCTGTTTGGTTCACTTTTGTTAGAAGTTCGCGAACTGTTCCGCAAAATGTTTTGGGGATGAGTTCAACTTGTTGTGGTTTGTAGGAAAGCTTTACATTACCTGCATACAATTGCTGCATGAACTTTTGCATCTCAGTTCCTTTGAAATAATTGATTACATCCTTCATTGCAGGTTCCGCTTCATACTGTCCTAAGTTTGCTTTGATAATTCCTGCAAGGATTTTGAATGCGGTTGATTTTCCAATCCCATTTTTCCCTAAGATTCCAGTTACTTTTCCAAAGATGGGTGTTGGCAAAGAAAAAAGTGCAAAAGAGTTTTGTCCATACCTGTGAATAGGATCCTTTGTGAGTGCTTCTGGCAAATTAATAATTTCGATCGCGCCATACGGACATCGTTTAGGGCAAATTGAACAGCCGGTACAGAGAACTTCGTCAATTACAGCCTTGGTTGTAGTCTCATCGCCTTCTTTAATACAATCCTCGCCCGTTCTATTCACAGGACATAATTTTGCGCAAAGATAGTTTCCACACCCTTCCGGATTACATTTGTCCTTATCAATTACCGCAATACGTTTTCGTGCCACAGAGTTGTAAGTCAGTTTGGTCGTTTATAAACCTTTTTGGATTAGAACTATCCTAAACAAACTTTGAATGATAAAGGTAAAAGCTAAATAGAACGAAGCTTTTGGTTTGGCTAAGGTGTATATATGAAACTTTCCAAAGAACAGAAATCATTTTTGAAAAAAATTATTCCTGGCGTTGCAGTTGTTGGCGGGCTTTGTTGCTTAACTCCAGTTATTCTTGTTCTCTTTGGTTTGAGTACAGTTGCGTTTGCAGCATCTTTATCTGATACGCTGTATTATGGATACAGATGGGCATTTCGTGCTGCTGCGTTGTTGTTACTTTTTGGCGCGTTAGCATGGTACTTTTACACAAAAGAAAAGGTGTGTTCTTTGGATGCACTTCGCCGTAAGAAAACAAAGATACTTAACTTCACGCTTCTTGCACTAGGCATTGCTATTCTTGCCTACATTATTTGGTTGTATGTCATTGTAGAAGTTATTGGGATTTTTCTAGGTATTTGGGGTTAAAATTTAAAAAGAAGCTTCTTTGCGTATCTTTTATATGCCTCTGTGGCTTAGCGGTATAGCGGCGCTCTCGTAAAGCGCAGACCCGGGGTTCAAATCCCCGCAGAGGCTTTCTTCTTTTTTATGTCTAAAGGTTTAAAAAGAGGTTACAATCACGCTTGTTCATGCAAATTGCAGCTGGCACACCGGATGAACAAGAAGAGGTCTTAGTTGAAATTCAAAGTGTCTCTCTTCTTGAAGAAATGGCTAGGCTCAAAGAACGTAATTGGAAAACTGAAATCTCAAGAAATCGGCTTGACCTGGTGGCAGAAAGACTTAGATCAACTGGATTTATTCAGACTTTTTCTCCCCATTTTCAGAATTCCGTAACTTTAGGAGTAATTCAAAACGGGCGGGACTTTGAAGAAGCGGCCCGGAACGCCGAAATTCCAAGAGATGTCCTCTCGAGGAAATTTTACAAAGGGATCCCCATGGAAGAAGTTTTAGATGATCCTGGAGCACTTCACCTTTACATAGACGATGGAGAAAATTTAGGAGGTTTTGTAACGTTTTATACTGGACGAACGACAGAAGGAGTTGTTGTTTTTGAAGATCGACTTCTCACTTCTCGAAGAGACCATTCACTAAATGGGCATGTGGATCCACATCAACGAAGAGCAAAGGCCATCTCAGTTCTTGCTCTAGAAGAATTAGGTTTAATAAACGGGGGGTTTGTTCGCCTTCCTTATTCCGAGCCGATACGTTATCGAGGAAGGCTCGTTGCGCTTTCTGTTGTAAAAGAGGGGAGGGAGAACTCTCCTAAAAACTCAATAGAAGATTTTTATTTAGGTAATAATCCAACTCCAACAGATAGATTTATCGATCACATAGTTTGTTATCCAATCCATGCTCCTGCAATAGATTTTCTTAGATAGCTCACTTCCTCAAACTTTATATACACTTAATCTTCTTCTAGTCTCATGAAAACACTTCTTATTGGAAAGGTTGAAAAAAGTGCACATAAGAAACTCAAAGATCACACAGATCTTCTTCAAATAACAACAGAAGAGTTCATAGCACAAGCTTCTTTTCCCGAAATTAAGGCAGTGGTCCTACGAACATACACGCAACTTAAAGAACAAGAGTTAACAAAGCTGCCAAATCTTACATACGTTATAAGTTGCAGCGTTGGCATAAACAATCTTGATCTTACCATTCTTAAAGAAAAAGGAATTGAACTAATCCATTGTCCTGGAACTAATGCAAATAGTGTTGCAGAACATACAGTATATTTAATGCTCTCTTTATTGCGGGAAGATACGCAAAAACCGTTCGCTGAGATGAAAGGAAAAACTGTTGGAATTGTTGGACTGGGATATATTGGAAAATTAGTTGCACGAAAGCTTAAGGGGTTTGATGCAAATGTCATTGCGTTTGATGTGATCAAACAAACACCAGAAGTTCTTGAAGAGTTGCAAGTCACAATGAAAGATTTCGATGGTGTTTTGCAAGAATCTGACATTGTAACAATACATGTTCCACTGAACAAACACACTCAAAATTTGCTCAATTCGCAAGGATTTGAGAAAATGAAGCAAGGATCTTTTTTTATCAACACTTCAAGAGCTGAGGTGATAAACGAAGAAGATCTAATTTCGAAGATTAATGAAGGAAAATTTCGTGGGGTTGGCCTCGATGTATGCTCGAAAGAATTTCTCTCAAAAGTTCAGCATAAAAATATTCTTGTAACAGACCATGTTGCAGCGCAAGGAGAAGAATCGTTCAAGAACATGTGCAACCAGCCAGTTGATTGTTTTCTAGAGAAGATAAAAGGGCCCCATTCTCTTCCATAAGATTCTTAAAGGGATCAGGTGTTTGAGACCTTTATCATGGATGATCTTGTTATAGAAAAGGCAGTTGAAAAAGATTCAACTGAACCTCAGACTTCTTCAGAAGAGGTTGTGATCTCTCAAGCGGTCGAATCTATCGAACAACAAGAAAACAGTGAACCAGAAGGTTTTGTTGACCCTGCGTTAAAACAGCAGAGTAATAAGACCCTTTTTATCACGTTAGGAGTTATTGTGGCTGTTTTCGCGCTTATGTTTGCAGGGTTTATGGGATATAATTCTATCACTGGAAATGTGGTGTTAGATATGCAAGGCCTACATGATGCAAACTTTGAAGGTGATTTAGCACCAGAAGAAGGATATCTGTATAATGGATTTAGTTTCATAAATGTGGATGGCCTTTGGTGGACGGATATTGTCAAAACTATCGGAGATAATTCCGAGAAAGTTAGAATCCCTCTTCATTTTGGCGCAAGAGAAGTTGAAGAGGTTGAAGTAACGGGAGTACTATCTAAAGAGTTCAATGTGGGCGAGGATGTGTATGTAACAATAGATCCAACAGTTGTGAGTTCTTATTATAGGTTGAGCCTAAGTGAATTATCTTTGAATATGGCAAAGGGAATTGGGAGGCGCCCAATTGGTTCGTGTACAGCTGAAAGTTTTGATTGCATGGACCGTGACATTATAAGTTGTGATAATAACCCTGAGAACCTTCCTGTAGTTGAATTTGTACAAGATTTTGATGTAGACTCACAAATAGAACTTGATGGTGCTTGTATTAAAATTACTGGCCACGAATATGGCATTGTAAAGGCGGTAGATAAACTACTTTTGCAGTGGTATGGAATAATTTAAGATTTATCCAACGCCCCATACTGGATTATCGCTTCGCTTAATTTCTGCGATCTGTTTAAGAATTTCAATTTCTAATTTCGTTAAATGTTTAGTAAGTGTTTTCAATTTTTTAAAATCTTCTTCAGGGATGTCTGTGTACAAAAAATCTCCTTCATTAATTTGTCGTCCAACTGTTGCACCATCAATTCCCATTGGAATCTGCTTTCCTTTTGTAGCTGAACTGATGGAGTCAGCTCCATCTTTCATACTTTTAACCGTTCCAATACTCTTTCCTTCTTCAGTCATAACTCTGTCACCCGTTCTAATGGTTCCGATTTCAATGTCTGCTCCAATTATTGCAGGATTATTTTGTCTAAAGATATGGCCCGGCATAAACAGAAACTTGCAGGGGCGCGTAAGGGCGTTCAATTTTTGTTTTTCAATTTCTTCTCGAAGATTCTGTGTATATTTCTCGTACTCTTCGATTGTTGAGTAAATCACACTGTGTGTAATTATCTTTAACTTTTTTGCAGCAACAATTTCTTGCACATCCCCTGGAACAGAGATATTAAAACCTAAAAGCACACCCACAAAAGGGTCTTTTTCTTTCATACTCTCTAATTTTGAGAGGTCTCTTTTTGTAACATCTCCGAGTGTAGCTGAACTGATTGGAACATTCTTTTCTGCTAAAAGTTGTCTGAGCGCTTCAAGACCGCCAATCGTATCTGCCTTGATCATAACGCCAATATCCTCACTCTCATCTTGTAGAACTTCGCCAACTTCTTCCTGTACTTCTACTTTAAGACGTTCGATATCTTCTTTTGAGGATGTAGCCCGAATAGGCATACCGGAAATCGCACTATTAAGGCCAGGTGCTGCAATTTTCACTCCTGTTGCTGCACTCACTTCTTTTACATTTTGAAATTTACTTTTCTTATCACGCATCTCACTTAACGTTGCAGGCTCCAAAAGAGCTCTTACCTTTACAACAAGCGGCTCTTCAATTGAGCCGATAACAAGTGTGTCATTCACTTTTATTTTTCCGTTATAGATGATGGTATCAATAGTTGTACCTAGGCCCTGCACCTCTTTTACTTCTAGAATTGTCCCTTTACATTCGCCATCTTCTTCAATTTCAAGTTTTTGTTCGAGGTATTTTTGAGCAAGACCAGTTAGAACCATTAGAAGTTCAGGGATACCCTGCCCAGTTTTTGCTGAAACTGGAACAATTGCTGCTTGTTTTGTGTAATCCTGCACTCTATCAAAACGTTCAGCTTGCACTCCATGTTCTGCAATTTGTGCAACCAATTCATACAATTTTTTTTCAAACTCACCTTGGATTGCAAAATCTAAATCATTTACATTCTGCATAAGAAGTTTTTTCTCATCATGTTTCCATCCATGAATCAAATCAACTTTATTTGCAGCAACGATGAACGGAACTTTGTTCGCTTTTAAAATCTCAATACTCTCAATTGTTTGTGGTTTGAATCCTTCGTTAATATCAACAACCAAGATTGCGATATCAGCTAATGATCCTCCTCGTTTCCGTAATGATGTGAATGCAGCGTGGCCTGGTGTATCGATTGCAAGTATTCCTGGAACGGTTAACGTATCTTTAAATGCATCAAGCAATTTGCCACAAATCTTTTTGATAGTTTCGATCGGGATTATGGATACACCAATTGCTTGTGTGATCGCACCAGCCTCGCCAGCAGCAACAACGCTTCGTCTGATTTTATCTAATAAAGAAGTTTTACCATGATCTACGTGTCCAACAACTGTAAGAAGGACTTTTCTGGTTGCCATGGAACATTTGTCATTAAGTAGTTTTTTAAAGCTTTCTTCTCTTTTAGGAATTTATGCCAATCATAACTGAACATTCAGCTACCATCAATGCAACGCTTCCTAAAGGTGATGTTAACGCTAAAATGGATGTGTTCTACAATCCTGTGATGGTGTCAAACAGGAACATCTCTCTTCTCCTACTCAATTGTATCTCGAACAAAAAGATGAATGTGGCACTCCCGCTTGCAGGCTCGGGAATTCGCGGCGTACGCTTTCTAAAGGAATTAAAACGAGGAAAAGTGAATCATCTATCTGTAAATGATAGGAAAGAGAACTTCCCAGAGTATTTTGAAAAGGTTCTCAAACAAAATGATCTTAAAGAAACTAACGTATCAACGTTCTCTGAAGATGCCAACCTTTTTTTGATGAACCAGATAAATTCTACCTCAAAACCAAAAGGCTTTTGCGGATTTTTTGACTATATTGATATTGATCCGTTTGGAAGCCCAAATCCGTTTCTGGCATCAACTCTTGCACGTATTTCACGTAACGGTATTGTAGCAGTTACGGCAACCGATACTGCAGCGCTTACTGGAACATATCCAAAAGTTACGAAACGTAAATATTGGGCAAAGGCACATAAAAATTATATGATGCATGAAACCGCTTTACGAATCCTGATTAGACGATGTCAGATGCAAGGAGTACAGTTCGATAAAGCACTGATCCCTATCTTCTCATACCATAAAAATCATTACTTCCGTATCTTTTTTAGATATGAGAAAGGAAAGGTGAAATGCGATGAACTCCTCAAAAAACATCAATATTTCTTGAATTGTCCAAAGTGCCTAAAATTTAAAGTATCCAAGTATAATAAAGAAGATTGTCCTTGTGGGAAAGCATTTGAATGGGCAGGTCCAATGTGGGCCGGTTCGTTGTTTGATTCAAAATTAGTAAAGAAAATGGCAAAGTCTAATCCTTTTCCTGAAGAACAGAAGTTTTTGGATTTACTTGCAGAGGAGTCTAAGAAAGATGTTGTGGGATTTTATGATCTGCACCAAATTGCTAAAAAATCAAGACAAGATCCAGGGAAATTACAACTTATGCTTGAGAGATACAAGGCTGTTCGAACACATTTCTCTCCAACAGGATTTAAGACAATCAAAAATATAAAACTCGAGTCTCGAAAAGAATAAAAAGTAATCTTTGGCTTTTTTTCTTCCATGAACATTATTCAGATCTATTTACTTGTGTTTGTCATACTTTTTGTGGTGGCGTTAGCTTCTCGCTCAATCATGTTTCGTAAAATGTTCAAATCATCACCACTTGCATTTTTGAAAAGCCCAAGGCTGGGCGAAAAAATGGTGTGGTCCTTGACCTTTCTTGTTCTTTTTACCTACATAGTGCTCATGATCTACACAGTTTTTCATTTTACACAGCCTTTCGTGGAGTTCACCCTATTCTTCTTTGTTGTCGGTATTATATTAACACTTTTAGGTTTATTTCTGATGGTAATCTCTCAAGCACAGATGGGGAGAAGTTGGCGAATGGGAATCGCACACGATAATAAGAAACTTGTAACGCATGGTGTATTCAATATTAGCCGTAATCCAATTTATTTTGGGATTATACTTATTGTTATTGGAATATTTTTTCTACTCTTAACTTTGTTCAGCTTTCTATTGGCTCTTCTTACAATTCTTCTTCTTGTTATGATTATACTTACTGAAGAGAGATATTTAGAGAAACAATTCAAAGAAGAATACAGAACATATAAAAGAAAAGTTGGACGATTTTGGTAGTTTTACCCTAACGCCAAATCCATCTTAGCAATTTCAGCTGATTGAACGCCTGCGATTTCGCCCATTCTGTTTGCGGTCGCTTCAAAGTCGCTTCCTTCAACTTCGTACATTGCAAGAACAAGAACTGCCTTTAGACCGAAGGCAACAGGTTCAATCTTTGATTGCATTTCACCAATTGCGCCGGCTTCTCTTGCAATTTCCTGTGCTTGCTCCTGAATTGGTGCTAAATCTGTCTCAACAGACTGAGGCATAAGTTTGAATGTAATTACTGCTTTTCCCATAGTATAAGAATCCCCTTAGTTTGGACCACAAAACCCACATTGTGGACAAGTGTATTTGAGTGCTGCCTTGCGAGCATAACTACTTCGAATAATCACGTGATCTTTACATGATGGACATTTAAACTCAACTGAACCAGTATCGTTATCCACACGCTTTTTTGTTGAAATACACAGTTTATGTTCCATAAAATAGCTTGCAGCATGTCCTATTTATAAAACTTTTGACCATTGACAGTAATTAAGATTGGCGAGCAAAACATATATATTGAAGACACTAATTTGAGTACTAAGATGAAAAAGGTACTTGTAGCGGGCAAATTTGATTTGCTCCATCCTGGACATTTGAACTTTTTTGAGAATGCCAAAAAGCATGGCGATCATCTGACCGTGGTGATAGCTCGTGATGAAACGATCTTGAAGAATAAAGGCGAGTACCCTGCATACTGTGAAGAGACGAGAAAACAGTTTATCCAAGCGCTTAGTGTTGTGGATGAAGTTCTGTTGGGTAATCATGGTAATGAGATGGAAATAATAATGGATGTTGCACCAAACGTCATTTGTTTGGGATATGATCAAGAAATTCTAGAAGAGAGAATAGAACAGTTTTGTTTTCAGAAAGAGATTACGGTTCCTACCATCATTCGACTTTCACCGTATAAAGAAACAATTTTTAAGAGCTCATTACTCAAGGAGAATTTGCACAGAGCATGAAAAAACAAACGAAACATAACATTGTACCTCATAAGAATACAAAAGAAGCTACAGTTATAGCTTCACACTATGATGAAGAAAAAGATTGGCGTATGGATCCAAAAGGATACTTTTTAATCAAGCTTGATCGGAGACGCAAAATCATCAAAGCTGCTCACTGCAAAAAGATTGGTGTATTTGATATTATAATTGAAGGAAAAAAGCCACAAGATATTTATCATGAGGTACACAAAAGAGGATTGATCTCTCGTACTGATCATGCAGCGTATTTGGGAAAAGAACTTGAAAAAGCCTACCTCGCGCTTAGAACAAAAAAAGCGTATGTGCAAGATGAAGAGTTGAAAGTGTAAGAAATGCCGAATAATATTTTAATTACGGGAGTTCCAAAAAGTGGAAAGAGCACTTTGCTTGAGAGAGTGATCGGGGAAATAGGTGGGCCAAAATCTGGGTTTTTGACACGCGAAATACGAGGAGAGAAAGAGCGAACCGGGTTTGAAGTAGTAACTTCAACGGGCGGAAGACAATTGCTCGCAAGTGTTGACATCCGATCTCGTTACCGAGTTTCTAGATATTTTGTCGATGTTGTGGGATTTGAGGGAATTCTTGAACCGTTTTTTGATTTGGGAAATGAGGCATTATATCTTGACGAAATTGGCCAAATGCAGCTTTATTCTCAAAGGTTCGGAGAGCTAGTGGAAGCATATTTAGACGCGGATAATGTATTTATTGGAACACTCTCTCGAGTCTACGAACATGAGTTAATTGATAGAGTGAGAAGAAGACGAGATGTTACTATTTTTGATATAACAAGAGAGACGCATGAGCCCGTATTTAATGAGATTAAAGACATGTTGAGACGAAGTGTCACTTCTTTTCAACTTTTATAACTTCGCCTTCGATGTTAAACTTCACATCTAAAAACTTCTCGGCAACATGAATGTTTGTTTTCGTGTGTTCACTCACCTTGCTTGTTTTAACAATGGATGCAGGCAGAAGGGCCATAAACTGAATGAGTTGATCGCAAAGATGCTCGTCACATGCAGCTTCTGATTTAATCTCACCTAGCAATTCTTGTGCAGCTTCTTTTGCAACATCTTCAGAGCTTTTTTTAACATCCAACAAAGCATCTCCACATAGTCTTATGGGGTTTGTTAAATCAATCTCACCCGCCATGCTATGGACAGAATAAAGAATCAGTTCTCCTCCTGAAGAAAGCGAATTTCCAGTTTCAACTGAGATGTTTATAGGAACGTCTAACGCAGAAAGATTACTTTGTGCTGCACGTACAATCCTATGACCAATACCTCCTTCTTCTAAATCAGATGAAAGATTCACAACACCGCGCACTTGCTCAATATTTCCTTGCGTAAAAAGTCTGATTGGCTTTACTTCAGACTGAATTGCTTCGAGCACATCAATTGGAGTTACAGATTTTTTACATTTAATCTTTGGAGAGATCTCCAGAACAATTTTCCCTCCCCCTTTTGGGTAGTATCCCCGCTTCAAAATTTTAAGATCGATTTTTGCAACGAATCGTTCTAGTTGAGGAATCAACAGATGCTTAAGATAATCAACTCCTGCTTGCCATTTACCACATGTGCCTCCAATGACTTCTAGGGTAACCTTTCCAGGAGCAAACATACAAGGTAAGATTAACGATTGTAACAAAAGTGTGATGCTTCCAGCAGTTCCAATATCAATTGTGTATGTTCCAGATTTTACAAGGCCAGGATGGAACCACATCTCTTTTGTTCCGAGTGCAACATCACTTGATTTTGCGCCACTCATTTCTTTGAGTGCTTTAATTGCAGTGAGATGTTGCGCTTTAAGACCACCTTTTGGCCTGCCCGCACGAATATTGTTGATTTTGAATGGTGTTTGAGTTAAAGTAGAAAGGGCTAATGCACATCGCAGTAATGCGCCACCTCCTTCACCAAATGTTCCGTCAAGTTCAAGCATAGGTTTCACCTGCAATCATTACAAGCCCATCACCAATACCCAACTCTTTATGAGAAATATTTTGCTTCTTGAGATATTCAAAGAAATCAAGTAATTTTTCTTTGTGTGAGATTGTATTATCAGCAAAGATGCCTCCTTTTTCGGTGAGTAGTGGCAAGCAAAGTTCAACATACTGTGCATATTCCGGCTTTTGGGCATCGATAAAGACGAAATCAAACATTTCTTTTTTTTCTTGTAATTGCTTTAGCACATCAAGTGCATTCCCTTCAAGTAATGTTATGTTCTCTGCAACATGAAGATTTTCTCTAGCTTCTTTAAGAAATTCAGTATCCTTTTCTATTGTTATGACTTCTTTAGCGTCAAGTGAAAAACAGAGCGCGGAAAATCCAATATGTGTTCCAATTTCCAGAACCCTTTTTCCATTAAAAAGATGAAGAAGTCGTCTCATATACTGTATGGTGTCTTTATGAACAAACCAGTCTGTTCGCTTGGTTTCAAGTTCTGCTATTTTCGACCTAACTTTATCTAAACTCATTGGCCTTTTAGGGAGAGAAACCTTTACAAAAACCTTTTGGTTTTTGAAGTTTCTACATAGTAGAAAACTTTTTATAAGCTCTTCTGTTCGATTGAACTTAGAAGGGGATGTAGTATAACCTGGCTAGAAGTGATATATCTCACTGGCTAAAATATCGGGCTCCAGATATGGAGCGATGAGGCATCGAAAGATGCTGATGACAAAACCATAGGGTTAACCTGAAGATTAGGGTTCGAATCCCTACATCCCCACTTTTCTTATTTTGTTGTATCGATATATGTGCTTGGTATTCTTTGGTTCAATTATATCGAAGAATTGGTCGATTTCATTTTGTTTTGAGAGATAGAATTTCCATCTTGTAGCCATTTTTATTTTACACCACTCACTTTGTATATTAGTAGGGTTAAAACCAATGGTTTGAACTGCTTTGTGGAGCGATTTAGTAAGCTCATGGCACCCAAACTTAAATTGGATTTGTGCATAATGTTTGTACTTTCTATATATACAGCCATCTGTATCAAAAAGCCCACGAACAGTTCTTTTGAGAAATACTTCATTTGAAAAGACCCATTTAGGGATTGTAACTTTATTGCGTACCTTGTTCCCTTGAACTAATCCAAATTTGATAAGTGCTTCACCCACAGAACAGGAAGTGTTTCTAAGTGAAAGAGAATGTTTTTGATCTACTATACTAAAGGTATAATCAAAATAATTTGTAAATAATGCCTTAAGATATCGCACGTAGTCTAACTCTTCTTTATGTGATGTGATCCTTACTTGGAATTTATTAGAGTTTTTAATTTTGTACAAGCAACCATCGCCAAGCATGACGCCAATAATTTCAGCTAAATCTTTGTTCATCCGACACTTCATTCTTTTCACTAAACTAAAGAATAAGTAATTTAGGGGTGAATGAAGATATAAATGCTGTCCATACTTGTCCAGTGCGTCCAGTGGCTCAAAGTAACATATATAAACCTTCAATTGTTCTATCCTCTTTAGATGATATCACAAAAAGCCAATCCATTTTTGATGATCTGGCAAAGAGATGAGAAAGAGAGCAAATTTCTCAACAATTCATACTACGCAGCAATTGCAATTATGATTGGTTTGATTGTTGGCGCGGGCATTTTAGGAATACCTTATGTTATTGCCAAAGCTGGGTTTCTTGTTGGTCTTGTTATTATTGTAGCAATAGGTCTTGTATTTTTAGTACTTAATTTGTATATGGGCGAAATTGTCCTTCGAACGAAGGGAAAACATCAACTTACTGGCTACATGGAAAAGTATCTGGGCAAGTTCGGAAAATTAGGAATGACACTTTCTATGATGTTTGGGATTTATGGAGCGCTCACAGCATACTTAATTGGTGAGGGCGAGACGCTAAGAACAATCTTTGCCCCGATAATCGATCTTCCCGCAACAGTTTACATCATTGTCTTTTTTCTGTTCTGTGCTTTCATCATGCTTCGTGGTCTAAAACAAGCAGGCAAGATGGAACTTGTGACAATTTTAGTAATGCTATTTGTCATATTCTTGATAAGTGCTTTTTCCCTTCCATTCTTTGATTCATCAAAAGTGTTGGAATTTCACCCAGAATACTTCCTTCTTCCTTTAGGTGTGATTATCTTCTCTTTTATTAGTTCAGCTTCAGTTCCTGAAGTTGCAATGCTGCTCGAGAAAGATAAACAGAAGATAAAAAAAGCGTTAATCATTGGGAGCATAATCCCAATTTTTATTTACATCATTTTTAGTTTCAGCATTGTTGGCGCGATAGGGATAGATCAATTCAATCTTCTTGAACCAAACCAACGCATTGCAACTGTTGCGCTAAGTTTTTACACAACACCTTTGCTTGGCATGTTTGCAAACGTTTTTGCAGTAGCTGCAATGGCAACATCGTTTGTTGCGTTAGGTATAGCACTTATGCAGATGTACAAGTTTGACTATGGTCTTTCCAAAACAACGTCGTTTGGATTGGTGCTTGGCGTGCCACTAGTTCTTGCTCTTTCTGATATTAGCAGTTTCATCACAGTTCTTGGAATAACGGGTGTTATTGCAGGGGTGCTTGATGGGATCTTAATAGTTCTTGCACATTGGAGAGTTAAAAAAATGGGGAAGCGGAAACCAGAATTTTCAGTACGAAAATCTTATGTTTTAGGATCTTTACTTATGCTCATTTTTGTTGTTGGTCTTGTTCACCAACTATATTCCCTGGCATAGTTGTTCCTACTCTCGAATAACAATTCTTCCAAAACATTTAAATAGTGGCTTGAATCTCGAGGATCTGTTATGGGTTTTGGGATAGGTGTTATGATGGGTACTATAACATGGCAACCAATCCAAGTGATTCTGTACCAAGACGTGGTCCTTCAAATTTTTCAACAATTGCTGCTGTAATTGGGTTACTAGGTGTGGGCTTTGTTGCTGGCACGTTCTATCAGGCAAACCATGTTGGTCCAAGCCTTGCAAATCGACTTCTTGATGGAAGTGAACCAATAGCTCGTGAGGCACCAATAGAAGCTAGTGAAGAACCAGTGTATCAAAGTGGGGCTCTAGCACGTGCGCAATACTTAGTTGATACTATTCGAAGTGACTCTCCAGATTCTGAAGTTGATGCTGTAGTTAGCAACATGTTTGAAGAGTATTTATGTGAACGGAACGGTGGAGCTAACAGAGGAATTGTCGAAAGACAGGAAACTTCACCTCTTGTTCTTCGGGCAGCTTTAGGAAGTGAAGGAATGGCTGCTCTGGCGAGAGGATACGACAATCTTTTAGGAGATGTTCTTTCTTCAATGGATCGTTTAGGATACGTTCAAAATAATTTTTCAGGGGTACAATTGGGTTTGCGAACAGATTGTTCAGAGGTAACACTAGAATGAAAACATCAACTGCAGTAATTCCATTAACAGTCCTTTTAGGTATGGCTTACACACCTTCAGCTTTAGCTCAAGCAGAACCATTAGAAGAAGAAGAACCTTGCGAGGAAGAGTGTTATGAACCCGAGTATGGTGCAGACCCTTGGTGTCTTGATCCTTCAGATTCAGATGATAAAGTTGTAGATTTCTCTTTACCTGGAAATAGAGCATGGGCAAAAGAAGGGTTCCTTACAGCGTGGGATGCCGACTTGTATGGCTTACAAGCCTTTACCGCACGTGCTGAACTTGTTTCTATTCGAGATATCCAAGCTGATCCTGCAAGCTACCATGTTCTTCCGAAAGGAACAGTAACTGGTAAAGCAGGTCACATGGCTCCATTGGGCAAAGAGTGTGCAGTAAAAGTAGACCATTCTCTTCCTCCTGCTCCTGAGCCAGCTGTTAGTGGTGCTGTTGAAGTTGTTGGCTCTGCGGGTCAACCAGCCAATCAAACAAATACTCAAACTATTGGGGACATAAATGTTACTGTTGATACAAGTGGAATTGAAGCTCTTCTTAGAGAATGGCGTGAAAGTCAAGAAGAAGATGAGACAGCTTCCGAAGCACGTGATCTTGGTCCAGTGCAAGTAGGATTTCGATACAGGGCTCTATTCCCTATTGGTGGTGATGGAGAATTTAGGCCAGGGCATCTCTTTTTAGGGTACGCGGGTGTTAGGCTCGGTGGAGATAGTAATGGTGCATTTCATGGTAGTGTTCTTTTAGGCGGCTATCATAGACCATTTGGTCAAAGAACACTAACTTTAGATTTACTAACGGGGGAATTTGATCATCCCGTACAAGAACATGCTGGCGCGGCTCCAGGTGGCGCTGACCTTGTAATTTATCATCGCGAAACTTGGACTGATAGAAGATCCAGAAGAATTACAGGTCCTGATGGAGGATTTGCAGGTGGTCTTGCTTTAGCATATGAACTTCCAGTTCCACGTGCTGAATTTCTTCTTGGGGGAAGCCTATTGGGGATACAAAGTGAAAGTCCGGTTGTAACAGAAACATCTGGAACACGAACGTATGATCGACCAGAAGTGCTCCACACATTTGGAAATGGGCAGCCTCTTCCAGATGAAGATCAGCCAACAGTAGATCCAAAGCCAGACGAAGATCTTGCAAATGAAAGCACAGAAGCAGATTTCAGAGGGGGTCTTCTTTGTTTTGATGCTTCTTTTGGCGGAAGACCTGGCGATGGTCCTGTGAGCTTGCGAATAGGCGGCAATGCATGTTATAGTTGGGGCAACGCGATGACTGGGCAAACAGAACCATCCTTTGTTGCTGGAGTAGAAGGATCTGTAACAGTTTACTTTCCTTAAAGCAGGTAATAGATCGGTATAACAATTATGATCCTAGCGAGGAGGAAATAAAGAATGAAAAAAACAAGTGTATTACTTTTAATGACGGTTCTTGTCCTATCATTATTTGCAACATCTGTTGCAGCAGATATGACGGACGTTAATATTTGGTGGGTAAGTGGAAATCCTGCCCTAGGTCAGATAGTAGAAGGAAACGGCGATGAGCCAACTTTCACAGTGGTTGTAACGGGCTATGAAACCTATCCTTATGATATTGATGTGGGAGTATATAACAATGCTAACGTCCTTCAAGGTTCACTTGTTCTTGAAGAAGTAGCTGAAACAGTTACTACAGTAACTGGCTCACCATCAACCCTGGGTTCAAAAGTATATGCTGCAGAAATGGTTCCTGCTTCAGTTACAAACCTCCTCTCATCAACAGGAACATATTCTTTAGATGTAGTTGTAGTTGATTCACTCAACGAAGTTCTCACTGATTCAGTCTCACTTACAGTTTTACCAGATAGTGATGGAGATGGTATTGATGATGCAAACGATAATTGCCCGGACGATTTCAACCCCGGTCAAGAAGATGACGATGGTGACGGTGATGGTGATGTCTGTGATAATCCAGAAGTTGTAGTTCCTGCAAACCCAGGGATAGCTAACGAAGGTTCACTTTTCACATCAGACATAATTGAATTTAATGATCCAAATAATGAAGGTCTTACATTTAGCATTGCTGTAGATGCGAACTCCTTTTTCGGAACGCCTGTTTCACCAAATCTAATTGGCGCAGTAAACTTAGTTACTGTTGTGGCTGACGAAAGTGTTCGTGTCGAACTCACACCAGATTTCACATTTATTACTCATCCAATGCTTGGAGATAACTTCAATGTTGTTGTTACCGCAGATGATGGGGATGCAACTGTTTCAACAACCCTCAATGTTGCTGTTACAGACGTAGATAGATTAGTTTCAATCAACACAATCCCTGCACAAAGTGCAGATGAAGGTTCACTCTTTAGTCTTGATGTAGCTTCGTTTACAAACGACGACGATAGTGAAGATGTAATTTCGTATAGTATTACAAGTGGAGCTGTTGGGGATATGGCAATCGATGCTTCAGGAGATTTCACATGGACTCCTGCTTTTGATGCTTTTGATAACGGCCCAACCTATACAGTGACTGTACAGGCAGATAGCTTTGCAGGTGATTTTGCAACAAGATCGTTTACGATCACAGTAGATAATACCAATCAATTACCTTCCATAACTTCATCCCCAGTATTAACAGCAACCGAAGGTGCTCTTTACACGTACAATGTTGTTGCTGATGATTTAGATATTCCTTTCGGCGATGTTTTAACGTACTCTTTAACCACTAGTCCTGCTGGTATGGCAATCAATCCTGCAACTGGCGAGATTACATGGACGCCCGATTTCGATGCATGGGATGTAGGTCCGAACTACAACGTAGAAGTTCGAGTAGAAGATAATTTTCTTGGATTTGCAACTCAAATCTATACAATTATAGTTGATAATACTAACCGTGATCCTGTAATCACTTCATCTGCAGTACTCATCGCAACTGAAGGTGCTCTTTACACGTACAATGTTGTTGCTGATGATTTAGATATTCCTTTCGGCGATGTTTTAACGTACTCTTTAACCACTAGTCCTGCTGGTATGGCAATCAATCCTGCAACTGGCGAGATTACATGGACGCCCGATTTCGATGCATGGGATGTAGGTCCGAACTACAACGTAGAAGTTCGAGTAGAAGATAATTTTCTTGGATTTGCAACTCAAATCTATACAATTACAGTTGATAATACTAATCGTGATCCTGTGATCACTTCATCTCCAGTACTCACTGCAACTGAAGGCACACTCTATGAATATGATGTTATCGCAACCGATGCAGATATTCCTTTCGGTGATGCCCTTACGTACAGTTTAGATCTTGCACCAACGGGCATGTCTATTAATGGAGCTGGTGAAATTGACTGGTCTGTTGATTTCAATGCGTTTGAAAACGGCCCAACATATGATGTGATTGTGCGAGTAACAGACACATTTGCAGGATTTGTTCTTCAACCGTACACAATAACTGTTATTGATGTAAATCAAGCACCCGTATTTACATCAACTCCACCAACTAGTGCAACAGAGACCGTTCTTTACACATATGTGCCAACAATAGTTGACCCAGATAGTACAGTATTTACATTTTCGTTTGGAACAGAATACCCTACGGGCATGACTATTGATCCAACAACCGGTCTTGTTGAATGGACTCCTGACTTGGATGCATTTGATAACGGCCCATCATATGGTGTTGATATTGTTGTTGATGATAACGATGGAAATACTGTAACTCAAAGTTGGGTAATTACTGTTGCAAACATGAATCAAGCACCAGTAATCACTTCCCTAACTCCTTTAGACACTGCATCTGAGAATGTATTATACACAGAAACAATAACTGCATTCGATGCTGATGTTGCTGTAGCAGGAGATGTATTAACCTTTAGCTTACTTCAAAACCCAACTGGAATGGTTATTAATCCTGCAACAGGTGTTATTGAATGGACTCCCGATTTCAGTGCATTTGAAAATGGTCCAGCATACGCAGTTGAAGTGCAAGTTGAAGACCTAGCAGGACTGTTCGATACTCTTGCATGGACAATTACTGTTGATAATACTAACCAACCGCCATACATTGATCCAGCAGATCCAATCCCAGATCCACAGTATGCAACTGAAGGAATTGAATATACATACACAATTCCTGCATTAGATGATGATGGAGATGTTCTGGCGTACACTCTGCTTACTGGACCTACTGGGTTTGCAGTTGATTCTGCAACTGGTGTTGTAACATGGACACCAGACTTCACTGCAGCTGATTTAGAACCTGCAGGCGGATATCTTGTTGAAATAGAAATAACTGACAGTATGGATCCAATTACTGTTACTTGGCATATGATTGTGACTGATGTAAACCAGGATCCTGAGATTGTTTCAGAACCAATATTAGAAGCAACGGAAACAGAACTCTACACATACGATGTTGATGCTATTGATGCTGATGTTGGCGACACACTTACCTATGTAATAAATGTGGCTCCTACTGGTGCTACAATCGATCCTTCAACTGGATTAATTGAGTGGACACCAGACATTCTGGCGTTTGATAATGGTCCTGTGTACGATTTTACTGTGCTCGTAGTTGATGGAAACGGTGGATTTGATACTCAAAGTTGGCAAGTAACTGTTGAAAATCTTAATCAAGCACCAGTTGTAACATACGAAAGCCCGCAAGAAGCAGACGAAGGAGAACTTTTTGAGTACACTTTTGCTGCTGAAGATCCTGATGGGGATATCTTTACAATAACCTCTCTTGACCCATTAATCAACCTTGTTGACAATGGTGATGGTACATGGACAATGAGTTGGGATATTGGATATAGTGAAGGAAGCCCAAGTGGTGAGAGTTACGAATTTGAATTTGTAGCTGACGATAGTATTGCTGATCCAGTCGAATTTGTGATTGAAGTCATTGTATATGATGTGAACACTATTCCAGAAATTATCTCAACACCGGATACAACTGCTTTTATCTGGGTAGATTATGAATACCAAGTAGTTGCTGTTGATGAAGATGGAGACGATCTTGAATACTTCCTTGTCTCAGGGCCCGATGATATGGAAATGGACGAAGACGGTTTAGTTGAATGGCTTCCACGAAAACGAGGTTCATATGATGTAACTGTTGGCGTAACTGATGGGGTACATGTTGTAACTCAAAGTTTTACCATCTCAACAACCTTCCCACAAAAGAACTTGAAGTTCTCACATATTAGGTTCAATAGTGAAGTTGTTCAACCAGGCGATGTTGCGTGGCTTGCAGTTTCAATGGAAAACGATGGAGACGTTGATTTTTCAGGAACCAAAGCTTCAGTTATAGTGTATGAGATGGACCTTAAAACAACTGGTCAAACATTCACTATTGAGAGCGGCGAGCACCACAGTTTAGGTGTTGGATTCGTGGTTCCACCTAACACAGAACCAGGACTTTACGACGTACGATTAGTTGTAAGCAATGATGAATATAAACACGTTGCTCACAGAATACTTCGTGTGATCTAAGGGGGAGAAGCGCAAAGTAGAGAAAAGCAGCAAAGATTAGGTTTACTTACCAAATTTGATGTAACTACTTTAAAATACTAACAAAACCATAAACTTTAAATAGTATCACCCATTTTTTGGGAAAATACAGGCTATTGGTCTGTAAAGATACTATTCAAAAAATTTAGTGAAATATTTTGGAGGAAAACAAATGAGGAAAATATTAAGTTTACTTGCTGTTTTTTTAATGGTAAGTTTAATGCTAAGTACTGTTGTAGTTGCTGACCACGATTTGGACGACGACTTTTTAACAACTAACTTAGTAATTGATGAGATCGAAATTAACGATCAAGAAGTTTCAGTGCTTGGGCATGCAGGCGATATGGTTGCAGTCGAAGAAGGTGAAGTTCTTGAAATCGAAGTTCGATTAGACGCTGGACACGATGAAGATCTAGAAGATATTAGGGTTACTGCTGATATTAGTGGTTACGAATACTCTGATTACAACAATTTGTATGCATCAAGTCATCTTTTTGACATGGAAGCAGACACATTCAAAACAATTCGATTAGAAATCGCACTCCCTACCTTTATGGATAGAGATGAATACTTCTTACGAATTGATGTTGAAGATAGAGCTTCATTAGCAGTTTCAGAAATCGTTCGATTACATGTTGAACCAACACGACACGGTCTACAGATCGCTGATGTTGTATTCTCACCAAGTTCCGATATTCAAGCAGGACGGTCACTTTTGACAACTGTTCTTGTACAAAACTTCGGAAACATGGATGAAAGAGACGTTAAAGTGACTGTGAACGCAGCTGGTCAAACAGCTGTTGACTACATTGATGTTTTAGAAATTGAAGGATCAGCAAGAGACGCTGAATACGTTGCATACGAAACAACTGAAGAACTCTTTTTGAGAATTCCGGAATGTACCGCACCTGGTGTATACGAAGTTGAAGTGGTTGTAGAATACGATGAATATGAACAAGTACGAGAAACATACGCTCTAAATGTTCTAGCTTCAGACTATTGTAATGGTCAAAGCGATGAAAGATTAGTTATCGCAGTTGGTCCAGAATCACAAACTGTTGCGCCTGGTCAAAGAGCAGTATACGCTGTAGCTTTGAGCAATGAAGGTTCATCCACCGAAACCTACACCTTTGAATTAGTTACTGGTGATTGGGCAACAACTAGCCTTTCAGAAAGCCTAGTTGTATTAGGTGAAGGATCTTCGGCGGTTGTCTACGCTAACGTTGATGTTGCAAGTAATGCAGCAAGCGGAGCTCATATGGCAAACTTAGTTGTAAGTAACCAAGGAGAAGTTCTCCAATCAATCGGTCTTTCAACAAACGTTGCTGGTGATGCTGTTAGTGCAGGTTCATCCGACATTAGTCTTCGAAATGGATTAGAATTAGCTTTGATCATCCTAGTTGTATTACTAGTTGTTCTTGGTTTAATCATCGGTTTTGTAAGATTACGAAGGGACGAAGAAGACGAACAAACATACTACTAATTTTTAGTAGTATAGTTTGACCTCGTTAACCTTCCTCCAAAATTTTTCTTTTTTTTCTTTTCTTTTTTCGAAGGAAGTGTTAGATAATTCACACTCAAATAAGATACGTTTTGTTTTTTCTACTTTTTTTAATTTAGAATAGGTTTTTTGTAAACCAAAGAAATCGCGGTTCTCGTAAAATGGTATGAGTAATAAGTGGAAGCGGATTATCTCGACTATATTTTTCAAACACCTTTTGCACACGCTTTTGTCCAACTAAAGTGAGCAGTTTGTCCCAATCTGCATCAGAAAACGTATCAAACATCTTACGCACAATTAAATGAGCTCGTAATTTACGCCTAATAGGCGCAACAGCAGTGTGAAAATTTTTACCACTTGTGATACATTCTGCAAGAATTTTGGCAGCTTTTAGGCCAGGGATAAGGCCACCAAGGGTTGTTGCTTTCACAAATCCTGCAGCGTCCCCAATAGCATAACAGTTACCTTCTTGAATTTTTTGTTTTGGATTATAGATTGGAATTGTTCCGGCTTGCATTTCAAGAACAGTGTAGTTCTGTTTTTTCATAAAAGCATCAAACAGTGTTCGTGTATTTTTCTTACTTGCAAGGCCCACTCTTGCTTGCGTATCGGTTTCTGGAACTACCCATATAAAAAGGTCAGGACAAATTTCTTTGCCAAAATATGTCTCAAATTTACGTTTTGAAAAATCTCCTTTCACAACAGCCTGAATTCCATAATACTGTTTTCGACTTTTTTCGTAGAAACCGTATGCTTTAATTGTCTTTGAAAGAGGTCCGTCAGCAGCAATTACGATGTCTGGCGTTACTCTCATCTCTTCTTGTGTATTGAGATTTTTAATGAGAAGTGTATCTTTTTCTTTTCGCATAAATGAATGTGAGGTATGTATCTTGGCTCCTGCCTTTTTTGCACATCTTGCAAAATATTGATCAAACTTTGTTCTGCACACAAGGTATTCTTTCTGTTTCACTGTAAGTTCTTTATTTTTTGTCTTCACACTAATTTCTTCAAATGTATTAACTAAAAAATCATCTTTTGGGATATCGAGCGTATCAAATTCGCCCGTAAGAAGGCCAGTGCACTGAATTGGAGTTCCAATAATTGCATGTTCTTCATAGACAGAAACATCGTGGCCTTGCGCTGAAAGTAAAGAGGCGGCATAACATCCGATTGGTCCTGCTCCAATAATTACAATTGTTTTGTACACTAATCAGTTTTGCTGAAAGCAAGTTATATATTTTATGGATTAGAAGAAGAATGGATACATTCCGATGGAGAGATTGCAATATGCCTAATCCAAAAGTTTAAAAGCAAGATTACATTCATGTAGGAAAATTAAGAGGTGATATTTTAATATGGCAGCAAAACGAAGAAAAACAGCACGCAGAGCAAGCGCTGCTCGCGCGCCAGCTATGGCATTAGCTTCCCCTAGAGGAAAATGCAGTGGGAGCGGTTTAGAATGGTTTGTAATTGGGGTATTGATCTTAGCAAACCATTGGGCAAATTTAGCATGGCCAGTGTTTATTGGTGGTTTGGTAGCTCTTTGGGGCTTATACAAATATATTAAACGAGGGTAATTCCTCTTTCTTTTTTCTTTTTCTTTTCAATAACATTTTTAACGCATCTCTTCTTCTGGTGTATGTATGAAAAATGCTAAGATTTTAGCTTCACGCGAGATTAAAAAGGTAAATGAAATGATTGCAGCCCAATTTGGCGCATCATTTGGCAAGAATTATGTATATGTAGAGAATGCTAAAGGTAAGATCTTCATTATTAATCGGGAACTCGGTCAAATTAATCTTGATATGCTCAGAACAGATCGTTTTGGTCTGTACATAGGTGAGAGGGGAGTAACACAAATCCGACTTAGTTTAGAAGGCGCGCAGCTTTTGGCTACTTTAGCAAAAGAAATTGGAATCGAGCTTCAAAATGTTGTTGATATAGATTCCTCTGAGATGGAATCATATTTTCAGGGAATCGATCTTATGCGCCCGAACCTTACAAATAATAGCTTAGTGTTGCTTAGATATAACAAAGAAATCTTTGCGTGTGCAGCTCTTAAAGCAGGTAAAATTTTCAATTTTCTTCCCAAAACATATCGTGGGACGGTTATCCTCTAATTTTGTTTTGTAAAGCGTAAGGGGGCTAAAATTGGTCCTTTTTCTCATTTAGGCAAAAAGATACAGGGCTAGATAAGTATTGTTACAAGTATCTTTAAGTACTATTTTGCTTATTTTTCATGAAATAAGGGTGGTGAAAAGATGGCCAGAAATTCATTACTCAAAAGTAGCACTTGTTCCGAAAAGTTTATAAATAGGTGCTGCTTTGAGAGCTGTGAATTCAAATAAAAACCACAACGTTGAGGTATACCAAAAAAATGATGAAAAAACAATTAGCAATTTTTCTCTTCATCGTAGTATTTACGGTAGGAAACTTAAGTATGGTTCTTGCAACCGTCCCTACAGCAGCAGATGCTACTTTAACATTAGATGAAGATACAAGCTATACGTTAGCAGAAGCTGACTTTGGCTTTAGTGATGTAGATGGAGACGTTTTTGAATCCATAACAATTAAAACACCAATAACTTTACCAACTGGCGCAACTTTAGAACTTGCTTCAGTTACAGTTGTTGGAGATCAAGTAATTTCTGTTGCAGATATCAACGCAGGAGATCTTGTATTTACTCCAGCTGCAGATGAACATGGTAGTTCATATGCTTCATTCGGCTTTATAGTTACTGATGACGCTGCAGAAGATAGTGCAGCTTCAAACTCAATCACATTTGATGTGACTGCAGTTAACGATGCACCGGTTTTTGATACAGCAGAACCAGCTGACGTTACATTAGATGTAGCTGCTGGCGATTTCTTAGATCTATTGTTTGAAGCAACTGATATTGATGCAGATACATTAACTCTGAGCATGTCTGGTCTTCCAAGTACGGCTACCTTTGCTGATAATGGCGATGGAACAGCTGACCTTGATTGGACACCTATCGCTTCAGAAGAAGGCGAATACACAGTTACTGTTACTTTAAGTGATGGTGTAGCAGCAGATGTAACTCAAGAATTTGACGTAATAGTTGATGATGGAGTTAACGATGTTCCAGTTCTTGCAGCTATTGGCGCTCAAGAAGTTATGGCGACAGTAGAACTTGATCTTGACTTTAGCGCAACTGATGGAGATGTAGGAGACGTACTTTCCTTTGGAATCTCATCCGATCTTCCTGTTGAAGCACTCTTTGTTGATAACGGCGATGGATCAGCAACTCTAACCTGGACTCCAACTGAAGATGATGAAGGAGATTACACTGTAACAATAACTGTTACGGATTCTTCAAGCGCAACTGATGAAGAAACCTTTGCAATTGAAGTAGTTGATTTTGCAGAAGATGAAGAAATAACACTTGCTGAACTTGAAGATACATTCGAAGAACTTGAGGATACGTTCGATGACTTTGATCGAGACTTCTGTCGTGAACATAGACGGGATGACGATGATGACATGGATGATATCGAAGAAGAAGTTGAAGATTTGTTAGATCAAGATCTTGACGACTTACAAGATGCAATCGATGATCTTGACGATGCAATCGATGATGCTGATCTAGATGATGATCTTGAAGATGATCTTTTCGATGATTTAGATGATCTCCAAAATGATCTTGATAACTTAATTGATGAAGTTGAAGATTGGCTTGCAGATAGCGCAGATGAAAGATGTACTACAAGCACATCTCTTAGCGGCGATAGCGCATCAACCTACACAGCACCATTGACTGGTTCAATCACAGGAGCTACTACAACTTCAGCACCAGCTGAAGATAGCGAGCCTTCCGTTACTGTAACTTCAATTACACCACCACAAACCTCTGGTGTTGTTGTAAGTACAACTGAGGGAAGTTCATTTGCTTCATGGGAAAACATGCGTGTACTCGTATGGCTTGTTGCTGGAACAGTTGTTGGTCTTGCAGCGATAGTATTCTTACTTGCACTACTTTTCACAAGTGGTCGGAAACGAAGATACTAAGCTCAACTTTTTATTTTTTTATTTTTCTTCTATTTTCCATAAGATTTATAATATAGATTTTTGCAGCAGACTGTGATGAATTTCTTATATGGTCCTGAAGGAGAGACTTGGGTGGCAGCTCATGACCGAATGCTTACAAAGGGGTTAGAATATGCTAAAGCTGACTTGTGTGAACAAGTTGGTTCTGTGCAAGCGTGGTTCTGCGATTTAGATGATAACCATGCGCCGTCTGTAGCTAAAGATATTGGCTATGGTCGAGTTGGGACAAGTATGTTTGATCCTTCTTTTGTATCGTGGGCTGTTGTCCATGGAGCACCAGCTTGGCTTGATAAATCAAGAGAAACAAGCGCATGGAGAAAATATGTTGATAGGTTCCTCCAAAATGGAAGGGCAAAAAGAGAGTTGGATGAAATGCTTGCTCACGATAGGGTGATAGATTCATTATTCCCGGATGTTACAACTTTCCAAAGTATGATCTCTGGGGAAAGAGTGTATGTCACACGTAACATTGAACGTGTTGCAATGGCGTATGCAAGAGCTCTTAGTTTTGGTTGGTATGCAGCAAATGCAGATGATAAAGGCCAAGTGGTTGATTCCGTTTTAGAAGATAATCCCTGGATTAATTCAGTAGGCGTTACTGGTGATTCTTGTGAAGACGGAGCAATGATCGAAGCAGCTCAAAAGCGTGGGTGCAATGTTGTAAGTATTCAGACAATGGCAAGACCAGATCCGAGAAAGATGGATGAACGATTTGGATTTGCCGTAAGCCAGAATAGAGGGGGTCTTGTAAACGTGCTCAGGTCTGCCTAAAGCACATCTTCAATAGCTTTTTTGCCTTTCAACTTTTTCGGTGTTTTAGTCTGCTTTTTTGCTTGCGCAGCTAAATCAACGCCAAGATCTTTAAGCTCTTTTACGTGCATTTGCATTAATTGTTCAACAATCTGCAGAAGCCTCATGAACTCTTCTCTTTCTTTTGCTAGGGTTGCAAGGCTTCCTTTATGAAATCCAACTAATTCAGCAGAAGTCATTGATGCATCTTTCTTTTGTGCCATACAAGCTTTATTCTTTCTTCTCTTATTAATCTTTTGGCAGCATATATGCAATTGCTCTAAGCTATACTTTCAAGAACACCCTTAATCCCACCAAAAACTTTATATACAAATCTTATCCTTTTAAACCCATCATAATCGTATGGTTGGGTGAAGCATAATGGAAAAAGAGAAGAATTATTCTAAAGAGATCCTGGGTAAGACTGTTGTCTCTAAATCTGGTAAAAAATTTGGCGATGTCGGCGATTTAATTTTTGAAGCAGGATCTGGCGAATTAATCCATTTATTGCTTCGAAATCCAACTTCATATACTGACCGAATGGAGCTTGAGCGTAATAAAGAAGGTCAAATGCTTATCCCGTTCTCAGCAGTTATTGCAAGTGGCGATTTTATCGTTGTTGCCGAAGAAGATATTATTTAGATTGATTTTCTTATATTTGTTAAGTTTTTAGAGTTACAGTTTGATTTTTTAATTTCAGACAGCTTCTTTCCTTAAGTACAATGCTTGATGGTCTTTTGGACCAATTCCTAATCCAATAATCTTTGCGCCAGTATAGTGTTCAACAAGGCCCACAAATTCTTGAACTGCGAGTGGGAGTTCATCACTGTGATTTAGGCCAATAATTGGTGTATCTTTCCAGCCATTAACCTCACGAACAATGGGTAAACAATGATGGAGAACATCTTGACTTGGAACAGCATCTCCAATTTTAACTACATGTCCAGTTCTATATTTCGTTCCTTGACAATCAATGAAAGCCCCTTCGGCATCTTTAGAGATTGCGGATGAATCTTCTGGGAGAGAAACAACATATCCTACAACTAGGCCTAGTTTTTCATATAAATCGCCTCGGTCCATAGCTGAGATACACAAGTTTGGGCCTTGATCTAACATCGTTTCACGCAATGCAACAAGATCTAGCCAACCGGTAATCCTTGGTTTTTTTGTGGTCGCGCCTTGTTCTTTATGTGTTCGAGACGTTGTGATTGCCATAGCATCTCCAATTTCATATTTTCCAGTATCATCTGTAAAGATTACTGGTTTGATCAAACCATTTCCTTGAAGTGCTTGGCTAAAATAAGTTCCATGGACACCTTGAAAATCAGAGCATGCGGTGCCTAACTGGTCCATTTTTGTGATGCCTGCAGCCGCAAATCTATTTTGAGCAGTAAAACTGCTTGGAATGTTCCCTCTTCCAACACGGGAGCTGCCGGGCGCTTTATGAGCGTTTACAGCAACAGTTTTATAGCGAATAGGGTTAATTCCTACGGCGTTAAGTGCCCCCATAACTGTTGTATCAGCAGATGTTGCACATGGATGGACTGAAGGGATATTGTTAGTAATTCTGTGTCCCTGCGTGACTTCAACTCCGATTCTTTTCCCTTCCCCAAGCACTTCTTGCACCCTATGTTGAACATCACATCGTTCAGGAAACGCTTCATTATTTCGTACTTCTGTAGTATAAAGTTCAACCAAGTGATCTAGTGCAGCGTCAATCCCATTTTCTGCGTGTACTCGTGCGAAATCTAATACGTGGTCTGGAACGACCCTCGAGTTTTCTTGTTGAATTTCTTCAAGATGCTCTACGACATTTGCCCGTGTGAGCCTATGTGTTCTGAGGAATCCTTGATATTGGGCTCTAAAATCTACTCGAAGCCTTTCTTTAAGGTTCTCAGGTGAATTAAATATATCATCAAGCCGCACATTAGTTTTCAGTTTCATACCTGCATGAGTATATTTGATGCCAACTTTTGTAGAACCATTAAGTTTACCACTAAGAACGTCCATAATTCTATGGGCAGGAGTTGTGACGTGGAGATTTCCAACCTTCAAGTTATCATAACCAATCCCTTTCTCAACAAGTGGCAAAAGTTCTTCTCTAAGCATGCTAATTGGGTCCGCAGCAACTTCCGAACCAATCAAACATTCAATACCCTTGACAACTGCTGCAGGAACTACATGGAAGACAATCTCTTCACCAAGATGATAAATGGTTCTTCCCGTGTTTGCTCCTGAGTTTGCCCGAACTACTAAATCAACTCTTTGAGATAGAACATTTCCCCATTTTCCCTTTGCTTCATCACCATAAAATGCTCCAGCAGTTACAACAACTTGCGTATCATCATCAATTAACTCATCAAGAGCCTGTGTTTCAGAAATAAGAGTATATCTCGGGATAGGAATTAATTCAGTTAATTCTTGAAGGGGAGTAAGGCCACTAACACGCTCAAATGCAGCAACAACCTGGTCTAAATGCCGTCTTTGATCTTCGTCAGTAAATGGTCTTCGGGTCATAAGAATCCGTACTCAGAAACACTCATTATTCTTTTTAACCTTTTAGCAACTCAAGAACATATGTTGGGGTGGCAACATTGATTTATTCTTCAGGATGCTTTGTAAATTCAGTATCCACGTGCTTCAAATATTCTTTGACACGGGTAACAACTGAATGCAACACAAAATTCTGTACTTTTTCTTCAAATATCTCAGAAAGCTCTGAAAACTCTGTGATTCTATACAAATTAGCATTCGTTTCAATTAGATGCAAGTCCTTTAATCTCTTCAACTGTCTTCGAATGTTGGAGGACGCTACACCAAGCATAGGCAAACCAGACGATTTGCGTGCATCAATCACATGATTTTTAATCTCTTCAGAATGAAGCTCTTCACCACGTTGTCGTGCCTGAAGTAAAACATGAAACACATCTACCATAACATCACGTGAATCACCTGGCTGTAATAATCCTAACGACAAACAAAGTCTCCGCACTAAATCTCGTCCTTGCATGGACGGTTTTTCATATCGCCTGAGCGTAAGTTCCGCTAACGGCGTATCTATACTTATTTTTCCCACATTGCACCACCCCTGGTTTTATGTATTCTATTTATGTAAATACCAACACGTTATATTCTTTTGTGTACTTGAATCAACACGAACAAAATATTGTCGTTCGAATTGTATGATTGTTCCTTTCTTAACTTCTCGGAGTCCGTCCTCGCCAACCCCTTTCACTTCCTTACCATTATCAAGAAGAACGGTAACGGGAATTGTTTTATGTTCGGCTGGAAGCCAGTGAATAATCTTGCCCTTATTCTTAGCAATCTTGTATTCCTCATATCCACCTGCAACTGCGCAAAATTTGCCTTTTTCAACAGTAAAATTACAGCAATCAATGAGTCTGTGCAGTTTTTTTTCTTTGAGCCCACCAACATCCTTTTTTGCAAGTAAGACATTTCCTGCAAATACAACTTTTCGCTTCCCACGTTTTGGAAAATCTGGGTGCACATCAAACTCGACTTTTCGTTTTGTAGCACCATGTATCTCAATTCTTTGCTCATCTTCAACAAAAAAGAATCTGTTTGCCTCTGGCTCGACAAGTTCCCTGTTAAAGGCATTAATATGTTTCCAAAACTCTTCTTTTGTGACAGTCTTATCAGTTAAACTTAATCCAATTTCTATTGCAAATTTTTCAAGCGCGCCAGGTTTATATCCACGTCTTCGAAGTGCTGGAAGCGTTGGTAATCGTATATCGTCCCAACCATGATATTCATTTTGCTCAATTGCAATTCGAGTTTTTGTGGAAGAAAGTGGCATGCCCTTGAAGTTGATTCTGCCCCAATGCTTATGCTCAACTGGTTTCCAGCCGAGCCTTTCTTGAATGAGGGCTTCTTTGAGAGCATTGTCTGCGTGATCCTTGCCATTAAGCATGTGAGTTACACCCAATTCATGGTCATCAACTGCAACTGCCAAAACCATTAAGGGCCACACTCGATTTTTTGTTCCTGTTCGTGGATGCACATGCTCGTTAATTCTTGCAAGAGAAAAATCACGCATTGCAGGGTTTTTATGTTTAATATCTGTTTTTAAACGTAAAACTGCTTCCCCTTCCTTGTAGCCTGAAAACATTTTTTTGTAGCGTGTTTGTTGCTCAGATGTTTTCAAATCTCTGCAAGGGCAGGCGTTACCTTTTGCTTTCCGCTCGCGAAATAAATCGGCATCGCACTCACACACGTACGCATCGCCTTGTACAACAAGTTTTTCAGTAGCCTTATGATAACTTTTGAGTCTGTCCGATTGGATCACAACTTGCGCAACCTTGTTTTGTGTAAGCCACCGTGTATCATTTTCAATTAAATCATACGCTTTTGGATAAATATTTTCCGGGTTCGTATCTTCAATTCGCAAGATAAATTTCCCTTTATACATTTTTGCGTAGAGTGAGTTGAGTGCAGCTCCATAGGCATGCCCAATATGTAAAGATCCAGAAGGCGAGGGTGCAATCCTCACAACAACATTTCCCACTTGCGCGTTTGGAAGAGGCTTAAGCGGACCTTGAACCTTTTTTTCTGTGGGTTTGAGAAGTTCGGGCGCGAGTTCTCTAAGCTCAGTTTCAATGTCTTTTGCAGACTTTTTAGAAACTTCTTTTACAATTTTTTCAATCTCTTTGAGAACGGAAGGAACATCTTTTTTGAGTTTAGGGTTTTCGCGTAAAACCGCACCCAATACAACTTTTGAATTGATGGATCCCTTAAAATCAAACGCATTCTTGAGTACGTACTTTAGAATCCCCTCTTTCATCAAACATCAAAGAAACTTCATCTTTATTAAATCTTTTTATTGTTGATCATACTTCAATTTCTTTGAAAACAATTTCAATTGTGTTAAAGTATTTTTGGGTGAACTCAACGGCCTTTTGTACAGAGAATGCCTTGCATGTGTAACAATCCACTGTAAATAAAGGTGGATTAGTAGGATAACTGTAAAAATGAGCGCCAGACGTTTTCCAATGAATCCAGCCCCCATATCCATCATCATGCGCAGTATATGCAACAGGATCTGAGAGAACAACCATGTCAACTACTTTAGAAAGTTCAAGAAGATATTTTTTAATTTCTTCTGGCTCAACAATTTTTTGAGTAGTACCTTCTATAATTATCCTTTGCCTAACAAGCTCAGGGGCTAGGTTTTTCCACATAGAAATATTCTGATGAGATTCAATTAATAAAACTTTTGACTAGTGCGCATAAATAAGCTTCTTCATTCGATTCACAAAGTCTGTTGCTTCTTTAAAGAGGGCTTCATACTCAAGCCCACTGACTTCTTTCGTGTCCCTATGAACAATTCCTTTACTCACTTGATAGAATTTGCGCATGGAGGCAACGTACCGTGCTTCAAGTTGACGTTTTGATGCGAAGACTTCCTGCAACATATCAGCTACATGTTCAGGACTTGGCGGCACAATATTTTTTTTCATTAAAGCAGCATGTGCGCTATCAATCACTGCCCAGTACAAATCAAGTGTTGCTTGCAGAACATGCCAGCGTGAGTTTGTCAAACTTTTTGGTGCTCTGGAGAAGTATCTCCATAAACTCTCTTCTGATGGTCTGATTCTTCCTTGACGCAAGAGCATTTGTGTCGGCCTAAAAAATCCAATATCATAGAGCGCAACTCCATCACGTAAGATGTTTACAGTCACAGGATCACCGGCTCTAGCATAATCCCAGAACGAAGTAAACGTCATAGATGTTACGTGAAGCCTGGTTGAGTGTTTTGCAATAAGCTTTTCTAAAATGATTTTATACGTTTCAATAAACTCATTTGTCATGTTGATCTCAACATCGTTTCCGATGAGAAGAACATCAATATCACTTTTCTCAGAACTTTTTTTCCTTGCAGTACTTCCAAAGAGTACAACTGCCACAAGAAAATCTTGAAGTTCCTTTTGAAGTTCACGCGTAAAGGCATTTGCAATACGCATATCTTCGGTCGGATATCTCTGCAAAAGATCATCATCCTTTTTGCCAATTTTGAACTCCATAGGCGAAAAACAAGCCTTTTTTCTTTATTAATCTTTGTTAGTCACGAACTAGTAAGAACTGTTTTGTTTAAACAATTATTGTATCATAAGCAACAATCTTTTTATACGCAAAGCCATCCTCTCACAGAATGGCAGATGAAATTCATAACGTAATTATTATTGGCGCGGGCCCTGCTGGGCTTACAGCAGCACTTTACACTTCTAGGGCAGATCTTAAACCGTTCATGATTGAAGGGTACAAGTCTGGCGGGCAGCTCATGCTTACAACTGAAGTTGAAAATTTTCCAGGATTTCCTGAAGGGATTATGGGTCCAGATTTGATTGAAAACATGCGTAAACAAGCAGAAAAATTTGGAACACAAATTTTAACTGAAGATGTAACAAAAGTTGATTTTTCAAAAAGACCGTTCACAATTTCAACTGAAGACAAGGAATTCAAAGCAAAAACAGTTATCATCTCAACAGGTGCGAATGCTCGGTGGCTTGGACTTGAGAGTGAAAAACGTCTAATGGGAAAAGGTGTTACTGCCTGCGCTACGTGTGATGGTGCGTTCTTTAAAGGTAAAGAAGTTGTTGTTATTGGCGGCGGCGATAGTGCAATGGAAGAAGCATTGTTTCTAACAAAATTCTGTCCAAAAGTAACTGTAATTCATAGGCGTGATGAGCTGCGTGCATCAAAAATTATGCAGAAAAAAGCAAAGGATCACGAAAAAATAGAATTTATCTTTAACAATGAAGTACAAGAAGTACTTGGGGAAGATAAAGTAACTGGCGTTCGCATTAAAGATGTTAAAACTGGTAAAGTTAAAGATTTTGCATGCGAGGGGATGTTTCTTGCGATTGGCCATAAACCAAACACTGCACTTTTCAAGGATGTTTTAGAGCTGGATAAAAAAGGGTACCTTATAACGAAACCAAAATCAACAGCAACAGCAATTGAAGGAGTGTTTGCGTGTGGTGATGTACAAGATTATACGTATAGGCAGGCAATAACTGCAGCCGGAACTGGCTGTATGGCAGCAATTGAAGTTGAAAGGTTTTTAGAGAATCAAAAGTGAAACAAGAAAAAACGCTTCATATCATTATGTACTTGGCTTTAGTTGGCTTGTTAGTTTCTATTTACTTAACTGCTATTTTTTATCAGCATACAAGTACAGTGTGTGATATCAATGCCACACTTTCGTGTAGCAAAGTGAGTTCAAGTAAATATTCGGCAATTTTTGGCATTCCAGTATCAATATTTGGAATGCTTGGTTATGCAACTCTTGCAGCAATTAGTTTCACGCTTCTTCGCAAAAAGTTTAGTTTAGAAAAAGAGAGAAAAGTAGGCTTAATTCAGTTCTTTTTAGGTCTTTCAATAACTTCACTTATCTTCTCACTCTATCTTACATATATTGAATTTGCGGTACTCAAAGCAATTTGTATATTTTGTATAGTCTCACAAATAATCATTTTGCTCATTACATTTTTTGCATACATTTATTATACTAAGGCACTTGAAAGTCTAAAAGAATGAGGTGAAACGTATGAAAAAATTATTATTTACTGTCTTTGTGTTGGGCCTTTTTGTTCTCACATCTTGTACTGCAGTTCCTGAAGCAACTCCTGAAGTACAAGAGCTTGCTTCTTGTCTTCGCGATAGTGGCGCTTTACTCTATGGTGCGTATTGGTGCCCGCACTGTGAAGAACAGCGAGAAATGTTTGGAACAGCCATTGATGATCTTCCGTACGTTGAGTGTACTGAACAAGAACAACGATGCGCGCAAGCAGGTATTCAAGGATATCCTACCTGGATTTTTGCAGACGGATCAAGAGTGAGTGGCACGCAAACCTTTAGTGAACTTGCTGAAATGTCTGGATGTGAATATTGAATTTTTCTTTTTTCTTTTCTACCATAATGTTTAAAAATAAGGCCAAAATTAGTCTTTTTAGATGACGAAAGCAAAAATCACTCATTTCAAAAAGGACTGTATCGGTTGTGGAGCGTGCGCTGCAATTAATCCTGAGTTCTGGGAAATGGACGAGGAAGGACTTTCTCATTTGAAGAAATCAACCACAACTCCTGAAGGCGTTGAAGAGAGAATCATAACCACACTTGAAGATAAGGCATCGAATCAGGAAGCAGCTGATGTGTGTCCAGTTCAAATAATTCATGTAAAGGATATTGAAGAATAAGTTATCGTCTTTGCTGTTTTTTTAAGAATTTCTTGCCAGATTTTGTTTTCATACTCTCACCAGGTTTTCGCACAAACTTTTTGAATCTGTCTGTCTTTGCAGGTTCTTTATCTCTTTTTGAGCGAGAACTTTTCTCAAACTTTTTCGGTCTTTCAGATCTTGCAAAACTCTTCGGCTCTCTTCCTCTGCTCGAAGATCGTCCCCTATCAAAACGAGGTTTTTCTTTCTTGTGAGAAAACGGTTCTGCTCTTTTTTTCTTTGGTGTTTGACTCTTGCTTGGTTTTTGGTTTTTAATAATGATCATACAATGATCCTTTTCGAACGGGTCAAGATCTCTAAAATCAGCAATAATGTATTTTTTTTCAAGAACTTCTCTTACTTCTTCAAAGATTTGTTTACTAGATTTTTTGATATTAATACTTCGTGCTTTAACAGCTAAAAGACCAAAGCCACCCTCTTTTAAGAACAGATCACAATTCTTCATAAAAATTTCAGCTTGATTTCGTTGCGCAATATCTTGGAATACAACATCGACCTGACTTACTCGTGGCGCATATTGTTCCGGCCTATTTGCATCAGCTAGGATTGGTGCGATATTTGTCCTATCATAGCTCATAAACACAAGGTCTCGCAGAACTTGTGGTGAGAATTCTACTGCAAACATCATTCCGTCTTTTCCAATCATATCTGAGATGTGTGAAGGGGTATATCCATGGGATGCACCAAGGTAGAGAACAAAGTTGCCCGGTCTAATGCCTGTATTATGTGCACCTTTCATAATAGCTGCAGCAAGTTTAGAACGCTTAGGGTCCCATTCTCGATACGTTTCACCAGCTTCACGCACTAATCTCTCTCCAAAATGTGACTGTGCTGGGCGCAGGAGTGATTTAGAAAAAAGTTTTCGTTTCTTGAAATCGGTAAAGACCTCAAATATTCCCTGCGGTAGTATCTTTTGTGCCATATGAATTCTTTCGCCAATTCCGAGCGAGGTGCGACTTTCAGTCCCACGAATCGATCAAGACAAGCTCCATATTATCTGGTATCTGTGAAAAACAAGGTTTTCTATATAAAGATAGTGTTAATCTTCAAATAGCTTGTGGGTTTGCAGTTTAGCTATAAGAGCTTCTTGTGTTTCGTACTCTATGAATTTATCTGAAACTACTTTAAGCGAGCCTGAAACTCTTGCCCCTTTCTTGTAAACAAAGAGTATTGGAACTCCAAGAAAGTTAGCCCATCCTAACTCAATTCCTAAACCGGTGCTTGGAAAGGAGACTTCAGCAATCATTAAATCACAATTTTGTAGAAACTCCTTTGAGTTAAATGGTTCGGAACTATCCTCATGAGGTAGCACAATTTTGTGCTTTGTGTTTAACTCACTTTCTCGCAACGGCTTGTAGAGTTCCTCTTTAAAATTAAAACCACTTGAGTGACCAACATAGATTTTCATAGTATTACATAACCCTCATATCAAAACATACCCTGAACGTATACGGTGCGTGCTGCCCACACTTCACCTTGCGCAGCATTCGAACAGGATAGCCAAGATCTTTACACATCCGCTTTATTCTTTTGGCCTCTGGAGCAATATCCTTTTCGTTCAAAAAAGCATAGAGGTTAATAGTGCCTCCTTTACGCACCTTTGGAAGCGCGATATCTAAAAATTCTTCAGAAGTTTTAGGAAGTGGCATGAGAACTCTATCAAACTTTTTGCGCAATGTTGGGAGTACCATTCTCACATCACCGTTATACAACTTGATTTTATTCTCGCATTTATTGAGCCTGAGATTTTCAAGTCCAAACTTGTGTGCCTCAGGATTAATTTCGATTCCTACAATGGACTTAGGTTGAGAATGTTTAGCTAACACAAGTGGATATGGAGCTGAGCCAGAAAACATAACAAGAATTTCTTCACCTTTTTTGACCTGCTTTGCAATTCGCAATCTTTCATGCCCCAATCTAGCAGAAAAATAGGTTTTTTCTAAATGAAGCAAGAGCCTCACCCCACTTTCTAGATGCACGGTTTGTTTGGCTCGCTTACCTGCAATAATTTTTACCCCACGCGTTCGAAAGACCCCAGAATGTATTTTTGTTTTCTTAACAACGGTTTGAATGTTCTTGTTAAAATCTAAGTAGGCTTTCGCGATAATCGTTTCTTTTTTGAAAAGCTCTTCTGGAACTTCTAAAATCATGATGGAGCCTACAACTTCTTGAGATTTTGGCAAAAGTGAGAGTTCTTTTTGCGTTAATTTACCTTTAAGCAAATCTGTTACGTTTTTTGTAATGTTCTTTTTACGAAACCGTTTTTCTACGTACGAAACTCCTTTGATTCTATGCTTTTTGAGCGCAGGAAAGTAGATGTACCTCTTATCTTTAATAAGAAGATATGAATAATCAATGTTCTTTTTGTCTAAAAGAACTTTTTTGATTGTTTGCGCATCTTTGAGTGCAACTTTTGCTGCGAGCATAGAAACATGTATACAAGATAGGGTATAAAAGGTTATTGGATGAAAGTGTGGTGCCCTCGAGCCTTCCTAAGAAGCTCCGCAAGTGTTGGTGCAGAATTCTTTAAACACCGCAATATACATTTTGCCGCTTCATTAACATCTTCTGCCAAATAGTCACAAAACAAGGCAACGTAAGGGTGGGTATAGTTTAAATATTCTCTTTCCCGAATCATTTTTTTCTTTTTCCTAAACTTTCCTCCTTTTTGAGCAATGCCTATAACCGGCTTTCCAAAGTATTTTGCAATCATCATATCGCAAGAACCTCCAACACTAATATCTTCAGAGAGCATAATAATAACCAAGTCGGAATCTTTAATCATAGAAGCATTTCTTCCAATTGGTTCAAGCGGGTTTGAGTAATTAATGAGTCTTGGTAACGGATCTTTGTTTGGATCAAGATTTAGGATGGTATATTTAAGTAATGTTTCAAGTCTTAAAGCTATATTATCGCGCCATCTTTGCCCAAGTCTTGATGCTGGATCGATTTTGCCAGCAAAGTAGATTTTTAGCCTTTTTTTCATGAACCAGAAAAAACCAGAGAAATATTTATATCTAAAGTACTAATCTAAGTCCTAATAGTCCTATGAAAACTGATCAATTGCTTAAGGAGTTTGGATTTACTGAGTATGAGACTAAAGTGTACTTAGCGCTAGCGAAACTCTCAACGGCAAAAGCAAGTGATATCGCGCGCGAATCTAAAGTTCCACCAAACAAAGTTTATGAATGCCTAATCAAGCTTGCTGAGAGGGGATTCATTGCTTCATTAAATGTTACGCCCCGTAAGTATAAGACTATTGGCGTACAAAAATTCAAGGATATACTCGAAGAGAAACTCGATTCAATAAAATCTCTAGAGAAGGGTGTTGGAAAACTTCAGGAGCTTTTGAATACCCAAGCGTTCGATGCTGAACAAACTGCAATTGTTCTGAAAGGAAAACACAGAATTATGCAAATGCTTAATGAAATCACCCCAACTCTAACTAAGTATCAATATAACTTTGCAGGAAGTTTGACGTTTAATCATACAAGTGCTCGGCTTGTAAAAGAAGCTGCAAAACGTGGTGTTGATTTTAGGTTTCTGGTACACAAAGATCCTGCAAGACTCAAAGTCTATGAAAAATGGCGTAAAGTTGGTGTTAAGATTAGATTTTATCCTAAAATGGAGCAAAAGAGTATTCGTTTTTCAGCGTTTGATGATAGAATATGCCGAACAACGATTGGAAGACCTGAGATTCAGGATCATGATAACTACATTTCATTTTGGATAGAATCGGCTGCTTTTACCTCATTACTTAAAGATCAATTTCTTGAAATGTGGAATAGTGCAAAAGAATGATTATGGGTTTATGATTGTATGCCCATAATCCTCCATGTATTTGTTTACCAAAGGATGAAAAGTTGGACAGATTCTTTCTTTTGCGTGAGCAAGGTGCACCCAGCTGTATGCTTCATGTTCATTGCTTAGCAACACTGATTTATGTTTAGGTGCGCATTTGAAAATGAGCATAGTTATCTGTTGCCCATCATCGCGCACAAAATGGTTTACATCAATTGGTGAGCCGATCTCAACATCAAGTCCTGTTTCTTCTTTTACTTCTCGTTGCAGACCTGTAAACGGATTTTCTCCAACATCTAGCCTTCCACCTGGGATATCCCAAACACCAGGTTTATGGGGTCTATCCATGCCCCGTTTGAGAAGCAATAAATTATCTTCTTCATCAACCACAAACGCTTTTACAGCGATCCTGAAATTATTCATTAACACCCACCTCTTCTGGAACTGACTTCTAAGAAATATAAAAATCTGATTTATGACTGAACAGAGTCCTTTAGATTAATATTATTCTCACAATTTCTAAAAAATATGTCGAAAGAGATATTTTATCTTGGCTTTCCTGGAGTTCAAATGGGAACACATCGAGAACCAATTCGTTTTGAAGTAGTTGAAGAATATGATCGAGCAGTTCGCATACGACTTTTAGATGATGAGCCCCCAATGCATTTGTTTGAAGATTTAGAATACAGAAAAGCAGGAGACGGGGTAGTAATTGCAAGTACATATACGCTTGGTGTTGAGCGAAACTTATTAGAGATCCTTAGGGATCGAAGCGTGACTGGATTTTATAGGTGTAAGGCAGATGACACACACGAGCCTCCAATCGAAGATTTTGCTGCGGTCTTCTTTGGCTTTAGACCTGGTGAGGGACTTGGATAAAGTGTCTGATCAAAAATTTGAGTATCGCTTGCGTGTTTGGAGAAGTAAAGATGAGGTAAGTGATCACTATGGCAATCATCACTGGGATGTTCATATAACTAATGCGTCCCATATCCCCCGAATTGGTGAGGCATTTGAGAGTACGGGATTTGATGCTTTTAGGAAATACCGGGTTTTTGATGTTATTCAAGAGATTGGTCCAGTATTATCTGAGCCAGTATTAGTAAATGTGGGGAAGTTGAGAAACGCAAGAATCTCAGATGAACAAAAGGGATTAGTTTGGATCTTAGCACATGGAGTAAGAGATTGATCACATAAAACTTCCTAAACCGGTTTGTGATAGCTTCTCTTTTTGTGCAACTAACTTATCGAGCTTTGCACGTACCCGATCCTCAGAAAACTCATGTTTCTCAACTAAAAACGTAACCAACTTTTCATACTGTACAGGTTTCCACTCAAGCGTATACTTATCAGTTACAGGGATATGTTTGATGACATCAAATATTTCTTTCCATGAAATATCATAATAATTACTCCACTCGACATGATCAAATAATTCATCAAACCTACCCTTAAATTCTTTCACCAATTTCAACGCTTTTTTTTGTCCGATTCCTTTCACACCTTTTGGGTTATAATCAGTTCCGACTAAGATTGCAAGAACAATAAGTTGGTTACGATCAATACCCATCTCAGTAAGGTTTTCATCAAGAAGAAACAGTTGCGGCTGAATAGTTTCATATGCGAGTGCACTTGTTTTTTTACGTTTGCCAGCGATTGAAAGGTTCCTCACTAACCGAGAGCATCCAAACACTAAATTATCATAATCTTGAGAGACCGATGCATACACATCGCCCTTTTTTGACATGTAGGCAGTTTGTGCTTCTCCTTCGGATGGCGCTTGAATGATGGGAAGGCCCAACAACGTAATCAGCTCCTGCGCCTCAAGGATCATCTCTTTTGTAAGCGTCGTTGTGCGCGCAGAATATTTTCGCATTGCAGCCTCATCACCAGCCTCCTGCGCTTCTTGTAGAAGAACGGATGCCTCTTTTTTAACGGCAGCCCGTGCTTCTTTTGTTTGCGTTTTAAGATCAGGTGCTTTTCCATCAAAAACGAAGCACAGTTTCATACATTCCTGCATTAATGAAGTAGTTCGGTTAAACAAGCCAATTAAATGAGAGGTAACTTCCCCAGAAGAATTTGTAAGAGTCATACCAGTGGGACCACGAATTGTTGTTAAGAACTGGTACAAAATGTTCATAGAATCAACTGCAAGAATTTTTCCTTTCAGATCCTTGAACGAAATCTCTTGTTTCGTTAGGATATCCTTGATTTTAAGACCCATCTTGTTCTAATCGTTTCACAATAGCATTTTCAAAGGCGCCAGAGGCAAGCATTTCTTCAGCCTTTTTTGAAAGTGCGCCCGTGTAGAGAAATAGAAGGGGCCTTTTAGTAATTTGTGCTTGCATGTATGCTGCAGAAAGATCTTTTTCATCACACCGATTCTTACTCTTAGCTTTACAATAATAATTAAGTCTTCCAACAACGGATGGTATTTTAAGTGAAAAATCCATCTCGGAGTTCTTTCGTACAACTTCGTGTTCTATAATTTCAATATCAAGTTCTGTAAAAAAGGTTTCAATGATTGGAAGAAAGACTTCGTCAGATGGTCGTTTCTTTTTGCCAACGATCTTTTCTTTAAGTTTTGTTACTAGAGACTTCTGTTTCTCTTGTTTTTTGGCTTTTGGCTTTTCTTCCACTACAGGCGGTTTTCTCTCTTCTTTAGAAAGTTCTTTTTGGACATCTTGAGTAGGAGCTTGTTCAACCGCTGGTTTTTGAGCTTCAATTGGTTTTTGCTCAACTGCTGGCGCTTCTTGCGTAGTGTTAGGGGGGTAACTTGGCGTTTGTTCTTCTTGTTCTTGAACAGTTGTGTTTGGTGGATAGCTTTGCTCTTCATCCGAAGTTCTTTTCTCAATAGTTTGCTGCACTTGAGCGATAGGTTCGGGCTCCGTTGTGTGAATAGGCGCTTCTTGTGTTTGGGAAACGTGTTGTTCCGGTTCCTTTTCTGGCGTAGGTGTTCCTCCAAGAAGTAAATTAATGATTTCATTTGTTTCATTGTCTGCTGTGAGATAGTACTTCCAGAAAATTTCTTTGCCGGTGTGCGAAGTTACATGCAGCGGAATTGCAAAATCTTTCAAGTTGCGTAATGCAACTTTTGTGAGCAATTCTTGGTCATTTTCTCGAATGACTTTTTCTTGTTGCAACCGTTTGAACACAGCAATATCTTTTGGATTAAATCCATCGGTGAAGTTTGCAAGTTGCGCTTCGTGGCCCGGAAGATAGTATAAAGGAGAAGATCCAATTTTCAATTTGGAGATTTTAACTTTATGTTGAGATGCAAGGTCTGAAAGATACGCTGCAGTAATTAAACCATCTTCCTTGATATTTTTTGCAACTCGAATAGGGAGTGATGGCCCACTCACCTTCAAAAAATTAAGAATTTTATCTTCCACCTTCATGACATTTTTGAGCCCTAAAGAGGTTTAAAAGGTTTTCTGGGGTGGAGAGAAGAGAAGTTAGATCACTTGGGAGTGATGAATTTTCAAGAAAGATTTTTAAAGGATCTTTATCTTGGTTATTTGTGGGAGCAAGAAATCGAGATATTGGTTTCTTTGTTACCGGGGGAACCTTCGGTAGCAAGAAGACTAAAGGTGGGCCAAGGGGCCATGATAGGCCTGGCCAAGAAGATGTTCTATTTAAAATTGCAAGGGTAGTTCCTTACACAACGTTAGTTGGGCCTCACTTTCTTGATGGTGTTTTTGGGGATAGTTCAGAACATCCTGATAGGGGGGTTATTCCTGGCCTAGAGACCGTGCTAAGATATTCTGTGAAAAATGGTCCAATAGTTCTATCATATGGTTCTGATAGGGAAGATTATCTTGCAGCTCTTCTTGCTTTCATGGGAAAAGAAGTTATCGAGGACCCAATTACTGTTGTTGCTTCAATGAAAGGCCGAGATGTAAAAGGGACTGATGTGTTTAGAAATTTTTTAGTATCTCTTTTCTTTACACGTTACATTAAAGCAGCAGGCGTATTTCAGGTTAGAGAAGATGGGATAGTTATAAGCTCAAGAAACGATGGGCCACAAGCTGCTCTAATAGATTGGCATTCTCGAAGAGGCATAGATGGGCCAGAAATTAGAAACGACTCTTGTTTTTCTCGAGTTCCTCTTGAAAAGTTGGTTAGACAAGTTGGAGATTCTGAAGATCAGTTTGAATTAATTTTCGCGCATCCAAGTATGCGAGAAGTTCATTGGCAAATTTGGCAAGAAGACCCAAGGAGTTATCGGGGTGAGTGGGTTGATGCAGATCCAATAAATGTTGAGCCTTCTGAACCTCCAAATTGGCACGGCAAATGGAGATGGAAAATAGGAAGATCTTATAAGCGGAAAAAAATGGAGAAAATAAAGAGAACTCCTGGGGCAGAAAACCTTTCTTCGACTCTTCATAGAATTATGAATCCAACTTGGGAGCTAGGAGATAGTACCCTCGATACTGAAGATTTAAATGTTCTTGGCAGTAGAAGGGGCGTTAATATTACTCCACATATTCTTGGACTTGAACGAGAGCCCCTTTCAGAATTCCTGAGTCAGAGATATTTGTATGAAATTGGGCGAAGAACACGGTGGGGTGGTGCCAGGGAACAAGAAAGTTTACGAGATATTATTGGAGAAAAAATAGTTCAGATTGCTTCAAAGATGCAAGAAGCTTGGCTTACTGTAGGAAGAATCATTCCCTCTCTTGCCCTGGTAGAGCATGTTCGTTGTCACAGAAAAGGCGGGGTGCAAAAAAGCTGGAAAGATGTATTGCAATATGTTCTTGAGGAAAATGGTATTGAAAAGGACCTAGGTGCAAAAATAGTTCATTTTTGGGACACGTATTCTGGAAGGATAGATAAAGATTTTGAAATCAACGGTGTTAAAGTAGAAGATGTACGATCTGATTTAAACCTCATGCTGCAAGAAGCAGAGAAAACTTCTCGAAGGGGAATAATTCTTAGGGCAACTGGCGCTTCTGGCGCCAGAATTAGTGATGAAATTGAAACAATTAGGCCGTTTCTTCTTTACTGTCGGGACCAAGAGATCCCAGTTGTGCTTGTCTCTTCTAAACCAGGCGAGGTTACTTCGTTAGATTATGGGCCAGGCTATTCCATGTTTGAAGAAGATCTGTGCTTTTTTGCAGGAACTGTAGATGCAGATTTAGTATTGCCTCGCCTCTACTCTCTAAATGCTAGAACTAATGTTACTTTCTTAAATAGGTTAGTTGATAGTTTAGATATTACGGCTGTAAATAAGTATGAATTTAGACGAAAAATGTGTAGGCAACTTCTTTCTGGAGTGCATTATCGAAGACAAGATGGCGCCTCTAAAACTGACCGAGAATTAATGCAAGAACAATATGGTATTGAAACGAGAGTAGACTTACATGGGGCAATGCATTCAAAAAAAGCATTCCTTTCGGCATACCTACATTTCGCTTTAAGAGAGGGTCTTTCACTTCCCAATTTTCTTCCTGAAATAGAACCTGATCCAAAGCAACTTGTTCTTTTTAAAGAATAAAAGGAGAAGCTGTTCTTAGTACTTCAAGAAGCGTTACTACGGCCTGAGCCATCTAATCTCGTAATAGGTGACATCGCCCTCATCATCAACGATTCCTATTAAAAGTCGCTTTTTAGTTGAGTGCGCAACCCTATTTTTTGCTGCAAACTCGTACCATGTAAGGGTTTCTCCTTCATGAACAGGGTAGACTATCCAGCGTGCATGATCCTCGCCAGGTTTTACGCCCCGATCGTACACTCGAAAATCAGCACCGAACTTGAGTGCTGTTTTGATGATATAGCCCCTATTTCGCATGTCACGAAACACACAGAACCGGATCCAAAAGTTAGGTTCAACTTTTCGTGCACGCTTCACATAACTTTGAAACGAGATTTTACGACCTGCCTGGCTTCGAACATCCAATTTTCCTTTCTCGAAAAGGTACAACCCTTCAAGCAATGAAAGCTGAACATTTCCACTTTCTTCTGAGATTGAGCCAAACCGTGATTGGTTATAGAGTTCGCGTGCTTCATCAGAAATTTCTGTGAGCAACTTTTCTCTGGCTAAAATTGCTTTAACTGGTGCTTTTTTCTTCTTTGTTTCAGCCTTCTTAACAGGTTCTTTAAGAAGTTCACCATGCACATCGATCGCTTCAACATGCATTGATGTAAGATCACTCTCTAGGTGAGAATTTTCTACTACGTACTTGTGTTCTGTTTCGGTTTCAGACACTGCTGCCGGAACAGATTTGGTTTTCTTTGCCATAGGTTCTTTCGCCAACCTGGAGCGAGGTGTGGGGTGCGCTTTGCTTACCCACACGAAGCAGGCCAGGTTGTGCCTCCATATCTGTTAGAAAAGTATATTCTCTAGCAGTTTTATAAGGCTATCGTCCGTTTTTTAGCCCCAAAACAAACAATTAAATAGCGAGAAAATATCTCTTAGCCTATGAAAAAATCTTCAAAAATACAAGTTGTAGGATTTGACTTTGATGGAACACTCATTATTTCTGAGGGTGTTAAAGAAAAGCTAATGGCAAAAGTATTTTACGAAGAGTTCGGAATAAAGCGAGGTGTGCTCACCACATACAGAAAATTGGTGGGGACCGGAAAAAACAGAAAGACAAAAGTAATTGAATTGTTCAAAAAATTTCTTAAACGAAAACCAACCAAAAAAGAACTAAAAACTGTTACTGCTCATTTTGGTAAGCATTATCTAACTTCCATGAATAGTTGTCCACTTTTTGAGTGTACAAACATTCTTAGGGAAATGAAAACCCAAGTAAAATTTATGTTTCTTCTCTCATTGGAAGAAAAAAAAGAAGTTGCACAACTTGCAAAACATTGTTCTTTGGACAAATATTTTGATGATATTTTGGGTGGGCCAAAGTCCAAGCAAGAAAACCTTATGCATGTTATCAAAAGACACAATATTAAACCACAGGAGATGTTGTACATTGGTGATGCACACTCAGATGTTCGGTTTGCTAAAAAGATGGGAATCAAAGTGATATTACTCGGAAAGAAGCATAAGTACGAACATCTTAGAGAAGATTTGGATGCCGATTTTGTGTTCAGTAATTTGTGTGATATACCCCATAAGATTAATGAGCTCAAGTGAATAATTTTATATACTCAAAAATTTTCGTTCAGCTATGCAAAAGATAACCCTGTATCAGTTTACAACGTGTCCCTATTGCGCAAAAGTACGTTCATATTTAGAATCTAAAGGAATTGAATTCGAAACCGTGAATGTAGAGTATGATAGAGAAGATCCTCTGCGCAAAACATTATTTGAGAAAAGCGGCATTGGAACTGTGCCAGTTATTGAAGTTGATGGCAAGTTCATAGGTGAGAGTGACAAAATTATAGCGTATCTTGATGAACATTTGTAGAAGAGAATGGTACAAAAGAAATCTCGTAAAACAACACAAGATCAATTATCATTAGTTCTTAGAAGACTTACACGTATTGAAAAAGAACTCAAAGGAGTAGAAAAAATTGAGATGCGTGTTGATAGGGAAGAGAAGAAAGCACTCAAAGAACAAAAGAAAATTCAAAAAGAAGAAAGAAAGATCGAAAGGGCGCTTTTCCAGATAGGAAAATTTACGTTCAAACGAAAACATCTGCTTGAAATTATTCGAGGAACTGCCGGCGCATTTTTGGGGGTAGGTCTTGGTAAAGGTCTTTTGAGTTTAACTGATCTTGCAACTTCACTTCCATGGTTTAACATAATCGGAATTTTAGTGTTTATTCTTGTCATCTCTGCTCTTTTAATTTACAAAAATGATCATGATTACATTCACAAAGAAGGTATTTGGGTTATCTGGAAGAAACTTGCCTTTTTGTATGCAATTTCTTTACTAGTGGAATTCTTTGCCCTCTGGCTTTTCGGTGGCATTCCAGCCTCGGGCGTTATCTTAGGAAAGACTCTCATTATTGGGTCATACTCTGCAATGGCAGGCGCTGTGAGTTTTAGCATATTGTAGAACGATTCTACTTTTTTCTTTTGTATACTTCTGGGTTCACGGTCTTTTTAGAGCGTTTTTTGTTTAGAATTGCAATGATACTCTGCGCAGCATCACGTCCCATCTGCTCACGTACTTCAACTGTTGCCGAAGCTGTATGAGGTGTTAAAATACAGTTTTTCAATCTGTGCAGTGGATGATCAGTACTAGGCTCCGTTTCGTACACATCTAATCCTGCTCCTGCAATCACTTTTTTCTTAAGAGCCCGTACAAGAGCTTTTTCATCAACTACTGGTCCTCGAGAAGTATTAATCAAATAGGCAGTTTTTTTCATCATCGAAAACTCTTTTGCTCCGATCATGTGCTTAGTTGCAGGTAGAAGTGGTACATGAAGTGTTACAAAGTCAGATGATTTAAGCAACTGCCTAAGCGAACAATATTTTGCTTTAAACTTTTTCTCAAAGCTTTTATCGCGCCTAATATCTGAGTATTGCACTTTAAGACCCATTGCCAAAGCACGCTGTGCAACTCCCTCACCAATTCTTCCTAACCCAACAATTCCAAGCGTTTTACCCGTAATTTGAACGCCCAAGAGGAGTTTTGGTGCCCAACTTTTCCATTTATGCTTCCGCACATACTCCTCATCTTCATGGATGCGCTTTGCAATACCTAACAATAATGCAAACGTATGTTCAGCAACAGCATCCACAACTTGCTGGGAAGGGGTGTTACACACTGGCACACCTTTTGAAGTTGCATACTTTACATCAATATTATTGTAGCCAACAGCATAATTAGAAATAACTTTTAATTTTGGATTCACATCAATCACTTTCGAATCAATCTTTTCAGTGAGTAAACATAATAGGGCATCACACCATGCAACACCTTTAATTAACTCAGAACGCGTAATTTTAGCATCTTTTGGATACACACGAACAGTAAAATGTTTTTTAAGAAGAGAAATAGCTGAGCCAGGAATATTTCTTGTTACAAACACTTTTTGTTTTTTCATGGTACAAGGAAAGTTGGGAGAAAAAGAGAAGGAGTACCACCAACCACCTCTTTTCTCCCACTAAGAGTTATTTTTTGCACATTTTGCGTGCAACTCTTGTAATATGTTTTGCACTAAAACCAAACTTGTTTAATAATTCTTTCGGCTCACCACTCTCACCATAGTGATCCTTAACACCAATTCGCTGCATAGCAGTCGGATAATTTTCGGCCAAAGCTTCAGCTACTGCTCCACCTAATCCGCCTGTTATTTGCGCTTCTTCAACGGTGATCACTTTTTTGCACTTTTTTGCAGCTGCAACAATGGTTTTTACATCAAGTGGTTTAATTGTATGTGAGTTAATAACCATGGCATTAATACCGATCATAGAAAGCGTTCGTGCAGCTTCCAAACATTCATACACAACAGGGCCAGCACCGATTAACACAATATCTTTTCCACTTTTAAGCACTTGCGCTTTACCAATCGTAAACGGCGTCTTTTTAGTTGTAAATTGTTCTGTAGCTGATCGTGCAAACCGCATATATGCAGGACCCTTGAATTTTGCAATAGCCTTTGTTGCTAAGTAAGTTTGATTGTAATCTGCAGGGACTACAACTATCATGTTGGGTAATGTTCTCATGATAGCAATATCCTCCAGCGCCTGATGAGTAGCACCGTCTGGCCCTACTGAAATCCCTGCATGTGCGCCAATGATTTTCACATTTACATCATTATAACAGATGGTTGTTCGGATTTGTTCCCAACACCTGCCTGGACAAAACGCTGCGTAGCTTGACACAAACGGTATTTTCCCAACTGCAGCTAAACCAGCGCCAACTGTGACCAAATTTTGTTCCGCAACACCAATTTCAACAAACTGTTTTGGATATTTTTTCGCAAAGGCCGAAACTCGTGTCGAGTCACTCAAGTCAGCGCAGCATACCATGACATTCTTGTTTTTACCTAAAGAGACTAACGCATCTCCATATCCGTTACGTGTTGGGACGGGCTTTGCACCAAAGCTAAGCTTCATACGTTTGTTCAGTCCTTTAAGAGCAGCTAATTGTTCCATTTTTATCTCTCTTTTCTTTTGAAGAGATGAAGTGGCTTAAACTTTCCATGTTTTCTAAACCAGTCTCCTCTTTCTTCACACTCTTTTTTGTGCAGTTGTGATAGTGCTTGAATACCTTGTTTTTTCCGTATAACTTTGTCTTCTGGCCCTTTACCAGGAGGATTTCCGTGCCATCGATAATCTCCTTCCATATACTTAACACCTTTTCCAGGAACCGTTTTTGCAATAATCATAAGAGGTTTTCCTTTATTTTTGCGCGCAGATTTCAACGTTTTAAGCACTTGTTTCATATTATTTCCATCAATTGTTACAACATTCCAATTGAAGGCTTTGTATTTAGCATCTAACGGGTCAAGGGGCATAACCTGTTCAGTGTTCCCATCGATCTGAATATAATTTCTATCAGTTATTGCAATAAGATTTGAGAGCTTGTGTTTTCCTGCAAACATCACAGCTTCCCAATGGTTCCCTTCATCCTGCTCACCATCACCGACTGAACACCATACCAGATTGCGTTTTTTATCACGAGAAAATGCAAGTGCCATTCCGCACGCTTGAGAAAGTCCCGAACCAAGTGGTCCTGAAGTGGTCTCTAACCCTGGCAGAGCAGATCTATGGGGATGACCTTGCAAGCGTGAACCTAATTTACGTAACGTAAACAATTCTTTTTTGGCAAAATATCCTGCGTTCGCCATAGTTGCGTACAAAAGAGGACAGATGTGGCCGTTTGAGAGAATAAATCTATCACGCCCAATCCATTTTGGTTTTTTTGGATGATGTTTGAGTACGTTAAAATATAATGCCGTAAAAATATCTGCCATGCCTAATGGTCCTGCACTATGGCCAGATTTTGCCTCTAGGAGTGATGACATAACATCTTCTCTAATAACATTTGCCATCATTTGAAGATCTTTAACTGAAGTTAGTTTTCTAAAAGCCATCCTACCAAGCTCAACTTAAAGTTTTCACGTTAATAAAACTTACTGCCTATATCCTTTTTGTATCAAGGAAACGTTTGCTTAATCAAAGAGGAAAGCTAAAATAAAACAAGATTTATAAACTTTGAAGAGGATAGTAAATCTATTCAAATTTCGAGGTTTAAACATGAGCGCAATAACTGTATATGGTACACCCACCTGCCCCTGGTGTAAAAAGGCAAAAGAATACTTGAAAAAGAAAAAAATTGAGTTTAGAGATGTTGATATTACTGAAGAAGACAAAGACCGAGAAGAAATGATTGAAAAGTCTGGTCAAATGGGTGTTCCAGTAATAGATATTAATGGCACAATTCTTGTTGGATTCAACCCAAAAGAAATTGATGCTGCACTTGAAAAAGCCAAGTAAGATTTTCTGAAAAAGCAGGTATAATGGGGGTTAGTTCCCTAAAAATTTAAATACCTCTTTTTTTTACCTCTTAGTACAATTTTGGAGGTGGTATAATCATGGGAGTATGTGAAAGTTGGTGCAAAAACAATAGTGATTGGATGTACATGCTTTTCCGTTTGCTTGTAGGACTGATGTTTTTCATGCATGGGGCTGGTAAGTTGTTTGGTTGGTTTGGTGGACCGAACGTTGGCTTTGCAGTAAGTTTAGTTGGCCTTGCAGGAATTCTCGAGTTTTTAATCGGAATTGCGATCGTTGTTGGTCTTTGGACACGTCTTGCAGCGTTTGGTGGAGCAGTTGTTATGCTTGTAGCATTTATAACAAGACATCTAAGCTGGAATCCTCTAGCTAGTGGCGGAGAGCTTGCATTGATGTACTTTGGAGCATTTTTAGTATTAATGATCTACGGTGCACGTAAGTGGAGCTTAGAAGTTGCATGGCTTAAAAAAGAGCGCTTTTAACTAATTTATTTTTTTATTTTTTTAAAAATTCTTACGCCCTATACTCTGTATAATTTAAACAGAAATTTTTGCCTTTTTTCGTATGCATATCACGTGCTTCTGTAATAATCTTCATAGCATCAGACGTATTTTTTGCAAAATAAAGCATACTAACATCTTCTTTTGAGAGAAGTTTTTTGCGAAGCGGTTTTTTCTTCACCCATTCAATTAACCCTGGCCACACATCTCCTAACAAAATGATTGGAATATTACGCATATGTCCCACTTGGATTAACTGCCATGTATAAAAGAACTCTAAAATTGTTCCAATACCGCCTGGTGCTACCACAACAACGTTGGAAAGTTCCATAAAAGTATCCAGTCTTCCCGAAAACTTGTCGAACTCTTTTTTAATATCTAAGTGGTACCCATCACGCTGCTCACGGGGCAGTTTTATTGTAAGGCCGATTGATTCACTATCTTTACATTTTTTTTGACCTTGATGGTGTCCTCTGCTTGCAGCATCCATTAAACCAGGTCCGCCACCAGTTACAACATCAATACCTTCTTCCCCAATGAACCGTGCAAGTCTGTGGACGAGTTTGTAGGTTGGATGGGCACGTTTAAGCCTGGCGGAACCAAAAATAGCCACCCGAAAATGGTTCTTGTTAATCTTTGTTTTTGTCATATTCTATTTCCTTCTTCATCAAATCCATACACGAGCGTTTCGGGATGGAATGCGTACCATGCAAACCAAAAGTCTCTTTCTTTGATGATCTCTTTACCAGTATTTGTATTCATAACAGTTACAATGCCTGCAGCATCTTTTTCAACAATTATATCAACTTCCCCAATTGTATCAGTTATACGGTTCCCTGCCTCTAGCAAATCACTTTCGCGGTATGCTTTATGCACACCGTCAAGTTCTATTCCAAAGATAACATCTTTCGGGTGGATTCTTGTATCTTCATTTTCAACGGGAAAAAACAAACTACTATCTTCATAATAGCTTCCATACGGATCTTGTCCGTAGTTTCTACTATGGCCCGTGTCCTGGCTTAGGACCTCTGAGGTTGGATGTTCTGTTTTCCACTCTCTCCAAGTCACGGTATCAATGGAAACCTCTTGTAATTCTTGTCCGGTAAGGTCTCCTATTATTGCAACACCATCAATTTGGCTCCAGTAAGTGTCTGTTGTTCTGTCATACATAACAAGATTTGAATTGTACAGTTTGCCTGACGTTCCAAACTCTGATGCAACACTCTTGCCATCAACTTCAATAAACGGTTCATAGGCAATTCCTGAGCCACAGAGTGGACAGTATGTAATAAGAATAGGATCGCCAGCAATTTCATCATTCACAATTTCATGCCACACAAGAATTTGAAGCGGATACACTCGCATAGTTCCTTTATGAATTACTGCAAGAACAAGTTCATTATCTTCAATCCACTCGTCAGCTTCTTCTACAGTAACATATTTAGGGGTATCAATTGAAGGGATTCCATCTTTTGGCGGGCCTCCTGAACGAATTTTAGAAGGGTCAACAAGGTATTTTGTCCCATCGGTAGTTATTTGAATCCCTCTATTTTTTTCTTGAGAAGTAAGTGCTGTATCATCTTGTGAGGCGCCAGATATCTCAAGTACATTTTGAGAAGAACATCCTAGCGTAATAAGTCCAAAAATAATAATCAATCCAATTAATATCTTTCTTTCCATTTTTCACCTATCCCAATATTCTAAAGACATATAGCAAGTAGTACAATGAGATTAAAAGCATAATAATACCTGCAATAGTGTTAATTGCTCGTTTGTATCTTGTTAAAAATCCAATAACTTGTTTTGATGCTGCTCCTGACACAATTGCTAAAATAAGAAGGGGAAGGCCCATCCCTATTCCAAACGCAAGAAAATTAAGCAGGTTTACAACAAAACTTGAGACTGATGTTGAAAGTGCAAAGAGCACAACTAATGCTGCAGGGTTGCACGGAAGGACAATAGCACCAAAAAAAAGCCCGAACACTAGTGCGCTCACATACGGATTTTGGAGGACTGGCGCATGGGTTTTTGGAAAAAACCTTCCAATATCGACATTAAATATGAGCAAAATACTAATGATTGCAAGAACGCCAAACGCAATGGGAGAAATAATTTGAATTGCATTAGTTAAAGAACTTTGAAATATTGCTGCAAACAACAGTCCAACAACAAACATTGAAAGAACTACTCCTAGCATAACAATAACTCCAAACATTACAATTCTTTTTTTGGTATCCTTTGTTGAAACTTTATTTGCTAAATAGGAAAGAAAACCAGGATAAAGGGGAAGAACACACACTGCTCCGAGTGGCGCTAAAAGTCCTGCCAAAAAGGCAATCCAAAGGTTAGTTAGCGCATTAATCATGTTAACATCCTAGTGCAATTTCTTCTTGCAATTCTTCAACTTGTTTAAGGCCACGGCCCAATAGGCGTGATGTCCCATCTTCGCATACTAGAATCACTGGAGCTGCAGGTGCGTTCACAACATTAATCCCAAATTCATCAATTAAACTTTGAGTCATAGAACGTGGGGAAATTGCATAAAGACCAGAAAATTGGTTTAGTTCAATATGGTTTTGAACGGTACTTCTATCCTCATTAGGGTCAGTGTCAAGAGAAATAACTACTAGATTCTCACCCACAACTTCTTTTAGTTGGTGCAATTTTGATTGTTGTTTTGTGCATGTTGGACACCATACTGCAAAACTTTCAAGTAGCACGGTTTTTCCTCCAAATTCACTCACGCTAAATGGTTGATCCGTTGCAACATCAGTAAGAATAACATCCTGCCAAGGGGTATTATCATTTAGAATTTCTTCAACGTCTTCAAGGGCAGCTGTTTGTGCACTTTCTTGGTTTTGCGTTTGTTCCGTGCATGCTGCTATAAAAACCAGTACAATTAGACTTAGAATCATAACTGTTTTTTTTACTTTCACTTCGTATAACACCTCAATTCTTATCCAATGTACAATTTTAGTAAACTTAAATGTTTTGGAAATTAATCACACCGAATGTATCCTTTCAAAAGTAACGATCCTAGGTTAGACAGTTTGACAAGAAGCGTTTTTCCTTTGTCTTTTACTTCAATAAGACGTAATCCGAGCAAACCTTTATACTTAAGAGTTCCATTAAGATGATATGAAAGAAGTGAAATAGACATTCCTGTTTTTTTGCTTAACATTTTAAGAGAAGTAAATTCTTCTGCTTCAAGGTTTTGTAAAATCTTAAGTTTACTTGTTGTAAGTTCGTTATAATAGGATAATTTCATGATGGGAAGTATCATCGGCTTTTTATCAACAACTCCAAAAGCTTTAAGACCATTTGCAAACGCTGCTGAGAGTGCAGCACATGTGCTCATTCGATCGCCTGTTGCAACGTTTACGATAACTTCATCATGCTCATTTGTTTCAAGAATCTTGGCGAACGATGAGAACATACTTTCAAGCAAATTTCCTGAAATCTCAATAATTTGTGTTTCAATTGCAAAGAGTTCAAGCTTTTTTTGTAGTTTCTGGGCCTTTTTGCTATTCTGCTTTGGTGTAATAAGATACACAAATTCTGTTGGAAACTCTTTCATACCAATAAAAAGCGCATCTAAATTATCCCCTACTGGGGCTATGACGTTGTATCCCATGGGCCATCAAAATAGTCCAAATGATATAAAGATTTAGTTTTAATGTTCAAATTTTCTTTTGACAATGAAAGATTAACTATAAAGCAGAATTCATGTAAAAGATGATTAAAAAAGATAAGGGGTCAAGAAGCAGACCAGCTCTTGGCCTTTTTGTGAGGTATACAAAAATGAATGATGATGTAGTTAAAACAGCAGGCAAACTGAACTGGCTTTTATTGGGGCTTTTGATGTTTGCAGGTGGTGTTGTAAAATTGTTTGTAATGGGGGCAGCAGGTGTTGCAGGAATGCTCACTGCAGTAGGATTTCCTCTATCAAGTCTTTTGGCATGGGTACTCATCGTAGCTGAAATAGGAGCTGGAGTTGCAATTTTTGCTCGTTGGAAATTAGATAAAGTTGTGTGGCTACCCATAGTAATTGTCTTGGCTGCAATTCCGTTTTATTGGAAAATGCCTTTTTTTGCAGGAAAATTACCTCTGCAACTTACACAAACCTTGGTGCACATAACTTTGGCGTCGAATTATTGGCTTTTAGGCACAAAAGCTAAATAGAAAGAGCCTTTTTTGTTTTTTATTATTTATTTTCATGATTCAGACGAATAGAGAGAAAACAATGAAAGATACAATATATGATGTTGTAATTATTGGCGGAGGTATTAGTGGTGCGAGTATTTTGTATACTCTTTCTAAATATACTACTGTCAAATCTGTTGCTCTTTTAGAGAAATACGATAAAGTAGCACAAGTTCAATCTTCGCGTACAAATAATAGTCAGACTCTTCATGCTGGAGACATTGAAACACATTATTCTTTCGAGAAAGCGCGATCGGTAAGGGATGAAGCCGAGTACTTAGCTGCCTACCTTGAGAATAACTCAGATCAACAACTGTTTTTGAAAGTGAACAAAATGGCGCTTGCCGTAGGGCAAAAAGAAGTCGATGCTCTTTCAAAACGCTATGAGACACTCAAAACAATTTTTCCAACCCTCAAAAAGATAGATAAAAAGAAAATTGCAGAGATGGAACCAAAGGTTGTTGAAGGAAGGGCACCTCATACTCCAATGCTAGCGCTCTCCAATTCGGATGGGTTTGCTGTCGATTATGGAAAAGTAACTGCATCTTTTGCCAAAGAAGCACAAAGAGAAGGAATAGAACTTTATTTTAATTCAAAAGTTGAGAGAATAGAGAGAAAAGATGGCGAGTATGTTGTTAAAACAAAAAATAGGAAATTCAAAGCAAAAGGACTAGTAGTTGCAGCTTCAAGTAATAGTCTTACATTTGCAAAAAGTTTAGGATACGGAAAAGACCTCATTCTTCTTCCAATTGCAGGAAGTTTTTTTTCATCCCCCAAAAAATTAAACGGAAAAGTCTATATGATGCAGGACCCGAAACTTCCCTTTGCAGCGGTGCACGGAGATCCGTATGTCGGAAGTCCTCATGAGACACGGTATGGACCCACAGCAAAAGCCCTTCCATTTCTTGAAGCAGGAAGACCAGAAACTGTGGTTGATTTTCTTAAACTTTTTGAAGCACGTTACGATGCAATACGGGCATTGTTTGCAGTTTTGTTTGATCCAGTACGTTTCAAGTATCTTTTACGCAACGTATTGTATGATCTGCCACTTATTGGAAGACTTACTTTTCTTCGCGAAGCACGCAAAGTTGTTCCAAGCTTGAAGTTTTCTGAGTTCAAATCAATTGGTGTTGTTGGGATACGACCACAAATTGTTAATGTGAAAACGCGCAAACTTGAGTTTGGCGCAGCAAAAATTGTTGGCAATAATGCTATTTTTAATATCACGCCATCCCCTGGAGCATCAGTATCTTTAGCTAATGCAAAACGTGATGTGACAAAAATAGTCGAATTTCTGGGTCCAGCGTACTCCTTTAATGAAGAACAGTTTGAAAAAGATCATAGCAGGGCGTAAAGCACAAAGTATTTATGTAATAAGCCAAGAATTCTATAGAAGAATGGTATTCAACATACAAAAAGATGCTCTTAAACAGGTATATTCTAACAGTTCTTCATACGCAATCACGCTTGTTTCAGGTCTTGTTCTTGCAGCAATCCTTTTCTATTTCACAGAATATGAGCTAATTGTCGGGAATGTTGGGAAAGTTCATGCAAATGTTCAAGTCATAAGCCAAATCATTCTTTCACTTCTTTTTGGAGTTAATATTGCAATACTTTGGTACAAATTACGCCTAACAAATGGGATTGATGTAAAAGCGCAAGGCTCAACGGCAGCAGGTTCAGTTCTTGCACTGTTAGTTTCAGGTTGTCCTGCCTGCGGCGTTACTCTTGCTGGATATTTGGGCCTTGCAAGTGTTTTTTCTGCACTTCCTTTCTTAGGGCTGGAACTTAAAGTGATCGGAATACTTTTGCTTCTCTACTCAAGTAATTATTTACTCAAAAAACTTAATTATTGTGCAGTTCCAACAAAATAAACTTGTTTTTCGACTGTTTCATCTAACGAAAATATTTTTAAACACTCCTTTCTTACCTCTATTCTATGTCACAACTTGCAGTACCATTTTTGATGGCAATAATTTTAGGAATTACCTATCATGTCGCTAATCAAATCGATCTGAAGAAAAAACGATACTATGCAGCTGCAATTTCATTTTCTTCAGGCCTTTCTATAACATATCTCATACTCTCTTTGCTACCAGATTTTACAGAAGGGGCTGCAGGAATAAGTAATTGGCTCTTTTTTTCCGTTTTAGTCGGGTTTTCTATACATCACATTTCTGAAAAGCAAATTTATCAAAATCATCCGAAACATGACATTATCAAACTCCTTTCACTTGAAGAAAGAGTTTTCTATTTCCTTTACCATATTATCTTGGGAATCTTGCTTGTCTTTTTTAGTAAAGAGAGTCTAATTCAAACAATCATGTTTTTTGTCCCAATTTTTGCGTACTCTGCAATGAGTTCACTTGCAACAGAACCGTATGAAAAAAGACATCATTCTTGGTTCGCATCATCAGCAACTCTGGTGGGTGTCGTAATTGTTGCGTTCTTGGGCCCATACATTCCACTTTCAGTATATTACTCCCTTTTAGGATTAGTAGCAGGAGTGCTTCTCTACAGTATTGTTCGGCACCATATTCCGTTCGGCGAGAAAGGAAGCCCGTTTTACTTTAGTTTAGGGGCCTTAATGTATTCAGCACTCATTGTTCTTAGTTGGGTTGTGTAGAAATAAAACTATTTCAACGCTCGTTTGAGTTCTCGCATGTTCTTTTTGGGATCTTTTGCTTTCATAATAAAGGATCCTGAAACAAACATGTTTGCGCCAGCTTCTTTTGCAAGTTTGATTTTTTCAGGGTTCATTCCACCATCAACAATAATGTTAACAGTTGAGTTAATCTTTCGTATTTGTGCAATTTTCTTGAGCTGACTTGAAAGAAATTTTGAACCATAAAATCCAGGTTTTACTGTTAGAACATGTACATACTGTGCTTTAAGAATGTGTTTTCTCAGTTTTGGTGTGATTTTTGTCTTCGGGAGAAGGGCAAAACCAAAAGGACGTTCGTGTTCTTGTATCCATTCACAATAAGTATCAATGTCTTTAAGTGCTTCAATATGTGGTAGAAAAATTTCAAAGTGTTCCATGTTGTGTGCGATCCAACTTTCTGGTTCTTCTATCATTAAATGAACATTACATTTAAGATCATCAGGCACAATAAAATCAAACCATAACACTTTATTTGGTGCAAACTTGCCATCCACAATGTCTAAGTGAACTCTTTTTGCTGCCTTTTGTGCAATTTTTATCTTTTGGTCTAGCTCTTTTTGGTTTTTAGCCATAATGGAAGGAAATATCTCTACTCTCATCTCTCTAACCTGTGTATCTTACGAATTCTTCTCTTATGACGTTCTTTTTGTGAGAAAGGTGTTTCTAAGAATATTCTAATCATACGTTTTGCTTTTGAGAGCGAAGTAGAAGGTTGAGGGATTCGTGATTTTCCCCCTGCTAGACATAGAATATTAGCATCTTCATGCCGTCGTGAGAATTCAGTTTGAACAGTGCTTGCAGGATTTACTGCCCTAATCCCTTTAATTTTATTTGCAGCAATACACACACCTTCGGCTGATCCACAAATCAAAATGCCTATCGTCTTTTCTTTTGCAACTTTTCGTGCAACCGATGCAGCATAATCTGGATAATCGTCTGTTTTAATATATTCAAGATTCCCAAGATCTTTGTATTTGATTTTTTTTGTATCAAACCATTGTTTAATCTCCTTTTTGAGCGCAAACCCTGCATGGTCTGCTCCAATATAAATTGTTTTTTGTATCATTTTGCCTTACCTGAACTTCCAAAAAGTGTTATGTGGTGCTCAACAACTTGTTGCATGGTTTTTCTTGCGCTCTTCAATATATGTCTTGGATCAAACTCTTTTGGCTGCGAGCTAATTACTTTTCTCACACCAGCATCAAAGGCTATGCGAATGTCTGTATCTGAGTTAATCTTTGTAATCCCTAGTTTGATTGCACGCTTAAGCTGGGATGGAGCAATCCCTCGCATTCCGTGTAGTTTTGCGCCATATTTTTGCGCCATTTGAACAAACGATCTTGGAACTTGCGATCCGCCATGTAGTACTAAAGGTACTTTGACTTCTTTTCTGATCTCTTCAAGGATGTCAAATCGTAAAGCAGCTTTGCCAGCAAATTTGTAGGCACCGTGGGATGTTCCTATAGCAACTGCAAGCGCATCGCACCCAGTAGCTTTAACAAATTCCTTTGCTTGATCTTTATTAGTATAAATGATTTTACGTGCTTTGATCTCATCTTCAGCACCGCCAATAGTTCCCAATTCAGCTTCAACACTTATGCCATGTCTATGTGCTAACTGTGCAATTTTTTTTGTTATTTGCAGGTTTTTTTTGTACGGCAAGTGTGATCCATCAAACATGACCGAACTGTACCCTTTTTTGATACATTTTCGAATGATATCAAGATCAGTTCCATGGTCAAGGTGGAATGCCACAGGCACTTTTGCTGATGATGCCACTTGCGCAATTTCAAATAAATAATCCAAACCAGCGTACTTTAATGCCCCTTGGGATGTTGCAAGTATTACTGGTGCACGTTGTTTTAGAGCACCTTGCACAACCGCTTGTGCAATTTCCATGTTGTTAATATTAAAGTGCCCAATAGCATATTTGCCTTTCTGTGCTTTTCTGAGTAACTGAAGAGTGTTAGCGAACATTGTGTTTTCTCACCTTGAGTTTGTATTTTTTAATTGCTTTTGTAGATTCTCTAATAGAGAGGTGTTTGTTGAATGTGCCTTCATACTGTACGACTGATGCAGCATTCACAGCACCAATCATAAGAGATTCTTCAAAAGATTTTTTCTTGATAAGGCCTGCAAGAACACCTGAGTTGAACGCATCACCAGCTCCTGCAGTATTCTCGATTGGAACTTTCGGTGGTTTGAGCGAAAAAATAGTATCTCCATCAATTGCCCAGATCGTACCTGTTCCACTTGTGATTATTACATTTTTGGGCCCATGAAACTGAAGTTCCTGCAGCATTTTTTTAGTATCCAAGCTTTTTTCTCCCAAGACTTTATGTGCTTCTTTTTTATTGAGAATAAGGAGCGTTGTTTTTTTGAGTAAAGATTTTAGCTTGTGTACACCTTGCATAGCTAAATAAGAGGAAAAATTAAGAAGAATTTTCTTATTTTTTGATGCTGCATGTTCGGCGATGCTTATGCCTACTTTTCTCGACCTTCCTAGAAGAGTTCCTAAATAAATCCATCCTGCATTTTGTACGTGCCTGTAAGGAATCTCTCTTTCAAGTAAATCAGATGATGCATTTTTATTAACTAAGATGACTCTATCTTTCTCTTTTGAACTTGAAAGAATGATGCTTTTATCTGTTGGTTTAGAACTTGGATTTTTTGTAAGATGTTTAATCTTTGCTCTTTCTAAACATTTTCGAACAAATACTCCATTATGGTCATCACCTAATTTTGCAATCAGGCCAACTTTAAGACTGAATGCTCTAAGTGCGTGGGCTGAGTTAAGCGCGCCACCTCCGCAAAGCGAGGTGTGTGAATCCATAAGGATTTTATCACCAGGCATAATGGCATTAAACTTCTGATTGATATCAATATAGGTATCAACCGTAGCTGAACCTACACATATTACACTAAATCCCATCCTTTCAGAAGAAAATGAATATTTTTGGGTACTTAATATTTACCCTAAATACAACATACCAAAGTCCTTGTGATAATCTACTTTACTCTCTTTTGAAGCCTTTTCCATAGCTTGAATCATTCCTTTTGCTTTTGAATCAAGTAATTTTGCCTGCGCTATTACAAGAGCCTCGCTAAATGTTGGTGTTATGGGTGAACCATACGTTTTCTTTCCTAAATGAGAGAGGATAATATGCTTAAGCTTATTGTGTACTACTTTTGATACGTGTTGTCTTGAAACATGCTTACAAAAGCTTTCAACTCCAAGTTCTACATGGCCTAAAAGAGCACCTTTCTCAGAGATCTCAATTGAAGTGCCTAAGTTAAAGTACGCAACTTTTCCGATGTCGTGTAGGATTGCTCCAGTAATAAGCAATTCTCGGTCTAATTCTCTGTGTAGAACGCAGGCTTGCATACAGAACTTAACAACATTAAGTGTGTGCTCGCAAAGTCCGCCAATGTATGCATAATGGCGATACATTGATGCGGGAGCTTGTTTGAACTTTTCTACCCATTCTCTGTCTTCAAAAAATGTGACAAGCACGTTCTTATAATCTGGATGATGAATAGAGTCTGCAATATCGTAGAGCTCTTTGAAGAGTTTTTCAACATCCTTTACTGATTTTTCAATAAAGACGCTCGGATCAAACTCTCCTAGTTGAAGTTTTTCTACTCTATGCAATCCGTGATTAGAACTTATTTCAAGCATGTTGTTGAACTCTTTGACTTTCCCTTGCACGAATAGAACATCTCCTACTTCCAACGATTTGTAGAGCGCTTCAACTGAAGATTTAGGCTCTTCCCCCCAAAACTTGAACGTTATTTCACCAGAACTATCAGCTAACCTAATCTCAAAGCGCAATTTAGTATCATTTGAATAGCTAAAAAGACCTTGTTTTGATTTGATGACAAAAATATCATTTACAATATCTTCAGCTTGAAGAGAACTCACTTTCTGTGTTTTTGTATGCATAAAAAAACAGTAGAAATTCTAGTTTAAATAATTTCATAGTCTTGAGACTACTTCTTAACAGCCTTTCCGAACCTTTCGAATGCCCGTAGGATTTCAAGAGGTACTGCAAACAAAACAGTGTTACTTTGATCAGATGACATATCATTAATACTTTGAAGTGTACGCAAGTGGAGTGCGCCTGGCGCTTTTGCAAGCATATTTGCAGCCTTACTCATGTTTGCTGCAGCCATAACTTCTCCTTCAGCTTTAATTATAACTGCTCGCTTCTCACGCTCGGCCTCAGCCTCCTTTGCCATGGTACGTTTCATGTTATCTGGCAGTTCAACATGCTTTAAATCAACAGTTTCAACCTTAATCCCCCAGGGGTCAGTTGCTTTATCCACAATCTGCTGGATTCTTTTTGAGATTTGGTCTCGCTTGTTAAGAACTTCATCAAGTGTTACTTCACCTACAACATCTCTCATAGTTGTTTGTGAAAGTTGAGAGGTTGCATGAAAATAGTTTTCTACATCTAAAATTGCTTTTTTCGGATCAGGGATTCTAAAATATAATACTGCATTTACTCTCATGGATACATTATCTTTTGTAATACAATCTTGGTCAGGAACATCAACAGTTCGAACACGCATATCAACCCTCTCCCAACTTTGAATTATTGGGATTACAAGTCGAAGACCAGGTTTCATCTCACCAGCATACCTTCCTAACGTGAACTTAACACCGCGTTCATATTCTTTAACGATCTTTAAACTTGCAAGAATGATCACAAGAACAAAAAGTGTTACCGGGTTTAAAACGATCCAAAGTAATGCCAATGATGCCATGGTAATTTAGCTAAGAGTTTTCGTATATAAAGATTTGTGTTAGACACTACACTCTTCGTTAATACTTAAGATCTCAAGTGTGAACGAAGAACCTTCAATAACGGGGTGTGTGATTATGTCTGATGTTGCTCCTTGTTCTACAACAATTACTTGTTCTTCAAGAATTTCACCATAATTCTTCTTCTTAAGTTTAATTGCAACAGCGGTATCATCTTCATTGGGACAATAATCAGCACTGCTCATAAGTTGCCATTCGATCGCGCCAGCAAGGGTATAATCTCCTTTCCCTCGTACAAGCTCAAAATCATCTCCATCACTTGTTCTGATCTGAACTTGGTTAAAGTTACATTTAGCTGTACATTCTCCTTCAGTATCATATACTGTAGTTAGAGTGCCGCAGGCACCTTCAATACAATGTTCGTTCCACTCGCAGTCAGATTTTGTTACGCAACCAAGGGGTTCCTCTACAACTGGCGCTGCAACTTCTTCTACTATTGGCTCAGAAGTTTCTTCGACCACTTCCTGTTCTGTAACCGGCTCTCCTACAATTTCAACTGGAGCTGAGCATGCAGCAAGAATAAAAGAGAGAAGTAATAACGCTGCAAAAAGAATTTGTTTATTACTAACCATCAAGAAAAATAAAAGTTTCGATGTTTAAAAGCGTTTTGATTACCCGACTTGCCTGTCCCTAACGCGGTAGTTACTGCCAACACTACCAGTTATCTCCAGATTGTACACTCCTGCAAGCCTTTCGACTTCATCTCTCATGATAGAACTAATGTCGGGCCCTTCTTCTACAGTTCTTGCACTTAGGAGAACACCGTCCCCTAGTTTAATTTCGCCTGTAATTCTAACTCGTCCATCATCCCACGGTTCTACTTTTTGTACTAGAGTATAATCCATACCAACATTTTCTTAGATTCCCTTATAAAAGTTATCTACTCAAAAAACAGATCTATAAAATTAACTATTGAGAACTTCGAGCACTTTTTGTGCAAAGTGTTCTGCTGCAGGTGGCCCATTTGCTGTCACAATTTTACCATCAACGGTAACATCATCATTCGTAAATGTTGCACCAACTGCTTCTAGCCTTTTTCCTGGTTTCCCATCACTATTCCACACAGTTGCTTTCTTCTCTTTGAGAACCCCGGCATGGGCCAAAATAAGTGGCGCGATGCAAATTGCGCCCAAAACCACATTTTCCTCAACTGCATCGCGTGCGATCATGTGTGCATCAATATCTTCAATGTACCCACTTGCACCAGGACCACCAATAAAAATAATTGCATCAAAATTTTGTACATGAACTTCATTAAATGTTAGATCAACTGGTACAACTAAACCTTGCGAACCTGTAGCATCATTCTTGGTTTTACTTGCAACAAAAACTGTGTGGCCAGCCTCTTCAAATATTTTTCGTGGCACCCCATATTCTACCTCTTGAAAACCTGTGGGCGCGACAATTTGTAGTATTTTCATTTGTATCTTATGGTGTTAGTCTTTCTGGATCACGTGGAAGTAAAATTGCTTCACGAATATTATCTAGGTTCAATAGTCTAAAACAGATTCTGTCAAGGCCCATTCCAGCTCCACCATGGGGTGGGACGCCAAACCTAAATATGTCACGATAAAAGTCCATCTTGGAAAGATCAATTCCTTTATCTTTGCATTGCTTTTCAAGAATATCTAATCTGTGCTCTCGTTGAGCACCAGTAGAAATTTCAACTCCCCTAAATAGAAGGTCAAACGATTTAGTAAGGCCAGGTTTTCCCTCAGGTTTCATATGATAAAAGGGTCGTACGTCCCACGGATACTCTGTTACAAACACAAAATCACAAGAATGTTTTTCTTTGATGATTTTTCCAAGCAGTTTTTCAGCTTCCGCATCTAAATCATCATTCTCACTTAGGACTTTTCCTTGTTCTTTAAGCATAGCCTTTACTTCTTTCATAGTAATGCGGGGGATCTTTTCCACATCTACCAATTCTACTTTCAAGTATGCAAGTTCTTTTGCACATTTCTGTTTAACTTCGGCAACTAAAAATTTAAAATATTTTTCCATAACATCCATAACATCATGCTCACTTTCAATAAAACCAAGCTCTAAATCAACTCCTGTAAACTCTGTTAAATGCCTAGTTGTATGGGAATTTTCTGCACGAAATACAGTTCCTATTTCAAACACCTTTTCAAGACCTGAGGTTACAAACATTTGTTTATATACTTGTGGAGATTGTGCAAGAGCTGCTTGTTTTCCAAAGTAAGGGATTTTAAATTCTTCAGCACCACTCTCAACACCCGATGCAGTAAGTTTTGGATTTTGAATATTCACAAATCCTTCTTTGATAAAAAATTCTACAGTCGTTGCAAATATTTGTGATCGAACCATAAAAATTGATTTAACCTTTTCACGTCTGACATCTAAAAACCTATAATCAAGACGTTTATCAATTTTGGTAGTGGTATCTTCTACAATTTCTATTGGTAATTCGGCTTCCGATTTTGAAAGGACTTGAACTTGAGTTGCACTTAATTCAATCTCGCCGGTACCTTCCCCTTTTACTTGAGATTCTGGTCGCGCTTTTACTTCCCCTTTGATAAGTAAGACGTCCTCTTTATTGTATTCTGCAGCACTACTTGCAAGATCTTTATTTAAGAATACTTGCGTTTTTCCCCACCTATCCCGTAAATCTAAGAATCCAATTTTTCCAGATATCCGTAAGGATGCAATCCACCCAACAAGGGTCACTTTCTCTCCAGCATTCGCTTTTGAGAGCTCTCCACAAGTATGTGTTCGTAACATGGAAATCTAAGAATGGGGTCTCGTTTTTAATGTTTTTGTTTGTGAGAGTTCTATATCCTTCCACGCAACTTTTCTGCGGCAAGAATTTTGTCGATCGCCTTAATATATGCTGTTGTTCGCATATCATGGTCATTAGAATCATACTTCGCCCAAATATCTTCAAAAGCATCAAGCATCTTCTTTTTTAATCGTTTTTCAACTTCACTATCTTCCCAATAGTTGCCTGAAATGTTCTGTGCCCACTCAAAATAGCTTGTTACAACGCCCCCTGCGTTTGCTAGAATGTCAGGGATGACATGAATGTTGTTAGTATACAACAGCGCATCTGCTTGGCGTGTTGTTGGCCCGTTTGCAAGTTCTAAAATGATTTGAGCCTTGATTTTTGCAGCATTCTTATTTGTAATTTGGTTTGCAAGCGCAGCAGGAATAAGAATTGTACAATCTTGTTCTAAAAGCTCTTCATTACTCATTTTTTGAGCATCAAGATATTCAATAACACTTCTCCCTTGACCTTTAATTTCTACAAGTTCTGCAACATTAAGTCCCCGTGGATTGTAAATTGCTCCTTTTGAATCAGACACACCAACAATGGTATATTTTTTCTTATCAAGAAGTTCTGCTGCTGTTTTTCCAGCATTTCCAAACCCTTGGATGATAACTCGTTTTTTAACAAGCCCAATTTTTTCTCGTGCAGCTTCTAAGACAAACACACCACCAAGGGCGGTTGCAATGCCTCTTACTTTTGTTCCGCCAACCTCTACTGGTTTTCCTGTGATCACGCCTGGTGCGTGATGGCCAACAAGTGTTTCGTATTCATCCATCATCCATGCCATAATTTGGGGTGTTGTGTATACGTCCGGTGCGGGAACGTCCTTTTTCTCGCCAATCTCTTTTACGAATGCTCGAATATACTTTCGTGAAAGCTCTTCAATCTCTTTAATGCTTAATTTTTTTGGATTTACTTGAACACCACCCTTAGCACCACCAAACGGAAGATCAACAGTTGCAGTTTTGATACTCATCCAGAATGAGAGAGCTTTTACTTCATTGCAATCAACCTCTTGGTGGAACCTGATTCCTCCTTTTCCGGGTCCTCGCGCATTATTATACAGAATACGAAATGCAGGGAATTCTTTTCCGTTTACTTCAAGTGTTGCAGAATGTGTTTTGTGGGGCGATTTGAGGATCTCGAAGTTCTTTTGGCTCCATGTGGTTAACGGCTGGATTTTGTCCAGAAATTGTAGTATAGTTTTAAATTCCATACAGAAGGATGAAGAAGAGCTTTCTTAAAAACTTTGTCCAAAATAAAGCAAGAACTTTATTTGGATCCCAAAATTTGTTACACGAATTTTCAGGATTGAAGAATATCAAAGAACAATTTGGACTACTCAAAGTCAATAGTAAGCGCATCCCCCCTAGAGATAAGTAAGTCTTCAGAGAGGAATCTTTCTTGGCCATTAACTTTAGTTCTAAGGGTATTCTGTGTAAGTTCATCTTCACAATAACTTTGCGCATCAATAATAAGGCATGAATTCTGAATTCTGATCCCCACATTCTCTAGAATGTAGCCTAGGGGAACTCTAGTAGTATATAATTCAGCACCATCTTGCCTAAAATTTACAAAAAATGTACCTACACCGAACTGAGTAAACCTATCGTTAAGGTTAAGTTCTTCTCCTTCAAGCGTAATTGCAATTGAAATGTCTTCTGGTACTTCAGAAAATTCATACTGGGGGGCAGATTCGCAACTATCGATCTCACAAATATTTCTAAAACAAAGAACTGATGTTAGTTTGTTATCGCATGTAAGGTAACAATCATTATCTGAACTGCACACTTTAACATCTGAAGGATTTACTGGTTCTTCTTGAGGTTGTATAAATCCAGGTATTAAAAAACCAAGCGTAATAAGAATAAGAAGAGTGAGTACTCCGTACTTTTTTACTTTCTCAAACCGATTCTTTTTTCTCATAATAAAAAAAGAAAGAATAGAAGGCTATTTAAGCCTTACTCTACAACAAGCTGCCCTTCCATTCCTCGCCATTCTTCGCATGAAGAGCAGGAAAAATCAAAAGTCCCAGCATCGTTTGCCTCAATATCAATTGTTGTTGTGCCACTTACTTCTTGGCTTATACCAAGCGCAGGAAGCGCAAACGTAAAATCAAGGCCCTGCGGAGTGATTGTTAACCTAAGTGTATCACCCTGATTAACAGTAATTTTTCGCGGATTGAAAAGCCATTTTCTCGCGCTCATATCAACTTCCACAACTTGAGTTGTTACAACAGGTTCTTCAACAACTGGGGCTACAACTTCCTCTACTATTGGCTCAGAAGCTTCTTCAACTACCTCAATAACTGGTTCGCTGGTTTCCATTGCAGCTAAGATCCCTTCAATTTCAGCTTCGAATACTGAAAATGGTTGAGCGCCTGAAATTGCCTTTCCGTTCACAAAAAAAGCAGGAGTTCCTGTAACACCTAACGCAGTTCCATCAGTAAAATCAGCGTTCACTTCATCTGCGTGCTTTTCAGTTGCAAGACATTCACTAAATTCTGATGCATCTAGGCCAAGAGTTGTTGCAAGTGAAACATATAGGTCTTCGCTTAAAGCTGCTTGATTTTCGAATAATGCATCGTGGTACTCCCAGAACTTTCCTTGATCATTTGCACACTGTGCAGCAAGTGATGCTGAGTGCGCATTTGGATGAATTTCAAGCGGAAAATCTCGGTACACAAGGCGCACCTTTCCAGTATCAATATATTTTTCCTGAATTTCAGGCAGGGTTTCTGTGAAAAATTGTCCACAAAATCCACATTCAAAATCGCTAAATTCGATGATTGTTATTGGTGCTGTAACATCACCTTTCATTGGATCATCATCAATAGATGGTTCTATTGCTGCAACAGGTTCTTGCAATTCAGTTGGCGCGCTGTTTACGTCGTTTGTAGGAAACCCTTGCGGGAAAAATAGTTCACCATTCTTTGTGATGTAGGAATCTACACTTTGTCCTGCAACAAGTAATGTAACTTGATACAGAGAATCTAGTTCTTGCGAAGACTCAATCTCTGCTACAAACGGCGGTACTAAAAGCTCGCTGTTCACATAGCTAAGTGCTTTTTGTTCAGCTTCATTAAGAGAAATTGTCTCACTAGGAACTCCAACTGCAGCTCCTGTTGAATCAGACAAACTAAATCCTCCAGTAAAGACAGAAAAGATAAGAAGAATGATTAAAATTCCAGTAAGTGCTTTCCATGTTGAAGCTTCTTTGAAAAATCCAGTATTTTCCTCTTCTTCCCAAGGATTTACTGGTGCTTGTTTTGCCGTTGCACTTTCAATTTTAATTTCAGATGTTTTTTCTACCTTTTTTTCTTGAACATCGTTTACCGTAATTTTCGCTGGCTTTTTTTCTTCCTGAACTATTTGCACCTCAGGAATTGGTTCTGGTTTTGTTTCCATTTTCGTTGTTGTCTTTTTTGGTGCCGCTTTCTTTGCAGCTACCTTTTTCTTCGTTTCTGCAGCTTTGCTTTTCGCTGGCTTTTTAACTTTAGGATCTAGGACTACTTCTTCATCAAGTATTTCTTCGCCCAAGAAGGATTCATTAATTTCATCTAAACCTTTTTGTTCCATAAACTTCTCACCCAAGCAAAATTTTGTCCAAAGTGATTTATAAATTTTTAGCTTGTTTAGGCGATAGATATGCATAAAATAATCCTAGAAATAGGTGTTGTGATACACTATTTGCAATGTGCAGACCCCATCATGCCTTTTCTATTTTGAGAATATTTCCATCCTTAAGATGAACAATGCGCTGTGCTGATTTGACAAGGTGCAAATCATGGGTTATAAGAACAATCGTTTTTTTTTCTTTTCCATGAAAATTTTGAAGTAAGTCCATAATCTGTTTTCCTGAAACGGAATCTAAATTTCCAGTCGGTTCATCAGCTAAGATAATTTCAGGATCGTTAATGAGGGCTCGTGCGATCGCAACACGTTGTTGCTGTCCACCTGAAAGTTCGTTAGGTTTATGGTGCAATCTCTCACCAAGACCGAGTTGTGTTAAGAGCTGTGTTGCGCGCAAAGTACTTTTCTGCTTATCTTTTCCTTGAAAAATAGTGGGAAGAGTTACATTTTCAAGTGCCGAGAGGGTGTGGATCAAATTAAACTGTTGAAAAATGAACCCGATTCTTTTTCCCCTAATATAGGCAAGCTGTGATTCATCAAATTTTGAGATATCTTTTTTTTCTAAAAGAAGTTTTCCTTTTGTTGGTGTGTCAAGAAGACCAACTTGATTCATAAGAGTAGATTTCCCGCACCCTGAGGGCCCCACGATCGCAACAAACTCGCCTTTCTTAATTTCAAGGTTTATTCCTTTCAGAACATCAAGAGGAACAGAGCCTACTTGGTATGTTTTCCATACATTTTTGAGTTCAATGAGTGTTTTTTTTGCCATTTTTATTCATACCGTAAACTTTCAACTGGGTCCAATTTCGACGCTCTACGTGCAGGGGCAAGACCTGATATGCACCCTACTATAAAGGAGAAAAGTATGGTTCCTATAATAAGTGTTGCATCGATTTTTATTAGTAAAAATGCTGGACCTACAGCAAGGGTGAAGAGGAGTTCGACTAATTTTGCAATAGCGATTCCGATGATTCCTCCAAGAACGCCTCCACCTAATCCGTAAAAGCCAGATTCTATTAAAAAGAGAAACAAGATGTGCTTTTTTTGCGCGCCAAGCGCTTTTAAAACACCAATCTCTTTTGTTCTTTCAAGTACTGAGGTGTACATAGTGTTCATGATACCCACGCCTCCGACAAGAAGCGAAATTCCTGCAACTCCTAACACAACAATCTGCACAATGGTTAAAACGATCGCAAAACTTTCTTGGAATTGTTCTGGTGTTTGAATTGTGAAATCTTCTTTTCCTTCCTTAAGATCACGAGATTTTCGCAGATCTTTTTCAAGACGTTCAGCTACTTTGTTAGGATCTTCGCCTGGCTGGGTTTGCGCAATAATCATCCCCAGCTCATCTTTATTATCAAAAATGTCCCAGTATGTTTCGAGCGGAAGATGAAGTGCTCTATCATCGTCTGGTGAGCCAATCTTTTCCCAAAACCCTATAATTTTTATTTCAGTATCTTGAATTGTTAATGTATCTCCCGTCTCAAGTGCTTTGTCAAAGAGTCCAGGTGTTGTGTACTGGGACCCTGCAACCGCTTTGAAATTGTCGCTTTTTTCAATGGTTCTTCCGATTGCAAGCTTGTAGTTTTGTGTTTCTCCAATAAGTTTTCTTTGTTCTGGGTCAGGTGGAGCTCCGAACACGTAAAAGTACCTAACATTATCATTAAACTCAATTTTTGCTGTTGTGAAAATAAATCCTGCAGTTTGTTTAATACCTTGGACTCTGTTTGCAACTTCTAAATCATCGGTTGTTATTTTAATTGCATCAATACTTAAACCAGCTGTAAGCGCGTTACCTTTAGCTGTTACAATAAGTTTATCGTTCCCGAGCGTTGCAAACTGTTCTGCAATAGCATTTTCTAAACCTTGCCCTAACGATATTAATGAGACAACAGCCGCCATTCCTATAATGATTCCAAGCAATGTTAAAAGTGCCCGCAGTTTTCTGTGGCGAATTTGTTCAAACGGAATTTTGATAAGATCTTTCATCATTTTCTGAGCGCCTCCACAACTTCGAGTTGCGATGCTTGGTATGCTGGAAGAAGACCAGATATCGCGCCAAGCAAGAATGAGAAAATGAGTGCTCCAAACAAAAGTGTGAGACTAAACTGTGCTTGAATAAGTGGGCTTTGGTAAATTTGAAATGCAAGAAGCTCAACACCTTTACTTATGGAAAAACCTAAGATGATACCAATAATTCCGCCGATTGTTCCGAGCATTCCAGCTTCAATCATAAACAGTAACTGAATTTTGCGTTTTGTTGCGCCAATTGCCTTAAGAATTCCAATTTCTTTTGTTCTCTCAACAACAGCTGTGTACATAGTGTTCATAATACCAATGCCTCCAACAACAAGCGAGATTGCAGCAATACCTACAAGAACACCTTGGATGATAAGTAAAATGCTGTTAAGTGTTGCAACAAGTTGTCCAGGGGTTTCAACTGTGAAATCTTCTTTTCCTTCTTCAACTTCTCGGGATGTACGAAGTTCTTTTTCAACTCTTGCAGCAACGGTTTCGATGTTTTCTCCTTCTTGTATTTGAAGTGGGATAATATCGAACGCATCAGGAATATTAAGAATTAAACGCATAGTATCTTCGGGTAACACAATGGTTGAATCCTGTTGTGGATTTCCTGATTTGTCTAGGATGCCTGCAATTTTGAACATTCTTCCTTGGATCGCAACTCTATCGCGAACTTCAAGCGGTTTTTCAAAAAAGTTTTCTGCAAATGAAGCGCCAACCACAACTTCAAACCCATCATCCTTTGTGAAAAAATCTCCTTGGGCAATGTCATAATTGTTTGCTTCTATTGCAAGTTCTCTTCCCTGGGTTCCTTTTGGCATTGTTATGGCGTAGCCAAACCGTACTTCATCATTTTTTTCAAGTTGCACAATACGTATTAGTCTTCCAACAGCAATGTCAACTCCACGTGTTTTTTCAATCGCTTTTTTGTCATCTTCAGTTAACGGGTTTGCAACAGCAGTTCCAGGTGGGCCAAACCCGCCTCCAGCGGCTTGTACAACAAGTTTATTTGTGCCCAACGAAATGAATTGGTCCTCGATAGCTTCGCGTAAGCCTCCTGAAAGTGAGATAAGTCCTACAATTGCTGCAATACCAACGAAAATACCAATCATCGTAAGAATGGATCTGAGCCTACGTTTTGAGGCGTTATTAAATGCGAGAAGGAAATAGTCTTTAATCATTTTTTACTCTTTTTTCGTTTTCTATAGTAATATGCACCACCTCCTAGAGCGAGAAGTATAATAAGATATGTGAAAAGAGACCCTTTTTCTTCAGCAAGACCGAACTTTTTGAGTTGTCTATTTGAGTAAAGTGGTAAGGAGAGAGAAATGACTTTTTCATATGCTTGGTTATTTCCATCTGAATACGTTAATCTAAGAGGAATTCTCACTTCATCCACTTTTTTAGAAACGTACAGAGAAATTTCTTCACTTTCAGTATCGTCAGAGTCAATATCTCCAATATAAAAATAGTTTGTTGGCGAGAGAAGTTGGTATTCTTCAGCTTCAATAAGTTCAATTTCCACATATTTAACGTCACTTACACCACTGTTAGCAACTTCAATTGTAATTGTTCCTGGCGTTTTTGCTTTGTGAATTGTTGTTTTTTTAATATGTGTTTGAAGAGAAGGCACTTTTCCTATCTGTAATGCTAAAACGTCAGTTGTGTTGTATGCATTTCCTTTTTCATCATTGTATGTGATGGTTAACGGAACTTTGTAGAGGCCTTGTGTCGCGTCAGGTTCTGCAATAATGTTAAATGTTAATGACCTTTGAAAATCTGTTTCAATGTTTGCAACTCGTCTTTCTGATGAGCTTTGGTATGGTGCAAGAGGCAGATCGTCATCGGTAAAATCAAGCGCGAAAATAATATCTTTAAGCAGGGAGTCTGCAAGGTTTTTAATCATAACTGTTACTTGCGCATTTTCACCAGGCGAGATGTACGCGGGACTTATTTCAACGGATGAAATCTCAAGAATAGCATCATGTGTTTGAATGTCTAAATAAATATCTTCAAAAAGAAGGGAGCCTGCACCTTCTTCAATCTGTAAGTTGATTTCATGTAATCCTTCATTTGCAAGATCATCAACTTTAAGATTATATTCAACAATTATTGTGTCAGCCCCACTTGTTGTTGAACGAACTTTTCCAAGATTTCGTGTGGCCTCTTCACCATAGAGCTCGAAAGGGTAATTATAATGCAATGTTGCTGTGATATCTTCAGTAGTTTCATCCCCTGCATTTTCAATTTCAAATTTAATCTTGACAACCTGGCCAGGTTCAACCGGGTCTGGTGATTGAGAGATAAGTGTTGCTGAGAAATCGGAACGTGCTGTAACTAAGGTTACTGTTAATAAACTTAAGATTATTGTTAGAATAATCAGAACGCCTAATTTTTTATTACCCATCTCCTATAAATATGAGGCTGGTTCTGTTTATAAAGATTACGGGAAAACACCAGAAGGTTTTTTGGCGTTTTCTCGTTCCAAAAATGGTGGCTAATAGTTTAGTTCTTAAAAGCAACTTTTAATTCTATGGTAGGGTAGCTCGACACACCATTTTCGTTACTAAGCTTTTGAGAAGAGAATCATCCGATGATCTCTGTGTTTTTTGGTCTCTAATGTTTCGAAGGCTTCTTGCATAACTTCTTCTGGAACTGAAAGTGCGGAATTTGCAGGATCAATAACTTCGAAATGGTTGTTTTTGTAGCCATGTACTACAATGTAGTTTGAAGTGTTACGCTTCAAGTTACTAATTGGTTTTGTATTGATTCTTAAGAGGATGAGTTTATTTTGTTGTAAGTGCTCTTTTACTTCATCCAGAGTTATTGTTCTTATTTCAATAGGAACTTTTGCTTCTTTTGCGTTTGTAATATGGTTCTCTTCTGAGAACGTTGCATGTTCAATATCTTCTTTTGTGTACCTATAGAACCTATAATCTGGAAACGAATATTCTTGTTTTTCAACAACAACAGCGGGGTTGAAACCTAATTTCTTTGCATGTGTTGCTAAAGCATATACGGATGAACCTCGTGTTGGAAGATTAACAGAGTTGTGCCAAATTTCAAACTCATGTTCTTTAGTACGTTCGATAGATGAGTTAAGAAAGTGCATAATAGTTAAGAGCGATGACGCTGCAGTTGTAAACGATGTTGTCTGAAAGTGCGGTATCATACCTTTGTCTTTACTTAAGTACTTTTATAATGTTTCTAAAAAAATCTGTTTCTTTAGGAAATTTGAGTTTTCTTATTCATAAAGGTAATAAATACTACTATATTGGGCCTTATATGGCAACAGCTGCGAGGAAAGAATTAGTCAAATTATCCTCAGAATTTCCAAATAATCCTATTGAGATACCTGTAATAACTTTCAGTAGTGGAAGACCAGGGCCACGCATAATAATCTCAGCAGGGGTTCACGGCGATGAGCTTAATGGGATTTTTGTCATCCATAAACTTATCTCCTTTCTCTCTAAGCAAGAGATATCTGGAAGTATTTGCTGTGTACCTTGTGTGAACATCCCTTCGATAAGGAATAATCAGAGAGAATTTTTTGATGGGGTTGACCTTAATCGTGTATTTCCTGGAAAAAAAGAAGGGAAGCCAGCAGAGCAATATGCGCATGCCTTGTTTGAAAAAATAATTAAGGGGGCTGATATTCATCTAGATCTCCATACTGCCGGGAATGGAAGAACAAACCCTTACTATTTGTTAGCAGATATCTCTGATCCTAAAATTCGAGAAATATCTCTTGGACTCGGAGCTCAAATTATTTTAAACAAAAAAGGGAGGGCAGGTACATTAAGGGAAGCAGCTTCTAACCTAGGGATACTTTCAATCACAGCAGAGATTGGTGGCCCTTCTAAAAGAAACCAAGAACTTATCCAAAAAACATCTTTTGGAATAATCAACTTTTTGTCTCATCTAAAGATGATTCCGGCAAATGTTATATCAAAACAAAACTTTACTGTACCAACATTATGTTCTTCCTCTCAATGGATTTACACTGACCAAAGTGGTATTCTTGAAGTTCAAGTAGATTGTTGTGAATTAGTTTCTAAAGGTCAAATAATTGCGACTCTTAATGATATTTGTGGGGCAATGATTCAAGAATATCTTTCGCCACATGATGGGATTGTTATTGGAAAAAGAACAAACCCAATAGTCGATCAAGGATCAAAAATAGTAAATGTGGGAGTCCTGTCCAACCCAAGGAAGATGGACTTTGAGTAACTATGCAAATTTTTCTAAAAACTCTCCCATTCTTTTTTTAAGATCTAAATTCTGGATATCTGTATCTGAAAGTGTAAATCCAGGGTTAATTGTGTTAATCTCTATTAATTTCCCACCAATAAAATCAAGCCCACCCATAAAGATTCTGTCTTCAATGAGTTGAGGGCTTATCGCTTCTAAGATTCTCATCTCTTCTGGTGTTATCTCCGCATCAGCAGACCGCGTCCCTCCGGCGTGAAGGTTACATAAAAAACTACCTGGCGCAGCATAGCGGACAGAAATGGGTATATAATCGCATCCTTCCTCGTGAACTAATGCCAATATTCTTTTATCTCCTTGTTCAAATTCTTCTAGAAAACGCTGGGCAACAATTACTTGTGATCCTGAGTCTGTCATTTCATCAACTGTTCTTCTAATATCATCTTCTCCCCAAGTAACTTTACGAATTCCACGTCCACATCCTTCGTCAATTGGTTTAAGAATAGTTGTGCCATATCTTTTTGATGCAGCTAAAAGTTCATCAACGGATGCACTATAAGTTGTGTCTGGCATATGTTTTAGAAACCTTGCACAGTAAGTTTTAAGGTAAGTCTCATACATATTTGTACCATTAACCACTCTGGTACCTTTTGCTTCATAACGTGAGCCAAGAGCCTTAAGTAGAGCTTTATCAGGATAATTTTTTTTGAGAACAACTACGTCCACCATATCTTCAAGCTCTCCTGTAACTGGAAAAACATAATTATCTGAGGCATCTTTTGTGGCTCCACCGAAAAACTTACGTGTGTTAATCTTCCTAACTCTTTCTCCATCTTTAAAAACATCCTCTGCGTAGAAAAGACTGACATCATGTCCCCTCTCATGCATAATCCTCATAACAGTAAGTTCGCTCTGTGGATGGACGTTCCCTTCATCATACAGATCTGAATTACAATGAACAACAACTTTCATGGTCTATCTCTCTGACCTAGCATTTTTTGCATAATCAAGATGTCAAAATATTCGCTCCCTACTTTTGATAACTCTTTTAGAATTCCGATTCTCTGATAACCCATTCCCTCGTAGAGGCGAACTGCTGGGAGGTGGGCTCGGACATCAAGAACAAGGGCTTCTAGACCAATCTCGCATGCTTTAGCTTCAAGATTTTCCATGACTCCTCTCCCTAGGCCTCTCCCTCGAAAATCAGGATGGACAACAACTTTGCGGATGTCACCCACATGTTGCTGCACTGGAGATTTTCTTTTTGAGAGAACTCCACTCCCAATAAATCTGCCATCTGCAGAAACTTGCAAAAGATGGCTGCCTTCTGCCGTATATGTCTCCATCAGCCTTCGGGCAGTTTCTGACGTAGCTTCTTGTGTGAACCCAATACCTCCGCCTACTTCTGCATTAATCAGGTCTCTATAACCTTCAACAACAGTTGTGGTGAAAGCTGTGGGTGGTAAAAAATTATAGTGAATCATTTCTTTCAGGCCTCAATCCGTGTGTTACCATCCAATTTCCATCGTAAAAGTTTGCTCCATATCTGAATCCATCGTCCGCCAAAATTGCAACAATGTTATCTCTTGGGTCACTTCCTTTCACAATATCTTTGAGGGCATGGATAACACCACCTGCTGAACCACCTGAAAGAATTGCTTCTCTACGAGCAAGGTCTCTTGCCGCAGTAAAAGAATCTTTGTCTGAAACTCTAATAATCTCTTTAATAATCTCTGAATCGTAATTTGTTGGTCTAAAACTTAAACCTGGGCCTTGAACTAGGTATGGGCAATATGTGCCTCCGGTGATTGCCGAACCTTCTGGTTCAACACCAATAACTCTCAAGTCTGGGTTTTGTTCCAGTAGAAATTTTGCAGTTCCAGCTAGGTGACCACACGTTCCAATCGAACTTACGAGGACATCTACTTTTCCCCCTAAGTCTTCCCAAATCTCTGGGCCAGTAGATTTGTAGTGTGCCAGTGCATTGTCTGTGTTATGGTATTGGTTTGGAGTCCATGAATTTGGAGTTTCATCCAGCAACTCTCTAACTCTTGCCATTCGCGCAGGTTGGTATGCTCCACTTTCGGCAGGTTTATCTACTGTAACAAGCTTAGCCCCGTACGCTTCCATTATATTTCTTTTGAGGAGATCAGTTTTTGGATCAACAACTAAAATTACTTCGTAACCTTTCATGGTCCCAATGGCCGCAAGAGCATAACCCAAATTTCCAGAAGTAGACTCAACTATGGTCATTCCTGGGCGTAAGTCGCCCCTTTTTTCTGCAGCTTCTACCATGCCTAATGCAGAGCGTGCCTTCATGCTTCCTGTCAAGTTAGTCCCTTCTACTTTTCCAAAGACATTTGAATCTGGAAAAAGCCGCCGAAGAGGTACCATTGGCGTCTTTCCAATACAATCCAGGATACTTTCCCTAAAAACCATGTATATTTCAACAAATAACCACTTTAAATACCTTTCTATGCGAAATCGGTCACTTTTATGCCAAATTTGACCAAATCTGGGCAACTTATGGCAAACAGAATTTGATTAAAAAGCCAAAAATTCTATGAAAACTAAAAAAGAAAGAAAATATTGTCTCAATTCAAATTCCAAAAATCTATGTAACATATGTTAGGGCAATAAAAGCAGTTAATGTGAAAAATAAAGAAAGAGGCACGCTGTGTAAAAATGTCTTTTTGGTGCTCTTGACATCTCTAATTAAAAAGCAATACCTTTTTAAATAACCAAGGATCCAGAGCTCTATTCGGGTATCTATACAACAATCAGAGGCCAATTAGTCGATTAGTGGCACCTCAATTAATTGAGTGTGGCACCTCGCTCCGGGTTGGCAAAATTTGCACATGGCGAAAAAAAACACAAAGAAAGTAAGTAAAATCAAAGTTAAAAAGAAAACGTGGTACAAGCTTAAAGCACCTGCAATGTTTTCATCAAAACAGATTGGCGAGACATACTTAGCTAACGCGCAAACAGCGTTAGGACGTCATATGACTATCAATCTTAAAGATTTGACCGATTCATTTCGTGATCAGACCAAATATGTGCAATTACAGCTTGTTGATTTCAAAGATCAACAATTCTCAACGGCAATTACTGGTTTTCATATTATCCCATCATCCGTTAAACGAATGGTTCGAAAGAAAACATCACGGCTTGACACCGTTTTTACTGTCACAACAAAAGATAAAAAAGAAGTCCTTATCAAAGGAATTGTTATCGCGCTTTTTAATTCTAACAGATCAGTTGGCACAACGCTTAGAGCAAAAATGCAAGAAGTACTCACGCAAAGTGCAGCAAAGCAAGGGTATGATCAATTTGTGAATGAAATTATTACAGGCAAAATGCGAATGTATCTTAAAAGGCAGCTTAAGGGAGTTCACCCAGTAAGAGAAGCAATCGTTAGGCAGTTCAAAGTTGTTGTACCGAAAAAGAATGCTGCAAAAGCAAAAGCAGCTCCTGAAGAAGTTGTTGTTGTTCCAACTGCAAGTGAAGATGGACCTGTTGCGCTTGAAAAGGAACCGGAAGCTGCAACCGAATAGTTTTCTTTACAATGAAATTTCTTGTTTTTTCGGACACACATGATGATTTTGACATTTTAAAGAAGCTTGTAAAACGCTCAAAAGAAAAAGATATTGAGTGCGTTCTTGTTGCAGGTGATTTTACAGACTTTGAGCGCAACATGCGCAAAGTGTTCAAAGCCTTACAAACAATTGGAAAACCAGTGTATGTGATTCCTGGAAACCATGAAGAAGGAGACATTTACAAAGAAGTTATCAAAGAGTATCCTAACTGCATTAATGTAGATCGGTCAGCCATTGACCTTAACAGTCATGTTCTCTTATCATATGGTGGCGATGGATTTGCAATGGAAGATCCAGAATTCCGCGCGATTGCCCGTGAGTGGTACGGAAAGTACAAAGATAAAAAAGTCGTTCTTATGCTTCATGGCCCTCCGTTTGCAACAAAACTCGATTACTTGGATCATCTCAAACGACATGTTGGAAACAAAGATTATCGTAAGTTTATTGAGAGAATGCAGCCACGACTTGTTATTTGTGGACATTTACACGAAACTGCAGGGCTTACAGACGAAATTGGAACATCTAAAATAGTAAGCCCACAATGGGAAGGCGCAGTTATTGAATTGCCGTAAAAGTTTAAATACGTAAAACTTCTTCTATGTAGAAAAGATGGGACTGTTTGGATGGTTTAGTGGTATTGTTAAATGGCTTTTTCGCACTCTTAAGACGTTTACTAAAGATGCGCGCATAGAAGGAAGGATAGGCCATACTCAAGAAGATCTTAGACGGGAGATTTTAGATTCCCAAATTGACACACAAAGAACCATAAAAGAAGATAGAGCAGCACTTGATATTACTGAAGATATTTTAGCAACAAATACTATTGCAGATAAAAAAACAAAAGAGCTCAAAGCAGAAGTTGATTTTTTTCTTCAACATGGAAATGAAGCTCATATTGTACAAAATTCACAAGAAGAGTTCACCGAAATTCTTGGCTTTCTTACACGTCTTATTGCTGAGTGGAAAAAAACAGAGAAGCATGTTGAAAAAGAAACCACTAGAGCAGAGCAGAATGTTGAAGCGCACAAAAAAATTAAGCAGGATTTAAAGCATGAAACAAGATTTATTACACAAGAAACACGAGTGTTGAAAAAAATACGAAAAAAGCCAGAACTTCACCCCAAAGAAAAACTAAAGATTCTTTTACGCAGAAGAGTGTTATTCAATGAGCTTGCTGCTTCTAACCAGGAAGAAATAGAAGTTCTTACGTTTTCTAAAGCGAGGCTAGAAGCACTGCTTACAAGAATCCGCAATCATATAGAAGATGCGGGAAGATTAGAGCAAGCAGCACACATCAAATCCTGGAGCAACTTTTCAAAGTATCTTGAACGATTAGATTCATTCTTTTATGATGATGATAAGAAACTTGTACTTGACACAAGAGTATTACTCAAATCAGAAGGTCACAGAATGCAAGAATTTGAAGCAAAGGTGAAGGAAGATGCGCATAAATTGGCAACACTTGCTCTTCTTCAAAAAGAGTACGATTCGTTTCTTATTCAAGAAGAGAGAGATCTTCAAAAAGGAGAGACAAACGTTCCCGAAGCTAAACTCGCATCTTAACTCTGCCAAAAGACTTTCGATACATCTATTACAACGCCCTTCTTTTGCGTGTTTGCTTCAACAGCAGACATTTGCGCAACACCAATTGCAACGAGTTCACCGAGTAACGTAAGAATTGCTACATTCTCACCTCTCTTAAAATTCTCTAATTTTGAGATACCTGGCGCTGCTAAATCTCTTCCATGTGATAGACTGGTAATTGCGCTGTCATAAATCCACACTTTTTTCATGTGACCTAACGCGTTTTCGATAGGTTGAATGCAATGTCTCAGATACGTATCATTCCCTTCTTTGTAATAATACATAGCGTCTTGCACATCCTGAAGTGTGACTAAATTATCACTTTCAGTGAAGGGCCCTGCTTGTGTTCGCCTAAGTTCTGCCATATGCGCGCCGCACTCCAACCTTTTTCCAATATCATCGCATAACCTTCGAATATAAGTTCCTGCTTGACATTTAACTCTAAAAAGAACGTCTTGCCTATCAATTTCGAGAATTTCAAGTTCATAAATCTCACGTGTTCGCACTTCACGTTTTACTGCACTTTTTATGGGAGGAAGTTGTTGGATCTTACCAACAAATGAAGCGCAACAATCCCTTATTTCTTTTTCTTCAATAGATTTGTGCAAGTGCATAACACATATGTACTCTTTTGGTGCGGTAAGCAAGAATTGGGTGATACGTGTTGCACGGCCTAGCGCGATTGGCTGCACACCAGTAACACCCGGATCAAGTGTTCCGCTATGGCCTGCTTTAGAGATGCCCACAATTTTTTGTAAATAGTCTGACACTTGGTGGGAAGTTGGTCCTTTTGGTTTATCGATATTGATGATACCGTACTGCAACAGCTCTTTTGTCGTACGCTTGGAAGGTGTTTTACCTACTTCTCCTTTCTCTTCTTGTATCACAAAAAGTTGTGTTTTATTCATTTTACTTGTCTTAATGCAGATGTTCTCTTGCATAGGTGATATATTCTTTTGCAGTTCTTAAAGGGGCCTCAGGAAAATGTCCTTCTCCAGAACTGAGTTCTCCTTGTCTGAAATCATCAAATCGTGTAATTAAACCAAAATAAACCCGTAGTTGTTGCCAATATTGTAGGAAGTCTTCTCTGTACGTTTTCCAATCAAACCTTGATCCATGTGAAACTCCCTTCATTCCTTGAAGAAGATTGCCTGCAAGATGTCTAAAGTGGGATCCTTCCGATTCTTGACCATTGCAAAGCGCCACATATTCTAAATCTATTCTATCAACGTTTCTTCTTAACAGTTCTTGGTCCATGGGCTACTCAAAAAGCTGAATGTGTTATAAAATTTACTTGAGAAAACAACTAATACTGGTCTTGAGGCTGCGCTTCAATTGAATCTGTCTTTTGCACTTTGTCCTCAGGATTTTTCTTTGCGGGTGCAGGTGCTGCCTTTTCAACTTGAGCCTTAGAAGTTTCTTCTTTCTTCTCTTCAACTGGCGCTTCTTTTTTAGGCACTGCTTTTGGAGTCTTTTTTGCTGGCTTTGTTTCTTTTTTCACAACACCAAACAATTCAGCATTTACTTTTCCTTCACTGTCTTTGGTTACAGTTACTTTTACATGGTGCGGCGGATTTTTCCCACCATGGTTCCAAATTTTTTCATTCAAAGTAGGACTTAGTTTAACATTATCTGATTTCATATGCTTTTGTAAGAACTCATGAACAGCTTTTACTGCCTTTTTCGTTCTTCGCCAGCCAGGAACTTTAGAAAACTCTCTTCGTAGAGGTATTGTGTACGTTCTTTCAAGAACTTTTGAATCAACCTTTTGTGCTTTAGCCATTGTTTATGCTTTTGTTTTTCCACGTTTCCAGTGGCGTTTTACATCTGTGTGGCGTGAAGGATGAACTTTTTTACCTTTACCATATATTTTAAAGACAGTCCAGAATGGTGCCCATTTAGTTTGGCGTCCAAGCTTGATTAATCGTTTTTTTCGTGAAGGATGAATGTATCGTGCCATTTTACTGAGCTTTTCCTCGCGCTTCTTTTGCAATTCCAACAGCAATCTTATCTAGAAAAGAAACACCTTTTGGAGTAAGAACTCTTCCTTTATGATTTCCAACTTGAACTTGTTTGATAAGTTCGGCTTTTTCAAGCTGTTGCAAGATTTTTCGAATAATTGAACCTGATGCTCGATAGAATTTTTCTGGTTTGTGCCCTCGGTTTTTCTTAGAGCCATATTTTGTTCGCAGTTTTGATGTGCCAACAGGACCTAGGCGTGCAACTGACCTGAGGATTGCTGCAGCTCGAACATACCACCAATCAGAATCGATTGGCAATCTTTCTTTTGCAATACCTGTTTTTACAAACGGCGCCCATTCAAGCGGTTCCACAAGTTTTTGGCTTTTTAGTTGCTGTGAAGCAAGTACAATAAGCTTTTGCGGGTCAACCTGCATAATATGTGTCATAGAGCTCTGGGATTAAGAGCTATTTATAAAGATTTGGGTTGAATTGTATGGTCATTTGAGGCTATTTTAGTGCTTTTGATATTTTTGAACCCGTTCCATAACACTTTTAAACAAGATCTTTCTCTAGGGCTTTGTAATGAAAGTAGGTGACCAGTCATGCAAGCAGTAATACTTGCAGCAGGAAAAGGTTCAAGGATTTATCCTTTCTCGCTTGAAAAACCAAAACCGTTGATTGAAATTGCAAACAAACCAGTTCTTGTTCATAATTTAGATCAGCTCTTAGGAATTGTTGATGAAGTTATCTTAATTGTTGGATACAAAAAAGATCAAATCATGGAATATTTGGGTGATCGGTATCAAAATATCAAAATTAAGTATGTTGTACAAGAAGAAGCCTTGGGAACGGGTCATGCGGTGGCTTTAGCTGAAAAACATATCACTGGGCCGTTCTTAGTGATGAATGGTGACGATTTATTTTCACGAAAAGATATCAAAAATGTGGTACAATTTGATAACTGTATTTTACTTGCACCAAAAGAAGACACTTCTGCGTTCGGAGTTGTTGAAGTAAAAGATGGTTTAGTTGTTGATTTTGTCGAAAAACCACAAGAAGGCGAGACAACATCTAACTTAGTTAATACGGGCCTGTATTGTTTTACACCATACATCTTCCCAATTCTTAAGTTACTTCCAAAATCGGCAAGAGGCGAATACGAAGTAACTGATGCTGTTAAACATATAGCTTCGTTAGGAAAAATGCATTATCAAGAATTGCAAGGATTTTGGCTTCCTGTCGGATACCCTTGGCACATTCTTGAAGCGAACGAACTGCTGTTAGATGGCGAAGACTTCTGTTCAATTAAAGGAACGATTGAAGAAGGCGTTGTTATTGAAGGTTCTGTTGACATTGCAAAAGGTGCTATTGTCAAAAAAGGGAGCGTTCTTCGTGGGCATATTGTTATTGGTGAGAATACAATGGTTGGAGAAGGCTCAATCATTACTGGCTACACTGCAATTTCTCGTAACTGTGTTATCGGTGCAGGATCCACACTTGAAAATGCAATAATCGGCGCTGGAACTGTGCTAGGCGAACACTGTGAACTGAAAGATTCTGTGCTTGGTGAAAAAGTTGAGTTAAGTAAAGGTGTGAAAATTCAGAACGTCGGTAAATCTCCAGGGACTATTCAAATGGCATCGTCTGACAAAGTGTTTGATTCTGGTAAGTCTAAGCTTGGCGCGTTTATTGCTGATAATTGCAAGGTTGATCAGCATCTTTCTGCTGGGGACTGTGTTGTGTGCAGGGATGAAAAGAAAGATACGAAAAAATCTTGCTAACAGCAACATATATAAACGGTAGAATAGTTATTTTCTAATACTTACGAGGTGTATGTTGTGAAGTTTCGAGTTAAAGACATGGATATAGCAACGGGTGGAACGCTTGTTGCCATTCTCAACCATAAAGATGCTGCGAAGTTAGATTTACATTCTGGTGATCGTATTAAAATAAAAGCTGGAAAAAAAGAAGCTACTGTAATATTAGATATATCTGAGAGTGATAAAGCTGTTCACAAAGGTCGAATAGGTTTATTTGAAGAAGTGATCGATAAACTCAAAGTCAAACGTGGCGCGCAAGTTAATGTAACATTCACTGGAAAACCAGAATCGGTCAAACATATTCATGATAAACTTTTAGGAAAACATCTTTCATACAAAGAGCTGTATCACATAACTGATGATATCACACAAGATAGGCTAACTGATATTGAAAAGTCATATTTTATTGGCGCAAGTTTCATCCATGGTCTTTCAACACGTGAAGTGATTGATTTAACAAAAGCAATGGTACAAACTGGAGATAGACTTAAATTTAAAGGAACTACGCTTGATAAACATTGTATTGGTGGTGTTCCTAACAATAGAACTTCTATGATTGTGGTACCAATTATTGCAGCAGCAGGGCTTACGATTCCAAAAACATCTTCGCGGGCGATAACCTCTCCTGCGGGCACGGCTGACACCATGGAATGCCTAGCAAAGGTTGAGCTTTCACAAAAGAAAATTCAAGGTATTGTCAAACGAGTTGGCGCGTGTTTAGTGCATGGAGGATCAATGAATCTTGCACCTGCTGATGATAAGATCATTAAAGTTGAACATCCCCTTTCGATTGATGCTGAAGGTCAGTTGCTCGCATCAGTTATGGCAAAAAAATATTCTGTAAGTGCAAACCATGTACTTATTGACATTCCAATGGGTCCTACAACAAAAGTTACGAACAAAAAAGAAGCAGCTCACCTTAAAAAAATGTTTGAACTTGTGGGAAAACGGCTTAAGATGAATGTAAAGGTAATTGTAACTGACGGATCTTCTCCAATTGGGAGAGGTGTTGGTCCACTTTTAGAAGCGCAAGATGTGCTTGATATTCTTAAAAATGAACCACTTGCTCCTGCTGATCTGCGAGGCAAATCATTGATGATGGCAGGCATTTTACTTACAATGGCTGGTAAAACGAAGTCACAAAAGGCTGGGTATAAAATGGCACAAGAGATATTGGAAAGCGGCAAAGCTCTTGCAAAAATGCAAGAAATCATACGAGCACAAGGAAAAGTTTCCCTTCCGGCTCATGGCAAACACATGTATCATGTGCGCTCCAAAAAAAGAGGGCGAGTGCGCAACATTAATTGTTCAGTTGTAGCAAAAATAGCGCGTATGGCGGGAGCACCGTTAGATAAGGGAGCGGGATTGTATCTACATAAAAAGGTTGGTGAGACGGTTGCATCAAAAGAAATAATTTTCACCCTCTACGCTCAGAGCAAAACAAAACTTCAATTAGCAAAAGATATTATCCAGAAACATACTGGGTACACGATTAACTAATCGATTTCTTTTTTGCACGAGCCTTTGCATTATACTCCTTTTGTTTTGCTTTATGGTATGTACAAAATACAATGCCACGCACAACCTTTTTAGAGCATCTCACACAAATTCCTTTATTGGCACGTTTAGAATAACTTGAACGTCTTTCTTTGTTAAGGCGTTTTTTGTTAAGATGATAAAATTTATGAAACCTGTTTTTGAATTTTCCAGATGACGTTTTTTTGGAACGTTTAGTTTTAGGCGTAGATTTGTTACCCATGCGAGAAATCTTGCCAAAAAGTTTTTTGATAACCATATTATTGAATAGAGAAACAAAACTAGAGTTTAAAAAGCTTACTTTTACACGGGCGTCTCAGGCAAAATATATAAAACCTCGAAACTTAACTCTAATTTGTGGTTAGGCAAATAAAAGAAGCAAGCGAACGAAGTGAGGAAATTCTCCACAAATGCCGCGAGTCACGTAAACAGTATTTAACAGAATATTTTTTAGCAGCCCTTCTTTTTCTCGTTCTTCTGGTTTTTGGTGTAAAGGGGATTTATATTCCTCGCAAATTAACCTATTTTGTTCTTTTCTTTATTGCAGTTCTTATACTTGTTCCAGAGTATAGGCGTATTGTGGGATTTCAATATCTCATTACAAAATCAAAGATAACTTCTATTAAGGGCTTGATAAAGCAAAAGCGTAAAAACATTCATTTCTTTGCGTTAGGGTTCGTACCCGATATTAACCTTAAACAAACACGAATACAGCGATTTCTAAATTATGGGACAATCTATATTGAAGGTGGCGAGTCCGATACAGTTTCAATCCGTGATGTTGACCAACCAAGTAAAGTTATGAGCTTAGTTGAAGATCTTATCAACAAGAAACGTGAAGCGCGTGAACAAGCGGAATCCTAAGATTGGCGTAAAACACCTTATCAAAAATCGAAAAGTATAAAAACAACTAAAATACACTTTTGATAAGGTTTTTCTTTGTATTATACAAAGAGGTGATATAATGATTCCCACGGGCGCACAGAAGGCACATCCACATCATACATTACGATATTATCTTATTCTAACGACTGTTGTTGTAGGGGCTATTTTTTTGGTGCTTTACTTAAATGATGGGAGACTTAATCCAACTGGTTCAGTTACGAACAGTTTATTTGGAGAAGATGTTGCTGAAACAATTGATGCTGGGGCTGAAAAAGTAAAAGATACAATCAATCTTAAGTCTCAAGGTGTTGAGGTAACAGATGAAGAGCCAGAACCTAAAAAGGTGACAAAAACAAAACGCAGCAGCTCAAAAAATGTTTTAGATCATGCCCTCTCACTAACGTTAGACACAATTCCTCTCACACAACAAGAAAATATTCAGTTAGATCTGCTTGATGTAACGTTCCAAGAACACGATACGGAAATTCGTATTAATAACGATGAAGTTTTGAGCTTGCAGGACCTTTCAACTGTTACGCTCACCATCTCCAACTTCGAAGGAGATTTGGTAGTAGATAGCTTGGGACTATCCTTGGCAGGAGAAGGGCAAGAGCTTATAGTAAATGGTGTAATTCTCTCGACTGATGAGACCATGAAAATATCTTTTGTAGATCTCGATTTCAGTGCACTTACCTTGTCAGACGTTGAATTTAGTGATTTTGAGTTTAAAGATAGTGCAGGATCCCTTGAACTTGATGAAAGACTAACGCTTGATATTTCTGATAACGATGAGCTTACCGTTGAAGGATTTTTAGGTGAAATGGTTTACTCAAGGCAGGCAAGCGAAAGCATATCTCTTGAAGGACAAATTAGCGGCCTTCTTCTTGATGGGTTTGTTGGTCTTAGTCTTGAATAGGCTCAAAGAGATTAATTTGTTTTCTCGTAATCTTTATATAACTTATTTTCTTCTCTTTAGCTTAAGATGGTAGAGAAGAAGGTGTGGGGTATTCTTAACGTTTCGCTTGTCCTTGTTAGTGTACTCCTTCTCCTGAGCCTGTTTGATGTTGAACTTCCAACATTAGGCAAAGCAGAGTATGCACTAGACGGAGACCAAGAACTGTGTGTAGCTTTATGGCAGGACGATGCACTAGAGTGGGAAGATATTAATAGGTGCTGTCTTGAAGCGCGCAAACAACTTTCTTGCATCAAAGATATAGTAACAACCAAATTTGGTGAGACCATGTATGTTTGTCAAACAGGCCAGAGCTCAACTTCAATACGATTGAACACAAAAGCATACAATTACTGCCAACTACAACCGTTTTGGTAAGGATTTAAATGAGAAAAAAGAAAAAAGGATTAGGACTTGAACATAAAATCTTTTTTGTCCTTTGTGTTATAGTGCTTTTGCTTGGAACAGCCAACATTGTGAAAGCTAAAGGTTTCTTTATTCCTGTACATGATGAAATAAAAATAATTGATAATACGATTATACTTGAATCCATGGATTTGGAGCAAAAAATTGCTCAAATGGTTGTTGTCCATGGCGGAGATCATAATTTAGAAGCTTGGCGACGCATGCAACTCGGCGGGATACATCTATTTGCTAAAGAAAATGAAGAAGGGTTTGCAAAAACTATTCGCAGCTTTCAAGATGGCGTGCAGATTCCATTCATAGTAACGGTTGACCTAGAGGGATGTCATAATCCGTTTTCACATTTTAAAGAGTTTATTCCTTCAGCAAACATCACAACAGAAACTCAAGCTTATGAGAAGGGAGTTGAAGAAGGAGAATTCTTGAAGGACCTTGGTTTTACACTTAACTTTGCTCCTGTAGTAGATTTGGACGATCAAATTTGGAAATGTCGTGCATTTCCTGGTTCAGAAGAGGAAGTGGCGCTCTTAGCGCAAAGCTATGTTGAAGGCATACAATCTACCGGAATTATTGCAACTGCAAAACATTACCCTGGCCAGACTCTTACAAGCAAAGATCCACATAAGTTTGTTGTCGGTGCTTCTATTACACAAAAAGATTTATTTCCGTATTCTCATCTAAGTTCCATTGTTGATGGTGTCATGGTAAGCCATATAATTACTGATGGCGCGCTTGATTCAAACGGGATTCCTGCAGTAAGCTCACAAAGTGTTATTCGAAATTTAGAAAGAGAATTTGAAGGACTTATTATTACTGATGAAATTAACATGCTTGGCTTGCGCGATTTTTATCCTACGCTTGATGCGATGTATATCGCGGTGTTTAGTGCTGGAAATGATATTGTAATTAACTTTGCAGAAGACCCTAACGAAATTCACCATATGATTCAAGTTGTAGCACAAGCGGTAAATGAAAACATTATCCCTCAAAACCAAATTGACGAATCAGTTCGAAAAATTCTTATTGCAAAAGGATTTGAAGTTGAATAGAAAAGAATAAAATAAGAAAAATAAAACAAGATAAGAATTATTTCTTATTACCTAAAATTCTAAACATTGTTGTAGAACATTCAGGGCATTTACCTTTCATAGCACGTCGTTGAACGCCACCCTTTCCTTTCATAGCAACTTCTTTAGCTTCACTCATTTCTCTTTTTGCTTTACACTTAACACAGTATGCTTCTACCATTTTTGTTTGTTACCTCACCTAATATTTATCTCACATTATGAATATGTGTAGCTATCTTAAAGTAGCCCATCGTATATAAAGCTTGTTCTAAAGCCTTATAAATGATGAGCGAATCATGCCCGTTTTACGCCTATTTTGATCTCAAAACGCTCGGAAACTAATGTGGTTTCTCCCTGGAATGAAATCTTTTTACAATGCAAGACGGATTTAAGATCGTTAATAATGTTACTTACATCTTCTTCAAACTTAGCAGTTGTTGTAACTAACACGAGTTCTTCAAACTCTTCTTTCATCGAGAGTTGGTTTTCTGATTTATATTTACGTACAGCATTAATAATATCAACCCCGTACTCTCCAGATGTTACTGCACTCTCATCAATCAGTTTCTGGCCACCTTTTGGCCATGTGGATACATGAACACTTTTTGCACCTTCTTTTTGTGCAAAATATAATTGATAAATTTCTTCGGTTGCATATGGCATGATTGGTGCCATAAGCTTAAGTACTGCGTTAAGCGTTGTATACAAGGTGTACTGTGCAGCTTTTCGCGCGTTTTCACCACGTACATCAGGATTATACAATCTATCTTTAATTATTTCTAAGTATTGGTCACAAAAGGTGTGCCAAAAGAACTGTTCAACATCAGACTTCACTTTTGAATATTCATACTGTTCAAAATTGAGTGTTGAGTTAATAATTAATTTTTGAAGTGCTGTTAAACACCACCTATCAAAAGTTTCAAGTGCGGGTGCTGTTTCTGTGTGTTCATAGTCTTCAAGATGCATGAGGACAAACTTTGCTGCATTCCACATTTTTGTTACAAACTTTTGGCCAGTGAGCAAATCTTTTTCTTGAAATGGCAAGTCTGAACCTAGGCGTGAGCCTGCAGCCCAAAACCTGAGCGCATCTGCACTATACTTTTCAATCATAACTTGTGGTTCAATAACATTTCCTTTCGATTTGGACATCTTTTTACCGTGTGGATCAAGTGCCCACCCTGTAATCATAGCATCATGCCATGGCAAAGAATCATAATGTAAGTGAGCCTTAGCAACAGTATTAAAGAGCCAAAAAGAAATAATATCATGTCCTTGTGGACGCAGATTCATTGGGTACAACTTTTTTCGTATCTCTTCGTTTTTAACAAGTTCAATTGCAAGCTGAGGAGAAAGAGATGATGTTGCCCACGTATTCATTATATCATTCTCTCCAATAATTGCTTCACTCGAGCATTTTGGACATGAATCAACGGGCGCCCTATCTTGTGTGGGATCAACGGGCAGATCTTCTTCGCGTGCTAGGATCGGCTCAGAACAATCTTTACAGTACCAAACCGGAAATGGCACGCCAAAAAAGATTTGTCGAGAAATGTTCCAATCCCACTTAAGACCTTTTGCCCAATTATCGTACCTGTTTTTCATGTGCTGTGGGAACCAATTAATCTGGTTTCCGAGCTCCAACCACTTCTCTTTATTTTCAAGGAGTTTAATGAACCATTGAGTTTCTTCAACAAACTCTATTGGTCGACCGCATCTTTCATGAACATTTACTGCATGCGTGATTGCTTCTTTTTTGATAAGAACTCCAACTTCTTCAAGATCTTTAAGGATTTCTACTCGGGCTGTTTGAGAGTTCATTCCTTCATACTTGCCCGCATTTTCGTTGTATCTTCCGGTAAAGTTCATGATAGAATATGATTCTGTACCAGGATGGCGCTGCATCCACTCAATACAATCAACTCCTCCATATGTACAATAGTATACAAAGCCTGTTCCAAACTCTGGTTTTGTAGCCTCGTCGTGTGTGATTTGTTGACCTCGGTTAATGATGGGGATTGTAACTGTTTTTCCAACAAGCTCACTTCCTTTAAACGGAGCACTTTGGGATGTTAGTTGCCACTCTTCTTTGAATTTTTCAGCAGCATGCGTGCTTAAGATCCATACTTCGTCTTGCCCTGAAAAAGAAGTGTGTACGCGAACATAATCACCTTCTTCATGTAAACTCAGACCGACATTTGCAGGAGTAAGTTCAGGCCTGGTTGTTGCAAAGATGAGAAATTCTCCACCTTCTACTTCTGCTTTAATGTAATTGAGAGTGGACCCTTCAGTTTTATCTTCCAGTTCAACTTGCGCAATTGAGGTTTGGCATTTCGGACAGATCATAATGGGCGCGTTTTTACGATACGCTTTACCTTTATTGTACAAATCGATGAAACTTTTCTGTGACACTTTTCGTGAATGTTCATCAATTGTTGAGTAGAAAAGACTCCAATCACAACTCATCCCGATTCGTTTCCAATCTTCGAGGTATTTTGGCCGAAGCTCATTTTCAAGTGTCTCAATACAAAGGTTTGTAAACTCTGTTCGTCCAAGAGTTACTGCTCGTACATTTTTGATTTTTTGAATAAGGATTTGTGTTGGAAGACCATTATCATCAGTTCCAAAAGGATAAAATACTTCATGACCCGTCATACGTTTGAAACGAGCAATAAAATCCATCTGGGTGTACATGAACGCATGGCCCATATGCATTTTTCCACTTACTGTTGGCGGTGGTGTATCGATTGAAAAGAAAGGTTTTGAGGTATTATTCTCTTCGAATGCAAAAATAGTATGTTCCTGCCAGAAAGATTGCCATTTTGGCTCGATTATTTTAGGCTCATATCGTTTTGGTAATTCCATTGCACTTTTTGCCTCTTGTATGTATTTAAATGTTTTCTCTTAGGGATAATATTGTGTCATAACATTCTTAAATCCCTACTAACAATTGGTTGTAAACATGACAGCTAGAAATATGAAAAAACACCGTAGGGGAGATCCTGCTGCTCGTGAACTTAGACAAAGAATACTCGAATGTCACGATCATCTCAAAGGTCTTGGAAGAAGAACGAGAGTCTTAGAAGAGCCAATGTCTCGAGCAGCACAGTTAGTGTTAGGCAAAAATCAGCAAAGATATGGCGGACCTTCATTTTACAGGCCAATAATATACACGCAAGGCTAGTTTCCTACTCACTCAATTTCGTTCCACGTCCTTTGCTCTCGTGCCAGCCTGCTGCCGTTATTTGAATAAACTCTGCATTTTGCTGCATCTCTTTAATGTTACGCGAGCCACAATAACTTACTGCACTTCGGAGACCTTTAGAAAATGCTTCCATAATACCTCTTACAGGCCCCTTGTAATCTACCAGGGTTGAAATGCCTTCAACAGAAATGTTCATTTTTTTCTTATAGGACTTTTTATCTAATTTCTCACGCCTTTCATGTCCACCATCATATGATGCTGAGCCCATATACCGTTTGAAGCGTTTTCCATCTTTCAAAATAATTCTTCCTGGAGCTTCATCAGTTCCAGCAAACATAGAACCCGAGAAAACTGAACTTGCACCTGCAGCGATAGCTTTTGCGCAATCTCCTGGTTCTCGCATTCCTCCGTCTGCAGTTACAGGGATCCCGTATTCTCGAGCAACCTTTGCAACTTCTTGCACCGCAGAAAATTGTGGAATTCCAGCTCCTGCCTTTATTCGTGTTGTACACACTGGCGATGGTCCAATTCCAATTTTAAGACCATCAACACCAGCTTCAATCAAATCTCGGGCAGCTTCGCGTGTTGCAATGTTTCCAACCATAACATCAACTGAGAAATTAGCTTTGAGTTCTCTAATTCGTTGAATAGCGTAATCTGAGTGGGCATGTGCCATATCAAGAACGATAACATCACATCCAACATCAACTAGGGCTTGTGTACGCTCAAGCGTGTCTTTTACACCAACGGCCGCTCCAACACGTAATCTTCCTTCTCCATCACGACATGCGTTTGGCCAATGTTCAAGCTTTTTGATATCCTGTGTTGTAATAAGACCTTTGATGTGACCTGAAGAATCAACAAGCGGCAATTTTTCAATTCTATGCTTGTGCAATATCTGTTTTGCATCTTCAAGTGAGATCCCATCAGGCGCTGTTACCAGCTTTTCTTTTGGGGTCATAACCGCTTTTAGTGTTTTACTAAGATCATCTTCAAATAAGTAATCTCGTGAGGTAAAAATTCCTCGCAGCTCTTCACCTTGCTTGACAAGCAAGGATGTAACTCCTTGATGTTCCATTATGCGCACTGCATCTTGTATATTTATGCCCTCATGAACAGAAAGTGGATTTCTGATAACAAAACTTGTGCTCCGTTTGACACGTTTCACTTCTTCAACTTGTTCTTCAATTGGTGAAAACTGGTGAATAATCCCAAGTCCCCCTTCTCGTGCCATGGCAATGGCCATTTTATGTTCAGTGACAGTGGCCATATTCGAGCTCACAAATGGAGCGTTTAGAACAATATTTTTAGTAAAGCGTGATTGTATCTTTGCCTCAGATCGTGATTTGAGTGGCGTGCGTTTAGGCACTAATAAAACATCAGCATATGTTAACCCTAATCTCATCCCTTCACTCTTCCAAAAGTCGAGTTTTAAAAATATTGTGAGACTTGAGACAATAGATACCATGTATCTGCCATCTAAAATCTTAAATACCTTTGCTATAGTTCCTAAATCATGTCACTTCTCACACTTAAGTACACACCAAAAACGTCTCAAGATATCATAGGTCAAGAAGATAATATTGCAAAACTCAAACATTTTATTACTAACTATAAAACCATCAAAAAGAACGCAGTTTTTGTATATGGGCCATTGGGTACTGGAAAAACATCAGCCATCCATGCTCTTGCGCAAGAACTGAATTATGATCTTTTAGAGCTCAACTCGTCTGATGCGAGAAACAAAGATGCAATGAATAGTTTTCTTAAATCATCGTTAGGTCAGCAATCACTTTTTATGCGTCCTAAAATTATTCTCATTGATGAAGTAGACAATTTCTCAGGAAGAAAAGATCGTGGTGGTCTTGCACTCCTTGCAAAATCTCTTGAAAAATCAAGTTTTCCAGTAATTGTCACTGCAAACGATCCGTTTGAGAGCAAATTCAAAGCGTTACGCAAAGTCTCTTTGATGGTAGAGTTTGAAAAAGTGTCACACGCAGAAATTTTCTTGCACTTGCAGATGATTTGTCAGAAAGAAGGAATTGAAGCCGAAGAAAAGGCGCTTAAAAGTATTGCACGCCAATGTGATGGAGACGTACGTGCAGCACTCATTGATCTTACAACACTTGCAGCCGCTGGGACTGTAACATATGATGAACTCAAACATCTTTCTGATAGAAAACGAACAGAAACCATTTTTCATGCTCTTAATATCATATTCAAAGCTACCAGCAGCGAAGTTGCAAAAACTGCATTTCAAACAACTGACCTTAAAGCTGATGAAGTGTTGTTGTGGCTCGATGAAAATGTGCCTAAGGAGTATACAACAGCAAAGGCTCTTGCAAAAAGTTATGAAATGATTGCTCGAGCTGATATTTTCAAGCGGCGTATTATGCGTAGGCAGCACTGGAGATACCTTGTGTATGTGTTTGATTTGCTCAGTGTCGGCGTTAGCATGAGTAAGGAGAAAAAGAGCCCCACTTTTGTTGAGTACAAAAGACCTTCAAGACTCTTAAAGATGTGGATGGCGAAAAACAAGCTTGCAAAACGAAGAGAGATTGCAGCAAAGTTAGCGGATGCAACACATACCTCAACACGCGTAGCGTTTAAACAAATTCCTTACCTACAACATATCTTTAAACATAGTGATAATCAGAAACTTGCTCAAGAGCTCAACCTTACTTCTGAAGAGGTTGCGTGGCTTAAACGTTAACCTATTCACAAAAACTTAATAAAGCGTAAGCTCCCTATCTTAGCCAATGGCACATACATTCAAAGAACTTGCAACGTTCCTTAAAAAGAAAGGATTCATCTATCAATCAAGCGAGATTTATGGGGGGATAGCTGGTTTGTATGATTATGGGCATTTAGGAACTCGAGTAAAAAAGAATTTTGAAAACCTGTGGCGCAAATATTTTCTTGCACTACATGACAATTTCTGGGAGATAGAAACGGCTGAAATTATGCATGAAAATGTCTTTAAAGCTTCAGGCCATTTGGAAAATTTTATTGATCCAATTGTAAAATGTACAAAGTGTGATTTTTCTGAGAGAGCAGACCATCTAGTTGAAAAAGAGCTCAAAAAACGAGTTGAAGAACTTAGCTGCGAAGAATTAACAGCCCTTATTAAACAGCACAAAATGGCGTGCCCTTCTTGTAAGGCGCCATTAGGTGATGTTACTGTCATGAATATGATGTTTCCACTTGAAATGGGTGTGGGATCATCCACAAAAGCATACCTGCGACCGGAAACTGCACAATCTCCCTATGTTAATTTCAAGTTACAGCATGAAATCTTGCGAAAACGTATTCCACTTGGACTTGCTCTTATTGGAAGAGCTTACCGAAACGAAATCTCACCCCGAAATCTCACTCTCAGGCAACGGGCATTCACACAAGCCGAACTTCAAATCTTTTTTGATCCAAGTGATATTACAAAACATCCAGATTTTGATTCTGTAAAGGGCTACCAGTTGCAAATCGTTCGCATCGATGATAGGTCCAAGAAAAAAGTTACTCCAACAACTGCTGGAGAACTTGTAAAGACAAAACTCCCTAAATTTTATGTGTATCATTTGGCAAAAATCCAACAATTCTACTTTGAAGTTCTTGGAATTCCACAAGATAAATTTCGATTATATGAATTAAATGAAAAAGAAAAAGCGTTCTATAACAAATACCATTTTGATATTGAAATTAAATTAGCAGAGCATGAATGGATTGAGATGGGTGGATTGCACTATCGAACAGATCACGATTTAGTGGGGCATCAAAAGATCTCAAAACAAAAAATGGAAGTTCGTAATGAGGCTACTGGAAAAAGATTTATCCCTCATGTACTTGAACTCAGTTTTGGGGTTGATAGGAATGTGTACTCTTTGCTAGATCTTAACTATGAACTCGATACGAAACGAGGAAATGTAGTGTTGCATACACCTAAGAAAATCTCGCCCTTCTTTTGTGCTGTGTTCCCTTTAGTTAAGAATAAAGAGCCTGTAGCTAAAAAGGCAAGGGAAGTATACACAATACTTAAGAGAAGTTATGCTTGTTATACTGACCTTTCAGGAAGTGTTGGACGAAGGTATGCGCGGGCTGATGAGGTTGGTGTGCCGTTTTGTATCACGATTGATTTTGAAACGTTAGAAGATGAATGTGTTACTGTACGAAACAGAGATAGTGCTAAACAGACACGCGTAAAAATTGATGAGCTCAAAAATTTCTTATATCAAGAATACATTAATTAGTTTACTCAATTCCTATACATGAACAAATGTATGCGCCATCAATAAGCTGATCATTCTCAACAGGATTTCCGTTAAGATAGCTTGCTTGAGCCTTCATACCTTCTCGTCCGCAAGCAAAGGTGCATTTAGTTCTTCCATCCCCCTCGAGGATAACTGTCTTTTGATTTTCAAAACTTATAATGTCTTCGGGTGAGACTGTGCCTGAAAAACTTGCTTTACCTGTGCTTGACATAACTGATGCAAGTAAAATTAATATGGCGATGCCTGCAACTATGAGTACTGTTGCAACAAGATGCTCGTCCCATGGATGTTGTTTTTTTCTTTTTCGTCCCATTTTAGTTTATAGTGTAACATGTACAGTATGTGCTGTCCAGATCTTGGCATGTATTCATACCACCTTGTGCAAAGCCACAGACTTGACCAACTGTTGTGCAAGTTTCAGTGCAACTTCCTGTTCCTTGAACAATAGTTCCAGTATTAAGATACGTGAATAGATCTAAGTATGTATCAAATTTGAACGGTACTTCAATAGGCCCTGTGGTTGCAGCAGCAGGATCATATTCAATTGCAGTACATCCTCCATTGTGACAGACTTTATCGTTACCACAGGCTCGTGCTTCACAATCAGAGATGTCTGCACAATCTATTAGTCCATCTCCGTCGTTATCTAATTCATCGGAGCAGGCATTTTGTTCAAAACATGTTACAAACGCGCCATTTGGAGTTTGATCAACACATAAATCTAGGTTCTGCAGCCCAAAGTTACCATTTCCCATAGCTCCTCCTGAAGAGCCAGTACAGAAAAATGATCTACTTGTAACGTCACATAATCTGTTTGAAATAAGGCTTGCTGAAAGAACTGCATCAGTAAAACGAATTCCATACTGAGAATTCTCTATTGTGTTTCTCTCAATCTGTGCATTATCTACGCTCTCAAGCCTAAGGCCATCTGTACTTTCAGCGATAGTGTTATCTGTGATGATGTGGTCATCTCCACCTAATATTTTTATTCCGTATGTGCCTATGTCTGTACCAATATTTCCTGTGGTATTTGCTCGCGTTTCATACCTCAAATTTATGGCATGTCTTCCAATATCTTCAAAAGTATTGCCTTCAATAACATTATCTGCTCCAAGATGCAGATAAATCCCATCTCCATTATCAGATGTTTGTCCTGTGTGAAGAATAGTATTTCCAATAAACCTGTTGCCCTCATTACTACTCTCACCATTAACTCCGTCATTAGCCATGTACATAATCATGTTGTCCTCAAAAAGAGAATTCTGCGTCCTTTCAATATCTATTCCATCATCAAAGTTTTGAAAAACACAGTCTCTAATTGTAATCTCAGTTCTATCTCTAATTGAAGCACCGTTTCCTGTACCATCTCCATAAATGATGTTTCCGTTACAATCTAGTGTAGCAAAGTCTGCTGCCATTGAAACACCACTTGTGAACGAGCTTGCATCCAGGTTATATGTCAGTTCGTATATACTGTTGGGGGTATCAACAACCAAGCAATAAGCTCCACTACTTTCTGGACATTCTCCTTCGGTATCGTCATCAGCATCACTACATCCAGAATCATCTAAATCAACAAGTCCATCTCCATCATTGTCAATACCATCGGAACATTCAGTCGGGCCACCTCCCCCAATTCCACAATAAGGATCGTCTGAGTCGGTCAAACCATTTCCATCATCATCAATTCCGTTTCCACATATTTCTGGTCCGGTAACACAATAGGAGTTGGAAGCACAGTCTGTATCGTTACAATCAACAAGACCGTCACCGTCATCATCTATACTATTGTCACAGATTTCTGAATCTAAACAAGCGAGATAACTAAAACATTCTGGGTCATCACAATCAACTAATCCATCTCCATCTTCATCAAATCCACCTGTGCAGTGTGCTGCCTCATTCGCTTGGCATACAACCCCCTCAGGACCAGTATATCCTACGCAGTTATTGTCATCACAGTCAGCTCCTCCAACTCCATCATCATCAACTCCATTTGAGCACATAAGTGTTCCACTTACTAGACAGGATGTTGAAACAATTGTGCAAGTAGAAGGATTACAACTCAATGAGCCAGTGTAAATCTCATTATTGAGAAAATCTGCACACGCATTTGGGCCATCATCGACTTCTCCAAAATCACTTCCATCGCACTGTTCATTCCCTTCTCTAATTCCATCTCCACATGATGAAACAGGTTCTAGGCAACTAGATGCTCCATCACAATCATCGTCATCACAATCAGTGAGACCATCCTCGTCATCGTCGACTCCGTTTTGGCAATATAATTCTGTAATGGGGATCCCAGCATCACATTCGGGATTTGTGTTGCATTGACTATCGGCACAGTCGAGTGCTCCATCACCATCATTGTCATAACCATCTGTGCAACAATCCCAATCTCCTATTCCTTCACAAGTGGTTTCAGAGCTTGCACAAATGCCGTGGTCTGCTTGACAGCTAGGGTCAGCACAATCTGCAAGTCCGTTTCCATTATCATCAATTCCGTTAAAACAAAGGGGTCCTCCTTCTGCACAAAAAGCATCGGCAGAACAATCATTATCGTCACAATCTGTTGCTCCATCTTGGTCGTTGTCCACTCCGTCGTCACAGAATGCAGCAGGTTCATTTGCAGGTGGCACACACTCTCCGGCAGTACATGAAACTGCGCCTAGTAATGTAACGCAGTTTTTATCAACATAAGTGAATTCTGAATCGCTGTTAGTACAATAATACTCTCTAAGAACGTCTCCTCCTCCAATACAATAGTCTGGATGGGTTTGTGGCCCCCAGGTAAGCGTGTCAGCAGAATACGAATTTATACCTCCGTCTCCTTCAGAACAAGTACAAGCTGAACTAGAAGGAGAAGAACAAGTTCCCCATTCACGATGAGATGTTGTGTATCTACACTCTGTACAGTCAGTATCTCCTCCAATTAAAAAAATACATGGATCTCTGACTCGACATGTTCCTGGTTGTCCAATCCCCGAACAAGAGGTCCCTATGTTGCTTGTTGTGCAAAAATCAGTTAATCCATCATCAATCCAATATGTTGTTGGGTCACTATTCTCGCAGTATTGTGTGCCACACGTGTTACATGATTGTTGTTGGCCAACATAATCACATTCGTTATCCCATGGGTTTCCAGTAACTACTGCCTGTCCTGCAATGTTTCCATCACTTCCGAAATACAAAAAACTTGCAAAGACTACTAACAAAAAAACAACCAATCCTCCTACAAGTGCATGTTCTCGCTTCACTGCGGCACCTCATAACATCTACAATAATCTATAGAAAAATCAGAACAGGTGTGCTGCAAAGGGACACAAACACGGTCTCCACACACTTCATCACAACTTAAGCTTGATTGTGCAGGAACCCATTCTCCATTATTCTCTAGAATATGAATGAACCCCGCATAATTTGGTTGATTTACATTAATGTCGACAGCTGAACCTGCAACATTTTCACGCGCGCCAATAAACATAACAACAATTCCTACAATTACAACCAGAATAACAGCACCAAAAATTAATGCCAGCTCTCGCCTCTCTTTTACACTCACCATCCAGCTCTAAAGAATCAAAAACGCTATATAAATATGTCGCTCCTAAATATAAGTATTTTTATAAGAAGTAAAATAATTAAATAAGTTCTCATAAAAGTAAGCTTTATAAATAGCAAAATAATAAGTATTTTCTAACCATGGAATTTAAGCGTAAACTCTATCCTAGAGGTTCATCGTACGAGACAACAATTCCTAAGCCGCTTCTATTCAAAACAGACTTAGAGAAGAAGAATGTTGTTATTTTCAAGTATGATGCTAAGAAAGATAGGTGGTATGTGGAATTTGAGGAGGATTCGTAGATGAAAAATGTCAAAAACTATTGTGTAAAATCTAAAGTTACACGTACGCAAACATTTAAATACGCTCACTGTTTGCTCAAAACTACTTTTCCGAGGAGAAAACGGCTGTTTTTGCACCGTAAAAAGGGGGACGATGGATTTATCTAAAAGGGGCTCTGTAACAGTTATAGCACTGCTTTTAGCGCTAGCCTTAACTCTTTCTGCAGGAGTCTATTATGTTTCAGAAAATACTAACCTTATTACTGGCCTTGCTGTAAGTTCTGGTGAGGTAGATATTACAACAATTGGGACTTGTAATATATCCATTTATGAGAACATAATAAATATTGGTCACGATTATGAGTGTCCTGGGGAGTATGGATTTATTATCGAGGCGGACCACCTCACTCTAGATTGCCAGGATCATAGTATTAGTTGTGTGGGTAATGGCAGTAGATGTAACAGTTCAGCAGGAATTTTGCTTGAGAACAGAACAAATATTACTATTCAAAATTGTATCATAAAGAATTTTGGAGATGGTGTTCTTGCAACGCTTAACACCAGTGGCAGTAAAATCCTGAGCAATAAATTTGTTAATAACACTGAAGGAATTGGGCTTCATTCTGCAATATCTACGAACATAACTCTTAACACAATAGATAATAATACTGTCTGTGGGATTAATCTTTCAGGAATAAATAATGTTGGGCTTACTGCAACCTACAATAATGTATGGAATAATAAATTTTATAATAATTCTCCTACTGGAAAATTAGCTGCATGTTCAGATCTAAATAGTTATAGTTATTGGAATTTGGCAAAAGCATGTCAAGATACAGCACTTCCAAATGGTTCAACGTATGCTCAAGCAGGTTTTTCTACAACAAACATCATTGGAGGGCATTGTTTGGGAGGAAATTTTTGGAGTGATTATTCTGGAATTGACATAACTGGTGATGCGTTGGGTGATACGGATATTCCTCATAAGGGTGGTGGAATCTTGGCAGTAGATCCGATTGGGGATCAATATCCCTTAGTTGCAGCATGTCAAACTCCTGGGACAGTTTGTGGGGAAGTAATCTGCCCTGCAACAAATCTTTCCGCAGATAGTGGGGGCGAGGGTCTTGCAGTTGTGTGTGATAACACCGTTCTGTCTTGCAATAATACTAATTTAATTGGAAACGGAACAGGAGGATTTGAAGACCACATGCGTGGAATAGAAGTAATAGGTGTTGATAATGTTGTTATTAGTGGGTGTAATATTCAAAATTTCACACATGGAATTTATATTAAGGATGCTATGAACGTTACAATAAAAGACAATGTTGTGTTTAATAATAACATCTCAGGAATTTATCTAGGCGAGTTTGTTCGAGATGCGACAGTTCTTAACAACACAATTTACAACACGAATGATACAATCAGCTCGAATGCTCAAAGCTTGCAACAAAAAGGAATTTGGCTTAGAAGTGCTAACCCACAAGCAAATGGTGGAGGAAATAATCTGATTGAGAATAACACTATCATCAATCAGACAGTAAGCGGGATTTATCTTTCAGATACCTCGGACCAAAATACCATTAAGGGGAATGAAATTTATTCGAATCAATATGGAATAAACAATAATCTTTCGAGCGGAACAACATTTCGGAACAATTCAATTCATAATAATTCATTGTATGGGGTTGCAGTAATTGATTCCGGAGCTATAAACTCATTTGGAACAATAGGTGATAGGACAGCAAATACTTTTTATGGAAATGGTCTTGCGGGTGTATATTTTAAAGATTCAAGTGCAACTGGACCCATCACTGGCATTTTTTATGATAATGTGAATGGAATATCTCTTTACAGCTCAAACCCCGATATTAGTAGTAGTGTAATCTACAATAATACTCGAACAGGAATTCTACTTGATAGATCGGTAAATGTGGATATTACTGGAGTAAATATTTCAGGACATAGTGTTGCAGGAATCTATCTAAATGCATCAAATTCAACTACGACTTCAAGCCTATTCCCCTCCCATATCTTCAACAATAGTTGGGGGATATTTCTGAATAATTCACACAATAATACATTTTCACACGACCCAGTTACACTTGTGCCTCCTGGAACTGAGTTCTTTGTAATAGAGAACAACACCCTTGCAAATATCCGCCTTAATAGTTCACATAATAATACGTTCAGTGGCCTTGTTATTCTTGGTGATAGTGTTGGGATAAATCTTTCTAATTCGTATGATGCTTTTGTATATAACAATAATCTGACTAATAGAATAAATGCGCAAGATCTCGCTTATCTAAATCGATGGAATACAACAAAAGTTAGTGCATCAACCACTAATCGTGGAACGAACATAATTGGAGGTGCGTTTATCGGTGGAAATTTCTGGTCAGATTATACCGGTAATGATACTACAAATGATGGGATTGGTAATACTGGGGTTCTTCCATTTAACTCATCTGGAAATATCTCACTAATTGGAGATAGCTTACCACTGACAGACTCTCCAAATATCTGTACTACAGTTACAACATCTCTCATACTTTCAAGTAATATCAGTGTAAATGGAAGCTGTTTTGTAATTGGGGCAGACAATCTAACATTAGATTTTGCAAGTTACACTCTTAGTGGGAATGGATCAGGAATAGGTGTTAATATATCAAACCATGACAATATTGTCATTACGAATGCTAACATTCTCAATTTTTCAACAGGAATATTTGTAGATCCATCTATAGGAATAAATATCTCGCAGTCCAACATTTCTGCAAGTAACATAGCAATACATTTCATTGAAACAAATCAAAGTATTATTACCAACAACACTCTTTCAAACAATAGTTGGGGGATTATCTTCAATAGTTCTTACAATAATACTATTGCGCACAATAACCTTTCGGATAATACTCTTGGGTTTCAAATAATTACTTCGAGTAACTCTTTGATTCACAACAATTATTTTAGTAATGTTCAAAATGCCCAGGATGATGGAAGTATAAACGAATGGAATAGTACCTTTACACTTGGCCCAAGCTTTATTGGCGGGGACTATGCTGGTGGAAACTTTTGGCACGATTATGGTGGGACAGATATCGGTGGGGGAAGTTATCCTTACAACACTTCTGGAGATGAGATTGGTGATACACAGATTCCGTATACTAACTCTATAACACCTGGTGATTATCTTCCTCTAACAACAAACACGGGCGGCGCTTCTGCTTGTCAGGAGATAACAAATGATACCTTGATTACAAGCAATCTTTCATGTAGCACCGAAAATGGAATCACAATTGGTGCAAATAACATCACGCTGAATTGTAATGGGAATTATATTCGTGGAACAGGTGTTGGTGCTGGCATTAAAGTAATCGGAAAAGAAGGAGTTACAATTAGAAATTGTAATGTCTCTAACTTTTATTACGGAATTCAACTGGAAGATTCTCATAAAACAGAAATTATAGATGGAAATAATATTAATCGTAACAATTTTTATGGTGTTTATGCCCTTAGGTCAAACGATACAATCATTCAGGAGAATTCAATAGTTGATGATAATAATGGAGTTTATTTGATCAGTTCATATCGGACAAATATTACCTCGAACACAATAGACCTTAACAAAAAGTTTTATGGGGTTTATGGGTACTCGAGCCAGGATTCTTGGATTGAGAATAATAATCTAACTGACAACTATCAAGGAGTATATCTTGTCAACTCGGATAACACGACTCTTGTCGATAACACTATTGCACGTAATGATATCTATAGTTTGTTTATGCATAGTACAACAAGTGAATCGAATGTTACAAGGAACACTATTTCTGGTGCCCTTGAAGCGATACGAATACGCAAATCAAGCAATTCAAATAAATTTTATCACAATGTTTTGATGAATCATTCAAACTATGGAATAGACATAACAAACGCAGATCACAATTCATTTTTCAATAACTCTATTTTCAACAATTCCCAAGGAACAACCTACGATATTTATCTGCAGAATGCGAGTGATACGAACTTTACTAACAACAGTGTATTTAGGACAATCTCTGGATTTTTTGCAATAGATTCAGATAGGTTATCTCTTGCAAACAATTCTCTCAATGCAACAAACCTTCCAGTGCTTCAAATAAACGAGAGCTCAGGGATATCTATTGTTAATAACACCTTGTTTAACAACCTTGGACTCTTTTCCACTCCACATGCAATATTACAAGAGAATACGATTCACAACAATGTGAGCATTGATGTCTCAAGAAACCTTACATTCATAGAGAATAATGTGACTATGCGATTAAATATCACAAACTCAAACGAGTTTAATATAAGCCTAAACTACTTCAACCAGTCATTTGTTGAAAACACTCTTTCTTCAGAATTTAGTGCAAACATTCTTGATTCATTAAGAGTTACCAACTTTTCAAATGGACTCATCCGCACAAATGACGTTGATGATGTGACTGGGATTTCCTTTCAACTAATTACTGTAACTAATAGCACAATTAGTGCAAATGATATCCAGAACGCAACAGTAGGAATGGTACTTGAAGTTAGTTCAAATTCAAATACACTTTATGATAACTGGTTTAAGGATAACACAATCGGTCTTAATATCTCAAGTTCATCACTAAACACCTTATATAATAACTTTTTTGAGAACACACTAAATATCATTGATCTAAATACGAACACATGGACAACAACATACGCTTGTAGTGCTCCAAATATAGTTGGCGGACCTTGTCAAGGGGGAAACTTCTACTCCGATTACTATGGTCTTGACAATGGTGCAAGCGGACGTGATCAGGGTGATGGGATTGGTGATCAACCAGCGTCCTACACTATTGGTTCAAACACAGACACCTTGCCTCTTGTCCTCTATGTTGCACGACAATATTTTGCCCCATCCGATGCCAAAACTCTTAGTCTTTCTGCACAAGGGAATGTGTCTGGAACGCTCATAGATGCTCAAGTGGTACCGAATGAAGTACAAAATATCACATATACTAATTCGTCAAGCTCGAAGACCTATCTTATCCTTACTGGTTTGTTCAACGAATCGAATGTTGATGCAAGTAATTTAACTATTGGCTTTGATGTAAACCGAACTTTTGTTAGCAAGGTGGGTGTTGAAAAAGTGTTACCAGTTCATACAGTTCGAGTGTATCACGATAATAAACTAGATGCTGGCCTTTATATCTGCAATAATGCTACATTATTGAGCCATGTAAATTCCACTTGTGGTGGACGTATTAATGTCACTTCATTTCCTCAGAACATCAGCAACTACACGATTATTGCAAGGTCCAATTTTTACGAAATCTCAAACATATCTGATCTGCAAACTGGGTTTTCTCTTGAATCAACTTCTGTTTGTGGAGCTAATGCATATCATGATATCACTTTTGAAAATGATGTTACATGTTCTACTCCTTCAGCAATAAACGTTTATGCTGGGGGAATTACAATTGATCTTGCAGGATATTCTCTTATTGGAGATGGAACAGGAATTGGAATAAACATAAGCAATTATAGTGATGTTACTGTTGTAAATGGGAACATTGCAAATTTTACAACGGGAATTTACGTTGACCCTGCAACGGGTATCAACATTACAAACAATACCATTGAAAACAATTCAATAGGAATAACGTTTCTCCAGATAAATGAAAGTTATATTGTTACAAACGTGGTTAGAAACAACACTCTTGGTTTGAATCTGTCACTTTCCTTTAACAACACTATCTATGATAATTTTTTCAATAATACTAACAACACTCAAGAAAGTGGTCATAACAATACGTGGAATGTAAGCATTCGAAATGGTCCAAATATTTTAGGTGGTCCGAATGTTAGTGGGAATTTTTGGAGCGATTATCTTGGATGGGATGTTGATCTTGATGGGTTTGGCGAAACTCTTGCAGCATATAACAACTCACACAACATCACTGGAGGAGATGAGAATCCACTTCTGGTAGTAGGCTATCTTACATGCGGGATCATTAATGAGTATGTAAATATCAGTTTTAATCAAAACCGAACTGTGGCCGGAGGATGTTTTAACACTTCATTAGATAACATTCACATTGATTGTGATGGATACGGGGTTGTAGGCTCTGGAGCTAATCTAGGGATTAACATTTCTGGGAAGTATGGTTCTGTGCGTAATTGTATCGTCACAAATTTTACAACGGGTGTTCTTTTAGAGAAGGGAAATAATACTCTTGTGAATAATACTCTAAGATCCAATAGTTTAGGTGTGGCAATTGCAAGTTCTGATAACAATTCTTTACGCAACAACACCTTTGTAAACAATTCCATCGGTCTCAACATAACATTAGGAGAGAACAATACCATTGTCAATAACTATTTTAATAGTACTCGTAATGTGGCTGAGACTGTGTCTTTAGCTGGCGCATTTAATTATTGGAATACAAGCTATGGTTGTTCTGTTGTAAATTACACAAACATTGCAGGTGGAAACTGTACAGGTGGAAACTTTTGGGGCGATTATGTTGGGTTAGATAATGCTAACGCAACAGTAGCATATAATAGAACCCCTTGGAATATTTCAGGAGATAAAATGGGTGATACTAATATTCCATATAATGCGTCAAGTAACATTACAATAGGGGGGGATTTTTTACCTTTGCTTAAGGTTGCAGGAACAGCTTCAAGCTCGTCATCTTCAGGGAGTGGCAGTAGTTCTACTAGCAGTGGCGGAAGTAGCTCTGGTGGTGGCGGCGGCGGCGGAAGTTCAGGAGGCGGCGGGTCTTTTACAATAAGTGATGCTATTGTCTGCACTCAGGATTGGATATGTGGTGATTGGTCAGAATGCTCTAATGGTGTACAAACACGAACCTGTTCAGATCTTCAGAGATGCGAAGCACAATTAGCGACAGGCGATATTGATGAAATTGAATACGTGGGATTACCAACACAGTCACGTAGTTGTGATGAAGTAGATGTCATTTATACAGAAGTTGCTCCAGCACCATTGCCAGAGGGTAGCGCACCAGTTGATGATGTAACACCTATTGGGCTTCTTGCCTATTCTTCATTAGCCCTCTTGGCAGCTCTCGGTGGGGTGTATGTTGTCTGGGAAGCAAGACCTTCACGAAGGTTACATAGAAGGCTTAGAAAAGCAACACGAATCATCTCACAAGAATCTATTGAAGCGCTTAAGCGTGAATACAAGGGCGTGTACTCTCTTTATTTGAAACTCTCTGAGAAACATAAGGGGACATATTATGGCCGTGTAAGTAAGTTACGTACAACAATTGAAGAGCAATTAAAAGCAGAGAAAGTTGTTGAACAACTCCTTGCAAAGTCGCACGTAGGATCTTTGAACGATCAGAAGAAGAATTATTTGCGCGTTCACAAAGAGTATCAAAAGCTTGCACCTCGCTCACAAGAGAAGTATTATCCTAAGATTGTTGATCTGCGCGAAAAGCTTGAAAAAGGTGCTTGATTTTTTCTTTTTGCTAACATAACTTACTTAAACTAGTTTTCTTTTTTTCTTTTCATGAAGCTTAGGCCATCATTGAAAGTGAGGAAACGGTACGTTGTAGTGCAAGTACTTTTAGAGAATGGTTCTGTGGGTAGCTTTTCGTATGAAGAGGTTTCAAAAGAAGTTATGAACTCTTTTTCACGCTTTGTAGGAACTCTGGGTCTTGCGAAAGCCTCACCAATGGTTCTGCACAAAACTTTTGATAAATCAAAGCAGAGCCTTATCGTAAAAGTAAATCACACATCTGTTGATGAATTTAAAGCGAGCTTATTGTTTGTAGATAGAATTGGCTCAAAAGCAGTTATCGCGCGCAGTGTGAAGGTCTCCGGAACATTGAAGAAGGCAAAAGAAGAGACATTCTAGTTACGGAATCTTTAAAAACAAGCTATATTTATATCCAAGCAAGATAACGATAATACAAGTAAGTAGTGGGGTTATACAATGAAAATGATTGATAAGATGGGCTACGACCGTAGCATTACCATGTTCTCACCGGATGGGAGACTTCTTCAAGTAGAATATGCGAAAAAAACAGTAAAACAAGGATCAACTGCAGTTGGTATTGTTTGCAAAGACGGAGTGATCTTACTTGCTGATAAGAGAGTAGCATCAAAGCTTATGATTCCAGCAAGCATTGAGAAGATGTTTAAAATTGATGATCATATCGCAGCAACAGCATCAGGAATTATTTCAGATGCTAGGGTTCTTGTAGATCGTGCGCAGTTAAAAGCTCAACAACATGCAGTAACATACGGCTCACCAATTGATTTATTGACAGTTGTCAAAGACATTTGTGATCTAAAACAAATCTGTACACAATCAGCGGGTCTCAGACCATTTGGGGTAAGTGTTCTTGTTGCAGGCGTTGAAGAAGATGGAACACCAAAACTCTTCTTAACAGAACCGTACGGGCTATATTTCGGATATAAAGCAGCAGTAATTGGCGAAGGTGAAACTGAAGTTGATCAGATCTTACAGAAACGCTACAAACCAACGATGACAATTCAAGAAGGTCTTGCACTTGCAGCAACAGCTCTTAAAGCATATTTAGGCACTGATTTTAGCGTGGACAGACTAGATGGGATGTACATCACTATTGCTGACAAAAGATACAAAGCGTTCACTCGTGAAGAACTTAAGAATGCTGCAAAGTAAGAACTTTCCTTTTCTTTTTATACCTTTTATTTTCAACTTTAAAGCCATATGAAACATGACAAAATAATTCTTGCACGGCTTAAAAAAAGCGGGAGCACTTTTGAAATAAGTGTCGATTCAGATAAAGCACTTGAATTCAAAGAGGGGAGATTAAGTGACATTTCTCTGGTCCTTCATTCTGAAAATATTTTCTCTGATGCAAAAAAAGGACAAGTAGCTTCTTCAGATGAGCTCCAAAAGGTGTTCGAAACAACAGATATATCTCAGATTGCTGCAATAATTATCCGTAAAGGTGATATTCAGCTCACATCTGAGCATAGGCAAGAGGAAAGAAATCGTAAATTGCGCCAGCTTATTGATACAATTCACCGGATTGCTATTAATCCCCTTACGAATACACCACATCCCCCTGCAAGAATTGAGACAGCTCTTAAGCTGGCAAAAATCCACCTATCAGAGCATAAACCTATTGAAGACCAGCTCTCTGATATCGTATCAAAACTCAGGCCACACCTCCCTTTGAGAATTGAGATGAAAACACTTCAAATTACAGCTAAACCTCAGTATATTGGCAAAATTGGCGATTTTATAAGAAAAAACAGTAAGTTTTTAAAAGAAGAGTGGGATTTTCAAGGTAATTGGAACATAAAACTAGAAGTCCCGGCAGGATTTGAGCCTGATTTGATTGATAGGCTCAATACGTTAACGCGCGGCGACATAATTATACAAAATGACAAAAAGTGAAGTAGTAGCTCAACACAAAAGTGTTGCGATTCCTGGCCAAGTATTGGCACAAGGAATGGATTATCTTCCCGGTGAAAATACATACCGCGAAGGTGATGCGATTTTTTCTGAAAGACTAGGATTAGTAGGGATTTCAGGAAGAGTAATCAAAGTTATGCCTTTAAAAGGACCATACAAACCAAAAGTAGGTGATAAGATCATTGCAAAAGTCTTTGACATTACCATGTCTGGATGGCGAGTTGAGACAAACACTGCCTATGCAGCAATGCTTAACGTAAAAGATGCATCAACCCGGTTTATTAGGAAAGGTGAAGATCTCAGTGGCATCATTGCAATTGACGAGTTTGTTGTAGTCAAAATTTACAATGTAACCTCTCAAAATTTGATTGATGTTACAATGAAAGAGCCTGGCTTACGAAAAGTTGAGGGTGGGCGAATCATTTCTATTAATTCCATGAAAGTTCCACGAGTTATTGGAAAGCAAGGAAGTATGATCAGTTTGATTAAGAGATACACAAATGCAGATATTACAGTGGGACAAAATGGTTTGATTTGGATCAAAGCACAAAATCCTCTTGATGAGTTTGTAGCAGAAGAAGCAATAAAACAAGTTGAGAGTAAATCACATCTGAGCGGTCTTACTGAGAGAATTGAAAGTTTCTTACAAGAGAAAACAGGAAAGAAGGTGCAAGCAGCTCCAATGCGAAAGCCAGCAGCTTCTCCTAAAACAGCTCCTTTGCAAGGAGGTGAAGAATAATGGCCTATACAAAACGATTAGACGGTAGGAAAGTTGATGAACTTCGTCCAATGGAAGCTAAGGTTGGTGTTATTCCTAACGCTGATGGATCAGCGTATTTCAAAGTAGGGAACACTATTGCATACGCAGCAGTGTATGGCCCTCGGCTTCTTACAAGAAGAAGTAGCCAAGATCCAACAACAGGTATCTTACGATGTCATTATAACATGATGCCATTTTCAGGCTCAGGCTCACGTATTAGGCCTGGAACCAAAAGACGAGCACAAGAAATTGCAATGGTAATGGAAAAGGCGTTAAATCCTGTAGTGGACTTAACAGATTTCCCCAACGCAGTTGTTGATGTATTTGTTGAGTTTCCTCAGACTGATGCTGGAACCAGATGTGCTGCAATCTCTGCGGTATCAATAGCACTTGCTGACGCGGGTATTACCATGAAAGATATGGTGGCATCTGTGGCGATGGGTGAAGTTGATGGAACAGTTCTTGCAGATCTTACATACAATGAAGAAGCATTTGATGGTGTTGTCTCAGATGTCCCGATTGCAATGGTTCATAACACAAAAGAGATTACTCTTTTGCAAATGGATGGCGAAATCTCCAAAGAAAGTGTTGCAAAAGCACTAGAAATGGGGAAAGCTGCAGTTGACAAAGTCTACGAAGTACAGGCAGCAGCACTCAAAGAGAAATACACCGCGGAGGCTCAAGAATGATTTCAAACAAAACAGCAATAGCAGCTCTTGCAGCAAAGGGTATGCGTCTTGATAACCGAAAACTTAACGATTACCGAGGACCAGTAACTGTTGATGTAAACATTACAAAAATGGCGGAAGGTTCTGCGCGCGTACAAATTGGTGAGACAGTAGTTCTTGCAGGGGTAAAATTATCACTTGAAAAACCATACTCAGACACACCAACTGAAGGTGGATTGATGGTTAATGCTGAATTAACTCCTCTTTCAAGTCCGAAATACAATCCAGGTCCTCCACAAATGAAAGCAATTGAACTTGCGCGAGTAACTGATAGGGGAATTCGTGAATCACACGCAATTGATGTACACAAGTTGTGTATCAAAGAAGGTGAGCAAGCATGGTTTGTTATAGTAGATATTGTAACAATCAATGATGCTGGTAACTTGTTTGATGCGGCATCTTTAGCAGCAATTGCAGCTTTGAAAAATACTACATTTAGAGAGTTTAATTCTGAAAATGGTGTTGTTGACTATAAGAGTACAACCAAAGATGCACTTCCAGTAGCAAAGGAACCACTATCCATTACAGTACACAAAATTAACGGTGCTTTGATAGTTGATCCAACGCTTGAGGAAGAAGAATCATCTGATGCTCGGCTTACAATTACAAGCGATAGCAAAGGGGTTATTTCTGCAATGCAAAAAGGAGGAGATACTCCTCTAACTGCTGATGAAGTAAACAAGATTGCTGAAATTGCACTTGAAAAAGCAGCATTTTTGCGTTCTAAACTCGCTGAGGTTAAGGCATAATGGCAAAAAAAACTGAAGAGATTACATACACTAAGTATGAAAAAGCTCGAATGGTTGGCTCACGCGCTTTACAACTTGCAATGGGAGCACCGTTCTTACTTAAATTGGATACTCAAAAGCTTGAAGAACTCAAATATAATCCTATTCAGATTGCACTTGAGGAATTCAAAGCAAACGTTCTTCCAATTACAGTTCGAAGGCCAGTTCCTGGTGAAGAATAAGTTTTTCTTTTTTTAGTTTCTTTTTTCTTACATTTTTACTCCATTTTTTAAATACACGCCTCTTTCTCCCATTCTATGAACAATATAATTACTGAAGAGAAGGTCGAAAAATATTTTTCGGTTACCAAAAAAGCCCTAGATATGGCCCAAAAGGCTTTTAATCCAGATGAGAGAAAAAGAGCAGAAGATTTCTTTGATATGGCACAACGCTACTATCAAGATGCCCAGTTTTTCTACACCGAAAAAGAGGACCTTGTTTTGGCATTCGCTGCCCTTAACTATGCCCACGGATGGCTCGATTCCGGAGCGCGAGCTCGCTTCTTTCTCGTGAATGATAGCACACTTTTTACAGTAGATGGCGAATAAAAATATTGCAATTCCCGATAAGTGTCACTTCCCAGTAAATACATTACCAAAAGATTTATAAAGAACTTAGTGTTCTGATACTCTATTACGACGAAAACAAAAGATGTGGTGGGCGCATGATAGATAGGGGAGCGTATACCAATGATATTTCAAAAAGATTTTTTAAGCAAACTCAAAGACTTTGGTCTTAACTCATACGAGAGCAAGTTATGGTTAGCTCTTTTATCACGCGGAATTTCAACTGCGGGCGAACTCTCAGACATTTCTAATGTGCCTCGATCACGAGCATATGATGTTTTAGAATCACTTGAAAAAAAGGGATTCATCGTTGTAAAGATTGGAAAACCAATCAAATATTTAGCCGTTCATCCTCAAGAAGTTGTTGAGCGTGTCAAAAAACGCATTGTTGAAGAAGCAAACGTTAAAAGTAATATGCTCTCAAAGCTTAAGACAAGCCCTGTTCTTGAAGAATTAAACTCACTTCACACTGAAGGTATCAAACTTGTAGATCCAACCGACAGGTCAGCATCATTTAGAGGTCGCGACAAAGTCTACGAACAAATAAATTTTCTACTTAAGAATGCAAAGAAAAGTGTTCTTATTTCAACCACAAAGAATGGTCTTGTTCGAAAGCACGAGTCACTTCTAACACAGATTAAAAAAGCAAATGCACGGGGTGTGAAGGTTACTATTGCAGTACCAACTGGTGCTAATAAAACTGCTGTAGCTGCTCTTTCAAAAGTTGCTGAAGTGAAAACAGTGAAAACATCTGCACGATACTGTGTTGTTGATAATGAGAATCTCCTTATGCTTATGACTGATGATGAAAAGACTCATCCAAGTTATGATAGTGCTGTGTGGGTACAAGCACCAGCATTTGTCAAATACTTTGCAGATCTAGCTTCGCAGTAAGGGAAAATATTTGAAAAAATGAGTTTATCTGATATTTTCGTTTATGCTGCCAAGAAAGGGCTTACGCTAGCTATTGATGGGAATGAAGAAAAGGAATTAGCTCTTATGCAAGGTCCAAGCCATGCTCCTTTAACTGGCAAACAGCATTTTCTTGTAGGTCCAGCAACTCCTGGTTTGACGTTAGGTGGTGAAATTCTTGAATCGTATAGAATGGAATTGATAGATAGGCCTGAAAACCCGGGCTCTGTATCAGTGATGAGTGTGACGCTTGATGGTGGATCAGAACCAGGGCTAAGGTCTCCTTATTGTCTTCATCTTTGTGACACGAAGGAATCTTTTGATGCACACTTAGATAGTTATTTTGGTGGTCCTTCTGAAGTAATGGATAGTCCGTGCCCTTTTACAACTCTTGAAGCAGGCGAAATATTTGCTCAAATGAAAGCAGCTCTTCCAAGAGACTTCGAGCGCCTTAAGAAAAAAGATATTTTCCCAACCAGAAGAAGGTCATAACATTCTTGAGTTACTTTTTTATACCACTAACTCTTTTCTTCTACTATGCAATCATACAATCTTAAGCAAGTAATACTTGTGCGGCAAGATCTTAAATTGCCGAAAGGCAAAGCTTGCGCGCAAGCAGCACACGCTTCAGTTGAAGCCGTTCTTAAGTCTAACTCAAAAGATGTTAAAGAATGGCGTAGCCAAGGTATGGCAAAAATTGTTCTGAAAGTTACAGATGAAAAAGAGCTTATCAAATATTTTCAGAATGCAAAAGATGAAGGAATTGTAGCTTCCTTAATAACCGATGCGGGCCATACTGTAGTTGAACCTGGAACAAAAACCTGTGTTGGCCTAGGTCCAGCGAGCGAAGAAGTTCTTGATGCCTTCTGTTCCGAGCTAAAATTGCTCTAAATTTCCCTTATCTTAAGTAGAAAACCTTATAAATGGCTCATAATCCTAAAGGCATATGAAGATTAAAAAAGTTCAGAAGCGATTATGCAAGAAATGTAAAACTCATACCGAGCACAAGGTAGCTCAGAATAAGAGAAAAACAGCAAGCGCCCTTTCTTCAGGTTCGAAGTATCGAGCACGAAAGCGAGGTCTTGCACGCGGATTTGGTTCTTTAGGTAGATATTCTAAACCAGCAATTACTAAATTTAAGCGAACAGGAGCTAAGAACACGAAAAAAACCGATTTACGATATACATGTCAAACATGTAAAAAAACGAGCATGCAGGCATCAGGTATTAGAGCAAAGCGTGTGGAGTTTGTATAAAAATGGTAGCAAGCAAATTTATCAAAGTACGATGCGAAGGATGTAAGAACGAGCAGATTGTATTTGGAAATGCAAGTAGTTCTGTTCCTTGTCTTGTCTGTGAGAAAGAACTCGTAGCACCAACTGGCGGAAAATCAAAAATAACTGCGCGTGTTCTTGAGGTCCTATCCTAATGTATTATCGAATTGAAGGTTCACCTGACGAAAATGAGATTGTCCTTTGTCAAGTAACCAAGATATTTCCTAATTCTGTGTTTGTTAAAATCTTAGAGTATGGCACTTCAGGGATGATTCATATCTCAGAAATTTCTCCAGGTCGTATTCGTAACATTCGTGATTATGTGAGTGTTGATAGACAGATTGTGTGTAAAGTTCTTCGAATTCATCGAGATAAAGGTCATATTGATCTTTCCTTAAGAAGGGTGAACTCAACACAACGAAGAGAGAAGCTTGATGAAATCAAACATGAACTTAAAGCAGAACAACTTGTGAAAAATATCTCAAAGCGCCTGAAATTAAAACCAGAAGATCTGTACAAAAAAATAACTCTTAAGGTATTTGATGAGTATTCTCATCTGTACCTTTTCTTTAAAGAAATTGTTGCAAGCAAAGTTGAGGCCAAGAATTTTATGGATGCAAAAATCGCAGCTGAAGTTGAAAAGGCTGTTCGTGACAAGTTTAAAGAGCCAAAAATCATTTTCCAAGGTGAAGTTTCACTCACAACATATCATGAAAATGGTCTTGAGAAAGTACGAGAGACACTTAGTACAATTGAAAAACTTTCGAAAAATCTAACCATTTCATATTTGGGTGGTGGAAGATTTAAATTTATTCTTGTTGAGAAAGATATCAAAAAAGCAGAAAGTGAACTTGCAAAAGTTGAAGCCCTCTTAGAAAAATTTAACGATAAGCTCTCAACATCAACATTTAGCCGAAAGCGTGCTGAAGTTGAGGATTAGGTCAATGAAACATATTCATTTCTGCCAAAGTTGCAACAAGTATACTATGAAACATGCTTGTTCTTTATGTAGTACAAAAACGCACCTTGCAAAACCTGCAAAATTTTCTCCACTTGATAAATATGGTAAGTATCGCCGTGAAGTAAAACAAGAAGAGCTCAAAAAGAAAGGGTTGTTGTAGAGTTTCTATCCAATATACCGAACATCGTGGCCTTTGCTTTTCGCACCAGCTTGTTGAACTTGCGCAATTTCAGCAAACCATTCTTTGGTTTTTTTCATAACTTCGTTTTCAATTGCCATGATTTCTTTGCCAAGGCGTTTGTTGTTTACCCCAAGTTTATATTTGGAATCAAGCACTCGAAGTAATTCCTTTGAACCTTTAATCCCTAAATACATCTGATGGCCAAATGTTTCAGCTAGAAGGGCAGCACCATTAATGTTGTGTTTTGCTGCAAGCCCAATCAGAACTCCAGAAACACCCATCACCGGACCAACAACTCCAAATATTTGAGTTTCTACCTTAAGCGTTTTCTTTTTGAATTGCGCAAGATATTTTTCACTGTTTGCAGTACAAAACACTTTAGGATTTTCAGGCATGTTTTGCAAGCCAATTCCGCCTGTTGTAATAATCTCTTTACATTTGAATCGTTTTGCAATGTTGAGAAGTTCTTCACAAAATGCGTAACAACTTCTCTCATCAATAGGTTGAATATCTCCTGTTAAGAAAAGAAGGTCTCGCTTTTTTGGATCCTTAAACTTCTTATAATAGATTTCGATTTTAGGAATTTCGATAAGGTTCTTTTCATTAACGAACACAGAGTGAGGAAAACTATGTGAATAGAATGAACATAATTTCTTTGCTTTAAATTCTTCGACCAAAAAATCAACAGCTAATTTTCCTACATTCGCAATGCCAGGAAGACCTTCTAGGAAGAGAGGTCTTGTTAGGTTAAGTTTTTCAACCTCAAATGTAACTTCCCACCCATACGACATGATTTTTATTAAAAGTTAAAGGTTTATATAGTTTGTTGTTAGGGTTTGTTAGTGTTAGAAGGTGTGGTAAGTTGTATAGGTGTTAAGATAATAGCTTTCGAACACTAAAAATAAAACATGCGAGGGACGTGACTCGAACACGCGTACCCACTAAGGGACAGGCCCCTCAAGCCTGCGGATTTGACCACTCTCCCACCCTCGCATAGGTAGAGTAAGAAAAATAAGTGGTACATTTAAAAGAGTATCGTATAATACTATCTCCCTCTTCTTGATAGAACTATTTTTCTATCTTGCGCTTCAACCTCTCTAAGAAGCCTCACTTGTTCACGCTGAACATCTCCCGCATGCGGTACAATGTGGCTCATCCACAGCGCTCCAAGGTTATGTGTAAGGTGATGAATATTCTCGTGTCTTTTGTTTTTGTCAGCCGAAAGTTCACGTTCGAGTAAAGTTTGAATGTCAGCAACAACTTCCTCCTCATCAGAATCAATTTCTGTAACTTCATCAATTTTTTTAATTGGTTTTGAAAGAGCCGCAACCATGAGCGTTTCGCTGACCATATCAACACTACTTACACTAAAAGGTCTTACTCCAGTAACTAACTCATAAAGAGTTACACAAAGGCCTCGTGGATCCACCCATCTCTGTTCAGGGTTACTTGATCTAAAAGACTCTCTCAAATAAACCGAATCCATATAGGCTAATGAACCTCTGGCCGAGGTTTGACTTTCATCAATTTTTCGTGAGATTCCAAAATCTCCAACATATGTTTGTGTGCCAGAAAGAAAGAGGTTTTCTGGTTTTAGATCTCCGTGGACGATGTCTGAGCCTCCAAAACAATTAGCAGATTCTGCAGCGCGAAGAATAATTCGTAGAGCAACACGTGCAGGTATTTTTCCATGTTTTCTAATAAGGTCACCTACATTTATTCCATCTCCTATTAATTCTTGAATTTCATAGTAATCGGATGGATCACCTCTAGATTTTTCTGAGAGAGAATCAAGCGGTTCTGGAACGTATGCTCCTAGGGAAAAGACTTGGCGTTGGAACTCAAGGCCCTTCCTGAGTCTTTTACTATATCGAGAATAATCTGTTTCATCATTTAGAACTCTTATAGCAACAGGCTTTCCATCAAATTTGGTTGGGTGATATGCTGCAAACGCCATACATTCCCCCCCTTTACCTAAATCAAAAAGATAGTTTAGTCCGAGATTCTCCAAAATTCTTGCAGCTCTTGAATTATCTGGGGCTAGATTTGGCAGTTCGTTAATAACTCCTGGTTCTGGATTTGCAATCATCAAACCAATATTTGATAAGCTATTTATAAAAATTCCTCAAGTAATCACCCTCAAGTAGTTAGCCTAAACTAAAGAGTCACACAACCGCACCAAAGATACTGCCAATAACATACCCAACAATACCTGCACCGATACCTAACAGAACCATCTCGGCTCCTGATTTGAACCAGTGACGTTTGGTTACTTGTGATTTAGTTACACCAACAAGGAATAAGACAAGTATTGTTAAGATGGCAGAAAAGATCATGAAACCCGAAGAAGCACCAAAAAAGAACGGAAATACGGGAAAAAGTGAGCCTAACGAAAATGCGCCAAACATGGCGAACGCGTTACGCACAGGATTTTCAAATCTTTGTGGGGATATGTGCAACTTTTTTTGAATATAATTTTTAAGGAATGTTTCACGGTTATGTTCTAGAAAATGTTCTGAAAGAGCATCAATCTCATCCTTATCAAATCCTTCATTGCGCAAGATTTCTTGCATTTGTTTAAGCGCTTTTTTTGGTTTTTCTTTAATAAAAGTGATAATATCGCTTACTTCTGCTTCATACACTTCACGCTGTGATTTTGATGAAAGGTATGAGCCTGCTGACATGGAAAGAGCTCCAGCAAAAAGTGAAGCCAACCCTGCAAGAAGAATAGTATGTTGAATGGCACCAGCACTCCATAGAGCAAAAATGATCCCTAAGTTCGAGACAAGACCATCTTCCATACCAAAGACTATGTCTCGAATAAACGTCCGTACATTATCCAATACTAGTTTGCGAACCATTGTCTTCTAAGTCAAACCTATTCTTGAGGAACAAAGGTGCAGGCACCTTCAATACATAATGCTTTTGCAGCCCCGCAATCAAGAGTTCCTTCTGCGCACTCAGCTGTACATAACACTCCAGTACAGTCTGGCCTATTTTCTTTATTTACAACATCATCTGAATGGCAACAGTAAGCAGGAACACAATCTGCGTTGACTTCACATATTTTGTCAGCAGGAATTGCGTTACATGCACTAACAACAACACTTAAGAGAAGAACTATTCCTATAATCATCACACTTTTTTTCATTTTCATACCCTCTTATACAAATTCTTTTTCATATTCAATATGTTCATTAATCTCTCCACGTAAGTTTACTCCAATTAGCTTCTTTGCTTCTTTTGGTGGAAAGTTTGCCAAGAGCCACGATAGTTTTACAAATGCAGTATTGGCAAGCATATCTTTTCCCGAGACAACACCCAACGAAAGCAAATCTTTGCCTTTATCGTATACATTCATGTTAACTGTACCAAACAAGCATTGTGTTGTCATCACAACAACACAACCGGATTTAATCAATTTTTTGATCGCAGGATAGATCTTCTTATGAATCTTACATAAATCATTAGGCACTTGCCCAGGAGTTTGCCCAAGTCCAGTTCCTTCGATAATAAGGCCCTTATATCCTTGATAAAAAGAGAATTGTTCGGGCATCATGTTAATATGAATTTTAAGAAAGCCCACTTTTTCTTCCATCTTTGGTTTTAGAGATAATTTCAAAGATTTTGTGGGATAGTTATTATCTGTAAATGTGATCTTTCGTGATTTGTATTCGACTTTTGCAATAGCTTTAGCATTAATAGGCTTGAAAGCATCACGCCTGGATGAATGGAGCTTATATGTTTTGGCTGCAGGTAAAATACTACAATGCATATCTTCGGCTGAAGCGTGCATGCAAATCCCAACGCCTCCAAAATTTGAGTTAACAACGAATTCAGCAGCACAGATGAGGTTCATGGCAGCATCTGAACTTCCCCTATCAGACGAACGTTGTGAGCCAACAAAAATAATCGGAACAGATGAAGTTTCAATTATAAACGAGAGGGCAGCTGATGCTACAGCTAAATTGTCTGTTCCTATTCCAATAATAATGCCATCCACTTTTTTTGTATCAACATACTCTTTGATTTTTTTAGCAATAAGTGTGATGTGCTTGAACCTGAGATCATCCGACCACATTTGGGATACAAGTTCTGATTTGATATTTGCAATAGTTGCAATTTCAGGAAACATTGAAACTAAATCTTCTGGCTTGAAAGATGATACAACGCCGCCAGTTCTATAATCCACTTTTGAAGCTATAGTTCCTCCCGTATGTAAAATCGCAATCGTTGGGAGCTTCTTGTTTTCAGAAGATTTCTTCCCTTTCGGCTTTGTAGGGTTTAAACGTTTCTTTAAGGAGACAATTCTTTTGACATCCTTTTTTTCAAACCCAATATTGTATCCTGTTGAAAGTTTTATCAAAACAACGTTCTTTGAAGAGCTTGGCATTAAAATGCCCTCTTCTTTTTGGGATTTCGTCTCAACTCGTACCATATCGCCAGGCTTTACCATAGTCTAATAAAAGATCTAAAGGTTTATATATATTCTGTTGGGATGGCAGAATGTGGCAGACGGATCTGCTACATAACATGTTATGTAAGAGGAAAATCAAAATGGAAAATCAGAATCAAGCTTACAAAGTAAAAGATATCACCCTAGCTGAGTGGGGTAGAAAAGAAATTATAATTGCTGAAAAGGAAATGCCGGGGCTTATGGCTCTCCGAGAAAAGTACAAGGGTAAAAAACCCCTTGAAGGAGCAAGAATCATGGGATCTTTGCATATGACTGTTCAAACAGCAGTTCTTATCGAAACCCTCGTTGAACTTGGCGCGCAGGTTCGATGGGTGTCCTGTAACATCTTTTCAACACAAGATCATGCTGCAGCAGCAATTGCCAAGTCTGGAGTTCCAGTATTTGCATGGAAGGGTGAGACTCTAGAAGAATACTGGTGGTGCACGTTACAAGCACTTCAGTTTCCAGAAGGTCTTGGACCAAACTTGATTGTTGATGATGGGGGCGATGCTACCTTAATGATTCATAAAGGTGTTGAAATAGAAAAAGATCCATCTATCTTAGAAAAAGAGTATTCGGCTGAAGGCGAAGATTTTAGAGAATTAATGAAACTTCTCAGAAAAGTTTCTTCTGAAGGTAACATCAACTGGAGTGCAATGGCTAAAGAGGTCAAAGGAGTTTCAGAAGAGACAACAACGGGCGTTCATAGGTTGTATCAAATGAAAGATGCCGGCAAACTTCTGTTCCCCGCAATTAATGTAAATGATAGTGTAACCAAATCAAAATTTGATAATCTTTATGGGTGTCGTGAATCATTGGTTGATGGAATTAAACGTGCAACTGACGTTATGCTTGCAGGAAAAGTAGCTGTTGTTGCAGGGTACGGGGATGTTGGAAAAGGATGTTGCCAATCTCTTAAGGGGTACGGTTGTAGAGTAATTGTAACTGAGATTGATCCGATTAATGCACTTCAAGCAGCCATGGAAGGATATGAAGTTACGAAGATGGATGTCGCTGTTAAAGAGGGGGATATTTTTGTAACAACCACTGGAAACGCCAATATTCTTGTAGAAAGACATTTTATGGCAATGAAAAATCAAGCAATTGTGTGTAACATTGGACATTTTGATAATGAGATTGACATGCACTGGCTTAACGAAAAGTCCGGCGCAGCTCGGGATGTAATTAAACCACAATATGATAAGTATACTTTTTCTGATGGTCGGGAAATTTATGTTCTTGCAGAAGGAAGGCTTGTAAATTTAGGATGTGCCACAGGACACCCTTCATTTGTTATGTCGGCATCATTCACAAACCAGGTTCTTGCTCAATTAGAACTGTGGAAAAAAGAACATACCATTGATGTAACAGTTCTTCCAAAGTTGCTTGATGAGGAAGTAGCTCGGTTGCATCTTGCAAAATTAGGTGTTGAGATTGATGAGCTTACAGAAGCGCAAGCACAATACCTTGGCATTCCAAAACAAGGCCCGTACAAGCCGGAACATTACAGGTACTAATTTTTCATAACAATGGAATGGAAAAATACAAAAACCAATGATGTGATTGGACTTGGCAATCCTTTGATGGATTTCCTTGTAGAAGTTGATGAAAATCGGTTTTTGGAGATGGATTTAGTTAAGGGTGAAATGCACCTAATTGAACAGCAAAAAGCAAAAGATATTCTCAAAAAGATTGCAGGACACGATCTAAAAATTGAGACCGTTCCTGGCGGATCTTCTGCAAACACACTCAAGGGAATTGCTGCATTAGGTGGCAGTGTCATTTTATGTGGAAAAGTAGGAGACGATTCACATGGCGAGGTGTATGTACAGGAGCTTGAATCCTTAGGAGTTCTTTCCAGGCTTCGGAAACATAACTCAACAACAGGTCATTGTGTCACATTCATAACTCCTGACTCAGAAAGAACTTTCTCTGTTCATTTGGGAGCTGCCCTTCATTTTGAAAAGTTAGATATATTTGAACTTGACATTAAGAAAAGTAAAATTCTACACCTGGAAGGATATCAACTTGAAGGCCCAAGCAAGGTAACTATTTTGTATGCTATTTCTGTTGCTAAAAAGTATGGGACCTTAGTTTCTTTGGATCTTGCGGACCCTGCTTTAATAAATCGAAATAAACAATTTTTTCAGGATCTTATCATGAAAGGTGAGATTGATATATTGTTTGTCAATGAAATTGAAGCAAAACAGTTTACTGGGTTAGAAAAAGAGCTTGCCCTTTTGGAGATTGCCAAACATGTAACAGTTGCTGTTGTCAAGTTAGGTGAAAAAGGTTCTTTAATTCAACATAATGGTAAGATGGAGAAGATAGATTCGGTTGAAGCTAGTGCTCTTGATACAACAGGGGCAGGGGACACGTATTCAGCTGGTCTTTTGTATGGTTTATGCAACAACTGGGATCTACAAAGGTCTGGAATGCTCGGCTCGCGTCTTGCAGCAAGAGTTATTGAAAAGATTGGCGTTAAAATAAGTGATATTAATGTTGATGAGTTGAAGAAAGGGTTGGAGTAGAGTTATTTATGGTATGTTTGAACATAAAAACTGCACGGGCTTGATTTTAGGTTAAGGTCTTTGTCATTAAGATACGTTAGAAGTCTGTTGTTTGGCAAGATATCTTCTTTAAGTAGACTAAGGCTTTTTTGTTTCATCTCTTTTTTCATTTCTGTTGACATAATATAATCTGAGGGAATATGAAAATGCCCGATACGAATTTTTTGGTATTCTTGAACTTCTTTTATAATTTCTATAGAATTTTCTTTTCGCGTGTATTGCGGTTCTGAGATGATTATTACACCATCCTTTTTAAGTGTTGGAAGAAGACGTGAAATCTCTTCAAAAAATCTCTTTTTAGACCCTAGTGATTCAGCAATTTCGTGTGAGGCCCTTAGAATTAATATGTAGTCAAACAGCTCTTTTTCGTAACGTTGTATGTCTTGAATCCCTCCTTGTTTTGGCAAGTATGTGGTTGGAGAACTTTTTTTACGAAGTTCTTGTGCAAGTTTAATGCTGTCTTGTATAGTTTTAGATGGTTCGAATCCTGTAAGGGTTGTAGTTAAACCTAGACTAGAAAGTAAAAATGCCCCTATACCTGGGCCAGCTCCGATATCTAAGCCAAAAGTCGGTTTTTCTTTTGAGATAAATGAAGAGATATGCTCTTTTGTTACATTAATAACATCTTTGTTTTCAGTAAAATATCTTTCCCAGTAATCCCCACCTGCATGCTTGTCAAACTTTTCAAATCCCACTTTTTATTTATGCATTCTTTCAATAGCTTTTTGAATTTCATCCTTGGATGAAGACGGTTTTTGATGCTTAGTTGCAACAACTTTCTTCTTAGCACCAATTTTAATAACTTCAGGTCCAGAACGAGCAACATTCTTTTTCTTACCACTTCCTTTCTTTCCACCAAACGTCACTGTCCAAGTCTTATCTTTAATTTTACTTGCAACCGAATCTAAATCTTCTGTAGCGGGTTTTGGTTCCCAATTAATCTTCTTCAAACCATCATTTTCTGAGCGTGGCAGAACATGCATTACAAGCTCTCCTTTTGGATTATCATCCGAAATTCCTGATTTTACAATAATGTTTGTTGCCTGCGCGCCAAGCCCTTCAAAAACTGCAGTAGCAGCAAAGGATGCTACATAAAACATGTGCGAGCATGATTCTTGAGAAAGTTTTCCAATATCTTCTGTTTCTTCTTTGCTATAAATTGTAATGTGCCCTTCAGCTAACGCTTTTTGTGGAACAACTACAATCACTTTCTCATCTTCATAAATAACGTTGTCTTCTTTTTGTACAGCGTTTAAATGAGGAGGTATTTGCAATACGTTTGCGTCATTACGCCACTCAGCAGGGTTTCGTCCAAAATGATTTTTCATCATAATGGGCAAATTCTGTGAGAGCATCGCAACAGTTTTTTCAGATGTTGCATGCTTTGGTTTGAACAGAAAATTAAAGAAGCCGTCACCCCCTTCACGTGGCATGAGGTGTACCATAAAATGTGGTGCTTGTTGGCCAGCAGCATACCCATTGGCAACAAAAATGTTGTTGCCGGTTCGCACCATTGCTTTTTGGCAGGCAGCTGAAAGTTCACCTACAATCCCAAAATAATGTTTGAACTCGTCTGCAGGGATATAGGGCATAATCGGGTAATGGTTTTTTGTTAAGAATAGTGTATGTCCTTTGATAACAGGGTTGATATCTAACGCAGCAAATGTTACATCATCCTCAAACACCTTTTTTGTATCAATCTCGCCACTAATAATTTTACAGAAGATGCAGTTCTTTTTCTGCTCATCTAATTGTGCTTGAACTTCAGGTGTTATTTGCATTGTAGAAAAATGATCTACTCCTGTAGGGCAGCTTGAATTTTTGCGAGTTCAGAGTTGATTATAGCGATATCACTTGCAATTTCACCAGGACTATGTTCATCATTTTTGTCAATTGACGTTTCAATTCCATCCAAGTTAGTTCGGATCCGTCTTACGTGCTGAAGAATTTTTGTTGTGTTCATTTTTTCTTCACTTTCTCAACTTGCTTTGTGAGCTTAAGCTTCTTGATAAGTTCTTTGTAGCGGTTTCGAATGGTAACTTCAGTAACCCCTGCCACATCAGCAACTTCTCGTTGTGTACGTTTCTCTCCATGAATTAAACTTGCAACATACAGAGCAGCAGCAGCAATTCCAGTAGGTCCTCTTCCAGAAGTTAATTCCACCTTTCGCGCCATCTCCAGAATTTCAACTGATTTACTTTGTGTTTCAGGGCTTAACTTTAAGGCGGATGCAAATCGTGGGATATAATCGGATGGATTAGAAGGTCTAATACTAATGCCAAGTTCACGAGTAATGAAACGATATGTTCGCCCAATTTCTTTTTTCTCAATTCCAGAAGCTTCTCCCATTTCATCAAGTGTTCTTGGAACTTCATGACGTCTGCATGCAGCATACAAAGCTCCTGCAACAACACTTTCCATAGAACGTCCTCTAACCAAGCCTTTTTGTACTGCAAGCCTGTAGATCCGCGCAGCTTCTTCTTCTACTTGTTTTGGAAGTTTAAGGTATGAACTAACACGTTTAAGTTCTGCTAATGCAACTTTAAGATTTCTTTCGATTGCTGTTGAAATACGGTACTGCCATTTTCTTAAACGAAAGAATTTATCTTTGTCCTTGCCTAATTTATAATAATCCGCTGTGGTACCTATTTCAGTTCCAAGGCCTCTATCGTAAGATGTTTCTGAGGAAGGTGCTCCACTTCTTCGCTTTGAGCCACCCCTATCATCTTCAAAATCTCGCCATTCCTGTGAAAAGTCAATCATGCGATCTTCAACAACTAATCCACAATCTCGACAGATAGTCTCTCCCCTATCTGTTTTATGATAAATGTTTTTACTACCACAATCTGGGCAATTTTTAATACCTTTTTTTCGCATTTTGGCCTTGTTCCCCCGTAGCTACTTAAGAATCTCTAATCGGTAATTTTAAATAGTATTTCTTAAAGTTATTTATAAAGGTTTCGTAATTTTAGTCGTATTCAGCCAATTTTTGTGTGATCCAAAACATTTAAATAGGCAAAAAATTTACCGTAAATCAATGGTATTTACAAAAAAGGGGCAATTAGGGATAATTGAATTCAAGTTTTTTCTCTTTGGTCTTGCCTTCGGTGTTGTGGCATTAATCATACTTATTGCACTCATAAATGGTGGAGTTCTTGATTTCTCATTGCCACTTATAACTTGCACGCAAGGTGCATAGGTTTTTTGGATTGTTTTCTCTTTTTTCAGTTTTCTGTATTCACAAGAATAGAAAAGAATATAATGGGTTTCACGCATCTTTCTGCTCATAAAAGAGTAGGTGGTTTTTTATGGACATAGATAGAATTCAAAAGATTAACACATTAGCATTAGATTTAGTCAAAAAAGGTCTTGCAGCAACCCAGGATGAGGCAATCGCGCAGGCCGAACAAATTTTTCGTGTGCGAGAAGACGATGTAACATTCACGCGACCCCAAATGCAGAATAACTCTCTGCAGGTTGATAGTTCTTCTCTAAACTCAGGAACGCCATCTCAAGAAGATTCTTCTGCTCAAACTTCTTTATCTCAAGATAAAATTAAAGACATTTTAGAGAAAAACACTCAGTTTTTAGTTTCAAAAATTCGCGATTTCACAGCAAAGCTTGATCAATTACACTCCGAGCTTGCATCAGTTAAACGAGAACTTGCACAAAGACCAGCAGCAATAGCTCCTAGTGCTCCAAAGGTTGAACCTCTCAAAGATGCAGTACCTGCACCAAGTGCTGCCCCACCTTCACCTGCTCAACGTGTGTCTCAAGCACCTGCACCGCCGCAGGAGAATCATCCTCGTTCTGGAGTTTTTGGCGATACGGATGTTTCAATTGAGAAGTTCTTCTACGCAGGAAACAAGTAGATTTTTATTTTTCTTCTTATTTTCTTCTCTACTAACAAAAACTTTATATAACGTGAAGCCATCACTACTCTAAAATAGCTACAGGGTGGTCAGAATTCGAAAAATAAGCATATTATTCATGATATTTCTTGTATCGCTTCTCGCGGTGCAAATGGTTACAGCAGACTTTAGCATAAGCTCGGACTCCGAAGAGTTTGAAATCGATTATAGTGATCTTGATGATGACGATGAAGAACTTGAAGTAACACATAGTGTTGTTATAACTAACGGTGGAAGCAGTTCTGAGGATGTTACACTTAGTGTCGCTGGTTTAAATTCTGATTATGAAGCTGAACTTACAAGCTCAGCAGATGCAAGTTTTACGTTAGCTTCTAGTGAGAGTCGAACTGTGAGCTTAACAATTACAGTTGATGTAACCTCTGGTATTGATGAAGGAACGCAAAGTAATGTTGTTGAACTAGAAGTTGATGGAATTTCAACCCAAACTTTTAATCTTGATGCTGATGTTATTTCAATGCTTGAACTTGATAGAATCTCCTTTCATCGCAATGAGAACTACGAATCAAACATGGATGAGGATGATGAAGGTGATGGTGATCCGGATGTAGAGGTAAAACCTGGTGAAATGGTTCGTATGTATTTCTCTTTAGATAATCTGTTTGATAGCAACTATCGTGAAGGTGATATTGACGGAACGATTCTTGTTGAATTAAACGATAACAATTTTGGGGAAGATGTTGATGAAGAACTTGATTATGTAATTGATTCCGGAGAGAAATTTGATGATGGTGGAGATGATTCTGTATATCTTGAGTTCCTTGTGCCATTAGATGCTGAAGATCGAGAATATGATCTTGATATAACTATTGAAGGGAGTGATGAAAATGGAGCAGACTACACCATTGAATGGTCAGCGGAGCTTGAAGTTATTCGTGAAGGGGACGATGTTCGTGTTGAAAATGTAACTCTCACTCCCGATACTGTAAGTTGCTTGCGCTCAGTTACAGCAAAAGTTAACATAAGAAATTATGGTTCGGATGATCAAAATAATGCAGCCGTGAGGATAACAAATTCACAAGTAAATATTGATCTTGATGAAGGATTTAGCTTAGATGAAGGGTTTGGCTCTGATGCGACGCACACTGCCATCTTTGATTTTAGTGTTCCATCAACGCTTGCAGCAGGATCCTATCCTCTTAAAGTTGAAACATTCTATGACTTTGATAAGATCTCAGATCAAAAGTTTGTAGATTTAGTGGTCCAGAGTTGTTCTACCTCATCAAGTAGTTCAACAGTAGATAGCTCTGATGATTCTGATACTGATGCAACTGTGACTACCACAACTACTACTGGCTCAACCAATAGTATCACAACGGCAGCGGTAGCAGAAGAGAGTATTGTTCCAACTGTTGCTGGGAGCAATAGCAATGTGGGTGTTGATACTGTTGAGAAGGTCTATAGTTATGAAGACGTTGTTGTGGCGCTTGTTGTGGCACTTCTTGTCCTTATAGTTGCAATCGTTGTATTGCTCTTAGCACTTGGGTTCAAGCTTGCAAGCAGATAATTTTTTTGTTTCTTTGGTACTTTCCCAAAATTTAAAAGTGAGTCTCTTTTCTTGAATAATGAATGAAGATTAAAAAGATTCTTATGTCCAAGAAAACGGGCAAAAAGTACTATGTCAAACGATTAAGTGAAGACTATATCTCGCAGGAAGGGATCGTCGATGTAAAGGATTTAACTTCAAAGAAAGGAAGTGTAACAACCAATAAAGAACATTCGCTTGCACTTTTCGACCCTTCTTTTCTTGATTTGTGGGAAACATTCAAGAGAGGCCCTCAAATAATTCAGCTCAAAGATATTGGGCTTATTATTGCAAAAACAGGTTTAGCGCGTGATTGGAGTGTTGTTGATGCTGGCGCGGGTTCTGGTTCATTATGTTTGGCACTCGCAAAGCTTGTCACAAAGATAACTGCATATGATGTTAAACAATCACATCTTGATGTGGTGAGAGATAATGCCGAACTGTGTGGCATTAAAAACCTCACTCTAAAAAAAGGAGATGTTGCAACTTCTTTAAGTGAGAAGAACTTAGATTTAATCACTCTTGATCTGCCTCATCCGTGGGAAGTATTGGATGCTGCTGGTAAGGCTCTAAAACCAGGTGGTTATTTAGTTGTGTATCTTACAAATCTTATGCAAGTAAAACAATTTGTTGATGCTGCTAAGATGAGTTCAATTAAAGTTCTTGAAGTAACTGAACTTATTGAGCGTGAATGGAAAGTTGTAGGAAACATTGTACGACCAGAGTATACCCCGATGGCCTACACTGGATTTTTAGTATTTTGCAGGAGGCTTGGATAAAATGGATGTAGTGGTGCACAGAATTGATAAAACTCTGCCCTTACCAGAATATAAAACATCTGGTGCTGCAGCTTTTGATTTATATGCAAGGGTTGAGACAATCATCTCTGCAAAAGGTTGGGCAAAAATTCCTAGCAATTTCATTATTGAAATTCCGAAGGGTTATGTGCTCATTGTAAGTGCACGAAGTTCACTTGCAAAACATTATCCTGGACTTTTTTTGGCAAACGGTGTTGGCTTAATTGATAGTGATTTTTGTGGTTCAAGTGATGAAATTCTTATTTCTGTGTACAATTTTTTAGACACGCCCATCAAAGTAAACCGTGGAGATAGGGTCGCACAAGGTCGGTTTGAAAAAGTTGAAAGAGCAAAGTGGATAGAAACCTCATCAATGGATCATAATGCAGAACGTGGTGGGTTTGGAAGTACTGGGTTAGACTAATCTTTTTTCGTTTCTCTTTTATCAAAGAAATATTTATAAAGAGCTCAGGGTGATATCTCCACTATGCCCCGATGGCTTAGCGGTTAGAGCGGATGGCTGTTATCCTCACTTTGCTTGGGACTTCCCAAACTGGTTTGGCAAGTAACCATCAGGTCGCAGGTTCGATTCCTGCTCGGGGCGCTTTTTCTTAACTTCATGTAACCAAACAATTTAAATACTCAAATAGTTTTATTAGAAACACTATTTAGAGGTGATTATCACGATGGCTAAACGAAAAACAACACGCAAGAGAGCTCCTGCACGCCGTAGGGCAAGAGTTGCAGCCGCTCCAAAAGCACGCGAGCTTCACAGACTTGCGCATTATGCGTTCTTTGCAGGATTACTTATTGCAATCATTGCAGGATTATTTCGAAACTTATTTTCAACAGAAGTACTGTTAACAACATTGGTGGTCTTAGGATTTTTGGTGGGTTTATTTAACCTAACTGCAAAAGAAACAACGCCCTTTTTGCTCGCGGCAGTAGCGTTAATGCTTGCAGGTATTGTTAACCTTGGACTAATTCCTGGGGTTGGTTCATACCTTCGAGCGATCTTAAGCAACATAGTTGTCTTTGTCGTTCCAGGCGCAATCATTGTTGCAATGAAAGCTATTTGGAAGCTTGCTTCTGATTAATTTTTTCTTTTATCTTTTTCTTCATTCATTTTTCTCAAGTAATTCTTTTGCTTAACCCTGCTCTTAGTTCATTTCTTCATTACGTAAAATTTAAAAAGGAAATATTTTGTTCATTTCAATATTCGGTGGTGATGTCTCATTAAAAAACAAAACTTTGAATGCCCACATTGCACATACAAGTTTATTGCGTACCACTTTTCTGGTATGAATGGGGTGTATTGTCCATACTGCAACAATCAAGTGAAAGTGTAGTGTGCATAAGCTTTAAATACGCTTGATAATCCTATTTTTCCATGCAAAAAGCACAGGAATTCAAAGAGAGTATCCTTTTATTTCTTCGTGGCCTTTGCATGGGCATTGCCGATGTAATTCCTGGTGTTTCTGGTGGGACGATCGCATTTATTACTGGGGTCTATAACCGTCTCATTCGTTCATTAAGCACGATTTCTTTTCGTGAGTGGAAGAAGATTGATTGGTCTTTGTTCATTCCTTTGGGTTTAGGAATTGGTGCTGCAATATTCTTTTTATCTGGTGTTATGTCGTATTTACTTGCAGAATTAGCTGGTGTTACCTTTGCGTTCTTTTTTGGTTTAATCGTAGCCTCGGCTTTTGTTCTGTACAATAAGATTGGTGCTAAGAATTTTGAACGTATTGTCTTTTTAGTCCTTGGACTTCTTGTAGGGTATGTTCTTGCGGGCGCTGCAACTCTTGTTACAAACCATTCTCTTTTGGTTATTTTTATTTCAGGTTTTATTGCAATTTCAGCAATGCTCCTTCCAGGCATTTCTGGTGCGTTTTTACTCCTTTTACTGGGGCAATATGAATATGTTGTGAATGCGATTCATGATCTTGATTTGTTAGTTGTTGGTATATTTGGTGTGGGTGCTCTTTGTGGTTTGTTTGGATTCTCCCGTGTGATTGATTGGCTACTGAGAAAAGCTCGAGGGATAATGTTGTTCTTTTTAGTGGGTTTAATGGTGGGCTCGTTACGAATACCGTATGGAGAGATTGTGGCATCGCATCAAAATTGGTGGATACTTCTTGTTGCAGGCATTGTTGGTTTTGGAGTTGTATTTTTGTTAGAAGGCGTGTTTGGGAAGAAGTAAGCTTACAGAGGAAGCTATTTTTAGAGAACACTATCCTAACTTCGCGTCCACTTCTTTAGCAACTTCGATCATATCGCTAAATGTTCTATCAATATCTCGTTGCACTTCACGAATCAATCTTTCGAGTGTTGGCTCGCGTAAAATGTAGCCTCCGTGCTCGCGCAGAACCAATCCTGCCTCGCGCAGCATGTTCAAATGGTGCACAACTGTTCCTCGCGTTAAGCCAAGTATGTGTGCAACTTCGTCCGATGAAATAAGCTCATTTCGCCTAGCTTTTTTGAGAAGTACGATAAATATGCGAAAACAACTACTATTTTTGTCGCGCAGACTAAAAAGCCCTAGAGATTCTCCAATCCATTTGAGCTCTTCATTAACTGAGGTCTTGTGCGTTTTGCGCGTGTTGATAATAATGATTTTGTGCATGTTGGATTTCTGTAAGCTTCACGCATTTTTAAGATTTTCCCGAAAGATTTATATATAAAATGCAATTTAAGCAGACTGGGTCGACTTAAGATCAACAAGAAGCAATATATTTGGGTGAACAACATATGAAAACAAAAAAGAATAGCAGAAAAGAAGTTGCGCAAGATCCTTTGGGAGATATGAAAGAATTGTTGCAACGAACACAAGCACAGTTTGAAAATTTTCGTAAGCAAACAGAAAAACGTAATGAAGAGATTCATAAAATGGCAGCACGTGATATTGTATCACAACTCTTGCCAATCATTGATACATTTGAACTAGCACTCAAAAACACCGCCAACCACGAAGAATTTGTGCAAGGTGTGGGATTAATTCACTCGCAGCTTACAACCATGCTGCAAGATAACGGGGTTATTCCAATTAATGCCTTGCACAAACTCTTCAACCCTCAGGAACATGAGGCGTTGATGAAAGTCGCTTCAGAAGAGCAGGAAAATACTATCATCGAAGAGTTTGCAAAAGGATACAAGTTGCATGATACAATTATACGACACGCAAAAGTGAAAGTGAGTGCAGGAACACCTGTACAAGAAGATAATACCAACAAGGAGGAAATTCAACATGACAAGTGAACAAAAAGTAAGCGGAGCTACAATCGGAATTGATTTAGGGACTACCTTTTCAGCAATGGCTGTACTAGAGGGTGGAAAACCAACTATTATTACGAACGCAGAAGGAGGAAGAACAACTCCAAGTGTTGTACATATTAAAGATGGAGAAGTAATTGTCGGACAAGTTGCTCGAAACCAAGCAATTGTTGATCCTGCCCATACCATTCGATCAATAAAACGAAAGATGGGTACAACAGAAAAAATTGAAGTTGACTCAAAGCAATATACGCCCGAACAGATCTCAGCAATGGTTTTACAAAAACTCAAAAAAGATGCTGAAGATTATTTGGGCCAACCTGTAAAGAATGCAGTAATTACAGTTCCAGCATATTTTAACGATTCTCAAAGACAAGCAACAAAGAATGCTGGGGAAATTGCAGGATTGAATGTTCTACGAATAATCAACGAACCGACCGCAGCAGCACTAGCATACGGTCTTGAAAAACAGGATAAGGAGCATAAAATCCTTGTCTTCGATTTTGGAGGGGGTACATTTGATGTATCCGTTCTTGAATTAGGGGATGGTATTTTTGAAGTTAAATCAACTAACGGCGATAATATGCTTGGTGGAGATGATGTTGATCAGATAATCATTGATCATTTGGCTTCAACTTTCAAAAAATCCACTGGAATTGACTTACTAAAGGATGCGACTGCTGTGCAGCGTTTGAAAGAAGCTGCTGAAAAAGCAAAAATTGAACTTTCAACAAAAATGAAAGTTGAAATTAGTATTCCTTTCATTACTGCTGATCAGAATGGACCAAAGCACATCAAAGAAGATTTAACAAGAGCTGCTTTTGAAGGGCTTATCTCAGATATTCTTAAGCGATTAGAAACACCTGTAAAGAACGCTCTTAAAGATGCAAAGTTAGATGCAAACGGTGTTGATAAAATTTTGTTTGTTGGCGGATCTACAAGAATTCCTGCAGTACAAGAACTGGTTAAGAAAATTGCAGGAAAAGATGGCGATAAATCAGTGAACCCTGATGAAGCTGTTGCGGTAGGTGCTGCAATTCAAGCAGGTGTCATGGCAGGAGACATTAAAGATGTTTTATTGCTTGATGTAACACCATTAAGTTTAGGAATTGAAACCTTGGGGGGAGTTTTCACAACCCTTATTGATAGAAATACAACTATTCCTACAAAAAAATCACAGACTTTTTCAACAGCTGCAGATAATCAGCCAGCAGTAACAATTCGTGTTGCGCAAGGTGAGAGAAGCATGTTTAGTGATAACAAACTTCTTGGACAGTTTGATTTAGTGGGCATTCCTCCAGCTCCGCGTGGTGTTCCACAAATTGAAGTTACCTTTGATATTGATAGTAACGGAATTGTGCATGTTTCAGCTAAGGATCTTGGAACACAAAAAGAACATAAGATCCAGATAACTGGGGCGGGTTCTTTAAGCAAGGATGAGATTGAAAAGATGCGTAAAGATGCTGAACAAAACGCAGCTAACGATGCGAAGAAAAAAGAAAAGGTCGAAGCAGAGAATAAAGCTGAAACTGTTATCTTCCAGACACGCAAAATGCTTGATGAGTTCAAAGAGAAGATAGATGATGCAACCAAGAAGAGTATTGAAGAAAAAATGAGTGCTGTTGAAGAAGCTAAAAAGTCGGGCGATGTTGCACAAATCAACTCTTCAATTGATGAACTTAACAAAGTTGCACAAGGAGTTGGAACAAAAATGTACCAAGAAGCTGCAGCAAAACAAGCTGAAGAACAAAAAGCCAAATCAGCGCAGGAAGGAAATGACGCTACAAAAGATGAAAAAGTTGTTGATGCTGAATTTACTGAGCAAAAAGAGAAGGATGAGAAAAAGAAGTAGGAAGAGTTATAACTCTTTCACTTTTTTCCTTTTTTCATGAAACTTCCAACAAACTCTCAAGCACTGGCATATTTTGATACGTACGTTGTGCCACAAAATATTAAAGAGCACTGTCTTAAAGTGCAAGAAGTTGCCTTTTTTTTGGCACGCAAGCTTGCAGCTAAAGGCGTTGCGGTAAATCAAGAATTAGTACAAGTAGCATCTCTTCTTCATGACTTATTTAAAGCAGTTACTTTTGAAAAACTTGCGCCAAATAAGTTTCATTCGTATGTGCCATCTCAAAAAGAAATAGAAGAACACAAAAAACTTCGTTCCAAGTTTAAAGATATGTATGAAAATGAAGTGGCGTACACTGTTTTTAAGGATGAATTTCCCGAACTTGCACTCACTTTAAAAAACGAGGGCGATCCTTACTTACGAGAACATTCATTTGAAGAAGCGTTAATTCATTATGCTGATTATCGTGTATTTCAAGAGAAAATTGTTAGCCTCAAAGAGCGCTTTGCATATCTTGAAGAAGTCTATAAGGCAGAAGAAGGATTTTGGCAAGAATACTTAAAGTACTGCATGGATGAAGAAAAAGAGATATTTGCTCATCTTAGTTTCACTCCAGAACAACTTGAAGAACAATTAGAACTATAACATGGCAACTAAGGATTATTACAAACTACTTGGAATTGAAAAAGGTGCAACTAAAGAGCAGATAAAAAAAGCGTACAAAAAAAAGGCACTCAAATTTCATCCAGACAGAGCTCCTGAAGATAAGAAAAAAGAATACGAAGAAAAATTCAAAGAAATTAATGAAGCAGCTTCCGTCTTAGGTGATGATAAAAAACGTTCACAGTATGATCAGTTCGGTACGACCAATTTTAATGCAGGCTCAGGCCATCCTGGATTTGACCAGTCAGATTTTATGTCACAGTTTCGTTCAGGAAACTTTGGCGATTTCGGCGATATCTTCGACTCGTTATTTGGTGGGGGAGGACGTGGACGTGGAACAAGGCCTCAACGAGGGGATAACTTACTCTACGAAACTCAAATAACACTTAAGGAGGCTGCAAAAGGTGTTGAACAAACAATAACTCTTAACAAGCTTGAGAGCTGTTCTGATTGTTCGGGTAAGGGCGCAAAAACGTTTGATCAGTGTACTACGTGTAGTGGACAAGGAACCTTTAAACAAACACAGCGGACACCGTTCGGGATTTTTCAACAAACAAGACCATGCCACACTTGTTCTGGCCAAGGGGAAGTTGCGCGCGATACGTGTGGTACGTGTCATGGTGAAGGTGCTGTTCGCAAACGAAAGAAAATTGATGTTACAATTCCTGCAGGGATAGAAAATGGTATGCGACTTCGTCTTAGGGGTGAAGGAGAGATTGGCGTAAATAGGGGGCCTTCTGGAGACCTATTTGTTGAAGTACATGTGCAAGCACATAAGTTCTTTGAGCGTGAAGGAAATAATCTTAATATAACAGTCCCTATCTCATTTACACAAGCAACATTAGGTGACGAAATAGAAGTTCCAACAATTGATGGAAAAGTTGACCTTAGAATTCCTCCTGGAACAGATTCAGAAACAATTTTTCGTATGAAAGGTTCTGGAATGCCTTCAATTCATGGACGCGGGAAAGGTGATCAAATGGTAAAGGTTCAGATACAAGTTCCGAAGAAATTGAAGAAAAAACAAAAAGAACTTCTCAAAAATTTAGGAGAAGATAAACCTTCTGTAGGTTTTCTAAAGAAAATATTTGGATAAAGATTTTTTATTCTTCTGGCCTGTAGACTGTACCTATGCATGTTTCTGGATCATTTATAGGGCAATAGAAGGCAGCGCTGAGGTCAACAGGTCCGTAATCTAAGTTATCAGCTTCTTGGGCCGTTGCAAAATGCAAATCAAATGTCCACACTCCACTTATATCTTCTGCGGGAGTAAATTCTCCATCAACTCTTACACTTGCACTATCTAACCTAAGTCTTTGTTGAAGGTAGTGGTCTGGTGCTCCTTCTGGTTCACAAACAGTTGGGTCTGAAAAACCGTAATTAAACCGAGCTTCTCTCACTTCATTTCCATCATCGTGCATTCTACTGGAAATTCCAGCATGGTGAATATGTTCTGTCTCATCAGTACAATCTATGGTACTAATGATGCCTACATGAATTCCAATGGGGTTCCATCTGTATGTTTGCTCTCCGCTAAGACAGCCTGGCAATGTTGTTGCTCCTTCTTCAGCTAACAGTGTTGGCTCACAAAAACTACTGTACGTTCCATCTGGAAACTCACCATCTCCTCCTCCAAAATCGGGGTCTGGATCTATTCCAAGGACACCACCTGGTCCACCTGTATCTTCAATTTCTGGAACAGGATCTATGGTGGGAACATATGTGAAGTTTTCATCAAAATAACATCCTGAAAGAACGGAACCAACAAGGACAATAGCTGCTAAAGATCTTTCCATATCACCACTTAATAGGGATTACTTTATATGTCTTTCCCACATTTTTTCAAACAAGGGAGGTATTTTGTATTTAGCCCACCTAATCTAAATAAGATTGCTTCTTGGGCTTTTGCAGCTTCTGCAAAGCGCAAATCTTGTTCGAGTTGCTTTGGTGTAAGCAACGGCTCTGTTCCATGAATTCCTGTTGCAATAGTTCCAAAACTTGGGATAAATTTATCTTTGAAGACAATTTGTCCTTTAGCAAGCTCGCGCACAAAAAATTCTTTGTTAAAGTTATGCATAGAGTGGTAAAACATTTTGATAACGTAGGCTTTTGACTCATTATAATGAATCCCTATTGTTTTTAGAAGAAACTCGTTTAGCCTTCCGTTAGGATAATACTCTACAAGGTACATCTTGCCCTTATGCTGTTTGATAAAGTTTCTAATAAGTTGTTTATTTCGAAGAAAGTTTGGTAGTTGCGTTATGTAGAGTAAGGGATTTTGCGTTGTAGGGAGTTCTAAATCGAGCATAACTGATGTTTTAGTATTTGCAAGCTCTTTGAAAACTCTTTGAAGGGCTCTTCGTTTACTAAACGGTGAGATCCAATACCCTTCTTTTTTATCGAGGATTGGCCAATAAATGAGTTCTTGAACGTATTTATTTTTAAGTGTCTTTTTGATCAAGTTAAATTCTTTAAGTGAAGGAGCTGCAAGGTAGAGTTTTGTTGGCCAAGTGACTAATGTGAGCTTATCGAGGTTCTTTTTGGTCGGAAATTCTTCATAAAATGAGATCAGCATAAGATATGAAGAAGTTGGTTGGTCTTAAAAAAGTCTCTGCTTTTTTGAGGCCGGAGGAATCACAAATTGAGTCCCGAAACCTTTATAAACAGATCTTAATCCCACCTTAGGATACCGTTACACTACCTAGTTTGGTAGGAGGTTTACTATGAATAAAGACGCAATCACAAAAGCACTATCTGAACTTAAGGGTTTGAAGAAAAAACGTAACTTCTCGCAATCTTTTGATTTGATTGTTAACCTCAAAAACTTTGATCCTAAAAGTAATTCTGTAGATGTGTTTATCTCCTTGCCTCATTTTATTGGTAAAAAGCCTAAAGTTGCAGCGTTCGCTTCACAAGCGCTTGAAGCAAGCGCACAAAAACATTGTGATCTGGTAATAACTGAAGGAGATTTTGCGAAGTATGATACTAAGCAAGCAAAGAAGCTTGCACAGTCCTATGATTATTTTATTGCAGCAGCACCATTAATGCCAAAGATTGCAAAAGCCTTTGGTAAGGCTCTTGGAACCCGTGGAAAGATGCCAAATCCTAAGTTAGGATGCGTTGTTCCGCCAAATGCTAATCTAGGTCCGCTTGTAGATAGATTAAGCAAATCGGTTCATGTAGCGACCAGAAAAGCAACAAATTTACAGTGTATGGTTGGAAAAGAAGATATGCCTGAAGCCGATGTTATTGAAAACATCTTAAGTGCATACAATGCTATTGTAAAAGCAGTGCCAAATGAACTTCAAAATATCAAAAAGGTTCAGCTCAAACTTACCATGAGCAAACCAGTTACAATCTAAAAAAGTAGAACAATGGTTAGCCAAAAAAAGATTAAAGTTGTAGAGGACTTAGCAAAACTCATCAAAGAGCATAAGATAGTTGCTTTAGTTGACTTACAGAATCTTCCGGCCCAACAGCTTCAAGCAATGAAAGCAACTCTACTTTCTAAAGGAGTAACACTTCTTATGTCGCGAAAGCGCTTACTTACGCGTGCGCTTGAGGGATCAGCAAAAGAAAATATCGTGCAACTTGTCGAAAAGATGAGAGGTATGCCTGCACTTTTGTTCGCAAACGATAATCCATTTACTCTCTACTCACTTTTACAAAAAAATAAATCAGAAGCTCCTGCAAAAGCAGGACAAACGGCTCCTCGCGACATTATAGTTCGGGCAGGTGCTACAAACTTTGCACCAGGACCAATTATCTCAGAACTTGCAGCGGTTGGAATTAAAACAAAAGTTGAAGGTGGTAAGCTTGCAATTACTGGCGATGTCACTGTTGCAAAGGAAGGAGAGGAAATTTCACAGAAACTTGCAGAAACTCTTAAGCGCCTTGATCTTAAACCTATGGAAGTAGGTTTAAATTTGGTTGTTGTATGGGAAAATGGATTTATTTTCAACGCAAAAGATCTTCATGTTGATGAGGAAGAAGTTGCAGCAAACTTTGGAGCTGCTCATACTTGGGCGTTCAACCTTGCAATGGAAATCGGGTACACATGTAAGGATACAATTGAACCGCTCCTGGCAAAAGCATTCCGCGAAGCAAAAACACTTGCAATCGATCAGGATATTGTATCATCAGATGTTATTGATGAGATTCTTGCAAAAGCAGAACGTGGAGCTGTGGCGCTTAAAAATCAAGCAAAATTAGAGTAAAATACCAAACAATAGAGATAACATTAAATAACTGATACTACTAACATATCAGGGAGGATAACAAAATGGAATACGTTTACAGCGCATTATTGCTACACAAAGCAGGAAAAGACGTAACCGAGGATGCTCTTAAAGCTGTGCTTACAGCAGCAGGCGTTAGTGTTGATGAGGCACGAGTAAAAGCACTAGTTGCAGCACTCAGTGGCGTTAACATTGATGAAGCTATTTCCAAAGCAGCGGTAGTTGCAGCACCAGCAGCAGCTCAGCCAGCAGCGGGAAAAGAAGGAGCAGCTGAGGAAAAGAAGGAAGAAAAGAAAGAGGATAATGCAAAAGCAGACCAAGCTGCAGCAGCAGGTCTTGGTGCACTCTTTGGATAAAAGAGCTTTTTCTTATCTTTTTTCTTCTTTTTTTATTTTATAGAAAATCAGTGTTGTTTGAAAAAAAGAGTAAATACAATTGAGTGATGTTATATGAGTGATGAGTCCAAAAACAAGTTAAAGAGTGAGTATGCTCAGACTTCAGAGGAGTATTCTAAACTCAAAGCTAAGGTTGACTCCTTGTTTAAAGAAAAGGAGAAGGCATATAGGCAGCTCAAATCTTTTACTGATAAAATTATTTCTCGTAGTGAAAAAATAACTGAACTTAAAGAAGAGCGTGACATGTTTACAAAGCAAGTAAAAGAACTTAAAGAGAAACGTGGAGCCCTTCATGAAACAGTTAAAGATAAATCAGTAGCTCATAAAGATGCCCAAATGCCGAGAAGAGACTTTCAGAAAAAAGGTCGTCGCGAGAGGAGGCCCAAAAGTTCTGCAATGCTCAAAAAGGAGATAGAATCTCTTGAGTTGAAGATTGAAACTGAAGTTATGGCCTTTACAAAAGAGCAGCAAATAAAAAAGCGTATTAAAGAGATAAAACAAGAGATTGAGAAGATGCAAAAGCAGCAAGAAGCATCAAAAAATCTTCGCGAAGCATCAAAGGAGCTTTCTTCAGTTCGAAAGGATGCTCAAGGAATTCATTCTCAAGTTCAAGAAGTTGCACAAAAATCTCAAGAAAAGCATGAAGCACTTCATGTGCTTGTCAAAGAAGTTCGCGAGTTGCGTTCTGAAAAAAAGAAGGCTTCACAAGAATATGGCAAACATAAGAAAGCATACGAATTACTCAAAAAGGAGCTTGATGAGATATCTCTAAAAAAGAAAGGCTTGAGCAAAGATTTGGGCATGCAAAAGAAAGAGTCTTTTACATCTATGGTCAAGGAAAAAACGAAAGAAGTTGAGGAGAAAATTAAGAAAGGCAAAAAACTTTCGACCGAAGATTTGCTTGCAATGCAAGCACTTGACAATTAAATTCTTGTGAGCATGTCTGCTCGTGAAACTATCCCTTTTATTACCCCATTTTGTGAGATAAGAACAATCTGATGTTCCTTAAGAAGTTCTAACGCTGCTTTTTTTGTTGTTGTCCATGGAACTATCGGGGGGGCATCATGCATAATTTCTTGTACTTGGGTTGTCTTAAGATCTTTTTTACTCTCTAAAAGAAGCCCTACTAAAAGAGATTCTGAAATAAGTCCAGTAACAACATCATTCTCTTTGATCGGGATTTGTGAAATGCCTTGGCTTCGCATAACTTTGATACTCTCAAGAACAGTATCGGTGGGTTTTGCAAAGATAATGGAGGTATTCATACATTCATGCGCTCTTAGTTCATATGATTGTTGCATACTATCAAGCGTCATGAATATCTTCTGTGCTTTAGTATACGAAGGTTCAATTCTTCCAGATTCTATCTTTGCAATAAGAGACTGTGAAACTTCACTTTGTTTTGCAAGCTCCTTTTGAGAAATATTATACTTTTTACGTTTACGTTTAATTGTTGTGAGGTTTGGTAACATTGTTAGTTAGTTAAAGTTCTTTCATATTAATCTTTGCATTGTTGCGTAAATCGTGTTGCTATTACTTTTCCTTCTCTGAATGCTTGGGTATTTCTTGCAGCTTCAAGGGTTACTTCTTTCTCAAGTGTACCTAATGCAACTGTGGCTTCATTGCAACTTACTTGTCCAGGATGTTCAAGTGCCGTAGTTACAACGGATGAAACATGTGTTCTGTACTCTCTTGCTTGTACAGCTTCAGGTGCAAAGTAGGGGGGGAGTAGAAGAGTTGCAGCTGCAACAAGCGGGATCCCTAGGAGTGCTACGCGTCTCCAAAAAGTATTTGGTATAGGTTCTTCTTCAAGAAGGGTCACTGTTTCATTTGCTGCCATTAACTTGCCGCTTAAGTCTCCTACTTGTGTCCTTAACCTGTCAATTTCATCTGCTAGAGTAACTCGTGTTTCATCTTGTCTTTCATAAAGATCTTTCCAATGAGCAACTTCGTGCCTTAGCTCCCCAAGTTCTCCAAGTGCACTCTCATAATCTCTTAGTGCTTCATCTCTTTCTGTAGTGACTCTCTCTCCTACTGCTCGTGAAGCGCTCAATTCTTTTCCTCTTCTCTCAGCAAGCTTTGCCATAGTTGCAAATGCTCCGTTTGGATTGTCCAAATCATATGTTAAGCTTGCAACTTCTTCTCTTAAGTCTACAACTACGGGTAATTCACTAACATCAAAAAATTCAGGTACTCCCTCTGGATCAGGTAGAGCTCCGGGTCCAGCAATCACCAATGGTTCTTTTGGAGTAATAGTTAAAGAAGTATCGTCGCTAACTTCTTCTATGATAATTCCATAAAGAGGGGTTTCAGCCGAATTATTTCCTGGAGTAAGTGGTACACTTCTTTGAAGAATTCTTCCTAAGTTACTTTCTTGATAATTTAACTTTCTCAAGCTTTCTAGATCAATTGGGTATGGCGCTAGTATTATTTTATCCTCATCAAAAAGAGTAGGAATATTAACATATGTAATCTCTCCTTTCTCAGAAGGTTTGAATTCAACAACGTCATCTATCTTTAGGACATACGCATACATGTTTCTATACAGAATACTCATTCCTTTCTCATCGTGTAAGTATCCAACAAGAAAAGCGGTTTCTGAAAGGAAAACACCATCAACGTGAAGACTGTGTATTCTTCCTCTCTGTTCGTCTAAATCGAACTTGTGATGTTCAGGTAAGAGGTTTTCTAATAAATTTCTCGCCTGCGCTTGAGTGTAAGGCCTCTCATCTCCTTGGAGTTCCCCTACTCTTCTTTTAACATTCTCAAGAAGTTTCCTTTCTAGCCGGCTTACTCTTGCAGGGTAAGTTTGGTAGGAAAGACCTCTGTCCCTAAGGGTGTGATCAATTACACTAGAATATGCTTCGGAAGCACCATTGTGGGGCCGCTGAATCATAAATAAACGATTTTCCGGTCCACTGTACGCCCACGGTTCTTGACATTCTTTATTTTTGAGAACTGCTACAGAATACGCTAATCTCTCCTCACTCATGTCTTCTCCTAAACCAAACTTCATTTATAAAGATTATCTAAATTACCATTCCAAAATAACAACAAAAATAGTCTGATTGGAATATTCCTTGCACGAATCTTTATATCTCTCTTGGCCTCCAAGAACGGCACAAACAAATAAGGTGATTATATAATGAGAGAAGAAAATTATTTTTTTACTTCAGAGAGTGTATCTGAGGGGCATCCTGATAAGATGTGTGATCAGATTAGTGATGCAATACTTGATGCTATGATTAGAGAAGATCCTAACACCAGAGCAGGAGTTGAGTGTTTTAGTAAAACTGGGTTTGTTGTGGTTGGTGGTGAAGTACGAACAAAATCATATGTTGATATTCAGTCTTTAGTTCGAAAAACAATTCTTAACATAGGATATAACAAGCCGGAGTTCGGGTTTGAAGGGGCAACATGCGGGGTGCTCTCAGCAATCTCAGAACAATCATCAGACATAGCGCAAGGTGTTGATGAAGGGAGCGGTTTGTATGAAGAGCAAGGTGCCGGCGATCAAGGGTTAATGTTCGGGTTTGCATGTTCTGAAACTCCAGAACTTATGCCACTTTCTTTAATCCTATCGCATAAACTTGTTGAGAGGCTTGCAAGCATTCGAAGACGAGGAGAGCTATGGTATTTACGACCAGACTCCAAATCTCAAGTAACCGTTGAGTATGAGAATGGAAAAGTAAAACGTGTTGATACGGTTGTTATCTCAACACAACACCATCCAGACGTTGATTTAGAAACAATTCGTCATGATATGATTGAGCGTGTGATCAAAACAGTGTGTCATGAGTATATTGATGAGAATACTAAATATTTCATTAATCCCACTGGAAAGTTTGTGATTGGTGGGCCAGTTGGTGATGCAGGCCTTACAGGGCGAAAAATTATTGTCGATACGTATGGTGGTCATGGAAGGCATGGTGGTGGAGCTTTCTCAGGAAAAGATCCTTCAAAGGTTGATAGATCTGGTGCGTATTATGCGCGCTATGTTGCAAAAAACATTGTAGCAGCAGGACTTGCAGAAAAATGCGAAGTACAAGTAGCGTATGCAATTGGGGTAGCAAAGCCAGTAAGTATTCTTGTTGAAACTTTTGGTACAGGTACAGTTTCTGAAGAGAAAATTGCACAGTTAGTAAAAACGCATTTTGATTTTAGGCCAAAAGCAATGATTGAGCAACTCAATTTATTACGCCCAATCTATCAGAAAACAGCAGCGTATGGTCACTTTGGTAGGAACGATCCTGACTTTACCTGGGAGAAAACTGATAGAGCAGAACTTTTACGAAGAGAAGCTGGATTAGTTTCTGCAAATGCTCAGGTACATATTAGTGTGCAAGAATAATTTTTTATTTTCTTTTTCTCTCTTTTTAGAGTTACTATTAAATAGTGGTGTCGTATTGAAAGAGTAATGTCTCCTGAAACTGATTTGAATTCATTAGCAGCTCGCGTTAGAACTAGTTCATTTTCTGAGCGTTCATATAAGCGTGATATTCCTACTCTTGTTGATACTAATGTTCTTCTCAAAAGAAGTGCGCATGCATGGGTTCAGGGAGGGATTCGTAGAAGAAATCCCCTGTACATAACTGATGGTATTAAGGCAGAAGTATTACGAATGAGGCAGATTGCTCGTTCGAGATACACAAAAGCTCACGGAAGATTACGTCAAAGAAGATCAGGGGAGCTTGCAAAAACTCAGGGGGCAGCAAATCTTGTAAAAGCAATAGAATCCGTAGGAAATATGTTTAATGTGTGGACGGCTCAAAGGGATTACGCTGATGAAGTGGGTGAATTTGAGATCTCTCGAGTGCTTGCGCCTCTTGTGCGTTGCACCCCCAAATCTGCCATAATACGTCTACTTGAAGAAGAAGGTGATAGGGTGTATGATATATTTTCTACCTTGATAAATTGTGTTGAAAGATGCCAAGAAGTATCAAATGGGCCAGACAGGACATATAATGATGTTGTAGAACTCGTTGTCAATGGCTTTGCCCCTTATGGATTTTTTAGTTTTACTCAGAGTACCGAAATCCTTGAAGAGCTTGAAGAACTGAATACTGCGTTGATTGCAAGTCTTTCAGGAGAGATGCGAGCTCGAATCGCCTACCTGAACAGTTCTGATTTTCCTGGGAAGATTGGTTCAGTTGCAAAAATACATCAAGGGCTTGAAAAAACACTTCAGAGTTTTTTCCGGGGAAATTTAGTGCACATACTCAATGCAATCGGAAGTTCAGGAAATAGTTTTGATGCTATGCATAAATACGGACAAGCGCGAAAAGAGACAGATCTTACTGACCTTTCTTTGGTCTTTGCAAGTTATGGAGAACTCGCAGCAATATATCCTCAAAGAGACGTTGTTCTTTTAACAGATGATAATGAACTTTGCGATGTCCTTCGTTTACGCAGGGCAACAACTGTAGAATATCCAGCGTTTTGACTAAGAAATAATTGTACTACACTTTTTTCCCATGTTTGCCCATTTCGCGAAGCCACATGAGTCCGACACGTACCATGACCTTGTTGAACCTTTCAGACACTTTGTACGTTTTTTTGTACATGTCATAATCGATTAAGCCAAGACCTTTCATAGGTGTTAAAATTCTATCATAGAATTGACGTTTGTTATATGAAATTCGTACTTCTTTATCTAATAAAGCTCGACCTTTCTCTTTAATTATTGCTTTTCCTTCATGAAGACGCGTTGCAAACAAGCTCATCTCAGTTTTGCCAATTTCCCCACCGTTCTCAAACATGTAGGATATAAGCATCTTACCAACAATCTCTTGTTGTTCTGTTGCAAAAACAACTTTGTAGATATCATCAGGTAAATTGTATGAATCAAATAGGATAACCATTATACACAAAAAGCTAGTTTTGTATATAAATATTACGTAAAGGTATACTGGCAGATTATAGCCGATAGCTTTATAAAAAGCCGAGGAAAATAGTATGATACGAACAATGGGAAGAATTAAAACAACACTTGTTAAGCGTAAAACAAAACAGCTGAAAGCTCTACACGGAGATAATTTCACAACTGATTTTACTGAAAATAAGAAGCTCGTAGATAGATATGCTAAGGTTGAGTGTAAGAAGTTACGAAATATCGTTGCAGGGTACATGACCCGTTTAAAGAAAAAAGAAGCATAAAGTTTATGTTCTCTTTCGTGTTCTCTTATATCTATGGTGGTTGAAGAAGCTTCTATTTTTATTGGTGCAAAACCTTTTATGAATTATATAACTGGAGTTGTTGTACAGTTTACAAGTAAGGGTGCAAATTCTGTTATAATCAAAGCAAGAGGCAAATTTATTTCGCGGGCAGTTGATGTTGCAGAAGTTGCGTGCAAACGTTTTTTAGATAATTCTATTGTTATTAAGAATGTAGCAATCTCATCAGAACATTTTACAACGGACGATAAGAAACAGCTGCGTGTGAGTTGTATTGAAATTACACTTGCTAAGAAGAACGATTCAACTGCGTAATTAACTCTTGGAGTTCTTCATCCTTTTTGATTTTTGAAAGCTTCGCTCTAATTTCTTTACTTCCCCTAAACCCTTTTGTAAACTGCATCAGTGCATTTTTCACAAGTAATGTAGAATAGATATTATGCTCTTTGAGAAGTTCAATGTATCTTGTAAGGAGCTTCATTTTCTCTTGCATAGAAATGGGCGCTAACTTTTTCCCAGTTCTTAGAAAGCGGTTTGCTTTTCTAAAAAAGAGAGGATCACGCATTGCGCAACGCCCTACCATCACATAATCACATCCTGTCTCTTTAAGCATCCGGGCAGCATCTTCAACTGAATTCACATCTCCATTTCCGATAACGGGAATAGATACGGCATCTTTTACTTTTTTAATCCAGCTCCAATCAGCTGACCCAGAATACCCCTGTTTTTGATATCTTGCGTGCACAGCGATTGCGCAACAACCAGTCTTTTCTGCAATTTTTGCAATTTTAAGTGCAACATTATGGTTCTCATCAATACCTAGCCTAATCTTACACGAAATTGGAATAGAAAGAGTGTTGAGTTTTGTTAAGATTTCTGTAATTCTTTGTGGATTTTTAAGAAGCGCTGATCCACCTCCGCATGCCATAATTTTTGGAGCAGGACAACCGATGTTCAGATCAATAATATCTGTTTTATTTTCAATAGATTTAGCAGCCTCAAATATTTTTTCCGGATCTTCTCCAAAGATTTGTGTCACAACTGGTCTTTCTTTTTTAACAACATCAAAGATGGGGTTATCATGCACATTTTTGTATTTAGAAAGTGCATCAGCCGATAAAAATTCAGTATAACAAATACCCGCTCCTTGTTCGCTGCACAGACGTCTAAATGCAACATTTGTAACGCCGCTCATTGGCGCGAGCATGAGTTTTGATGAAAGTTTGATAGGGTACTTTTGTATATCCATTTTATAAGGGCACTTACGCTAAAACTTTATAAATAAACCCCCTTTTTGTATTTTAGATGCCTGCAAAGAAAAAAGACGCAACAAAAAAGTCCGTAAAAAAGGCGAAAGCCCCGAAAAAATCAAGTTCAAAAAAGGTAACTTCTTCTCAGCCTGAGATTAATATTGCCCTCGTTGGGCACGTTGATCATGGAAAGACGACACTTACCGAAAGACTTTCTGGAAAATGGACAGATACACACTCAGAAGAGCTCAAAAAGGGAATTACAATCAGGTTAGGTTATGCTGATTTTTCAATTTATTATGATGAAGAGAACAATCAGTATACCCCAAAACCAAAAAGTGTCCTTACAAATAAAGAAACCAAGTTGTGCCGAAAAATTTCGTTAGTAGATTCACCTGGCCACGAATCGCTCATGGCAACAATGCTTTCAGGGGCTGCTATAGTTGATGGTGCTTTGCTAATGGTTGCAGCAAACGAGAAATGTCCCCAAGCACAAACCCGCGAGCATTTAATGGCACTTGAAATTTCTCAAATCAAACAAGTAATTATTGTACAAAATAAAATTGATCTGGTAACGCCTGAAGAAGCCTTAAAAAATTATACTCAGATTAAAGAATTTTTGAAAGGGACCCTATATGAAAATGCACCGATAATCCCTATTTCTGCGCGAGCAAATGTGAATGTTGATGAACTTCTGCGAAGTATTCAAGAAACAATTGTAACGCCAAAGCGTGACCCCTCAAAAGAAGCGCTCATGCTTGTTGCACGTTCATTTGACATTAACAAACCTGGTTCTAAGATTACAGCTCTTAAGGGAGGAGTGTTGGGTGGTTCTGTAAAAGAAGGATCCTTTTCAGTGGGCGATGTTATTGAAATAAGTCCTGGATATATGGTTGAAGAGAAAAATAAGAAAGTTTGGAAAAACCTTACAACAACAATAACTGGGATTTTTACAAGCGGAAAACCGGCCGAAAAGATTCTACCTGGAGGAAGTATGGCATTTGCAACAACGCTTGATCCAAGTGTTGTGAAATCAGATGCTCTTTCTGGCGCTCTTGTAGGAAAACCAGGGACCTTGCCCCAACTTCATTATCAAATAAAATTAGAAACACATTTGCTTGAGCGGGTTGTTGGAACAAAAGAGGAAACGGAAGTGAAACCTCTTGCCAAAAAAGAGCCGTTAATGCTTAATGTGAACTCAGCAGTAACTGTTGGTGTGGTATTAGATCCATCAAAGAAAAATACGACATGCATTCTTAAAAGACCAGTACCTGTGCGAGCAGGCGATCGTGTGACAATTTCTCGGCGTGTTGGGGATAGATTCCGGCTTATAGGTTATGGTGTTGTAAAAGAGTAATTTATTCTTACGTCTTAAACACCCAAAACTTGATCCATACAAAAGAGTTTACACCTGCAATTGCAACTGCAATAATCTGGCCAAAGAAATACCACATGCCAAAGAATTCTACTAATACATGTAATAGTGTAAGGCCAATCATCATACTTAGGATGCTTACCAGGAAGTATTGACTATACAATTTTTTATAAAAAGTATTTTTATTTTCAAATGTCCATTTCTTGTTAAAGAAAAAGTTACTTGTGATAGAAAGAATAAAACTAATGGAAGCAGCAATCATATAGTACATTCCTATGACTCCAGCAAGGATATAAAGGGAAAATAAGTTAATGAGTGTTCCTAAGATCCCTACTTGGACAAATCTTAGGAATTGCCCCTTATGAAATATTTTTATGAACTTTTTTACTACTTGAAGCATAAAACTAGGGATTTGAGATGTCTTAATAATACTTTCTAGTGTAAAGAAATTCTTTTAAAGAAAGTGTAATCTAAAAGAAACTATGAAAATACTTATCACTGGGGGATGTGGTTTTCTAGGCCAACATCTTACTACACTCTTACTTAAAAAATATCCACACTCACACATAATTCTTCTTGATCTCTACGAGAACAAAAAGCCATATCATAATTTTCGCAATAATAAAAGGATTGAGTTTAAAATAGGAAAGAACATATGTGATTATAATTCAATAAAAGAAGATTTTGAAGGGATAGATCTCGTTTTTCATTTAGCCGGAATTGTCTCTTTTTGGATAAAAGACAAGCAAAAGTTGTTTGCAGTGAATGTGGAAGGAACAAAAAATGTTTTTAACGCTGCAAAGGAATGTAACGTTGCCCATTTTATCCATGTTAGTTCAGTTGCAGCGTTAGGATATAAAAATCAGAAAGACTTTAGAGTCAACGAAGAGTTCAAATTTAATTGGAAGATTGCAAAAAAGTATAAAAAATACTACATGCTCTCAAAGCGTCTTGCAGATAAATACCTTGAAGAGAATAAAGAGGGAATACAAGTCTCTGTAGCATATCCTGGGCTAATGCTTGGACCAGGTGACCATAATAATTCACCCAAGCTCATTCTTGCCCTCAAGAATAATAAAATTCCCTTTAATGCACCGGGCGGAACAAACATAATTGATGTTCGTGATGTGGCCTTAGGTCTTGTTATGATTGCGCAAAAAAGTACATCAAGTGGCCACTATCTTCTTTCTGGCGAGAACATCACCTTCTCAGAGCAAAATAAAGCTATCTGCAGAATAGTTGGATCAAAAATGCCTCAAAGGACAATGCCATTATTTCTTTTGCCAATTCTGTATGGAGCTGTCTTATTTATTGAGAAAAGAGCAAAGACCACACCAAAACTCACTTCCGATAATATTCATTCTGCCTTTAAATTTAGATATTTTTCAAATGAAAAGGCTCGCAAAGAGATTGGCTGGGCACCTTCAATCACATTTGATCAGACGATTCAAGATACATATAACTGGATGAGGGAAGTTCAATGAACTTTTCTAACAAGGTGGTTGTAATTACTGGTGCGAGTAGTGGAATAGGTCGAGCATGTGCTCTTAAGTTTGCACAAAAAGGAGCAAAAGTTTTTCTCGCAGCAAGAAGAGTAGAGAGATTAGAAGAAGTACAAAAAGAAATTTTTAATATGGGGTCGAGCTGTACAATAGTTAAAACCGATGTCACAAAAAAAGAAGATATAGAAAATCTCTTTAATAAAGTTGAAGAAACTTATGGTAAATTAGATATTCTTATTAATAATGCGGGGAAAGGTCTTAAGGCATCTCTTTTAGATATCACCTCTGAATATTGGCAGTCGCTCTTAGATACAAATCTTACAAGTGTCTTTTTATGCACACAAGAAGCAGTAAAGAAAATGCTGAAAAGCAAATCAAATGGGTATATTATTACCATCTCTTCTATTGCAGGTTTGTATGGAGCACCTAACTATGCTGCATATTGCGCTTCAAAACATGCCGTGACTGGATTTAAACGGTCAGTAAAATGGGAACTTAGAAAAAAGGGAATTAAATGCTTGACGATTCATCCTGGGCGCGTTAATACTGAATTCTTTAATACATATGCAAAAAGACCTTCACGTAAACAAATGCTCTCTTCTTTTGATATAGCGCAAGTTGTTCTTGCTCATGCATCAGGCTCCAATTTGAAGGTGTGGGGTGTTCGGGCGCTAAATCTTCTACGGCGCCTAAAATATCTCATCTCGTAAAATTATTTGGCATCCGATCGTTAAGTATTTATACTCAAAAAATCTTCATTACACAGTTATAGTGGATGATGGTAAGCCAAGCGTATTTTAAAGATGTAGATGTACTGAAGGGGCCAATCCTAGCTCTTCTTAAAAAGGAAGGCTACCAAGCAGTAGACATGCATTATCATAGTTGTTTTAGTGTTGATGGCCTTGCAAAAGTCAAACAAATCGTTGCTAAGTGTAGGAAAGATTCCATTGGCGTTGCTTTTACGGATCACAACCACATTGAAGCTGCTATCAAAACAGCTAAGCTTGCACCTAAAGATGTCTTTACTTTACCTGGAATAGAAGTTACATGTCACAATGGAGTACACATACTTCTTCATTTTTCTGATTATAAAGAATACAAAGAGTTTTACACAAAAGAGATGAGAGCGAGAATACAAAAAAATCCTTGGTTCATTAATTTAGATCATAGGGAAGTTGTTGATATTGCACATAACTACAATTGTTTGATTACAGCACCCCATCCATTTGGTCCAGGGTTTATTGGTATAAAAAAGTTTAAGCCAAATAGAAATACATTACGTAAAATTGATGCAATTGAAGTTCTTAATGGGTGTCTGGTTGGGCAAATGAATCCTAAAGCTTTGCGTTGGGCAAAAAGTTTACGCAAGGGGTTTACTGGCGGCTCTGATGGACATTGTCTCAAAGAACTAGGAACTTCCATTACTATCTGCAAGGCGGATACACGCGAAGATTTTCTCGAAGAGATACGAAAACGAAGATCTATTGTAATTGGAAAAGAAGAAAAGGTAGTTGAAGATGCAGTAAATGCTATTCACAAATTTATTCGGGAAGAGCGAAAAACTCCTCACAAACAAATGGAAAAAATGTGGAAAGATAGGGGGCTTTTAGAGTGGAATTATCTGAAAAAGAAAGTTGAAAAAAGTTGCCTGCTTCACCATTTTCACGCACACCATCAAAAGCCTACAAAAAAGAGGCTTAAAGAACATAAACACACAAAACATCTTACCAAACATTGAGTTAATTATATAAACCTCAAAAATCTTTCTTACTTTCATGAATGTTGTTGTATGGAGTGTTGTTATCGCGGGAGCCTGCGCGCAGTTAGTTAAAATGCTCATTAATCTTCAGCAACATAAGAATCTTTCATGGAAAGATTTGATCGTAACTGGGGGGATGCCATCATCCCATTCAGCCTTTGTAGCATCTTTAGCAATGAGCCTATTTTTAGTTGAAGGTCTTTCGAGTGCGTTTATGATTTCCTTGGTCTTAGCAATGGTAGTTATTCGTGATGCATTTGGAGTTAGATTAACTGTAGGAAAAGAAGGAGACGTTCTTAAGCGATTATTACAAAAACACAGAATGAAGCTCGACTTTAAATATTCTAAGGGACACACACCACTTCAAGCAGCAGCAGGAACACTGTTCGGGATTGTGGTTGCTATTATCGTGTGGTTGGTGTAGAATCAGTATTCAGTCAGCTTCTTATCTGCAGCATGAAATAAAAGGGTAGTATTTCCTTCTTTGCTGTTGAACTTTTCAGTTGAAATAAATCTGCCTTCTCTGAGCTTAACTATGCGTCTCTGAAAACTTCTATAACTCATTTTTCCATTTTTGTTTGAATATTGTGCGTATACTTCCCCAATCTTTTTACCCGAACATTTTTTGATCAAGTCAAGTATTTCAAGTGCATCCGCATCTAGCGTATCTTTAGATTTGATATGGAAATCTTCGACTTTTCGAATGGCTGATGCGACGTGTGTAAGCTGAATTTTGCGCGAGCTTTTTTCTTCAGCAATGTTTCCCGCTTCTCGCATGAGGTACAGTCCAATTCGAACATCTTTAACTTCACAACACTTTTCAGCGATTTCCTTGAACGCCTCATCATCCCATGCATTAGAGACAAACGCGTACTCTTGTCGTTGTTTGAGGATTCCAGCAATTTCTCCTTCGTTATACGCTCTGAAATTCAAGAACTCTGGGTTAAGACGCGAGCGGATTCGCTCATCCATCTCAGAATATGAGTCACGATAGTTTGTGATAAGAATGATCGATTTGCGATGAATATCTTCTAAGATAGTATAAAGAAAATCCATCTCTTCAAGTTTATCAATCTCATCAAAGATGATCACTGCTGATTTTTTGTTGAGCGTTTTTGCAATAAGGGCAAACAGTTCGCTCGTTTTTTTGTTTTGGATAAATTTGAACCCTAAATCTTCACAGATTTTTGAATAAATTTTGAAGGTGGTATTTTCTTTCCAACAGTTGATGTAAATCGGAACAATTTCATCTGTTTCTTCTTCAAGCTCACGAATAACATTTCTGCATGCAGAAGTTTTTCCTATGCCTGGCGCCCCATACACAAACAAATTTCGTCCAGTATGGCCCGCAAGAAGGGGTTTTATGGCAAGTGCAAAACGCTGCTGTTCAGTTTCACGAAATTTCATCACTTTTGGTTGAAAATCATAATCTAGAACAATGGTATCACGGAAAAGTGTTTCACCTGACCTGAGCATTTCTGTAAAAAGGGACATAGGTAAGGGATGTTTAGTTCTTTTTATTAAGTTTTATCCTTGCTGGGATATACATCAAATAGTTTCAAACAGATTTGAGGTTTTCAGAAGGTTTTTATATGTCTTCTAACTCTTTTAACTCTATGAAGGGGAGAAATTTGGTAGTACTTGTTTTAGTTTTGGTATGCTTTTCTTTTATTCTCGGATGCAGTGAGCAAGCGGTGACTGTAGGGCAAGAAAGTGTTGTTCTAACCGATAGCTCTAATGATGCTGATACTGAGCTTAATGATTTTGATGAGATATTTGAAGAGAGTGATGATATTCTCTCTGATGATTTTGAGGCAGAATTAGCAGAACTCGACGCTCTTTTAGAAGGGTTGGATTAACCTTTAGGTTTAATTTCTGTAATTCCGTTCATGTATGGCCACAAAACTTCGGGAATTTTTACCGTGCCTTCTTTTGTTTGAAAGTTTTCTAAGATTGCTACAATTACTCTTGCTGTTGCAAGTGCCGTGTTATTGAGGATGTGTACATACTCTTTTTCGCCAGTTTCGCTTCGAACAAATTTAATGTTTGCAGTCACTGCTTGATATTCTGTACAATTGCTACAAGAAGTTACTTCACGCCATGTGCCTTTCTTTTCATTATGTCCTGGGAACCATGCTTCAATATCGTATTGCAACGCTTGCTTATTACCAATGTCACCAGTACAAATGTTCACAACTCTGTACGGGATGCCAAGAGCACGAAATAATTCTTCCGAGATTTGTTGCAACTCATCATAGTACTTGTATGAGTTCTCAGGTTTACAATACATTACCTCCTCTACTTTATTGAACTGGTGCACGCGAAAAATTCCTTTGGTATCTCTACCGTGTGAACCTAATTCCTTACGAAAACAGGTACTTATGCCACCAACCCGTAAGGGCAACTCATTTTCTGTAAATGTGTTATTTTGTTTAAGCGCAATTAAAGGATGCTCTGAGGTTGCAATCAAATACAAATCTTCATCTTCAATTTTATAAATGGTATCTTCAAACTCAGAGACATTAACGCCACCTTCAAGCGCTTTTTTATTAAGCATGAATGGAGGCCATACCATTGAAAACCCTTTTGCAATGAGCATGTCGACTGCAAACTTCTGCAGGGCCATATCAAGCAGGACAGCTTCATTTTTAAGATAGAAAAAACGTGCACCTGCAACTTTTGCCGCAACTTCAAGTTCAAAAAGGTCAAGTGCAAGACCCAACTCTTGCGAATCTTTAATTTCAAAATCAAACTGTGGTTTTTTGCCAACTTGTTTTATTTCAACGTTTTCACTTTCATCTTTCCCTTTCGGAACAGATTTATGTAAAAGGTTTCCAATACTTTTGAGAAGAGTGTTACGTTTTGCAAGAAGAGTTGCGACTTCTTTCTCAACTTCTTTAAGGGAATTTACTAGTTCACGCATTCGTGTAATTCTTGCAGTGACATCTTTTCCTTCCTTCTTTTCAGCATTAATCTTCTCAGAAGTTTCATTACGCTCTGCACGAAGTGCTTCAAGCTGTTTTAAGCGATTTCGCCAATCTTCGTCTGCTTTAAGGATCTGGCCCACAATTGCAGGATCGCGGCCTCGCCTCTCTTCAGAGGCCTTAACTTCGTTTGCTCGTTCCCGAATAGTTTTAATGTGAAGCATGAGCTTTTGGTGGGAAAGAAGTGTATTTAAGCTTTATGACTGGTTCTGCTTCTCTCTGAGGACTTTTCCTCTCTATTTAGGCTAACAGAAATATATATAAAGCTCAAAAGAGTAATTCTAGCTTAGAAAAGGTACTATGAAACAAAGAGGTGTAGGGTGGAGACTAGTAGTTGTAGTGTTAGCGTTCCTTCTTATCCCTCTTGCTCTTGCTCCAAGTTCTTGCATTGATGATTCTGAATGCGCTTTATTGGGCCCAGAATATACCTGTGATCCACTCCTTTTTGAGTGTGTTTCTTCAAGTGCCCCCTTACCTTCTGTCGTAACAACATGTATACTTGATGATGATTGTCTTTTGTTGGGTTCGGACTATGCCTGCGATGTGTTTGTGGGTGAATGTGTTCTTATTATCACACCTGATACGATAATTGCAGGTCCAGCAGTTGAACCGGTAGCGTTTGAGGCATCTGAGCCAAGTCTTGAAGATCAGTTAGCTGTTCTTCAAAACCGGTTTGTTGTGCTTGATTCTCGTGTTTCAGCACTTGAAACTTCTGAATCTTCTGCAACTCTTGATGAACTTCGGGGCCAATATGTTGAACTCAAATCACAAGTTGAAGCTCTTAACACACAAGTGCAAATGATCACGTTTAATACACAACAAAATTTAGACACTGCTCTTGCGGGACTTGCAACCCTACAAGAAGAACTTAGTGGAACACAATATCAACTCAGCGAAGTTGAAGAAGAAATTGCAGTGCGTGAAGCAAAAGCTGCCAAACAAAGATTGGTTGCCCTTGCTCTTGTTGCTCTTCTCGTGTTTGTTGCAATTTTGTATTACGTTCTCTCACACAAAAAGGGACATGTAACACATAATGCAGATATCCCTCTAGAAGTTCGCACATTTATCACAAAAGAAGTAAGCTCGGGGAAAAAATATGCCCAGATTAGAAGCACTCTTTTGAAGAACGGTTGGAAAGAAAAACAAATCAGATCTGCATATGGTCAGATCACACAAGAGAATTATGATAAATACTTGGCATCTCAAGGAAAAACTTCTGGAAAGGGACATTTTGCGCCCCATCAAACAAAAAAGATTATTGCAATAACTGCAATAACTCTCATTATTCTTGGCGTGTTCATTTTCTTTGTCAGTAATGCTGTTGGTCAAGCTTATTATACTGGGATCCCTCAAGCAGAATTTTCAGTTTTAGCAAAAGGGTTAATTGAAGATAACATTGAAAATAATCCATTTTACACAACGTTGGCGTTTGCAGATATTTGCGTGCAAGTAACTGAAATAGATCTTTCTGAATCTTACAGAATTATTAAAACACCTGCAGGTAACGCCATAACTATTGCAGATGTGGCGTGTGATGCAAATCCTACGCATGATTTTGCGCTCAAATTTACGAATTGGAACACGTTTAATACGATTATTGGGGGTGTGAACTGCGCAACAGGAGCTGCTGCGCACGCAACAGGGGGCGTCTATGTTCTTCCATCAAAATACGTAGCAACAGGGTTTACAACAACTTCTTTAGATTACAGCAACTTTTGTGCAGCTTTGAATGTGTGTTCTTCACAACTTCCTGTTGCAACACTCATTGGAAGCCTGGGATGTTAGGGCTCTTCAATGAGTTCTCTAAAACCTTCCATTTCGTGATGCATGTACTCTGGGAATTGTACATAGTAATGCTCTCCGTCAAAAAAGAAGTTGCATTTGAGTGAAGGAACTTCAACACCCCAATGTGTATATTCGTCCGGATTTTCAGAGAACTCTTCAAGACGCGGCTTGAGTTTCGAAAAAGAAATCTCTTCTTTAAGTTCATCATCTGTCTCTAACGAAAAATAATAGACTTGTGGTGTTTCAATACCTTTTTGTATCAAAAAGAGAGCCACCTGCTCAAAAAAATCATCAAAGTACACATCTTTAAGCTGTATAGTTGGTAACATTTATGGTAAGAAGCTTCTTATACAAAACTTTCGCGCAAGTTAAAATCAAAACGTGCCATGAATTCATCAGCTAAGGATTCATTCTTTTCAGCTAGCTGCTCATACACATCTCGACTAAAACAGTGAGCGCACAGGCCCATCAGTTTCGAACAGTGCATGCATCGTGTTTCGCCCTCAACATCACACACAACAATATCTCCTGCTAATTTTTCATCGTACTCAGCAACCATAACCTTCATTTGTGTTGCTAAACATTCTGGGCAGACCGGATTTGTAATAATATCATTACAATCAATGCATTGTGAGAAAACACCGCGCGTTGCTCTGCGATCAAAATTAGGAAAATCAAACGAATCCAAACTACATCACCTCAAGTTTCTTCAGTCAAAGTAAGTCTTATATATATGTATTATGTACGGGTTGTATATGGCATATATACGTATCAAAAAAATTGGGACAAATAAGTATGCGTACGTGGTTGAAAGTGTTACAACTCCCAAGGGTTCTCGTCAGAAAGTACGAGAATATTTAGGGAGAGTGTATGAGTTTGATGGAGCATTTGAAACGGATTCAAGTACAATTTCAACCAAAGATGCGAAAAAATATATCTTAGAATTACTCACGCCATACTTAAAAAAAATTGGTTTTAAACACACGCAAGAAGGGTACACCTCAAAAAATCTTTGTCTTTCGAATTCTTTAGTTCTAAGCAAAGGAAAATCAGCAAAACCAATTGCTCTCAAAATAAATGGGGGCTATGTTTCCACGTTTACTTTACATCGTTTACTTTCTTTCAAGAAATCAAAAGATGTACGAAAGGATGGAGCAAAGCTTGCAACATACTTTCATCAAGCAGGAATTCCTATTTCACAAGAACAATTTGTGGCCTTCTATCAAATTCTCTAAGTGCTCTATCTGCCAAGAAGTAGTTCGATTATGTATACAATAATTTGTAAGAGCATCTTTGATCACCATGGGCGCAAAAAGATAAGAAAAATCGGGTCTCGGTCCACGTTGAGGGGGGTGAGGGTGGTAGAGAGAAGTTCTCGCGAGAACCCGACCTTATCTTGATATTAGTAGAAATGGCACACAAGTATATAAATGTTACGTTTTAGTATACTGGTGTGCAAAATGTAACAAAGAAGACAAAAGAAATATTGATAGAAATAGAAGATCGGAGGGAGAAATTAGGCTTGATTAAAAAACCTGTACAACAAGCTCTGGTAGTTCTTTGCAACAATCAAACCTTCTTTTGGGAAACACTGAAAATAGTTTTGCCATGCAAACCTCTCATCCAGGTAAATTACAACGCCTCGATCTGTTTCTGATCTGATGCATCTGCCGGCACTCTGCAAACATTTATTGATTGCAGGAAAAATGTAAGCATAACTCCATCCTTTCTTAAATTTAGTTTCATAATATTCAATTGTTTTTCGTGTATTCAAATCAGGCCGTGCTAAAGGAACACCAACAACAATAACTCCCTGTAAAAGATCGCCGGGAAAATCAACACCTTCAGCAAAGTTAGCGCCAGTAACACCTAATAGAACTCCGCCCAAATCTTTATGTGCTTTGAAATCATCCAAAAACGTTGCCTTATCTTCTTTAGTCATTTTTCGCACTTCAACAAATTGTTTTTTTGGCGAGCGAAATCTTTCAACAACCCTATCGCGAATTGCGTATGATGGGAAAAAGATTGCAACATTTCCAGGAATTAGTCTACACATCTCAGAACATCTTGCAGCAATTTTATCAAACATGGCATCGGTTCTCCCACTATACTTAGTTGTTGTTTCAGGAATGATTAATGAGAGTTTATTTTCAGTTGGAAATGGTGAAGAGTACGTTTCTTGCATGGCATCTTGTATCCCTAACAAATCTTTGTACATAAATGTAGGATGTAGGGTACCGCTCATTAAAATTGCTGAGCTTACACTTGAGAAGATATCTTTTGTTACTAAACTTGGGTCCAAGCAAGAGTACGAAAGTTTAATGATTTTACCAGACGAACTCATACTTTCAGAAATGATACGTGAAAAACCTTCGTTTGCACCGCCCCACGCTTCAAGAAATGCAACAACACCACCCAGATAACTACGTTTTTGTTTTTTGCGAATTTCATCAGCAGCGTTCGAGAGCTCTTCAGTTAATTCATCATACTCTATTATTGTTTGTACTTTATGTAGGAACTCATCTTGCGTTACAAGCCGTTCATGGACATTGAACCCACTTTCTTGAGTTTCAACTTCATTTAGTTCTTCAAGAATATCTTTAAGGCCCCGGAGCCATTCTATCATCCCATCATATCGAAACTTTTCAGCTTCGGTTATAGCATTGCGTAGCATGGTTGTTGTAAGATTCGCTGAGAGCATGTCTGTTACTCTTGATGGAAGGTTGTGTGCTTCGTCAACAACAACTATACAATCATTTAATTCTAAATCGAGCTTTGGTAATACTAATCCACGAATATGTGGATTGAAGATATAATTGTAGTCTGCAATAATTACTTGCGCTTTTTTCGCTCTTTCAATTGAGAGTTCATACGAACAAACATTTCTTGATTGAGCAAATGATTTTAATTCTTCGTTATGCAATGGTCCTTTATCTTGCAAAACCTTAAGAACAACTTTTCCTTCAACACTCACACCTTTTGCTGATTTAAAATTAGTGTAATATTCGCATTCACCTTTTGCAACAACACTTTTACAATATTCGCTAAACTCGGTTCCGTATAACCCTGCAACTTCTTGGTTGCACATATGCTTTTTGCCAATCATATCGATGCATGAAAGATCAACTTCAAACTTTTTTTTAATATCTTTTAGTGTTTCAACTGCAATATGATGCTGTGTGTGTCTATTAGTTAAAAAGAATATTTTTTTGTTATGTTCAATGGCATATTTTAGTGCAACACTAAGGACACTTGCAGTTTTCCCAAGCCCAGTAGGAGCATTCGCAAGTAGTATCGAATTCGTTGTAATTGCGCCGTAAATATTTTCAAGCAACTCTTGTTGTCCTTCACGAATAGTATCGTAAGGGAAGAATGAATGTGTCGTTTCATTGAATTTCATTGTACTATGTTTTTCTCGTCGAAGAGTATACTTCTTCGATTCTGATTGTACTACTCTTTTTTAAACTATCCATTCATTGAACATAACATTTATATATTAGCTACTTCAACATATAGTTGTTAAACTATAAACCTTTAAATAAAGTTTACCTTGCCTAGATAGAGGGTGCATAGGTGATAAGTGGTTAAACCTATGGGGTGTTATACAACGTGATACGTAATAAAGAAATATTTGAAGTATTTTTCAGAGAAAAACCTGCAATGATGCTAGTTGAACTAAAGAATGCAAGTAGTCAGGTCTACGCATCAGTTCTTGCAAAACAAATTGATTGCACATATTCTCATGTAGTAAAAATCTTGCAAGAAATGCAAAAAGCAGGATTAATAAATTTTAGAAAAGAAGGTCGCCTTAAACTTCTTGAGCTTACAGGTAAGGGCGAAGATATTGCAAGTAACATTGAGTCCATCAGAACTATGTTATAGTTCTGAGCTTAAAAATTTATTTTCTTTAAATTTTGTAAGCATTCGAACAATGTTATAATTTTTTATTTCTTTTATTCAAATACCATTTTTTGTGCCGGAAAGACATAATCCTCTCCCATAATTGCCGTTTCTACTTTGCTAATAACTGTTGAGAATTCTTGTGTTAGGTTTGAAATAATTTTATTGTAATCTGCGTAACTTTCGCACATAATTTCAAGTTCAATATCCCATGGACTTATTTGTTTGATAAGGTGAACTATCTTGGGCTCTTTTCGTGTGTACTCCATCAAGCGTTTTTCGTCTTGCTTTGTCAAGTTTTTAAAATACAAAAAAGCTTTGTAGAAGTCGTAGCCTATATGTGGCAAGTCAATTATTGCAACATATCGAAAAATAACTTTTCTCCCCTCAAGGCGCTTAATTCTGGTTCTTACTTTATCCACTGTCGTGTTGAGTTTACGTGCAATTGAGACTATGTTTGTTCTTGAATTTTTGAAAAGTTCTTTGAGAATATTTGCTTCTAGAGTTTCAAGTGCGAAGTGTTCTTGTGACGCAAAACACGTTTTCCATTCAGTTTTCGATGGATAAAAAAAAGCTTTTTCTTTTACATTTACTCCGACAAGCATTCCAGTATGGCTATTAAGAATAAGTTCTTTGAATTTTGAGAATAATTCATTCTTGAGATCAAAGAATTCCTGTGTTGATTTAACAAAATACGTAAGTCCAGCATTCCAACTACCTTCTGCAATACCCAGCCAAAAAAGACGCTTATCTTTCGTAACATAATCTACAAATTTCTGTTTTTCAGTAGGGTTGTTTGCAAGTGTAAGATAAATTTTGGCAGTAGAATATCCTAATTTTGTAGGATCAATCCATATAGTAAATCCGTGGATAATTCCTTTGCTTTTGAGTTGCTTTATTCTATAGCGTACAGACTCTTTACTTCTCCCGACGATTTTCGCAAGTTTAGTTTCAGGAATTCTCGCATTCCTATCCAGTTCAAGGAGGATTTTTCTATCTATTTTATCAAATTTCATACAATTATTAGTAACTAAATGCGTCTATTTAAGTAATTTTCCAATAAATTACTAAAAATAAGGGGTTAGTTTAATGTTCTTTCCACTTTCATCTAATGAATGATAAAAATGCAGCGAGTAAATGAAAGTGAACTAATGGAAATCCTTCAGAAAGGAATAGAAATTTCTCCCTCAGAAAAGATTGTATTCTTTGCAGGACATTTCCCACTACGCTACCCTTTAGATTCTGATGTTGCAGTTGAATCATTTGCAGAATGGGGCTCTTTTTCTGAGCATACTTTAGAACTTGGGTTGGACCTAGCTGTATATGCAAGGACCTTAGGTAGGGAGGTTGAGTTTATTTTAATAGCAGACGATCATACATATGAAAGATCTTCAGGTGTGAGGCATAACGTAGCCTCAAGAATGCGAAGAGACTTGTATAGAAAAAGATCGGGTGATGATGCAATGCTTCCACCTTTTTTCAAAGAGCAGTTTCAGAGGCGTGGTTTTACACAACATGATGTTGTTCGCCATGACCATGAAAAAAGTGGTCGACGCGATTGCCTTTATTTTTCTGAAAAGGTATTACGGGGCAAAGAAAATGGTGTTGTAAATCCTTGTGCTCGTGAATACGTTGAGATTTTTGGAAATCCCAAATACTTTAATGCAGATACTTCACATTTAGTTGCATTTGTCCCTCAACGATGCCGTGGAGGGATTTGTGAAGTTGCCTTAGATCAAGAACTTGAAATTAACAACACTCATGTGTTCATGGATTCTTCAGTCCAAACTATTGATGGAATTTATGCTTCACCAAGAGGGGTGATGCACCGTTTGGATATAGGAAGAGTGTAGGGCCTTAGAAGATTGAATAAAAAATGACATTAGAGGATCGGTTACGAAAGCGAGGAAAATGGAGGGTAGGGAGCGATCCTCAACACCCTAAAGACTATTCTGGGTGTTTGATCTTTGCAAGTATTTTGTTTCTTTCATGTTCTTTACCGGTAGTTGGTGGAACTACTCTCTATTTTTCGTATCAAACATATCAAGAGTCAAAAAGAAGTGTGGAAATTTTGGAACAACATATTGAACATTGTAACGGTATTTACGAAAACCTTAGTGAAGAACAGTAAAAAAATAATAAAAAAATGCGTATCTATTCTAGATACATTTTAAGACGTTTTCTGTTCAACTTCCAATCGCTTGGCAATTTCTTGCTTGCTTTGTAGTATTTGATTAAACGTCTCACTTTAGAATCTGTAAGGAGCAAACCACGCTTTGCAGTTTGATCCTTGTGATTCTTTTCTAAGTGTGCTGTAAGATCAATCATCCTATGAATTAAGTTAAGCAAATCTTCAGGAATTTCTCTTCCTAGCTTGTTTTCATCTAGGATTTTACCAATACGTTTTTTGGTAATTGCTTTAACATCTGGAACCCCATACTTATCTCGCAGGACCATTCCAATTTCGCTTGTGCTTTTACCTGCCTTCTTGTACTTAAGTACAAGCTTTTCAACTTCTTTTGCAGAGTATGTTACCCATCCTGGCATATCGCCGGTTGGTTTTGTACTCCCAGATTTTCCGCGTTTACGCGAATACATTCGTGCCACTTTTGTTAATTCCTCATATATTTTTTACGAAATGGAGAAGTAGTATTACCTATCTCCAGTACAGATGAGCCTTTAAGACCAATCTGCCTCTCGAATACTAGTTAGAAATAGGGACCATTTATAAAGATTCCTTCGAAAACTTTGAACACAAAAATTTTATAAAGCGCGAGCTTAGATGTTGATCTATTAGAGCCCCATGGTGTAGTGGACTATCATAGTGCCCTTTGGAGGTGAGGAAAAACCACAAATGGTTTTGAACCTTACTAAAGTAAGGCATTGACCGCGGTTCGAATCCGCGTGGGGCTACTCTTTTCTTTTCCAGAAGTACAAAAGCACGAAAAGAAGGAGGAGCGGGGTTCCGATTGCAAAGATAAGCGTTTGATTTTTCTCACTTAAAAGTTCTTCTTCTTCAGCCAAAGGCAATCGAAATTGATAATCCTTGATAATTAATATTCCTGGTTTTGTTTCATTGTCAATTTCTCTTGGCTGGACTCTTGCAAGAGAACCGTCAAACTTGTTTTCCACGATAATTGCACCTTCATAAACACCCATGATTGAAGTCCCAGTTGTTTGGTCATGTTCAATCCAAAAGTGAGTTCCATCATCTATAATGATGGAATTTGGTGTTTCCAATAAGATTATGTTATAATTAAGTTCTAAAGGACTTTTCTCATTAGCGGCATGATTCTTAAGTACTTTCACTTCAACTTCTCCTTGTAGTACATTAGCTTGTGCATTACTAAAATCATCAGCCATTCTTTGCTCAAGATTACTTTCTCTAATCTCAAATTCTTCTAGTGTTAGTATCTCGATAAATGAACCATCCTCAATTGCATCATAGATCCCATCTTCTGTCACATCAATAACTTTGAAATTTTCTAATCCTACGACCCCGATTCCAGGGAGCGTAATGGGAACTTCCTGAAGACCATAATTCACAATTTTTGATCCCCACTCAAATGAATAAGATGCATTCACCAACTTCCACTCATCTTCTTTTGGAAGTTTTACCAAAATTCTATCTGTCTCATCCACATCAAATCCAAGCGTTGTTCTCATGCCAAATGGCGATTCTAAATCAAGCGTTCTTGTTTTTGATGTATCAAAAACTCTTGTAACATCTTCACATGGTGCTGGGTCTCCTCGACAATACCAATTGGGTACGCTGAATGTTCCTCTAAAAACTTCACTATCTTTAGCCGTTTCTACTAGTGTAAATCCAGTCCCTTCTAGGCCATCAGCAAAGTTGTCTGGAACTGTGGGATCTCGAATAACTGGAATCGAAGAACCATCAAATTCAGACGTATCAACTATATCATCAACAAGAGGGATATATGGTCCGGAAGATTCTTTTTGGGGGAGATTTTTTTCAGGGTTTCCCCATCTCTCATCATCAAATGTGATATCGAGAAGGCGCCCAAAACTTTCCCCATTCGAAAATGTTGTCGGCGTCTTGTTAGCTTGGCCCCCATCTGAATCATTACGTTTGATAACGGTAAAAATGTCTACGACCTCAGTATCAAAGTTAAGATCCATATCCTCAAGGGTTACGGTTGGGCGATCAGCAATTTTGTATGATCCGGAATCAAAACTAACTGTGCTTCTTTGAGGTGGAGCAACATCAACTACTATTTGAGTCTCAGGCTCAACTACTATGAAAGAGTTTTCTATCTTCATAACAGCACTTGAATTTTCTTGCGTTTCCACGTCAAGAATCTCATAAACTTCATCAAAAAATAGATTTATCGAATTGGGATCTTCTGACCAGAAATCAATATCTGTATGTCCTTCTTCCTTATCTTGGTCAGTTAGAGAGATAGTCTCATCGAGATCTATGATCTCACCAAAATTAAATTCAGCATCTATAAAAAGATCTTCTGATTCTGCGAAAAAAGAGGGACGATTTTCTAGGGATTGGACAGTTATCTCTTCTCCAATAAAATTACTCAACTCTTGATCTGTGGTAGATTCACCAATTATAAAAGTCTCAGATTTTTTATTAGGAACGGTGAGTTCTGTAGTTTCCATTATATGTGGGGGAATTTCATATAATTCACCAGCAATAGTTTCCATGTAATATTTCCCTTCGTTACTACTGAAATACACTTTTCTCTGGAACTGATCTAAACCAATCAACTCCACAATAGGATCTACTATGGGTGCTTCACTTTCGGATGTAGGTTGAGTAGAGATCACACTTCCACCACCTCCGCCTCCTCCACTACTTGAGCCTGATGAAGAGCTTGAACTCGTAGATGCAGCATCTGTTGTTGCAGAACTTGCGTTAGCGAGTAATACCATAGATCCACGAATAGCTATGTCTAAGATATCAGTTATTGAGAGGTCGTAGACTAAAGATGAGGCAAACTCTCCTACAATTTCTCCTCCTAAGGTGATCCAACTTCCTTCTAGATCTCCTGGGGGTGGTGGGTCAATCATCTGGCCACCAAATACTCTTCTGCTTCTTTCTGAAATGGTAGTTAAATTCCATGTCATAGTAGTAAAGTTAAACATCCATGTTGTATTAAGATCGTCATATCCTACTGTAGAATTTCTTCCACCTGTAAGAATTATAACGTCACTTCCTTCGCTCCCGTAAGCCATGAGTGGGAATTCACGTGGTCTTGGCGCAACTCCTGCATGCATGAAAAGTTGAGTCCAATTGCCTGAAGTGAAGTTGTAAAAAAACGTATGGTTGGTAATGGGGTTTACTCCCGTAACTATTTCGAATCCTCCAAAAGAGAACAAAAGGTCCGAATTGCGCGTTGCAGTCTTTGGAACATAGACCATCTCATTTCCATACCTGTGTGTGACGTTATTACTTATATTGTTAGGTGCAAACTTCACACTCATATTATGCCAATTGTTGGTACTAATGTTATACACGTACCAGTCTGAGACAGAATTAGAAGATGAATCAAAACCACCCGCCATATAAATTGCATTATCAACGTGCCTATATGCCATACGTGGGTAAATCCAACCACGTTCAGGTGAGAAGAGAGTTGTGTTTGAATATGAAACATTTGCCCAAGAGCTATTGCTTACGTTATAGCGCCAAAGTTCCTTAAAGTAGGTGCCATTGTATCCACCAAAGTAATAACTACTATTGTCGCTAGTACTGAAGGTCATGTCCCCATATCCTCGTGCGGTCGGGCCATCAGTATTGTTTGTTAAATTCCCGTCAAGTGTTCTATTGGTAAAATTAATTGAGAAGAAGTCACGAATGTAATCTGCTATTGCACCTCCAGCATACCCCCCAAACATGTAAAGTAAATTTGTTTCATTATGGCGAACAAGCGCATGGCCACTTAGATTTTGGTACGCAGGTAGAGAAGTAATGTTGTGTTGGATCCAACTTACGTTAACCAAAGTATTATTTACATAACTTGAATTCATTCCAGTGTTATTATTGTTAGCATCATCTCGTGATGTAACAAAATAGAAGTATGTTGCTGAGCTTAAGAGATTTTCATCTACAAAAGATAATCCCGTGGTGTTTCCTATTGATCTGCGTACATCGCTTGTGTTTATTCTTTGCGTTGAGTTTCTAAATATAAAGTAAGTGATGTTTGTGTCACTATTGCTTGCATTATCTTTAGTTACAGCACTCCAACTTATAGTTATATCTTGGTTCGTCACACTCAGCGTGAAGTTAGGCGGAAGTGGGGGGTATGTGTCGTTTGATCTCGTAGTTAAATTACTGGTAAACCCTAATGTATTGTTGCCTCCATCAGAATCATTGTATGGAAGAATTGCATAAAAGTATGTTATGTTGTGAATGGAAGTGTTATCTTCAAAAAAAGTGTTTGTTGTATTTCCTAGGAGGGTTACATTTGTATGTGAAATGTTGCTTATATTTGAGCTTGAGCGATAAATAAGATATCTATCTGCTTGTTCTGTTGTGTTCCAAAACATCTCAACATTTCCATCCAAATCAGAATCATTGATATTGCTTGAAGAAACATTTGGACCATTCTGTGGAACATCTGCATTCGCAAAAATTGAGAAAAGCAAGGCTATTACAACAGCGGAAAATACAAATACTACCTCTTTTTTACCCATCAACCCCACTACTCGAAACTATAGCAAGTAGTAGTCATTTATAAATTTTGTTTTTGGATAAGTAAGTGAGAATATTTTATTCTAGAATTCTGAGGCTAAATAAGGGTTTGAAGTATGTCTATTATAGATATCAAAACATATAAATACCCTAAAATATTCATCTTGTTAGATGGCAACAGAGGTAATAGATCCTGCAATTTTACTTGAACCCTTCGCAGAATTGATTGCTCCAATTGTAAGTCAGTTAAGTGTAATTATTGGTGGGGTATTTGGCCTCTATCTTCTTCTAATCCTTATTCGAATTTATTATGAGAGAAAAAAAGTATCGTTACTCAAACGAATTCATGATGATATGCACTACATGCGCCTGCAAACAGTAGGCGAGCTGCCACGTAAACAGTCTTTACTGCATAGGGCTCTTGCAAAACTTGCACCATACAAGTTTCAACCAAGAGAACAACCATTTGATGATAAAGCCATCAAAAAACATAAGAAACGAAAACGATGAAAATCACAGTCTTGCCTTCTGTTTTTACCAAAATTAGTCCTGACTTTATGTGCGCGTTCATTCTAACAACGCACATGAACAATGCAATTTTGCATAAAGAAGCAAAAAATTTGCTTAACGATATTGAGCAGTACACGCGCCTAACGTTTCATAAAGATGCAGTTACAACCCATAAACTCATCTCTCCTTGGGAAAGTGCAAAGCAGCACTTTAAAGGAAAAGCAAAACATTATCATACCTCTGTTGAAAAACTGCTCAAAGTTGTGCTCAGAGGTAAAAGTGTTGCTACCAAAAACGTCGCACATAATTTAGTACATTATCTTTCGTTAAGACATATTGTTCCAATGACACTTGATGATGCTGCAAAAATTGTAGGAAACGTAACTGTTGGCATTTCGAACGGAAAAGAGAGGATTGGTTTGAAGAGAATCACACGAGGTGGATTGATTTATTTTGATGACTCTCCACGTTACAAAGTGATTGGCTCAAAATTTGGGTTTACAAAATCGCGAAGAACACGAGTTGGGCCCAGAACCAAAGACATTTTAATTCAAATTGATGCAATGCCACCAGTTTCAGTAAAACAGTTTGAGAAAATCGTTAAAGATACCGCAGCACTGTTCGATAGTTTTACTGATGGCAAGGTTCGTACACTGATTCTGACGCGAAAGAAGAAGAGCGGGCAGATTTAGGAGCAAAGAGTTTAAAAAATAATTCTTTTTATTTTGATTCATGCAAGTACTCAAAGAGATTCACGAGAAAGATGTAGGTATTCCAAAGACAGATGGTTCTAACAACAAAGAGAGAAAAGCAGGTCGGACAGTTCTTTCTGCTTCAGATGGAAAAGTTGCCATTTTACATGTTGCAAATAAAGGATATTACAAAATTCCGGGGGGGGGGCGTTGAGGAAACAGAAGACTTCAAATCTGCTTTAGTCCGAGAAGTATTAGAAGAGACAGGTTGTACTCTTGTTATTGGAAAAGAAGTAGGAAGGATAGTTGAGTATAAAAATTGGATGAATACCACCCAACATTCTTTATGTTTTATTGGAAAACTTACTGAAATAGTTAGTGCGCCTGACTTTACCAAAGAAGAAATCGAAAATGGATTTAAACTTTTATGGGTTCCACTGGACAAAGCAATCTCTTTGGTTGAGAAAAGTAGTCCTGAAGATTACGAGGGAAAGTTCATTGCACTGCGTGATAGCATATTCTTAAAAAAAGCAAAAGAGCTTATAGCTACCACAAATCTTTAATAATACTTAACTTCTCTCAAAACCCATGAACTTTCGCGAGCAACTTATTGAACTTCTTGTAGAAAACACCTCATTAGAACAAAAAGATGTAGCGCTTCTTTTGAGCGTTCCACCTGATCCAAAATTGGGTGACTTTGCCTTTCCCTGTTTTAAGTTGGGGGGTAATCCAAAAGAAGCAGCAGAATCTCTTAAAGAAAAAATAACGCTGCCAGAATTTGTTGAAAAGTGTAATGTTGCAGGCCCCTATCTTAATTTTTATATCAACAAATCTATCTTAGCACAGACTATCCTTACGCAAGTTCAAACACAAAAAGAAAAGTACGGTACCCAAAAAATAGGTGAAGGAAAAACGATTGTGATTGATTATTCTGCACCAAACATTGCAAAACCATTTTCAGTTGGACATCTTAGATCAACAATTATTGGGCAGTGTCTCTACAATGTACACAAAGCACTGGGCTATAATGTGGTTGGAGTAAATCATCTTGGCGATTGGGGTACACAGTTTGGAAAACTGATTGTTGCGTTCAAAAAATGGGGAAACAGAAAAGAGCTTACAAAAGATCCGATCAAATACTTGCTCAAATTGTATGTGCAATTCCACAAGGAAGCTGAAGAAGATGGTGGTCTTGTCGATGATGCGCGCCTCGCGTTCAAAAAGCTTGAAGAAGGTGATACTGAAATTCTTGAATTATGGCGAGAGTTCAAAGATGTAAGTTTAGAAGAGTTCAAACGGATCTATACAATTCTTGACATTAATTTTGATTCGTGGAACGGGGAAGCATTTTACAACGATAAGATGCCTGCAGCGATAGAGAAGTTTAGATCAAAGAATCTTTTGAAAAAATCGGAAGGAGCAGAAATTATTGATTTAGAAGAGTTCAAAATGCCGCCTATCTTGGTCCTTAAGTCGAACAGAGCAACAACCTATCATACACGAGATTTTGCAACAGCGTTTTATCGGATCAACGAATATAATCCTGCTAAAATATTGTACGTTGTAGGCTCAGAGCAAAAGTTACATTTCAGACAACTATTCAAAGCGATGGAATTAGTAGGGATAGATAAAGATCTGTTCATACATGTAGATTTTGGCCTTTTTCGGTTTGAAGAAGGAAAAATGTCCACACGGAAAGGACGTGTTATCTTTTTGGAAGATGTGTTAACAAAAGCAATTGATCTTGCAGCAAAGGCAATTGAAGAAAAGAATCCTGATCTTGCAAACAAAAAAGACGTTGCTCAGATGGTAGGTGTTGGTGCGATCATCTTCTCAGACCTTCATTCTGATAGAATACGAAATATTGAATTTAATTGGGAAAGGATGCTTTCATTTGAGGGTGACACTGGCCCATATCTGCAGTATACATACGCGCGAGCGTCATCTATTCTTAGAAAAGCATCACGAGAAAGTATTGATCCAAGTACCGTTGATTTTACACTTCTTTCAAGCGAGATAGAAAAAGCAGTAATTTTGCAGCTTGCAGCATTCTTGCAAGTGTTAGAAAAAGTTGCGCAAGATTACAAACCCCACCATTTAGCCAATTATTTAATTGAACTAGCTCAAAAGTTTAACGAGTTTTATCACTCGCAACAAGTTCTAAGTGAGGATCTAGCAAAAACAAAAGCTCGATTACTTCTTGTTGAGTGTTCCCGTCAAGTTATCAAAAATGGTCTTACTTTGTTGAGTATGAAAGCACCTGAGGAGATGTAGGTGGTCCTCTATTTCATCACAGGGAATCCAGGAAAATTCTCGGAAGCCAAAAGTAGAATTCCCGAAATTGAGCAGCTTAACTTGGACCTTCCCGAATTGCAAGAGTTAGATCCCAAAAAAGTACTTGAAGCAAAGTTGCATGCAGCGGCATCGTTTCATGAGGGGGATGAATTCTTTATTGAAGATACATGTATGCATTTTGAGGGTTTAGGTGGTTTTCCTGGTCCTTTAGTTAAATGGTTTCATCAATCAATGGGTAATTCGGGATTTTTAGATCTTACAGAAAAACTCCAAAATAATAAAGTTGTTATTTCTGCTGTGATTGGATATGGCAAACGTGTGAATGGGAAACTTGAAACACATTTTTTTGAAGGAAGGTTGCTAGGAACATTAGTTCCTGTACGTGGCACTAATGATTTTGAATGGGGCAACATGTTTTTACCTGAAGGTTTTGTCAAAACATTTGGTGAAATGACGCGTGAAGAGAAACTTCCAATGAGTCATCGAGGACTTGCACTTACAAAATTCAAAGAATTCTTAGATCGAAATTAGTCTTCTGTTACAAGAAGGTATTTTTTGAGTAGGTAGAGACTAAAAAAGATTTCAAAAATGCTTGTTATAAGGGCAATAAGAGAAAAGGTGATTGAAATAGAAGGATGTGAGAACTCTTTAAAGATGACTATTGCTCCTGCAACAGAGAGGATGATGTATGCTGCAATGTGATAGGCGGGAAGAACGTAAAATATTTTTGCAAGACGATTGTGGATGAAGTAAAAGAGAAAAAAGATATTTGCAAGAAAGAAAAAGAGGAATAAGAGTGATGCTATATAAAAATATGAAATGGCTCCAGTTGAAAAGTATGCAATGATAGTATCAATAAAGCCCAGAATTCCAAAGAGGAGTGCTGCTAGTACATACCACCGGACAAGTGCTCTTTTATCTTTCATTCATTTTTTGTTATGGAGTTTTCCTTTATTAGGCTTTTGTTCTTGGACGAAAAGTTCATAAAGGTAGAATCTGTTCTTCTTATCTATGTTACTTATCTATGAATCTGATGTCTTCAGTCCAATTGTTGCGTATTTACGTAATGGGATGACAACAGAGCATGGTGATGTAGTACAGTTTTCTTCCTATCAGCAAGATGGAATTGTGCTCGGAGAAGGGGATAGGAGAGCTGTGTATCTAAGCTCTACTCTTCAATCTACTCGCGATAATATCCTTCGATTTGCGCGTGATAAAAAGAATCCTGGGATGATTTTTATTTCAAACAGTGCTCATCTATCTAATAATAAATTTTTACACAAGATGTTTGCCCAAAACGTGTTTGGTCCACAGAATGTGGTTCTTGTAGGGCAGCATAATTGTAGTAAAGAAGAGCTTGATGTAATTCAGAAACATAGTTTACATTTTTTCCCAATGCATGAAGTAACAGCTGAAGGATGTTACGAAATAAGCGAGAGTGTTATGTCAATTGCTAAACAGTTTTCAGATGTGTTTGTCTGTATTGATAGTTCTGTTCTAGATTATCCAATTATTCGATCGAACAACCCAGGAGGACTTTCTACACGCGAGCTGGTATATTTTATTCAGCGTTTGAAGATGATGCAGAATTTGCGATGCTCAGAAGTTGTGATAAATCCTACTGAAGCGCGTGTTGGCGCTAAACTTGTGAGTGAATTGTATAAAGAATAATTCTTTAGAAAGAGAATCTTTTTAAAAGAGCTTCTTGTTATAGGGGGATGAATGGGCCCGTAGCATAGTCTGGATACGAGCAAGTTCCTTACTGGACTTGTCCGTTGGACAAATAATGCGTCCGGCTTCGGACCGGAAGACCCGGGGTTCGAATAGTTGACGTTTGCGGCAACGGCCGAGGAGCGCAGCTTCGAATGTCCTCGCGGGCTCATTTTTATATTTTCTAACATGTATGTTAAAGTTGCATGCAAGTATTTATACTATTAAAACTTCATTTGTTCTAATGACAGATGCTCGAAAGTTAATGTCTTCTCTGCTTCTTTCTCGAGATGGATACAAAGATTTAGTCGATGAACCAGTAGTTTTGGCAGGTGGTCTTCTAGGAGTATATTTTGCAAATGCTGAAGTTCTCTGTCCAGGGGGGAAAGGAATTGTAAAAGCGCATGGCCCCTCAGCAATTGATATGATCAATGCTGTGTGGGATGCTTCTTGTGATGATGAGAAATTTAGGAAAGTAGTTGGATTTGCTGCAAGAGAGATATCTCGAAAAGCTCCTGGTGCGAGTATTGGCGGTGGCCAACGACGTGATTGGATATTTTCAGGAGCAATTGCACGTGAATTGGGGGTTGACCATATTGCTTTATACAAAGATGGTCGAGCACAGAGAATTACTCCAAGTGGCGAAGTTTTTGATCTAGGTTCTGATGCTAGTGTTCTTCATGGCTATGATGTTGTTCCTGTAGTTGATATGTTAACTGAGGGCTCAAGTTGTTATAGCCTAAAAGCAGGAGTAGAAAGTGGGTGGGTTCCTGAACTTCGCAAACGAGGAGCTCAAGTACAAGAATTGTATGCCATGCTTTCAAGATTGCAGGGCGGTGAAGAAAACTTAGCGAGACAGAGAGTAGAAGTAGTTTCTCTTCTTCAGTTAGATGAAGATTTCTTGCAAGAAGCATCAGGACATCCAGATGTTGCAATTGCATATTTACGAGATCCGATTGGCGAGAGCCAGAAGTATATTCAAGAACAAGGTGTTGGTTTTTTAGTAAAATATTTTGCACCAGATCATTCTAAACCTGCAAAAGCAGCACGGTTCTTAGAAAGGTTTGGTGGGTTCTTACGAGAAGAAGGGTTATTGAGAAATTTAGAAAGAGAAGTGACTGCAGCGCATGGCGAAAGCTGGGGTTTTGTGGGGAGATAGAAACAATGGGAGATGTAACATTTATTGAAGATTGGAAAAGAGCAGTAGAAGCTAAGAATTCTGTTTTATGTGCGGGGCTAGACCCTGCTGTATTTGGAATGGGCCGTGGTGAGAAGGGACTTGCAGATAGGGTTAGTAAACGTGATTGGGCCCTTAGATATGTTGAAGCAGTAGCACCATTTGCAGCTGCACTTAAACCAAACGTTCAATATTGGCGGGGTGAAGGCGATCACAGAACATTACTGGAGATAGCAGGTTTGGCTGAAGACAAGGGATTAGTAGTTATTGATGATAGCAAATTTGCTGACATAGGTTCAACTAATGATGCCGGCATGTGGCATTCCCATGGGAGATGGTCAGATGCTGTGACTATTGCTCCATATGCAGGGAATATGAAAGAAGCAGCAGACATGGCACATGCACATGGTTTAGGGGCAATTACAATGTGTTTGATGAGTAACCCTGAATATGCCCGCAGAAAAACAGAACTTGTTCGTTTGATGGGTGAAGAAGTTGATGCATTTAGTGAAACTGATCTTATGAATGTTGATGGGGTTTCATATGTACAACAATATAAATTCTTAGCACAACAAGCAGCAGCTCATGGGCTTGATGGAATTGTGATTGGGGCACCAAGTCCAAAAAATCATTTAACTGAAAATGAAGTAGCAACTGCAGCTCATTATGCTGGAGAACGACCAATTGTTCTCATGCCAGGTGTAGGTGCACAAGGTGGGGATCCACAACTTGGATGGAGACACTTTGCCGCAGATCAGATAGCGGTGAATGTTGGAAGAGCACTTATGCTTCCATCTGGTTCGCATTCAACTCCAGAAGAACAAGCAGCTACGGCACAAATGCTCCAGAAACAATTTAACAGGTATAGGGCTGAATAACTCTGAGGCAACCTTTATAAGCCTCCCTTTCTTTTTATTCCTTCATGGTACTTGATAAACTAGGGTCATCTTTAAGAGACACTTTAGGCAAAATTACAAAGTCCTTTTTCGTAGATGATAAACTCATAAATGAGCTTGTCAAAGATCTACAACGTGCCCTTCTACAATCAGATGTGAATGTTAAACTAGTTCTTACTCTAACACAAGCAATTAAACAACGTGCAAAAGAAGATCCAGCAGCAGGTATTACAAAGCGTGAGCAGCTTGTTAATATTGTCTATGAAGAACTCACAAATTTCTTAGGAAAAGAAACACAAGAAATTGTTATCAATAAACAGCCAACAAAAATCTTACTTGTCGGGTTGTTCGGTGCAGGAAAAACAACGACTGCAGGAAAATTAGCACGCTACTACAAAAAGCGTGGTCTTAAAGTTGCTGTGATGCAGACTGACACTTGGAGGCCTGCAGCATATGAGCAACTAAAACAGTTAGCAAGTGATGTTGGAGTTGAGTTCTTTGGAAAGCCAGGTGCAAAAGATCCTGTGTCTATATATTTAGAGTTTGAAGAGAAATTATCTGCCTTCGATGTTGTCATCGTTGATAGTGCAGGAAGAGATGCTCTTTCTGAAGATTTGGTTAAAGAACTTAATGATTTGAACGGTGCTGTTGAAGCGGATGAAAGATTGCTTGTGATTGCAGCAGATATCGGGCAAGCAGCGCAAAAACAAGCTGCAATGTTTCATGAATCATGCAATGTTACAGGTGTTATTGTAACAAAACTGGAAGGGACTGCAAAAGGTGGTGGTGCGCTTTCAGCGTGCGCAGTTACAAACACTTCAATTAAATTCATTGGTGTTGGTGAAAAGGTAGACGATTTAGAGAAGTTTGACCCGCAAGGATTTGTCGGGCAGCTTTTGGGGATGGGAGATTTGAAAGCGCTTTTAGAAAAAGCGCAAACTGCAATCTCAACTGAAGATGCGCAAGATATGACAAAGCGATTCATGGAGGGAAAATTCACTCTGAACGATTTGTATGATCAAATGCAGTCCATGAAAAAGATGGGCTCGTTCAAGAAGATTATGGGGCTTATCCCTGGAATGAGTTCATTAAAGATGCCAAAAGAATTGTTAGATGTGCAAGAAGAAAAGTTGGATAAATGGAAGTATGCTATGGATTCTATGACCAAAGATGAAAAAGAAAATCCAATGGTGATTAATGCGCACCGAATTGATCGGATCGCGGCAGGCTCTGGTACATCAATTAAAACAGTACGAGAATTGCTTAAGCAGTATAAGATGGGCAAGAAGATGGCAAAGATGTTTAAAGGTGAAGGTGACGTAAATAAGATGATGTCAAAACTTAAAGGTAAGATGCCTAAGGGTTTTGGTATGTAATTTCAGATTCCTTTTTCTTCTCTATATCCACAATCTTTACAATAATGCACCATGAACATGCCGTCAGCAAACTTATGCTGGCCTTCATGAAGCAGTTTCTGACATTCTGGGCAGTGTTTTCGCTCTTTCATGTGGGAAGAGAAGAAGTCTTTTGTTTTAAGGCTTGTGATTAAGATCAAGTCTTGGTTCCAAACATCCTAGGAACGCTTGGTAACTTTCTTGGCCGACCCCCCAGAAGTCAAGGTAGTGTGTTGCAGTTGGCGTTCTACTGCCCCAGGTGTTGTGGTGGGTATCTAGAAACTGTGTTGCAGCTCTTTTCCGGCAGAATTGATCTTGTGATCCTGCAAGCTGTGTTGCTATGTCAAGGATGTTTCCGTACTGAAACTCAATAATCAAATAATCTGGCTCACCTGGGTCAGAAGGATCATCAGTAAATGCCACATCGTATTTGAAAAGTGGACTAAATCTCTGAACTTTGAGAACCTCAGTTCCCGAAGAAGAGCCAAAAGCAAGATCAAATTCATCATTACTTCCACCAAAATAATCGGGCCTGATTCTTGGAGTAATTCCTAATCTTTTTGCATATACTCGTAATAGGTCAGCTAACTGCATTCTTACTTCCCAATCTCAATAATTTTGCCCGTTTTTCCAACATTCACAACTTTCGTATTTCCAATCATTTCTTCAATTCCGTGTGTCTCGTGAATGTGGCCACAAATGTGAAGATCAGGCTGAAATTTGTGAATGGCTTCTTTTATTGCTAAACTTCCTGGCCAGTTAAGTGCAATAATACTATCTTGTGGTTGTGTATGTGTGAGCATGATTTTTGTTTTCACATCACCTAACTGGGCGTGCGCTTTTTCAAGTGTATGTGCAAACTCTTGTTCTGAGAGTTGATGAAGCCCAACATCACCAAACCCACACCCAAAAATTCCAACGTCACCTTTTTTGATAACATAGCCATGTAAGTTTGTAGCACCATATCTCTCACACAAGAATTCTACTTCTGCTAAACCTTCATGGTTGCCTGGAATGATGGCAACTTCAAGACCTTTTTCTTTGAACGGACCCACCATACCATCTAAACTTCCATCATCGCCCACAAGATCCCCAGCTAAGATAACAAGATCAACATTTTCATCAGCACCTTTCTGAGCCATCTTTTTGATGAACTGGGTATCGCCATGTACGTCGCTAAGCGGAAGAATCTTCATAGAGTATTTAATGAGTTTCTAGCTTATAAATATTTCGCTTTATTTACTAAAAAGTGGTGAATTCCTAGCATTCCCTTCGAAATAAATGTGTCAACACCTTTGTAAAGGAAATGTTCCTTGCATTTTGTATGGCAGAAGAATGCGAGCGGGGAAGATTTTTTGGTTTTGGGCGAAGTCTTAGGACAATTGTTCTTGTAAGTAGCATTGCTGCCTGGGCATCAATCAGTATAGGTCAAGGTCTTTTCTCAACTCTGCGTTCTGATTTTGAGACTGAATTTGGAATCCCTCTGCATGGGTACCATGATGAAATTGAAGGGGATCCAAAACGAGTTAGCACTCTTGCAAGTGTTCTTGCTCGGGAGGGTGATACCCGAAGTAAAGCGATAGAAAGCATTCGTATTGAATCAAGTGATTCTTCTTTGGTAACGCCTGAGTGGGCAAAGCTTGAGAAAAACATGAAAACAACCTTCTCGAGCACTGGTGCAAGACTTTTAGGTTTCTATGATGAAGGGAAAGTACATGTTTCTGCAACTTCTGATAAGTGCACTGCTCTACATGAGGTAAAGCATCCTCGTATAGATGAAATAATTTTGGCTCATCCTGATTTTAAAACTAGGTGGCAAGCCCTTTCAAACGATCAAGATGGCAAGTCTCTTTACGTTGGGAAGATGTGGGATTCTCTTCCTCCTGCCCGGAATTTAGGATTTCTTACAAGGTACTCTCGTCGAAATATTATTGAAGATATGACCAAAATTGCAGAAAAGGTAAATTGTGGATTTGACCTTTCATTTACTGAATTAAATGGCCTTACAAAGATAAAAGCAAAAATTGAGCTTGCACAAGAATATGGGGCAATTGATTCCGATTTTTTGGAATATCTTGAGTTAAAAGAGATGTATGCTTCAACATTTATGCCAGATGGTTCTTTTAAAGACTCTCCTGGTGTCCAATTGTATCTTGACAAAAGTGCAACGTTTCTCAGTGCGCATCCTGATTCTAATTATCTCTCTGAGATATACTATTGGCGAGCGAACCTTCTTTGGGAGAGGGGCGATACTTTTGATGTACCCGCTGCAATTGAAGAGGCTCATGCGGGGTTAGAAGTTCAGTTCAAAGAAGGTGTTTCTTATTTAGATAGTCTTGATTTGTTAAGAAGGATCAGTGATTCAGAAGGAGACTCTTCCCAAGCAGATATTTTGGGCCAGGCAATAGATCTATATTGGGCGCGGGAGCAGCAAGGAAATGTTCACTTAGCAACAATAGGTGTTACTGACTACTTACAAAAACATGGCGTGCTTGACACTCCTTTGTAAGTGTCAAAAGATTAAAATAAGAAATGTGCTTCCTGCAGACTCTCATGACAATAAAACTATTTTGGCGCGATCCGTACCAAACGCAATGTACAGCAAAGGTAACTTCAATTAATGGTATGAAAGTTAAAGTTGATCAAACCTGTTTTTATGCGTTTTCAGGTGGGCAACAGTCGGATGAAGGAACGATTGCAGGTATGAGGGTGCTCAATGCTGTAAAAGAAGGTGATAAAGAAAATATTATTGATATTGAATATGAATTAGAAACTGAACCAGATTTTAAGGTGGGAGATGAAGTGGAGATTCAAATTGATGGGAAACTCCGTTCTAATTTGATGAAGTTACATGCAGCAGCGCACATAGTCTATTATTTTATTGTAGAAAAATTAGGCAAAGTAAAAATTGCTGGATCAAATGTTGCAGGGGATAAAGCACGTATTGATATTGCAACAGATCAAGCACTAACTGAACTTGTTCCTGAACTAGAAAAAGTAACTAATGAATTCTGCGCGCAGGGTCATGAAATTAAGCGAGTGCAGGATGAAAACAATCCTGATTTGTGGTGGTGGCAATTAAATGAGTGGCGAATGCCTTGTGGGGGAACACATGTGAAAAATACCAAAGAAATTGGCCACCTTAAATTTAATCGAAAGAATAAAGGTAAGGGAAAAGAAAGAATTGAAATTATACTCGTTCCTTAAGCTTCATGCTCAGAACTAAATCTTCTAATTTACGAAGTTCGTATTTTACAGAATCAATTTTTCGGCGCATTTCATTATTTCGCGCATTTAATGTAAGAAGTTCGCCATAGATACTTTCAACAATGTCTCGAATTGCTATAACTTCATCAACCTTTCCTTTGCCAGCTAGATAAACTGCTCGCCTGTTGAGCTCACCTGGCACATCGCACATACCTAATACAAATTGACTTGCGTCAACATGTTTAATTGTTTCAAGTTTTCCAGTTGTAACGAACGTGTAATACAACACTGCTTCAACGTATTCTTGTGTTGCAGCTCGAAAGCTCCCTTCTTGAGATAATTTTACATTTTCTTCAGCTTTAGTGAGCATTTCATGTCTTGCATCTTCAAGTTCACCTAAAAGCTGCTTTGCTTTATCTAACTCATTTCTGTGGAGTGCATAAATAAGAAGTTTACTTCGTTTAATAACAGTTCTTCCAATGGTAATAACTTCGTCACGAAGACTATCGTAGCTTTCAAGTGCACTGCGAATTTGATCAAAATTAACCATGATCTATATTTTGTAGCCTACTTTATAATGATTTGTGCGTAAAAGAAATGGAAATGAAAAATTCCATTTCTGGAACGAGAAAACAATACTGGGTGTTGTTTTCCCGTAAGATTTAAATAAGGAACATCGAATTGATAGGGTATCAATATTCAAGGGGATTAAAATCATGGAAAATACACACTCAAGACCGTTAGATGCGCTTAATGCAGCACGAAATAAGAGCGTACTGGTTGAACTTAAAAACAACAAAAGATATGTTGGTAAATTAAAATCATTCGATATCCATATTAATGTGGTTCTCGAAGAGGCTGAAGAGTCTTTTAATGGTGAAGTAACTCGAAAATTAGGAACTGTCTTTATTCGTGGGGACACCATAACAATCATCACGCCTGCATAGGTGTGTTCTTAACAAAGTACAATGGGAACAGGAACAGCAAGCTTTGGACGTAAAAGTGGAAAGAAGTCTCATCTTCACTGTAGAAGATGCGGACAGCATTCGTATCATATGAAAAAGAAACGATGTTCATCTTGTGGATATGGTAATACTTCTACAGTAAGAAGTTATACTTGGAACAAGAAATAGTAGTAAAACGTAATCTCTGACAAATAGTTCTCTTTATGTGTCTTTCTTTCATAGAAATGTGTCATAAGCCTTTTTAAGGTATTTACAATTTCTTCAGGGATGGGTAAGGGGGCAAATTTACGAGCTGGAATCCCGCTAGCTTTGATTGTACTTGCAAATACTGGATGTCCTCGAATTGTTGGGAATGTTCAAACTTCTGGTGCTCAAGTCATGGATGCATCTCAACATTTTGATATCTCTGCTCCTGCTGGGACGAATTACGGCTCTTGGGTGAGGCCTGCTGTGCACTATGTTCCAGATGTCACAAGTTTTGTTTCTCCCTTATATGCTGTGGATGAGGATGCGCAATCTGCATTTGAAGGGGTTGTTGCAAGAGAATTTAGCGAACTTACTCCTGGTTCTCCTTCTCATGTTCGGGGTGTTCTTGGATTGCTCTATGAACTTGATGTATCTCCACGCGATGGTAGAATCACTCTTTTGGAAGTAACGGGGTATGCAGCAAAACCAGAAGAACCGGTTGGACCAATCTTAACTTTCTAATGCTTGGTGGTGCTTTCCTTTTTTATTCTCCTTCGTAGCCAAGGCCTAGTGCTAGCATAATGTGGTAAGGGGATACTGTTCTAACGTCTGGTGGCGCAAAAAAATCATCATCAACGGCTTGTAATCTGGGTGGTCCAGTGGCTCTATTGGCTTTTACTTCCATGTGCATAATCTGACAGTTTCCTGCAACGGCAAGGCTATATTCTGTCAAGGTTCTGTATTCCGTTTCCATCATCCATGCTAGGTCTTTGCAAGAATCTGCTGAAAAGAGGAGTTTTCCTTTGACATACACTACAATTCTTCCTTCGAGGTCAGCAAATCTTCCTCTCAGAGAATCTCTTCTGTATGCAACTTCATTCTCATTAAGCATATGGTCCCTTCGAGTACAAAACTTTATATAGTCTTTCTCCCCCCAAGGGAGATAATGAATCTCTCTGTACTTAAAGATCTTGGATTTACTCAAGGAGAAATTAAGGTATATTCTGCTCTTTTGAGTCTGCAGAAAAGTACTGTAACGAAAATTATTGAAAAATCAGGTGTATCAAGCTCAAAAGTGTATCTTATCTTAGATAAGCTTATTCACAAAGGTCTTGTGCGTTATATTATCATAAAAAACGCAAAAGAGTTTCATTTATCACCCCCTAGTGAGTTAGTTGAGTATGTGGAAAGGGAAAAAGCAAAGCTTGTGCAAGCTGAGAGGAAAACACGCAAGCTTGTAGAACAAATTTCTTCTTCCCTTTCTACTTATTCACAAGAAAGCGCGCAAATTTATCGTGGTACCAAGGGTGTTAAGGCAGCTCATGTAAGCTTGCTTGAAGGACTTACTAAAGACGATGTGTTCCGCTTTTTTTCGGTTGAGAAAACTGCTGTGAAGAATAAGGCAACACGTTTGATGTTTGCAGATATACATGCAAAACGTGAGGCAAGAAAAATTCCAGTTAGGGGCATTGCTCTTCCTGAACTTAAGGGCCTATTTCATAAATATTTCCCGAACACTTCAACATATAACGTGCGGTTTCATCCTTTAACTCTTAATCAAGGGATAACAATCGGAAAAGATAGAATCATCATTGAAAATGCGCTTCCCGAACCGTTTGCTGTCGAAATTATCTCCGAACAAATGGCAAAACGCTATCAAGAGTTTTTTGATAAGTTATGGAGAAAGCAGAAGAATAACTCATTTTCTCAACTTCTTTAACTCATCAATCAAAACAGAACTAACATCAATTTTGTTTGTCTCGTGTTCAATACAATTAGTTGTCAGAACTTTTGAAACACCCGCCTTCTTCATCTTTGCAACAGCACCTTCAACCAAAAGGCCATGCACACCAATTGCAGTAACTGATTTAGCGCCTGAACGCTTTGCTTTTTTTGCAGCTTCACAAATGGTGTGACCAGTTGAAATAATATCATCAACAATAACAACGTTTTTTCCCACCATATCAACCTTTTTAATGATTTTTTCAGTTACATGGCGTGATGAATGCCTTGTTTTATGAAACACAGAACTTTCACACTGGGCAATCGATGCTACAACTTCTGCCCATTGGTACGATTCCCAATCAGGACCAATGATGACTGGGTTTTTTATTTTCTTTTTTACATATTGGCCAATCACTTTGTTTGCCGTTAAGTTCTTTGCGCTCACAGTAAAAATCTCCTTAAGTGATCTGTATCTGTGTAAATGAGGATCAATAGTAATGATTTTATCAATAGATTGGTTCAACATATTCGCCATGATGCGTGAAGTAATACTCTCACCATATTCAAACATCTTGTCTTGTCTCATGTATGCAAGGTACGGTGCAACAAGAATTACTTTTTTTGCCCCTAACTGTTTTGCTGTTTGCGCTGCAACAACGCACCTAAACAGAGCAGTGTCTGAGGCTGGCTGAAAAGAATTTACAATAACAAGAGTTTTACCTTTAACTCTTGTATTAAATTTAAGATAAATATCACCGTCAGGAAAAGAAGAGATGGTAAGTGGGCTAAACTTTGCTTTAATACCTTTTGCAACTTTGTGAGCAAGTTTCACAGAATTTCCACAAGATGTTACTATCACTACCATTCATCAACCTCTAGATTAAAGGATATATCTTCTGTTTATAAAAGTAGTTACGAGAAAACACCAAGAGATTCATTTTGTATTGCTTTTTTGGCGTTTTCTCGTTCCAAAAATGATGTGTTTCTCATAATTTTCGTTACTCCTCTTTGGCAAGGTTTCGGTATAACATGTTACTAATTGCAGTCGCAATTTCTTGCTCTCTTTGTGTTGCTCTGCGTGGTGATCCCTCTTCTTCAACCCAATCAATTCTTCTATTAAGGCCATCATCAAAATAGATTAGGTCCCCTATTTGAAAATAGAGTGTTGGTCCTTCCCACACTGGACTTATTTCTCGAAACTCAGCACCGATTGTAATGGTGTGACTGCCAATTTGTGTCTGAAAATATCTAAATGATTCATCTTCTGCAGTCATAGGACTATTGTCTCCTGCTTTTTTACCTAGGCACTGAACATACCAAAAAAGTCCCCTATTATCTTGAAGTTCACCTTCCCCTCCAATTTCTAATAACCTGCGATCGCGCTCGGGGCTTTGGAGTCCTTTGTATACTAATTCAAGAAGAGCCTGATATTCTTGTGTCCTGCTTTTACTTCCAGGAATTCTCCCTAGAAGGCCAACGTCCCGAAACCGTGTTGTTTTACCATCTTTTCTCACTTCGATAAGAAGTTCTGAAGGAGAAGTGCTAATGTATTGTGCATCAATTTCAATTCGAACAACCCCTGCTCCTTGAATCCCCATCTCCCACGACTCTCTTTCTGAGCTAACGCCTGTATCTCTTAGGCTAATTCCTATGTCTCTTGGTCTCGATTCTGTATGTGCAAGTGTATATCCTGCAACACAACGTGCGAGCTGTGCAAAGTCTGTTGCATGCTGTTCTAAGACATCTTCGCATGTATCGGAAGGTAATCTGGGCCCTTCATCTGCTGAACTAACAGCTGGCGCGCCAAGTGCTAGAAGTGTTACGAGTGCTGCTAAAGAAGTTCGTGACATATTACCTCCTTTTTTGCCTTTAAAAATATATAAACTCTTTGACCTATTTGGCTTTTAGTCAAAATGTTTATATAAACTCGAAAATAGGTCTCGTTCATGACCAATTTTACAATATCAAAATCCTTGTTCAAACATTTTCCGAATTTAAAAGTTGGCACTCTTATTATTCGTGGGTTTGATAATACTAAAGCAAGTAGAGAAATCACAAAGAAACTTCGAGATGCCGAAATTGAAGTTCGCAAAACAACAAAGCTAGAAGAATTAGGAACTTTATTTAAACCATGGCGGGAAGCATACTCATTTTTTGGCGCAAAACCTAAAAAATATAAATCTTCAGTTGAAGCTCTTACGCGAAGAGTTCTTCAGAAAGAGAATCTTCCTGCAATCAACACGCTTGTTGATACTTATAACTACGTTTCAATTAGGTATAAACTTCCTTTAGGAGGGGATGACCTATCGAAATTGGATAGTGATATTGTTCTTACATTTGCAAAAGGGAATGAAACTTTTTGTGCAATAGGCTCTGATGAAGTAAAAAACCCAGGGCTTGGTGAGATAATCTATAAAATGAAAAATCGTGTTCTTTGTCGAAGATGGAACTGGCGAGAGAGCGACATAACAAAAATTGAGAAATCATCAAAAGATATTATTTTATACTGCGAAACACTTGATGAAGACGATAGTTCGCTTCATAAAGCACTCAAAGAACTTCAAAAGTTACTTGGTGGTGAGATTCGTGTTCTTGATTCTAAAAATAATCGCTTAGACCTTTCAACGTTGAAGCTTTCTTCTGCAAAATTTGACGAATTTTATTCTAAGCAAGGAGATAGCTCTCAAAGTGAAAAACTCGGGGGGAAGAAAAAGAAGAACGGAAGTAACCGGCTTGTGTTAGATAAAAGTAAGACGAAAAGCACTGTTGTACATTGGAGTGATGTTGCAGCAGAACAGATAATCAGAGAGAAAGGTGATAAAGCAACATATGTTCTTGAATCGGGAATAACTCCTTCTGGAGTTGTGCATGCTGGAAACTTTCGTGAAGCAATTACTGCTGACTTTATCAAACGAGCCCTTCTAAAGCGTGGTAAGAAAGTCGAATTTTTGTACGTCTGGGATGATTATGATGCACTTCGAAAAGTACCTGTTAATTTACCAAAACAAGATATGATCAAAGAAAATTTACGAAAGCCCGGGTTTTTAGTTCCGGATCCTTATGGGTGTCATGAATCATATGTTGAACATTTTGAAAAAATATTTGAGAAAGAAACAGAGATGGTTGGAATAGATGCAACCTATGTCTACTCACATAAAAAATATCATTCCTTAGCATACACTGAAGAGATTAAAACAGCGCTTGAAAAAACACAAGAGATTGTAGAGATTCTTAACAAGTACCGAGAAGAACCACTTGCAAAAGATTGGTTGCCTATTTTTGTCTTCTGTGAGAAATGTGATAAAGATAGATTAACATCTCTTAAATGGAATGGTGGATATGTTGTAGATTACAACTGTGAATGTGGCTATACTGGGTCGGTTGATTTTAGCAAGAAAGGAATAGTAACACTCAAGTGGCGTGTTGATTGGCCAATGAGGTGGCACCACAACAAAGTTGATTTTGAAAGTGCAGGTAAAGATCATTTTGCGGCAGGTGGAAGTATTACAACTGGCTATGAACTACAAAAAGCAGTGTATGGGACAGACTATCCAACTGGCTTTTTCTATGAGTGGATTGGAATTAAGGGAAGGGGAGAATTCTCATCTTCACAAGGAAATGTTGTTACGGTAACTGAACTTTTAGGAATTTACGAACCAGAAATTATCAGGTACATTTTTGCGGGTACTCGTCCAAACAAAGCCTTCTCTATAAGTTTTGATGCAGACGTTATTTCTATGTATGAAGAATATGATAAGTGTGAAAGAGCGTACTTTGGTTTGGGCACAATGAACGATAGGAAACGTGAAAAGCTTAAGGTAGCATACGAACTAAGCTCTATTAGCAAAATTCCAAAGACGATACCTTACCAGCCCGGATTTAGACATCTAACAATGCTTGTGCAAATAAATAGTTTTGATATTGATAAGACTGTTGGGTATTTTGCTTCTCAACTAAAAACTGCTTTTGATAAAAAAAGACTTAGAGTGCGCGCAGAATGCGCTGCAAATTGGATACGAAAGTATGCTCCTGAAGAATTTACATTTACTGTGCAAGAAACATGTCAAGTGACACTTGCAGATCGAGAGAAAGAGATTCTCAAAGTGTTTGCACGAAAGCTTGAGGAAAAAGAGTGGAGTGATAAGGAGTTACATGAAGAGATTTATGTTTTGGCAAAGAGAGAAGAGATTGATGCTAAAGATCTATTCTCATTAGCATATCGAGTTCTTATAAACAAGCAAAAAGGACCTCGTCTTGCGAGTTTTATTTTAGAGATTGGCAGAAAGAAGGTTGCGAAGTTGTTTAGAGAAGTATAAAAATATGTGAGCGCCAGGGTTCGAACCTGGGTAAGCACTAAGCTACTGGGTAACTTCTGCTCACGCACTTGAGCAACCTAAGCATAGCCTAATTCTTGATTTTCATCAAAGAATTATCCAGCCCGTTTGACCACTCCGGCACGCTCACATAATTCTACACATTTCTCACTCTCATCTTTTTATATATCTTACGGTTGTAATCCCATATAACTACGTAACTTTCATAATCTTTATATAGGGCATTTTAGCTATTCTTCGATTATGAAAAGAAGCCTACTCTTCGGTTTATTTATCTTAGGGGTTGCAGTATTTCTTGTTGCATGTACTGGACCAGTAGATCCCACTGATTGCCCTAGACTAGATGGAGCAGCACAAGATGAGTGTTACTTCCAAAAAGTTGAGTGTAGTAAAATTAGTTCAGATACTGTGCGTGAATCATGTGTTGTTGAACTTGCAAAAAATGCTAATGATCTTGCAGTATGCGATTTAATTCAAGACGAAGCAATCAAAGGTAATTGCCAGACACAAATCGCAACACTTCAGAATGATGCATCAATCTGCGCGTCAGTTGAAAGTGAGTATTGGGGCGATAATTGTCATTTTGCATATGCTACAGAAAATAATGATCCAACAATCTGTCAAAACATTGTAAAAATTGACCAAAGAGATGACTGTTATTCTGATGTTGCAGTTGCAACCTTGGACCACGAAGTGTGTTTTGCAATAGATTTATCAAACCAACTTAAAGGAGGTAAATGTATCTTAGAGGTAGCTGAGTTAACTCAAGATGCGACAATCTGTGAGTGGCTCGGTGCAGATATTGATGAAGCAGTGTGTATCTTGCGTATAGCAAAAGATGCACAGGACTCAACATTGTGTGATGACATACAAGTTGGTGTTGTCAAAGAGACATGTGAAGAACATTTTGCTCTAGCTTGAATATTTCTTAGTTACATTTCTTATAAAATAAAAAATAGAGCTACTGGAAGAATCAGAACACCCATTAGGTGATTTTTTCCAACCCCAAGCTGCGATGCTGTAAGTCCAATTGCTGTTGCGGTTATCAATATAAGAAGGCCAATCCATGTATCAAACAAGAATGTAAGAATGATGATAAATATAATTATGGAAAGAATTACTTTTACATAGTTTACTTTTTGAATTGTGCGTGAAAAGATCTTTGAGAGTTTAAGGGTGATAATTGTTGCAATTCCTCCAGCTGTTAGGGCAACACCCAAAAAGAGAACCATCTCGGAAAGTCCGATTCCTCCCAGGAGTTCTTTGATAGCAACAATTGCGCCATTTCTTGCTTTATTGAGCATGTAGGCAGTTCCTATACTAATAAGCATGTTTGCAGTATTGATCCCTCCAACAAGCGTTAAGAACGCTTCATCACTCGCTTCTCCGATTATCTCATTTGCAACAATTGCTGCTTGTGAGTTTCCAAATCCTGGTAGGAATGCTGCAATGAACCCAACAGATGAAGCAGCTCCAATGGCTCTTGCAGCACTCTTAAATTTGAGCTTAAGTGGAACAGTAAAATCTTGCAGAGGAATGCTAGCTTTTTGTAAGAGGCTCACAATCATAATGGAAAATCCAAATAGGCCACTGAGGAGGGGAAAAAGTGGCTGACGAAGATTGGGAATATTAAACACGACAATCCCTAAGATTCCAGCCAAAATAAACATGCACAAACTTTTGATTTTCTTTTTTCGTTCTCGTGCAATCATGATAGCAACAATAATGAGGAGAAGGTATCCTACAATATGTTGAATAAAAGGAGCAATAAGTGCCATTGTGTAGATAAAAAGAGGAAACAGGAGTAAGCAGAACAGTAAGCATCCACTTGAACCAATAACTGTGCACACAATAGCGTTATGTCCTTCACCTCTGTGCAAAAGCTTATGACCTGGAAGAACACTTAATGCTTGCGCTTCATCCGGTGCGCCTAAATAGATACTTGGAAGGCAGTCTAAAAACGAATGACAGATTGCAAGGCTAATAATGTAGACAGAAAGAACTACTGGAGAAATAAATGAGAGAAGAATTGGAGAAAAACTAAGCATGAGAACTGAGATAAGATTCACATGAATGCCGGGTATTAAGCCCGTGAACACTCCACTAAGGATACCTAACAAAACAGCACTCATAACACTTACAAACATGACTAGCCAATTCTATACCCTATCTCTCGAAGTCCTCCCTCATACGGCTGAAATAATACCTCATCAATGAAGAGAACATCTTGTTGATACGTATAATTGCCTCCCGAATTGATCCAATCACTTTTTTCTGAATTAAGTTGTATGCGGACTGCATCAATATCCATTGTATAAATGCTTAAATTGTATTCATTCTCATTGATTGTGATAGTATGCGTCTCCCCTAGAGTTAAACTTGTGGTAGCAGGAGAACTTGCAAGATTTTCTTCTGAAATTTCTTCTTCTGTTTCGAGCTCCTCTGTTACATTTTCGGGCATATCTTGGCATTCTCCCTCTCTACAACCAAATTCACACACAGATTTAGATATCCAAGAACAACTCTCAAGCTGATATCCTTTTCTATTTTCATCAACACATTTGAAACCAACTTCACACACTTCTGCCGCCCTACATGAGTCATTAATACACCCTCTTGGACAGTCTAACCTTTGCCCAAAACTACAGTTGGCAAATTGGAATGCCTTGATCTCATCTCCTAAACATCTCCACTGCTCTTCACAAACATCTTGTAAGGAGAGATTTCCTTCAAGCTCAACGTCAGTTTCGTTTTGTATTTCATAATCTTGCTCTAAAGATGTTGTACAACTAAAAACAAGAAGTACTAGAAAGAGAAGCAATCCTATAAAAGCCCATCTTGACCTCATCTGCTAGCAATATTTAATAGATTTATATATTTTCCTTCTCTGGCCCTAACTAATCTCTGAGTAATCTTTATAAACAACAATAGCTTCATTTTATGTAAGGATGGCAGCTGGTGGAGAACTTTTTATTCAGGTTGGTTTTGTTATTATTGCGGCAGCCATCTTTGGCTACATTCTTAAGCTGCTTAAACAGCCACAACTCTTGGGCTATATCATTGTTGGTATTCTTATAACGCCTATTTTTAACCTTATTACAGACAGTAGTTTAATTGATTCAATGTCTACAATTGGTATTGCATTTTTACTTTTCATTGTGGGCCTTGAGATGGATATTAAATCTCTACGAAGTGTTATGCATGTTGCGGTGTTTGGTGGATCTATCCAGATAGCTCTTCTTTTTATCATAGGATACCTCATAATGCTGCTCCTAGGCTTCTTACACTTGGAATCAGTGTATGTTGGTCTTGTTTTGGCGTTTTCTTCAACGATGGTTGTGATGAAGCTGCTTTCAGATAGGCGTGAGCTCTCAACGCTTCATGGAAGGATTGCTATAGGATTCTTGCTTGTCCAAGATATTTTTGCAATCTTTGCTCTATCCATTTTAGGTTCAGTAAACGGGTTTGAAGCAACAATATTAGGAGAAGCACTTGTGAAACTTCTTGCAATATTTGTCTTAGCGTATGTTATTAGTAAGTTTGCATTTCCTGCAATCTTTAGGTTTGCTGCACGAAACCAAGAACTACTTCTAACAAGCTCGCTTGCTGTATGTTTCTTGTTTTCACTAACGTTTCATTATCTTGGCTTTTCAATAGCAATTGGCGCGTTTATCGCAGGAGTAACTCTTGGTAACCTTCGTTATAACATTGAAATTATTGCCAAGATGAAGAGTCTTAAAGACTTTTTTGCACTACTCTTTTTTGTTGCACTAGGGATGGGAATATCTCTTAGTGTTATCAAAAAATTATGGTTACCTTTGATCATCTTATTACTTATTATTATGATTGTAAAACCGTTTATTATCATGCTTGTCTGCTCAATGTTTAAGTACACAAAAAAACCATCGTTCCTCACTGCAAATGCACTTGCTCAAGTGGGAGAATTCTCTTTAATTCTTGCAGCGCAAGGATTGTTGTTAGGCCATTTGTCACAAGATCTGTTCTCATTAGTTGTGATTGCAACAGTAGCTTCAATCGTTTTAACATCATATTATATTCAGCATAATTCCTGGTTCTATAAAGTACTCAAAAATCCATTGAAAGTCTTTGATTATTTTACAACAGAGGGTCTTGAGTATTTACCTAACAAAAAAACACCAACCGTTATATTGTGTGGCCATAATAGGATTGGGTATAGTATTCTTAAACAGTTTCATAAAACAAAAAAAGATATTTTGATAGTTGATTTTAACCCAGAAATAATTCATCGGATGGTGCAGCAGGGGTTTCATTGTTTATATGGTGATGCAACAGATGATGAGATTTTGGAGCGAATGGGTTTGAAGAAAATCGACCTTTTCATCTCAACTCTGCCTAAGATGCAAGATAATTTTCATATGCTCTCAAAGGTTCGCTCTGTTAACAAGCGCGCTAAGCTCATCGTGACAGCAACTGATATTGATTCAGCTATGAAACTCTATAAACACGGTGCGCATTATGTTATCATGCCACACTTCTTAGGTGGTGAGAGGGTATCTGATTTAGTACACAAAGTACGACATAGGCGGGTTGATTTGCGCCAGGAAAAGAAGAAGCATATAACTGAACTTAAAGAGAGGAAGCATGAAGGGCACGAGCATCCGTTCCATTTTTTCTAGATGAAAAGTACAACCACTATCGGCACAATTCGAATTAATGCACATAATCTCAAAGCGTACGAGAAGACGGTTAGTGGTTGGACGCGATCAAAACAAGATGTTTCTTCTGCTCTTGCTGTAGTTAAATTGTTCCAAGCAGGAAACAATTTTAGATATCTTGTTGATATGAAACATCCTCGCTTTTTGAAGGGGCAATTATCTTCTCAAGGAGTTGCACAGGGTGCGCGTATTCCGATCCTGCCAAATGGTGAAAAATTAGAAAAAGCGTTTAGCTTATTTTCTCCTCATCTAAGGATACATGATCAAGATTCGCACGACCATTGGGACGTTCTGTATCAAAACAAAGGGGGAACCTACTCGTATGTCTATACTTTAGCAAAAAGAAAGGCGCATCGGGCTCGAAAGTACAAGAAAGTATATGAATTTGAAAAAAGATATTCTCGGTTAGTTAGTAATGTTTCAAAAGCTGTTAAAAGTGGCGATAATGTTGTTCTTGCATTGCACACGTTACTTAATACCTACATGCGTGTTGGGAATGAAGTGTATTTCAAAGCACATGGGCATAGAGGCCTTACTACATTGGTCAAAAAGAATATTTCGATTAAAGGGAATGTTGTGAATTTCAAGTATGTTGGAAAGGATGGAGTTCCAATTACAATTTCACAAAAGTTTTCAAAAAGTTATGTAAAGAGTCTTAAAAGTCTGCTTTCATATAAGAAGCGTAATGAATACGTATTCCCTTTACGCGAAGCTGATTTTAAGAAAGGGTTTTCCCAGTTTTGTGGCAAAGAATTCTACCCCCATATTGTTAGGTCTCATCATGCAACAATGATTGCAAAGCGCTTTTTGAAGGGAAAAAGAAAAGCCACAAAAGCGCAAGTTTCTGCGTTGTATCTATCTATTGCGCATGATTTGGGCCACAAAAAGTTTGATAAGAAGAAGGGCGAGTGGCGAGAGCACCCTGCGGTTACGGTGAATAGTTACATCCAGCCTGAATTGGTGGAACAGATCGAGAAGTTGGTACGTTAGCCGTATTTTCTTTTTAGGAATAATAGAATAGTTGCACCAACAAACATTACTATGTTAGTAACTAAAATAAATGGATCACTAATTAGATAACCATAAGTTGTCCAAAAAAACCCGTTTGCCATTCCAATAAAGATAGCAGACCAAGCAATGTCTCTAGTTTTTCTAGACCTAAATGAAGCGATAACTTGAGGGAAAAAGAGTAGTGCTGCTGTAATGGCCCCTAGTGTTCCAAAAATGGTGACTATTGTAATCATTGTCATAATAATGAAAAAAAGAATTATAAACTTTTCCCATCCAAACTCTTATAAAACACATCTCCTCTTCTGTCTTCTATGAACTTTCAAAAGATTGCTCCTGTTGAAGGAGCTAAAGAGTACTTAGACTTAGCCTTCAAAAAAGCTCGGCTTAAAGCTGCACAAAAAAACCTTAAAGGAACAACAGAGCAACGTGTAAAAACTAGGGAATCAATGAAAATTGATATCATCAAAGATGATATCTCTGCAAGGTTGAAAAAAATACTTGATGATTTTCCTTCATTTGAAAGACTTTCAGATTTTTATTTTCATTTAGCAAAGCTCACATTAGATTATGATAACCTCAAGAAATCCTTGGCAGCAGTTAATTGGGCAAAAAAGCAAGTTCTAAATCTTCAAAAACAATATGCACGCTCAGTTGTAAAGGCGCCAACAACTGCTAAAGCAAAAGAGTACTCAAAACAGTTCTATGGAAGACTTTCATCAATCGTTAAACAGATAGATCCACAACTAAAATTCTTAGATAACGCAAGGCGAACAATGAAAACATATCCTGATGTAAAAGACATGTTCACAGTTTGCCTCTACGGCTTTCCCAATGTTGGTAAAACAACGATGCTTAATACGATGACTGGAAGTACTGCTAAAACTGCTGCGTACTCGTTTACAACCAAAAGTATTAATTGTGCATACTTTACATTTAGACGAAAAAAGATTCAAATGCTCGATGTTCCAGGAACATTGGCACGGAAAGATAAGATGAACCTTATTGAGCTGCAAGCAGAGCTCACCTTAGAGACTGTAGCAGATGTTATTATTTACATATTTGATTTTACTGAAACATATCCTCTCAAAGATCAACTAAAATTGTATCGGAAAGTTGCAAAAAAACTTCCAGTTTTGGTATATATCAGTAAAGAAGATATCTTAACAAAAGAACAACAAGGCCTTAAGGAAAAGTTCCTTCTACAGCACGAAATTGAAAACTTTGATCTTCGCAACCTTCGCCGGGAAATTGGCAAAAGGTACGTGAAACCTCCCGAAGAAGACACAAAGGTTTAAGAACGATAATTTCTTCTCTAATTTTATTAGGCTAGGTGAATAGTAGGTGGCATTTGAAATAGATTTTGATGTACTCATAATTATTATTAATTTTGTAATTCTTCTCATAGCACTCTTTTTGATCTTTCGCAACTATAGAACAATGGAGTATTTGCGTAAAGTCTACGCAAAACGAGGTTTTGTTGTAACACTTAAAGAAGCTTTCAAACCTAAAACGTATGTAGACCCCCCTACAAAAGTTCCTCAAAAAGGAGCAGATCTTGATTTTTGGCACACAAAACACGCACCAAACTTTGGCTCTGAACTTGAAACTATTGAGAGAGAACTGTTCGGAATGGACTATGCCCAAAAACATTCTACTCAAAAAAAGCGTAAAAAACACAAATCGATTGAAATTCATCATCAAACTGTACGTGAACGAGCACTCGATTCTGAACTTCAAGATCTTAACACACGCGTGCATGGATACAAAAAAGTGTATGAAAAAGCACTATCTAAATCCAAACGTTTACGGGACATTAATGCACTTTTAGTAAAGTTAGGTGGTTCATCCAAACAGCTTCAAAAGATTCCCTCAACGCGTCTTAGTCGAAGTTCTACATATCAACAAAAAGCGTTAGGAAAGGAACTAGAAAGACTTGAACAAACAAGAGCAGGTAAGCCACTTAAGGGTGTTTCATTTCTTAGGCACTCAAAGCGAATAACTGAATTAGGACAAGATTTGGAGCTTGTCAATGCGCAGTTGGTTGCTCTAGGGTCTAGTGCCAAAAAGCCGGCACCACCAGTTCATAAAACAAGAACACCTACCCGAAAAAAATTAGATCAGAGTGTCCTTGATCGGGAGATGCATACACTCAACACTCGAATTCAAGGATATACACAAAACCACGAAAGAATAGTGAGAAAATCAAAGAAAATAGCAGAATTAGGAAAAGATCTGGATGCGATCGATGCGCAAATTGCATCACTTGAAGGAGCGCCAAAGATACGCACTATTGAAGCTGAACGTGTAAAATCACATCATAGGTTCGGCCAACACAGGTCCATTCCTTTAGGCAGAAAAGAAATATCCCAAGAACTTAAAGAGATTAATGCGCTCCTCAAAAAAGAGAAGACTGGGTCAGACTCTTTTGTAGGGAAACTCAAAAAGAGGGAGACCCTCAGTTCTCGACAAAAGAAGGGTGAAGAACTTGCATTGCGTCTTGTACGTAAAATCTCTCATAAAATTGAAGGCCCTAAACCAGTTGCACCAAATGAATTGTTATGGGTACAACAAAAGCTTGCGCAAGTTCAAAAGAAAATGAAGAAAGGCGAGAGATAAAAATGTTTACTCTTCAACAACGATTCTGCATGATGCGGGCAATTTTTTAGAAGCTCGCAGAAGAGCATGTTTTCCAACTTTAATGTCGTTTTTATTCAGGCGTACTTGCATAATTTCTGTACCGACCTTGAGTCGTGCAGCAGCACCAATTACCTTTCCAAATGATTTTTTCATACCAGTACTCATACGGTCAGCTCCTGCACCGGAAGCAAGTGGATTTTCACGTAATACGTGGTGTGGATATACTCTGATTTTAAGATGGTACGCTTTGGCTAGGTTTCGCTCTAAATGCTTGTTTGAAGTAAGACGTGCGGCCTCAAGTGCGTTATGCCGAACATTTACGTTTTCCTTTGAAACTAACTTTACAACACAAGGGAATTTCCCATTTTTAGTTCCAGTTTCAAATTTTACAACTTTAAGGTTTGGAAATCCGCCTCGAACAAAGTTTTTCTTGTTAAACTTACTAATACGTGTGTAAGGTCTTTCAAGACTCCTGTACGCTGTAAACTTACGAATTCGTGCCATATTCAAGCTAAAACTAGGGTTGGTTTATAAAGATTTTGGGCTTGGTTAGGAGATTCTAGAATTTACCCAACGCCAGTTGTCCTTTCCGTTTTCCTGAAGGTACCTGCACTATTTTCTCACCCAATTGCTCTTTTACGCTTTCTGCAAGCTTTCTGCCTAATAAAAGTCCTAAAGATGCTGTATCTATCTTCTTTAGATCTCCCAAATCTTTAATACCATTTGAGTAAAGTTTACGAGATCTAACACGTCCAATACCTTTAAGCTTCATGAACGTCAACAATTCTTCTTTGATTCCATGTTTTATACGCACACGAAGCTTTCGTAAATCTTTTACAAGCTCTCTGTGGCCTAAGATGTCTGCTAACTCTTCAGCTGCGTACAAGAGCCAGTCAGCGTTTTCAAGCTTGTAGCGGATTTCGCCTGGTCTGATGCCCATTTTCTCTAAAAGCTGATCTTCGGTAATTTCATTAATCCATTGCATAAAAAAGTGAGCTGTTTTGATCGAATTCATAAATTCGTGATAGTCCAAATCAAATTCTGTTGGTTCATCTTCAAGCAAATGTTCATAATGTTCAAGAAGAATCTCTTGAATGGTGTCATGTTCTTTTGCTTTAATACGCAGAAGTGGCCTCATCTCAAGTGTATGGGAAATCATCTGCAAGTAAGAGAACACATGCAATTTCTCTTCATCTTTGAGCTTTTGCGCTTTTCTTAGCCGTTCAATTACTTCATGTGCCGTTAGAGGGTCTAAATAAAGTTGTGATACTCGTTTGCCTAATCTGGTTGCTCGTAGTTGTGTTGGCTCTTTTTCTCTGCTACTAAGAAGGGAAAGGGCAGTTGTAAAGTCACCTTTTTTCTCTTCGTTGTTTGTTTGAACAAATTCCCATTCCATAAGATGATCAAGTACTTTTTCTGTAATCATCTCAATTTTTGCCATATCACCAAACTGTGCTGCCCAAAAGGTTTTAGAAAAGAATTCAGAGATAGCTGCTGTATCACGAATTATTCCTGCAGCAATGAGTGAGAGGGTGTACATGCGCAAAACCGGTTCTACTGCAAGTTTTGAGTAAATATCCTCGGCTTCGCCACAGATGTATCTCTCATAGATTTGTTCTTTATCATCTTCATTACGTGCAACTACAATCGCTTCCCCGTACTTTTCGTATTCTGGTCTTCCTGCACGTCCTGCCATTTGCAGGTATTCGAGAACAGGAATCCAGTCCATGCCCCATCTACCGGAATATCTCTTTAAAGATTTGATTATGACACGAAAAACAGGAAGGCTAAGGCCAGCAGCTAAAGTTGGTGTTGCGCAGATAATTTTTACGACACCTTTTTTGAACTCTTCTTCAATTAGGGATTTTTGTTTGGAAGCTAGGCCCGAGTGATGAAACGCGATAGATTTAGAAATAATTTTACCGAGCCGTTTACACTGTTTTGTTGCAGGAGATATACAAGAAGTTACTTCTTTTTCGAGTTTTGTTAATTGATCGTTAGTGTTTGTTAGAGTTTTTGCAATATCTTCTGCGGTTTTCTCAGCACTTGCTCGTGATGGACAAAACACTATTGCTTGTTTGCCCATATTTAGGGTATCTAGTGCAATGCGAATAGTTTCGTCCATTAAAGATTCACAAGAGCGCTAGCATAAAAGGTTATTGGAAGTGTTTTTGCAGAAAATATAAATATCCTAGTTGTATTGACTTCTATATGTTCAGAAAAACTTTTGTGATAGTTTTTGGTTTGCCTGGAGTTGGCAAAAGCTATACTGCAAGAATGATCGCTCAAAGGCTCGATAAAGCATATCACTTAGATTCAGACAGGTTTGCAGTAGATTTTGTCAAAGATGAAAATATTGATTTTGTCAATCTTCCAGTTAAAGAACAAGTTAGAATCAGAGAAGCTAAACTGCAAGCAAAGATTGACAAAATAAGTAAGAAATTTTTAACCAACGATGTGGTAATCCTGGATGCCCATTTAGATCTACCAAAGGCAAGAGCCATGTATTTAGCTTACTCAAAAGAAAATAATCTCCGGTATTTAATCGTTGAAGTCTATTGTCCTAAAGATCTTGCTAGAAAAAGGGTTTTTGAGAACAGGCATGAAACTGAGAGGCAATTAGGGAATCCCACTGGCAGATGGAGTGTTTATGAAAGATTAGAAGCAAGCTGGAAGTCTCCTGCGAGAATTGACTTTAGAATTGATACAAGCAAGAACACTGCAGCTCAAATTGAGCAGTTTATCAAACAGTTTTTCTCAGATTAGGCCCTACTTCCAATCTTCGATCTTGTAGATTCTAAAACTAAAATCTGGCTGCTTAAGATATTCAATATGTGTCTCAGGTTCTTTTTCAGTAGCCTTTACAAGAATAGTCCATTCATACTTAGCTGAATCTCTCCCGTCTGAGACCACAACTTTAACGCTCTTCTCCCCAGCAGACTTGAACGTTCGTGTTATAACATTCGTGCCCTTGACATTTGCAATATCAACACCACTAAAACTCCACTCATACGACAATGTATCTGAATCTAAATCATATGCGTCGACTGCGAACTGGATTGGAACATCAGTAACAGTTTCAAACCGTTCATATGAAGGGACAACGTCCTCAATTACAGGGACTCTATTCACATTCTTTACAACAACATGCAAAGGGTGTACAACTGTTGCTTTACCATCAGTTGCGCTAAATTCTAACCATACATCTTCCTTATCAGAACTCCATTTTTTGGTTAGATAATAACTCTTGGTAATTAATTTGTTCCAAAAGGACATAGTTGTATTCTTGGCAGTATCAAATGATGGGGTCCACACAAACCGTTCTGAATCAAGCCCAGAATTAGATGGTGGACTATCCATCATAACAGTAATGCTATCTTCACTGTCTGGGTCTGATGGTGCAAATGAAAGTGTAAACTCTTGTCCTTCATTTACAACCACTTTGTCTTGTTTTAATGTAAGCGTAGGTTCTCTATTTGTATTAACAACAGTTAACCCTACTGTTTCGTGAGTTGGAAAAAACCCATCAGTTGCAGTGACTGTAACTGGATAATGGCCTTCATCTTCATAACCAGTTGTCCATTTACCACTCCATTTCCCAACTGGGTTTGAATAACGAAATCGAATAATGTCTCCATCTGGGTCAATTGCAGTAGGATACAGGGCAATTTCATCAGTTTCACTAGCCTCTTGATCAAACAAATCAACGAATTCTGGTGCTCTATTTGTGTTAAACACACGAAGTGTTGTTTCTGCAGTTGAGCATAGTTCTTTTCCACATGCTCTCATCTCAATAGGAACATCCCGTCTGCTTAGTAAATAATGCTCTAAGCGAAGCGAATTTAATATATTGAAAAAGAATGAATCTGTGCGCGTAATATAATCAAATGAAACATCCCACTCAACAGTCTTATCATCATGTTCAAACTCTGAGGCTTCAGGAAGATTGCTCATCTCTAGAATTATTTCATCTCTATCTGGGTCTTCAACCTCAACAAACCATTCTAACCTTTGCCCTTCAGAAAGTTCAATCAACGATGGTACACTAAAGATGGGTGCTCTATCAAGCTCAAGAACAGTTATCCGCACTTCAAATCCTGTTTCATCTTCACCGTCGTGTACAGTGCCCTCAAGAACATGAACTCCAGCATCATTATACCCTGTTTCCCATGTTCCATCAGAATTTAGAGGAAATTCAAAGGAGTACGTGAGTTGATCGCCATCAAGATCTGTTCCTGCAAGATCTAACCTAACAGTTTCTGTTTCATATATAGACACTTCAAGATCTTGTTGTTGAGGTTCTCTATTTGTTTTTTCAACATCTATTGCCCACTCTTCTTCTACAACAAATTCACCATCTGTGATTTCTACTTTTAGTATGTGTTCTCCTTCACTCTCAAAATCAAAATAGTATTCTACTTCTGAAGTATCGCCAATTCTGTTTCCATCAAGAAACCAAAGGTATGAAACTGCATCGCCGTCTTCATCTTCTCCTTTGATTGCAAAGCGAACTTCTTCATCTTCAAATGCAAGAAATCTTGATGAATCACTAAACATATCAGAAATTACTGGTGGTTGGTTAGTTTCTTCAATAATGATTTCCATACGATCAGTGATACTTGCTTTTCCATCATTTACCACGAAATCAATGACGTATCTTCCAGCATCATTATACCCTGTTTCCCACACACCAAAACTATTGAACGGTGCATCAAACATGTATTCTAAAATGTCATCGTCAGGATCAGCAATATGTCGTGAAAGATCAATTGTATCTGTCTCAACAAACGAAAGATGGGTTTTACCAACAATTGGCGCCCTATTTTTATTAAGCACAACCACCGTTACAGTTTGAACATCAGTATGTACTCCGTCTGTAGCACTCACATCGATGTTGTACTCGCCAGCATCATCATAATTCGTTTTCCATACCCCATTTTCGTTAAAAGGGGTATCAAAACCAAAGGTGATATCATCTCCGTCAGGATCAGTCGCATCTACTTCTAATGTAATCTCTTCTGTTTCTTCAACAGTAAATGTCGCGCCAAAAACGAGCCCTGAAAGAAGAACGCCTATTACACATACCAAGAGAATCTGTGAAAGTATAGTATTTTTTGTATGTGTGTGTTTCATGCTATGTCCTCAGGCTTGTTTTTGTGTTTTGGAATCCATCTACCCCTTTCACACAAGAAAAATAAAAAATGTAGCGCATTTAGCTAGTTTGCGCAAATATGTCTACGATTTGTGGTGGCATGTTTACATCACCAACAGTAAGGACAACCACTTCGCGAACTTGGTTCTTACCATCGTCTGCCACAACTGTAATTGTGTATTGGCCATTATCAGTAAAACCTGTCTCCCATACACCATCACTTCCAACAGGTTCACTAATAGTTACAACAACATCGTCTCCGTCTAAATCTTCAACACTTGGCGAAATTTCAACTGTTTCACCTTCTTCAACGCTGATCTCTCTTTCAAAACCGCTCAGGACGGGAAGTACGTTTACATCACCAACACGTAAGATGAAAGTTTCTTCGCTTGATAGCTCGCCATCGGTCGCTGTAACGAAAATTTCATATTCTCCTGCAGCATTGTGATCAGTTTCCCATCGTCCATCATTAAGTGGAGCTGAGACATCGATGCTTACATCATCATTGTTAGGGTCATGTACTTCTGGGGCAAAATCAATGACGTCACCTTCTTGGTAGTTCATGTTTGCAACAGGAGTAATTACTGGTGCAACATTTACTCTGTTCACAACAAGCAAGATCTCTTGATCAACGCTATGTGTTCCATCTGTTGCAGTAAGGGTTACATAATACCCCCCAGCGTCCCCATATTCTGTTTTCCACTCTCCTAGGGCAGTAAGTGGTTTTCCAAAGGAATAGGTGATTTGATCATTATCAGGATCAATAACGGTTGCATCTAATCGTACAAGATCATTCTCGTTCACTTCGATAACAACGGTATCTGCACTAGGTTCGTCAAAAGAGGGTACTTCAACATCTTCCTCAACGACAACAACAGGATCTTCTTCACCTTCTTCTAACTCTACTTCAAGTTCATCGTCAACAAGGTCATTCTCTTCAAGTTGCCTTTCAATCTCCGCAATTTCATTAAGAAGATCTAAATCCTCCTCATTTTCTTCAGGAAGATCGTATGCTTTATAATCTAAACATCCTGCAAGAAGAAATAGTGCTGCTATTAGTACCACAATAATTGTAATTTTTTTCATTATATCCCACCCCCTAAATGGAAAGTAATTAATCTTTTAGTGTAATTTTATGAGTATTTTCGGGTGATAACTATTTAAAGATTTATAGGCCTAAAACTATATTCTTCGAAGATAACTCTAAACTATACTGAAAAAAGAAAAAAAAAGAGGAAGACTTCTCTATGCCACCGCAAAACTCATCTGCAACGTAACTGAGAGTGTTTGTTCTTGCGGATTAATTGTGGGTGCTGCTTGTGCTGCTACACTTTCTTCCATCTCGTAGGCCATAGCCTCATACCTATGCTCTTGCCATTGTATGGGCCTATAGTTCATCTCAGAGATATGAATGGCTCTACCAAGATCCATGCTTAACCCATTACTGATTGCAAGGGCCTTTGCTTGGCCTTTTTGTGCAGCAAGTGAGTACAGTTCCAAAAGTGCAGCTTCCTCAGCTTCCTTAGAGAGTGTAAACTGCACATTTCCGACGTTTGTTGCACCATTTTCGACAGCAAGTGCAAGTATTTCGCCTACCTTTTCAAGATCATCGATTGTAACCTTGATTGTGTGCTGAACGGTGTATCCATTTGTGACGTACTTTCGTGTGATACTATTGTACTCTCGCTTTGGGTGAACAGAGTATCTTATTGTTTCAATATCTTTTTCTAAGATACCGAGGCCTATACACCCTCTAAGGATGCCATCCATAGTTCTCGAGTTTTTCTCCTGAACTTTAGATGAGTCTCTTCCATCACTATTTACACTAATTCGCACTACTGCTTGATCTGGTGCAATTTCTAGTTGTGCATCACCCGATACATCAATAGTTCTTGTTATGTCGTTTACTTGAGTTGATCCTCCTTGCGAGGCAAACACGCCACTTATAACAAGTAGCATGATAAACATTCCTAAACCAATACTTTTGTGAATTTTCTGTAGTTGTTTCATTTTTTTATGATCACCAGAATACTAAAAGACAGGGTTTTATTTATAAGGAGAAGTAAGGTGCAAATTGAGTTGAAGTTATGGGAAAACTGAAGAAAATCAGTTTTCTCGTTCCAAAAAGGGTGGTTAAAATTCCCATTTTTGTTATCGTTTTGAGAGATATCCTCGAAAAACTTGCACAATAATGTAAAGAACTATGGTTGAAACACTTCCTATCAAAAACCAAAGCGCAATATCTGGCTGAGACTGTGTTGTTTGGATGGCTGTATCATATAAAGTGGGCATTGCATCTGCAACTGCAGGGGCAGATTCTGCGAGTGCATCAGCTTCTTCAACAAGGCGAGCTGATGCAATTGAAGCTACATACTCAGTTTCACCAGCAAACCCTATCTTTTGTGCTGGAAGCGTGAAGAATTTAATTACAGCACTAATCCCGAGTGCGATGATTGCAACTGGCAGAATTCCTCGAAGTTTTTGCGAAAGACCGCTCACTTTTTTTGGTGCAATTATGATATATTTATTTGCAAGCGCGTAATGATCAACAACTCGCCCTTTTTTACTATATGTGAATTCTTTTGAAATAACGAGCCCTGCTTGCTCTAATTTTTGTAAATGGTAGGTAATTGTTGGGAGGGGGATATCGAGTTTTTTTGACATAGAGGATTTACTATCGTTTTCTTCAGCTAAATGATTGAGAATTTTGCGTGAAGTTTTAGAAGTAATAGTTTCTGCTAGTTTCTTTGTTTTCGTATCATTTAGGTCTACTAAGATGAAATTGTTCTTTTTAGCCATGTGTTTTTTAGTTAGCTTTAGAATTTAAATACTTGTTGTTAGGTTCAAGTAGGGTTGAAGTAAAAAAGTATGGCCCCGCGGAGACTTTCAAAGCGACGCTTTTCGGTCGTTGCCGACAAACGTCAACTATTTGAACTCCGGACTTCACGATTATCAGTCGTGCGCTCTACCAGGCTAAGCCACGGGGCCAATAAACAAGCCAAAACTAAGATCAGTTTTTAAAGCTTTCTTCAGAACTTTCAGGCAAATCCAACAGTTCTACTGTATGCAAAACCTGCTGTTTCTCTTCTTTTGGAACAGCATCCTTCTCTTTAAAATCAAATAATGTCTGCTGAATGTAGAATTCTTCTGGATGCCCAAGATCTTTAAGTGTTTGATTAACAATCATCGTAATCCAACTATCTCTAAAATTATCATCTTTATGTGGTGTTGGCAATTCCATAAATCCAATCTCATGCTCTTGTAGAAATGCACGCACTTTCCTATCCATTTCTTCTCGAAAGCCCGGATTAACAGAACGTGTACCAGATCCTATCATGATTCTAGAATCAACAACTGGTAGTAGATAAAGGCGAGAATAGGGCGCAACTTTGAGATGACCGAGGGTCATATCAAGTGCATACGAATTGTCTCCTAAGTTATGTGCAAGGTAGCAATAATTGTCAGGGCCTCTATCACAAATGATTACTTTGTAGTTTGGTCTATCGACTCGTTCGTTTTCAAGTGCAAGTTCTTGTGAGAATTGTTTGTGCAGAATCCAGAGCTGAGCTTTGATCGTTGTATTCTCGTTAATTGGAAGACCCATCTCTTTTGCTTTAGTTGCAATCTCGCCGATAAATTTTGCTTCAATGCCACGCCGTTTAAGTTCGCCAGCAATTAATGCTGCAAGCGCAGTTTTTCCTGTGCCATGCGTTCCAATCAGACCTATTTTGTATACCACAGTTCAACCTCTCGTAAGAAAAGTAAGAAGGTGCCTATTAAAAATATTGTTGTGGTGTGAATTTACCTTTAGGGCAAAAGTGAGTTTAACCTCGATTAGAAAAGAAGTGGGAGCTGTCCTTCAGCATCTGGATAAATAGTTGTATTCAGGCCATGTCCGTCTCTAAGCGCGGTTAGATAGTCTTCTTCACTGTCCGGTCTGTTTTTAAGTAGAGAGACTACTGGAAGTGTATCATGAACAATTCCCAGTTCAGATAGCATAGTTCTAGGAAGAGAAGTAGTTATAATCTCTTTAAGTGACTCTCGAAATACAACAGAAGCTAAAGGATCTTTTGTCATTCTTCCAACTTCTTCGGCTGAAAAAGGAAACCTGCCAAAATCACGCAAACCAATCATTGTATAGAGTAGGTTTGCACAGCAGGTTCCATACGCTGATCCGTGAATAACATATTGATCCTCAGGATTAACTCCCTTAAGAACACCTAAAAATCTTTCAAAATCTCTTGCTTTTGGATACGGTTCCCAAGTGGTTCCTCTCATTCTTTGAAATTTATGACCTTCAAATGAGAGTTTAGGATCATAACTAAATCTTCCTTCTTCTTCACCATTCAAAATAACAATGGGCTTATACCGTGACAAAACTAGGCTGAGTGCCGGAGGATACGCACACGAAACTTCTCTCCACTTTCTATATGTGAATGGAAATTCTGGATGAGCAACAAGATGAGTTCTTCTAGGATTTCTTTTTTTGCCATCTCTTTGAGCTTTCTGAAGGGCTCGTAAGTGGGGAGCAAAACACCTTCTTTGTTGAATTTCAAGAGTCCTCTCAAGATTACTACTATCTGCTGCCAAAATGTTTACTCTGGCAGAGATTCAGTTTATTAAATTAATGGTGTATTTTGGTCTACTAGGAGAATGTCTTTGAAGGGTGGAGGAAATCTTCTCCACACCTTACCCTGTATCTATGCACTTCTCTTTTCCCCCAGAAAAGCTAATGAAGGAATATGATAATAACTTTTCTAGGATTCTATCAAGTATTAAAAGATTGTTGTCATTGCACATGCACTCTTTCAAAGCCCATGATTTTGCATAGGGTTTAGCACCTTTGGTTTGAGAAAGATATTCTCAAAAGACACCAGTCAGATTAAGGCAAATTGGCGCCACTTCCTAGTGACAAATAAACCAGAAGATTTATAAGGGCAAGAATATTTTTGTGACTTATTACACTACAGAGGAACTTATACTATGACAAACAGAATATCTCCTGGAATGCTTGCCTTTGGAGCAGCAGCAATTTTACTTGGTGCATGTAATACAGGCCCTCAAACATCTAGTGCCAATCAAAGTGTACTGTTTGTGCCGGCGCGAACAACAGATTCTAGTTCTGATATATATGAGTGCCAAGGAGATGATTTTGGAATAGTTATAGAGCAAGCTGACAGACTTGGGTATCCTGAAGGTTGGGTTGGTTTTTATTCTTCAATTCGTCCAACACCTGATGTTCCTGGCGCACTTGGCATGAAGTTTTATCTCACTCCTGGGGCTCGGACTGAGTTGGTTCATAGGTTAGGTTTTAGTGGGAACTGTGAAGTACTCAAATCCCCTGGTATTGACAAACCTTATATTAAACCCAACACACCTTGTGCCGAAGCAATTGATGAAGTAATTGCATTAACTGATCACGATGGGAACTATTGTGTTTCTGGTTCAGATGCTCTTTCATACTTTGAGACTCGAAAGTAAACACAAAGCCTTAAAAGTACACTTTCTTCTACTTTCTTTCAATGCACTATACAATAATTGACTGCTATACAGATGAAGCTTCAGGCCTTGGCGTTCCTCCGTATCTTGGAACGTATCCACGGTATATCTATGGGCAATTACGAAAAGAAGGTCATGAAGTTTCATATTGTACTATTGATGATCTACGCCTTTTAGTTCGGTATGAAGGAAAAGTGCGAGTACCAAACATTAAGCAAAAAACAAATATCTTAGTGTACAATACAACAACGAACGATCTACAAGGGCTTCTTTCTGTTACAAATGCGCTCATCTTTATTGTTGGCGTACATGTGCCTGGAAAATACTTAACGGCTCTTCCTGGAACTCTTAAAGAGCTTTTGCCTCTTGTTACAAAGCTTAAATTCAAAGCCAAAGAAATCTTGACGGGGCCTGTGATGTTCGGAACACAACTTGAAGGCGGCAAATTTGCAGAGAAACAAGACTTGAGTAGTTTCGAACTTGTTGATTATTCTTGCAATTTTAATGAAATCAAAACATTCTCTAAATATGGAGCTGAGATATTAGGCCAGTTACCTAAAACGGCTAGGCGTGTTATTGAAATCGAAACAGGAAGGGGCTGTGCGGTCGGTAAATGCAGTTTTTGTACTGAACCAATTAAATCACGATTTGTGAATCGCAAGATGGAAGATGTGGTAGATGAAGTTGCAAGCTTCTACAAAAAGGGTGCGCGCTATTTTAGATTAGGGAAGCAAGCGGACTTTTATGCAGCAGACAGACCAATTGAACTTCTCAAAACAATTTGCAAAAAATGTCCGAACATTGAACTCTTACATATTGATAATGTAAATCCTAATTCTGTTATTAAACCTAAGTCTGCAACGTACGCCGGCGGGGAAGAAATTACAAAAGCAATAGTAAAATACTGCACTGAAGGAAACATTGCAGCGTTCGGTGTTGAAAGTTTTGATCCCGTGGTTGTTAAAGCAAACTTGCTTAATACAGCGCCCCTGATTGCAATGAAAGCAATACGTATTATCAATAAGTATGGTGCAAAACGGGGACCAAATGGCTTGCCTCATTTTCTGCCAGGTATAAACATAATTTTTGGCCTTTTACAAGAACGTAAGGAAACCCATGTCAAGAATATACAAGCTTTACAAAAAGTATTGGATGAAAACCTCTTGCTGCGTAGAATTAACATTAGGCAAGCAGCGGTCCTTCCAGATACATTTTTAGAAAAGCACGGCGGTAACAAATATCTGCGTAAGAACAAAAAGTATTATTGGAAGTGGCGTAACGAAATCAGGCAAACAATAGATTTTGAAATGCTCACAAGGCTTGTTCCGAAAGGAACTGTCTTAAAAGAAGTGTGGACTGAGATGTACGATGGAAATACCACGTTTTGCAGACAAATGGGCACCTACCCTTTAGTGATCGGGATTAAAGGAAGACTTCCTTTACATGAGAAGATTTCTGTTGAAATCACTGACCACATGCTGCGCAGTTTAGTTGGTAAAAAGGTAGGGTGAATTTTTATGTCAATGGGTTTATAAAACTCCCTTTTTCTCGGATAAAAAAATGAAACGAAATATTGCATTACCAACACTTGCAGTTCTTTTGGCACTTGGCGCCCAAGGATGTGTAACAACTCTTTCACCACGAGCAGTTGCGCGTGCTATGGTGCAACAACGGTCTTCTGCTCTTGCACAAGATACATGTGAAAGAGTTCAACAGGAAGGATCAAGAGGAGAAGAAGATGGCTTAGTCAAATATACTCTAAAATCTCCTACAGATGGTGTAGATCAATTAGGTTGTGCATTTTATGTTGGGCTTATTCCTGATGATAGTTTGGAGAGTGGATCAAGGTTGGGGCTTGTTCCAGCAATTCTTTATGTAGTATATGATGGAAATTCTGCAGGTAAGCTAGTGACAGTAGATTCACTTGCAGATGGAACTGTTGATTATGCATCTGTGCATTTTGTTGGGAAAACTGGTAGCCTAGAAACAAGAAAAGTTCCTAAACCAAAACTCAAAGAATTAAGGGTGCTACAGCTCACAACTCTTGAGGAATATCTCGCAACACCTTCAAAGAACACAATTTAATCACTGACAAGTGATAAAACAAACGAAAGATTTATAAACTGCGAATTTTTGAGTCTGGGCTTTTCTAGCACGAAAATATTGGCGTTTGAGAAAACGAACTAACGGAGGACTCGTAAAAATGCCAAGAATGCGTAAAAATATTTTCGAAGAGTTAGAGAAAGTCAAAGAACTTTTTCTTGAGATTGATCCAGATTTCAATATGGATAGATTTTCTTTGTTCTTAGGACAGCTTGGACAATACCATTACAAGAAGAATGCTTTGATTTTGGGTAAAGAAAAGCAAATCTACAATGCTTTGATAGAGAACAGTTACAATCCCAATACAGTGTACAAATGGAGCCTATTAGAGCGTGTACCTGAGGACGTCAAATACCAACTCACCCATGGCTTTATTGGACAAAAACGAGCCAGTAAAATGAATATGAAACGAAGGAGAGATACGGAATCTAGCTTGCAAATAGATGTAAGAAAACGAGGCTTAGTCCTTATCAAGGAGATGTAAAATGGGAAAGAATATTCGAGCAATCAAAGTACGAGGGAGAAAGCTTCCTAATGTCTTCAGTAAGAAACAGTTATTGGATTTATTTTGTTCCATTCGAGAGACGGATGTGTTTATGGCTTGCTTGTTGGCTCTCTTTTGTGGTTTAAGAATTAGCGAAGTGTGTAGCCTCAAAAAAGAAGACGTTGATATGGACGGTGAACGTATCAAAATCGTGCAAGGAAAGGGAAGTAAAGATAGATATGTCATGCTTCCTCAGAAAATAGTTCCACTATTAAAACAATGGTATCGTATCAACACAGAAAGTGCGTATGTCATCCATTCACCTAAGAAAGGACAGTATAGCAGTGGAGTGTTAAGTATCAAGTTTAGAAAGTACTTAAAGAACGCAGGTTTGTTGATTAAAACGGAAAAAACACGTTCAGGACAACAACGACATGCGTATAGTTTTCATACGTTACGACACACCTACGCTACGTTTTTATTGGAGAAAGGTGTTGATTTGTATTATGTGCAGAGGAGTCTTGGACATTCTGATATTCATACTACACAAGTGTATGCCTACATTAGCCAAAAAGATCTACAAAACAAGATCAATATGGCGTTTAGCTCACAAGGAGAAAAGAAAAAAGAATTTCGTTCCACGATGGAACCCCTTAAGCTTTTGCAATTGAAACTTGTAGATGGCCAGATAGACAAGCATGAATATCTTGAACGATTGGAGTTACTGAACCGTCGTTGATTCAGGTGTAATCCACACACGCTTAAAATCTTCCAACACACGAGCACCGGAATAGTTCAAGTACACATCCGTTGTTTGGATACTTGAATGTCCCAAGATACCTTGGAGTGCTCTGAGATTTCCACCTCTGTGTAAATACATAACAGCAAACGTGTGTCTCAGCACATGTGGCGTTACTTTTTTTCTAATGTGTGCTCGTTCTGCAACTCGTTTTACTATTTCTTGTGCCCACCTCGGTGTGAGTTTTACTTTGTGTCTTCTATGGAAGTATTGCATGAGATATTTGCGTGCTGTGAGTGAGAGTGGTATTACTCTTCTCTTGTTTCCTTTCCCCCACACTACAATACAATCTCTCTGCCAACTCACTTGATCTGCTGAGAGGCTTGTGAGTTCAGATATTCTCATGCCCGTTTCTAACAGCACATTGATCACAAAGTGTTCCAAAAAGTTTTGGCACTTACTTCGTAAATCTCTTGCTTCGTCATCTTCTAATGGTTCTCGTTTGTATGTTAAAGCCATAGTGTATCACCCATAGAAGTATATGTCTTTCATTTGCTCCAGAAGTGTGAGTACAAATGTGAGTACATTTGTGAGTACAATTGTACTCACAAGGGGGTTATCCCACATCAAGAATGAGAAGATTTTTTACTTCACAAGCGATTATTTAACGATTTTTGCGGGATAAGTTGTTGAACCTTTTGCAATAGTCTCAGAACCCACCACATTTGGATCAAATGTCACAACCCCAGCCCCCTCTTGATAATTGACTTTTGCATCAATTACTCCATCAACCTGCTTCAACTCATATTCTACACCTAAAGCACAAGATTGGCAAGTCATTCCTTCGATTCTTAAATTTGCTGTTTCAAGATCTTGTGGAGTATTTGTTTCCTTAATAGCGTTCCCCGTTATTCCAGTATTCCCTGCAATTACTACAACAACCAAAACAGCTAAAGCCAATATTCCTACGATAACATATTTTTTCATTGTTTCACCTGTACGCCACTTGCGCCAATAACGGAGCAAGCCAATATTTTAATACTATGAGGAACATGACTAAAACGACAAAAGCTATCATTATTGGTTTCCAATTTTCTTTTAATCCTTTAGCATTGCAGCATTTTCTTTGGGTAAGATATAGAAATGTGGCCATTCCAAAGAAAATTAATGCAAGTGTTGTAAAGAGCCACGTGAATTTTCCTATGCTTAACGCTGTGGACACTCCAGTAAGACCAAGCAAAACAAGAACAACTGGTCCGAAGCAGCAAAGCGAGGCTATTATTCCAGCAATTCCTCCCGCATACAATAGCTTTTTATCTTCTTTTTTCATTTTTGATGCTCCTCTGCCACTGGACATTTGCGATCACCGTAATCACAAAAAACACAACAACTTTTTTTCGCCGAAATGGTCTTACTACATCCTCCACACTTATAGAATACTTGACAAGAATGAGTCGGAATTTCCATGGGTTGTTTGTGTCCACATTTTGGACATGTCACATTTCCAATTAACTTTTCTTTATTATTACAACAATCAGTCATTTTTAGTCCTCAATTTTCAACTTCTTCTTTAAGTCCTGTTCATCAAACCCTACGACGATCTCATCTTCAATCTCAATCACCGGAACGCTCATCTGACCAGATTTTTCAACCATTTCATCTCTTGCCTTTTCATTTTCAGCAACATTAATGTCCTCATATTCAACGTTGTGTTTTTTGAAAAATTCTTTGGTTCTCTTACAAAATGGACAGGTTGGTGTAGAATAGATCTTTACATTGGTCATTTTCTGACTACCTCACAGCATTCGAGTCTTTTCTTATATTTTCTAATGTGTTTTTCAAACAAATCAACTATGGGAATAATAGTTCCAGCATCCAATTCGTATTTTCTGAAATTACCATTCGGGGTGACTTTTACAAAACCACAGTTTTCTAAACATTTGAGATTATGTGATACTCTGCTTTGCTCAAATCCTGTTTTATTGCAAATTTCTGTTACTGTGAGCGGTTTCTTTCTCAGAATCTGGATTATCTCTAACCTTGTTTTGTTTGAAAATGCCTTGAAAAACAACCTGTGCAAGTTATTCATATGATAAAGTTATCATATAGATTATTTAAAGTTTTCGATAATCTTTTGTTTTGAACATGTTTTACAATAACTTCCTAATCTCCCTCAATTTGAAAATAATATAATCTAATTCCTGTGGATCAATGCTCTTCTGAACTACTTTGCGTAACAAAATGTCCCTTGCATAATCCGAAACGCTTGCATATCCTACTTCGTCTGCTTCTTCTTCTATTGCTTTCTTCTCTTCTGTATTCATACGCACTTGTAGCCGCTCAATCTTCGCCATCATAAACACCTCTCAGCGTGTTGTAGATAGTTCTAATGGATTTCTGTGGCGTATTTCCCAGTCGACAGAAATCCAACAGTGTAAGATTAAGATGATATTTCTTAGCAAGGTAATACAAAATTCCCAAACTCACAAGTCTCTTTGTTTTGTAGCTCATATCGGTATTTCTTTCTATATACAATGCTTCTTGCACAATTTCTTGAGGAAATTTCAATTGTGTGCCATACAAAACAATTCTTTCTCCTGTACTTTTCGGTAAGACAGTGTGTACGTTGAGGAGACTGCTTACCTTTTGCGCTGTTTTTTCAAACGTGTGTAGGGGAAGAAGAGCACTTAACTTCTCGACAGGTTCTTTATGGATCAAAAGAGCTAAGTACAAACAACTAAACGTGACACGATCAAAGGTTCTTCCTTCACAGAGATTGTTATCTACACACTCTTTCCATAGACGTAATGCTTCTTTTGTAATGACTTTAGGAATGCGTAAGTAATCCGCAACAAATACAATCTCCTTTTTTCCTGTTAGGTATTGTCGTTCTTTTCTTGAATAAATGTAACCTAAATGGATACGTTTGGGTGGAATCGGTAATCCACCAATCATATGGTGATCTGTTTCTTGAACCGGTGCATCTGAAACAAATATGTGTTCAAGCACTAATCCGCACTGTGTGCAGATTATTTCTCCTTGCAGAGTCCTTGTTTTTGCTGTAAAGCATTCTGGACAGTCAACCTCTTTTCTCATGACAGGACTAGTAGCTTCAAAACTTATAATTGTAACCCCCATCAAAAGGATGGGAAAATTCACATCCTAGAGAATTAATAATCGATGGGTTGATAATATAATGAAGGATGAGCATTTACAAGACGTTCGGCTGTTTCTCTAACAGTATCCATTTGATCTCCTGAAACAATCCACTGGAACTCTCTTGTTAAAAATCCCACGTGCTCATTTTGTACAACGGTTTGTCCCTTAACATGGTAAACCTTGGTTTTAGAATAGTGTCCTCCTTTTGAAAATGACATTTCATCAACTACGTTATTATCGTTGAGCATTTCTTCTAATGCTCCAAACACTTCAACGTCCTTTACTGAACATTCTGTCCGTACTTGTTTAGGTAAGTCTGAATAAGGCATATCTTCTTCATAGTTCTTAAGCCTCTCCGTATCAAGCAACGGCTGACTCACAATCTCAAGTCTATACATCTTCGTTAGAGGTAATGAACCCGCATATTAATGGATAACTCCTCTCAATTGAGAGTAACATTTATAAATTAAAGAATCTTTCCTAGGTTGTGAACACAAAAATACTTGAAGACTTAGGTCTAACGAATGCAGAGATTAAAGTCTATTTAGCTTTGTTACGCTTAGGAACGTCAAATGCTACGCCCATTCTTGAACGTACAGATATCCAAAGTTCTGTCGTTTTTCGTGCACTGAATTCTCTAATAAAGAAAGGGTTGATTCATTACAATCTTGAAGGAAGGAGAAAGAATTATCAAGCTACGGATCCCGAACAGTTCTTTGAGTTTATTGATGAAAAAAGAAAACGCTTTGAAACAATTTTACCAGAACTCAAAAAAGAACAACTGCATGCAAAAAACACTGAGAAAGCTACGGTTTACAAAGGACTCAGAGGTCTTAAGGAAGTATATCGAATTATGAGAGAAACGAAAGGGAAAGAATACAATTCCTTTGGTGGTGGAAAACCTTGTGAAGATTTGTTAGGTGCCGACTGGTGGATGAATCATCATGGAAAAAGAGTTGCTCGTAAGTTACCGTCTAGACAAATCTTTGATGGAACAGTTAAGAAAGCAGGTCAAAAGCAAAATACATTACCACTTACAGAAATACGGTTTGTTGATAAAAAGTTTGAACAGTTACAAGAAACTGTTATTGTAGGAGATAAGGTTGCTATTTGTGTGTTTACAGAAAGTCCGTATGCTTTCCTTATGCATGATAATGTTGTTGCAGACGGTTACAGGAAACAGTTTGAATTTATGTGGAAGAGTGCCCACTCACTCCAACCAAATTCTCACTAAAGTTCTTCCTTCTTTCACGATTAACTGACATTGTAACTCGGAACTTTGTCTAATGAAGAAAGGCTTTACAATCAGCTTTGTTAATGCAACACTCGGAGTGCCTTTTCTCATCTGCACCTTCGTGACCCAGTGAGCTACCTCTTTCTCCATCTCCACCACCTACTCGTAAAGAAAAACAACACATTTTTCCACCCCCGTAACTCTATAGACATTCATTTTATATAGAATCTTCTGTATACAACAATATAGTACAATATAGTGATAGCCATGAAAAGACGTCTCATTAAACAGGGGAAAGACACGCTTACTATTTCCTTACCTATGACATGGGTGAAGAGAAATAAACTCAAAGCAGGTGATGCTATTCACATGACGGAGCGTGAGATTGATTTACTCTTAAGTGCGAGAAAAAGAGAAGATGGTTTTGATCTTTCTTTGAAGTTAGAAACAGACAATGCATGGTACATTGGTCAAATTATTCGGTATTGCTATTTGATGGATATGCAAAAGATTCGCTTATCGTTTTCTTTGAAATCTACGATGCAGGTGATTCGTTCAGAAACACAGAAATTGATTGGTTTTGAGATTATTGAAGAGAATAACGATTTTTGTGTGTTGAAAGCGTTAACGTCTGCTTTGGATGATGGGTTTGATACGTTATTGCGTAAAATATTCATGAAAACATTGGTGATGTTTTCTTCTCTGGAAGATTTTAACGAAGTGAAGAGGTTGAATGTATCTTGTCAACGGTTTGGTTTATTTTGTCGAAAGATTTTATTGAAAGAGTTTGATACTTTGGATAAGACTTCGCAATATATTTTGATTCAACGCTTGACGATGATTTCAAATAATCTGTTGTATGCTTCTCGTCATTTGTCTAAAGAGAATCGTAAGTTAAGTGGCTTAGAGAAAGAGAATGTCTTGTTTTGTTCTCGTATGTATCAATTGTTTTATGATGTGTTTTATGCTCCTGATACTACAAAGCTTTTGGAGTTGAATGAGATGAGGAGAGAGTTTGTGGAGAAGATACGTTCGTACAAAGGATCGTTTTTCATTCAGAATTATCTCTGGGAGATTGTTAGATTACTAGGGTCTAGCGGGAGTTTGGTATTGAGTGGGCAGAAGAGGAAATGAGAAGAGTAAACGTATTTGAAAAGCTTATGGCTTCAGTTGTGAATGTAATCATCGTATCTATTGTATTTTTACCTTTCTTAGTTTTCTTTGAATTATCATTATTGCTTAAAAAGTTGATTTTTGTATCCCTCTTCTTACTCTACAAACTGTTTTTTATTTTTGTGAATAAGAATAGAACCGTTGGGATGATTGTAATGAGGACACATTGGAAGAGAAAATACCTGCTTAAAAAACAAATACTTCATGCTGTTCTTTATACTCTCAGTTTTAGCACTCTGCTCTTTTGGATAGTATTTCCCTTTGACTTGTTTTTGGTGAATATGCTTCTCCTTCAACTGCCATCAATGAAGCTTACAGGAATGACCTTACACGAGTTTCTTTCTGGGAAGATGGAAGGAGTGAAGCGACGGCAATAGAATGCTTTAAAAACATCGGTTCATTAGATCAAGAAGATTATGAAGAAAACAGTTTATTTTAAACAGTTCCTTGCTGGATTTTTTATCCCTGCTGCCGTTATTATGGCAGTAACATCAGTGTTAGCAGTTTTTGGAAAAGAGCAACTATTGGTGTCATGGGACATTATGATTGCTCCTTTCTTTTATGGATTGTATAACTTACTTTATTTTAAAATAAAAGATAAGTATCCTATAAAAAATTCAAAAAGAAGATATGGTGTTCATGGTGCAGTGATTTTCTTAATATTAACTCCTATCTATTTTTATCTTAATTCAGGACAGCATGTGCAACATCAAGGAATGCTAGAGGTTTTTGGCTCAAGTTTTAATTACTGGTGGCACCTCACGGGAATAGTTTACATGCCCTTGCTTGCATATTTTTGGTTTGCCTATCTGCAAAAGCCCCTCAATGAGATTCTTGGACTGAAAGTGTAATCATTTTTGGGCAACTACAACAAAGTATTTGATGAGGCCAAGTGGGTTGTGTTTTTCATATTTTTTAACTTTAAAACCCAACTCTTTGAGGTATTCTATGAATTCTTTTTCTGTGTACATTTGTTTGTAAGGATGATCCAATATCTTTTTGTAAAAGCTTCCGGGGAATGTTTTCCAAGTATCAGCAGATAAATCTTCCAAAATGAGTTTGCCATTTGGCTTGACAACTCTTTTTAATTCTTTGAGGCAATCTTTCCAGTTTGGAATATGATGAATGATGCCGAACTCAATAACAGCATCAAATTGGTTCTTTTTGTAAGGAAGCTTTGTAGCACTTGCAACTTTAAAGGAGATGTTTGGATCTTTGATTTTTCTTTTGGCAATACGAATCATTCTAGGGTCAAGATCAATAGCATCAATCTTTTTTGGGTAAAAATACTTCTTAATCAACTTTGTTCCCGTTCCATTACCACAGCCAATTTCAAGAATTCTTTTATTCTTTGGTAATGCAGATATTGTTTTTAACCTCTTAGCCTCAATCTTGTCTTGGACAAGTGCTCTAATAGGATTATTCATTAATAAGAATTCAATCTTGTTTAGTATCATAAGCTACTTCTACATGTATCAGTTTCATAAAACTTTCTATTTTTAAGGATCTTAAACAAAAACATCAAAGCAACATGTAAACCTTCCAAAGCCCTTAATTACCCACAACCTTTATATCTCTAAACAGCTGAATGCCATCATGGCAAAGGTATGTGCGCCTCTCAAAGAAGAGAACTACAATCTTTTCACGTTTTTTCTTGATGGATGCTTTACCATGAGAAATCTTTCAGGGATCAAAGAGATGTATGCTGACAAAGACTTTTTTGACTTTCGAGAGCGCATGATGCTTCTCGTTACAGGAATATATGGATGTAGACAATGTGTAGAAATCCATGAGAAAGCCGCTAAAAAGGCAAGGCTTACACCAAAAGAACAACAGGAGCTCTTGAAGGGAAGTTTCAAGCATGCCCCTAAAAACCAAAAGCCAGCTCTAGCTTACACAAAAAAGTGGGCACTTGCAAACACAACAAAAACATTAAAACATAATCTACACGAGCATTACAATCCAAAGACGATCAAATACATAGAACTCACTCTTAGAATAATCCGTGCAGGAAACTTAGCAGCACCAAAGTATCCAAAGCTAATGAAAATAGTGCTTTTCATCGCTGAAAAAGTGGTACCAGAGTTTGAGCAGTGAAAAGAATCAAATATATCGTCTTACTTTTTTACAATACTCTTCATACTTCTTACCAAATCTTTTACGAAGAAACTCCTCCTCACCAAGGATAATGTAATGATGAACAATCACAGCATACACAGCAATGGCAAGAATGAAGAGATTAACAGTATACAACACAGAACCTATTAATAAGAAGTAAGCAGCGACGTACATAGGATTCCTACTAAGCTGGTACAATCCATTTGTCTTTAACTCCGTTTTTTCTTGAGGTAAGCCCATGCGTGTTGCCTTACCCAAAAATAAAAAGGCAACCCCCATAATCAGAAAACCAACAAAAGTAAATGCCACAGAAACAAACATCCAAGTAGAAGAAATAGAAAACATTCGAAAGTTTGCTCCAAACACTTGAGCAATCTGTGTTGCACCAACAGCAAAGAGTGCAAGCTTTCCCGTTTTATACATAACTTTGTGAATACTCGGTGTTCCAAAAATGTTAAAGCCGGTGAAGAGCCTAAAAAGAACCATCCCCAAAATGAAAAGAAACCAACCACCAACAATAATCCAAAACTCTAAAGGCGAAGTCATATTGAAAAGCTAATGAAAAAGGACATTAAATAGTTTTCCCCTTCATTAGCATTAACTCTCCCAAAACCCTTAAAAATACTACTGCGAACCTTCATTCCATGACGCTAGCAGCTTTAGTCGAAGATGCCGAAAGACATATATATCCTGTCGATTTAGGGTACAGTATGGAAATTCGACCCTTACGAGAATCTGATATTCCTCAATTGATTGCTATTTACAAAGCAGCATTTGAGCGGCATAATGTTTTTGAGCAAGATGATGCTTTTATTACAGACTACCTTCTTGATAAACACAGAAAACAACAAGAAGTCGGTGGATTACTTGTCGCAGTAGAAGGAGACACAGTTTTAGGTGGTTTACTCATTAGAAAAGAGAACTATGATCCTTCTGAAAGAAGACTTGAAGTTAAATACAACCATCTTGCTGTCAAAGAAAAAGGACAAGGTGTAGGAAGTCAATTAATGGAAGCTGCTGAAGCACATTTACGAGCACAGATGTCGGCATTAGGTGTTGATACGGTAAAGATTGAAGCGAAGATTGCTGAAGGTGAACAAGAGAGTGTGCCGTTTTACCAAAAACATCAGTTTAAAATTGTAGATACATTGGAAGGCCATTACCGAGAACATGAGAAAGTATATGTGATGGAAAGAGTGTTGGAGTAGTTTCTATTACCAACCTAACTTGCTTTCTAATTCTTTCAATTTTTGGCTACTCAATTTTCTAAAAAGATCAACATCCCTTCCTCTAAGATACATTAATCCAAAACTCCCATCACTTATCAACTGAACATTAAATGGAGTAACATAATCCTCTGTAGAAGTTCTTTCGCCAAAGGCTCTCACGAAAGGATAAATCAACCTATTGTTGAAGGCCTTTCCTTTGTAAGTTTCAGTAACGCCTCCTCCACCATGTCCATCTATCCACGAAAAACTATCCACTCTTTTGTCACCCAGATAGATTGCACTATTTTCATACTTTGCTGTACCTGCAGCAGCTGGAGCGTATTTATCTGTAAAAGAAAGACGCGGTGTTGGCACTCGTGTTACTCTTTCCATGTCTGAGTCTGTTGCGGTGTCAAACGTGTAGAGTGGACCCCAATAGGTGAACTCTTGTGAAACAACTTGTGCTGCAAAAACAACATCCACACTTGAAGGAATTCTTTTCCTTGGCTTTAATTGCGTGCGGATAAAAGGTCTACTTTGAAAGAGAAGTAACCCTCCATCATGCAAACCAATCTCGAGATCCACAGGATAGCCGCATCTTTCTTCTAATATTCTCCCAACACTATAAGCAGCGGTTACTGTTTGTCGTAGTTTTTCTGTCTTTCTAAATGTGGAAAGAGCTTCTTCAGAGTCTAAAAGATTTGAATCTGTATGGGGTCCTGCACCAAAGATAGGGTACATATCAGAGCTTACAAACCTCGCAATGGTTTCTTCTAAGCATGCGCCATGGTTGAGTGTATCTAAAACAGATTGTAATGCAAACCACTCTATTAATGCAGCCTCTCTTTCTTCCCTAGGGTTCCCTGCACCAAAAAAATATGTCTGAGCCATACCTCCTCGTTCTAAAATAGTAGGCAGGGCAACTGCCGACCTTACAACTCCTTCTCTTCTATCTACTAGGGAGACCACTTCTGCTAGGGTGTGGTTTGGGTCTCTTGGTTCAAGTCGAATGAGGCCTCTTATTGAGGCATACGAAGAAATCCGCGATGCATTCCTATGAAGGTCTGAATTTGAATGGACAACGTGAACTCCATCTACTGAACACAATTCATTGACAACTACGTGACATTCTGTTTTTAGAGCCCACTCAACCTGTTCAACAAAATCTTCATAATACTCGGTAAAGCCCTCGATGAATGCTTCCTTCGTTGTCACCCTTAGTACTCTTGATTCTGCTAATCCTGCCCACCTGTCTTCAAAACTATCTTCAGCGGCAGCAGAACTTCTCAAAAGCACTTTTTCAATTCCTTCTCTTTTAAGAGAGTCATAAAGTTCTCCTGCTTTCCCTTCCTTGATTTCTCTTTCTGAGATAGCAATGCCAAAGGGCATTTGAAGTGTGCTCAATGATGGTTCGTCTTGGAGTATTACTGAAGAGACAAGTAATCCTGCTGCTTTTCCTCCATACTGTAAAGCTATCTTTTGATACGCACTTTTAGGGTTATGTGCATTAATTATCTGCAAGATTTCCTCACTAGGGTTTTTTATGAATTCCATAGTCTCCAAGTATTAACTTTGAAGTAGTGATCATGCCAGGAATATAAAACTTCTCTTTACAAATTTTACAAAAACAAAATATTTAAATATATTTAGTCAGTTATTGTAATAAAATGGCACTAGATAAAAAGGATTGGAAAATTCTAGCTGAACTTTCAAAAGATTGCAGAATTTCCCTCACACAGTTAGGCAAGAAAGCCGGTGTTTCAAGGGAGGTTGCAGATTATAGGGTAAGGAGATTGGTGAAGCAGGGCATCATTAAAGCTTTTTGCATAGATGTTGACATAGAAAAGCTAGGATACACGAAACATGTTGTTTATCTGGAATTGAGAAATATTGACAAGAAGAAAGAAAAAGAAATATTCAAAGTACTTGAAAAAAATAAATTTGTAAGTTGGTTGGTAACATCAACTGGGAAATGGAGCATTATTTTTGATCTGCATTCAAAAGATAATCAACATTTGAGTCAATTAATCAAAGAGTTAAAACAAGAACTTGGAGTTTATTTTGGAAAGTATGATATTTCTACGCTTGACGATTATAGCTATTTTCATTCTAAATTTTTTGGAGGAAAAGAAAAAACAAAGAAGGCAAGTAAAGAAGGTACAACACTTGACGAGGTTGATCTAAAGATTCTGAGAACTTTAAGAGACAACGCTCGTATGGATTATATGCAATTGTCGAAAAGGGTTGGACTTACTGCTGAGGCAATTAGCAGAAGAATAAAAAGATTAAAAGAGACTAATGTCATAAAACAATTTTATATCTTTCCAGATCTTACAAAATTAGGATTTGAACATTATAATATTCAGATAAATTTGGAGAACATCAGTAATGAAAAAGAAAGAGGAGTTATGCATTATCTTGAGAATCATGAACTCGTTTCTTTTATCTACAAACCCATAGCACATTGGGATGTAGAATTTGGATTATTTGTCAAAAATCCAGGTGAGTTAAGAGATTTTTTGTTGGAGTTAAGAACACTTCACCCACAGAACGTTCGCATTAAAGACGTCGTGCTCTTTTACGAGGAGCTGTTACCAAACTTCTTACCAGAAGGAGTTTTTTAACATCTCAAACACTTCAATCCAACGCTTCTTTCAATCTTGTAATGATGTTCTTGAACTCTAATTCATTTCGATCAAGATAATCTCTCTTCACCGTCAACCCACGATAGTTGATTTCATTCCGAACCTTTCGCAACTCATCAATCTTTTGGATTTCAAAATCAAAGTCTTCCATCTTTTCTTTGAGATACGCAATTAAACATAAATGATTCGTACAATTATATCCATGCTTGTACAAATGAGCAAAGAGCAATTCTTTGATAATATCATAATACGCTTCTACTTTCAAAGCAATAAACCTATCATCAACCTCTGTATCCCAAAATGCAAGACGAAGGTTCGCCATTTGAAGCATTTGTTTTGCTCTTTCTTCATCTGGTTGTGTTTCTGTGATAATTCCTTCATCAACACATTCTTTCCAACTCATTTCTGCCATGTTATTCACCTTTCACTTTTATGAAACCATATAAGACAACACCATTCGTAATATTATTCCTTAATTCTTTTGGAAGATCATCTAAACGAGGCTCAAAAAGTAAATTAATCTTTCTTTTTAGCTTTTTCTCATACGGTTTTAAGTTCAATTTTGTTTCTTTTGCTTCTACAAAAAGATCGATATCACTTTTTTCTGTGAACGTTCCTTTTGCTCCACTTCCAAAGAGGATGATGGATGACGGTAACGTTTCTTTTTGAATCTTTTCAACGACTCCAGAATCCATTACTTTGAATACTACATAATTCTTCTTATAGAACTTGTATTTTTGGTTTTGAGTATTAGCAAAATACGTAGGATACAAGGTTTCTTTTTTCTTTTTAATCATTCCTAACTGTTCAAGATTATGAATGTATTTGAGAACGGTTGCATGGCTTAGATCCAAATCCCGTGCGATGCCCCGTATGGAAAAGTCTTTTGTAGGAAATTCTATAAAAAGCTCTAATATCTTGTATACATTATTCTTGAAGAGTTCATCCATGTTTCAACTTGGTCACTTATTTAACCAGTTGGTTATAAAAATGACCACAGATATATAAATCTTTTGTTTTGAGGCAGTATCCACACAACCTTTTTAATCCTCATTTACCTCCTATTTGCTATGCACATACTTGATTATGAGGTTCTTAGGAAGATTGGCGAAGGTGGCTCTAGAGTTGTGTATCTTGTACGAAAAGAATTCTCTGCTGTAGAAACTGCTCTTAAAATCTTTAAGAGAGATGCTCTTCATGAACGTATTGCAGACCAACGAGAAAGACATTCTCTTGTAGAAATCCTATCAAGAGAGGTACAAACTCTCAGACGTTTTTCTCACCCCAATCTTACAAGGATATTCACGTTTGGTGAAGTTGATGATACTTTCTTCATTGAAGAAGAATACATGGAAGGAGGAACAGTCGCAGATGCATTAGATAACTTAGAAGAACATGAAGGTGTTCTTATTTTCAGAAATCTTGCACGAGGTGTTCGTTTCTTACATAGTAAGGGTATTCTCGTCAGAGATTTAAAATTAAATAACGCATTACTTTCAGAAGACAGAGAAGTTGCAAAACTTGATGACTTAGAACTCTGTGGTGATTTACATCAACATATTATTGCAGGAACACGCGGTTCAGATCGCTATGCTGCTCCTGAATTAATGCAAGGAGGACAAGCAACTGTACAAACAGACACGTACGCATTAGGTGCATGTTTGTATTATCTTTTAACAAAAGAAAGAGATACCATTGCTCGCTTGAATGGTTTATCCGGAGAACAGTATGAAGCACCATTAGAAAGACTCTTAGGGGGAACACATGAACTCTACCATAATCTCTTACGGGGGTGTTTAGCATATGATCCTGCTGATCGTTTTAGAGATGTGCTTGATGTGTTGAATGCTTTAGAGAAAGTAATTCCTTTAGAAGTCCACCTCAGAGGAAGAAGAGATTGGGTTCTTGCTCCCGATAGAGAATATTTTACACGAACGATTGATGGTAATTCTGTGTTGTTTCGAGATGCAAGAAACCCAGAAGTTGCAGCATTGCTTGGTGTGTATCAACGTGTATTTCAAAAGCACAACATTTTGAAAGGTGATCCTGAAGACGTGTTAGAATATTTGTTTACCTCAAATATTAACATGCGTTTTTCAGGTGGAGGCTATGTAGTTGCGGTAAGTGATGAGGGTGTTATTGGTGGGATGTTAGTAAGGCCACAGGATTTTAACAGAGAACAAGCACACTTACGTGTCTCATACAATCATGTTGCTGTTGTTGATCCTGCTTTGGAAGCAGAAGTCATGTTAGCTTTGTTGCAAGCATCAGATCGGAAAGTGCAAGCATTCATGCGAGACAATGGTGTTAAAAGTTGTAAAGTGCATGTGGGAATAGCTCCGGATGAAGTCAGGTGTTTGCCAATTTACATAAGAAATGGATTTGAACAAGAGGGAGTGATCAAGCATAAGTACAGATTTAATGAGAATGCTATTGAGTTGGGAAAAGTGTTCCGATAGCAAGAGGTTTCTCAATGGCAAAAGAATTAGTTAAGGGCACTATTATTGAAAAATTCGCTTAATTTAACTTTAAGATGCTTGTTGTCTGTATATGATGATAGATTTTTCTTAACATGATCTAAATTAAGATCTCTATAAATCTCTTCCTTATCAGGCTTACAAAATAATTTAACTAGTATTTTCTTAAAATCATTATAATTGTCCTTTATTAATTCAGAATGTTCCTTACAGAATTTGTATAAATGATATAAGACAAGTGGATGTAATAGTATTATTGTACCATCCCATTCAGTCTCTTTTTTTACATAGTCTGTAAAATTTTTGAACTGTCTCTTTCTAGGAGAATGAGTTATTATCAAAAAAGAATTAACTTTCTTGCCATATGATCGAATTGCTGATGGTTTGTTTAGTTTCTTCAAGTAAGTGCATGCCTTTCTTTTTTCATTAATGTTAAGATTAGCTTTTGATCTAGTATATTTACAATCCCATATCAAGCAATTTTTATATTCGTACTTTTCTCCATTATGAACAATTCCTCCAATTCCATCGGGCAGTTCTTTATCATCAGTAAGTTTTTGGCCCCATCTTTCAGAATTTACTAAAAGATATGCAAATATATTGTAACAATCTGTTTCAAATTCATCTCTATTTGTTTGTCCAGTCTTATCGATTAGCCATTTTCTTAAGTTTCTTGCAGATTTCTCTGCTCTATCCACGATTTTATCTTCACTATTTTTTAAAACATCTTTAAATCTTTTCTTAAAAAAATCACCCTCTAGATTATTTTCCTTACTAGAAAAATATATTGAAGCTAAATTTTCATATGATAAGAATGAATGCTCCTTAACCAAGTCCTCGCTAACTAGCTCTCCAGTAGAAACAATCATGATTGGCATACAAGATTTGCTAAAGTAACTTAGCTGTTTTGGGTTAATCTTTTCTTCTTCTAAAAACACATAGACATTATCCTCACCAAGAGAAAACTCGATAAATGAATATTTCTTCAGAAAAGTGCGTTGGGAATTTGGATTGTTTATTTCTAACCCTTCTTTAGAAGTAAGATTAACAAGAAAGTCAACTATTCCTTCCCTATTAGGCTTTATTTCAAATTCTTTGCTCCATCTTGGAGTGACTAAGCGAGTACTCTTACACTCTTCACATAATTCATATACTTTCTTTTCAGAAACTAGTTTTTTATGCCCACAATTAGTACACAATTTCACTTCTCTTTCCTTAACACTTATTAAATTTATCTCTTTCAGTTCATTTATTTTCTCTTGTTTAATGGAAAGAGGAGACCCTATATTCTGATATTGGATTAAAGACCTTATGAGATAAAGCTCTTCCTTTGGATTTTTTGAGAGATCTATTAGTTGATTTAATGGAATGAAGCTATCAGAAAAATCCCTATCGAAGTCTGTTCTTTCTTTAGGCGACAAATGTCGGAAATCCGGTTGTAAAATTAAAAATGGGTGGTCTTTCTTATTAAAAACTACTTTACGTGGCTTTCTGTTTTTCCACTTCACCCACAATTCCTTAATACTGTTTTTTAGTAACTCGTTGTTTACTATTCCATCCTCTCTCAATTGATATAATGCTGGTCTAACATCTGAATTATTTTTTGGAATATCCAAACCAACTTTTCCAGGTAAATTCACATTTGATAAGCTAATCCCTACCACTTGAAAAGCTTCTGGCGGTTTCTCTTCCAGTTGCTCTTTTGACAATAGCATCTTATTTGGAATTTCTTCTAGAATATCCCCCTCCTGTGGATCCCCTTTCTGTTTCTCAAACCATCTATCTGCATGTTTCTTTATCTTGCTAATAATTCTCTTTGTAACATTTGAATTTTCCCTATCAATTCTGCTATACCTACACTCAATCTTCTTTTCTTTTAAATCAAATTGGTATAATAACTCGGCTACAGGTTTCCTTATTTTTGAGCGATCATAGTTTCTTTCAGACCTATAGTTTGTTTGACGTTGTAGTAAGAAATAATAATCCTCGTCGTATGAATATGGTCCTAGAATTCTATAAGAAAAGTTGTTCTTATCTTTCTTCTTGAGATAAAGTGATATTGACCTTCGCTTTGATTGAATCTTATCTATTATCCCCTTGGTTAATGGCCTATAGCAAATAAACTCTTCATTCGTGCCTAGTCTTTTCCACTTGTGAATTATATTAATCTGGACTATCAAATCGGGCTTTGTTTTGTAAATCTTAATCAAAGCTAGTAACTTATCCTCAAGATCGCTCTTTATGAGTATTTTATGAATGTTTTCGTCTTGCAAACAGTCCTCTATAGTCTTGATGTGTTTCTCATAATAATCAACACAACACAATACTTCAATCGCATTTTTAGATTCTGAAATTTTATTTGATATCGATTCTACTGTTTCATCCTGTTCAAATTTTACTGAGAAAAGATTACCTATTTTCTTTAATGATTCAAGAGGTCTCTTTTTTAATTCTCTGACCAATCTTTTTTTATGTTTAGATTTCCAAAACTTCTTTACTCTATTATAATCAATATCCAGTTTGTTATACCAATAATCTGAGAGGTTCATTTACACTATCAACTCTTTCTTGAAAACCTTCTGCATCAAAGCATTAAATAATAGGTGGATTTTTTTAGTAGATTGATTCTGATATTTTTGAATGTGCTCAACTTTATCTATTCTTTTTTCAAATTGTTTTTGGTCCTCAGGAGATGGAACTATAAATTCTATGGTCTTCATAATCCCTTTTGTTAAATATTTTGTATTAGTTCCTATTGAGACTTTTTGTAACTCATTTAGTTTATTTTCTAATTGGAATTGAAAAAATTTATAGGAATTCTTATTATTCAATAATTGCAAAACGTAGGTTCTTTGATAGGCGTTGAATTTTCCTTTGTAATATTTTACTGAATATTTTCCTGCAGCATTGTTACCTGATAAAAGCAAAGCTTCGCAGTCAAAAGCAAAATCATTAATACGAAATGTTTCCCTAGAGCAGGTAAAAAATGGATATTTCCCATTATCAACTGATGCATTAGAATCAAGTTTTCCAGTTTTAATATCAAATAACTCAATAAAATTCATTTTATTATACTTTGACTTATCACTAAATAGCTTATAAAATATACTTTGAATTATTTTTTCTGTATCTTCCTTGACAACGTATTTTCTCTTTTTCATATTATATACAAAGTCTAAAAGTTCAACTAATTCCTCTTGCTTTTCTAATGGGGGAAGTAAAAACTCAAAACTCTTAACAACTTTATCTGTCACAGCAGGATAGCTTGCCCCTCGAGCATTTCTGGACAAATAATTTACAAATTTTTTTGATTGGACAAGATAAAAGAGAAATCTACTATTCAGGCTCTTACTTGGTCGCAACACGCAGAATCCTGTTGATGCTATCTGTTGATTATATTCTGGTGGAACCAAAGCTATTGCATTAAGATTCGGTCTCACTGTTGAAACTATGACATCTCCTGTTGAAACTTCTTTTCGTGCCCTGCTTGGAGCATCCCTACCTAGAAGATTCTGTGTCTGTACTATTTCTTTCCTTGTGTTATCAACAGAGGAAATATCTATGTAAACAAATTCTTCGTCAGATTCAGATCTTGGATTCCTATTAGATGTTTTTTCGCATTCTTCTCCAATAGATGTCTTCTTAAAATTCATAACCTGTCCCTCAAACTTTCTTTAGTCCATCTTTCAGGCCACTTCTCAAGCCATCACGTAAGCTTTTGAGTTCTTTTGCAATAGTTTCTTCTTCCTTGAGCACTCTATCAATTATGACTTCTGGGTTCTCATATTCAATTTCTTCATATTCGTGTTTCTTATATCGTGATGGACTTAAAACATAATCATTCTCTTTAATATCTTTGAACGAAACAACAAAGCTCTTACCGGATTCTTTTTTTGTTTTGTATTTCTCAATGATGTCGGGAATATCCCCTTTACCATCAATCCGATCTCGTTTTTGATCTAATGAAAACCCGTCAGTAGTCATTTCATAGAACCACACATTTTCTGTCTTTCCACCTTTTGTAAAAACTAAAACTGCAGTTCCCACACCAGAATATGGTTGGAAAACTCCAGATGGCATAGCAATGACTGCTTCCATCTGTGCTTTTTCTAACAAGAGTTTCCTAATTGTTTTGTGTGCCCTGCTGCTTCCAAACAAAACACCATTTGGAACAATAACTGCTGCTCTTCCACCAATATGTAACTTATTGTAAAATAATTCAAGAAACAATAACTCGGTTTTAGATGTGCTCAAAGACAATTCATCGTGAACATCCCCTACATCAATACTCCCAGTAAATGGTGGGTTTGCTAATACAACATCGTATTCTTCGTCCATTTCAAATGCTTTTGACAGTGCATCAAAACGCACAATATTTGGTTTCTCTATGCCATGAAGAATCATATTCATAGAGGCAATCTTAACCATAATCGGATCAAAGTCATATCCAAAGAATGTTCCTCTTCGTAGTAATTCCCAATGTTTTCTTTCAACTATCTTATCACCAATCAAATTATGTGTAGTTCCATCCTCATCTTGCTCAATCATGTCTGCAGTAGTATTCTTTTCTAAGATATGTTGATAGGCATTAACTAAAAAACCAGCAGTCCCACAAGCAGGATCACAAATCCTTTCTCCAAGCTGAGGATCAAGAAGCTTGACCATCATCCTAATAATATGTCGTGGCGTTCTAAACTGCCCGACTTTTCCAGCAGTACTTAATTCGCTTAATAGATATTCGTATAAATCTCCGAGAGCGTCATAATTCTGTGGAGCTATTTTTAGGTCATCAATGATACTTACTGCTTCTTGTAGTAGGGACGCTTTAGGAATTCCGAAGTAAGAATTCTCCATCTGCTTAATAAATTCACCATCATCCTCGTGTTTTATCTGCTTGATAAACGGAAATACCTTCTTGTTTACATGGGCAAGCATATCTTCAGCGCTAAAATGTTTCCAATGTGACCAACGGCATTCTTCACAATCCGCAAAAACTGAAACATACTTTTCTTTCCTAGCCTCTGCCTTTTTCTGTGCAAGGGTGTCCAGATCATCAAGGCGTTTCATGAATAATAGGTAAGTAATCTGTTCGATAGCTGTTAGAGGATTGGCTAATCCTCCAGACCAAAACCGGTCCCACAGTTTGTTGATTTTTGATTTTAATTCAGGAGCAAGCATTTATTTCACCACCTTCTTTATTTTTGTTGGAGCAGGAACAGAATCATCCTTTTCCTTCTTTAAGTAGAGTTCACGCGCCCTCATCTCACTTGTTAGTGCTTTTAGTGCATCTTCCACAAATGCAGGCGTTACATTACGAGCTACTTCCGTATTTTCTCCATCATCATACTCAAGATTCCACGTAAATGTGTCTTGTTTCTTATCATAGGAGATAACATTCCTTCCTGATTTATTATGTGGCACCACAGTTGAGATTTCAGATTCTATCAAATCTTTAACAAAAGTAGATAGTGTCAGCCCTTCTTTTTTACAATACGCTTGCAAACGAACAAAAAGCGTATTCGGAATTTTTGATGAAATTACTTTAAACTCTCTCATAGACTAAAGAAGAAGCAAGCTTATTTAAATAATTTTAGGTATACTCCAACCTACCACTATGTTTTGGCAAACAATTCTTTTTCAAGCCTATTGCATAAGCCAGCTAATTCTTTCAAAGTATCTTCCTCAAAGAGGGGTAGAGGGGCATTAGCAATATTGGAAAATGGTAGATCAAAGAAGTCTTTATACTCGATATGTTTTTTCCGTAAAAATACTGTTTGAAGCGTTCTCAAAAAGTTTATCTGATTAGAATTAAAGAATTGATGTTCAACCATGAACGTCTTGAACTCTTCTTCAATTCGCTTAACAGGATTAGGGAATTCGTATAGTCCCATGATTTTCTTGATGAACTGCACTAGTGTTCCATTGTGTTGGTCGTATGCTTTTTGTAGAACTTCCTCAGTAATGTATAATTTTGGACTATTCAACGTTTCTTCTAGCTTTTTCAAGTCTCGCTCAGTCAAAACTTTGTCTCCTTCTATCTTCTTAATAGTTGCGTCAGTCTTTGCAAGATTCTTGATTTTTTTCTCAACCTTTTCTTTATATTCATCAACATATGCTTCTTCGCCAGCAGGACCAAACTCGATAAGTTTCCGTTGTTCCACAACATCATCAATATCAAGTTCTATTGGTCTTCTCGGCTCTTTTCGTTTGTAACGCATTAAATCAGCAAACTCATCAAGGAGCATTAATGTGTCTTCATACGCCAAGTCCTTCCAGAATTTTTTACTCCTCACTTTATCAAGGAGTTCTTTTTTATCTTTTACTTGCTGAAGAGTATCTGGCAAACACCAAAGGGCTTCACCTATTGACTTTTGTAACCGTTCAATCTCTTTCTCATTATTTTGCAAAAGTGCTAAGCCTAATCTCTCAACATACAGTGTAAATGAAGCAACATTAAGATTAACATTTGATTTGTATCGTAGAAGGGGAGTTATCTTTGTCCTCAAATACTTAACTGGCTCTTTGCCAACTTTATCCCAAAAATTAGGTTTCAAGGCAATTTCAATCTCTCGTTCATGCTCCTTGATGACAATAGATTTTTTAGGCAATGCTCTAATATCATCAATGATCCTATTCTGATAAAGCTCAGAGTATTCCTTCTTATTTTTCTTTAGGAAGTGCTCAAGTTGAAGTATTCTTACTTTGAAGATTCTTGTTGTAATTGCCTCACCAGTGGAAGTTTTTTTACCTTCTGGATTCAAGTTGAAATATTCAAAGTTATTCCAGAAGTCAAAGATCAAAAAATCTTCTTTAACTCCAGAGGGCAACCATTGCCTATGCTTAACTGTTGCATCGCTTCGAGTTCCCCTTCCAATCATTTGCCAAAACTTGATTTTTGAAAATACTGGCTTGGCAAAAACAAGGTTGCAAACTTCAGGAACATCAACTCCTGTATCAAGCATATCGACAGAGATGGCAATTCTTGGCATATTCTTTGTCTTAAAATCGCTGATTAGATCTTTTGCTCGAGAATCCTCTGACGTTATAATACGAACAAGCTTCCCTTTGTGTTCAGGATATAATTTTTCAAAAGATTCCCATAAACGCTTTGCATGTTTTTTGGATACAGCGAAAAAGATTGTTTTTGCTGGAAGTGTCCCAGTTTGATCCATGACACAATTATCCATAAACTCCCTAACAATTGCTTCATTTGTTCCCTTGACAATTACTTTTTTCTCTATTTGTGTCCCTTCAAAGACCATTTCATTTTCTTCCATTCCTTCTTCAAGCAATTTCTTTTTTACTTTGTTAGGAATATCTTCTGGTTTTATGCCAGCTATTTGAAAATGAGTTTGTGCTCCGTGAACTTTAAAGTCAACTAAATACCCCTCTTTTACAGCTTGCTCATATGTATACAGGAATGTTGGATATTTACCTTCACATTCAAAGAACCTAAACGTATCTCTATCTATTAAATCTGCTGGAGTAGCAGTTAGGCCGATTTGAATAGCATCAAAATAGGTAAATACATCTTTCCATTTGTTGTAGATTGATCTGTGTGCTTCATCTGATATAATTACATCAAAATCTCCCGGAGAGAATTCTTGATAACATTCCATGAATGTCTGAATTGTAGAGGAATATAGACGAGAATTCTTATCGAGACTTCCAGAGAATATTTTTGATTTTGATTCATGGGGGAACCATGCTTTAAAATTATCATATGCTTGATCTCTCAAAACTTTTCTATCTGTGAGAAATAATACTCGTTGTGCCCTCTTTGCTCTTAGAAGAACATCTGAAAGAGCCATAGCAACTCTTGTTTTTCCAGTTCCTGTTGCTTGTACAAGTAAAAATTTTCTTCTTCCTTTTTCTATGCCCTCAAATACTCTCTTACAAGATTCAATTTGATATGGTCTATCAACAATCTCTTTCTTAATCGGAACAGTTGATAAATTCTTTTTTGCTTGATTTTGGAATCTTAATCTTTCTAAGGCATCTTGACTGTGAAATCCCTTTACAATTCTTGGGTTTTCATGCGGTCTATTCCAAAACCAAATTTCATAACCATTAGTAAGGAAAATAAAAACATCTTTCCCAGTTTGCTTTTTTATGTCATCAGCATATTGTTCTGCTTGTTTCTGCCCAAGAATCGGATCTTTAGTTGTTCGCTTCGCTTCAACCACTGCAAGAGGATCGCCTTTGTTATCGAGCAAGAGATAATCGGCATATTTACTCTCTAAATCATTCTTCAGCGTTTCACTAACTGTTTTGTAATCACGGATCTTAAAATCAGATTGCTTTGTATCAACTTCTTCAACAACGTTCTTAACTTTTCCATAATGTACTGGCTCCTCCGCCACAGTCATTGCAGCTGGTTCGGTAACGAATTTATTGATGTCTTCTTTTTTCCTTTTAGGCAGGCTCCATCCTTGGCCTCTAAGCATTACATCTATCTTCAAGATTCTAGTGTAAAACTCGGATAATTCTCTAGGTTGAGCCATTTATATACTAGAGAAGGCATATGGTTATAAAATTTGCTCTTTAAACAAAGCTGAGCTTCCTTTACGCCGTTAGAACTTTTTGTTTGACAGAATATTTCACTGTCAAGTGGCAACAAAAGCGAAAACTTTATAAACAAGCCCTTTATTCGTTCTTGTATCACGCTTTATGGAGGCTGAAAAGTATGTCTAACCAACCTGAATTTAACGTTTTAGTAAGAAGGAAACAACATCCTAATGGTATTTCCGTAGATATTCATGGTGCTCGCTTTCTCAAAACTGAAAATGAAATGGGTGTCGCGGATTCTCTTGATGCAATGCATGGAGCAGGATTAGTAAGTGTTCCCATGTATATGCCTGTTCAAGGACGAGGACATGTTGGTAATAAAGAAGATCCCGTTTGGTCTTGGCATGATACCTTATCAGAAAGAGGAGTAGCTAAAGCTGAAAAGAGTTATGAAGGTATTCCCAATGGAGTATATGTTTTTGATCTCCAAGGTGCTGCTTTTTACATGGCGAATGCTGGCCGTATAAGAGCGGCAATAGGAGACGGTACTTTGCAAAGCGGAGCAGGTCCTCTTACTGAACAAGACAAAGATATGCTCTTTGGAGAGCGTATGGCATATGTTTGGGAAGATGGCGAAGTGAAACCTGTTTCAGTTGAAATTTTGCCTTCATACGATGCCTTCTTAGAAAGATCTAAAGATCCTCATTTCTTGGGTAATGTTACTCGATATGTTGTTTTAAGAGATGTTGATGAAGCAAGGGCAAATCCATCAGGATATCGCCCAATCGAAGAACAGTTTGATAATCCTGATTTAGTAATTCCTTCAGGTGGAAAAGCTCCTTTGAAGGGAATGCTTGAAAAAGCTCAATCTTTTGGATGGAAACGGTTTGGTTCTCATCACGATGGTTATGGAAATGTAGATACGGCCCGTAGGGTTGTGCTCAACTTCAGCAGTTATGGTGTCGATGCCAACGGCAATCTTGGCAGCAATGGCGGCTCCCTCGGGGTAGCGCCAGAGGCGCTTGAGTTGGCGCGAAGCGCCACGACGCTCAGAGAAACACAACAATCACTTTTAGAAACAAGAGTAGCAACTGCTGTAAATCGTGGTCGAGCGTTCGAGTTTAACGGGAAAGTGTATGCGCCAGTGCAAGCACCAAATCTTGCTCTTACCGAATAATTTTTTCCATTAGTTTTTTATATTTCCCTTTTCTTTTTGATTCTGTCCCAGTTGCTTCATCTTCTTGAGATGAAGTGTGAAGTAGCTTGGAACTACACGCCCTTCCACTAAGGCAGCTTGCTGTTATAAAATACAGCCACGACAGCTATCGTCTGAAGTGGCAGTGCTTATCGTTCGGTGGATGGGCTACAGGGAGGCCCGTAGGGTTGTGCTCAACAACAACAATAATGGTGTCAATGCCAACAACAATCTTAACAACAATGGCGGCTCCCTCGGAATAGGCAAGCTCATACAAGCTGGGACACTTATTCTTGTATGGTGTTTAAGCAGATGAAAAAAGATCATGAATTCACCACTGGGGGGGGGGAATTGCCTCCGAAAACCTGTATCCAGAGATTTGTTCTCTTGAAAACCTTGAGCTTGCCTTTAACAAAGCACGAAAAGGGAAAACACTCAAACTTTACGTGATTGAGTTTGAAGAAAAACTCATCGAGAATCTCAAGCAATTACAAAAAGAACTCATAACACAAACATACCTCCCAAAACCATTGCAAACATTTATTCTGCGTGATCCCAAAACAAGAAAAATTAGTAAATCTGCTTTTAGGGACAGAATTGTTCATCATGCAATTTGTAACGTGATTGAACCGTTCTTTAGTAAAGGCTTTATCTTTGATTCTTTTGCAAATCGTGTTGGAAAAGGAACACTTGCTGCAATCAAACGGTTTGATCACTTCAAACAGAGAGTTTCAAAAGGGAATACACGCAAATGTTATGTGCTCAAAGCAGATATCAAGCAGTATTTTGAAAATGTCAACCACAACATTCTTCTTTCTATACTCAAAAGAAAGATTAAAGATGAAATGGTGTTACAGCTCATCAAAAAAATTCTTTCAAATTATGATGCAAAACAAAAAGAGAAGGGCATGCCATTAGGGAATCTTACTTCGCAATATTTTGCAAATGTCTATCTTAATGAATTAGACCAGTACGTAAAACATAAACTCAGGGCAAAATACTACATTCGTTATGTTGATGATTTCGTGTTTTTGCACCATTCACCCAAGCCCCTCAGAGCATACAAAAGAAAAGTTGATTATTTTCTGAGAGAAAAACTAGGACTTCAATTACATCCACATAAATCTAAGATTATTCTGCTACGAGATGGAGTTAGTTTCTTGGGTTTGTGCATTTTCCCACAACATAAGCTTGTCCGAAAGAAGAATCTCAGAAAATTTGAGAGAAAATTTAACATGCTTAAAGATCAATACCAAGAAGACCTTGTGGAAAGAGAAAAAGTAGTAGAATTCTTTGAAGGGTGGTTGGCATATGCATCTCATGCAGATACATACAAATATCGCAGGAAAGCTACACAAAACTTCAATATGTCTTTCCCTATTGAGAAGCCGATTAAGATTACTCATGCCAAAAAACATCAAAAATTCACGCGTAAAATAGAAAGCAGTGGTACTGCTTATACAACACAAAAAACGCTTCTGCTTTTCAAGAAAGGCCTCTCTGTTAAGGAAATTGCTGAGCAAAGAGGTGTTAAAGAAAGCACTATCTGGTCACATCTTTCAAATCTTATCGAACATCACCAACTTTCATTGTATAAAGTAGTTCCAAAGGAGAAAGTTGAGAAAATAAGAAAAGTTGTGCAAACAGGAAATGAGAAATTAAAATCTGTGAAAGAAAAAATAGCTGATCAAAACATAACCTATAACGAAATCGCTTGTGTTTGTGCATATGTGAGATCGAAACATAAAAAGAGAAACCTTGCTCATCTTGCTTATTGGTACAAGAAAACAAACTGTTACAGGAAATGTTATGTCTATCCAGATCAAAGAAAAATTTGCTCACTTAAATTTGATCGTTTAGTGTCACAACATCCAACACTCCAAATGACACAAAAAGAGTTTTTGCATCTGTTTAACAACCACATGACTATTTGCGTTCTTCCTGAAAAAGAAAAACGAAAGTTTGTATCTTGGTCAGAATTTAAAGAAAAAAACAAAAAAGCTCAGGCTGATGCCTGAACAACGTTGTACGTGCTTAAGATGCCCACTAAATCATCTGTAATTGCTGGTTCGCATCCTTGCCCGATGAATTCTTTGTTGAAGTCATACCACGTATCAAAATCTTCACGTAATTCTCCTGTCACGCAGTACTCATCCAACGCTTTCACGTACATGGTTAAGTTCCTATACAGTCGTGCATAGTTCTTGCCATAGACACGTGGGTTTTCAAACCAATCCAACTGTTCCAATGCACGCAACGCTTTGACATAGCTACCAATATCACGTTTCAATTCTTCCTGCAACGTCTCTTTTATTGGTGCATTGCCTGGTGACTTCCACGTCCTCGTTGGCATTTCACTAAAGTGCAGAGTGTCTGCACGTACTGCTTGTTCATATGCTGCTGCTCCCATTTCATAACACCTCCCTCATGAATGAGTGTGATTTCATCAAGCTACTCATCAAGCTTCATTTTTAGGATACAAAGCTTTAAACCCCAAAATTTAACCCTCTATCAAGCTTAATCTCCTACCTATAACAGAGTTTTTCAAGCCACTAAATTGAAGCTTGATAAATTCATGAATATCCTCTCTTTTGAGTAAAGGAATGTCAAATCTTTTGTATCGGTCTCGAATACTTCTGTTTGTTAGAATAATGTAAATTCTTTCTCGATACGTTTTCTTACATTGAGAGAATTTCTCGATTAATCGCTTTTTGTGGCTGCTAAAACCTTTCCCGGTTTCAATTTCAAGAGCGATCTTTTGTCTGACTTTATTCTCAAAAATGATGTCTGGCTTTTTTGTTTCATACAACCAAACTTTGTCTGTGTATTTTTCAATTTCTTCAGCAATGAGTCCAATTAACAGTGCATGTTCAGGTGATTCATTCGAGCGAGGCTTAACGTAGAATGAATGTGGCCCAGACCGTAACCCATACCCCTTCTTCAAAATATAACCATGATTGTTCAAGACATTTACTTGTAGAACACTCAAACCTTTTGCAGGAATTACTAATTTGGTGAGATCAAGATTTGCTTTTTCAGATTCTTTCTTAATCTTGCTTTCTTTTGGTTTTTTCTTCTCACTGATCCGCATCATTTCATCAGGGTTTGTTGTGATGAGTTTATGCTCTTCTGGCGACGCAATAACCTCTAACTCTTGATGTTCATTTTCTAAGATCAAAATTCCATTTCCTAGTTGTGCAGACACTAAGAAATCCCTTTCAGCTTGTGATAAATTGAATGTTTTAGCAACATTTCTCATCACTGCTGGTTTCTGGCGTAACAAAAATGTGTAAGAAGTATTTGCCAAGACTGCATGACCTGCTTTAGAACCAACAAGGTCAGCAACATCTTGCGTAATCATTAACAAGCCAAGATTAAATTTTCTACACGTCTTCACAATCTCAAAGATGTATGAACTCTCCTTGGCTGTTTGTAACATCGACCACGCCTCATCAACCACAAGCAATTTTCTCCTGCTGCTTCCTTTCATCTTCATGTACACGTAATCCAGCACAAGATACATAACAACAGGCTTAACCTGCTTAGGCATGTTACCAATGTTAAAGCAGACAAAATTATTCTCAAAATTGATTTGCGTTTTTCTATCCAAGAAGCCAAACACACCTTTTTTCGTGTACATCTGGATTCTATTAATAAGTGCTCGATACGTAACTTTCTCTTGTTGGACTGCTTTTTTCTCTAGTTTTGTGAGTGTTTCTAGCAAATCCGACATGATCGGTGGCTCATGGCTTTCCCAAGAATCTCTTGTAATGCCACAATTTTCATACGTTAAGTCAATCGCTTTGTCGAGGAGAGACTTTTGCAGTTCATTAATCTCTCCAAACATTATGTGGAAGAGATCCATTAACGATAATCGCTTTTCAAGATATTCATGCCCCATTAAATCTAGAGGATTAATAATTGTCTCAGAATTCTTAGAAATGGTTATTGTTTCCCCTTTGTAATGTTCTGTAATCGCTAGATATTCGCCTTGTGGATCAATTATGATAATATCACAACCATTCAAGTACTGACGAGAAAGCAACAATTTCGTAAAGTAACTCTTACCTGAACCAGATGTGGCTAAGATAATACCGTTAGCATTAGCTAGGTTAAAGATATTCTTGATGTATGGTATTTTGTTCTTGTTCAATCCTAATAAGATTCCATCATTCTCAATATCCAAGAAAGGAGAAGAAAACGGGAAGAATGCAGCCAAACCTTCTGTGTGGATGTTTCTCTTGAAATTGAGCTTATCGTTAGCGAGTGGCAGCATGCTTGCATACGCATCAAGCATTTGAAATTGGGGTGTTGTGCTTTGGATCATAAGTCCATCAAAATCTGCTTTGATTCGTTTTGCAAGCAAGTGTACATCTTTTTTCGCTTTTTCTACAGGTTTTTTATCTTGTTGATTAATCCCTCGTCGGCCAAGGACATGTAAAGAAACGTTAAACAGCTTTTGTTTTCCTTTCTGCAAGTCTTCTAAGACTTTTCGTGTAGATTTGAACTTAATCTCTAATGAAGGATTTAAGATGCCTTTCTTTGAATCTGCATAGAGATCAGCTTGCTGCTTCTGTAATTCTCTGTTCAACTGAATCATCGTGAAATCTATTGGAAATGGTTCAATGTGGATACTAATGTCATATTTTTCTCCTGAGGAAATGATCCTATCCAAGAAACCCATCTCGACAGAATGCGGATAACCAGTAACGCTAATTACTTTACAAAATGTATCGTCAACTCTGAAATGATCTGGGAAAAAGTGAATCTTTTCAGGAGCAAAGAGGAAGTGTGCAATATCTTTTGTTTCTTCTTCTTTGAGTTCTTTCTGCTTTTTGCTTGCAATGTAGGAATGCAAAACACCAATAATGACTTTATCTTGCAATCGTTTAACTTTTAATCCCAAATTAGCAAGTTTTTCACTACACACTTTTACTTGCATTTCGAGATTATCTTTCTCTCTGATGATAATGTAGAAATTCCTGTTCTGGATGTTGTTTTTCTCAATAGATTCTCGTACAAAACCGCAATATGAGTTAATGAGTTTCTGCAAATGTTCAATTTCTTTGCGTTGCTCCTCTTTTTCTTTCTCATTTGTAGGTTTCTGTTTTTGAATTTCTTGTATTTTCGCTCTTGTTTTCTTGTCCACATGTTTGAAGTGATTGCCTAAGTGGATAGGATTGCTTGTGATATGAATCTGAATGGGAAAATCCAAGCTATTGAGAAACTTTTGAAAGCCAATCATAATGGATTCTTTTTCTTCTTCAGTCTTGAGCATGAAGTTCATGGGAATTACTTCAATGATGGCAAGTTTTGATTTCGATTGATGGATAATGCCTTCGTCGATCTTTTTGATGTCGACAATTTGCTTCAAAACTTTGCTCAAGACTTTGACTTTTGGATTTTTGAGGTAGTTGTACCAATTCTTGATTCTTTGAAGACCGTCAAAGAACATGAAAAATCCTGCAACAGCAACAACCACTAAACTCATAGTGCCCGATACGTATATGGAAAAAGGTGTTTTGAAGATCAAAAAGAAAATAACAAGAAATGCAGGGAAAGCATACGCTAGTTGCACAAACGTCAAACCAAAGAGAATCTTCTCTTTGTGTTGCAGTGGAGGTGGAATATCGTATCCCATAATCATGCAAGGAGAGCTATGTATTTCGCAGCTCGACTAATGTCATCCTTAATGGAAACATTTGTTGATTTCTTAAGAGCAAATTTGATCGCTAACCATAACGTGTAATTGACTGTGCTAAAGCATGTAATCATAACAATAATCTTGAAATTTTCAAACAAAGGGACTTCTATGAGCATGGAACAAGCTAAGATAATAAGCAAATCAATGAACGTTATAAAAATAAAAATCCCTAACAAATTGATGATAAACTTTCCATAACCTTTCAAGGGTGGAATGAAATAACAAAATAGCCCAATAGGAAACAATACAACACCAAAACTTGCCATGAGATAGCGCAAAACTAACATAACAACAGTGACTAATAATGTGATAGCATACGCTGTGGATAAAAGGAGCTCCAAGCCAATGTTAACAATATTGTCAGCAGTAAGCAAGAAGAAATGAGGATTAATAGTGGAGAGTATCGTGCTAGTTAAGGTAGTGCTAATACTTAACACTAAATCATAAATGTAAAATGAGCCTTGAATTAATAAGATCATTAAAAACGTATTTCTGAGCATGTCTTTTGCTTGTGCTCGTCGTATAGGATTTGCATTTGACGTCAAGAAGATATATCCAGAGTACACAAAGAAGAAGAGATAAAAGAAACTTAAGATATAGCGTATCACTGACCATACACCTTGAAAAAGACTAATGGAGACATCTGCTGTTAATAATACTTCAATAAAGGCAAGTAATGGAAGTAAAGGAGCATTGATGATGACAAGCAAATATTCGTACATCTTTTCAGGTAAACAACTTGCTAGATTTGTTAGACCACAGTCCTCTTCTTCCTCTGCAGCAGCAACAAACGGAGTAGCAATGAGAAGGAAGAGTAACAAACACAGCACTATTTTCTTGAATTGTGACTGAGCTAATTTGTAGAGAACGTACACAAAAAGTAAGAAAATGAGCGTATAGAGTAACAGACTGATGTCAATATCTCTTTCTTCCATCTCTAGTGCAGCAACTTCTTCTTGATCTATGGGCATATCACAAGAAGATGAAAAGTTTGAGAAGTGGTTATACGCAAATAGGCTGCACTCATCAACATTTTTTACAAAAAACGTATCATTTGTTAAGTGAAGGTTCTTTTGTGTGACATGGCTGACATTTCGAGCTCTGAGATACGCACCATCATACGGTTTCTTATCGAAGATGACATCGTAAGCATATTTTTGTTGCGTTATATACGATTCGTTAAAATTGAGTTCAAAGAAGCTGTAATTTGCTGCTGTAAAGTAGCCCTTTGTTGTATTGTAGTATGCATTGACAAACGTGACGTCAGCAGTAGGCTCTAACGTATACAATCCTACTTCTTTCTCTTCGCTAATAGTTACTGTATCGGGTTTATAATTAGTAGAATGATAACGACAATCATGACAGTATCTTTTACAAATATTTTTCTTCCATTTACAACAATACGTATACCAATGGTAATCTTTGACTTCAAGGTTCGTATTAATTTCAAGTTCTGCCTCTAAAATACCATCCTCGTCAACACCAACAGTGGTAAATTCTCCTGAACCTTTTGGTTCATCGTTTAAGAAATGGTTTATTTCTGCTTCATTCTGAATTAATGCATATGTTCGTTTACAATCTCCTTGATTTTTTTGTGGATACGAAGATGCGACATAGTTTTCTGGTATCTGAACATCATAGTCATATGCACATAACACGTTTGTTTCTTCTGGAACATACAAATAGTCATCTTCGTAGACAGAAGGAAACACTGCTAAAAAGGAAAGCCATGCGTTCTTAATGGTAGAAGAATTATATTGTGTTGTGTTATATGGAGATTCATCAACAGTTATGTCAAGGTTATACTCTTCAATAATTTTATGATTTGGAAACGTTGCATCTCCATAAAACAGCGAAGAATACAGCAAGTCTTTTTCAGTTGTATTCAAATCAGAATCAGCAATGCTTTCACAATATGCTTCATCAGCTGCATAGCTACAATCAAACGCAAAAACAAAAGGAAGCAGCAGCAAAAACACTGCTGCTATAAGAGCACCTCTCATCTTCATGAGAATATGTACTCCACAACGAGCGGTGCAACCCAAATGATGATTAAACCAATCACCACACCGACAGCCATATTCTTTGCCCTCTCTTTTTTCCCTGTTTCTCCACCAGACGTTAGAAACGAAATGCCTGCAAACACAAGCATCAATACTCCAATCACGGTCGCTGCATACTGGATGAAGTTGTACACTTTCATCACAGGTTCGAGTATTGCATCGAACTGTTCTTCGTCTTCAGGGTCTAGTTCTGTATCAAACTCTATCTCTGCTGCAACCATAGGTAACGCAAGCAGAAGTAAGAGCATGATTAATGGCGCCAATTTCATGCTACTTCACCTCCATTTTGTGAAAATAATTGTCTGAAAGCAAGAAGTTCGTCATCTTCTAACGATTCTTCGTACGCTTCTTGCGTGTAATCTTCTGAGTCCATTTCTTCCTCTACTTCACTATCGTCTTCTGTTTCTTCATATTCCTCGTCGTCATCTACTTCGGTATCTACTTCAATAACATCTTCTTCTGGAAACTCAATCTCATAGCGTGGCTTTCTTTTCCTTCTCGGTTTTCTTTCTTCAGACCATTGCACGACAAGTAAAACAGTGTAATACACAACCAAGGTTGCTTTACCAATAAGCATCAACACTAAGAAATCAATGACATCTCCTCTCGTCTCATACCAAAAAATCAAACTAATGGGAATATACAAGACTAAAAAACATAAAGGTAGGACAATCTCTCGTAACATGTTAGTACACCTCCGCAATTTTCTTAGCAATTGCTTCACTCAATAAAGGCGGGACTGCATTTCCAATTTGTTTGACCATTGCAGTCCTTGAACCACAGAAAATGAAATCATCCGGAAATGATTGTAATCGAGCCAATTCTCGAGGAGTAAGAAAGCGATCTTCATACGGATGAATGAACAAAGGTTTTGTAGTAATCGTTTTGGAAGGTTTATTAGCATGCAAGCGTTGCCGAGAAAAATTAAACGAAGGAGAAAGCTTTTCTCCTTGTTTTAAGTCTCTGAATTTCTCTACGGTTTCTTCTTTCGTATCAAACGTCACGTGACCATTAATTTCTGGGGGAAGACCTTCAATAGCTTCCATGACTGTCTTTTTCCGTCCTTGCAATTTGTAAGGGAAGTACCTAATTTTCCTTGCAACAATGATGAGACGTTTTCGATTTTGAGCAACGCCATAATCAGAAGCAGTCAATATTTTGTAACAGACTGAATAATTGAGTTCATTAAAATCTCGAAAGATTTTAGCAATAAACGATTCTCCATCTGTGTCTTTCATAGAAAGTAAACTTGGAACATTTTCCATTACCACCAATTCAGGATTGATAATATGCACAAAGCGGAGAAATTGTTTGTACAGCTTGTTACGCTTATCTTTAGGATCGCGTTTTCCACACATGCTAAATCCTTGACAAGGTGGTCCACCTATGATAATGTCAATGGTATTTTCGTAAGGCTTGATTTTCTCGTGGGGGATTTTAGTGATATCTGTACCTAATAGCGTAGCATGAGGGTGATTTTTCAGAAAGGTTTGAATAGCGGGTTGCCACTGCTCTACAAAAGCAACAACATTAAAGCCTGCTTTCAAAAATCCATGGCTAAACCCACCACAGCCAGCAAAGAGGTCTAAAACCTTCTTAGCACTACCCTGCTGCTTATGAGCAGCAACACATGATCTTAGTTCTGAGCCATATTTCTCATGTAAGAGAGCATGACAGCTCTTACATGCTTCTTCTGTTTCTTCAAAGCCACAAACGACACATTCCATACATATCAACCTCGCAAGTATTTTGGGAACCTTTCGTTCTCCCTACTAGCCTATATGTCGTTCATCTGCTCCAGAAGTGTGAGTACAAATGTGAGTACATTTGTGAGTACAATTGTACTCACAAAAGGCTAAAATCAGCTATTTTGTCGTCGTAAAAACTCAAAAAATAAAGGATGATTTTATATAGTAGGAGCGCCTTATTATTTTCAGACACTTGATGATTGAAGAAAAAATCAAGGGTTGCCATTTGCGCCGGTAAGGGTGCTAGAGTAATTCGCAAAGCATTAGGTGGCGAGTTTAGCGAATTAGGCTCTGAAACGCAGGAATTCTGCGGAATAAAGCGTTCATTACTTAACAGTGGTGTTTCTTCCGCAAAATTAATACTTTGCGAATAATTGCGCCAGGGAGTCCCAGAGCCATAATTTTCAAGGTCTGAGGACCAAAAGGTCCGGAGGCTTCGCAAATGGTACAAATAGTTCGTAAAAACGTTTTTGAGGAACTTGAGAAAGTCAAGCAACTCATCAAGAAAGTAAAGCCCGACTTTGACATGGAAACCCTTTCCATCTTCTTGGGCAGACTAGGCAAATATCATTACAAAAAGACGCGCAAAGGTACGCTGCTTTTAGGTACTGATAGAAAAATCTACAATATATTGATTGAAAACAGTTACAACCCCTATACTGCTTACAAATGGGCACTTCTTGAACGGGTACCACAAGAGATTAAACACCAACTTAAAATGGGTGTGATTGGACAAAAGAAAGCCAAGAAGTATGCAACAAAGCAACGTAAATGTTGGGATTCAAATTTGAATGCACGAGTCAAACAGCATGGACTCATGCTTATTCGGGGGTTGTAAGATGGGAAAGAATATTAGAGCAGTAAAAGTACGAGGAAGAAAACTTCCAAACTATTTCAACAGAAAACAGCTCCTTGAGTTATTCTTGGCTATTAGGGAGACAGATGTTTTCATGGGTTGTCTTATGGCACTTTTTTGTGGCTTACGTATTGGTGAACTGTGTAAGTTAAGAAAAGAGGACATTGATCTTGAAGGTAGGAAACTTAAAGTGATACAAGGAAAAGGGCGTAAGGACAGATATGTCCCCATTCCAGACAAGTTTATTCCGCTCATTCGTTTGTGGTACAAAGTAAACGATGACAGTGAATACTTTCTTCCTGCGATGCACCGCGGTGGAATATCAACACAATACCTTGCAATAAAATTTAGGAAGGTGTTGGCTGATGCGGGCTTGTCTATTCCGACTAAGAAAAGTGTGACAGGTCAACCACGATATGCTTACAGTTTCCATACGCTTAGGCATACTTATGCCACGTATTTGGCTGATAAAGGTGTTTCTATCCATTATATCCAACGAGCACTGGGACACTCGGATCTGCATACGACGCTGATTTACGCGTATGTTGCACAGCAGGATTTACAAAACAAGATTAACATGGCATACGGGTCATCTAAACTCAAAAAACAAAGCCAAAAGATTACTGATCCCTTGCAAGTTCTTCAATTACGGCTCGTTTCTGGGGAGATAACGCCAGACGAGTACCAGGAACTATTGGATCACTTACACCAGGGATCGAGTCTTGCGTAGTCCAGATTCGTTTGAAATCTTCAATCACGCGTGCACCAGAATAGTTGAGGTAGATTTCAGTAGTTTGAATACTGTTGTGTCCCAATATTCCCTGAAGTGCTCTGAGATTACCTCCTCTATGTAGGTAGGTCACAGCAAAGGTATGTCTAAGGACATGGGGGCTTACTTTTTTCATAAGGCCTGCTCTCTCAGCTACTGTTTTGACAATTTCTTGTGCCCACCGTGACGTTTTTTTGAGTTGGTAATTGTTGGCAAAATAGGCTTTAAGAAACTTGCGTGCAATTGGACTCATAGGAATAACTCTGCGTTTGTTTCCTTTCCCCCATACAACAATACAATCTCTTTGCCACGAAATTTGATCTCGTTCAAGATTACACAACTCTGAGACACGCATTCCTGTCTCAAACAAAATGTTGATGACAAAATGTTCGTAAAACGTTTTACATTTTTTTCGCAAAAGCTCTACTTCATCATCTTCTAACGGTTCTCGTTTGTATGTTAATGGCATAAGGCATCACCAATATATTATGTGTTATCCATTCGTGATTTTTTTGTTAGCCACCACTGGCTAACAAATTTTTGGCAAATGGATGACACATAGTATAGTAGGAGCTCCGAAACAAAATGGAGGATGACTACTATGGAATGTGTTGTATGTGGAATTGAACTTCCCAAAGATGAATGGGAGAATGAATACAGTACCTGTAAAACGTGTTACGGGTTTCTTCAAATTAAGCACAAAGATAGCATCAAGGACTGCCTAGATGCCCACAAACAGAATGGAAGAACTTACACCGTCCTTGATCTGTTTGCAGGTTGTGGTGGTTTAAGTTGTGGCTTTGAGAATGCTGGCTATGAAATTATTGGTTTTGTTGAGCAATCACAACCAGCAATCGACACTTTTTTGATGAATCACCCTGATGCCACCCTACTTGGTGAGGATATTAGCTCAATTTCTACTAAAGAGATTGAGAAATATTCTGGTGCAATTGACATCATTGTTGGTGGGCCACCATGTCAAGGTTTTAGTTTGTGTGGTAAGCGCAATCCGCAAGATGCTCGAAACACCTTGTATAAGGAGTTTGTACGATTTGTGGATGTTATTAAGCCCAAACTTGTTGTTATGGAGAATGTGCCTGGTCTTTTAACAATGAAGGATCATGAGGGGCAGAAAGTTATTGATAAGATTCTACATGATTTTACTGCGCTAGGATATTCTGTAACTTACAAAGTGTTGACAGCGTCCGATTATGGTGTCGCGCAACAGCGTAACCGTCTTGTCATCATTGCAGAGCAGCAAGAGTATTTTCCCAAGCCAACACAGTATAAACCAAAAAGTGTATCGGAAATGTTGGCCGATTTGCCTGAACCTGAAAGTGGCCTTAATGGCCATGTGTTATTTGAGACAAAGAAAGAAACGCTCGATAAGATTAGAAAGTTGAAACCGGGAGAGAAGTTATCTAAGAGTTTTAACTTCTGTAGACAAAGACTTTGTGGTGATAAACCTTCTAAAACTGTTACAACTAAACCCATGTTCATACATCCTACTGATGATCGCTTCTTAACACCACGTGAACTTGCTCGTTTGCAATCATTTCCTGATTCTTTTGAGTTCTGTGGTACGAAAAATGAGATGGTAAAACAAATTGGTAATGCTGTCCCGCCACTCATGGCACAAGCGCTTGCTAATCAACTCAAAGGGGTGGTGGCACATGCTTGATCTGATTCAATTTTCGTTGATAATAATTGCTGTGGGATTTGTGTTCATGATTCTTGTTAATCTTACTGTACTCTTTCGTCGATGGAATAGAAGAAGACGAAGAGATATTGATCTGAAAAAGAGATTAGAGTGGTTACACAGCACACGAGAGCAAGAGTTGAAAGTGTGTATTGCTGCTCTTGAGCAGCAACTTGAGGATACTCGTGCACAGAAAGTTCCAATGATGCAGAAGCGGGAAGCTGTTTCTGCTTCTGTTGAGGACTCTGGAGAGCACGAGTCCTCTCTTCTTACTCACGTATTCTGTGAGAATTTTAGCCCAAAAACTGTCGAGGTACAAACCAATGAAACAGATACTAGGCCTGGTATTGCTGCTGCTTCTTGTAGCAGCACCCTCAGCTCTGGCTGAGATTGACTGGGATGAGGATTTAAGTCCTGACGAGGAAGATTTAGTGGATGAGATCCTTGAACCAGTTATGAGTGTGTACAATGCGATCAAGTACGCAATGACCGTTGTTGGAGTTCTTGTGCTTGTGTTTGCTGGCATTAGTTTTGTAACTGCTGGTGGAGAGCAAGCCAAAAAGAACCGAGCAAAAGGGATGATTGCTGGTGTTGTTGTCGGACTAATTCTGATTTGGGTCGCACCAACAATTGTGGAGTTCGTGTTCGCATGAAACCTGCTTTGTTTTTGGTAGTAGGATTACTCCTACTACCTTTTGTTCTTTCTTTTGATTGTAGTAGTGTTAATGATAGTGAATACTGTCTCGAAATTCAAAATTCTGACTTACCTGAAGATGAGAAAGAGATAGTGTATGCAACTTTATTGTATGAAAATATTGACTATCCCGATCATGAGTTTATTCAAGAATACAACCAAGATATTGATTTTAGCAATCCTTCCTATGACAGTGAGACTGCAGGCTCATCCTACATTCGTGATCTGTGGTTCTCCTTTTCTCATCTCACGCCTTCGATCTACGATAATGAAACTTTACTTGTTCCTAACACAGTTGAAGCTACTTCTTATTATGATTATTGGGTCTATGTCCCTTCTAACTATTATGCTTGGTACTATCCGCAAGACAACAGTTATGGTGATTGCAGAACTACTCATCATCTAACGCAGAACAATGCTAACCTTCGATATTACGTTAATGGTCTTGAACAATCAAACCCGTTACTGATTATCGAAGATTCGCTCGTTGAATCAGAGTTAAGTATAGCAACAAGCATTGAGCAGAAACACTATTGGTGGTACAAACCATGTGATTTTTGTTCTTATGTGTGTCGCTATGAATACTCAAGCACGCTTGCAGACTCTATCCTGCTTACACAGAGCAAAGATGCCCTTCTGTATGATAATGAGCCTACGGTAAATGTTGAGGTTGTGAATCAGTATGGGGGTACGACGCAAGGAACTGTTGCTGCTGACGAGTTTAGTACGTACAGCGTAACGTTTCCTGATGCTACCTTAACGCAGCAACAATTTACGTATTCTGTCACGTTTGAGCAGCAACCACACCACATTGCAGTACTGCAAGCACAGGAGACTCCAGCAACGTATGTGAATAATCTTGTACTGGACAATGAAACGTTCTACGTTAACAATATCAACACATGTATTGTTGATACGTACAATCACTTTGAAGAAATCGAAGAAGACTGTGGATTAGTTGATGTGACTGAAGATGTTTCTTCATACGATCCTGAGCAGCAAGATATTAGCCTATCCTTGCTGTGGTACGTTCTCACGTTTTGTTTAGTATCATACCTTCTGTACAAAATTGGTAAATCTCAATGGAAAAAGATTATGCTTCCTGTTTTTTTTGTCTTACTGGTTCTTCCAACACCAGTTCTTGCAGACAGTGATGATTGTTCCATTATGAACCTTGCCTCGTGCTTACCAGAAGTCTTGATGGAGTACATACTCTACCTCATTAACCTGCCAATAGCTCCTCTTCTTACCTTGGTTGAAAGTTTGCTTACCGCTGATGTGTCAATTTCTTTGTTTGAATCGTTATGGTCAATTGTGCGCTATATGATTTCCGTCTTCTATCTATTCTTTATCCTCTATGCTGGTATTGTGTTAGTCGTTGGCAACGCAAATCCAATCAAACGAGCACATGCCAAAGAAATGTTACAAAATGGCATCTTCATGATCATTTTAATTCAAGGATCATTCTATATCTATGATCTTCTCGTTACCTTAGGTAGCAATATGAGCAATGCGTTGCTCTCCCAAATTGACCCTACATTCTTCATGCTTACAATAGATAATGTTGTCAACATTGGGCTACAGTTTTTGTTTGGCATCTGGTATGTGTTTGCGTTAGTCGTAGTAGCGTTATTCTTAATTCTCCGATATATCATTGTGAGTTTTGGCGTAGTGTTATTTCCTATTGGTATCTTTTTCTTTTTCATTCCTCCTCTGAAAGGTTATGGCAAGTTTCTTCTCACCTTTCTGTGCATTATGATCTTTGTGACTTTCTTTGACATGCTTATAATTTTAGGTTTCTCAATGCTCATCGACATTTCACTGTTTGCGAATATCAAAATTTTGGTGATGATTGTTTGTTTTGCTCTCATTAGCTGCACTCTCTTTTCTGCAATAACTTTTGCCCTAAGCGAGGCAAGAACTGCGGCAATTAAGGACAATTTAGCGAAGGCAACGAAGTACGTTGCCTTATTATTCCTTTAGTTACGATCGCATATGACATCCCACCCCCACTCAAGCACAAGGAGAAGATTATCTACGGATTAACCTTCTCGCAACTAGCGTATGCCGCACCAGCTCTTTTACTTACATTTGTAATCTTTTTCAAACTGCCATTACCGAGGCCGATAACAATTTCTCTCACTGTTCTCATCGTTATCATAACAGCGTTCTTCATGTTCTTTGATGGGCTGCAGAGGGTCAAAAATCTCATTAAACATCTTATCACACAAAAAGCTGAGGTAAATTCTGATGCGCTCAAACGTATTGTTGATATTGAACATGTTAAGGATAAAGCAGTTCATACACCTAAACAAAAGTTAGCGGTTCTTGAAATTATTCCTATCAATTTCTGTATTAAAACTAAGGACGAGCAAGAAGCAATCATCACAGGCTTTCAAAAGTTCCTTAACTCACTTTCATTTCCTATTCAAGTTCATATTAGCACACATGCGATTAATCTCAAAGAGCATTTTACCCATCTTGAGAAAAAAACAAAGGCGTTTCCTGAGCTGTTTACATCGTACAAGGATTTTATCACCAAACTGCTCACAGAGCAAAAGGTTAATAATCGCAAATTCTACATTATCATCAACGAAAAAGATGACTTAGAGATTCAAACAAAAGTTCTGCAAGAAAAATTATCGTCGTTAGGTCTTAAAGTACATAGACTTGGAGACCAGCAGCTTCTCAAACTGTTTCATAGTTATGTTGCTCATAGTAAACTCAAACAACTTAAGGATAACGAAGTCATTGAAAATTATACTCACCATCTTCTTGCACCACAACACATTACTTTTTTCCACGATTTCTTTGAGGTAGATGGTCAGTTTTGTAAAGTGTTGGCTGTCAAAGGTTATCCTCAATCGGTTGAGATGGGCTTTTTGGACAAAATTATCTCATCCGGTGACAATTATGATCTGTCAATTCACATTGAGCCATTTCCAATTGAAGATACGATGGTGCAGCTCAACAGAGAGCTGCAAAAGCAGCAATCTGATCTGCACACAGACTCGCAGAAGGGTATCATAAATCCATCTTTAGAGATCAAGTACAAAAGTACTCGCAAAGTCCTCGAAGAGCTTCAGAAGGGGAAACAGAAGCTCTTTAACGTGTCCTTGTACATTATGTGCAAGGGGGCAACCAAGCAGGAAGCTGAGCTCCTTTCTAAAAAAGTAAAATCTGACTTGGATGGACTTCTCATACAAAGTACCTTCCCAATATTCCAAATGCAGCAATCATATGAGTCGATGCTGCCTCTAGGACGAGATACTGTCAAATTCAAACGAAACGTTCACACGCAAGGTCTGAGTGCATTCTTTCCGTTTAGCTCTCCATTCTTAGATATTGAGCCAGATGGGATATTGTTAGGTCTCAACAAGAACAATATCCCCTACATCAAAGATGTGTTTGGTTTGACTAACGCCAACGGGATTATTCTCGCAACTTCGGGAGCAGGTAAATCCTATTTTACCAAGTTGCTCATTTCTCGTCAGCATTTGAATGGTTGTGATGTCATTATAATTGACCCACAAGGTGAGTATTTGGCTATCACAGAGCATTACAAGGGTGAGACAATAACTATCTCAAAAGATTCTGAGACGATTATCAACCCACTCGATTTAATGGGTCATGAGTACCTTGAGAAAAGGTTGTCTCTGATGGACTTATTCAAAATCATGTTTGGTGATCTCACAGAGATCCAAAAAGCAATTTTGGATAAAGCAATTGACCTCACCTATGCACGTAAAGGAATCAACCGAGACCGTTACAAAGGAATAAAACCACCAAAACTACAAGACTTGTATCAAATTCTCAAGAATTTGGAACGTGAGTGTGCACAGCAGGAGAAGGTTACCTACCGTGCATTACTGAACAGATTAGGTATGTACACTGAGAACGGTGTCTTTTCGTTCTTAAATCGTGATACGAATATCAATTTCAGTAGTAATTTTGTCTGTTTTAACATTGGTAGTATGCCAAAACAAGTAAAACCTGTTGTGATGTATTTGGTGCTTGATTTTGTGTATCAACGAATGAAAAATTCGTTACGTAGAAAGATTTTAGTGATAGATGAAGCTTGGGCGATGCTCCAGACAGCTGAGGAATCTTCATATATTTTCGAAATTGTGAAAACATGCCGTAAGTTCAATCTTGGGTTACTTATGATAACGCAAGATGTTGCTGATTTAGTAGCTTCTAAAGCAGGTCATGCAGTACTTGCTAACACCTCCTATACGTTTTTATTACGCCAAAAGCCTGCAGTTATTCGTAATGTTTCAACTGTGTTCAATTTATCTCAAGCTGAAAAAGATTATTTGATTTCTGCACAGCGTGGACAGGGAATTCTCATTTTGGAAAATGAACATCAGGAATTACAAGTTGTAGCATCCAAAAAGGAACATGAGCTTATTACAACAAATCCTGATGAGATGGTAAAATTGGGTGAGAAAAAGAAAGGTAAAGTCAAAGATCAAGAAGATATTAACATAAAGTTAGACATTGAGCAAGATGTGCATTCCATAGAAGGCTTGAGTATTGAAGAGCAGAATTTTTTGGTAAATAATGGATATGTTCTTGGAAGCTTCTGTAATTTTAATGATGTAAGACAAGCTAAGTATTTTGTCAAGAGACGTCCACCAGAGGGACCTAAACATGTATTTTACGTTGACTTGTTGTGCAAGGAGATTCGTAAAAAAACTAAGACCGTCAAAATTAGTCGTACTGTGAATGCAGATATCATATTCACAAACAAAGCTGGCGAAGAAATTGTGATAGAGGTTGAGACTGGTATTATGGTTGACAAGAAGCTGAAAAAGAAGCATCATAAAAATAAATTTACTGATAGAAAGAAACAATATGGTGACAAATGTTATATTTTTATTCCAAAAAGAAGTATGAGAAATAGTTACAAACGACACAAATTACCACTTTTGTTTAGATCACAAGTGCAAGAGTTTCTTAAGTATCAATTTAGTGGTATGAAGAATTCTCATATAGTCCAAAAATTAGGGGGTGCAGAACAAGATTTTACGTTAAAAATAGATGAATTAGGGGGTGCAAGTGGGGGTGCAGGAATGGAGGTAAAAATATGAGACGAGAATATGAATTTGTGATATATGCTATAGCAACAATGTTGTTAAGTGGTGTGTTTTTTGTTATTCAACGCTGGTTTCCCTATGTACCAAATGTGTTTATTAAAGTAACTCTTTGGATTGGATTTGGGTTTTTGGTAGTTGAAGGAATATTGCAGTTTCTAGCACGGGTGAGGAAATTTAGGAGTGAGGTAAAAACATGAAACATACTAACTGTAATAGCTGTCTCATCTGGAAAAATCTTGCTTTGGTACGATTGCTTGAAGAACAGTGGCATGGTTCTGAGTGGGAGTATCAGTTAAAGATGAAGATACAGTATGCTCTATTAGTTGATGCCGTGAGAGAAAGCACAGCCTATGAGGAAAACGGAGCATTTGCAAAAAACTTTGATTCTTGGTGGGAGTTCAATCAAGATTATGTTGGTAACGGGGGTGATAATGAACTGCTAGATGACTTAGAAATTTTATTGGCAAAATTCGGCGTAATTCATGCCTGATTTTGTCTTCTCAATGATGTGAAAACGGAGGGAAATACAATGAGCTACAACCATCTACCAGAGGTGATAACTGAAGATGAGTTTAAGAGAATTATGAAGCATACAAAGAAAAATAGCCACAAACTAGCTTTTTCTTTAGGTTTCTTTTGTGGTTTGAGGATTAGTGAAGTGGTGAAATTGCAGCCAAAAGATGTTGATAATGGTCGGGGGATGTTGTTTATTAGGCAAGGTAAAGGAGGCAAGGACAGATATGTTCCTATTCCTTCTCCAATACGCAGAGGGTTAAAACACCTACCTATTGGGTTACATAAAAGGTCTTTGCAAGCAGCTATCAACCGAGCCAGTTTAAAGGCCATAGAACGGCGTATTAAGTTTCATACCCTTAGACATTCTGCAGCTACTAATTATCTCCAGAAGGGTATGAATATACGTCAGATACAGCAATTGTTGGGGCATAGCAGGCTTGATACAACAATGATCTATACTCATGTATCTCCTGAGGGTGTGCAGAAGAAAATGGAGGAAATTTGGGGTTAATTTTTCCCCTTAATTCTTTACTATTGGATTTTTACATAAAAATAACGAAAAGTTTATATAGTATATGTTATAACAATGTTATAACATGGCAAAACAAGAAAACAAATTAGATTATTTACAGAGATTGTATAAAGAAAAAATAGGACCATTAGAAGAATTTGAAGAAGAAGAGATTAATACTAAAATCGTTCGTATAGGAAATTCTCAAGGAGCTATTATCGACAAAAAAGTCCTTCAAAAACTAAACTTGGGGGTTGGCGATATCGCCACTATTGCAATCTATGAGAAAGGGAACAAAGAAGGAGAGATGTGGGATGAAAGGATTCGTGAACTGATTTCTAAAGGAAATTTCACACGAGATGAAACGATGAATTTTTTCTTCTATCTTGAATTTACAACAGGAGTTCCTAAAGGAAGAGAAATGAAAGTACATGACGCTTCTTATCAGAAGAAGATGGAAATAGATTATCAAAAAATTAAGAGATATTTAGATAAATACCTCACAAATTTGAATTTTGGTATGGATGACAAATTTGCAGATGTCTACATAAAGTTGAGAGGACAAGGCATTAGTGACTTGGAATTTACTGAATTTACAGAGAAGCTAGTTCTATGGATGACCGGCGGTAAAAAGAAAGATTTGCTTGATTATTTTCAGGATAAGAAAGTCTGGAAAAAGAAGTTAGAGCTAATATCTAAAGTAAAACAAAACGTCGCAGAAGAGTGAAATTGCGTCAACGTTTACAGGCTGTTGCATAATTCGGAAGAATTAAATAGTTAAACATCTTTCTTTTATCGACGACAAAAGAGGTGTTTTCTAATGGCATACATAAAATCTGATCAGAACCAAAATTGGCTAATTTCTCCTTCACTCAAAGACATGATCCCAGAAGATCATGTCTGTTTTCTGGTGGATGATTTCGCAAATGACCTTAATTACTCAAAGTTTGATGAGAAATCTGAAGGAGCTGGTGCTCCTTCATACCATCCCAGAATCCTAACTAAGATTCTTCTTCAAGGATCGCTAAGCAAAGTTCGATCGTCAAGAAAATTAGCAACAGCATGTTGCGAAAACATTGTTTTCATGTATTTAAGTGAGAAAACAAAGCCTGATTTTTCTACGATTGCTAGATTCCGAAGAGACAATGCTTCTTTTATCGAAGAAGCATTCAAGAAGACGATCAAACTTGCTGCGGACCATGATCTTGTCGATTTGAACCTCATCTGCATTGATGGTACAACCATCAAAGCAAACGCAAGTAAGAAGTCCATAGTAAACAAGGAAAAGTTAGACCTTCTCGATAAAGCTATCGAGAAAATGATCCAAGAAGACATCGAGCTTGATAAGCTCGAGGAAGAGATGTATGGTGACCGTGAAATTAATCTCACGGGCATGGATCGCAAGGACATGAGACGAATTGTTCATGAATATACAAGGAAAAACAAAGACAAAGCCAAGAAGAAAGTCAACAAACTCCAAAAGGAGTTTGAGAAAGATCCAAAACAAAAAAGACTTTCTTTGACAGATTCGGATTCTCGTTTCTTGAGGAATAAGAAACACTTTTCGGAACCATCATACAATGCTCAGTTTAGCGTCGATGCTAAACATCAGATTATCATTGCAAATGATATTTGCCAAGAGCAATCTGATTTTCGTCAACTTATCCCTCAAATCGCCAACATTGAAGAAAATATTGGTCCACTTGTGCCTGGCACAAAGATAGCTGCAGATTGCGGCTATGGTTCGGGAGACAATTATCATTTTCTCGAAGAGAAAGAACTTGATGGCTATATCCCGAACAAAGCCCAAGCACAGAAGGCTAAGGCAGGTAAACAGACGATATTCCGAGAAGATTATGAATATGATTGGGAGAAGGATGAGATAATCAGAGATGGTATAAGACTACCATACCATCATTTTTACATTAGGAAAGATTGTGGAAAAAAGGTACTGGTGTACCAAAAGAAAGGCGCAATAAAACGGAAGCAGGTCCCGGAGCACTTTCGCTCGCGCCTTCGTATGAAGGCGAAGATGGAAACACCAGAAGCCAAAGAATTGTACTCGAGGAGAAGAAGTGCTGTCGAACCACCCATCGGGAACATCAAGCACAACTTAGGCTTTCAAGAATTCCTCACCAGAGGAATTAACTCGGTGAAAACCGAGTTGAACTTAGTATCAATCGCACATAACCTTCAAAAGATCTGGAAAAGCACAAGAAAAAGTGTTGAAAGTATAAGTGGAAATGCTGCCCTGCGAAATCTGTTGCTCAGATTTCGGCTGCACTTTTGCTAATTATACTACAGCCTGTTTAAGAAGACGCATGTTTTGTCGTCGCTATTTCTGCGAAAGGTGAAAGTTTTGTAGTCACTTTTGGAAAATTTGACGACGATTTTCTCCTCTCCAATCAAAAGCTTAAAGAAGGGAAAAATAAATCTACCAGATAATGCCATTTATCAACGAAATAATAAGTAACATCTGGTGGTTTCAAACAGAGAGTGTAGTTCCACTATATCAAGAATTATCAATAATTATTCTAATTTTGTATGTTGCTGAGTTTATAATCGGCAATATTTGGGATCAAGTATTACACAAATCAAAGTATCACATACCTCTGGGCCTGTCATTATGGCCAGCATACATTGTAGTTTTAACATTAGCTTTTTATTCATTTGGGGGTTTATTAGGTTTCGAATTCTTGCAATTTGAACTTAGTACTATTTTTGAAAATGCAATAAAATACTGGTGGGTGTTCTTTGTTTTCTGGTTTATGACTCTATTTGGAAATATTCCTTATACCCTTGCCAAGTGGAGTAAAAATGAAAAAGTTATGGGCTCTTTTGGCACATTCATCACTCCAATATTTGAAGAGTTAGCTTTTCGCTTTATAGGAATCAATACTGTGTATATGCTTACAAACTCTATTGAAATTTCAATAATATTCACAGCCATTGGATTCTCGTTAATTCATCTCCCAAATAAATCAGGGGACAAATGGGGCGGCCCTGTAAAAATAAATGCCTCACTATTAATGGGTTTTGTATTAGGTATAATTGCTGTGAAATATGGGCTAATTTTTGCTATAGGGCTCCATATGATTAATAACTTCTTAGCATTCTTTGTTCTACCTAAAATCTTCAAAGATTAGTTCTAAATTTATTGGAATAAACAGAAATAATTTTATACAATATAAAACAGTCCGAAAAAGTGAAAATTAAAGAATTTTAATCTGTTTCTCCAGTAAAAATTCTTCCTATTTCAATTAAATGTTCATCATTCCTACAATCAACCACATTAGAATCAATGCCCAATGCATATCCTTGATATTTTATTAGCATCCGTCTAGCATTTTCATTATCAAATATTACTGATTTTTCCCCTGGATAACTATACTCGGTTACGTTTTCACTTGTTTCCAATATAATCTGCAATCCGTCCTCGGACCATTGTGGGCCCTGATTTAAAATAATTCTTTCACCACTTAAAAAAGTATAATATATTTGTCCGCCTGAGACTGTTCTTGTAATTGAATCTTCTTCGGCCCCACAAATTTTGGCTACATCTAATTCCGATACAAAATAAAAATCTTGAGCACAACCTGACATCAGAGATAATACTAGTATCATGAATATGGCCAAAATATAATTTTTTATGTACATACAATATATTAATATTTAATGATATATAAATCTAGCTAGAACCTGATTAAGGTGCTCGTCTTCGGAGTAAGTATGTGATTTTTCTTTCGTCTTCGCTGAATTTAATGAAGGTTTTTGGACATTCTCAAGGAAATATTTATAATCGTTAAGAAATTGTAATAAATGAGGTTTGATGGCAGAAGATAAAATTGCTTTGTGGATTGTTTCTATAGTGGCACTGGTTGCTATTATTGGCTTGATTTTTACTTCTACCGGAACACAGCAACTAGCTGAAGATGAAGCTCTGGCCGGAAAAGCGAGAGAAATTGTTGCGAAAAAAACAGATGGAAAAGTAGCCGAAGGTAAATTTAGAAGAGATACAATTCCAAAAACAGGCTGTTATCTTGATCTTGCCACAAAAAGAAAGGGTGGTCAAATTTATGGAGGAACTGAAGTTGGGATATTTTCTTATTCTCAAGAAGATTGTTATAGTCTTTATCTCGTCTTTCAGTTTGGACATGAAAGCGATGCTTTGAGAATAGTATCACAAGAATTGAAAGAAACAGGTTATCATAATTCTAGAAGTTTAGTGCAAAATGAACTTAAATCTCGCCCAACTAATCGAGTTTATGTTGTAAAATGGAAGGATCACCAACAAACATCACTTAAGGGTGGCCCTCTTGTAACAATCTTTCAGCAACCAAGTGATGACGATCAATGTACTACTCTCAATTTCTTTGGTATTCCATTATATTGTTTTAACGGAGTCGTTGTAGATGGTGTAGGGAGATTAAAACAAAATCACTTTGAAGAGATTATTGCTCCTCTGGCATTTTTGAAAGTGACAGCAAGAGACGACATATATAATTCTTTAACCAATTCATATAATGATCCTTTTGATTTTTTGATACAAGAAAAGATAGAATTTATTGATGGCACTAAGATTATAGCCCTGAATGCTCATTTCTTTAGCTCAGAAGAATTGAATGACCTTTTGGCAACTGCAGGTAATATTGCTCTTATGCCGATAAAAGATGTTGATTGCTTGGAAGAAGGGCATGGTGGTGCAGCAAATTTTCAATTTAGAAGTTCAGATCTTACAATTAAATATCCTCGACCACAATCCCTCACTGTAAACAGTAACATGCGATATGTTACGTTTTTTTGTAAAGAGGGATTATTGGAGTTTGGAGGTAAAGCTGGAGATGCCCCTTCCCTCATCACACAAACACAAGCAGAAGAACCAAGAATGGCCTATGCAGGAATTGATTATCACGAAGGCAGCCATAAATTCAAATCTCACGAAAATGCTCCTTGCTCAGGATACGATGATGACTGGGAATCAGTTTATGGAGCACATGTTTTATACTTATTCCAAGCTTCAGAAGATGAACGTTTAACATGCTATGAACGTCAATTCTTGTATGCAAAGGCTCAAGAAGAATTTAACACAAAATTATGTCTTAATGCGCACAATTATAATCAGCCAAGTTGTATACTCCCTGCAGATAAGCAAGCAAAAGCAGAAGATTTAGCAAGAGAATATGCTCAAATTTATATCGATGATTGAATTGGTGAATTGGAAGGCAATCGCGATTTTTGAGAAGATACTCATTTCAGGAGAATTTAGCGAACATAAAATGAGCGCACTTCGTCGAAATGACGACGGTTGTGGTATCAAATGTTCACACTTCCGCGAGAAAGTGAAAATTAAGCTCTTTCTATCTTAGCTACAGCTTCTTTTAGAAAATATCTTGCCTCAGTAAGCCCGGTTCCTGATACTACCTGCCCAAGAGCTTTCTTCCTGTCATATGCATTCATATCAATGTCTTGTCGACAACTTTCTTGGTAAATTTTTCGTTCTAAAACAACCATCCTTTGTTTAGAAGTTTCTAAACCCTGCCATCCAATTAGTGTCTCCGCAACATATGGAACGCAACCATCGCGATCTCTAGCAAAATGTGCGGTTTTAGCAAGAATTTCTCCCACCAGTTCAAGAGAATCTGATTCAAGATATGCTTTAAGTGCTTGTGCAGCTGAAGCAAACTCTACATCATCTCCCGTCCAATGAGCAATACTTCTTGTATTCCTACGAACTGAATGGTAAGCTGGATGTCCTTTGACAAGGCTTCCAAAAACTTCTAGGATAGTATCATCTCGTAATGATCTAAGAACTTGTTTAACTCTGTCTCTCCTTGCAAAAAACGCAGTGTCTACTATTTCTAGTACATCACCAACAAATTGTGCTTCAAGATCAGCGTATGCCACCAGTGTTTTTCCGAGTTCATCCATAATTTCTGGATCAGGACTATTATCATAATCATCAAGGTGTCCTGGAAGACATCCTAACAAAGCGTTTCTTGAAAAAATTATTAGATGATCAATTAATCTTGGAACTAATTCAAATGTTAACATTGAAGCCTCGTAGCTTCCTTTATCTTTGTGAACTCTAACTGCTTGAACAATATCATCCCTACTTAAATCACCCAATCTTGTATCAAGATCTATGTGCACATGCTCAGGGTGCATAGTTTCATGTACAATAATTTCTACTAAATGCCTTGCAAGAGTATCTCCTCCAAAACCATCATATTTGCGAATAGTTGTAGTTACATTATCTGATAGAAACTGTGCCAGCACCCTTTCTGAGATCTTATCCTTTTCATCTCCAGCAAGGTATGGTATGGGTGACCTATCGTTCTCCAAAGCTTCTTTCCTAAATATTTCCCGTAAAACTTCATCTGATAAGGTTGTGAGCATATTTTCGAAAAACTAAAACTTGGTTTATAAATCTTATGCATCGTAACCCTCCAGTAGTCCTACTCAAAACCAAAACCATCCCAATTTGTTTCAAAAGCGAACACTCACCTTATATTGTCTTTAAAGAATTATACCCAAAATTTCACTTTTTCTGTGAGTTTTTTATTATCAGCAAAATTCTATGCTTCAGAAAAGTGGAAGTCACAGTCTTCTCTGAACTCTTCCAATGTTACCAATTCATCACAAATAGACTTGTCCTCGGCTGCTAGAGCAACATTTGTATAACATCCTTGTTGATAATACTCATCATTAATTTTATCCTCACAAAGGGATGGATCTCCCAAAGCTTCAGCTACATAGATATAACAAAAGGTTTTTCTCTCAGGATCATCAACCTTTGTATCACAAATTGTAGCATCGGCCGTTACTCCAGCAAAGTCTGAATAACATGAATCTTGACCTTCCTTCTCTTCAAAAGTCTCTTCACAAAGTTGCAAATCCCCTTTAGCGATGATAACATTTTCATAACAAAGGAACTGCCAGATATGCATGCCAGCGAAATTAGATGCCTCATCAGGAGTAATGTCGTGCTGATCACAAATAGAAAAATCCTGCTTTAATTCAGCTATTTTTGTATAGCAGTCAAATTGATCTAAATCTGACGTCAATTGCTCACACCCAGCCACAGACTCGGTTTCAATTGCTTCTTTTAGCATGCAAAACTCAGGATTAAATGAGTCTTCACAGTTAAATTCTTCAGAAAAACTATCAATAGAAAAATATAACCTGTCATGATATAAATTTAGACCATTATTTGTAACAGCTGTTTTACTACAAGCCAAAACAACTACTAAAAGTAATAATAAGAATGATATAATAATCTCTCGCCTCATTTATCTATCACTGTATAATAAATATTTCTAAATTTAAAAAGATTTTGTTTTACAGAGTAATCTAGCAAAACTACAAATAAGGAAATGTTTAAATATGGATTAAACAAAGCAAGATATATGTCAAAAAAGAGGTATTTTAGTGATAGGGACAACTTATTATTACCTTTATTTATTTTATCATTGCTAATTATATCTATATTGATTGGAAAATTTTTCTCAACTATTGTTATCACATTTTTTTCAATTGTAATTGTTTCAGCAATAGCCTCTATCTTTGTTATAAAGAAATTTGACCGAAAATTTGTCTTAGAGATCAAGAAAATCAGTTATATTCTCTCATTTTCACTCCTAATAACCTTAATTTTTGCTATTGTTCTGCCTTATTTACTTTTCCAGAACTCCTTTCTCAACATTTATGTGATTCAGTACATTTATGTTCTTCCTCTCTTGTTTGTTTTTATAGCGTCTCTGCATATTTTTGATTATTTGCTAAATAAGAAGCCAATTAGATACCAGCATCTGATTGTAGTGTCCTTAGTTATTTCGGTAATTATATCTCTAGTCTTGTCTATTGTAGTGATAATTGGAACCAATAATCTTTACAACGAAAGAACGGAGATATATAAAGAAGGCGCTGATTTCTCAGAGCTAGAAGAACAAACAGTTGGCAAATATCATGCTGGCTTAGTTATTTTTGATGAAATAAAAGCAAATCGAGATAATTTGGTTACAAGCGCAACTGACCAATGGACGTCTTTTGCAGAGATAGATTCAAACAAAGGTCTTTGTATTCAAACTAATTGTGCTAGAATAATTGTAGATAAATCATATCATTTGATAACTTATGTTGTTCACAGTGCGGTGATTGATGGCACACTTGATAAAGCAAATGAAGAATTGGAGTTCTTAAACACAGAAGGGTATACGCAAAATTTCACTTCTTTGGAAGAATACGAAACTTTTCTAAGAAGTGCTATCGATTCTTCTGGTTATACATTGAGCGACGTTTCTGAGCAGGACGTATTAGACATTATTGAGTCAGATTTCAATTATGCTCAATATAGGGAATTGCTTGAAGGTAATTTTCCTTATTCAGCTAGCCTGGGATTCACTGATACTCTTTCAGAAGCAGGGTTTAAGTTTAAAACAAACTCTCTGCTAGCAAAAAGTTTGGCCCGAACTGTTGAACATTCCGTTCCATTCCAAGAACTTTTCAGACTTTTGGTGAAAACACATATTTTCGTGTCACAACAAGGAGAAAACAGTGATTTGTTTGTTCAAATCTATAATAATATAGATGTGGAAGAATCAACTCAAAGTAAAATTATTAGATATAGGTTAATTCTTTCCGAAATTGAATGGAAAATTTAAGATGTCTCCAGAAAAGGCGCAATTTTAGCCAACTATTTCTATCTAACTCCAACCTAAAACATACACAAAAGAAACAAGGAGCGCAGATTTACAATGCAAAAGCATCTTCACGCATATTCTGTAAATTGAGATCTAACTCAGCAAGAAGATCTGGATTATCTTCCAACAATTCTGGTTTGTAACTCATATACCCAAGCGGATACTGTACTTCCATCACAAGGGGGTTCAATTCAAGTCCATCTTGTTCAGCTATAATATCTACTGCAAATTCTCGAGGATAAAACTTCGCTCCTTCGGGCAAAACACGTGAACTAACTTGTCTGAACCTCTCAAAGAATAACTGAGCTGACTTTTCGGCAAGTGCCATATTTTTAGCAAGGTACCTTTCAGCCTTTATATCAGGTTGATTCCATCCTAATGATTCGTACACAGCAGAAACAACTATAGCCGAGTCTTCAGTTGTCCCACCTAATGAATAATGACAAAAACCTTCAACCGCTCCTACTTTAGCAAAACTGGTGACAAAGCGTGGGACACCTTCTGGACACTGATAGACATTACGTATCTCCCAAGTCTTACCATTATAATTTGGAATATTCACTTCTGCTTCAATTGAGTAATGTCCCGGTTCTAAAACAGATCTAATTAAACCAGAAAGAATCATGGATAATGGCTGAGCAAGCCTAGTTTTCATAATTGGTATTGTTATAGCCTGAGAATTTGTGTGATAGTGAAGAGCTTCTGTTGGTTTTACTTCCCATAACATGCGCAACCCCCTTTCAATTTTCTTTCGAGTACTGTCTCTTGGCATAGTAAGGACCAGCTCATTATCACCAAGCATAACTCTCATAATCCCATGGCCACCACCAACAGTGCTTTCTAAACTTTTTAGATAAGCTAACGGATGCTGGCGTAAAAAATCTTCCAAACCTACAGAACACTCAACCCCATTATTAGCTTGAAAACTGACCTGTGTTGGTCTAGGTACATGACCATTCAGAGCAGACATGATCTCGTGCTTTTTCATATGTTCAAAAAAAATCTCTCGGTGAGTCCTCATGATACATTCAGACTAACCTTAATTTAAAAAGATTACTTACAAAATCTCCGCATTCTCAAACAAATTGGAGTATCTCATATGCGCCAATTGACACTTTTTGGAAATTTTAATAGAAATCTGGCATATCTTTTTCATCACCAACAACTTGTGTCATTAGCCATGCTGTTTCTTGAGCTCTACAATGTTCATCAGCTCTGTATGTTGAAGCAGGTATGGAATCATATTCTTCTGCAGAACATAAACCTGGAACCATATATTCTCTTGAATAAATCTCTTTCCAACTGGCAATGTTCATTTCTCTTTGAGCTTTTTCTAAAAAATCAGTGGAAGTAGCATTTGCAAAAAAATCATCAATAGAATCAAATATCTCTTGTTTATTACTCATTTGGTATATTAATCTTTTTTAGTATAATAAATTTCCGAAAATACTCCTTTCACGCAAAAATGCTACATTAAACAGTTTTAGTTTATTTAATTACCCATTAGTGGTGAATTTAGTAGAAAGACTTATAAAGAAAGGTTAGTTTGTATACCTATGACACTAGATTTAAGAGCGCAGTTTTTTGAAAGAGAAAAGATGCCCGAAGAATTATCTAAGGAATTAGGAAGACTTGGGGTTTTATATGCAAGAGATATTAAAAGTGATCTTAGCGACTTAACAGGATTGATGGCCTATCATGCGAAATATGCTTGTCTTTTGCAAAGTGGCGATGAATCTGTTGGTTTCTTTACAGCAAGTGATCTTGCATTAGAAAAGATGTTTCCAGATGAAAAAGCGTGTTATGGTTCTATGGCATATTTGGTGCCTGATTTTAGAGCTAGTTCTGGTAAACATGAAGGTGCCTTACAAAAAGCAATGGGCCTTGTGATCGATACACTTGAAGAAGAAGGGTTTGATCGTATTAACTTGTTTCCCCCTGCTATTTTTAGACATGAAGTTCTTACTACAATTGGTAGAGAAAAAGCATTAAGGCCCTATATGATTTTTTAAGTCAAAGGGAAAGTGAAACAGGACAACTTGTTGGGACAAATTATAGCTTAACATATTTGTTTAATCTAGATGACTGGATTACTAAAAGGGATGCTAACAGAGAATCTCAATTATCTTAATAAATTCTTATTACAATTTATACAACCGTCGTCATTTTCACCAAAACTGCACATTCTACACTCCAACTTGCGTGAAATCGACGAAGGAGGACGGTTTTATGTTCGTGAAACTCCTCAATTGTGCAAGAAATAGATTAGATCGCTTACTTCAATATATTTTCAACTGTTGCATCTGAAAATATCTTCATAGTATCAAATATCTTTAGTTTGGGATGCTCTGGAATAAGCAATTGTAAATCTGTGCATGCTAAAAGGACGCAACTCACTTTTCTTGCTTCAAGATCATTTACTATTGAAATTAACTTTTCACGATCTCTATTTTTCTGCTGACCCATAACTAAATTATGAATGATCTTCCCTATTTTAGCTTGTTGAAGATCGTTTGGAGTTTCGTATTCAATACCATTCCTTTCAAAAGCCTTTTCATATAACTTGTTCTGAAGAGTTGCTAGAGTAGAAACGATGCCAACTTTCTTCATTCCCTTTTTCTTCAAGAATTTCACAGTTTCTTCTACTATGCTTAGAACTGGCACTTTAACTGAGTTTCTAATTTCATCAATATAAGCATGAAGAGAATTACAAGGCATGACAATAAAATCAACACCACATTTTTCCAGTCTTTTTGCTTCTTTTGTTAAAAACGGCAAACATCTTTCCATCCCCTCATTTCTCACCATTGAGTCTTCTTCAATGTTATATGGGAGAGGAACGCTTGAAATTATAATTGCTGGTCTGTGATTTTTGTTTTGTTTTTGGCATGAAAAAGAAAGGTCTAAATAAAACTCCGAAGTTGTTTCAGGTCCAAGTCCTCCGATTATACCTACTGTTTTCATCTTTAGATGTAACAATCAACTATTTTTAAACATTGTTATGAATAACTATTAGAAACATTCACACTTGGCAGAAATAGCGAACACAAAAATTTCACACTTCGCAACAATAGCGATGGTAAAATAGTCGCCAAATTAAACGAAGGCGCCATTTTACTCAACTTTGTAAAGAAATGTTCCCTTCTTTCCGTTCTCTTTGTAGTATATGTCCTTATGTTTTCTTAGCCTCTGTAAACTTCTAGAGATGGTACTAGAATTAACATCCAAATGCTTTGCAATATCCGCAGAAGAAAACCATTTTCCTTTATTTTCTTTGAGAAATATATAGACTGAA
>CAZCGN010000002.1:0-230844 GCA_964498285.1 uncultured Methanosarcinales archaeon
TGTTGCCAGATGCAAACTGGACTTTCCATACATAAAAGGGGTAAGCCCCAGCCGAAATGCCGGAGCAAGTTCAGTTCTCAAAAAACATGGCCATTACTGGTCCAGGAAGTATAAATAGCTGTTTTCTTGGAGGATAAGAAAATGAGCATACACAACTTTGAAGTACAAATAGAACGTGTAATGAAGAGAGTACAGAAGGCAGAGATTTTGGAAGAAAACAGGCAACTCTTGCTTGAATATGCAGATCAGGTGGTTCTTGAAGGATTGTCTGTCTCAAGAAGAATCCGAATCTTGCAGTATTTGATGACTGTGTCAAAAGATTTCAACAAGGATCTAGCAACTATCACAGAAAAAGAACTGAAGAAATATGTAAGCAATCTGCAACAGAGTTCATATGCTGCTTGGACAAAAAAAACGTATAAAGTAATCTTACGTAAATTTTTTCGTTGGGTGGCAAAGGAGAGAGGAAAGGAATTGAACCTTGACTGGATAAGCATACGTGTAAGCAGGTGTGATCTCAAAACAAAAGGTGTGGGAGATATTTTAGACCAGAATGAAGTGCTTGCTATGATTCAAAAAGCGGATAATGTCCGAGATAAAGCACTTATTGCTCTGTATTATGAATCTGGTGCAAGGGCAGGTGAAATTGGTAATGCCTACATTAAAGATGTCCATTTTGATGAGTATGGTATTCTCTTTAACCTACATGGGAAAACTGGAACTCGTACAGCTCGTTTGATTTGGAGCGTTCCATATCTCTCAAATTGGCTCAATGTTCATCCGTTTCAAGCTGATCCTGAATCCCATCTTTGGATAAACACTTCTTGGAAGGATAAAAACCGTCATTTGAAATATCCTGCAATTAGGAAGATATTTGGCATTTGTGCAAAGCGTGCAGGGATTAAAAAGCGGGTCCATCCTCATCTATTTCGCCATTCACGAGCATCTCATTTGGCGAGGCACTTAACTGAGTTTCAAATGAATCAATATTTTGGTTGGATTCAAGGGAGCAAGATGGCAGCAACGTACGTACATATGAACGCAAAGAATGTTGATGATGCTATTCTTGCACTAAATGGTGTAAAATCAGAAGAAAGAGTGATTGAAGAGATGCCTAAAGCAAAAGAGTGTCCTCGTTGTGATACACTTAATACTCCAGAAGATAAGTGTTGTACTAAATGTGGTGGAATCTTAGATATCCGCTATGCTGCGCAGCTCCAAGAGATAAAAGAGCAGGAAGAAGCTAGTCGTTCACGTAACGATAAACTCATGAATGTGTTGTTGCAAGACAAAAACGTTCAGGAATTATTGCTTGAGAAGCTCACGAAGCTTGGCTCTGACGGATCGCTTTTGTGATTCTTTGAGAAGCTCTTCAAAGATTTCCATCCATTCAACTTTTTTTCTTTTCATTCATTTTTCTCCAATAATAGTTTGAGCATTTTATGGATTTCAACAATTTTTTCTTCCATTGCTCTGTTTTTGTGTAATGCAAGGTCTCTTAAGTATGGTGAGACCTTTTTGTAGCCTTTTGTTCTTGCTTCAAGTCTAATGACTTCCATCTGGTTCTTGGTAACTAAGAACTTGCAGCAATGATTTTTTGGCATGTAATCTTCTTAGAAGAGATAATATATAGTTGTGAGCTGGGCGCTGTGGCACCCGTTGTGGGGGGTGCTCTAGGGGGTGTCAGAATCTCGTTTATTACATAAAACCAAAAAGTAAAGAGTGGTCTTTTAAGAATTAGAGTTATTCCACATAATCTCAAAGTATGATCTAAAACTGCTTGTCAACTCTTTATCCCTAACAACAAATGCAATAGGGCTCTTCAAAACTAGAACAAACATAACTACCTCCAGAAAAATATCAATCCAGTGAGGTGAGGGAAACTTTTTTGGAAGATAACGAACCTGCGTCTTCTTCATTTTTGTACGAATCTTTCCATACTTACGGGCATCAGCGTTGTAAATAATTTGCATACCAACGTTCTTCTTCTGACGCCGTTCATGAAACTTAAGAAAATATGGCTCTAATCTATCATTTGCTACTTTAGGACATCCCATTGTCAAGAAAGTTTCACCAGATTTGTATCTTGCCATTAATTCGTCACGTATCGCTGTGATCCCTTGCCATCCAGAATAAATCTCTGCTATTGGCTGATTTTTTGCACTCGATCGCTTCATCAACAACTGAGGGATAGCTTTTTCCATTTCCTTTTTAGTTTTTTTAAGTTCATTTTCCTTTTTACTAATGTATTCAAGAATCATATTCGGGTTGTTAGCAATAAAGTGTTTAGTTCCTTCTTTCACAATATAACCAGCTAATCCTTTTTCAATCAACTTATCAAGAATATCATAAATCTTCGACTTAGAAACCTTACTCTTCTTACCAATAGGCCCAACAGTTGCTTCTCCAAGTTCATTAAGTGCTAAATATACTTTAATCTCTCCTTTTGTAAGTCCAAGTCTTTCAAGCAAAGTTTCATCCATGCACTACTAAAATCATAGTGTATTTATTAATGTTTCCTTCAGTAACCCACTTGGGGGGACACCAAACTTATATACTTCTCCAGAAAAGTCACCACTATGGAAAGACAAATTTCGTGGGAAGGAAGGATTAAGCCACTTTTCCTAGAAGGGAGTCTAGAACTCTTAGTGGAAACTGTCAGAGGAAGCCTTAGGGAGGTTAACCTAGATAACGCAGCGACAACAATCTCTTTTTTGGCAGTAAATGAAGCAGTAGCAGAATTCCTACAGGCATATGGAAGTGTCCATAGAGGTTCTGGTCAAAGATCTATAACTTCAACGGCAAGATATGAAGAAGCAAGAGCAAGAGTTCAGCAATTTGTCGGAGCTTCCCCAGAGAATTATGTCATTTTCACTAAAAACACTACTGAAGGAATTAACCATGCAGCTCATTTGTGGTCAGGAATCCCTGGAAAAGTGCTTGTTTCAGATATTGAACATTCCTCAAATCTTCTTCCTTGGCTTACTAGTAATGAAGTTTTACAATATCGAACAAATGATGATGGAACTTTAAACATAGAGGATGTTGAAAAAGTATTCAAACGACACAGCGATGTAAAACTTCTCTCAATTACAGGTAGTTCTAACGTTACAGGATACAAGCCACCGATCCATGATTTAGCAGAGCTCGCTCATACCTATGGAGCTATGATTTTAGTAGATGCCTGCCAATTAATTCAACATCAAAACGTTGATGTTCTTCCAAATGATGACCCTGAGCATTTAGATTTTGTTGCTTTCTCAGGCCACAAAATGTATGCACCTTTTGGTGGTGGAGTTCTTATTGGGCCAAAAGCATTCTTTGATCAGGCTTCTCCATACCAAATAGGAGGAGGAAACTTAACTTATATTTCAAGAGACTTAAAACTCAAAAGACCATTTACAGTTCAAGCTCATGATCCTGGAACACCTAATGCTGTAGGTGCTATTGCTATTGCTACTGCTTCTGAAGTTATTGAAGCTTTGGGCTATGATATAATTAAACAACATGAAGCTGCATTAGTTAAAGACGCTTATGAAAGACTGGAAGAGATCGATGGTGTTACACTTTACATTCCAAAAGACCACTTAGGTTCTGTTATTTCATTTGACGTTCAAGATATTCTAGCACAAGAAGTTGCTGAAAGACTTCGGGAAGAACATGGAATTGGTGTCAGGGCTGGTTCTTTTTGCACTTATGAACTACTTCGCAAAATGAAAAACGTCTCTGATGAAGAAGATTGCAGAATAGCTCAAGCAATTGACATGGGCGATATGTCATTAATTCCTTCAGTTGTGCGTGCGAGTTTTGGGCTGGTCAATAGACTAGAAGATGTTGAAAGATTGGCTGAGGCAGTATATCAAATTGCGACAGGGGTGAAAAGATGAGAACTGCACTAATAGTGGGTGAAGACTGTTCAGAAATAGAACTTCTAAATTCGTTGCTAGAACCAAATTTTTCTGTCCAAACTGCACCATTGCTTGACACGCCTGCACTTGAAGCAAGAGTTGATGACTTCCCAAGTCACATAGTATTACACAACATAGGAGGCAAAGACGTTACAAGCGATGAAGCCGAAGCATTAAGTTCTGTTGTTCAAGCCCAAAACATACAAACAACTTATTGGTCGATAAACGGAAAATTGTTTGTTGGAAGATTGCTAGCAAGTTCAAAGAAGAACGGTAATTCTCACGAAGTTTGGAGAAAAATCTGTTCACCTTTTGGATTTCTTAGATATATTGGGATTGATGTTGAAAGAACAAATGTTGCACCAGAGGAACTAAACTATCATAATTATGACATGGAGCAATACGATAGAGACATTATTAATTCCATCCCAGGTCATGACGAACTTCATAAACATCTTGAAGAACTTGTAAGAAGAGAACTTGCAAATGATAGCAAAATTCTTGAACTAGGGATTGGAACAGCTTTAACTGCTCAGAGAATATTAAAAATTTTTCCAGATGCAAGATATATTGGAAACGATTTTGACCCACAAAGAATAGAAGACTCAAAAGAAAGACTTTGTAATTATGCTGTAACATTCATTGAGGGAGATTATGCTGAGCTTGATCTACCACAAGATAATAATGCTGTTGTATCTGTGATTGGAATTCATCATCAGGGGAGCAATTATGCGAAAAGACGTCTTTTCCAAAAAATTTATGATTCACTAAGTCCAGAAGGCATTTTTATCTTTGGTGATCTTGTAACGTACAGGGATGAAGTAGAGGCAGCACGAAATGATGCATTACATTACCACCACCTTGTGGCTCATGCAGCAAGCGATGAGGCACTCAAAGAATGGGCTCACCACCACAAATTTCTGAACGCTCTTGCACCATTAGAAGATCAAGTTGAATGGTTAGAGCAAGTTGGTTTCAGAGAAGTAGAAGTTTTGTATAAAAAATTTAACACTGCCTTAGTTCATGCTAAAAAATAAAAGGAGTCAGCCTCATTCCAACCTCAACACAACACATGTCTTGCCGTTTATTATTGCAATCTCAGATTCTATCTCGTTTCCCTTCTGTAGCGCAGGATGATCTGATAAATGTTTGATTAGATAGGCAAAAGGAATCCCTTTCTTATAACATACTTTCAACTTCCACCCAAATATCTTTTTGTACCTTGCCACCCCATATCTTACATTCATTTTTTCATCTATAAACCCTCTTATTTGAATTCGAAACTTTTGCAGCACAATTCTTAAAAACATGCTGCATATGTAAAGTGTAAATGGATCAAAAAGACCTCAAGATCATTAAAGAGCTCGAAAAAGATGCAAGACAATCTAATTCTTCCATTGCAAAAATTGTTGGTCTTTCTAAACCTGCATTGGCTTCTAGAATCCAAAAGTTAGAGGAGAAAAACATAATTGATGGTTATATGGTGGTCACTGATGCATTGAAGTTAGGCTACAACATTTACACCATTTGTTTTAAGCTTCAAGGTGCTGCTGCAAATGTAAAGTCCGATATTGTTTCTTTTATCAAACAGCAACCTGAAGTAGGATGGTGTATTAGTCTTCTTGGGAGTTATGACATCATATTTGCATTGATAACAAAAAATCACAAAGCAATTCAAAATGTTCTTCATGCAATTGAAACACACTTTAGTGATAAAATCAAAGAAACTGATTTGTTACACAATACTACTATGTGTTCATATCCTCATGCATATCTATTTGGTGATTCATATGGTGATGGATTTGCTGATTGTTATGAGGTTCACACAAATAATCTCGGGGAATTATCCTCAAATGAGTATACTATCTTAAATTACTTTAAGCAAAATCCACGATCCCAAGTAGTTGACGTTGTTAATCACACTACACTTAGTAGAGATACTGTTCGGAGAACTCTTTACCGATTAGCCACACGTAAGATCCTTTTGCGATGTAAAGCACATATCAACATATTTGAACTTGGTTATCAATGGCATCTACTTCTAATTTCAGTAAGATCATTTACTGATAATACACACAAAGAATTAATGGAATATATGAAACAACATCCCAACTTTGTCTACGTTGTTGAATGTATTGGCAAATGGCAATTTCTTATTAGTATCCACTCTAAAGATAATGAAGAGTTTAAACAAATTCATGGATCGTTTCATGAAAAGTTTGATGATATCATCAAGAATGAAGAAGTGCTTCAAGTCTCAGAGAGACAAAAGCATACATTCATTCCATTGAAATATCACTGATCTACCACTCTCAACCTTCTCCTTCCACGAAACTCAGTATGTTCCATCTCTTCGCCTGTCAAATAAGGCCTTGGGCACGCGGGGTCGTGTCCAGTTAAACTGCCAGTAGCATACAATTTGATTGCAGGACATTCATTATGGCACTTACTTACACGCTCACAATCATAACATGGCTCGCTCATCTCTAGTTCACGCATTACGACAAACGAATGTGCTCTTCTCCACTCGGACATAATTGTTCCTCCTTTGAAAATGTTGCCTGCACGTAAATCTTTACCTAAGAACACACAAGGACTTACATTCCCATACTGATCAATATGTAAAGATCGTGTACCTGCTGCACAATCTCTATCACCTACAAGCAATTCACTATCATACCCACAGTTAAAGTTCATAATATCTTCAATATCTACACGATCGCCAAGGCCATTGAGGTATTCTAGTAAACTAAAATATTCTGCACTTGGTTGAACCATACACAGTTCATTATCAATTGTTCTTCCAGAAGGTTTTGCCCTTCGAACTTTAAGAACAGCACCATATTCTTCTGCTAATTGAACAAGTGCAGGGATATCATCGAAATTAAAGGGAAATAAAGTAGCCTGCAATGTGAAGTCTACCCCTTCTCTTTGTAACCTTTCAACTGTACGTAGAGCCTTTTGATAGACCCCATCACCACGGATGCGATTATGTGTCTCTTGAGTCCCATCAAAACTTACTGAAACCTTGACTTGCCTTTGTACAAGAGCTCTTGCTAACTCAATAGGCATAACAGTTCCATTTGTAGTTAATGAAACGTCAACATGATTATCATTGAATGTATCAATAATGCCAAGGATTTCTGAATGTAATAAAGGTTCACCACCACCCAATTTAGCATATAAAACACCTACTTCCCCTGCTTCTTTTGCAATTGGTATAAGGCTCTTAAGTGATAATTGATCTTCACCATCTCGTGAAGAATCTGATAAGCAGTGATCACATGTAAGATTACAATAATTGCTTACATCAACAAACAATTTTAATGGAGAGGAATACGCACCTTCAACTAGAGGATTTTGAACAATACGAAGTTTGCCTTGAACTTCAATTCGCTCACGTTCTAAAATTGCTAGAGCATGTTCAAGATTAGAAGAAAGTTCTTGTGTAACTGGTACGGGCAATCGCCTTGTTGTAAAATTGTGATGTACTAACGCCCCTTGTGTTTCAATTCGTAGGATGGTATCCTTCATTGAGTGAGATAACGCAGATGTGCTTGTGCTGTTCCAAATACTTTAAGAAGAACATCTCGTGGAATATCAATTTTCTCATTAAGAACTGCACCACTGCGTAATACGTCTTCAAGACGACTACCACCTCTTTGAAAAGCTTGTTGTAATTGCTCATCTGTTAAATATAATAATCCTGCTACATCTCCTGGAGTTGGCTCACCTTGCAGCTCACCTTCAAATACTGCAACTAAAGTGTATGGTTTGCGTCCAGATTCGGATTGTTGATTGACAATTATGTAACGTGGCCTAATTAGTCCTTCTGCATGAGGAATTGAGAACTCCCTTATTGTATCACTTGTAAATAAATGTGTAACTGTTGAATCTTGCAGTGCAACTGTTGTTTCAAGCTCTTCTGAGCACTCACGCTGCGCACATGCAACTAATGTACCATCAGTCCCTTCATATTTCCCACCAATGCCAACTACTCCAACCACCGTATCACTGCCTTCAACTCTCCATCGTGCTTGGCGTTGTACCTCATATAAACCTGCACCATTTCGTCTAAGTAGAATTCCTGTGCTTACATCAAATTCGGGGCCAAACTGTCCTGCAACTGCTTGAACATATGGCTCTTGAAGCGTATGTTGCATCTTATGAGGTCAATGTGAGGGAGATTATTTAAGTTTTTTGGAGGTTTTTACTTGAGAGTGGTTCTCCTAGTTTTTATCCTTTCAACTAGCTCTGGTACACACAAACTCACACCAAGTATCAACAATCCAACTGAGGTATAGCTTCATTGTCCGTAGAGAAAGGAAATAACTATCAATCCAAGGCCAAAATACGTCTTATCTCGTACCACTGATTAAAAATTGCTTGATACATATATAAATTTATATATAAAGGGCTTTAGTTATGTTTTATGGTAACATACTCCCATTCAAGGCTTGGAACATTTCAACAGTGTAAATACAAATACAAGCTTCAATACGTCGATAGAGTTAAGGTAGATATTCCAGATACAGTTGAGACATTCATGGGTTCACGTGTTCATGAAGCACTAGAGAAATTGTACAAGGATTTACAATATCAAAAAATCAATTCTAAGGAAGATTTGATTAAATTCTATGAAATGACATGGGATGAACAGTGGGAAGATACCATCATTGTTGCTAAGAAAGAATATACTCCTGAGAATTACAAAGAGATGGGGAAGAAGTTTATTTCTGAGTATTATGACCATTATAAGCCATTCAATCACCTAAAAACCATTGGTTTAGAGACAGAAGATAGAATGGAGTTAGATGATGGCAACCAGTACCATATTAGAATTGATAGGTTGGCTTGTGACAAGGAAGGGAATTATTATGTGATGGATTATAAGACGAATAGCAAACTTAAAGCTCAAGGCGAATTAGATGAAGATAGACAACTTGCAATGTATTCTTTATGGGTGAAGAACAACTTTGCAGATTGCAAATTGGTAAAGTTAGTGTGGTTCTTTCTTGCATTTGATAAAGAATTAGTCTCAGAGCGATCAGATGAGCAATTAGCGGAGTTAAAGAAGAGTACTGAAGAACTAATTAAAGAGATTGAAGCAAATCAAGAGTGGCCAACTACTGTAACTGCTCTTTGTGGTTGGTGTAAATACAAATCAATGTGTCCTGCATGGAAACATGACCTTGAATTACAAGAGAAGACAGAAGAAGATTTCAAGGATGATGATGGATTAAAATTAGTTGACGAGTTTACAAGATATGATCTTCAAGAAAGAGAAGCAAAGAAGAAAAAAGAAGAAATAAAAGAAAAGATAACTCAATTTGCAGAGCAGAAAGGATTAGAAGTGGTGTGGGGAACTGATACAAAAGCTTCTGTTAAACCATATAGTAAAATTGAATACCCAAAAACAGAAGAGTTCGTTGCTTTGTTAAAAGAGAAAGGGATTTATGATGATGTTGTTACAATAAATTATTCTAAGTTTGCTTCTAAAGTCATGAAAAAGCAGATGGATTCTTCTGTGTTAGAGTTAGTTAATACTGAAAAAGGTTGGAGAGTTACAGTTAGTAAGAGGAAATAAAATGTTTGAATTGATTTTTAAGAATGTAGATGATGTGCTTCGTAAGGATGCTGGGTGTGGCAGTGAGCTTGATTATGTGGAACAAACTTCATGGATAATTTTTCTAAAACACTTGCATGATCTAGAGGATGATAAGGCAACTGAAGCAGAATTAGCCGGTAAAGAGTATGAACGGATAATTGCAGAAGAGTTTAGATGGGATGTTTGGGCTGTACCTAAAGATGGGAGTAGTAAGTTAGATCATCACAAAGCACTCACCGGAGATGATCTGAAAGAGTTTGTTAACCAGAAACTATTTCCATATTTTAAGAAATTCAAATTAAGTGCTGAGAGTGCAGATACAATCCAATACAAAATTGGTGAAATCTTCAGCGAGTTAAAGAATAAAATTCAAAGTGGTTATAACCTACGTGAGATTATTAATCTCATTGATGAACTTCACTTTAGAACTCACACTGAAAAGCATGAAATGTCTCATCTCTATGAGGCTAAAATTAAGAATATGGGCAATGCTGGTCGTAACGGTGGTGAGTACTACACTCCTCGTCCCCTCATTAAGACAGTAGTCAAAGTTGTAAATCCAAAAATTGGGGAGAAAGTCTATGATGGGGCTGTAGGTTCTGCTGGTTTTCTAGTAGAAGCGTATGAGCATATGAAAAGTAGCAAGGAGTTGTCTACTAAAGAAGATGAGATACTTAGTACAGAAACATTCTTTGGAAAGGAAAAAAAATCTCTTGCGTACATTATTGGAATAATGAACATGATTCTTCATGGTATTGAATCACCGAATATTATTCATACCAATACTTTAACAGAGAATTTGCAAGACATTCAAGAAAAAGATAGATATGAAGTTGTGCTTGCTAATCCTCCATTTGGAGGAAAAGAGAGAGTAGAAGTTCAACAGAACTTTCCAATTAAGACTTCAGAGACAGCATTTTTGTTCCTACAACATTTCATAAAAATATTGAAGGTTAATGGGAGAGCTGGAGTTGTGATTAAAAATACGTTCTTATCAAATTCTGATAATGCTTCTGTTGCATTGAGAAAATATTTGCTTGAGAGTTGTAATTTACATACTGTTCTTGATTTACCAGGAGGCACTTTTACTGGGGCTGGCGTTAAGACAGTAGTATTATTCTTTGATAAAGGAACGCCAACAAAGAAGATATGGTATTACCAACTTAATCTTGATAGAAATTTGGGCAAGACTAATCCATTGAATGAAAACGATCTTTCTGAATTTTTTAAATTACAAAAAGAGAAGAAAGATTCTGAGAATTCCTGGAGTGTCAATGTATCTGACATTAATCAAAAAACTTTTGATTTATCTGCTAAAAATCCTCATAGGAATGATGAGAAAGAACTACGAGATCCAAAGGAGATCATCGCTGAGATGGTGAAGTTAGATTCTGGAACTGCTTCTGCACTAAAAGAAATTGAGGACTTATTATGAAAGCAGGCTGGGGAGTTAAGAAGTTAGGGGAAGTGTGTGACATAAGTACAGGAAAGTCAAATACACAAGATGCAACTTCAGATGGAGAATACGCTTTTTTCGATAGATCAAAAAAAATTAAACGAAGTTCAAAATATCTTTTTGATTGTGAAGCAATAATTGTGGCAGGGGAAGGTCAAACATTCTTCCCAAAGTTTTACTCTGGAAAATTTGACTTGCACCAAAGGGCTTATGCTTTATTTAATTTTAATACTGATGTCAACATACGTTATGTCTACAATTATCTTACTTATTTTCACAAATATTTTCAAAGAGTAGCAGTTGGGGCAACTGCAAAATCTTTGCGTTTAAGACATTTCTTAGAATTGCCATTGCCCATCCCTCCTCTCGCAGAGCAAGAAAAAATTGTTACAAAATTAGATGAGGTGTTTGAAAAGTTAGCTATAGCAAAAGAAAATACTGAAAATAATTTTAAAAATGCAGGTGAGATATTTCAGAATTACTTTGATCTCTTAATCGAAAGCTTGAAAAAAGAAAATGCCTGCGAAAAATTAGCTTCCATTGCAGAATTTAAGAATGGTCTTAACTATACTAAAAATAGTTCTGGAGAGAGGATAAGGTTAGTGGGAGTAAGTGACTTTCAGGATCACTTCTACATTGATTCGAGTGGCCTTGCAGAAATACGTGTAAATGATAAATTAAGTGTAGATTATGAGCTTAGAGAAGGAGACTTACTAGTAGTTAGGTCAAATGGATCACCTCAACTTGTAGGTAGATTGCTCTTAGTAAGGAATGTAGACGAAAAAACTTCTTACTCTGGTTTTACCATCCGGATCAGAAGAAAAATTGAATATATCAATCCAACTTATTTATGTTATTATCTGAAATCCAATAGTATTAGGAAGAAATTAACAACTAATAGTAATGGTACTAATATAAAAAGTATAAATCAAAAAATGCTTGCTAATCTAGAGATCTCACTTCCTCCGATTGAAACTCAAAATGAAGTTATAAAGAAGCTAGAATTAACCTCACAAAAGTCTCAAAAACTCAAACAATCCTATCAACAAAAAGTCCACGACTTAGATGAACTCAAACAGTCAATTTTACAAAAAGCATTTAATGGAGAACTCACTTAGTATCTAAAAATGAATGAAGCGGAAACTAGAGCTGAACTTATTGATCCCAAGCTAGCTGAAGCAGGATGGGGTAAAGTAGAAGGCACTAAAGTTCTGCGAGAGTACCATATCAATAAAGGGAGAGTACAAGCAGGCGGAAGAAGAGGAAAACCTCTCATTGCAGATTACATTCTTACTTATAATGGCAGAAAATTAGCAGTAATTGAAGCAAAAAGCGCAAAATGTGAAGTAGGGGAAGGAGTTGCTCAAGCAAAGCATTATGCAGAAAAACTTCATATTCAAACAACATTTGCAACTAATGGAAAAGAGATTTATCAAATTTCCATGAAGTCAGGGAAAGAAAAATTAGTTGACTCATATCCTGTCCCACAGGATTTGTGGAACAAAACATTTCCAAAAGAAAATCCTTGGCAATCTAAATTTGATGAAGTCGCAAAAGGAGGTCCATTTGAGCCAAGATTCTATCAAGAGATAGCAGTTAATAAAGCACTTGATGCAATTAGTAAAGGAAAGAACAGACTACTTTTAACATTAGCTACTGGAACTGGGAAAACAAGTATTGCGTTTCAAATTGCATGGAAGTTATTTCATGCTCGGTGGAATTTGAAAGAAGACGGAAAGAGACGACCAAGAATCTTATTTCTTGCAGATAGAAACATCTTGGCTGATCAAGCTTTCAATAACTTCTCAGCATTTCCAGAAGATGCTTTAATCAGAATCAGGCCGAAAGATATTAAGAAGAAAGGAAGAGTCCCAACTAATGGAAGTATATTCTTCACAATTTTTCAAACATTTATGAGTGGGCCAGATGACACACCGTATTTTGGGCAATATCCAAAAGACTACTTTGATTTTGTGATCATTGATGAATGCCATAGAGGTGGAGCTAACGACGAAAGTAATTGGCGCGATATTTTAGAATATTTCTCGCCAGCTGTTCAATTAGGTCTTACTGCAACTCCTAAACGTAAAGATAATGCAGATACATATAGATATTTTGGTCAACCACTTTACATTTACTCACTAAAAGAAGGAATAAATGATGGGTATCTAACTCCATTCAAAGTTAGAAGAATCAAGACAACAATGGACGAGTATATTTATACATCCGATGATACCATTATTGAAGGAGAGATTGAAACAGGCAAGATATACCAAGAGGCAGATTTCAATAAAATTATTGAGATCAAAGAAAGAGAAGCAAAACGTGTTAAAATTTTCATGGATGAGATTAACCAAAATGAGAAAGCAATAGTTTTCTGTGCAACTCAGAACCATGCTCTTGCAGTGAGAGATTTGATCAATCAAATGAAAAAGAGTACAGAACCCAATTATTGTGTTAGGGTAACAGCTAATGATGGTGAATTAGGAGAGATGTACTTGAGAGAATTTCAAGATAATGAGAAAAATATCCCAACAATCTTAACTACTTCACAAAAGCTTTCTACTGGTGTTGATGCTCGAAATATTAGAAATATTATTCTTATGCGACCTGTGAATTCAATGATTGAGTTTAAACAAATTGTAGGAAGAGGAACTCGTTTATTTGACGGAAAAGATTTCTTTACTATTTATGATTATGTTGATGCTTATCATCATTTTAGTGATCCTGAGTGGGATGGAGAACCAGAAGAACCAGTGATGAGCTCAAAACCAAAAACGCTTGTGGTAAAGGAATCACCAGCAAAATACGGCGAAGATGAAGAAGAGCCAAAACGAAAAAAGATAAAAATCAAATTAGCTGATGGAAAAGCAAGGGAGATACAACATATGGCTTCCACTTCATTTTGGAGTGCCGATGGCAAACCGATCTCCGCTGAGGAATTCTTAGAAGGGATGTATGGTAGGTTGCCTGAATTTTTCAAAAATGAACAAGAATTACGAAATTTATGGTCAAATCCAAAGACCAGAAGGGCTTTTTTGAACAAACTTGAGGAAGCAGGTTATGGGATGGAACAGTTGAAGACTTTGCAGAAGCTCATAAATGCCCAAGATAGTGATTTATTTGATGTTCTTGAATATATTTCCTATGCAATAAAACCAATTAGTAGAGAAAAAAGAGTAGCAATGGCTCAGGATAAAATATTCGATGAGTTAGAAGTAGAGCAGAAAAATTTCTTGGAATTTGTTTTGTCTAAATATATTGAAGACGGTATAGAAGAACTTGAAGAAGGTAAACTCCCAGCATTGTTGAAAATCAAGTATCAGGCGATCAAAGATGCAACTGAGAAACTTGGTGGCGTTGCAAAAATTAGAAAAGCATTCATTGAGTTTCAGAAGCATTTGTATGCTGAGGCATAATCGGAAATTTTTAATTTGATTCAACAGAATGTACTTCCTCTGTTTCAGGGATTGTGAATCGCTCACTCATAAGCGTTGACTGTAGCTCTCCATCATAAACTAAACTCTTATTGGATAGCCTTTCTAAAAGAGTACTACTCCATTCAAATTCACTTTTGTTTGCAATCTCTTCTTGGCTTGGATAGCAAACAACCTTCATTATATTCTTCTCCTGACTATCTAAGAAGATGCTCATCTCTCCTATCTTTCCTTCAACACGTAATAGGAAATTTCCAGGTTTCTTTTTTAGTTGTTCTAATAGAGCTAGTATCTGTGGGATTGTTTTAAGATCCATCTTATTTGTTGGATCCTTCTCAATGCGAATTTCATTAGAAAAGGTAATCTCAAGAGAATCCCCATATTTACTCTTGAGTTCATGCTCAATATCATTTGGGATTTTGTAGTTTGGGTCAAATTTTAGAGATTTTAGTGAGGAAAGACCTAATGCAATCTCCACGTAATTGGACTGATAGTTCAACCATTTGGCATCACCTGCGACACTTTTTAAATGGTTTATTATTAGGCTAATTGTAGCCATGTTATCTCTTGTCAAATTACTTATCCTAAGACGGTGCATTCCATTTTGTTCATATAAAAATAGGTACGTTTCAAAGTGAGTTGCAGGAAGTGTCAAGGAGACATTATGATCCTTTCTGATAGTTTTTCTTGGTTTGTTTCTATATAATTTAAAAATTTCACACTCCTTCTCAGAACCGAAATGCTGAAGTTTTGGTCTATCGTCAGCAGATGAATTGAAAGACTTGCTAAATTTGTGAAGTCTTTTCATTAATTTTCCTCTAAGCTCTAATGCAGCCATATCGGTTGGAAACATAACTTCACTGAAACTATAGTTGCGAAAAGACCGGACATCTACATACGCTTCAAGCTTGATATTTGGGACATACTGAGACCAAAAATCCCTCTGCTCTTTTGACTTAAACGTAACAAGTAGTTGATTTTCGTTTACATTTGTAATCTTTAGCGGTCTAACACCCATGAATTAATATATATAGAAGAATTTTATAAAGTTTATGACTAAAATTAACAAAATTCTGGGTGTCTTTCTCCAAGGCATCAATGATCACCAAAGATTTCAGCCACATATCTTGGAACTTTTTGATGCAATCACCTCCGGAAATTACCCCATACAGATAGATAAAGATCGCATTACAAATGATCTCCAAACTATTTTAATCGTGTCGAATAAAGTAAGTAGGTCAGAAGTAAACCAAGATGAAGAATTTTGGTATGCATATGTCCGTGTGTTGGAAACTTGTGCTGCTGAGATCTACAGATACACAAGGAGTCATAAGTCTGAAATCTTAAACACCCATTTGTCTTCATTATGGCAAATTGCACGTACCTTGATGACAATCTATAGTGAATTCACAAAAAATGATCTTGCGCTAAGGAGACACGCTGAATATATGAGTTTCTCTGGGGAAATCACTTCCGCTAGAGATATGCCATCATTAGATCCAAACAAAGAAACGGAAGTACATAAAGCACTTTGTAAGGAATTCTTAATGGTCCCACATGTCTCTTATAGTGGTCAAGAAGCTATAAATGATGGTTTTCTAGTTTTAGAGATTAATGGACAAAACCTAAATCCAGGAAACAAAATACCTCTCCCACAAAGCACCACTATAACTGCTAAGCCTAAGGGTTTAAACTTTCCCATCACGATTTTGTCAAGCCAGAGAGTACATCCACATAATTTTGATGGTCTTGTTGAAGCTATTAGGGTTTGGAGACCTGCAATGAAGCGTAAGTATGAAGAAGGACCAAAAGCTGAACTTGCAGAGTATCTCCGGCAAAAATTTCTACAGACTCGAGAGGAGAAAGGAGACAGCAACACCGACGTTCTTGTTTTTGCAAACATACCAGTGGAGGTGAAAAATAAACCAACTAAGTCCGAACTACATCGTTTGTCGGGTCAGATTCTTGAACAAAAAAAGGAGTATGGTTCTGTAATTGCAGTTGTTGTTAATATAACAAATAATGATGTTTTTGAAGACTGGAAAGAAACTTTTGCTTCTGATCCATGTGTAAAGATAATCCCTAAATAGGGGGGGGATATTCCAGTAAATTCCATATTATCTTCTTAACCACTTCACTTAAACATCTCTTTTAAAAACCACTTACCCCAAATAGCAACTTGCATTGTCACTACTAAAAGCAACGTTGTTATTCCTAGCCAAAATAGCCAGAATACTAATTTTGGATGTACTGTTGGAAAATAATCTCGTGCAAATTCCAGCGCAAAGCTCACTCCCACTAACCCAAATGGTACTGCAATAAATCCTTTGTTTCCTATCATTGTATATCTCCTCCCTTGTATTTTGTCATGTTACTTGTCATGTTAGATTTTGGACTTTGAGGCTCTCAAACTCCAATATTTTCACTTTGTCACCTTGAATTTGCGTACAATAGTTACATTTTTCTTAGGAGAGAATTGTAACCTGACAAACTCTTCTATTTGTAATCTAAACAGAAGTGGCAGTTGATGTCGCATGTAACTGTTCTTGAGCTCTTTTTTTGGCAGGAAGATATAACCTCTCTTGCCATACTTCTTTCTCACTTCTGCAAACTTTTGATTATGATACTTCTTTTTACTTGGAGTTTTGACCTTGATACCTGTCTCAACTTCAATTGCGATTTCTTCACCAGCTTTATTTGTGAATATAATATCTGGTTTTTCTGTTAAGAACTTCTGAACTTTGTTTGTGTGCTTTTTGATAGCTTGATAGATCAACTCAACATAGTATGTGTGTTGAGCTCCTTGTGGCGGACGAACTTTTACAAAGTATGATCGTGGTCGATCTTTTTTTAGGCCATGATAATTCCCTAAAAGATAACCATTGTTACTCAAGAAATTCTGCTCTTCCAAACTTAGTTTTTCAGCTGCATGCACATCCTGCTCAATATCAAGCTTGATGGTAACGTCTTCTTTGTCTTTGACCTTGCCTTTCTTTTTCTCATTTTGCTTTATCATCTCATCAGGATTTGTTGTAATGAGTTCATGCTCTTTTTCTGAGGAAATAACTTGTAACTCTTGGTGCTCATTCTCAAGGATAAGAACTCCTTGCCCTTTTTGTGCAGTTATCAAATAATCCTTCTCTGCCTGGGATAGATTGAACACAGTTGCAACATTTCTCATTACCGCAGGCTTCTGACGCAACAAAAACGTGTAAGAGGTATTAGCAAGTACAGCGTGACCAGCTTTAGAAGAAACCAGATCAGCAACATCTTGTGTAATCATCAAAAGACCTAGGTTGAATTTACGACAGGTTTTGACGATTTCAAACACATATGATGACTCTTCAGCCGTTTGCAGCATTGCCCACGCCTCATCAATCACTAAAATCTTTCTACGCAAAGAATGCTTCATACGTTGGTAAACATAATCTAACACTAAGTACATCACAACAGGTTTTACTTGCTTTGGCATGTTACCAATGTTAAAGCACACAAAATTCTTGCTAAAATCAATATTTGTTTGCTTGTTAAGAAATGAAAACACACCATTCTCTGCATACATCCCTAAACGTGTAATCAATGCAGTGTAAGTCTTCTTTTCTTGCGCTGATGCACGTTTCATCTCTGTATGTAAGGTTTGATACAAATCTTGTATGATTGGAGGATTTTTGGCTTGCCATGAGTCACGATTAATACCTTTCTTGCCATATGTAAGATCAACACATTTGTCTAGAATTGCTTTTTGAACTTCTGTAATTTCACCAAACATGATTTTGAACAGATCCATCAAGGATAATCTTTTCTCTAGGTATTCATGCCCCATCAAATCAAGTGGATTAATGATAGTTTCAGAATCTTTACTTATCGTAATAGTCTCACCCTTGTAATGCTCTGTGATTGCCAAATACTCTCCTTGTGGATCAATGATGATTACATCACAACCACCCAGATGCTGCCTAGAGATCAAGAGTTTAGTAAAATAGGATTTTCCAGCACCAGAGGTAGCTAGAATAATACCGTTAGCATTCGTCAAACCAAACACGTTCTTGATGTAGGGAATATTGTTCTTGTTCAAACCAAGTAATATCCCATCATCATCAATATCTAAGAATGGTGAGCTAAATGGAAAGAACGCACTCAGTCCTTCAGTGTGAATATTTCGTTTTAATTGAAGAGTATCTCTTGCTAAAGGAAGCATTGACTCATATCCTTGCTGCATTTGAAACATAGGTTGTGTGCTCTGAATCATCAAACCATCTAAATCTGCTTTAATACGCTTAGAGAGCAGCCGTGCTTCTTCTTTTGTGGAACCTTTACACATAATGTATAACGAGACATTAAAGAGCTTCTGCTCACCTTTCTGCAGGTCTTCCAACACTTTACGTGTTGATTTGTATTTGATCTCCAAAGATGGGTTAATGATCCCTTTTGAAGAGTCCGTGTGCAAATCAGATTGTTGCTTTTGTAATTCTCGATTTAATTGAACCATTGTATCTTCAATTGGATATGGCTCAATGTGCACAGAGATGTCATAATTCTCACCTGAAGAAACAATTTTATCCAAAAAGCCCATCTCAACAGAATGAGGATAACCCTTCACTATCAAGATTCTACAGAACTGTTTGTCTACCTCAAAGAAATCATGATAGAACATAATGTTTTGTGGTGAGAGTAAATGATGTGTATAATTCTCAACAATTTGACCAACTTTGAGTTGTTTGGGTGTTTTGTTCGCAACATAGTTGTAGAACAATCTGAGCAAATGATTTTCTGTGAGTCTTCTCACCTTTAGGCCCAATGAAGTGAGTTTTTGCTCGCACACAGCAACTTGGATTTCTAGATCATCTCTTTCATTTATGATAATGTAGAATTTGCGGTTTTTGATTTTTTTCTCAGTAATGAATTTGGAGATGAATTTTTTATATGATGCAAAAAGTTCTGGGTAAGATTTAGTTTTCTTCTCTAAGTATCGGAAATGTTTATCAAGATTAATTGTGTGAGAGCTAATATGTACTTGAATGGGAAATGCTAAAGAATTGAGAAATTTCTGAAACCCCTTGATGATGGCTTCTTGTTCTTCCTCAGTTTTGATCAAGAAATTAATAGGTGTGATTTCTAACACTGCTAATTTTTGTTTTTCAGTATGAATAGTTCCATCTTTGATATGACTTACATCGATAATCTTTCGAAGAGCATCAGAATTGACCTTGGCTTCTTGTGTTGTAAGATGCTGGATCAAATCTTTTGTTCGTTTAAACCCATCAAAGAACATCAAAAATGCTGTGAGAATTATGATAAGAACCGTAATTGAAATTGCAAGGGGCCTTGGCAAAGGCAGTTTGAAGAAGATAATGAAGATTAATAGTAAAGCTGGCGCTGCATAGAAGAGTTGTATCCACGTCATACCGTAGATAATCTTCTCCTTGTGTTGCAGAGGTGGTGGGATGTCGTAAGACATGATTGGAAAAGTTATACAAATAATAATCCTACATACTTGACTGCTGCACTCAAATTATCTTTCAAGCCAGCAGTAGTTGCTTCACTGAGTGAAAAGATAAACGAAAAAAGGGTTGTAAGTCCTACTAGGATAAAGCACACAATCATGACCAAAATTTTGAAGTTAACAAACAAAGGAATATCTAAGAGCATTGATGATGCCAAAATAATGAGCATGTCAAAGAACGTAACAAAAATCATTATTCCTAAGAATGTCAAAATAAATTTTCCATAGCTCTTGAGTGGTGGGATGAAAAAGAGAAATATTCCAATAGGGAATAACACAACACCCATACTCACAATAATATACCTTATTACAAGAAGTAATACATTGATGAGAAGTACTCCTAAGTACACCATGCCAAATGCAAACTGAAGACCTATGTTTGCAAGACTATCGACAGTGAGCAAAAAGAATGTTGGATCGACTTGTGAGAGCAGGGCACTACTCATATTCGCTGCTAATGTTGTGAGAAGATCATAGAGATAGAAAGACCCTTGTACAAGAATCATCATAAAGATACCACCTTGTAGCATCCCTTTGGCATGTGCGCGCTTGATAGGATTTGCATTGCCAATCACTAAAATAACTCCTGCATACAATATGAAGAAGATGTAGGAGACTGAGACAATGTAGCGTATAATTGACCACAAGGACTCAAAGAGTGCTATCGAAACATCAGCTGTCAATAAACTTTCTGTCAGGCTCAATAATGGTGCTATTGGCAAATTGATAAGGTAGAGCACAAAATCGAACAATACTTCTGGAAGACACGAAGCAAAGTTAGTGATAGAACAAGTATCTGCAAGCACAGGTGCAGGAAGAATCATAAGAACAAGAAATATTGGTAAAACTATCTTTCGTAGTTGTGATTGAATAAGTTTGTACAAAATGTATGCTACAACACAAAATGTGAGAACGTACCAGAGTAAAGATAAACTAATATCCTGCTCTTCTGTTTCGTAAGCAATGATTTCTCCAGAAGAATTCGTGATATCGCACTCTTCTTCAATATCTTCAAAATGGTTGTATGCTGAAACAAGACATGGATTCAAAGCATTGACATAGAACGTGTTGTTATCAATATACAAGTTGTCAATTGTTGTGACAGGTGTTTCATGAGCTTGAAGCACAGCAACATGGTATGGCTCTTTTTCAAACATAACTGAATAGCTGTACTGTTGCCGTGTTAGGTTAGAAGTAGGAAAATCAATAGCATACGTACTGTAGTTAGTAGCTGTAATCTTACCCTGCGTAGTATCTTGGTATTCATTAAGAATTTCAAGCGAAACTTCCGGTTCTGCATCATAATGAATAACTTCTTTTACTTCGTCAAGAACAATAGAATCTATCCAAATGGTTGAATATTCGTATTGACAAAACGGTGTGCAATACCTACAATGCCTTTGCCACCAATAATGCTTTTGCTCAACTCTAGCACTAATGGTTAACTCAGCCTTAATTTCACTGTCACGAAAGATAAAGAGCCAAGGTGCTGTGGTGTGTTCAACATTATTCACATAATATCGTACAACCGCACTATTTTCTGTGACATGATGTGTTGTTCTACAATCTCCATAGCTGTTATGATGTGGATAGCGCCAAGCATGATAATCAAGAGGAATACTGAGCCAATAATTGTAATGTGAATATGCCCTTACATCTTGAGGAACCAAAAACGAACCATTTTCATAGACTGAAGGTGCGATATACGAAAAAGACAACCACGCATCACGAATTAAAGAAGAACTCACAACACTTACATTAAAAGGAGCAGAAGTAATTGATAAACCTTCATTATATTCTTCAACGAAATTGTGGTCTGGTTCGTAAATATTGCCATACAACAAAGAAGCATACACCAACTCTTTCTCACTCTCAGGCAAACTTGAACTTTGAATCTCAGAACAGTATGAACTCTCACTCACACTACTACAATCAAAAGAAAGAACTGCTGGTAGCAAAACTAGCGCTACCAGCACAAAAACAAGCGGTTTCATGCGAACACGAACTCCACAATGGTTGGCGCGACCCAAATCAGAATCAAACCAACGACAACGCCAGCGATCATTGCTTTGGCTCGGTTCTTTTTTGCTTGCTCGCCACCTGCTGTCGCAAACATGATGCCAGCAAACACAAGCATCAACACACCAACTACAGTCATCGCATACTTTATCGCATTGTACACGCTCATAACTGGTTCAAGGATTTCATCAATCAAAGCTTCTTCATCAGAAGTTAAATCCTCATCCCAATCAATCTCCGCTAACGCGAAGGGGGCTGCTAATAAAAGCAGTAATAACACACAAAGAAATTTCTTCATAGGTACACCTCCTGGCTATGGCCAAAATTTTCTTCGAAGACAGAAGTAAGAAGAGGCTTCTTCTCTAGTGGTTGGGGTGGTAGAATTTCTGAAGAAGCCTCTTGATAAATATGATACACTCTCGGTGGCTTGCTCAGAAGTGTAACAAGAAAGACAAACATAAGTACAGCAAGCATAATAGTTAGGCTAAGGATGATTGTGATGTATTCACTCATCTTCCTTAACCTCATACGCTTCTTCGTAGAGTGCAAGGATTTCACTCACGCTCTTGTTAGGGTATTTCTTACTGAGTACCTTAACACAGGTAGGACACATCCTACACTCAATCTCACTTTCACAGACTTTACATTTCATTCAACATCATCTCCAAATAGGTTTTGATGCGCGCACATCTGTGAATTATTCTGTGAGAAGTTGTATTTATTCTTCCTGGCCCAGTACGGGCCATACTTCAAAGAAAGAATTATATACTTTAAAGCAATAATAGAAGCAAAAATACAGAAAACGGCAGTTTATTTCCTGTATTGATCAAAGTGGTCGTGTGGACGTTAACTTGATCTGCTCATTCGGCAGGGGCTTTTATTCTCACTTAAGGTCTCTAGTCGAAAAATTGGCAAAAATCGAGCTGGAGTTGTGAATTAAAAAAAGAAGCCCCAGCCGAGATTTGAACTCGGGATCTCCACATTACCAATGTGACGCCTTACCGCTGGGCCACTGGGGCATAATGTACCAAATGCTGAGATTTTCTTTATTAAGTTTTTGGTAAGAATGGTTTACTACTGGTATCCTTTCATGATCATATCACCTGCGTTTCGAGCACCGATAATGTTCCCTGCAAGAGGTCCAATAGTTAGGGATGCAAGTTCTCCTATAACGTAGATTCTTCCATGCCCCGAATTTGTCCATATTAATGGGGATGGAGCAATAGGATAGCCTTCACAGGTAGGTAAACCAAACGTTCTACTTATCTGTTGTACTAATGTGTTTTTTCCAGCAGGTTTAAAACCTGTTGCAAACACAAGGTGCCCCCGATACAATTCTTCTCTTCCCGAAGCAAAATCTAAACGCAATCTTCCATCCCCTCGTTTAAGGATCCGTGTAAGTTCATCAACTTTATGAATCAGTCCGCAAGCACGTTGTGCATCTTCCATATCATCCATAACATACCGTGCTATTGTTCCCCTTCGCTTTGCTCTACTGACAACTCTTGCTCTCGCCTCAAACGGAACATGTAACCTGCTTGTTGCATACTCTAAATCTGCCCAACGTGCATCTGCATCAAGTTCATTGACAACAAGCGGAGCTCGTGAAATCAGTGTAACGGGATACAAAGATCCAGCAGCATCTCTTTCTTTTGCCATTCGTGTTGCAAGTTGCACACCACTCATTCCTCCGCCAATGACATATACTGGGCCTTCAGACCTTGTAACTTTTTCTCTATCAAAATTACGATCAGCAACGTGACGTACTTTTTCTTCATGCCAATAGCTGCGCGCAACATCGGGCATGTTGGGCCCTCCACTTTGACCAATAGCTAGAACAACATTATTTGCTTCAATAGTATTTGTAGTAGTTTCAACGACAAACGTTCCTGTCTCAAACCGTGCACTTCTTCCAGGAAGAACACTTTCAACGAGTCCTTGCTCATGTAAATCATATAATCCATTCTCTAGAATAACAGCTGCACAATGATCATTAAACAAGGCAAGTGTGGGCCGACTAAACCCCTCAGAAGAATGTATCTCATCTAACCTTTTCCCTCTTCTTGCAAATTCTTCTAATGTCAGATCTTTGCCGTTTAAATGATGCTCTGTGGGAGACCTGAGCATTTCTTGTCCGCACCCATCAGTATATCTTCGCCACTGTGCAGAAAGATGTTCATGCGGATCAACAATTCTAACACTACTTTCTCCACTAGAAACTAATCTATTAGCTAGGTGCACTCCGTCAAGTCCACCACCAACAATAACCCAACGAGCTTTCTGTCTTCTTTTAAAGAATCTTAACATCACCAGCGAGTAGTTATGGTTTATTTATAAGCGTTTATATTATTTTATAAGAAAAGAGTGTGGGGGAGGGGATTCGAACCCCCGAACCTACTAAAGGACAGGATATCTTTACTAACCAGCATCACACTGGCGATCCTTGTTGTAGACTTAAGTCCTGCGCATTTGACCGAACTTTGCTACCCCCACAAGAGTAGAGAGAAATGAACGAAAGTCCTTTAAAAACTTTTGCGTTTAGTTAGATAGAAGATCCAAGAAGAGAGAGTGGTCAAACTGTCCGTTGGATGCCAGAAGACCCCGTATAATAGTTTCCCTATCGAGGTAATTGATCAGATCTCCTTTTACAGTTGTAACTATTCCGCCTGCTTCTTCTAGTATAATCTGAGATGCAGCAACGTCCCATAAATGCACGTGCATGTCTGGTGCGTACAGTACAAGATCAAATGTGTTTTTAGCAATCTCGACTATTTTCATTCCAGGCGCTTGGTTAACTTTACCAAAAATTCTTTGGTCATGTCTGTTTCGCCTTCTTCTTCGTCTCTCTCCTTTACCCAGCATTGTGAGCATAGATTCAAGCTGTGAACTATCTCTATTGCTTGTTGCAGTTCTGAAGTCATGTCTCTCATTACTAACTCTTAATATTTCTTCGCTACCTTCATAGATTCTTCTAGCACCTCTTCCTACTTCTGCTACAAGAAGTTCGGGTTTCCAATCAGCTTTTTCATGTTCTTTAAAGAGTGGTCTGTACACTACGCCAACAATTGGAACACCATTTTTTGTAATGGCGATTTTTGGCCCCCAGTTCCATTTGCCATCAGCATAACTTCTTGAACCATCAAGCGGATCAACAATAAAACAATATTCATTTGAGAAACGACTCCCATCTTCCTTTCGCTCTTCGTCAAGAATTCCAAATTCAGAAAACTTTCTTTTTATTCTTCCAAATATGGTGTCAGAAGAAATTCTATCTGCAAGCGTTTGGATGCTTCCATCTGCTTTGTAATGAATTTTGTGGTCTCTTCCAAAATGGTCTATTTGTATCTGACCAACGTCCCGTGCAAGACTGATGGAAAAATCAACTAACTCTTTGTATTCTGAAGGCATAAGATTATGATTTTTTCGCTACAAGCTCTAATCTATCAAAAAGATCTTGCATTTTGCTAAAGTATTTTTTAACGACGCTAGAATCTGGGGTTGCGCGCCAAGAACCTACTAACGGAAAATATCCTCCAATTCTCTCTAGCCTTGCTGTAACAGCAGACTCGGGTGTCCACCAATCTTCAGGAAGACCAGCACCATATCTTAACAGATTTTCAGGTCCATCTAGTAATCCCCTTTTATTAGTGGCATCAGTGTGAAGGTCGCTGTGAAGAAGCTGCGAGACAACTTGTGGTCCTACAACTGAAAGATCTATTTTGGTTTTCATCCGTTGAATTCTTGCACGACCCATATCTCGTAGTTTTTGAACGGCGTGTTTTCTGCTTGTTGAGTTTCCAGAATGTTCTAAATTAACACCATAATGGACAAAAAAGTGATGTAAAATATTTGGGATTTCTTCGATAGGAAGCATGGAAATACCACCTTCGGCGGTCATATATCGTGCAACGTCAGCTCCAACAACTAACCTGCCGAACTTCTCAAGATCAATAAACTTATCTCGAATATGTCTTGGCTTCATATCCCCGTGTTGTAGCGAGAAATACGTCTCAACAGCCATCTGTAAATCTACTATCTCACTAATCTCTCGACGAAGATCTACTCCCAATAACTCTTCTGTCTTCCTAACGACAGATTCTGGATTGTATGGTTCTTCTTCTGAAGTTCTCTTGTCCCTACGATATGCGTGATCCAAAATAACGCACAGGTCATCAAGAAGATTTTCAGATCGAACCTGTTTTGAATAGGCCGGTCCTGGAACTCCTTCTTGACGAAAAAGGTTTCCATGAGAATCTACAAGTCCCCCAAAAGCCGCAATTCGCTCAAGATCGCCTACGATTATGTCCTTTCTCTCAGCATCATCTCCGAGAGATCGAAGTAATCTACTTCTGCTATCTGGACCTTCAATATACTGAAGAAACAAAAAAAGATGACGTGTTGAGCTTGCAATCGGTTTTGGAACAAGTTTCTTACCATCATATCTTCCAACATTATTATATATAACTCCTGTGGCTCGTGCTTCATCAGCATGTAGGGTGACAGGATTTCTCTCTTGCCTATACCTCCCCCCGGAAGTTGGCGAAACTGAAAAGAATTCTTTTCCAACAATAACTTTTGATCCACCCCTTCTTTTAAGAGTCATCCTATAGACCCTTGCATGGTTAGATTCTCCAAGAAGTTCATACGCTACATCTGTTACCCCATTTAAATATCCTGGCCTTGAGAAAACAAGATTCCTCATCTCATCTCGTAGGCCCCTAAGATCTTTCCCACGTGTTAGCGTATTGAGTTCCCCTCTTCCTACTTCATCTAGTGTGGTTGGGCCTGAGGCTGTCATCATCATTTTTTTAGGGTGTTAGATTATTAACTTATGAGTGGCAGTATAAAAATTTGTGCTATATTTAAAGCTTCTGACTGTTTTTAAAGAAATCTCCGCAAAATCCTTTGGCTTACCTAGTGTTGAAATGTTATTCTGTTAAGCTCATGAATTGCTCCAACCATTCTTCGTAGGCGATCAACCATGTAGGAGGTCTCAGCTTGACTAGAGTTCTCATCATAAAAAGAGTTAATTTTTTCGATAAGTTCTGCTTTTGTTGTTGTAAGTTTCATTGCTTTTTCTCTTTGTTCAGCATAAAAGGCCTTAATAACAACAAGATAGAACTCACTTACTTGAGTTAAAAGGTCTTCAAATTTCTTTTGTTTTGCTTTTGAAAGTTTTACCTTTGCCATTCCTCTTGAGATACGCTTTGCTTCGTCTGCAATGGCTTCAAGATGGAACGTAAGCATGAAATAACTCATTAAATTAATAGCTTTAAGCTTATAGTTTTTAAGTACGGTTGACTGGTTATTCATACCGTATCGAATTACTCTACACAATAGGAAATATAACCGGTTTACATCATTATCTCGTAATTCTATGTTGGCTGCAGTATTCTCTTGAAATGTAAGAATACAATCCTTAATCATTGATCTGACAATAATATCCATTTTTCGGGCAAGCTCTACTATAGAAATCTTGTCCATATCCAAAAAGTCTTTTGTCACAATTCTTTGTGAATCAAGCTCAAGAACTTCAAGAGCAATAAGCTCACGTATAATCTCCAGAATTTCTTTAGATTTTGCTTTAAGTTCCTTACCAACAATTGTAATCTCCCTATTATTGAGAATATATGCTGTATTAAGCTCTCGGATAAGCAAAGGAATTCCTTTCCCATCAACATTGATGGTAGTTTTTGCATCCTCGTGGATGCTTCCTTCTTTTGCGCTAATCACTAAATCGTTTTCATTATTATTAACATACACCAAATCTCCTTTTTTGACATTATTCTGTCGTATCCAGCTCTTTGGCAGTGAGATTACGAAACTACTTTTCCCAAATGATATGACTTTCCTATATTCCATTTTGACAAGTCCCACAACAGTAACAAACATATACTATCTTAAGGGGATATATAGTATTGAGGAAATGTATTTATATTTAAATGTTTTGTATACAATATAGTTAGAGGAATACACAAACCATGGGGGTGGTGCAAATGTTGTTTCCAGAAGATAGAGACGATAGGATTCTGCTTGAGCAGATTCGTCTTGGAAAAATAGCAAAACGAAGAGAAAGGTTAGCGCAGATGCGTGTGTCGTTAATGACGAAAAAGGATAGAGTAAAGATGCCAAAAGGAGTTGCATTAGTAAGGTCGGGATTACATCAGGAGGAGTGGTCAGTATAAAGACAATGTCAATAAAAACACTGCTCGGGTTAGACGGTCTCCCGTTTGATGATGCACAAATTATTCAGAAGATTGTGGAAGCGCGCAATCGTAAAATGGAGGTAGTTGAATTCCAAGTTCCTGGCGCAAAGCCAGTACAGATACGTGTGAGTAAGCTCACACCAGAAGGAATTATGCATGGAGAATATCGCATGTATAAGAATCCAAAACGTTGGTAGATACACAATATAAGATAACATTCAACTTTCCAAACTTTTAAAAGCGTTAGCGCTATATCTTTTTTCTATGGGGAATGTTTTTGGTGAGGTTGTTAGTGCGTATCGTTCTACTCTCCATGCTGTAAAGAAGCGGAAAGGTCTTTTTACCTTGTTCTGTTTGTTTCAATTATTGTTTCTTATTATTCTCTCTTCAGTGTTTATCCATTACCAACTTGTTTTGTTTGATGATCTTGTTGCAATTGGGGCTCCTTTAGAGACTCTTAATTTTGATGAGGAGAGTTTACAGGCAGGAGCTCCATTAGTTGATAATCCAATTGCTCTTCTTGCAAGTTATAGGTCATTAATTAATAATATTATATCGCTTCTTACATGGCTTTCTGTTCTTGTGCTTATCATTAACCCTTTGTTGTGGATCTGTGCAAGTTTCATGCAAAGTTCAGGGTTTAGTAAGTCAATCTCGTTTGGTCGAAAAATAATCATCTTTTCTAAGATGTGGCTTAAGAATGTTACAGCGCTTCTTGCAATTTTTCTCCCGTTTGGCATCCTTTATTATGTAGTAGTTCTACGATGGATAGGATCGTTAAACCCATTCTTTTTACTGATAACGCGCATATTTGTTGCACTTTTTTTCATACTATTTTATGTCTTTTTGGTGGCATCTTCTCGCATAGAAATCGCATCATGGAAAAAATACATATTTTCCATTAAAAGAATAGTTACAACACACTTTTTCTCATCGTTGCTTGTTGTCCTCTTCTCTTTGGCGCTTCCCGTATTGTTGGCATCTTGTTTATACTATGCTACACTTATACAAGAAAATTTTACATTAATGGTTATTTCAGCGATCCTTTTTGTTATTTCCCTGTTCTTTGGTAAAATGGTACTTGTTGGATATTCTAAAGGCAAATGATATGAAATGTGAAAAGAGTGGTGTGTGTTGTCGATTGTTTTTAATCAATCTTACTGAGGAGGAATACAGGTCAGGCAAGTATACGACGATTTTTCGAAGCTTTGATATTCCGAATGATTTCAGAGAAGTTGAGTTGCTTGGCGCAAATATCTTAGCGCAAAATGTCGATGGAAGCTGTATTTATCTCCAAGAAAATAAATGTTCTATACATGAGAGAAGGCCACAAAATTGTCGTGCTTTTTTTTGTACCTCAAAAGATCCATACTTTACAGAAATGATTGAGATAGTGAATGAGTATAAGAAGAAACATGAACTAAAAGTGCTCAAGGCGTAAAAAATTGTAGTAACATACATAAACCAAACCCACTTTCTTAAGTTGAATGAAACGAGTAATTATTGATACCAACGCACTTATTGCAATTCACATGTTCAAACTAGATGTATTTTCAGCAATTGAAGAGAGTTTAGACATAGCATATGAAGTATGTATCATTGATGGGACACTCAAAGAACTTGAAAAACTTAAAACGAGTCGCGACCTCTCACAAAAAGAGCGGAACGCAGCAAAGTTAGCTCTTTCGATTGTTCAAAAGAAATTATTAGATAAGACTCTCACACTCTTAACTGATGATCCTACAATGGATGTGGATTCAAACTTAGCTGAGGAAAGCGCTGGTGGCGCTTTAATTCTTACACAAGATAAAGGGCTTAAAATGCGGCTTACAAAGCCATATTTGACAATCAGACAGCAAAAGAGGGTTGTTGTAATAGAATAATATATTCTAAAATAGGGGTGAATTTTCCGTAATAGTTCAGTAAACTATTTAAATGACTTCTAAAACCTTTTTGACTATTAAGATAAAACGTTTCAAGGGGGTTGAAATACATGTCAATAGCAGTTTTTTCATTAGTAATTAGTTTAGTTGCGCTATTGTATGCTGGGTACCTTTCGTTTCGTGTAATGAGCGTTCCTGCAGGAACAAAAAGAATGCAGGACATTTCAGATGCGATTAAGGAAGGAGCCATGGCATTTATGGCGCGCGAGTATAAGACTATTGCAGCATTTGCAATAGTAATAGCACTTATTTTATGGGGTCTTTTTGGCAACGCGGTTGCAATTGGATTCGTTGTGGGCGCAATTCTCTCAGCGTTCTCAGGGTATGTAGGTATGAACATTTCTGTTCGTGCTAACGTGCGAACAGCTGAGAGTGCAAAAAAAGGTCTTAAAGAAGCATTTGATGTAGCATTCAAAGGTGGATCGGTTACCGGTATGGCTGTAGTTGGATTTGCTTTGTTTGCAATTAGCATAATGTATCTTATTTATCCAGACCCAGTAGCATTAATCGGTCTCGGGTTTGGAGCTTCTCTAGTATCATTATTTGCGCGTGTTGGTGGCGGAATTTTTACCAAGGCAGCGGATGTTGGTGCTGATTTAGTAGGAAAAATTGAGAAAGGAATTCCTGAAGACGATCCTCGAAACCCAGCGACTATTGCTGATAATGTTGGAGATAATGTTGGCGATTGTGCAGGAATGGGCGCAGATCTCTATGAAACATACGTCGTAACAGTTCTCGCAGCAATGCTTCTAGCAATGCTTCCAAGCGTTTCAGGAAGGTTTAGCATGGCAGTTGAGTATCCATTATTACTTGGTGGAGTTGCAATTATAGGTTCAATCATAGGTTCATGGTTTGTTCGACTCGGAAGAGGAGAAAATATCATGGCAGCCCTATACAAAGGATTGATAGCTTCAGGCATCTTTTCTGCAGTAGGGTTTTACTTTGTAACATTATACACTGGAAACGACCTTAATTTGTTTTTAGCAACGTTGGTTGGTCTTGTAATAACGTTGTTAATTAATGTAATTACAGAGTACTACACAAGTACTAAGTATAAACCGGTCAAGAGTATTGCCGAAAGTTCCGTTACAGGTGCTGGAACAAACCTCATTTCTGGTTTAGCGTTTGGTCTGCAATCAACATTTCTTCCAGTAATCATCATTGCTATTGGAATTCTTGTAGCATTTGGTCTTGCTGGAATTTATGGAGTTGCAATTGCTGCAGTTTCAATGCTTTCACTAACTGGTGTTATTATTGCGCTTGATAGTTATGGTCCAATCACAGATAATGCTGGTGGGATTGCTGAGATGTCAGAACTTGATAAGAGTGTTCGTCATGTAACAGACGCGCTTGATGCGGTTGGAAACACCACAAAAGCGGTTACAAAAGGATACGCAATCGGTTCAGCGGCTCTTGCGGCTCTCGCTCTTTTTGCAGCATTCACACACGAGATTACAAAGTTCGGTGCAGAAACGTTTGTCTTCAGCATAACTGACCCAGTAGTTCTTGTCGGCCTTTTCATTGGAAGCATGTTACCGTTCATCTTCTCAGCAGTATGTATGACTGCTGTGGGCTCAGCTGCTCACAAAATTGTCTTAGAAGTTCGAAGACAGTTTAAAGAGATTAAAGGTATCATGAGCGGAAAAGCAAAACCTGAGTATGGTAAATGTGTTGATATTGTAACAAAAGCAGCATTAAGGCATATGATCTTGCCAGCAATTATTGCAATTGCAGCGCCACTAATTGTAGGGCTCCTACTTGGCATTAAAGCATTAGGCGGTCTTTTGATTGGAGTAATCCTCTCAGGACTTTTAATGGCACTCTTTATGTCAAACGCTGGTGCGGCATGGGATAATGCTAAAAAGTACATTGAAGATGGTAACTTTGGCGGCAAAGGTAAAGATGCCCACAAAGCAGCTGTTGTAGGAGATACTGTTGGAGATCCTTTCAAAGATACCGCAGGTCCGGCACTCAATGCGCTTATTAAAGTTATCAATACGTTTGCAATAGTCTTTGCGCCCCTGTTTGTGATGTACGGACTTAGCTTGCTAGGATAACTTTGTTGTTTTTTCTTTTTTTTCTTTCATTTCTTTTTTTGTAGGTGCATGGTGAAACAAAAAAATGCTACACCAAGTATATGAATGGCGTACTCCCCACACATTTACTCCAGCATACTATTTTGAAGTTCTACGAAATGAGGGAAGGGCTGGTAAGGATGCAATTCTTTTGGAGAGCGATTCCTCATCACAACCAATTTCGGGGAATAGATATTCGTATATTGCATTGGATACGCAAGTTGACCATACAACTCAGGTGGCTTCGCTTGGAGATTTGGAAGAACTTCTTAGTAAACCAAAAAAGCCCCTTGATTTTAGAGAAGGCATAGTTTCTGCTACTGCACCTCCTCTTTCACACGGTGGGGCAATAGGGTACGTTGGATATGATGTTAAAAATGAATTTGTCCGAAGTCGGGATGGACTTCTTCAAACAACAGCGACAAACGATCAAGAACTTCCTAATTTGTATATGATATTTCCACGAACAATCTTAGCATTCGATCATGATGAAAAAAAGGTGTATGTTACAACGTTTTGCGATGATGGTGCGAGAATGGAAGGAGTACAAAGAATATTAGAAGAAAGAGTGTTGCGTCCAACAAGAGAAACTAGAAGAAAGTCGCATCTTTCAGTCTCACTAGAGGATATTGAAGCTGTTTCTAATATGTCACAAGAACAGTACTTTGAGATGGTTGAAAGAGCCAAAGAACATATATTGGCAGGAAATTCGTATCAACTAAAAGTATCACAACGACTAACACTTGCGATGATTGATGATACGTGGAATATATATAAAAGGTTGCGTAGTATTAATCCCTCACCGTTCTCTGCGTATCTTGCACTCGAGGGAATTGATTTGGTTAGTTGTTCACCTGAAGAGCTTTTGCGGGTGACAAACATGCCAAGTGGTAGAAAACAAATTCTTACGAGACCAATTGGAGGAACATATCCTCGAAGCAGGTGGAGATTGTGGGATTGGTTTGTAAAGCGTAGATTCAAACGAGACTCAAAAGAAAAGGCCGAACATGCAATGCTTGTTGACCTTTTACGTAATGACATTGGGCGTGTTTCGGCAGTTGGAAGAAGATGTGAAGAAAAAGACGGATGGAAATCGTTAGGATCAGTTGAGTGGAGCTGCCCACCAACACTTGAAACATATTCACACTTGCACCATCTTGTAACAACTGTTCAAGGAGAGTTAGCTGACGGCTTCAATTCTTTTGATGCGTTTCGTTCACTTTTTCCTGGAGGAACTATAACTGGTTGTCCAAAGATACGAGCAATGCAACTCATCGATGAACTTGAGCCAACAGCGCGTGGACCATATACTGGCTCAATTGGCTTTGTAACATTCAGAGATGAAGCGCAATGGAACATTATTATTCGAACACTTCTTCACAACAGAAAAACACGGGATGCCTACCTTCAAGTTGGAGGAGGAATAGTGCACGATTCAGATAAAGAACGTGAATGGCAAGAAACTCTCTGGAAAGCGCAGGCTCTGCTTAAAGCAGTATAAGAATTATCTCTTTTTTGGTTTAACGCCAGTACTTTTACAAAAGGCACGCACAAGGTACTTAATTTCTTCAAGATCTTTTTGAATATCTTGAATTTCGCGCTCAGCTTTTCTGTTCACTTGGTAATCATATTTTGCCATCATGCGATCACGCTCAGCTTGCCTATTTTGTGCCATTAAAATGATTGGTGCTTGTATGGCAGCTAAAACGGAGAGAATAAGATTGAGGAGAATGAATGGGTATGGGTCAAAACTACTTGACTTAAGAATCGCTATGTTGAGGACAATCCATCCGCCGAACGTAAGGGCAATCAGTCCTAAAAATGGCCAACTTCCACCGAACTGTGCTATAAGGTCTGATGCTTTTTGACCAAATGTAAGGTCTTGTTTAGTAAAAATATGATGCTTTCGTTTGCGTAACCGTTTTGTTTTGGCAATAGCAACTGTTTTAACTCTGGTACCACCAGTCCCACTTCTTTTCATGAGGATATGTAATAATCTTTTGTTTATATATTTTCGTATGTTTCGCAAGAGTCTAAAGCTGGCCACAAACTTTATATAACGTGTATTTATGGTATTTCACATGGTTGAAATACGGGTAATTAAACGTGAGATAGAAAGTTTGCCCGATATTTCTGAGCAACTTACAAGTTTTAAAGATGCATGGTTCGCGCATCCACACAAAAAAAAGGCAAAAGGAAAAAAGCGTGCAAAAAAAAATGCGCTTCATCAAATATTTGATGGCCTTGAACAAAAACAACAAGAAGAGCTTTCTCAAAAGTTAGTTGCGTTCTACTCAACCTTCGATAAACTTGAAGCAGCTTCGTTTACAACACAGAAATTGCGAACACTCTCCTCAGCACTTGTTGAGATGAAACTTGGCGAGTTTCGTAACTCCCAGCGGCTCGAGGGTCAAAGCATGCTTGAGACGAAACGAAGTGAATTTTTGCAAAATAAGGTGTTGAATGATGATTTCCATGGACTTTCAACAGTTATTCGTGAGGTAAAGAATTTTCACTCAAACCTTGAGATGCTTGAAGTACAGTATGAAGAAATCAATGATTTGTTATACAAACAATTGATTTTAGAGTATTCACTTAAAGCAATGGACACACCTCACAAAAAACGTCTTCACAACATCAAAAAAGCCTCTCACAAACGTAAAGAACTTGTGCGCGTTATGGGAAGAGCATTTATTGATATGCAAAAAATGCGTAAAAAACCTCTAAAGGCCTAACCTTTCTTATAAAATCAAATTTTTGGCTTATAGGCATCTATCGGATGAGAATCATAATACCCTTTCGTATGGGCTGAAGCCCAGCCAGCAATGGACATAGCCTCTGTTTCTGAAAAGAAGGTTCGAAGTTGTAATGTTGTAATTCCTTGTTCTAAATACCAAATAGCTTCTTCTCGTGTGAGGAGAGCCCTTCTGCTTGCATGCTCTCGAAGAAGACGATCTGGACTAATATCCTCGTCTCTTCTTTCTGATCTAACTTTCTCTTCGATAGATTCTGGTTCATCTGCAACGGAATATCTATATGTAAATGCAAAATTTGATGCAACCCGTAATTTATATTTTCCCTGTTCTCGCAGCGATCCTCCAAAAAGGAGAGGTGCCTTTGAGACAATATCTCTTGCAACATCTCGTTTATCGATGCCTTTTTCCATACGTAACACAATATAATCTTCAAATAATTCTTCTTCATCAGCCCCATATTCATCAGCAATACCCTGACAGTGTTCATATAACTCATCTGTTGGCAAGCCACCCGCAAGATCTGTTGTTTTAATTGGAAGGATAATTTCTGTGTGCCTTCCATGCGTGTTAAGAATAACTTCAATAGTATCATTACTCTCTTCTTCAAGAATTCTTCTAACTCGGGAAGCTTCTCTGTGTAAGGTGCTAAATCTTCGAAGCTGTTGACCAGAACTAACAACCTTTTCAAGAGATGCGAGAAGTGCAGTATCCGGAAGATACATTTCTTTAGTTACAAGTTTTCTATTATACAATCTAAGATATTTTAGTGCAAGTGCTCTTTGAAGAATGTTATGTTGTTCTTGTAGTGTCATGTTTTCAATTATGCTTGAAGATCATACCTCTTTGGGATTGCGTCCGAAACAAAAAATCCGGAATATTCTGTTGCAAGGTGCATACTTGCAACTTCTATTTCATGTTTGATTCTTCGCTTTCTTTTTTGCTCCATGGATCCAGTATACTTTCGAACAAAATTTTCAAATTTCTGCGAACCATTGGCAACAGTTCTAACAGATGGCATTTCAAGCACTTCAAAAAGGTCCGGACGTTGGTCAAGGGCATAGAAATCAGAAAAGAAACGATTATTTCCTTGGGTTTTATAGCATACTCTTTCCATTCCTTGGGTAAAGTATGCCTTTGCTGCTGCAACACTTAGTATGAATGCGAGTTTTGCAATTTCTGGAGGTTGAGTATCCAAAGAAGAGAGGACATACGAGCGTAATGAATCGTTTAGCTTAATGAAATCTTTATATGCAACAGGGGGATTATCTCCGATATACTGTTTCCATGCTTCCTTTTCATTTCTTGCAAGAAGCGAAAGGGTTGATGTGTTAATTGATGTTGCATCATGGCCCATGAGCATTTTTAAGACAAGGGCTGTAATCCCATAATCACGAAAACCGTTAAGGTCCCTACTAGTCTCTGCAATTTCTGGCGGGAGAACATCTCGAGTTGCACTTCCACTTCCAACTAATGCCTCTAGGTCAGTTTCAATAAAAGGTTCTAGATAGAGCATTTGTTTTTCATCCTTTTCACGACTTCCAAATACATTAAGGCCAAGGACACTTCGCGAGGAGAGGAGCTGCCTTTGTGTAATGACCTCTAATGCTTGAACTTTATCTTCAGTGATACTTCCATCATAATCAAGGAGAATTGCATCAAAGGTCGAATCGGTTTGTAACAAAAAGTCAAGAACGTTACCAGGGTGCAGATGAATGCCACTTTGTTGTTCTTGTATTGCACGTATTCTTGAAGTATCACTCTCCACGCAGTATACATTTTCACGCAGTATACCTAACCTATCGTAACCGGGAAGTTCAAGAAGTTCTGGGCCTAATAGAGAAAGAACTCGTGTTTCTGATCCAATTTCAAGGTTTGCTGCAAGAAATGAAAACCACCTGTTACGCCAAAGAGTCTTGTTTGCATAATCATATGTTTTTGCTCCCTTTCTTGGAGCCCTCCGTACCTTTTTTTCGTTTCCTTGCTTTTGAGGTCTTGGAAGAACAAACACTTCACCATCCCGAATTGAATAAGAGCCCTCATTTGCTTGACAAAGTTGCATGATCTCCCAGACACTTCTCCCTGAACTTTTTGCAAGATCATGGAGAGGAACCATAGTATCGTTCATGATCTATCTCTCCTCATAACAGCTTGTAGGTAGGTTTGTATACTTCCTTGAGCAGAATGTTTCCAAGAACTTCGAAGTGCAATGAGGTTAGCATCACCCCCCTTTGGGTCATAAAAAATGTCCCCTGCTCTTCTCATTTGTTTTCGAACTTCCCGAGGACTAAAAGGTAAACCAAAACTTTGTACGGCTTTGCCTACCTCTTTTATCCAGGATTCTTGTTGCAAGGTGTTATTTCCCAAATGTGGTCTATCTTTTCCAAGCCTAAACCCTACTGCAAGCATTGCATGAACATAGTATGGATTATGACCCTCTTTGAGGAGACCTTCAACAACATGTTGTTCAACGCCTACATCCTCAGCTATTATCTCAACTCTTCTTGTTGTAAGATTTGATCTAGTGTTAGCAATAGATTGTGGCAAGAAGTTTTCAGGGGAAGTTTGGAGATCAAATTCTTCCGGAACAGAGTCCTTTCTTTTTTTGTACAACGAGGTAGCCTCTTTTTGTAGATCAACAATATCTTTAACGTATGCATCAACTCCAATTCTATCAAGCTCAAATATGCTATCGATGGCAGTTGTTCCAAGAAGTCTGGTAGTATTATCTTTACCTAACTTTCTTTCGAGTCTTTCTACTGTCCCTTCAACAACATCTTCTCCATAACATCCTGCATAAAGTTCATAATCCTCCCCTAAGTAATGCATTCCTGTAGGTGGTGTTGAATCTTTTTCTGTTAGGGTAACACTACCACCTTCTGAGGGTTGATCTTTAGTGATAGCATCAGGTGTAACACGTTCTTCCGTAACAGAGGGCTCGCTTCGAGTAGAGATAGGTGTAATTGTGATATCTTCAAGTCCAACATATGTAACTAAGGAAAGTTCAATATTGGCTTGCGCAAAACCGACAGGGTTTATGCTGGTAAGATAGTCAGTAATGTCTGCAGTTGATCTTTCTAGTACAAGTCGCGTGATGTGTTCCTCTTCTCCATGTGATTGAACGTTACACTTTGCTTCTAAAAGAGCTTTTGCAACAGCAGAGCTAAGAGCAAGTGGAAGCTCTTCTTTCTCTGTTCCTTTATTTATTGGAAGATAGAGTTCGAATGTTCCTTTTGAAGGAACCAAGAGTAGATCAACATGCAGTGTTTCACTTGCTTTATGCTCTAGACGTTCTCTTTTCTCTCGTCTAGCGCAGGCAGCGACGTACTCTTCTTGTAGTGAATCACGAATTTCTGCAACATCAACATTTTCTTCATAGATAGAAATTATTCTTCTGTCACTTTCAGTAATATTAGATGCCGATATCTCTACACTTGTTCTTTGTGCTAATTGTTGTGATTGTTCATAGAGCCTTGCACACAATGTTTCCATTGCCTTTGCTTGAAGTCGACTTTTCTCTTGCCGAGCTTCTGCCAATCTTTTTTCAAGTTCTGGAATTTCTGTTCTAACTACTCTATGTCGTTCAACAATTGTTTCAAGTGCATTTTCTACTGGTATCATATCAAAAATCTCCCAAAAATATTCTGGTCTCTCCTCTTAAAAATCAAAATAATAAAAAAATTAAAAATCAGTTTCTACAATTCCTGCTTGAAGTACAGTATCCAAAGGTTCTGTTTTGTATGCAGTAAAACCAAGCATGTTTGTATCAGGATTATATGTTAAAGAACCAACACAGTAACTTGAATCAACGCCAACTTCGCAGTTCGTTCCTCTTTCAAAAGAAACAAAACCATCGTTTATATGAAGTCCAGTTACACTTGGATCAATACTTACTGCAAACTCTTGCCCATCAAAATTAAGGAGATAATGTTGTCCTTTAATTGCTGGGATTGTGGCCTCTTTACTTGCACTTGCGTATGCTGGGTGCCAAGGAATATCAACCTGAGATGTGCTTATAGGTTGCGCAGCTTGAGATTCAGTTGGCATTCCTGCAAGAAGGGCAGTTCCAATATATCCTGCAGCAAGAACGCTTAACGCGAGTCCAGCCCCCTCGACCATCCGTTGACCAACGCGAGATTGTGGGGTATACTCGTCCACACCAGTATCAAGCGTCTGGTCAATTGTTGGGGTGTCAAATTGGTCACCAAGACCAAATCTTTCTAAAATGTCTGTTATGTCAGTTGTATGTGTTTGTGTCATTGTATGATAGAATAACCTATAAAAGTAGTAATATATTCTTCATAAGAAGTATAAGGTACATTATGTAAAAGAGGGGAATGAAAGTAATTTACGGTGTAGTGGGAGTTGATCCCAAATCGGAGTTTGTTGAATCTCTATTAAAGTGGAGTGGCAGTTTTAGATTTTCAAGTTGAGCTGTTGTATATGTTCTATGGACATTAAATTCAAGCTCGCCTGTGTCTTCAAAATAGGTAAACGCATCTATACAATAGAGTGGTTCTGAACCAACCGCACAGTTTGTTCCTCTCTCAAAAGAAACAAAATCATCATTCATATGAAGTCCGGTTAAGCTAGGATCAACTCCAAGAGTGAATTCTTTTCCATCAAAATCCAGGACATAAGGTTTTCCTGGTTTTGGAATAATTGTTGCAACTCTACTTTCTGCAGCATACCTTCTATCCCATGGAATATCAAGAAGATGGTTATCTGTAGGGGTTTGATATGAAACTCTATGGTCCTCTTCTCCACCGAATGCATTATGTTCTACTGCAAAATCAAGTGCACCTAAACCGGTTGCAGTAACATATGCTGCTGCAACCAATCCTAATGGGATAGGAGTTCTAAAGAACTCTCGAAGATGTGTGTTCATTCTTTGTCTAAACGGAGTCATTTCATTGATTGGCCTTGGATCGGACATTCCCGCAATAAGGGCTGCTACAGCAACAAAACCAAAAGCCCCAATAAATCCAAGACTTGCAGCTTTGCCTAATGGAAGAATGAGGTCATCTATCCTATGCGCTGCTCTAATAAGCCCAGTTCCAATGGCTGCTGCCATGGAATAATTAGACAATCTACTAACCTCATTATCAATAAGATTTGGATAAATCTCTTCTGTAACAGTTCTTCCTGCCCGTCTTGTTATTGCTTGCAAGTATTCAGGCCAAAGAAGATCAATATCGTGGGTAGCATCTTCTTGAATTCCTAAACCTCGAAGGTTTTGGATGATAAGATCTTGAATTGGGTCTGGAATTGCTTCAAGTGTATCAGAACCTTGATTCGAAGCAAAGTGGTAAGACCAAACTGCTAAGACAAAATCAGGATCAATGCCACTCGCAAATACTCTTGCAGCCCTTCTTATCCTAATTTTGTCTTCTAAAGAAGATCTTCTTCTATAAGGGCTACCTCTCATTTCTATTCTGGAAGCTATAACAGTTTCGAACCCAACTTCATACATTTGAGCTGTGATATGATTCCCAAGATCTCTGTTAGTGATGTTCTCTCCACGCATTTCGGAATCAACCTGTACAATTCTTTCAAGAATATGAATTCCGAACGGACAACTAAATGCAGGAACATCTTCAAGGTCTCGCGCAAGTGTTAAAAAATCTTCTCCTGCAGCAAAATCAGATACAAAATCAACGAGTGTTCTCAAATACGGCCTACGTCCCTGAAGGGAGTGTATCATTGCCGCTCGAAAATCTTCTCCCAAATATGTAGCAAGGGACCTATCGACTTGAAGTAAATATTCTCTTACTGTTGAATTATCAGTTTCTACAATTTCATCGAGTCTTGGAACTCCGCCTCGCACTGCTCGAGTTTTAACGGTCTCAACGAGATTAGGACTATTAGCACCGGCAATATGTTCATCTGTAACTATGTCAACTCTTCCGGTTGGAAGGCCACCAAGCTCTAATGCTGTTACAAAATCTAAACTACTGCCTGCAGAAGATCCAGGCATAGCTGTTGGTAAATCTATTTCAGGAACTTCTCGAAATATCTCGCGAAGGACTGTTCGATTATATTCTCCAAGAAGGTCTGTGAATTGGTCCATTTCTCTTTGACTTCCATTTCTTCTACCAATCTCTTGAAGTTTTCGTAAGACAAGTGCATATGCTATATCTCCTTCTCGCCAAGCATTTTCATCTTCATCATTGTTTATGCGTTGGAGTTTTTTGAGTGCAGCAAACTTAAGGCCTTTTGCAGCATAGACTAAATCATATCCTCGCATAAAATCCGTACTATCTTGAAGGGGAGTTCTCCAATGTCCATGTGCATCTCGCAGTTTTCTGTACACCTCATTGAGAACATGTTCTTGTGTGCGCGCATCAGCTCCAGCCGAAAGAAGCATATCAAAGAGAGGTGCTTGTATTGGCCCGTATGCAAGACCTATGTCATGGAGGCGCAAATCACTTAATATTAAGCCACCGTCTCGAGTTCTTTCTTCTCGCCCAACGAGCACATTGTATACAGTAAAATCATCATGAACTGGAAACTCAGGTAAAAAATCTATGTCTGTTCCAATAGCTTGGCTAAAAGAGGCTACAAGACGTGAAACAAGGGATCCTGTTCTTCCTGCTTCTTGCAGAATCTGTTCTCGTATTGGTTTAGCTTTTGGAGAATCTGGGTTTATAACTTCTCCTTGAATGAGTGATTCTCTCACAAGACTGGTTCGCACAACATATTTTTCAAGAAAGCTTGCTCTTAGTGTGTCACTTGTTGTGGGGTTTGCATATATTCTTTGAGCAAGCCTCTCTTCGGCAGGGCCTTTTTTCGGTTTATCTAAAACTCTTGCCAATGCAAAGCTCATCATGAGCTGTGGTTTTATTGCTTCAAGAAGATATCGTCGTTTCACCTCTTCTGGTGCATCACAGATTGAGGAAAGATCTCCTGCTAAAAAACCATATGTTAAAAGGCGTTTCGTATCATCAGTTGCAAATGGTCTTGTAATTTGGTCTCCAAGACCTAAACTTGCTAAATCTTGATGGATTTCAAGTTCTTGTGTAAACAAGTCGTCTAAAACTTCTGGCACACGCTTCGCTACTAATGCAACTTCTTCTCCAGTTGGGAGTTCTACTGAAACTTTACTTAATCCACCACCCTCATAGCGTGTAGATCTTGAATCAACACCAAGACTTCGTTCTGTTACTGGAAGAAATGTTGTGTCTCGTCCATTCTCTCCAACAACTACTGAGAGTAATCTTGAAAGATCTCTAAGTGGTCCTGTTGATCGAAGCTGTGATTCTAGCTTTTCAAGTAGGGCCTTACTATACCATCTACCAAAATCTTTGCCATTAAAACCAGAAAGAATGGGAAAATCTTCAGGTGAAACCGCGTGGGTAGGAACAAGACCTGCCAAATCATATCTTTCTGGAAAAAGAGTAGCTCTTGCAACTGCCCATCTTTTAGAAGCTGTAACAAACTCCTTATCAAATGAAAGATCACCTGATGGCCTGCGATGAGGCGATATCTCTTGCCAATGCCTATTTGGGTCTTGTGTTAATGCTAACAGGCGATTAACTTGTTCTTCAAGGTTTATTCTATCTGGCATTTTGGTTGCTGAAATCTAGTGTATAGGACAAACATACGTAAATTAAAGATCTTTTATAAATCTTCTTCAGATTTACTACTATTTGATAACAAACTGATCTGGCCTGACATTTTAGTCCTATTATGCTGTCTATCTTTCTCTTCCTTTATCCTAATCCTTAAGAAATATAAGGATAATATATAAGTAGCAAATAATATAAGATAAAAGTAAGGTTTATAAGAAATAGGGCCTTTTGGATACAAGAATGAAACGTAAAATCATACAGCTTGGAAAAGCAACCTATGTGGCTTCACTTCCTTCAAAATGGATACGGGAGTTTCACTTAACAAAAGGCGATTATTTAGAGGTTGAACAAAAAGAGCATAGGCTTATAATTTCAACAAAGAAAGAAACTCCAACTCAAGAAGTCGTCCTTGATTTACGCAAAATTAACACGCGTCTTATTGCAACATTTATTCAAAGTTTTTATCTTATTGGGTATGACAAAATTATTTTAACACATGAGCCGACATTAATTGAGTACAAAACGAAAAAACCCATTAGAACAGCATCTTTCTTACAGGATCTTATTAACAAACGATTTATTGGTGCTGAGATTGTTGAGCAGAGTGATACACGAACAGTTGTAATGGATCTTGGAGGAATAACTGAACAAACAAGTGAGCAGGTATTTAACAGGGTAATTTTTCTTATTAAAACCCTTACACGCGATTCTTTTGATGCCATCAAAAATAAGGATGAAGAAACGTTGTTAGGAATTAAACTTCGGCAAGATAACATTAGCAGGTTTCTTATGCACTTTCAAAGGGTTGTTGCCAAAACTCGAAAAGAGGATTCTACTCGCTACGCTCTTTTAGCACAATTAATTTCTCAGCTTAAGCTTGTGAGTGGAACGTACAGGCATATAGCGCAGCTTGCCCTTGAAAAAAAGCAAGATTTTACAAAAAAATCATTAGGCCTTTTCCTGCAAGTAACAGAATCGTTAGATGTTGCACTCACACTTTGTCTTTCATATAATCAAGAAAAAGCCGTAGGCCTTATTGAGAGAAGAGAGAAATTATGGAAACAGATGAGCGATGAGAAAAACTCTTTTGCAACAAATGATTTACTACTGTTTGCACATTTTGGAGAACTCATGTTTGCCATGTATTCAATCCTCAAATTTACGTTTACTCTAGGACAGATTGATACGCTTCTTGAGAAGAAATAAGATCCTGAAGAATTCCTTGTGTTTCATCATAGTTTGTAAGACTAACACCTATGGTTGCAAGGTACTTGCCAATCTGCCTGTTTTCTTCATCAATATCTTTTCGCCCCTTCATTCTAAGCCCATATTTTACAATGGCAACACCAAGTGTTTGCACACGGTCTAAGCCTAATGTTTGCCCAATTGTAAAAACGACTTCAAGAAGATCTCTTTGAGGGAGAGTAATTGCATTATACGTAACATCTGCTAATTCTGAGGCGGTATGTAATGGATCTTGCAAGGTAAGTGCCTGTTCTAATTCACCAATTTCACCTGAATCAGTGTTAAAAAGTTGATCAAACCTCTGCTGTGTGCTTAAAGTTACACCCGCACCACGGCGAATAAGATCGATTTCGCCCCTAAGGGCATGAAGGTGTTCTTCTGCTTGATACTCAGTTGGCTGTTGCATTTTAGATATTTAGATTCTTTTAATCTTAATTCTACTTCTTAAGAAACATAAGTCACTTCATTTTTATTACTTTTGGGTGAAAATAAAGAATTTGTACAAATTGAAGAACACAAAAGAAAAATATTATCCAAGAAGTTCAGCGATCTTTGCTTTAAGTGCTGATTTTGGGTGAAACCCAACAATACGTCCGGCTTCCTTTCCATCTTTGAATAGAATCAAACATGGAATTCCCGAAACATTATTTGCGCCTGCAACTTGCGGAAAATCTTCTGTTGAAATTTTTGCAAACTCTAGCGTTCCAGCAAATTCAGCATCTTTGCTTACTTCATCTAAGATAGGTGCAAGTGCTTTACAAGGGCCACACCAACTTGCCCAAAAATCAACGAGTGTTGTTTTTTTCCCTTCAATAATATCTGATTGTAATTGATCTTCTGTTAATTCTCGTACCATTATAGTTTCCTCCTGTATCTGGGAGTTTTGGCAATATTCTTCTATTTAAGTCTTTGGGATGAAGAGTTCAAGTTGGTGATTAACAAAAAGCTTTATATAGCCTGTTTCTCTTCTTAAAACAGTTTTTAGGTGGTGGTGAAGATAAAATTCAAATCAAAAGTATGGGTTGTTCTTTGTATTTTTGTAGTTCTATTGTTTCTCCCTACTGCATTTGCAGCCGTTGATCTGCCTGACCCGATAGTTTCTGTTGGCGATCCTGCAAAACTTGGGTGTGTCTATTACTTTTATGGTGATGAGTGTCCAGGTTGTGAACAAACTAATCTATTTATGGAATCTATTCAAAATAGATATCCTTCTATTACACTTGAAAGTTTTGAAGTGTATTATGATCATGAAAATTTAGCACTTTTAGAAAGTTTGTTTGAATCATACCAAGTACCAGATTCAGCACGAGGTATTCCGGCAGTATTTCTTGCACGAACATATTTTGTTGGTGAACAGTCGGTAACCTCATTTCTTGATGAGCAGCTTCGAAATAGTCCTCGCCTGGATTGTCCTACTCCAGCGTTAGAAGAAGTAATTGGAATTATCGGCTCGTCTGATCCGACTGATGTTATTAAAACGATTGGTGTTCTAGGACTTACTGGTTCAGCCTTTCGCAATTCTTTGTCAGCGTGTGGTATTGGCATGATACTTGTTTTCTTGCTTCTTCTTATGCTTTTTTTAGAGGGTGATACTGGAAAAGAATTTAACTTAGCAGAGAGACGTGAAGAACTTCTTCGCAAAACTGTTGTCTTTTTAGTAGGAATTTTTGTTGTTGTGCTTCTTTTAGCATTTGGTGTTTTACCACTGCAAGCATTCATGAAAGTAACACCAGTAATCACAGTTATTGTATCGATCCTCGCAATCCTTATAGGAATTATTTTTATCAAACACTTTTTAGTGGCAGGCCATATTATTCCGCGTAACTATCTAAAACGCATAATCCCGTCGTATCATAAATTCATGTCGTACTGTAAACATTCTGCCGGTTTTTTAACAATGGGAATTTTAAGTGCATTACTCTTAACTGCTTGTTGGGGATGGAAATACAGAGTTGTACTAACACTTCTTTCTGATCCGGTGGTTAGATGGCGCGCATTCCCACTCTTTTTATGGCACTCAGTTGTTGTTCTCATTCCGCTTGGGATTATTGCATTCATCTTATATTGGAGATTAGAAAAACTTGAACATTTAAAACATGCAGAAGTTCAGTTGCATCACTTTAAGATTCTACGGTTCGTGATTGCGTGTGTGTTGGTTGTGTTAGGTATCTTGACATTGTTTTTGGTATGAGTTTACAGAAAAGGCGAACATTTTTAACCTCCTTTTTCTTATAGGCTGTCTATGAAATCCCGAAAAGAAGTTCTTACAGTCCTTGATATTCTTAGACAAACGCACGAGCCAACAATGCTTGAAGCATATGGTCATTTAGAACCATACAAATTAGTGATTATGACGCTGCTTTCAGCAAGAGCAAAAGATAGCACAACAATTCCTGTAGCACTTGGACTGTTTGAGAGTTATCCTACGCTTGAAAGTTTAGCTGCAGCAGATATCAACGATATTGAAAGGCACATCTTTAAGATAGGCTTCTATAGAGCAAAAGCACGATATGTAAAGGAGTTATGTAATCAACTTCTTGAACGATTTGGTGGGGTTGTTCCACAAACACTTGAAGAATTAACCTCACTTCCTGGAGTTGGACGTAAAACAGCGAATTGTGTTTTGGCCTACGCGTTTTCAAAACCAGCGATCGCTGTTGATATTCATGTACATAGGATAACTAATTCAGGAAGATTGGCATGGATCAATACCAAAACTGTTGAAGAGAGTGAAAAGGCTCTATGCAAGCTTCTACCAAAAGATAGATGGATTGATATTAACCAACTTATTGTTGATCATGGTCAACGTATATGCTTGCCTGTAAGACCAAAATGTTCAGGGTGTTCAATTGTAAAATACTGTCAGTTTGAGAAACGCTAAATTCTAAGTAGTTTTAGGTGATTGTAACCATTTTTGAGTCCTAAATTGGTTAACGATGCTCTATCAAGTGTTAAAAAGTGTTAGTGGGCAGTATCGATCTTATCCATGTGAAATTGTACCAGTAAATTTATAAATAAAACACAAAAGCCTCATAATATGACACTTGAAAAAGCATTAGCAGCAGCATTATTGGCAGGTGTAGCAGTAGCACCAAATGTAGCTAATGCATGGGATACTTCATATGCAGATTCAGAATTAAAGAAATCAAGAGATTCTGGCGAGCCATACAAAGTAGTACCATGGCAGCCAGCAATCTTAGTAGATCAGGATGGCAAGGCGACTGTTCGTGTTACCAATGGAGATGTTATGGGGGCTTCCCGTGATTTTGAATTTTGGGGCGAAGAACTTGCTGAAAAATTAGATGAACTCAACTGTACAGGGCCTATCTTTGGTGATGAAAAAGATGGTGAAAGTCATAGAGTTAACGAGCTTAATGTTACTGATCAAGGGGGGGATGGAAGGTTCAGAGAAGGCTTCCCAGACTTGGTTGTGGAACAAGGCGAAAGCGGAACAAGTATATTTTTTCCAGATACCGCTTCTTTAGTAGGTACAATTGCATGGTATAAACACTGGACTGGCGCTTTTAGTAGTGCGGATTCATGTGAGGATCTTGCAAGACCCTCTCGAATCACAAGGAATGGAACTCTTAAGAGTTATGGTAATGGTACTGGCGGCGTTGCGTTGAATGGAGCAGAAGAAGGCACAGATTTTGTGTATGTGCAGCCCGTAGGCGCACCTTTCTGGATGGCAGGAACTGGCTCACATAGTTTTGAGAGATATGTCCAATCACATTTTGGAACATTTGGTGTTACTGACACGGATTATCTCTTTAGTTTTGAGAGAGATCTTTCTGATGAACCAGTTAATGGTGTTGTAAGAGATGGTACTGAAGATACCTTTGGGGACACGCGCAATCCTGCAGATTATGCAACACCTGAAGAAGAAGATGAACCAGAAGTAGAGTTGGGTACAAGTTCATTGGCTCAAGAGGCAAGAGATCCAACTGATGAAGAAATCTTTGGTTCAAGAGGATCTGATATTGAAGGATGGGGTGCGGCTTTAGGTGAGGTTGAAGAAGCTGATGATGAGGAACCAGAAAGGGCAGCACCTGCTCCTGAAGGAGCAAGAAGAGAGGAAGCTGTTACTGTACACGATGATGGAAGAAGTACTTCTACAAGAAGAAGACTCGTAGCAGACCCAAATCTTCCTGATTTAAATGGTTGGAAATTATATGATTTAGATTTACGTGATACAACAGTAGGACATCTACCCCTTGCTGATTTAATTTGTGAGGGAACTCAAGGACTTATGACTCCTGGTTCAAACGGGCGGTGGAGAGCGAGCGTTCAGACAATTGCAAATGAAGGTTCAAGTAGATCTCCTGCGTACGCTGCACTCGGACGAGTTGTTGGCGAAGGAACTCATCCTGTGTGTGACTCTTGGAGTGATCAACAAGAGATTATTGCGCTTAATAGAGGAGCCTTTGGATTTGGTAATAAAGGAACAGCTGATGCAAACGGAAATTTAGCAGAGAAACTTAACGAAATGAGAAAAATCTATCTGCCAGAAGATATGATTCCAGGCGATGGAGGAACACTTCTTAATGTTGAAGAAATTAATGAAAATATGCCTGCTGATTCCTTGTTTAACTTAGAGACTAATTCGGACGGAGTTGCATACTTAGTTCCTAGTGCTCTTCAAAGGAAACGATCATTAGAATTAGTTGTTGATAACACAACTAGTGACAGTGGAAATGATGATTATCACAACTATATTCGTTCTGAAGGTGCAAAAATTCAAGCAGCGTTTGAAGCAACAACTGAAAACAGTTATACTAATTGGGCAAGAGGAAACCTTTCAACAAACGATCAAGAAATTGGTCGTGAGGCACAAGCACTTGTTGCTGCACAATTTTATTTGGAAAACGCAGCTTCCATGTCACATGGCGATATTGTAAGAGCGCTCGAAGAGAAAATGGACTACGGTGTGTCTTCTTCAACTGTTCGAAGGAGAATTAAAGATGGACTTAATGAACTTCTAGAACTTGAAGGCCCAAGCAAGGTGCGAACAATGCATGAAGCAAGTGAAGTTGCAAGTTTGTATAAAATGGATCAAGAAGAACAAGAAGCGCCTTCTGAGACCTCACAAGCAGCAGCATAGGATCACTGGCCAGTAGTTACTTTTAGAAAGTTTTATAAATAGCTGATCTATTTTCTTTGGTATGAAGGAATATTTGGATAAAAATGGTATAGGGGTTGAAGTTCTTGCAGCAAATTCAGTTGCATTAGATACTGCAGCATTTTTACACAAGAGTTATGATCTTACATCAAGATTAGTTGTTGAGTCTGGAGGTGTTGTTTTGGAAACCTCCGGGCAGGAAGCAAGTTCTCTTCGTGCCGCTCAGCATTTTGTTCTCGGAGGTTCTAATGGATACGAATCTCAACCTAAACTACGTGATCTTTTAGAGAGGAATGAGGCTACCGTTCAATCTTCAGATCTAAATGGAGCTGATGGCGAACCAATCGGTTTGCAAGTAGTTGTTAGTTCACAAGAGTATGGCGCTGCGACTGTAAGGTTATATCATGGTGCAGAAGTTGAGATTGATGATGCATCAGTTCTTGCATTTATGGAAGATTTAGAAGGCCTTTTTGGTGCAGGTGGACCGGACGATGGTCTTTTAGCTCAAATGGCTGGACTTGGATTAAATATTTAGATATTATTCGGTGTGAAGTTCATCACCACAGATTCTTATTAAGACGTTTTTCTTCTGTTGTTCTATGGGAGCAGCACGTGCATTAGGTTATGAATTAGATTCAAACAATATCACATGGCTTGATTTGGAGATGACAGGTCTAAATCCTGAAACAAAATCTCATCAAAAAAAAGACAGAATTTTAGAAGCAGCAGTTATTATTACAACTCCCGATTTAGAAATTTTACATGAGGCTGGTCCGTTTTACGTTCACCAACCTGAACATGTTCTTGCAGATATGAATGCTTGGTGTAGAAGACACCATTTCGCTTCAGGCCTTGTTGCAAAAGTGCGCGCTTCAAAAATGCGTGAAGAAGAAGTTGAGGGCAGGCTCCTTGAGAGTATCGGTCAATATGTGCCACTCCCAGGTTCTGGTTCTTTCGGGCAAGAAGCTCGTTTAGCTGGAAACAGTATAGCACAGGATAGACGATTTATCAGGGAGTACATGCCTCGACTTGATGCAATTTTTAGTTACCGCATGCTTGATGTATCATCGTTCAAAATTGCACGAGAAATGTGGTTCCCTCACATTCCTGAATTTGAAAAGAAACTTACTCACAGAGCGCTTGATGATATTCGTGAATCAATTGCTGAGATGAAATATTACAAAGAAAGAATTCTTCTTCCTTCACACAAAGTTTTATATGCTAGCTTTTGAATTATCTTGTTTATGAAGCAGAAAAGTGAGAATCTTGTATGGATTGATCTTGAGATGACTGGTCTTAATGTTGATAGTGATACGATAATTGAAATTGCAACAATTGTAACAGATGATAAACTAAACATTGTTGCAGAAGGTCCTCGACTTGTCATTCATCAACCTGATGCTGTTCTTGATAATATGAATGAGTGGTGTATAACACATCATGCTAACTCTGGTTTAACACAAGAAGTTAAGGAAAGTACAACAACAATGCACGAAGCTGAAGAAAAAACGTTAGCATTTTTAAAAGAACATTGCATTGAAAATACATCTCCTTTGTGTGGGAATTCCGTTCATTTTGACAGAATCTTTTTACAAAAGTATATGCCCAAAATAGTTGAATTTTTACATTACAGAATACTTGATGTTACAACAATTAAGAGGTTGAAGCGGATGTGGTATCCTTCTGTTCCATTTCCCTCTAAAAAAGAAGCTCACAGAGCGCTTGATGATATTAAAGAATCAATTGATGAGCTTAAATATTACAAAGAGAAATTGTTCAAATAGAGCATTTTGATTATGATCTTAAGACATATATCCTTGTTGAAATCCTCTCCCAAAAGCTTTTGTTAAAGGATTTCCAAAGTTGTAGGCAAGAAAACTGAGACCTTCTGTGACGAAATCAAAGTCACGCCCAATTATATCTTCAGGATCTGTAGCTTCAAGAATAGGCCTGTATTCTTCAACGATACGTGCTCTAAGCTCTGGCGAATCTCTCTGAAATTGAAGTCTCATATTTACTTGAGGGAGTGTACGTGCAAAATCAAATACCTCTTCATCAGTAAAATTTGGATGGTTTTCTAGTGTGAGAGCAACACCATAATCAAAAAGTGTTACTCTTCCTTGAGGTCCAACCATTATATGAGATCTTCTCATATCATCACTTACGGTTGTGTCATTGTAATAAATTCCTCTTTCATGAAGCCTAGATAATACTTGCCCAAAATCCCTGCCGATTTTTTCAACGTTTGAAGTTATTCTCAAAGCAGGAGGAAGAAATGTAAGAAGCGTTCCTTCAAGAAGTTCTTCAGTAAGAAACAGATCCAAACTTTCAAATTGTTTTGGACCAACACCCAGGCTTGCAGCTTCTTGTGCAATTACAGCTTCTCTTGAACTCTGATAGGGCTTAATAACAAAGTTTCCTTCAGGATGTCTGAAAAGTACAACTGTTCCTCGGTTTCCTCTATCAAAAGAGATTTGTGGTGAGGTTTCACTTCCATATACTAATGGAAATGCTTTAGGAAAGAACCCAAAACCAAAGAAATCTTTAACTCTTCCATCCCTCTCAATTTTTTCAAAAAGATCAGGATTTGTGGCAAGAAAGCCTCCAAATGGTCCAAGATGGGGTTTTTCTGAAAATATAATTTGGAGCCGATCAATGATTGGAGCTGCCTGTTCTTCTGTAAGCACGGTTTTTCCAGAGAGCATATCTCTGATTTCCCGAATTTCATCATCAGCATACATGGTGTAATCTCTTTTGAGTAGTGATTTATAAACCTTTAGCTTTTTTTAAGCATACAAATACATTTAAACGATTCTTTTCTTCAGTGTATTATGCTTAATAAAGTAAGTAGTCATTTGCACAAACTATTAGATTCTTTCTCTTGCGAAGATAGTCTCTTGTTTCAGAATAAGCAATTACAAATAGATAAAAGGAACTTCAGAGAAATTGTAAAAAACGAAGACTCAACCATCTCCTTTATTGATGGTGGCCAGGCAACAATATTCAATTCTGGTAATATCTGTGTGACATTTGTCCAAATTGTTGCTGTTAAATTTAGGGGCCTTACAAAAGTTTCAACAACAAAATACGAGTTCTATGTTGTCACACATTCACAGATGCAAAGTGATGATGTTGAATATGTTTCGCATCTCTTTTCACAAGAAGGAGAATTACTATGTAATCCAGATGACCTTCAAATTTCATCAACGGATCAAACTATACGAAATGGACTTGAACGTGCACCGATTGAGAAGGTTGCAAACATGGCAAGACGATTTGCAGAACTTGCGCTTGCACGAAAAGAAGCAGAAACAAGTGAATGTGTTTTATTAGATGGAACACTTGAAGCTGTGTTTAGAGATGAAGAAAAATTCATCAAAGGGCTACCTTCGAATGTGTGCGCGCTTGCAAAAACATGTTCTTTAATTACTACAAATGGCAATAATCCGACACATCTACTCTCAAAGATAGCGCCAGAAAGTGTTTGGTTCTATACGTTAACTGAAAAAACATTTTTTGTTAAGCTGCACGCTGGCGCAAAACATGTGTTTCGGTTTGAAGGAGATTCTTCTGTCCTTTCATCCTTGGTTGAACATTCATCCGATTCACTATTTCTTGGCTATCCTTATGGTCTTATTTTTGTTGATAGGCTTGCACGGATTTCGAATAAAGAAAAAGATTCTTTACGCATGCAGTTTTTATTGCGCAAAGAAAACAAGAAAATTAGAGAGTATTTGAGTGCAACTAATGCGCATGAGATATTAGATTCTATTGGATAAAGTTACTCAAACAGAATTTCTTCACCTTCGCAGGTAAGATCAACTCTTAAAACATGCTCGCCCCGTTTTCTTTCTGCATATCTTCGTGCAGGTTCAAGAATCTCTTTTTCTAAAGCCATATCATTTCTTTTAGGATCGTGGTGTCCGAGTAATACTCTTTTAGCTCTAGCTTCAAGAGCATAATCAACAGCAACCTTCCACGTGCTATGTCCCCACCCTTTTTTACTGGCAGCTTCTTGAGGTGTGTATTGAGCATCAAAATATACCACATCTACAGAATCTATTAAATGAAAAAGATTATCGTCTCTAGATTCTGGAGTTTCAATATCTGTGATAAACGCAAATGTTCCGTGTGGGCCCATGATTCTATATCCAGTTACTGTCTCAAAACCGTGTGGAAGTTCCAGGGCCGTGATTTCAGCCTCTCCAATTTTCAAATCATCACCCTCACTATCTTCAAGTACAGTATTTCTAGTCCATTTTAATGGCACACCTGCCCTAAAGGGTGCTGGAAATTGTGGATTTTTCTGTTGGTCAGAAAGAATATCGAGCATAGTTCTTCCTTCATACCTTCTTCCCCATACACGAAGATCTACATGCACATTTTTCTCAGGATCATCGCTTCTTTCTAAAGCATACCCTGGCGCAAAGAACGGAAAGCCTTGAATATGATCGTGATGTGCGTGACTAAAGAGAAGATGAAGCTCTCTTGCATTCGCTTCGAGTCCACTTAGTGGATTAAGTTTCCTATCACTGCTATACCTTCTTACCAGCTCATCTCCTAAAGGTCTCATGCCAGTACCTGCATCTAAGACAATTAAAGGAGAATTTCGAACTTGTACCTCAACACAAGTGGTGTTTGAGCCATAGGTTCCTGTAGTAGCTGTACTTAGATCTAATTCTTCTATCACATCTTTAATTCTTTGAATTGAAGGAACTCCTCTGCGAAATGCTTTCTCAAATCCTCCATTCAGAGCAAGCTCTTGTATTAATCTTGCATGCTTTCCAAGAATATCTTCAGAGGATGGTGAAGAAGCAATACCTCCTCGAACGCCCCAAAGTTTGACTCTCATTGCAGGTTCATTTGACATGTCTAGAGAAATATAACTATTGTATTATAAATGTTACCATTTAAAAGTAAGAACTACTCAGACAAACTCAACTTCCATTTCTAGCTGGTCAGCAGTGGGGTATTCAGTAACTTTTGCTGCAAGTAGGCCTAATCCATGAAAGTATTCTTTATTTTTCTTAAGATTTCGTACGGAAAGCAGAATTCTTGGTTTGGCTTCATCAAGAAAAATCTCCTCATCTTCCAATTTCAGCTCACTTTTTACTTTTTCAAAAGTGGGGATGAGTTTCGTAACAACTTGTTTCAAATCAAGACTTTCAAGTTTCTTTCTGTACTCAAATCCTGGTGCAAGTTCAGGCAAATACAGAGCGCCACGAATAAGAAGACCTTCATCATCAACTCGATCAAACGCTTTTTGTGCATTTTCGGACTCACGTTTCAATCTGTTCGTTAATTGAATCCCATCCTTGAGTTTTGCTGTGCATGCATGGACTGCAAGTAAGTATCCTTTCTTTTCAACATACTCTAGCAACCGTATTCCTAACGAGATTGATCCTTCAACAGCATAACTTAAGCTATTTTTTGTTTTAAGGCCCATTGAAGTTAATTTTGAGAGTTCATTATCGGCAACCTCCAATTCATTTAAGTTAAGAAACGAGACTTTATCATGAATAAAATCAATAAGTTTTTTTGTCTCCACTTCTTTTGTTGGAATAAGTGGAATTTCACAACCAACATCCCAGCTAAAAGATGTAGCAAGAGCTATTTTTCCCCACAACTTTTCACTCTCAAGATCTAAATGGAACCGAATTTCGTCCAATCCTGCATCAAACAATTTTTGCAACGTTTTTTCTGTTACAAGATTAAGGGATGTGTATAAATGAATATGAAAATCTTTACCAAACTCTTGTTTGAAGAGGGTGATATATTCAACTGTTCGATCAAGTCTACTGAGAGGATCGCCACCGGTAATTCCAGCACCTTTTGCACGCATTAATTTGGCTTCGGCAATAACATCTTGAGGAGTTTTCCCTTTCCTCTCATTTGCATAGATGTTGTCTTTGCCAAACTTATTGTCTGATACTGGACAGAAATAACATTTTCGAGGACAAATACCTGTAACAAAGAGAACCATCTTCTCACCTTTAACACAATACTGACATCCTTTCGGAAGTGTTTTAAGGTTGTACGAATAATACTCATTTTCTTGTGCCACTGGATATTTTTTATAAGGGTATTTTTAAAAGTTTGTAAGGTATTCAGTTTGAAGCTTCTCCAAGTGTTCTTTCTAAACTTTTAGTAACAAGGCCAGGTAAATATGCTGGAATCTTTCTATTTACAGCTTTAAGATCAAACGTAAAATCATCATTTAGCTGAACTCCTACAACACGCATTCTAGATCTTTTCCCATAAAAATCCTTCAGCGCATGCTCACTTCCCATCCACAGAAGATTTGCTAGAGAACCATGTCTTTCTACATTTCTATAGATTGCTCTTTCCCTGAGCATGTCAAGAACCTTCAAAGGTAAAGCTTTTCCTATTTCTGGAAAATTTAATTCATCCAATCTATCAAGCGCATCGTCAATACTTTCGCCTTTCTCTCTTCGTAGTATCTCTTTAACTAAGAAAGGTACACCTTTCTGTACAACACTAGCTGCCATGGTAAGGTTGTATAACTGTTGGAAAAAAGGAAAATCTAATACTCTAGCTTCCGTAGGAGAAAATTGAATATTAGAAACATCACCTCTTGAAGCTTTCACTGTTTCTATCCAACCCATATAAAAATCATGGTCTAGGAGAGGAGAACCACTCTGTAGATCTCCCTCTAGAATTTGGTTCATGTCAACCGCATATCTTGGCGAAAGTCCATCCAAAAAAACTCTTTCAACACCCTCTCTTTGGATTAATTCTTGTGTAACTGTTCTACTAGCTTTTTGATGTAGCTTTACTATTCTTGGAAGCTCAGCAGGGTCATGTATAGAATAACCTCCCGCTACAGGATGACGACCTTGAATGATGTAAACGTCTTTCATTTTTCTAATTAATTGTCCTCATCAAGAAACTCAGGGGGAATAAATTGATCAAAGGGTGTAAAAATAGGTCTTCCTGAAGGGTCTATCCCTCTAAAAAAAGTGTTATTATTTGAGTGATCAAGGTGTCCTTCAATCCCGAGTTGTTCTGCAGCCCTTTCAACATCATCATAGAATGTTTCAGCAACACCAGAAATCCAAGAGATATCTTGAGATAAATCAACCCCCAGTCTTCTATATCTTTCTTTTAAAGAAGCAACTTTTTCCTGTTTTAGACTAATCGCTTCATTGGTAAATTCTATCTCTTCACGAACCTGGAATCCTTCAATACGTCCCCAATATTTTATTTTCATTCTCCCGCTTGATTCTGCAAGGTCTTGCCATTTAATCATATGTCGTAAAATTGCTTCCTCTCTAAGAACTTCTTCAGGGGCGTATTCTAAATCTTCCAATCTTGGTTCTTCAACCCATTCCATTACAATAAAATTACCTTCACTGTATAGATCATCCCTATTCTGTGTGCCAAAATACACTTTTAGGGACATAGGGACATAGGGTCCATCTGTTGGTAAAGCATTACCAATCATCAAAGAATTAGCTAATTCTGTTGCTACACTATCCTTTATACACACTCCAACTATTCCTGAACTAGTTTGAACTCTTGCTAATTTTACATAGTCTCCAACGAATCCATCATTTACTGGGAGGGTTTGTTCAAAAGTTTTTTTTGCCCAAGCAAATGCTTCTTGTGGGCTTATTTCAAGTGAAGAGATGAGGCTCTCACCATCCTCAAAAACGTGTAAATCTTTTCTTCTATTAGAATCTGTAAAAGAATAGCGCCTAGCTAAATCAATTGTTCTTTTGGGTTCTTCTCTAAAGTTAGTGTACATTTTATCCGATAAACACTCGAGAAACCAACCTAATGCTCAAAAGTAAGCCTATAATATAAAGATTATCTAGTATAGCGTGCCTTGAGGAGATTAAAAATTAAGCTTCTGCTTTAGCTTCGTTGTATACCTTTTCAAACTCTTCTACAAAAGCTGTAGCAATTTCTTCACTTTCAATGATAAGAACATTCTCATCATTACGAGTATTACCGCCTGCAGTTGGGTTCATTGAACCAGTAACAACTATCTTCTCATCAATAATAAAGACCTTGTGATGCATGTTTTGTTTGTTAGCATCCTTGTACACATCTTCTATCTGAAATTTGAGCACATCATATTTTGAGTATTTTGTAACCTGCCTAGCTTCCATAACACCTTTAATAGCAATCCCTTGGTTCTGTTGCAACAAAAGCGCGTTAGCAATCTTTTCACTTGTAAAACTGAACGTCATGAATTGGATACTACTTTTAGCATCATCAAGAAAGGAAGTAATATGCTGCGTGCAGCTATCATCTGGACAGAAGTAATTATGAATAGTTATATCTTCATTTTCAAATGTAATACTTTCGAACGCTACTTTCTCACCCTTTTTGAACGTTCCTTGCCACATTTCATCAAACTCTGCTTGATAATTTGTTGCAAGAGTGGATGAGTCAATAAACAGTAAATTATTATTGTTCTTATGCGCGCCATTGTTTGTAGGATTCATGGAGCCGGAACTTATCTTCTTTCCATCAACTATGCAGAATTTGTTGTGCATAAGACCCCAGCTATCAATTTGTACAAACGAGTGGTTGAATTTATGCACATAGTCATTGTCTGTAACGATTTTAACTTCAATTTCAGATGATTTTTCAAGTAACTTTGCTTGCACACTTTCAAGTCCAATATCAAACAGAGCGCAGGAAATGCTCATTTGGGCTGAGTCTAAAAAAGATACTAGTGCCCCTTCACAATCTTGATGTGGACAGAAGTAGACTTGAAGTGAGCCAGTATCAAGTACACTTGTGTGTACTGGATCGATAACAATGGCTGAGGTTAAAAAATCAAAGTCAAATGAATCCAAATCGATCGATGAATAGCCTAATGCTGCAAGTAAAATAAGTAATGCAAAAGAGATGTACTTTATTTTCATCAGTTAGGAGAAAGTATCTTACTACATAAAACTATTCTCTGATATCTTCTCTTGTTGTTAGAAATGTATGCAATGCAACCATTCTGCTTCTTTTTGAATATGTCTCATCGTTTAAAAATATTAGTAGATTTGTAGCTTCTTGATGTGCATTTGAGCCCGGTTGAAGTGAATCTCTCCAGGCAACAACACCTCCCTTCACAGGGTCGTAATATATCTCAGCTAACTGATGTACTAGTTGTGGTGGGTGCGGTTCATTTCCTTGAAGAGCTTTTGACTCGCTTTCTAAGTATGCTACAACGTCAATTTTTTGAAATACATCTAAAGGACCAATAAATTCCTTGATATGAGGGTTCCATCCATCTTCTGAATAGAACTCTGCCATTGGGTTTCTTGTACATTCTTCAAGGGATACAGGAACTGTGGCTTGGCTAAATCTACCTTCAATAGCTCCAGCTTTTTCTGTTAATTCTATTTGTGTATCAACACCGATATATGTCGTTGGACGGTTAGGGAAAGTTACTGGGCAGAGAAAATAGTTTGAGATGGCACTAGTAGATGCATCTATTTCTAAAGCTTTCCCATACTGGCCTCGGAATCTTGGATCTTGCATTCTTTCAAGAAGTCCATCTTCAAACGCAGCAAGCTCAGGTGTATATCTACTGTCTTCCTCATCAACCAATGGGACTTGTTCTACGCCTCTCGGTTTGGGTGTTGATATATCTTCATGAGTCGCAACATCTTCTTTCCAACTATCATAATCCTGACTCTTATCTGGACACATTGCTGCACCTAAGGCTAGTGCTGCAAGACCAGCTACAATACCAATAGTTCTCGCTCGAAACGTCATATCTATTAAGGAAGGAAGGTGTTTTATAAAAGTTACTCAAAAACACCACTGATCAGAAGTAACCTAAAACTCGCCCCAATCAGCAGTTATGAGGTCGTCATATGTACTGATAAGAGCTTGAGACGGAGTACTCCTTTCAGAATCCAGCTTTGTAAGAACTCGTGATGCAAGGTCATGTTCAACTGATCCAGTTGTAGTTGCATCTTGCCATGCAACAAGATTATCTCGAACGACTCCATAATGTGTTTGCGCAAGCCTTTCAAGGCGAGGATCATCGGCTTCTCCTCTATAATCAGCAACTGCTTCAAGGGAGCGCCAGTTTGTTAAAGAGCTAACAAATGTTCCAATTTCTGGCCTATTCCAATCTCCACCATATGTTCCATCAGAAGTTTCCCAGAAAGAATGGAACGGAGCAAGCGCATTTGCACGACAATCTAGGCCAGCTTCAACAGCTTCTTCATACCGCAATTCAAATACTCCTTGTACATTAACAGCGTTTCCATCATCATCAAATTCTAGACATGCATAATCGGCAGTAAGTGTAAATGTTCTGAGGGTTGTAACTACTTGTCTTCTTTCTTCAACTTCATTGCGTGGTACTCTTAATTCAGCTTCATATGCAAGAAGATCATCATCAATACTCTGAGGAGAAGGATCTGGTGCTGGTTGAAAAGTTGGAGGGGAGGGAGACTCTGTTGGCAATTGCTTTGCCTGCGTACTAGATCCTTGATCCCTAAACTCTTCTCCTTTAAAATCATCATAACAAAGAGCTCCTATTCCCAGAAGTACAACTAGGCCTGCAACCATGGTAACTCGTTCTTGATATTGATCCATTTTTAATTTCCCAAGCTTAACTTCTTAATAAACATTTAGACATAAAAAAAGAAATAAAAGAAGAAAAAGTTAATTCACTCGGTTGTTTGCTCTTCGCGACGGGAACGCTTTTCGGCTACCCTTTCCTTTTGAGCGCATTCCACGTGATTTTCGAGCAGCAGACGTTTTTCCTCTAAATGCTCGTGAGTGGTGCTTTTTATCCTGCGTCCATGCCAAATTCTTATCTGACTTAATCACTGGGTGATGTGGATCAACAAAGATAATCTCGTACCATGCATACTTTCCATCTTCAGCTACGTAATACGAGTTAAGAACCATTAAATTTGTAAACTTCTTCTGTGCTCGTTCTTGCGCGATTACCTGATAGCTTTTTCGCAAAGGAAGCTTTACACCCGTGTTCCTGGGTCGTCTTCCTTTTACAATCCGCTCTCGTCTGTGTCCACCACGTGGCACTCGTTGTCTTACAACAATGAATCCTTGTTTTGCTTTATATCCTAAAGAACGTGCTCTATCAATTCGTGTTGGCCTTTGAATAACAACCGTTGTTGCTTCACGTCTCCACGCTAGAAGTCTTTCTCGCCACAATTCTGGCATATTTTTTTGTGGTTTTTTCCACAATGTTTGTATCTGTTTGTATAGTCCCATTTAAGGTTTTAGCCTCCGTTGTTTTACGCTACATATCAGAGATTCAGGCAAGCTACTGCCCACATTTCTATGATAGGACTATTTTCGCCTCGTTTCTTTATAAAGCTTACGTGAGGAATCTTCTTTCGCATCCTTTATATACTTAGAGTTCTATCTAAAATAGCAATGACCTTGGAGGTATTTCTATGACATTAACTAAACTTGCGCGCAGTGATTTTCCTATGTTTGACATTGACACATCCATCTCAAAGATGCTTGGTGTACTTGAAAAAAAGTCCGTTCCAACGGGTGTTGTTCTTAAAAACAAAAAGTTTGTGGGCCTTGTAGATAGACGAATGCTGTTTGCAACAGGATTCGATCCACTGACAACTAAGCTTACAAAATGTGTTCGTAGAACTCCAACGATTGTGCAGAATTCTAATGTTAATGAAGTACTTGAAAAAATGCAAAAGGTAGGCCTAAGTTATCTTCCTGTAACAAAAGAGAACTCTGTTGTTGGAGTTGTTCGTGCAATTGATGTCGTTGTACATAAGCTTAAAGGCCAGGGGATATCTCCTAAAGTTCATGATATCTCTTTAGAGCATCCACCATTTCTTATTGCAACAGATAAACTTGGTAAAGCTCTTAAAATAATGCAACAGCAAAGAGTGGACCAGGTACCTGTATTCTCTGGACGAGAATTGCTTGGTGTTGTAAGTGATAGTGCGCTTATGCCCTATCTTCTTATGCCAAAACAAAAGTCTTCTTCTGCTCGCGCGCAAAAAGCGGTTGGAAGAAGTAAAGCAGCAGCAGTCGATTCTCAGCCTTTAGCATCTTTATCCATTACACCGTTTATGAAAACAAAACCTCTTCAGACAGTTACGCGTGAATCATCCTTAAAAGATGCACTCATGCTTATGCTCAGGCATTCCCTCAGTGATGTGATAGTTGCTGAAAATGATCGTGTGTATGGTGTATTAACTTTACGAAAGATTATTGCATATTTAACTGCACTTGATATTGACGAGGATATATCTGTTCAGTTTGTTGGGATTAGTAAGACTCATCTTACAACGCCTGAACTTGTAAGACTTAAAACAATCGCGCAGAGTGAAGCAGCTAAACTTCAACGAAGAATAAAGCAAGATGAGATCCTTGTAAACATTCGGATTAAAGAATCTCATAAGAAAGGATCAAAGCACATGTACTCTGTAACAACCAGAGTTGAAGCGGGTTCAAAACCGATTACAAGCACGCAAGAAGATTGGAAAGTGGAAGTTGCTCTTAGAAAAGCGTTCAACTCGCTAAGTTCATATAAGAAGAAGTAAAACGGTATTTGTGTCAGAACACTTTTAAAGCATAGTTCTTGATTTTATGAGATGGTTCTATATGTTGCTCTTCATCATAGTGGTAGAGAACTTGGGCTTCAATCACCAGTGAATTATAACGTTCTTTTTAATCCTGGGCTGGAACTTACAACTCATGAGGCACCGATACTTTCTGCTAGAACGACTGTTAATAAGCTAGTTGAAGAGTTGGCAGAACGGGGGGTTGCAGCTTCCTCCTTTTGGTCAGAGAAACAGCAAGCAGCCGAAGTAAGTTCTGTATTAAATACTGTCCTGTATTTTGGCCAAGGGATTTTTACAGTAGCACACTTGTATTTTGAAGGTAGACCAACAAAGTTTGGAAAAAATTTTGCTCCAAGGTGGTTTACCTGGCGTAATGAGGTTGTTTATGGTTCAATTAGTCCAATCCAACAAGTTTCATTAGTAGATGGGGAGCTCATTCAATCACAATGTAAAGGGGTCGATCCTTGGATATCACGCTTGGCGAATACCTTTTTAGCTAAGAGATATAATGTGGGTAATGTTATGTGGACTCGCGATAATAATTTAGGTTTTGTAGGTGTTGTGGTTCCAAAACTAGATTTAGAAAGAATAGTTGCTCAAAGAGATGATATGTCTACTCTTGCACGAGAAGAAGCACAATATTGGGTGGGACGAAAGAGTGCGTAACAAATCCATCCTTTTCTAATGCTTTACACAAACCCAAAAGCCATTCTTGCTCTTTTTTTGTATAATCTTTTTTAACAGATTTTCCAAGCTCAGAGATCCTCGTTTTCTTTCCATTATTCTTACGGACATATTCTAAGATCCTTCCTCGAAAGATTCTGTTTGGAACAAATTTGCCATTCTCTGTAATGCCTTTCTCCTCCCTTTTTTCCATAACAAAAAAGGCAGATTCTCCTTTCGTTTCGATTTCTGGTGCAAACAAACATTTCTTTTGCATAATACATTCAGAACAGTTCGGTTTTTTCCTAGTACACATGCTTGAAGCAAAATCCATTAATGCATTATGAAAATCAGAACTTCTGTTTTTAGGAATATTCTTTTTTACAAGATTGTATAATGCTTTTTCACCTTCACGTTTCATTGGAAGACCCTGATCTACTCCTTCAAATACACGCATGAACACTCTCCTGACATTCACATCAATTGCAGGGACAGGTTTGTTATACGCAAACGATGCAATAGAACCAGCAGCATACGGGCCTATTCCTGGAAGTGCAAGTAGGGTATCGTAATCCTCAGGAATAATGCCATCAAATTTCTGCACAACTTCTTGTGCAAACGCATGAAGCATAAGTGCGCGTCTATTATATCCCAACCCACTCCATGATTGAATCACATCAGCTTTTGTTGCATTTGCTAAATCTCTAAGAGTTGGGAAACAAGAAAGAAATTCGTGATATTTTACAACGACACGACTAACTTGCGTTTGCTGCAGCATGACTTCTGAGACAAGCACTTGGTATGGTGTAACACCTTTTCTACGCCACGGTAAATCCCGTTTGTTATCTTTGTACCAGTCAAGTAAGTTATGAGAAAAGAACATGAAAAAGAAAAGATAAAAAGAAGTATTTATGTGTTGTGATTAATTGGAGAGGTCTCGTACAACTTCACGTGCTTGGTTATCATTAATATAGCCCTTTCCATCAGTACGTACATTGTGAAGTCCACCTTGTCTACTGTCTTTTGGTCTTTGTAGATAAACAACTCTGCCTAATCCCATAACTTCCTTAGCATCTAGTAATGCACTATACCAGTTTGGTGCAGCTCCATTAATGACAATTCCTGCAACATCAACTCCTGGTTCATCAAGAAGAGCTTCTGTGAGAGAATCAAGATCACTAAACGGTTGAACTTCAACTCGTTCTTTTCCTTTTCCTAATCTAACACCAGTTAGTTTTCTTACGTTCGCTTCCCCAACTCCATTGGTACTATCATCAAAATACATTATTTTCATTTCTTATTTCATCTCCGTATCTATTTATTGTAAAAAACCAATCTTATTTCCTGCTGAAGCTACAGTAGGCCTATTAGTTAGTCCAAATTGCACCTCATAAACATGAGGTTTTAATCCAAAATGTTCTGTAAATCTTCTTGCACTACCTGAATCATCAAGGTATACTACACTAAAACCATCTCTTGGCACCCACCCTGCTGCAATATCAGGGTCTTCTTCAGTAAACGCTTCCATTTCCGTGAGTGTATCATTGATAGTACCGCCAGCGTATGGATAGAGCCTTTCTCCTTCTGAGATAAATTCTCCTGTTCTAAGAATGGTCCGTTTTGAAAAAGCAGGTCTCTGGCTTCCATTGAGCAAAAGACCAACAAACTCATCATCTCCTCTAACTCCAGGTGTTCCAATTCGATATACTGTCACTTCAAATGCCATGGTATGTATTTCTCTTGAAGAAGAGATTTCAAGCAAAAAAGAATATACTTTATATATAAAGTTTTTGACTAATCTTCACTTATCAATAACAACTACACTAGCAATCTAATCACATGCATTACAGTTCCTGCAACAAGTGGGATAAGAAAGTTATCATCAAGGATTTTGCCAAAAAATCGCATTTCAACCAGTTCTGCCATCATTGCAGTAAAACTTCCTGCTGCTGCAAGTACTGGGTGCACAAAAAAGAGTGCTCCAAAAAAACCTAACATAATACCTGCAAATGTGCCTTCCATAAGTTTTGCACTATTCCAATTAAAGATATTTTTAATAGTGCCATACTGTCTTCCAACAATATGACTTATACTATCGCCAAGCGCTAGAATAATAATTGCTGCTGTAGCAATGTCTTTATCAAATAACTCCATTGCTAAAAGGGAGCCTGCAAAAAAGAAGACAACACCTTTGCCAGGAAAAACATGTCTTGCTTCTTTTCTTTCAAACCAATCTAACCCCTGCGCAAAAATAGGGATTCGATATTTTTTTGAAAGAAGTGAGATACAAAAGCCACCAATAAGGATGAAAAACATGTGCCACTTTGTAATAAGTGAGAAATGATACAAGAGAACAATAGTTGTTCCAACAATCATGTGCATGATTTGCCTTCGAACTTCAAACGAACTGATACTCATAGAACTCTACAAAGATGGGTTTTAGTTAAATATGTTATGTATTAAGTGCAGTGGTCTGGCGAGCAATCTGAACAAGGTATTCTGAACAAGTTCTAAAGTAGTGTTGAATTTCTCTATTCTCCATATCCTTAAACCAGAAGAAATGTGGTTGTTCTAGGGCAATTGTTGCAAATGATTCTTTTGAATATTTGTAGTAGAGTTTGTGTGTCTTCTCAACTAAATTATAGAGTCGCGTTGCTTCTTTTGTCATAATTTTAGTGATGGCAACTTCTTTTTCTCGTTGGAAATATCTTCTAACATAATCAAACTGATTTGCAGCAAGCTCAAGAAAACTAACTATGCTATACATATAGTGTGGATATTTATAACCGGTTCGGTTAATAGTGCGCTTTAGAAGCATAACATATTTGTTTATGGTAAGTTCGAGTGTTTTTATTTGATTTAGATTTTCTACTTGTCTTAATTTAAATGAATCCCTATTTATTTTTGCAACTTGCTTTAAGAGCAAAAAGACTCTTTGTAAAATGGTATCAAACTCATCATCCATATATTGTGCAACAGATTTAAGGACAACTTTATTTGGTTTTGATTCTACAATTTCAAATCCGATAAGAAGATCAACACAACCTTCAATTGTTTTGAGTGTTTTTGGATCAGAATACTCAACTACAACTTCATCATAACCTAGTGTGTATGTTGGTTGTATTAGTCTCCAAACAATTTCTATTTTTGGTGAGTCAAGATCTATTTTCGTTTTCTTTTCAAATACTTCTGCAGTTGATGTAAGGACTAGTTTATTGTCAACAGGCGAAAAATTAATGTGATCTCCTTTCTTCAGATTATGCCGCTTGATCCATTTACTTGGTATCGCTGCCATAAGGGTATGTTTTCCCATAAGTACGAGTTTTCGCTTCATGGGTGTCAAAAATGGTCAAAACTATATAAAATTTGCTAAAAAAACTTAAACTTTTAAGCTAAAAGTTTATACTAGGAAGGTATATTTTTGTGATTATGAAAAAATACGATATAACTGCTGAGCAGAAAGTAAAGACTGTTACATCTTTAAAGAATGGTTCACCTCTTAAGATTTATAGGATTGCTAATGAAACTGGCAAAGTTTATCCTAATGAATTTTTGCATTACCATCCTAATGGGCACGAGTATTATATTGTCCTCACAGGCCATATTGTAATCCAAGTTGGAAAGAAAAAGGTAGATCTCAAAGCAGGTGAGATGCTTCAGCTATTTCCAGGTGAAGTCCACAAAGTTGCTAAAGTAATTGAGCAATGTGATACTATTGTGATTCGTAACGAATTTGCAGAGAATGATAAGGTTGTAACGGAATGAAAGCAGTAATATTTGGAATGAATGGCGTATTGTATGATTCAACTCCCCATATCTGGCAAGCACGTAAAGAGTATTTTACAAAGATTGGTATTGAACTAAAAGACGAATTTATATCGAGCTTACTAGGCCTTTCACTTAAGGATCAGCTTACAATTATTGAAAAAAAACATAACCTTTCAATAGACTATAAGAATTTTGAGATGCTGCTACGTGCTCGTGAGTTAGAACTCTTGAAATATAAGTTAGAACCAAGTAAAGGTGTTATCGAGCTCCTCAACTGGCTTAGTGAACGAAACATTCCAAAAGCAATAGGATCAATGAATAGTCGGAAGAACGTACTCCAAAATCTTAGGCTTCTTAGCCTGGATAAATATTTCGAAGTAATAGTGTCTGTAGAAGATGTTGAAAAGAAAAAACCAAATCCTGAATTTCTTCTAAAAGCAGCAGAAAAGTTAGGTGTTGAACCAGAGGAGTGCGTATATGTTGATGATTCACCTAATGGAATTGAAACAGCTCATAAGATTGGTATGAAAATTCTATGTGTCATCTCCCCTCAACATACAAGGAAAGATTATGATAGTGCTGATTATGTTGTGGGATCTTTAGAAGAAGTTGAAAAAGTACTTTCCCAGGAGCTTGAACAAAAGTGATTAGACTAATTGCCTTTGCCTTTGATTTTGATGGAGTAATCATTAATGAGTATCAAAAGCATTATCAACTAAGTAGAAAACAAATAATAAATCTAACTGAAGATGAGTTTAAAAAATTATTCTATGGGAACATACATCTAGAAAGAGAAAAGCTAAGGGACAGAGATACTGGTTTTGATGTAAAAGAGAGTTTTAATGAACACAAGAAACAAGTCCAAGTTCAAGCAAGGATAAAAAAGATATTAAAAGATATCTCAGAGGAGTATACCCTAGGAATAATTAGCTCAGCTAAAGAGAGTGGAATACTCGAGTGTTTACAAAATAATGACCTTAATGGAATTTTTTCTTTTGTGTTTGGTTTTGAAACCCATAGCCAAAAAGAAGAAAAATTCAAACTGGTCCTGGATCAATTTAAGATTAAACCAAACCAAATTATTTTCATAACGGATACGCTAGGAGACATATTAGAAGCAAAAAGTCAAGGTATACAATCAATTGCAGTAGACTTCGGGTATCATTCAAAAATTGATTTAGAAAAAGGCAATCCACTAAAGATTATTCATTCATTCTCAGATATCTTTAGAACTCTACATTCTCTTAAATAAGATTATGAATTACATACTATCACAACTTATTTAAAACTCTACTCAAATCTTTTCTTTAATGAAATTCAAAGTAACGAAAGTTGTGAGGGAAACTCCTGATACTGTAAGCATCTATTTTGATGGGCCAAGAATGAATCATATCCCTGGTCAGTTTGTGATGCTCAACTATCCTACTAAAGATACGTTTGTGAAACGAGCGTATTCAATAGCTTCATCTCCAACAAAAGATTACTTGCAACTATGCATTAAAGCAATGCCAGAAGGGTTTGTCTCGCAAGAATTTCAAACTGTAAAAGTAGGAACAGAATTTGAAATGACGGGTCCTCATGGACGATTTACGTTTGATGAAAAACATAAAGATATTGTGCTGTTGGGCGCGGGATCGGGCGTTGCTCCATATCTTGCAATGCTCCAGTTCGCACAAGATAAGGATCTTACAAACAATATAACTCTTTTTACATCACATAGAACCGGAAGAGATTGTATTTTTCAGAATATGTTTGAAGAAATTGCACATAAAAACAAAAATATTCGATTATTTTCGTGTGTGACACGTGAAGAGAATACCGGTGTTCGTGCGCGTTGTGGAAGAATTACAAAAGAGTACATGGTAGAACATCTCAAATCCTTTGAAAACAAACATTTCTATTTATGTGGTCCCGCAGCGTTTGTTAGTGCAATGAAAGATCTTTTATTCTCTGAAGGCGTTACAAAAGAGAGGATTACCTTAGAAGTGTATGGTTAGATGGGTTATCTATAGTTTGGATCTCTGGCTTGTGTCGTTTTTAGTGTTTCTACCCAGAGTAAGGCACCATCAGGTCTCCTGTACAAGTCATTTTCTCCGATTTCTGAGTCTTGAATAAGTTTGATATCTTCTAAGTTAATTGCGTCTGGCCTTAGTCTCTCAGAATGACCAACGAGAATTGCATCAAGAGGCGTCCCTCTTTGTTTCATTGCAAGCGCTCTTTTATGGCCGCCACCTTGATGTTCAGGTGGAAGATCATATTTTGATGCATCAGCAATTTCATAAGTAGCCTCATCAATTTTTACAACACGAATTGGAGGGATATCTTTTCCTTCACCCAAAGCTCTAACTAAGGAATCTACGACATCTGCTGACTTTGCTTCTTCCCAACCAAATATTCGTGTATTTCTAAGGTCAATACTTAATCTTTCATACATATTTATGGTAAAAGAAAGCCCATTTAAAATACTTACTGTCTGGGGACGACATATTTGCATTGAGGGTCTTTTCTTTTCACAAACCTTTAAATACCACTCTGTAGAATAAATGCTCTATGAGACCAGAATATCCAACGCCTGAAATGACGCAAATTTCTGAGTTTGTATGGGAAATTCCAACAAGCTACAAAGAAGGAATGCGAGTTCCAGGAAGAATTTATGCTTCCAAAGAACTGATGGAAGATATGGATAATGGTGTGTTTAACCAAATCAGTAATGTAGCAACTCTCCCGGGCATTGTTACAGCATCGTTATGCATGCCTGATGCTCACTGGGGATACGGGTTTCCAATAGGTGGTGTTGCAGCATTCGATATTGAGAACGGTGGTGTGATTTCCCCAGGTGGAATAGGGTTTGATATTAATTGTGGAATGCGGCTTATTACAACAAACTTAACTGAAGATGAAGTACGACCAAAAATTAAAGAGCTCGTGAATCTTCTCTACAAGAAAGTTCCAGTAGGTGTTGGCTGTAAAGGTACAGTACAATTAACACAAGAACAATTCAAAGAAGTTATGGAAGATGGAGCGCAGTGGTGTCAAAAAAATGGGTTCGCAACAGTTCATGATATTGAGCACATTGAAGATAGAGGAAAAATTAGCTGGGCTGATTCTAGTAAAGTAAGTGAGAAAGCAATCAAGCGCGGAATAAACCAATTAGGAACGTTAGGTTCGGGCAACCATTATTTAGAAATTCAGGTAGCGAAAGATGAAAATGTGTTTGATAAAGAAATTGCTAAAAAGTTTGGTATTACCAAAAACAACCAGGTTGTAATTATGGTACACTGTGGTTCACGCGGGTTTGGTCACCAGATCGGAACAGACTACTTACGATTATTCTTGGATGTTATGCCAAAGTATGGCATAAAAATTCGTGATAAAGAATTGGCGTGCGCTCCGTTCAAAAGCCCAGAGGGTCAGGATTATTTTAAAGCAATGGCGTGCGCTGCGAACATGGCGTTTGCAAACAGGCAAGTGATCACACATAGAGTTCGAAAAGCATTTGAAGAAGTGTTCGGCAAATCAGCTGACGAAATGAACATGAAGCTTGTATATGATGTAACACACAACATTGCAAAACAAGAAACACACATTGTTAATGGTGAGAAAAAAGAGCTTTTGGTTCATAGAAAAGGTGCAACACGCGCATTTGGTCCGAATAGAGCAGACGATTTACCTGATGATTACAAAGATGTAGGTCAACCAGTTATCCTGGGTGGCTCAATGGAAACAGGTTCATACCTTTTAGTTGGAACAAACAAAGCTGATGAAACGTTTGCATCCACCGCGCATGGTGCTGGACGTGTTATGAGCAGGTTTGCTGCAAAAAAGAAATGGCGTGGCGATGAGCTGCAAAAGCGTATGGAAGAAAAAGGAATTTATGTGAAAGCAGCTTCCATGAAAGGGTTAGCTGAAGAAGCAGGTGGCGCCTACAAGGATGTTAATGTTGTTGTAGAAACGTTAGAGAAAAGTGGTATTACAAAACGTGTGGTTGCTCTAAAACCGATTGGTAATGTTAAGGGGTAAGGTTACCCTTCCAAACTAAATTTCTCATGTGTCATAGCTGAACTAATGAATGTACACAAGATTATCGAGCCAATAATTGCAACATAAATGTTCTGTGTTAAAATGCCTGCTTCTAGGCCAATCGCTGCCGTAATGATTCCAATACTTAATTTTGAGTTGAATAAGTGTCCTGCAAATGCTGCTTTTCTTTGCAAAAAGAGTTTTGCAGGATAATATGTTCCTGCAAAATGGGCCAAGTATCCCACCAGCGTAAACACTGCTAAATAGAGCAAGCTTGAACCAAGCTCAAATACATTAACAGATAAACCAATAGTAAAAAAGAAGAACGGAGTTAGAAAAGCAAAGGTGATTGCTTTGAGTTCCTTTTCAATCTTTTCAAATTTCACCATGAATTCTGAAGTTAAAATCCCAAGCAAGAATGCAATAAGGACAGCTTCAACCCCAGCTAGAGGTGCTATTACTTGGATTCCCAATAAAATGAGAAGAACTATCTTGAGTCGTAAACCGGTTGAACCTTTCTTTGCAATACCTTCAAAAAGGTATGTTCCGAGTTTTGTGATTGGTCCTGCAAGAACGAACATGAGGACAAGAAGAATAATTGTGTAAAAGCTCACATCAGAATAAAAGATACTTAACATTACAACGCCTAAGATGTCTGTAATCATGGCAGCTGAAAGGAGTGCTTTTTGTGTCACATCAAGTTTTCCTTTTTGTAATAAAATTGGATAGACAATAGCAACTGATGTTGATGAAAGAGCGATCCCAGCTAAAATAGATGGCATCCATCCGATATGAAGAATGAATTTTCCAACAAGAAGAACAGCTATGAATGGTGTGAAAAATGAAATGGCACCAAGCCCGACACTCTTCTTATACTCTTTTTTAATGAACGGAACATTGATTTCAAGTCCAGCTAAATACATTAACGAAATGATACCCATCTCGCCAAGAAAGTGGATAATCTCTGTTGATTCAAACCCAAAGACATTGAATGCAAGTATTCCTGCTGCAATTTCTAACAGTGGTGTTGCTATCCCGAAAAAAAGGCCTATTGCTCCTGCTATAACGACAAAGAGCATGGGAATCAGAAATGCAACCATATTTAATCAAAAAATATAAACTAATTTAAATCTTTTGTTCGCTCTTAAGGATAGAAATCTTAATGAAGGTATGAATCATTTTCTCCGTAATGCGAATGAAAGAGATCCCGTGGTTCAATAGGCCATGGACAAAATTAAAACGAAAAGGGGTTGCATCATTAGACGATGCCGAGCTACTTTCCATGATTTTAATGCGGGGTAATAAACATGAAAATTGCCTTGAGCTTTCAAACAAACTTCTTGCAAGATTCAACTTGCACCAATTTCATACCAGAAGTATACAAGAGCTCTCAAAAATATTAGGAGAAGATACAAAAGCCTATCAAATACTTGCGCTTTCTGAATTATTTAAGCGCTATTCTCGTTTAAAATCAAAAGGATTCAAACCGGTCATTGAAAGTGCTCGTGATATTTATCATCATTTCAAAGAAGATCTTAAAGGCAAAAAGAAAGAACATTTGTATGCGGTTCTTTTAGATGTCAGGCAGCGAATAATAAAAACCGAGCTCATCTCAGTTGGAACACTTAATCAATCATTCGCGCATCCAAGAGAAGTTTTTTCAAAAGCAATTAAAGAAGCTGCGCATGCAATCATTGTTGTGCATAATCATCCTTCGGGAGAAGCTAAACCTTCACCTGGTGACATTGCAACTACACGTAAATTAATCAGGGCAGGAAAAGTGCTTGGAATAAAAGTTCTGGATCATGTCATTATCTCTCCACGCGGCTATTGGAGCTGGCAGGAAAATAAATAAAAATGCTTAGAAATGAATTCCGTGACTTGCATTTACAACAGCTGAGAAATCACCTTTAAGAACTTCTTCAGGGTTCGTTGCTTTATAATTTGATTTCCTATCAGTTAATGTAGGTTCTCCAACTAAGCGGTATGTTCGAAATTGTCTTCCAGTAAGCGCAACTTCCCATGACTCACCCGGGTCCCCTGTTTGAAGATTATAATGGTCTGTAACTCTTGCTCGTAGAATTCTAGTTGCAAGGCCCCGATTTCTCTCTTTGTGTCTTCCAGATATAATTACAGAGATCCCGGTGCCTGTAACATCTCCTGATCCAACGTGTTTTGCTCGAACGGTGGTGGCATTCTTTTGTACATGTTGACCTCCTGGCCCACGTCCTTTAAGAAATTCATAGGAAATCTCATTATCTGCAATTTTTCTTGTTTGAGTAGTATCTACTGGTTCGACTCCTACAGAGACCAACTCTCTCACTCTTCTACCGGATTGTTCTCTTATGAATAAATGAACTCCATGTTCTTCTCGAAATAAACCATATGCACCTTCTCCTCTAATTTCTAGATGTCTTGTTGTATTCTCATCTTCGGTATCAATCATTTCTGTGGTAAAGCCACTCTCTTGAGCAAATACTTCATATGCACGTAGCAAATTTCTTGCATCCTCAATATCTCTTTCGTTACAGTTAATGGTAATAACGGCATTTGCAAGATCGTACTGTTCTGCAGTCTCTGCTCTAATATATCTACGAGCTAGTTCAAGTGCATCTGTAATATCAACAATTCCATCAGTAAAATCTTCTTCGGTTGTACCATCCTCTATTGCCAAGGCACCATAATCTAGTGAAGCCTGAAGTTGTTCAACAACTCCCTTTTTTCTCGCAAATTCTTTTCTTAAACCACCAACCTCTCTAGCAACCTCTCGAAACTTAGCTTGGTGATGAGTTTGTATATAATCATATACTTTCAATCGTGCTTCAATGTCTTCTAAATCACTACCGACAGAACTTACTGCATGAATAGCAACGTTAGCCTTACCTATAAGCTGTTCAAGTTCTCCTTTCCGATCTTCAAGTACTCCCATTTCATTGACAATTCATCTTATTATTTATAAACCTTTCGATAGATTTGTCACTTCCAAGTGATTAAAAGAAAGAAATGTCAAATTCTGCTCAGTTTGAGCTATTTTGGGTAAGCTTAAAAACCTTTACTCTTTTCTAAAATCCATGTCACACAAACGTTTGGGCCTAAAATGTGGGATTGAGATTCATCAGCAACTAGAAGGTAGAAAGCTTTTTTCTGCGTGTCCAACGATTATAACTGAAGATAACTCCTATGACTTTGAAATAAAGCGCTATTTGAGAGCTTCAGCAGGGGAAGGAGGAAAAGTGGATGTTGCAGCTCGAGCTGAGCAGCAAAAGCAAAAAGTCTACACGTATCGCGGGAAACATCAAACTGCATCGTTGGTTGAGACTGATTCTCAGCCACCTCATTCAATAGATTCTGATGCACTCTATGCGTCCCTTCAATTTGCAAAAATTGTCAAAGCAGACATATCTCCAGTAATTCAAGTAATGCGAAAAACGGTTGTGGATGGATCAAACACATCAGGGTTTCAAAGAACAGCGTTAATTTCACGTGGAGGAAAAATTACAACTTCAGAAGGGGAAGTAAGGATTGAAAATATTTCTTTAGAAGAAGATTCATGCAGAACTTTGAGCGAATTTACTGATGGAAAAGTGTACCATTTAGATAGGCTTGGCATTCCTTTAATTGAGATTGGCACAGCACCAGATATCAAAACTCCCAAGCAAGCGCAAGAAACTGCACGAATCTTGGGAACATATCTTAGATCTCTTCCAAATTGTAAACGTGGCTTAGGAACAATCCGGCAGGATGTCAATGTATCTATTAAAGGTGGCGAAAGGGTAGAAGTTAAAGGTGCTCAGGATCTAAAACAAGTTCCGTTACTAATTGAGCTTGAGATGAAACGTCAAGAAGAATTACTTGCACTCAAAAAAGAATTGAAGACAAAAAAATTGAATAAATTTGAGCTAGTGAACGTTACAAAAGTTTTTAGCAGATCAACTTCCAAACGATTAATTGAAAATAAGAAGGAAGGCGGTGTTGTTTTAGCAATCAAACTCAAAGGTTTTAGGAGTTTAATTGGCAGGGAGCTTCAACCAAATTATCGAGTAGGAACAGAACTTGCAGGTCGAGCAAAAGTAGCTGCTGGCGTAGGCGGAATTTTTCATTCGGATGAACTTCCTAACTATGGTGTAACACAAAAAGAAGTTGATGGAGTCCAAAAAAGTTTGAAATGTTCTACGACTGATGCATTCATTCTTGTAGCTGCTCCAGAATTTAGAGCTCGAAGGGCGCTTGAAGCAGTGTATATTCGAATTAAAGAGTTGTATAAAGGTGTTCCTAAAGAAGTTAGACGCGCGCATCCTGATGGTACGACACGGTTTTTACGTCCAATGCCTGGTGCTGCTCGAATGTATCCTGAAACTGATGTGCCGTTAATCGTAAGTCGTGAAGTTGGCAACATCAAAATTCCTGAATTACTTGATGAAAAGATTAGTCGATTTACAAAACAATACTCTTTGGCAAAAGATCTTGCAACTTTCGTTGCAAAATCAACTAATGCGCAACTTTTTGAAGATCTTACGAAAAAATACAAGAAGATAAAACCAGCGTTCATTGCAGAAACGTTAGGGCCAACGCTTCTTGAAATCAAGCGAAAGTATAGTGCTGAAATAACAAAGTTAACTGATGATGATTTCTACATACTCTTCAAACACCTTTCAGAAGATACTATTCATAAAGATATTATTATCGATGTTCTGCAGGATTTATGTAAAGGAACATTTAATGTAGCAAACTATGCTTCATTAGGAACTGAAGAAATTCATAAAGCAATTGCTCAAATAGTTTCTCAGAATAAGAATGCGCCATTTCCAGCTCTTATGGGTATGTGCATGAAAGAACTAGCTGGAAAAGCTTCTGGCAAGTTTATTTCTCAAGAATTACGCAAGATTATGGATAAGGGGCATAAGTAGGTTCACACTTTACTGATCTTGATCTCATCTTTTCCCAAGCCAATATCAACCACAACAGTTTTTTCTTTCAAACTTTCTAAGCCAGACTTAATGTCGTGAAATGAAATAATTAACTCACTCTGGCAAAAGAATTCTTCTCTTTTTCCAGTATCTGGATTAATACCAGTTGGTATATCTAATGAGACTTTGCTACCTTCTGTCTTGTTGAAATACTTGATTGCTGTTTTGATCGGCTCACGAATTGAACCTCTAATGCCTGTACCTAACAAAGCATCAACTAGGATCAGCTCTGCACCTTTTTGAAAGGAGAATAATTCGAACTCTTCAGGGGTATTAATCTGCACAATTGGAACAGTTTCCTTAATTTTATCATAATTCACTTTTGCTTCATCAGATAGTTTTTCTTCCAAGCCACAGAATAACACAACTGTTTGAATCCCTGCTTCCTGCGCGTACCTGGCAAGAACAAATGAGTCGCCACCATTGTTGCCATGTCCAGCAAAGATAATGAGATGTTTATCCGCTAAATCAAACCTCTCTTCGATAACAGCAAAGGCTCCCTTTCCTGCCCTTTCCATGAGCTCAAGAATGGTTGTTCCATTGTCAATAGCCTCTTTTTCAAGCTGTTTCATTTCGGCAATCGTTATCATAGAACAATTTATGTCTAAAGATTTTTATAAGGTTTGCCTCTGAAAACAGAGTATGACATTTAGACGACGTAATATTCCTGGTTGGGCAATGTTTGAGCTTGAGGACTTATGCGTTATTGCGACAGTTGGACCTTTTTATGACCTAGATGGTATGGAACAAAAACTTGGGTTTCATACTTCTGCAGAAGTGAGTGAAGTTAGAAGAGCCAGTTTTGGTGGTGAAATCACTGCAGCATTTCAAGCATTCTATTTCGAACCTCCAACAAATGTTATTGTACAGAATAATGGTTCTAAACAAACAACATTGCTGTTGTATGGAATTGATTCTTCACGAATGCTTGGAATGCTAGAAACTGTACTTTCTGTCGGTTTTAAACCAGAAGTAGATCTTATTGAACATATTGAGTTGGAGGCACCAATAGTAGAACCAATTCTACGAGCATACGCCTCTGCAAAAGAATTGGCAAGCGCTGTAGGAAAATGTGTTTCAGATTGCTTTGGTGCACTCACGTATGGGCAGTTTTTGCGAAGATGCGGAGAGCCCCCTACGAAAGCTCTCCAGGCAGGGTTTGAAAAGTATCGTATTGCCTTATAAATTTTAGCAAGCTTTATAAAGAAAAGAGCTCCTTTTTACCAAAGAAATGGAATTTAAGGTTCTTGAGGAAAGCAAAACAAAGCTCATTTTTGAGTTAATAGGTGAAACCCACACATTCTGTAACTTGCTTAAAGAAGAAATTCGAAAAGTGAAGGGTGTTGAAATCGTTGCATACAGAATTGATCATCCCCTAGTTGGTGTTCCTCGGTTTCAGATAGAAACAAAAGGTGTTGAACCACGAAAAGCTATCAAAGAAGCGCTTAAGAATATCACAAAACTGAGCAAAGACTTTGAAAAGTTTGCATCAAAGTTGTAAACATAATCTTTCTCTTCTTAAACACGCAAAACTTTTAATACTCTTCTTAACATAAATATCTTCATGTCAAAAGTGGATTTAGGTGTTGCGCTGCGCTACTATAAAAAAAAAGAAGTTCAAGAATTATTAGTGCAGGCTGCCCAAAACAAAGAAGTTGGCATGCAATTCAAGGGTGGGTTTGCAAAAAGACCAGATATTTTGGTGTATCCTAACGATGTTTTAGAAGCTGCAAAACGAGGGGTTACCTCGTTTCACGCATCAGAAGAGTTGTGGAATAACCCTTTAGACATTCCAAAGGGTGCTACCAAAAAGCAACTAGATGAAATACGAATTGGTTGGGACCTTCTGTTAGATATTGATTGTGCTGTTGTTGAATACAGTGCGCTATGTGCAGATTTAGTTGTCAAATTTTTACAGTTCTGTGGTGTTAAGGATATTTCAGTTAAATTTTCTGGCAACAAAGGGTTTCATATTGCAGTACCCTTTGAAGCGTTTCCTAAAGAGGTGAACGGTGTTGCAACATATCTTTTATTTCCTCAAGCAGCACAGAAAATTGCATTGTATGTGAAAGTGAATATTGAAAAACAGCTTGCAAAAAAAATTCTTGCAAGTGAAGGAAATGATATCTCTCGTGTGCGAGAGCGAGTAGGAATTGAGGACGAGAAACTCATTCACTATACAAAAAATGAATCAGGACATAAAGTAGCAGAACTTAATGTTGAAAGTTTCTTAGAGATAGATACAATTCTTCTTTCTTCACGCCATTTATATCGAATGCCATACTCCTTGCATGAAAAATCAGGTCTTATGAGTCTTCCTATTGATCCAAACAAAGTTCTTGAGTTTCGAAAACCGATGGCTGATCCTGATAAATTTATGATGCCACTCGCTCCATTCTTAGAACGAAACGTTGAGGGTGAGAGTGCACGAAGATTGCTTGCACAAGCACTCGACTTTCAGATTAAAACTCCTGAAGAACATATCATCGAAGAATTGCGTGAAGAACAACGCGTTTCTAAACAAGAAATAGTAATCGAAAATGCGTTGGGCGAAGAGTTTTTCCCGCCATGCGTACAGCGAATCCTTAAAGGACTTGAAGATGGAAAAAAACGTGCAGTATTTTCGATGATTAATTTTCTTGGCAAATTAGGTTGGGAAAAAGCAGATGTTCAAAGGTACCTTCTCAAATGGAACAGAGAACAGAACCCTGATCCTTTGCGTGAAGGTTACATTATTGGGCAATTAAGGTATTTTAAGAAGGGGACAGGACTTCTTCCACCAAACTGTGATAATCCCGCGTATTATACGGGCCTTGGAATATGTTCACCAGACGGTCTTTGCAAGAAAATAAAAAATCCAGTAAATTATAGTTTAATCAAATGGCGCATGCACATTGAAAATAAAGAAAGAGAAGAAGCTGCTGCAGCAAAAGATGAAAGACGCAAATTGCGTGAAGAAAAAAAGGCAAAAAAAGAAGAATCTACTTTAGCTTCTGCACAAGAAGCGCAAGATACAAAATAATTGCTCCAAATACTAGGAGGACATATTCTAATGGGAAAAATCGGGACAACAGAAGTACAAGTCCGATAAGTAAGAATAAAACGCCAACTAAAAACAAAAAGAGTTCTATAATTGAGCGAACAAACTTGCGCTTTGCTTTATGAATCTGGTGTGCAATCTTGCGATTAATATTGTCTGATGCTGCTTTTACTTTAAGTGTGCTCACTATTCCTTTAAGGAACTGTTCAATCATACTTTTTGTATTGCTCACTTTTTGCCTAATAAAAGACCAACAAGAACACCTACGGCTGCACCAACGCCAAACGCGGTTGAAACTGATGCTATCGGGTGATCTTCAACAGTTTGAGTAATTCGTGCTTCATAATCTTGTATTCTTTCTTTAAGCACCTCAAGTTCGTACTTGAGCCGCTCCATTTTGGTCTCTTCAGTCCCTTCACCTTTTGCCATACTAATATCACCTCTAATTATCAGAAAAGATGAGTGGATTTACCTATAAAAGAAATGTTGTAGTGGAAAGGTGGTGTTCGTGTCGGTATGTTTTTAAGGGAATTAGTTAAGGAGATTACCCTCTATACTTTCCTTCTGCAATTTCTCTAACTAAATTTCGCCCAAGAACTTGGGATGCTGCCATTGCTCCACCCATTAGGGCGCCACCATACCCTGTTAAGTAAACATCTTGACCAGCTAAAACAAGGCCTGGGATTGGTGTTTCGGGTCTTAGGCCACGTGCTCTGAAACGACTAGGTGTGTGCCCAACACCATATATCTCTCCTTCTGGGTTCGCACTAAAATGCATGGTTGAAAGTGGTGTTGAAAGTTCTTTGAAAGCAATTTCTCCTTTAAGATGAGGTAATGCTGTAAAAAGTGTGTCTAATACTCTATCAGTAAACTCAGCTTTGTGCGCACGATATTCATCTCCAAGTTCACCTCCTCCTCTTTGTCTTTCTTTCCAGCTAAGGTCAGCCCATTTTCTATATGGTTCTGGAAAGACTGTTCCAACAACTTCCATTGTTGCACGTCCCGGAAAGCGTTCTGAAAATTCAGGATCTCTTGCTGAAGGGAAGGACACATATGCACTTGTTAATGGTGCATTGTCTGGGTCTTCTCTAAAACGCTGAATTGACAAGTCATGATTATAACCTCCAGGGTAAAGCCACAGATTTGTCCCATCATGCCCTAATTGATCATCAGTTTTCTCAAACCCAATGTATACGCAATAATGAGCCCAAGATGGCTCAAGAGAAGAGGTCAACTCGCCCAACTCAAATCTTTCAGCAACATCCCTGTCTAATAAACGACCATATGTGTTAGCAATTCCCGCATCACTTATGACTAGGTTCGCATCAATTACCTTACCATCTTCAAGTTCAACACCAACAGTTTTCCCACCTTCAACCAGGATTCGTGAAACTCGTGCGTGAGTAACAATTCTTCCACCCGACCTTTCAATTTCAGGTACAATTGAAGCAGCAATTGATGCCGCTCCTCCAACAGGATAATTCCCTCCTTTGAAATAATGCCGTGCTAGAAGGGCATGCATAGCAAAACTGCTTTGACTAGGGGTTAAACCAAATGTGCCCCATCTTCCAGTGAGTACGCCCATAAGCTCAGGGCTACATCCTAAATCACCTTCCAGTACTTCTCGCGTTGTTTTGTCTGCATGTTTGTAAAAACTTCTTCCAAATGTTGCTTGAACAAGTCGTGATGTCAATGGACCGCCAACGAATCTTCTTGGTGCCATCTTTTCAAGCATGAATCTCCATTGCGCATTGTTAACCTCTATTACACGATTAAAGTATTCATCAATTGCCCGTCTCTCTAAAGGAAAGTCTTCTTTGAGGCGGTGTCTAAGGTTTCCTGCACCTTTTGGAAATTCATGGACTCTTCCATCAAAAAAATTCAAACGATCATACACGTCAGGCATATGTGCCCACTTTAATCTTCCCCCGGAAACAACTGAAGAAAGCCTTGCAAGGGGATGACCTTCTCTGTGTACATCTCCAATATAATGGATCCCAACATCCCATTCCCAGCCTGAACCAGCTGCTGCACGTCTGAAAGTATGGCTAAATCCTCCTGCCGTTGAATGCTGTTCCAGAATTAAAACTCTCTTGCCTTGTTGGGAAAGAAGTGCACCTGAAGAGAGTGCTCCGGGTCCTGATCCAACAATCACTGCATCAAAATCCTTACCGTGAAGACTATCTTTACAGCGTTTGTAAGGGGTAGATATCTTAACTCTCCTCTTTTGGCTCATGTCAAGCAAAGATTCTATTAAATTTATAAATCCATTGACATATCTTTTTGAAACCAACAAAAATTATGTGTGGTATATGGGCTCGGAACTAGCCCGATTAGTAGTGGATTTTGTCGCGTGATATTCTTATTTTCGGCTGCCTAAAACACTACTTGTCGGTGATAAACCTAGAAAGATTTATAAAGAATTACCAAATCTTCTTTTCCATGGGAAGAACACTTACAGCTGTGGCTTTAGCAGGATTAGTTGGCCTTGCTGCAGGGTGGAGCTTGTTTTCGCCGTCTGCACAATATGAACGAGCTGTAGGTGAAAGTGTTACAAAAACCGAGGCTAAATCACTTAGAGAAAATGGTGTTCCTGCTTTGTTTGTTGCACAGTTAGATTCAACAATTGGAATCGCTCCAAAAGATACAAAAAGAAATAGGAGAAGACCTAGACACGATGAAAAACTTGTTGATGCAATCACTTGTTTACGGGATGAAGAAGCAGAAGTTTCATTAGTGGCACAATTTCATAATTCAAGAGAATCTGTTTGGTATTCTAGGCCAGTACTTCTCGAAGATACTTGTGAAGCTCTTCAAGCAGGTGTAAATCAAGAGTATCTTGATGCTGTAGTCTCAAGCGGTCTTCCACTTGTAGAAAACCTGGGTCCAAGAACTGTTGGAGCTTTGGCAAGGCATGATCTATCTCCTGAATTTTTAGAGTATCTTGCAGGCCTAGACTTAGATTCTTTACGTCTTGATAATGTCCTAGCATTAGATAAAATTGATAGATCAAGGATTGATGAATTGGTTGAGCTCGAATTTACAGATCCTTGGTCAATAGAAGTTATTGGACAAGAAGATTTTAATCCAGAAACACTTGAAGAATTAAAAGCAAGTTATACTCAAAGAAAAATTGCGTTTTTTGTACAAAACAATGTGGCTGAATATGCAGCTGGTGTTGCAAGACTATTGCCTCGTTCTTTAGATGAAAGTACATCTCGGGATCAATATACCTCTCGTCAAGTAAGAGATTTAGGTCAAGATCCACGAGCCTCACTTGAGCTTTTAGAAGCAGTTTTAGGTGAAGAAGCAGGTAACAGTAGGCGTGGTAAGAGATTTCTAGAATTATTTACTGAAGCTGTTCAAGAACATGGGCTTGATGTAACGTACGCTCAAGAGATGCACTCTTTAGGTCCAGAAATTAATCCTTGGGTACTTCTTAGTTTATCTAATGTAGATGCTTCAAAAGATGATGTTCAAAGATTACTTGATGCTGGATATGAACATGGCCTATCTGATATTATTGCTCATGGTGCAGTTGATTATGCAGTTCGTTTGAGCGAGATGAGTGGTGGTTCAGTCTGGGGTGGATACATTCGAGATCTAAAAAGTTCAGGAGTTCCTGAGGAATATATTGCAACCTTGTCAAGAGCAGGGATTGCAGGTGAATATATTGATGAAATTCATAGAAGTGGCGCACCAGCAGACGAGATTGTTGCAATTAGCACTCAAGTACCAATACTAGATCAGAAACTTCCTGGTGTTTGGCGAGCAGGAATACGAGCAGAAATGATTCCTGCACTTTCTACAGATCCAACCGTTCGTTCATTACTTGAAATTGCAGCGGATGGCGAATATGTGGCTGATTCAATGACTGGAGCAGGAGTAGCTCCTAGTGTATATATGGCGCATGCGCTAGTTCGAGCAGCAGTGAAGCAAGAGTTAGTAGAATAGTTTCTTCTTATCGTTTAGATTTAATATCATCAATATTTTAGAAACCTTTATAAACAAACCACGACTCACTCCAGATATTACATTCGATTGTCCGAGTTCACGCGTTATATAGGACAGCTGGGGAAAAGAGTTGATTTTAACCCAAAACACGTGAATTCTCGAGCAAAAATCAAAAATGGTAGAAGATCAAAACATAAAACATATTGTACGTGTTGCTAATGTAGATATTCCTGGGCATAAGCACGTGGTAATTTCTTTACGAAAAATCAAAGGAATCGGATTTAACTTAGCTAAAATTATCTGTAACCTAACTGGAATCAATCCACAAACAAAAGCAGGACTACTCAAAGATTCTGATATATCCAAGTTAGACACACTCCTTCGAAATATTCATGAAGCGGGAATCCCTCTCTGGGCATACAACAGGCGTAGAGATTATGAAACTGGTAAAGATGCGCACCTTGTAACATCAAAATTAACATTCACAAAAGAAAATGATATCAAGCGTCTACGAAAAATCAAGTGTTATCGTGGAGTACGTCACTCACGAAGACTACCTGTGCGTGGACAAAGAACAAAATCAAATTTCAGGCGAACAAAAGGTAAAGTTGTTGGTGTGAAAAAGAAAGGAAAGAAATAGAATTATGGGAGATCCAAAAAAACTTCGAAAAAAGTACACAACACCATCACATCCGTGGAACGAGGCAGCAATCTTAGAGAATAAAGAGCTCACCTTTGCATACGGTCTTGGAACTAAACGTGAAATTTTCATTGCAGATTCATTTGTTAAAAAGTATAGGGGAATTGCAAAGCGTCTTATGATTGATGAAAGCCCGCAAGCAACACTAGAAAGAAGCCAAATGCTCGGAAAACTCCAAAATTTAGGTTTACTTCAAGCAGGAGCAGACGTTAAAGATGTATTGGGACTTTCTGAGAAAGATGTTCTTGCACGAAGATTGCAAACTCTCGTATTCAAAAAAGGGTTGGCACGAAGCGTGAAACAAGCGCGCCAGTTTATTACTCATAGGCACATTAAAGTTGGTGAAAAAGAAATCACTTCACCAGGATATTTGGTGTCTGTAGCGCAAGAAGCTGTAATTACATTCAAAGAAAATTCTGCTCTTGCTGATATTGAACATGCAGAGCGAGTAGATCCAAATTCTGATATTAAAAAAGAAGCTGAAGTTCTTAAAAAGGCAAAAGAAGCTGCTCCAAAAGAAGAAGTAGCGGCTGCAAAAACGCCAGAAGACAAAGAAGTTGAGAAAGGACTTAAAGAAGAAATTGCAAAGGAAACTAAAAAAGAAGCTGAAGTAAAAGCAACAGAGGCTCAAGAAACAAAAAAAGTAGCAGGTGAAGCACAATGAAACCAAAAGGTGGATCATCTGGCCCAAGACGGGGCAAACGTATGTTTGGGGGGGAGAGCAGATCTCCAATGCCGCGAAACATTAGGTGGGCAATAGCACACATTAAATCAACGTATAACAATACTATTATTACCGTAACTGATATGACTGGAACTGAAACCATTGCTCGAGCGTCAGGCGGTCAAGTAGTGAAGGCTGATAGGCTTGAAAGTAGCCCTTCAGCTGCTATGGGAATTGCAAAAAAGATTGCAGAATTAGTACGAGAAAAAGGAGTTGGCGGCCTATACATTAGAGTTCGCGCAAAAGGCGGACATAATGGTCCTAAAAATATTGGTCCAGGCGCACAAGCAGCAATCAGAGCATTATCACGATCAGGAATTCGAATTGGAAAAATCGAAGAAGTAACACCAGAACCGCACAATGGATGTCGCGCTAAGGGTGGACGTAGAGGAAGAAGAGTATAACAAGAGAACATGAAAGCAAAAACACTTGAAAATAATAAAAAAGCGATGGCTTGTAGTTTTGAGATTGAAGACGTGGATGCTTCATTTGTCAATGCAATTCGCAGATGCGTTCTTGAAGAAGTTCCAACTCTTGCAGTTGAAGATTGCGAAATTCGAGATAATGGCTCTGCTCTATACGATGAAATGCTTGCGTTACGTTTGGGGTTAGTTCCTATTAAAACAGATCTTTCAAGTTATTCTCTGCCAGAAAGTGAAGATGAAGTTCAAGAGAAAAGTGCAAAATGTACGCTTCAAATCCATCTTAAAGCATCAAAGAAAGGCCCAGTTCTTGCGGGTGATGCTAAAAGTTCTGATCCTAAATGTTCATTTGTGTACTCAGGAATGCCAATTGTACGACTTGCAGCAAAACAAAAAATTGATGTTGTTATGACTGCAGTTGTGGGTCAAGGAAAAGATCATATTAAATGGGCGCCAGGCCTTATGTGGTTTACGCACAAAGCAAAAATTACAGTTAAAAGTAACGATAAGTTGCTCAAAGAGTTCAAAGTACGATATCCTGCACAAATCTTTGATAGTAAGGGCCAGATCTCTGAAAAGAAGATTCTCGAATTAGGTCTTGTTGATGCAGTTGATGGCGTATGCCCAGAACTTGTGAAAGTAGAGTATGCTGAAAATAGTTTCACAGTGAATCTTGAAGGGTGGGGACAGCTTTCATGCAAAGAGATGTTAACAGAAAGTGCAAAAATCCTGCAAGATAAAGCAGAAGAATTATCAAAATTAATCTAGATTATAACAAATGGCAAAACGAACAGGTCCACAAACACTAGAACTTCAAAATCTTATTGTAGATTTGAAAAAAAGAGCGTTAGCATCAAAGCTTTGGCGTAGAGTGGCACAGGACCTTTCCAGATCAACTCGACAAAGGCGTGTTGTGAATCTCTATAAAATTAATAAGTATGCTAAAGCAGATGAAACTATTCTTGTTCCTGGAAAAGTGTTAAGCTTGGGGGATGTGGATAAAAAGGTAACTGTTGCTGCATACCAATTTAGTGAAGCAGCAAAAGCTAAAATTGAAGGCAAGCAGGGAGTTACACTTACAATCAAAGAATTACTTGAAAAAAATCCTGACGGAAAAAAAGTGAGGATTTTAGGATAAAATGGTTATGATAATCGATGGCACGCACATGCTTTTAGGACGCCTGGCAAGCAAAGCTGCTAAAGCTTCACTACTCGGCGACAAAGTTCAAGTTATTAATTGTGAAAAAGTTATTGTGAGTGGGAAAAAAGAGCAAGTATTTGCAAGGTACGTTCAGCGACAGAACAGACGTGGATATCCTCTTAAAAGTCAGAAACTTCCTCGTCTCTCAGACAGATTTGTTCGAAGAGCAATTAGAGGAATGGTTCCATGGAAACAAGCACGTGGAAAAGAGGCTTATGATAGGATCATGTGCCATATTGGTGTACCTTCCGAACTTGAAGGGAAAAAAGCGATTACAATTGAAGGTGCAAACGCAGATAAATTACCTACTGCAAAATTTGTTACTGTTAAGGAAATTGTCGCTCACTTAGGAGGCAAAAGATAATGGCAGCAGCAAAAAAAGTTATTCATGCTCAAGGAAAACGTAAACGGGCGATTGCACGTGCAACGCTTAGCCCTGGTAAAGGGAAAGTAACTGTTAACGGAATGCTTTTAGAAAATTATGGCCCTGAACTTGTGCGTCTTAAAATCCAAGAACCTCTATTACTTGCTGGAGATATGTCCAAGAAGTTTAACATTAAAATTAATGTTACTGGTGGTGGAGTGAATGGCCAGGCTGATGCTATGCGTCTTGCAATCGCACGATGTTTAGTAAAACAAGATGAAAAATTAAAATCAATTTTTACTGAGTATGATAGATTACTACTTGTAGCAGATATTAGACGCAAAGAAGCATGTAAACCAAACGATAGTAAAGCTCGTGCTAAAAGGCAGAAATCCTACAGATAGAAAGATTAATGGAGACTAAGAAAAAATGATTACAACAAAAACACAAGCATTTTTGAGCAATCATAGCTCCACCAGGGTGGCACTATGATTATACCAATACGATGCTTAAGTTGCGGAAAACCAGTTGGACATTTGTATGAAGAGTACAAAGAACAGGTTGAAAAGGGAACTGAAGCTGGCAAAGTTATGGATAAGCTTGGTCTTACAAGGTATTGTTGCAGAAGTCTCTTTTTGGGCCACGTTGATCTAATCGATCTGGCAGCAGAATTTAAACGAGCATAATTTTTTACTTTCTTACAATATTCTTCTAAGTAAATAGATAATTGCCCAAATAATTAGTGCTAAGGAGATGAGTTGAACGACTCGAGAGATATAATATTTTAGATTCTTGGCTACTTTTAACCAAAACCGTCGCTTCTTTCTACCACGAATAACTTTGAAAAGACGCATTGGACGCCTAACTCCTTTTAGCTTGTGCTCACCAATTGTCATAACTCGAACTTCATTTTTATTTAAAGCATCAAAAGTAGCCTTGCTCAACACAATATCGTGTGCTTTTGCAATACCTTCAACTCGAGCTGTAATATTTACGGTATCACCATATATATCTCCTTTGCGCTTGAGAACCTCTCCAGTGTGCAGAGCAACACGAATAATAATTCTGTCCTTTTCAGGTTGGCGTTTATTATGTTTTTTGAATGCTTTTTGTAGGCCAATCCCACATAAAACAGCGTCTGTAGCTGAAGTAAATGTTGCAAGGAACGCATCTCCACTCTTTTTGATAATGTTCCCGCCATAGTGTTCAAAGACAGGAAGCGAGAGTGAATCAAAAGTTTCTTGAAGAAGATCAAGCTTATCACGTGAAAGAGTACTTGTTTTAGTTGTATATCCCACAATATCAATGAACATAACTGTAAGGAGTTCTGATGAGGTTCTTTTGTTTTGAGGCATAACTCTTCTTTTTGGATAGTTCTTTTTATGTTTTGCTCTTGTTTTCAGTATATTTATTAAGAAGACTTCATTTCTGAATTTATGGCCCTCCTCAAATCAGAACAAACACTCAAAAAAGGTTCACAAGCCCCATCTTTCAAACTTCTTGGAACTGATGATAGAGAGCACACACTTCAAGGGCTTAAAGGTGAGAAGGGCACTCTTATTGTTTTTATGTGTAATCATTGTCCATATGTTATCCCAAAATTTAGAATGATGCGCGAACTGTATGAAAAATTCAAAGAAAAAGGTGTGATTCTTATTGGTATAAACCCTAACGATCATCCAAACTACCCTGACGATAATTTTGATGGTATGAAGCGAACGCACAAAGAACAGCAATTGAGATTTCCCTACTTGATAGATTCTTCTCAGCAGGTAGCAAGAGAATATGGTGCTGTATGCACGCCTGACCCTTTTTTGTTTGACAAAGACCTTACACTTATCTGGCATGGGCGATTAAACAATGCAATGCAACCTAATGATACTTCTACTGAAGAGACTATGGAAGAAGTAATTGAAGAATATCTGCAAACAGGGACTGTTACAAAAGAATTCGAACCATCAATGGGTTGTAGCATTAAGTGGAGAGGTTAATTTCCAGTAATTTCTCTATTCTTTCCAACTCTTTTCTTCACAAAATAATACGCTTCATTAACTAGATACAAGACAGCTGCCGCCCCAATCAGAACGACCCAATCCATGAAATCTAACGCTACAGTTCCAAAGAATGTGCGTAGTGGCGTATAGATCACTAAAAGATGTAATGCTAACGAGCCAATAACAGCAAACACAAGAGGTTTATTAGAAAAGATTCCAAGCTTGTATGACTGTCTAATAGTTTGCAATCGTACAACCTCAAAAAGTACAAGGGCTGAAAAAGCAATAGTTTGAGCTTTTAACAAGCTGCTATCTAAATACAGCCAGAACAGTCCAAGAGTTGTAAGACCAATAAGACTTCCAAGAACAATAATGTCAGCGCTTAATGAGCGTGAGAGAATACTCTCAGAAGCAGCACGAGGCTTTCGCTTCATAATGTCACCTTGGTGGGGATCAACCGAAAGGGCCATTGCAGGAAGGCCATCTGTGACTAAATTGACCCATAAAATTTGTATGGCAGTAAGTGGAAGAGGCATTCTAAGAAGCGTTGCAAACAAAATGACAAGAATCTCCCCTAAATTTGATGAGAGAAGATAATTCACAAACTTTCGAATATTATCAAAAATTCCTCGTCCTTCTTCAACAGCACTCACAATGGAGGTAAAATTATCATCAGTGAGAATCATATCTGCAGCTTCCTTAGCTACATCAGTACCACTAATACTCATAGCGACACCTATGTCTGCCTTTTTGAGTGCTGGCGCATCATTTACTCCATCGCCAGTCATGGCAACAACATACCCTTTTTTCTTGAGAGCTTCAACAACTTGCAACTTGTGTTCAGGCTTTACGCGAGCTAAAATTCCTATAGTATCAATCTGTTCCTCAAGATGCTGAATGTTCTCTAAGTCTTGACCAGTGATAGCTTTACCAGTTATACCAAGTTCATGTGCAATTGCTTTTGCAGTTGTGAGATGATCACCAGTTATCATAATAACACGAATTCCAGCTTCCTGACATTTTTTGATGGAACCTTTTACTTCTTCACGTGGAGGATCAATCATTGCTTGCAGGCCGACAAAAACCATATCCTTTTCTGCATTTTGTTTTGATGTGAATGTTTTATTGTATGCAAATCCTAGAACACGTAACGCTCCTTTGGCAAGTTCTTCGTTTTGAGAAAGAATATGTTCTTTGGTTTTTCTATCAAGCCTCTGTATCTTACCGTTCACTAAAATCCGGTTACATTGCTTTAAAATGACATCAACAGCCCCTTTAGTGAGCGCAACTTTCTTTCCGGCCTTTACATGAATCGTAGTCATCATCTTGCGCTCTGAGGTAAACCCGATTTCATCAACACGCTCGTACTCTTTGCTGAGTTGTTGTAGAGAAAGTCCTGCCTTTTCTGCTGAAACGAGAAGTGCTGCTTCAGTAGGGTCTCCAATTAGCTCTACTTTTCCATCTTTACCCTGCAAGGTAAGTTTTGCATCATTACAGAGCATTCCTATAAGCAAAATTTGGTGTAAAGAATTTGGCTTAACCAATTTTTTATCAACAGCAAACGCACCAGATGATGAATATCCAGAACCGGTTACATCGTATACAGTATTGCTTTCCCATATTTTGGTTACGGTCATTTGGTTATGTGTAAGTGTTCCAGTTTTATCTGTACAAATAATGTTGACACTGCCTAATGTTTCAACTGAAGGCAATTTTCGCACAAGAACATTACGCTTGATCATTTTCTGCACGCCAAGCGCTAAAGATACAGTGATAACTGCTGGCAGGCCCTCAGGTATTGCTGCAACGGCTAGGGCGATTGCGGTTAAAAACATGATAGATGCTGCAGTTCCTGTTAAAAATCCTGCAAGAAACACAATGATTGCAACAACAACAACAGCAATTGTAAGGTATGTTCCTAATTGCCGCAATTTTTGTTGCAAAGGAGTGAATTTCGGATGTGAATCTGAGATCATTGTTGCAATTTTTCCAATTTGTGTGTTCATCCCTGTTTTTGCTACAATGGCTTTTCCTCTTCCTAAACTTACAACAGTGCTTGCAAACACCATATTTTTTTGTTCAGCAAGTGGAGTATTTCTCGGAAGAGCAGAAGTTAGTTTATGTATTGGGAGCGATTCCCCCGTTAATGGTCCTTCCTGTGTCTTAAGATCATGTACTTCAAGTAACCGACAATCAGCAGGAATCTTATCACCAGTCTCAATAATGATGACATCACCAGGAACTAGATACTTGCTATCAATTTTAATCTCCTTACCAGATCGGATCACTTTTGCTTGCAAAGAGGCCATTTTCTGCAATGCTTCAATAGACTTTTCTGCTCGAAACTCCTGAATAAAACCAAGAATTGAGTTAAGTACTACAATGATGGCAATAACAATAACATTTTCAATTTCTCCTAAGAATACTGAGATAACAAGGGCAACAAGAAGGATCCATACTAAGGGTGATGCAAATTGTTCAGCAAATATTTTGAAAGGGTTGATGTGATGGCCTTTTTCAATCTCATTTAAACCATATCTCCCTAATCTATGTTTTGCTTGACTGACTGTAAGCCCTTCACTAGAAGAATTAAGCTTCTGTAGAGCCGACTGAATACTCCCCTCATACATCTATGTCCTCACCAACGAAAATAAGTTAAGCGAGATTAATAAAGGTTTGTGTGATAGGAGAGATTCTTCTTGCAATTTATGCAGTTGAGATAATTTAAGAGTATTTTATGGATGATTTCAAGTAACATTTATAAACCCTAATTATATGATTTATCTTGGGATGGGTTTGGAAGAGAGTCATTATTTCTTTTAAACTACGTTGAAAAGTAAGGGGTGTATTTAGAGGTGGTTCAAAAGCGTAGTACTATTATTTTGTTTTCTCTGCTTGCACTTCTATTCCTGTTTGCTACATTCTTAACATTTTCAGAAGATAATATCACTGGTGCTGCAATTAGTGAAGGCTCACATCCACTTATTGCGCCAAATTTTACTCAAAACACATTCACACTTAATTCCTCACCAGAAGGAGTGTCTAATAGCCCATCCCAGGATATGGCCTCTTCTTCTGGTGAAGAATTATCTTCTCTGCAAGGAGCCTCTTTAAATGCGGCAGGGAGCAGTGAAGGCTCACAACTCTTGATAGCAGCACCACCTGTAGTTGGTGGAGTTGCTATAAACTCAACAAACATACTCACGAATGATACAAACCAAAACTTAACTCGTATTGTTGCAGCTACCGATGCTGATTCAGATCCTCTTAAAAATATTACGAATTGGTATGTTAATGGGATTTCTCTTACAGTTCTTAACATGCCTTTTGAAAATGTTACGAACAAAAATAAGGATAACTTATTTGATTATTCTGGGTATGGAAACAACAAAACAGTAAATGGGACAATGATATACAACCAAAGTGGGGGATATGATGGGTTTGCAGTGTATGATCTAAGTGGTGCTGACTCATTTATAGAAACAAACGTTGTAATTAACCAATCACTTGTTAATGGGTTCACAATTACTCTTTGGGTTCGTGCTGAAGTACAAGATACTGGAACAATTGTAGGAAATAATCAAGCTACAAAGTTCGATCTTCTTAACCTTGCTAATGGTAGTCTCAACTGGGATATCGATAATTTTGGTGATGGGGTTGGTGTGACAACAACTGGGATCAATATCTCCGAAGGTCAATATCATTTTATTGCAGCACGTTGGAATGGAACAAATATTTCTATTTTCTATAATGGAACAGAAAATGTTGTTGGGAACGGATTTGGAAACTTGAGTAACTCTTCGTATGGAAATTTACGATTTGGAAAGAATGCAGGTGCAGCCTACCTTGAAGGATCCATTGATGATATCTTGGTGTTTAACAGATCTCTTTCTGATGAGCAGATTTACAGATTGTATATAGATCCTGACTGGAACACCATAGTTTCAAATGAAACAACTGTTGGGAATAATTGGTCCGCCTGCGTTACTGCAAACGACAAGAAGAATGATAGTACAACTGTATGCAGTGGAGCAACCAATGTGACTGTTCTGGCTAATGTTCTTCCGGTTGTAAGTAATGTGGTGTTGAACTCAACGAATGTTTCTACCAATAGTAGTGTTGAGAATTTAACGCTCTTCTGGCAAACAAGTGATGCGAATGGAGATGCTGTTAAGAACATAACGAATTGGTATGTGAATGGCACCTCAATAACTCTTCTAAACATGCCATTTACGAGGATAAATAGTACAATAACTAATAATGCGTGGGATTATAGTGGGTTTGGAAATAACGGATCGGTACAAAATGAGGTTACCTTCGCTCCAACAGACGGGTACGATGGGAAGGCAGCATACCTATTTGATGGCACAACTGGTTTTATTAATCTAACCACAAACAACTCATTAATCAGACTTGCACAGTATAACTTTAGCATAAGTGCATGGATAAATACATCAGATACTAATGCGGGTACAATTTTGGGGGCTTGGCTCAATTCTGTAGATCACGGATACTATCTCCAACTTGATGACGATGGGAATCTCACCTTTTTTATGAACGGTGTTGACACAACTGGTGAAACATTTAGGGCTCCGTATAGCCTTACGAATAGTACTTGGCATCATATCGCAGTTACAAGAGCAATAGGATATAATGTTACTTTATTTCTTAATGGTGATAAACAATTATCACAAGAAACTCAAGAAACTAATTTCTCCGTGGATCTAGATATTTTTATTGGACGACGGCGCAGCGCAGCAACAGCAGACTACCTTGACGGACTAATTGATGAATTAATGGTGTTTAATAGGTCACTCTCAGAAGAACAAGTACTTTCCATATTCAGAAACCAAACAGATATTATTGTTCCACAAGAACTCAAGGCAGGTGATAACTGGACAGCTTGCATTACGCCAAATGATGGAAGTGAGGATGGTGAAAGGGTGTGCTCTGATGACATATTAATAACTGAAGGAAATAACCTAGCTCCTGTTATCTCTAATCTTGTTATAAACTCTACAAACAGGTCAAGTAATAACACACGTCAAAATATTACATTGAGATATGATATCTCAGATATCAATGGTGATAATACGACAAATATTACAAATTGGTATGTTAATGGCACTTCAATAACTGTTCTCAATATGCCATTTGAGAAGATCAATGGAACAATCACGGACAATACATGGGATTACAGTGGATATTCTAATAACGGGTCAGAAAGTCCGGATATTTCTTGGAGTGCAGGTGGAGGATACAATGGGAAAGGTGTGTACACCTTTTTAGGAAGTAGTGACTTTATTAATATCTCTTCGGTGCAGTTTCCTACAAAGAAGGGAACAATTGCACATTGGGTGAAGACAGATGATAATGCCACTGGCCAGATATTGGTTTATACATCTAATGGTGGTGGTGATTCATATGATGGATTTGGTAATGTACCTTCTACCTTAGAGGTTCATACATCTATTGGAAATAGCTCAGCAAATGGTGTGGGTGTTGCAAATTTCTTTTTTCAAGATGGTGGAAACTTTAATAGCATTTCAGGAACAACAAAGATACAGAACGACAAGTGGTATCATATCACAGCAACCTATGAAAGTGCTAGCTGGGCTCGTTTATATGTTAACGGTGTCCTTGAGGCAAATATCTCTTTAGCAGGAGATCCCATCGAAGATTTAACTCCAGTTTATAGTTACATTGGAAGACCAGCAAACGCCTCTTCCACTCTTAATGGAACAATTGATGAAGTGCTAATATTTAACCGTACACTTTCGGCTGCTCAGATTCTTGCTTTATACAATAATCAAACAAAGATCCTACATGCAAATGAGACACAGGCTTTTGATAACTGGTCAGTTTGTGTTACTCCTAATGATGGAGAGGAAGATGGTGCAATAGCTTGCTCAGGAAATATTACAATTCTTAATACCGTTCCAAATACCATCAGTGTTATATTCAATTCAACAACTGCAAGCAATTATTCTACAGACACTCTTACTTGCTATGTAAGTGCAACGGACCTTGATGTTGAACAAACTCTCACAGCAGAATGGGTTCTCTATAACAATTCTGCGATCTATCTGAGAAACTCAACAAGCATTAGCAATGGAGTTCTCACGAATATCGTAAACGTGAGTACCAATGCAACAGGAATTGGGCAAAATTGGACTTGTTCGGTTCATGCCTTCGATGGAGTTGTAAACGAAACTGGTACGACAAACAGTTCTGTGACAATTCAAGAAGTTGCATGTGGTCCAGTAGCCGGAGATATTTCATTCAACGGTGATCTTGCAGTTTCAGGTCCATGTTTTACGATAGCTGCAGAGGGGATTACAATTGATGGTAACGGGTTTACAATTACGGGGAATGGATCAGGAAATGGTTTAGCTCTTACAAATGCAAGCAATGTTACTGTTAAGAACTTGACAATCTCGAATTTTTCAACAGGGTTCTTTGCTGATCCTGCGATAGGTCTTATTTTACAGGATCTTACTATTACTAACAGTGAGTTTTTTGGATTATCTTTGTATGAAATTAATCAAAGCCAAATCCTACGAAATCTTTTTCAGGATAATTTGCATGGAATAAATGTTACTAAATCACATTTTAATACCTTTGATGACACTGTATTAAATGGAAATGGATCAGGGAGAGGCATGTCTCTTACAGATTCAAATAATGCAACGATAACTGGCCTTACCATTAACAATTTTTCAATAGGAGTATTTGCTGATCCAGCTGTAGGAATTTTAGTTGAAAATATTACTATTGAAAACAGTACTTCTCATGCGCTAACTCTGTTTAAAATAAACCAAAGCACCTTTAAAGGTCTTAATCTTACAAAGAATGTTCACGGGATGAATGTTACAGAGTCCCACTTCAATGAGTTTGATGATACTATTCTTTCAGGAGATGGAACTGGGGTGGGAATACTTCTTGAAAGCTCAAATAATGCAACTGTAACTGATCTTACCATTAGTAATTTTTCAGTTGGTATCTCTGCTGACCCCGCGCAAGGAATTATTATAGAGAATCATACCATCACAAAAATAGGGACAGGAATAAAATTCTATCAGATTAATCTGAGCAGAATCAAAAGTAATATTATTAGAGATGCAACTCTTGGTCTTAACTTAACAGATTCCTACTTTAATATGATCTTAAATAATGTGGTCAATGCAACATATAATGTTGTTGATACAGCAAACAATACATGGAATGTTACATACAATTGTTCAATATCTGGTTATACAAACATAATTGGAGGATCTTGTCAGGGTGGAAACTTTTGGTCAAACTATACCGGGTTAGACGATGGTTCAGGCTCTTTTCCTTATAATGAGAGCGGGGATACTGTTGGGGATACAAATATTCAGTTTAATGGAACGAATGATCAGTATAATATCACCAATGGTGGAGATTATCTTCCGTTAACAACAATCACTTCAGCAAGTTCAACAAGCTCTTCTACCTCAAGCTCTGGCGGAGGAGGGGGCGGATCTAGTTCTGGTGGCGGATCAAGTTCTACAAGTACATCCACGAGCAGTGGTGGTCCTTCAGCACCAGCTCCATCTGCTCCATCAGCAGCACCTAAAGCAGTGTATTCAACAATAAGTGAGATTACTGAAAGTGTAAGTGTTGTAACTGCACCAGTAAGAGTGAGTACTGCAAGCGTTGCAACTGACACAGGAGAATCACAGAATCTTGTAGGGAGAGGATATATTGGGTCCTTAATTGAGGATTTAGTTTCAAATATACCAACCAGCCTTCAGATTCCATTCACTATTACTAATACAGGTGATAAAACATTGAACCTTGAACCCTTTGTAGATTCAGACGAGCCCCTTTTAGGTGTTGAAACCAATTTCATTGTAACAAAGCGTGCATATCCACAACGTATCTCTAAAATTTCTCTTTCGTCAGAGCCTGTGGAAGGAACACTCTTTTTGCCACAAATTCATGTTCAAGGAGCAGTAACAGAAGATGGAATAATAAAACTAGAGCCAGGGCAAGAATTAGAATTTGCAGTTGTTGTATCCAGCCCGTTTACTACTCAAAAAGATGTTGCAGCCACTTTGCAACTTATCTCCTCTGATATTAACGAAGTCTTTTATGAACAGGATATTGCGTATGATAATTCTCTTGTTTCATTAACCTCAGTGGACTTAGATACACAGAATCATGTGTTTGATATGTATCTCGCACTCGCATCAGCTGAAGAGCTCTTAGTTTTAGAAGAAGGAACATCAAATTCTTTAACTGGAAGTGCTGTATTTGGTGGATCTGGTGATCCAAACGTTGATCGTTATTATTTAGAAGTGTCCCTTGTCAAACCACAAGATGGAAAAGATAAGGGTGGAGTTCCAAACAAATATGGGTTTGTGCACACGCTTAGAGCGAATAGTGAATCAAGTGCACGGTATGGGGAACTATTTGGGCCATATGATATTGCAAAAGGAGAAAATTTTGTCTTCGCACAGCAATTTGAGTATGATGAACATATTTACTCTGGCTTGTATGGTCTTAAATCAAGCATAATAAAAAATGGTGAAGTTATTACCCGTGATATCCATGAACTTGAGTTTGATAAAGAAGAACGGGATGCTTTTACTTTTCCTTCAAGTTCAAACCATTTGACTGGTGCAATTGTTGGAACTATGCGATCATCCTTTATGGATGGATTATTTGTTGTTTTGATGCTTGGTGTTGTAGGATTTTTGTTTTTCTTCCGAGAGAGTGTAAAAAGAAGGACAAGTAAAGGAATTGTTACTGTTAGGACTGCTCTTAAAGATACTAATGTGGAAAGTAGCGTTCAAAAAGAGGTTCGGGAGTCGTATGAAGAACTCTCAGAGCTCTTTAAATAGTAGAAAGCTTTATATTTTGCAAAATAAGCTTTAGTGTAAAGAAGGTGGTAGATAAATGCTAATATTTGGAATTGATATCCCTCTAATTGAGGTTGTATTTGGGTTAAGTATCATCATTTTTATCATTCTTCTTGAAGTAATTGTGCTTGTAACATTAATGCTTCGTCAGATGCAAAAAACTAGGCAGTTGGCATCTCTTATTGAAAAGCTCTCTGAGACCATTCTTTCCATTAAGAAAGCAGAAATTGAAGAGTTAGATAAGATTCGGAAACGGTAGAAGTTTTCTTTGCCCACTGGACAACTACGCATAAAGCATATAAAAGGTGCTTGTTCTTAGAATTTAGATGAAATTCAAGCTTCAATCACGTTTCAAACCAGCAGGTGGACAGCCTGAAGCTATAAAAAAACTCGTTGCAGGTTTCTTGAAAAATCCAATGCAAACATTGCTTGGGATTACTGGCTCAGGAAAAACATTTGTGATGGCAAATGTAATTGAGAAAGTGCAGAAGCCAACGCTAATCCTTGCACATAACAAAACGCTTGCGGCCCAGTTATATTCTGAATTAAAAGAATTGTTCCCACAAAATCGAGTAGAATATTTCATCTCATACTATGATTATTACCAACCAGAAAGTTATCTGCCAACCTCTGATACGTACATCGAAAAAGAAGCTACAATAAACGAACAAATTGAAAAGATGCGTCTTAAAACTATGGCAACTCTTTTAGCTAGAAAAGATGTGATTGTTGTTGCATCAATTTCCTGTATCTATGGTGCTGGAAATCCAAAAGACTATGCAGCATTAGCACTTGAACTAGAAAAAGGCGCGAAACTTACACGTCAAAAACTGATCACAAGATTGGTTGAAATGCTCTATGAGAGAAATGATACGGCGTTAGAAAATGGGCGGTTTCGAGTGCGTGGGAACACAATAGACATTTTTCCGGCATATGATGAGACTGTTATCCGCGTTGAACTTGAGGGTGATACGATTGATGCCATCTCAGAGATGCATCATGTAACGGGTGAAATTATTAGTACAATTGATTCAATAAAACTGTTTCCTGCAAAACAGTTTGTTGTTCCGGAATCAAAGCAGAGCGATGCGATGGCAGCAATCAAGGAAGAACTTAAAGAACGCTTACCAGAACTTGAAATGCTTGAGGCTGAGCGTCTTAAGAAACGAACACGCTATGATTTAGAGATGATTCAAGAGTTAGGGTATTGTTCAGGAATTGAAAATTATTCTCGCCATTTTGATGGAAGAAAAAAAGGTGTACCACCTTATGTCCTGTTAGACTATTTTGGTGATGATTTCATGCTTATTATTGATGAGTCGCATCAAACATTGCCACAATCACGTGCAATGTACAAAGGTGACTATGCACGAAAGAAAAATTTAGTTGAGTATGGATTTAGGCTTCCCTGCGCGTTTGATAATAGGCCTCTTAAATTCAATGAGTTTGAAACATATTTCAAGCACGTGGTGTTTGTATCAGCTACACCCGGTCCATACGAACTTGAACATTCAGGCCAAGTAGTGGATTTAATAATTAGACCAACTGGTCTTTTAGATCCGTTGGTTGATGTTCGTCCGATCAAAACACAGGTACCCGATTTGATTAAAGAGATTCATAAAACTGTTGCCAGAGGTGAAAGAGTACTTGTAACAACACTTACCAAACGCATGGCAGAAGATCTGACTGACTATTTAGCAAAAGAAGAGATAAAAGTTCGCTATATGCACTCAGAAATTCATTCTCTTGATAGGATTGAATTGATCCGTGCACTTCGAGCAGGTGAGTTTGATGTTCTTGTAGGAATCAATTTGCTTCGTGAAGGGCTTGATTTACCAGAAGTAAGTTTGGTTGCAATGTTAGATGCTGACAAAGAAGGGTTTTTACGTGATGAAAGAAGTTTTATTCAAACAATTGGAAGGGCAGCGCGAAACGTTCATGGTCGTGTTATTTTGTATGCTGACAGAATGACGGGTTCGATGCAAAGAGCAATAGATATTACTGCAAAACGAAGAGCTGAGCAGATTGCTTTTAACAAAAAGCATAGAATTATTCCTAAGACTGTTGAGAAGAGTATTGCACCTAAAACACGTGAGATTAAAGACCTTAAACACCTCAGTAAGCACGATATTCATAAGAAGATTATTGAAACGGAAGCAGCAATGAAAAAGGCTGCTGAAGAGCTTGATTTTGAAAAAGCAATTGATCTACGTGATGTGTTAGAAGAAATGATTCGTGTGCAGCAGCGAAAGGATGAAGAGAAAGCATTTAAGGCAACTAGGAAAAAATGATGATACGAAAATATGACCCTAAAGATATTCAAAGGATTGTGGAAATTTACAATTCAACAACACTTAAATTTAATTATGAACACCTTAACAAAGATCAAAAAAGGATTATTTTGTTTCCAAATCTTGAAATTCCTCACAAGATTATGAGTGAAGATATAACTCTTGTTCTTGAGATAGAAAACGATGTAGTGGGTTTTGTTTCGATGAAACCTGATGGGTACATCAATTTTTTGTATGTTGATGAAAAGCACTTTAGAAAAGGATATGGTAAAAAGCTTATTTCAGCAATTGAGAATAAGGCAAAAGAGTTAGGTCTTTTAAAGGTATATTTGTATGCATCAGAATACGCTGAAAAGAATGAAATCTATCAAAATCTCGGGTATATTGGTAAAGGAAAAGAAACCCACAAGATAGTTGGTGTTGATTTTGAAGGGATAAGATTTGAAAAAGAGTTGAAATAATTCTAATGTCCACCTGAACTTTTTTAAAGTAGGAGAGCAAAAAAGACCTATGTTTAGCCCAGAATCTGTATCAACCTTTGGTGCGTACACTAATTTTCTTCTAGCAAACGTTCCAAGAGCAGGTTGGGTCAGAAAAGGAATTTTAGGTACTCTTTGTGAATCAGTTGCAGACCATTCTTATAGAAGTGCACAAGCAGCTTGGCTTTTTACTGGTGATCTACATCTTGTTCAGATGCTCTTAGTACATGATTGGGCAGAAAACATAGTTGGGGACATAACTCCTCATGATAAAATCCCTGATATAATCAAGCATGCTAGAGAACGAGAAGCTATGGGTACATTAACAGGAATCATTTCTTATGGATCATTGGCATTTAGCTTGTGGGAAGAATATACCGTTGGACAAACAAAAAGAGCGATTCTTGCGAAACAATTAGATAAGTTGGATGCTGGTGTTCTTGCACTAAGATATGAACAGATGGGTTTCGATGTAGATGAGTTTTTTGGTTATACTGAAGGGAAACTATTTGACTCTTCTCTAAGGGGAATCTTTGATACATTAAGAAAACGAGAGCATAATTTACTCAGGTCACCTGAAGTTTACTTCTCACTTCTCAAAGGTGCTCAAGCACAAGTTTTGGTGTAGTTCTATTCGGAGAATATAAACTTAAACTACCTTTCTAATAATTTTAGAATCTTATCAAGCTTTCGATGTACTTCAGCTAAATCATTATTACCTGCTTTTGAACCTGAATTTTTCTTAAAACAATCACTACAAAAGATTGGTTTATCAGAAGTCGGTTTAAAAGGAACCTCACACTGTGTGTTACATGCAGAACAGATTACTTTTGATCTCTCATTAGCTCGTGAGCTTCTTTTTTCCCGAGTTCCTCTAAATGATGATCTAGCTGAACTCCTTTCCCTTGACTTTCCAGAATCACGCGAACGAGGTGATCTTGTTCTTCCTCTAGAAGGAGATCTGTCTGAATCTCTAGATCCACGAAAAGATTTTCTAGGTTTCTTTGCTTTTGATTGTCCAGGTTTCCGTACAAATTTTTGCATAGCCTCAGATATATGGTTTGCTTTATAAGGTTATGCCACATAAAACTTTTATAACGCTGATAATTCTGCATGTTCATGGAATTAATAATGCTCCTTTTGTTCTTTGTAATTGGTTTTATTGCACGTATGCTCTCAAACCTTGCAGGGGGTGGAGCGGGCCTTATTGAAGCGCCCCTTCTTCTTTTATTAGGCGTGCCGCCAAAAGTAACTGTTGCAACACGGAAATTTTCTGCAATTGGTGGTCATGGCGTTGCTGCATATCAATTTCATAAATTCAAAAAAATTAATTGGACAATTGCACTAACTCTTGCTGCAATTACAGTAGTTGCAACAATTATTGGTGCTAATATCTTGCTTTCCGTAAATGAAGTTTTGGTAAAAAATCTCATAGCAATTATGATGCTTGTAGCACTGCCCTTCACGTTCCTTAAAAAATCGTTCGGACTACAAAAAGTAGTTGTATCGAGAATGAGAGTATATCTAGGGTATATTGTAAATTTCTTTATTTTTATTATTGATTCGTTCTTAGGTGTTGGTGGTGGAATTCTCTCTTCTCTTTCTCTCATCTTCTTTATGGGTTTAACCTATCTTGAGGTGAATGCTATTCGCAGAATTACTGGTGGAACGTTAGCAATTGTAAGTACGATTATTTTTGCGTATTATGGTCTTATTGATTGGGTGATTGGAATATCCTTAATGCTTGGGGGTATGGCAGGTTCGTATATTGGTGCACATATTGCAGTAAAAAAAGGAAGTTCATTGGTGAAAGTTGTCTTTACAGTTGTTGTTGTGTTTTCTGTTGTTAAGTTGTTGTTTATGTAAAAATTTATATAAGCCAATTTAGAAGACACGCTGAATGAGCGTAAAAGAAACAGTTTACATAAGGGCACTAACATCTCTTGTCTCAATCATTGCTATCTTGTACCCTCTAACAGCGGTTCCTCAAATCTACAAAATCTGGAGGTATAAAGATGCAAGTGGCGTTTCTCTTCTAACGTGGTGCTTGTTTTTAGCTTTTACAGTTCCTTTGCTTTTGTATAGTGTTCATAAGAAAGAGAAACGTTTCACATTGATGTGGTCACTTTGGGCAATTGTGTATGCTGTAGTGATTGTAGGAATAGTGTTGTATGGATGATTTTAGTTAAATACTTGTGGGTGATTACTATCGGATAGTAAAACTTATAACCTCGCCGACCTAATTTTTTGTTATGGGCCTTAACCATCCTCATCTCAATCCACATCCTTTCATACAGAAAGTTGCAGATATTGGGAGTATTGTAACAGAAGTTGCAAATGCAAGAGCTGATATTGTAAGGCCACCACTTCAAGTTGCTGAAATTCTTAGTAAGTTAGAACCAATTGGTGTGAGATCATCTGTTATAGGTGTACTTAGAAGAGCATTGGCTGATCCTACTCAGAGGACTTTTAATCTCTACATGAATCCTGATGGCATCATTGATACAGTTCTTTGTTCAAATGTTCCTGAATGGCACCCAGAATATGTTCATACAAGGTTTTTACACAGAATTGACTTAGCCGGCAGTTATTCCCTTGAATTTGAAGAAGAAGCAGGTGAACTTGCAGGTCAAACGTATGATGGATGTTTTGTTGGAAAAGTACATGTGCTAGGTGCTGGCCCCAGGAAATATGGACGAGAAGATATTGTTGAGGGTCAAATTAAAGATGATCTTGTTTTTCCACATCCACATCAAGTTACACACGCGTTGAATAGACGTTTTTTTGGTGAGCAAGAACCACTTGTCTGTACAGCATCTCCAATACCTTGGCTAGACGGAGAATTACCTTTACTTAATTTTGGGATGTATCTCCCAATTTTTGGAAGAAGTTTTGGCGATCGAAGTGTTCACACACTTTATGCTCAAAAAAAAATTCAAGGACGTTGCCTTTGGCGAGTTGAAGAAGCGTTTGAACATCTCTTAACTACGGTTAGAATTCAAAAAACATATGAGAAAGCTGGTTTTATTCCACTTACCTTTATTGAGGTATGATCTGCTCACACCCACTAGACAAGTGCGCAGAACCTTTATAAAACACTTCTAGATTTGGTATATTCTCTAGGATATAAATACTATGCTCAAAGATATAAAAGTAAAAGGAGCAAGAGAACATACTCAAAAATCAAGGATTTTTGGTCGTTCTCTTGCAAAGAGCTTATGAGGTCTAAAGTGTGTTAAAAGACATAAAGGTTAAAGGAGCAAGAGAACATAATCTCAAAAACATTGATGTAGAGATACCTCGAAACAAATTAACAGTTATTACGGGTCTTTCTGGTTCGGGAAAATCAACCTTAGCTTTCGACACCATCTATGCTGAAGGACAGAGGCGATATGTGGAATCTCTTTCAGCCTATGCAAGACAATTCTTAGGTATTATGAACAAGCCAGATATTGATAGTATTGAAGGCCTCTCACCAGCAATTTCTATCGAACAGAAAACGACAAGCAAGAACCCGCGATCAACTGTAGGAACAGTCACAGAAATTTACGACTATCTGCGATTACTTTATGCAAGAGTTGGAACTATTCACTGTCCAAAGTGTGATAGTGCTATTAAACCTCTCTCGGCTGAAAATATTGTGAACATGATTATGGGTGATAGTGGAAAAGAACTAATTATATTAGCACCAATCATTCGAGGAATTAAAGGAACACACGAAAAAGTCTTTGAGGATCTTAGGAAAGATGGGTTTACAAAAGTACGAGTAAATGGTACAATTTCTAAACTTCTTGATATTAAAGTTAAATTAGAACGTTACGAGAAACACTGGATTGAAGCAGTTGTCGATAAAATAGAAATTAATGATGATAATAGATTAAGATTATCGGAGGCAGTCGAACAAGCACTAAACCAATCAAGTGGAACAGTTCTTATTTTAGATCCAGATGCAAAATATGAACAGAGTAAGAAAGCAAAACAACTTTCTCGTGGCGCTGGTGAGACTTTGTATTCAACCTATGGTGCGTGCCCGAACCATACAGATGTAACGTTTGAACAGCTAGAGCCACGAATGTTTTCGTTTAACTCTCCATTTGGTGCATGTCCTAACTGTTTAGGTTTAGGTGAGCATATGGAAGTTGCTCCAGAACTTTTGATTCCTGATATGTCTAAAAGTATCATTAATGGTGCTATTGCAATTTATGGCAAAATGGATCTGAAGTGGCGCACACAACAAATAGCTGCTGTTGGAAAAGCTTTTGGATTTGATGTGTTCACACCCCTTTCAAAGTTTAGTAAGAAACAGTTTGATGTTCTTATGTATGGAACAGATAAATCAATTAAAGGCAAATGGAGCACTGGTGCTCGAATGCACATGGATAAAGGTTGGGAGGGAATAATCCCCCAAACTATGCGTCTCTACAAACAAACAAATTCTAACTATCGTAAAGCAAAAATCGAACACTTTATGGCATCGCGTCCGTGTCATACTTGTAACGGACAACGGCTTAAAGACACTATCTTGGCTGTAAAAATTGATTCAAAATCAATTATTGAGATTACTGATTTAAGTATCGAAAAAGCACTTCACTTTTTTGAAAAGCTGCCCAAAAAACTTAACGAGAAAGAGAGGTTTATTGCAAAGCAGGTTCTCAAAGAAATTGTGGATCGTTTAGGTTTCTTAAATAGTGTCGGTCTTAATTATCTTTCTCTTTCACGTTCAGCAAGGTCTCTTTCTGGGGGGGAAGCTCAACGTATCAGGCTTGCAACACAGATTGGTGCGAATTTAATGGGTGTTCTCTATATTTTAGATGAGCCTTCAATTGGCTTACATCAGCGAGATAATAGTAAACTTATTAAAACGCTTGAAAAGCTTAGAGATTTGGGCAATACTGTGATTGTAGTTGAGCATGATGAAGAAACAATGCTAGCTGCAGACCATTTGATAGATATGGGTCCAGGTGCAGGAGTGCATGGTGGACACATAGTTGCGCAGGGCGCCCCATCAAAAGTAAAACATAGTAAAGAATCATTAACTGGCAAATTTTTGTCTGGTAAAGCAAAAATAGGGGTGCCTGCTGTTCGTCGAAAGAAAACATCATCATTAATCCTGCAAGGAGCATCAGAAAATAATCTAAAGAATATAACTGTTGAGTTTCCAATGGGAATTCTGTGTGGTGTTACTGGTGTTTCTGGTTCAGGAAAGTCTACGTTAATGAGCCAGACACTTATTCCTGCGCTAAAAAAACAATTTTCAAAAACAAACATTAAGGTTGGCGCACATGACGGTCTTCTTATTCCAGATACTGTTCGTGATATTATTGTCATTGATCAGGATCCGATTGGAAGAACTCCTAGATCAAACCCTGCAACGTATACCAAACTGTTTGATGATATTAGATCAATTTTTGCAGATACGAGAACTTCACGCATGCGTGGATATAAAACTGGTCGTTTTTCGTTCAACATTCCAGGAGGGAGGTGTGAAACCTGCCATGGTGATGGAATGATCAAAATTGAAATGAACTTTTTGCCCGATGTGTATGTTGAGTGTGAAGATTGTTTGGGTAAGCGGTATAATAAGGATACACTTGAAGTGTTGTATAAAGGCCATAATATAGCTGATGTTCTTGCAATGAGTGTTGAAGATGCTTTAGCATTCTTTGAGAATCATAAGGGGATTGCGCGTAAGTTGCAAACTCTCTTTGATGTGGGTCTTGGGTATATTAAATTAGGACAAAGCTCAACCACGTTATCTGGTGGTGAGTCGCAACGTATCAAATTAACACGTGAACTTGCAAAAGTAAAACGGGGGAAAACATTATATCTTTTGGATGAACCAACAACTGGTCTTCATTTTGAAGATGTTCGGAAACTCATTATGGTTCTGAATAGATTAGTTGATAAGGGTAACAGCGTATTTGTTATTGAGCATAATTTAGATGTTATCAAATGTTGTGATCATATTATTGATTTAGGACCGGAGGGTGGCGAGAAAGGTGGTAGAGCAATTGCGAGTGGCACGCCTGAAGAATTAATTAAAATTAAAGCGTCACATACTGGCGAGTATTTGAAGAAGGTGTTATAAGGTACTCACACAAAGTGGGGAGCTCTGATATGTATTTAGTTCTCTCAGGCCCATGTTGCGCATAACGCAATTGAGGTGATCGAATACAAGGTGTTCACAAAGGAACTTGGCTATGCCACAATGTGTGAGCAAACATATTTTACTCATACACATTTATAAAGTTTTACCATTACTTTTTACCATGCCAAACCTAACCCTCTTACCAAAAGAAGCTGGCGTCTACCTCTTTAAAGATAGACTTGGAAATATCATCTACATTGGTAAAGCAAAAAACATTAAAAAGAGAGTATCAAGTTATTTTCAAAACAAAAACCATTCACTTAAAACACAATTTCTTGTTAAAAATATTCATATGATAGATTTTATTGTAGTAGATACTGAAGTTGAAGCACTTTTGTTAGAAAACAAACTGATCAAACAACATTCTCCCAAATATAATATTAATCTGAAAGATAGCAAAAGCTTTGCATACATCGGTATTAGTAATGATACCTTCCCCCGAATTTATACTGCTAGAAAAGTTACTAAACATGGCACATTTTTTGGACCGTATACTGATGGAAGTGCACGACGTGAGCTCATACAACTTAGCATCCAACTTTTTAACATTCGTAATTGTAGAACCCTTCCTAAACGTGCATGTCTAAATTACCATATTGGTCTATGTAGTGCACCTTGCATACAAAATGTTGATGAGATTGAATACTCTGCGCAGGTTAATAATGTCATAGCATTTCTCAAAGGTAATACAAAAGATCTTCTCAAAAAATTGAACAGTGAAATGGATGAAGCATCCAAGATGCGAAAGTATGAAATTGCACTTGAAAAGAAAAGACAGATTAATGCGATTTTACATCTGGAAGATAGACAGAAAGTTGATCTCATAAAGTCTTTTGATCAAGATATTGTAGCTTTAGAACAAAATGAAACTAAAGCAGCAATTACTGTATTTTCAATTTCACGAGGTGTTATTCGAGGGAAAAAACAATACAAATTTGAGATTTATGACGATCTTTTTGAAGCGTTTATCAAGATGTATTATTCAGGCCATAGTGTGCCCCATGAAATAATTGTAAATACAAAATTTTGGAAATCAGTTGGTCAAAAAGGTGTGCTTGAAAAGTATCTTAGTAAGATCAGGCAAACAAAAGTAGTATTAGTACATCCCCAAAAAGGTGAGAAGAAAAAACTCGCGTTACTTGCAGCAAAGAACGCACGCTACGCTCTTGAAAACACACTTCTTAAAGAAATCCAAGAAAAATTAAACTTGCCGACAGTACCAAATATTATTGAATGTTTTGATATTTCAAACTTAGGAAGAGAACATGTTGTTGGTGCTATGACACAATGGCTTTCAGGTAAGCCAAATAAGGATGCATATAGAAAATTTAAAGTGAGAAGTGTTCTAAACCGTCAAGATGATTTTGGTGCGATGAGAGAAGTTGTTCTACGAAGGTATGCACATTTGAAAGATGAGAATCTTCCATTTCCAGATCTAATAATTATTGATGGTGGCCCTGGTCAGTTAAGCTCAGCTGTAGATTCGTTAGAAAAGCTGGGTGTCCAGATACCTATTATTGGTCTTGCAAAGCGCGAGGAAGAAATTTATCTGCCACATGAGCAAGAACCACGAAAATTTGATAAAAACAGTAAGATGATGCTTCATATTAGACGTATGCGTGATAGTGTACACAGATTAGTTTTATCATATAATAAGAAGCGACGAGAGATGAAGTTGCGAGATCAAATAAAAGATAAGAAATAGTATCTAGCTCTAAGAGGTATTTTCTGGTATTACTAAATATGCTTTTCCGGTAACATTGCCTGAGTCGATCCTACATCCAAGGTCTATGTATTTCAGGTTTCCACTAATTTCGCCTGTCGGCGTGTAACTTTGATCAATACACAAAGAGTGATGGCTCCATAGTTGAACCGGTACACCTTGATCTTTTAAACTGTCATGTATGTCCCATGTTTGATGATGCCAAGGGCTCCCATCTTCAGCTCTTTGTTCAAGTGTCCTATTATCATTCCAAAGACCTGGCATGGCGAGACTGCCAATAAGGAAAATACCTAATAATTCTGGTCCTCTAATGAAACCTCTTTCTTGAGTTCTTTTGTATTGTGCCATATCACTATGTTCAGTTATAAAAAATAAAATAAAGAAAAAAGCCTACTTCTTTTCTTCGAGAGGTGCAAGCTCGTTAATGATTGGCATTGGAATTCCAACTTCAATCATTCGTTTTCGCGATTTCTTAGCATCATCCTTCATTTCTTTAAGGATGGTTTTTGCTTGAGCTTCAAACTCTGCACGTCTCTCTTTCATCTCAGCAGCTAATCTTTGCTTTTCTTCCTCAAGATGCTTTTTCTCTTCTTCAGTAAGTTCTGTTTTACCGGAGGTGATTTCTGCATCATACTTACCTTCGTCAATTGCTTTAAGAGCTTCTTGTGCAGGCATACCTTCAACTAAAATACCCATTGACTGGCATGTTCCTACAATTTCTTTGACTCGAGCTTTTGTTGAATTTCCTAAAAGAGCATCTTGTTTCATGTTAGAAATTTTAATGATCTGTTCAATTAATAAGTCTGCAACTTTTTCTGCAAGAGGATTTCCAGCACCTTTCGGAACGCCAGCTTCTTTTTTAATTAACTGGGCTGCTGGTGGAGTTCCAATCTCAATTGAAAACTCTTTTGTTTCTTTTTCAATAATCACTTTTACCGGTACTTTCATACCCTTAAAATCAGCTGTCTTTTTGTTAATTTCAGCTACTACTTGTCCAATATTAATACCTGTTGGACCAAGAGCTGGACCTAAAGGTGGTGCTGCTGTAGCTTTACCACCTTCAACTAATGCTTCTACGATTTCTTTTGCCAATGTGATTTCACCTTAATATTTGTAAGCTTGAATATCCTGCATCGGAGTTTGAAGCTCTCCTGATATTCGTTTAAATGCGTAACTTAGAGCTAAAATAAGAAGCTGTTTATATAGTTATCCGTTCTATTTCCGACCAACACACTTATCATACAAGCCTAAGAACGCCCCATTTGGATCATACTTCTTTTTCAAAATATCATATGTCCTCTTATTATACAACTCCCAGAACTCATCTTGAGAATAAAAGGAAGTAGAATATAGGGATTTCTTACCAGACAATTCTCGCACCTTTTTTTCAATCAGTCTGTTGTAATAGCCATCCTCTTTAGTTGTTGGTACAACGTCCCAAAATCCAAAATTAATATACAATGTGTCTTTATCCATTGGGTAGAGGGGAAAATTAACTTCTTTATTGTAAAATTTCGTAGGGCACACCCACACTGGTTTAATCTTAATTGTATCAAAAAAGAAATCGACAAATTTGTGCGCTACATCAACGGGAACTTCAATATCTTGTACAATCGATTCCTTTCTCTTGCTAAATTTGGAAAGAATAGGATGTTTGTGATTCCATTGCCTAATTTTTTGATATACTTTAGAATTCAGTCTTTTCTTACCAAATAATCTTCTTATAAACTTTCTTTGCACACCAAAGTGTTTTGAACACCAGAACCAATCAGTATCCCATCGCCAAATGTAATCGAGAATGGTGAGAAAATCAGTTTTCTTTTCTTGAATTGATTTGTAATAAATATTCATGTGTGTGTAATCAGATACCTTATTCGGTACCGAATCGACAAATTCACCAAGCGTTATGTACATCTCAGATGTACTAAAAATAGTGCCATCAACAAAATCTACTTTTGTATCCAAGCAATGTCTTTTAATGTCTTCAAAATATTTTTCAGCTTCAGTGTACTGCAAATGAGTAAGCCGAACATATTTCTTGACTGGAATCAACTTAATTCTCACACGTAGTGCATATCCTAAGGTTCCGTAGGAGTTTGGAAAGCCAAAAAATAGATCTTTATGCTCATTGGTAGGAGTGCATGTAAGAATTCTACCATCTCCAAGTATGATTTCACTTTCAAGAACAGTTTCATGCACTAATCCATATTTGAATGAAGATGATTCAATTCCAACACCAGTAAGCGCGCCACCAACAGTGATTGATTTTAATTCTGGTACAACCGTTGGCATTAAATTATGTTTCAAACACTCAGCAACAACTGTCTCGTAGGGAGTCATTCCTTCTACATCAGCAGTTTTATTCTTAGTATCAATCGAAATAACGTTGTTAAAATGTCGAACATTAATCTTGTTTGTCTTACCTTGTTTTCTATGGCGAAACAAGTTTGAAGTAGATTTACCTAATGCAATAGTTCCTTCTTCTTTTTGCGCTTTAAGAAGTTCATCTTTAAGAGCTTGTTTCTTTTTCTCAAACTCTTCTGTGGTAATCATAGAAATCACCGAATAGATTCATACCCGCCGGGAATTCCATCCTTAGAGAACACAAATTGCCATAATTGAATTCTTCGGGATCTAAACGCACCAGCGCAGGCAAGTAAGTAGTACGTCCACATACGAAAGAACCTCTCACCATACTGTTCTTTAAATTGATCCCAATTCTCAGTAAAATTCTTGTACCATGCCATAAGGGTCATATCATAGTATGGACCGAAGTTATGAAAATCCTCCGTTACAAACAACCCTTCAGAAGCACCAGAGAGTTGATGAAGCGAAGGTAACATTGAATTTGGAAAGATATATTTATGAATCCATGGATCAGTTACCTTAACAGACTTATCTTTTCCAATAGTATGTAAGAAAAAGATTCCGCTATCTTTCAGACAATTGTGAGCAGTTTTCATAAGAGTCTTATAATTTTTATATCCAACATGTTCACACAGACCGATTGAAACAACCTTATCAAACTCACCTTTTGCCTCTCTATAGTCAGCAAGAACAATTTTTACAGGCAAATCTTTACACCTCTCACGCGCAAACTTTACTTGTTCTTCTGAAATGTTGTATGCTGTAACGCTACATCCATAATGTTCTGCTGCAAACTTTGCAAATCCACCCCAGCCGCAACCTAGTTCAAGTACCTTATCGCCTTTCTTGATTCCTGCCTTTTTACAGATAAGATGTAACTTTTGTTCTTGCGCAGTATCTAAATCTTTTGTGTCTTTGTAATACGCGCAAGTGTATTGCATATTTTTATCAAGCATCGCTGAATAGAATTTATTTCCTAAATCATAATGTTCCTTGGCAACCTTTTTAGATCCTTTTTTGTTTTGCACATTAAGCAGTTTTGCTTTTACAAGGTTTTTGATGAGTCCTGCTGAAAGAATCTTTCGATCAAGTTTTGCGCTCATTATCTTTGTAAAAAACTGATCAAGGTGCTTACAATCCCACCATCCATCCATGTAGGCTTCACCAAGTGCTAACGAGCCACCTGAAAGAACACGTTTGTAGAGATCTTCGTTATGAACTTGGATATCCCAATCATGTTCTCCATTGATTGTAATACCAGCAAGATCAAGAATCTTTTGTACCTCGCATTTCATACTATTTGCCATGAAAGAGAAAGGGCAAATCCCTTCTTTTTAAAGATTTGTATATATTTATCTAGGAAGTTTGGTCTCTCCAACATAATCATATCCTTTGATATAATCCTCTGGAGGAGGAATCACAGATAAGAGTTCAGCTGCACGCGCTGCTCTTGGAGCTTTATCTTCACCCCGCACATAGCCAAGAAGTGCATTTCGTACGTAGTGGTATGCCATTGCGCCTGGACTTCTAAGAACATCACTTGTTTTTCCAAAAACTCTTTCTTCTAGTGTAATAAATCTTGCATTAAGCGGTCTTAGACCAAACACAAGATCTTCATCTGGCATGCCGTTTGCTACTAATTCTGTCCAATCAACTAAAAGCCCGTACAACTTTGCCTTGTCACTACTCATAAGACAATAAAAACAAGAATTCTTTAAAAATTATACTAAAAAAAGTAAAAGTCTACTCTTCGGTCTTTTCTTCTTTCTTCTCAGTAATCCCAACAACTTTGATTTTGAAAGTAAGTTTTTTACCAGCTAGAGGATGGTTCAAATCAATTGTCACTTCCTTTTCATCAACAGCCGTTATTTTAACAGGAACTTGCTGACCAGTAGGTAATTGCATTCCGAGCATCATGCCCACTTTTGGTTCTTGCTCTTTAGGCAGTTGATCACGTGGAATTTTCTTAAAGAGTTCCTGGCGAACTTCACCGTATGCGTTAGCAGGCTCAAGCTTGATTTCTTTTTCTTCACCTTTTTCCATGCCAATAACTGCTTCATCAAAGCCTTTGATTAATTGACCTGACCCAACTTCAAATTCTAGAGGTTTACCATGATTTTTAGATGCATCAAACACATCTCCATTATCAAGAGTTCCCGTATATTCAACCTGAACAATATTTCCTTTTTCAACTTTCATTTTTATGACTCCTTTAAGCTTAAGCTAGCCTAAAATTGAGGACTGTATATAAGGGTTTGCTTCCTATTTATGTCAGAACCTTTATGAAGATATTTCTCGGTACGATGCCAATGCCCTCACGCTTCACTTCAATTTGTGCCCTTACAACCATGCTTATTGCAGCATCAGTACCGTTTATCTTTAATCCGTACGACTTAGGCTACCAATATGGGGAAGCTACTATAGGTGTTACAACTGGCGATTCCTGTCTTCCAGTAGAAGATGTTGTGCAAAGAGCTTATGGCTTTGTTCGAGCTGCAGTTGATGAAGGAAAACTAAAGGTTATTCCTGTTGGCCCAGTTTTGGGCGCTCTTCCAAAAACAGCATTCAATATGGGTATTCATAGTGCGTATGAACATAATTGTTCTCTTCAGGCTCCTTTAGAACAAGAAATGCGTGAAAGTTCAGATCCAATTGCATACAAATAACTTTACTAATTAGTAGTAACATTTATATATTTGTAGCATATTTCTAGGAAAATATGGCAAATACGTTACAAAGTATATTACTTTTAATTCCTGCTGCAGCGTCACTTGCAGCATGTTCAGATCTTCCTGGCTTATATGATATCTCAGATGAAGAAGCAACACCTGCTCAAGAAGGTGAACCAACTCCTGAAGTAGGGCCAGATTGTACTGATCTTTCAAACTTTCTTGATTGTGTAGAAGATCCGGTTGTTGTTGTAAGCACTGATGATTGGGAAGATGCTCAGTATAACGGAAACACAAGCGCAGAATATGGTGCAGGTGTATTACTTGCAGGAGTACTCGGTGGGCAACTAGATCCTGCAAATATGCATGAATTTGATGCACGATTATATGATGGTGTTGGTGTAAATGGTCCGCTTGAGAACAAATACAGCCACAATAACTACTTAAGTGGTCAGGGCCCAGCACAACCTCCTGAATTTGACTGGTTAGAAGAGGGCCAAGCTGGAATTGCAGTACTTCATCATGATGCAAATGATGCAACGGTAGTTGTGTTAGATGCACACAGGGATCCATTTTCAGGCGAAGTTTCTGAGGTAGCACTAATTCGTGCAGCAGAAGCACTTGCAACACGTCAGGACGAGTTATACGGGCCTGCTATGAGAATTGATGAAGACGGAAATCTTTCACCTTTCTAAATTTTTTCTTTTTTATACTACATTTTTTAAATAACGACTCAAGAATATACATCTAAATGGTAATTTTAATTCATCATAATGAACTTGTATTAAAGGGGCGTAATAGGGGGTACTTTGAACAAAAGCTCTGTGAGAACATTAGACGATCGTTTAAGAGGCATTCTGTAGAGTTCATTTCTGTTACCCGTGATGAAGGAAGAATAGTGTGTACAGTTAACAATGAGAAAAAAGACGCTGATACCATAATCAAAGCCCTCAACACGGTGTTTGGTATTAAGAATTTTGCACTAGCTCATGATGTACGAAAAAGTGTCTTAGCAATAAGAGAGCAAGCAAAAATATTCTTAGAAGAATTAAAAGCGCAAGGAATTGAAACAATTAAACCTATTACCAAACGTGCTGATAAAAAGTTCCCACTAACTTCACCCGAAATTAACGCGCAGATTGGTGAAGTTGCAAAATCTTTAGGTATTAAAGTGCAATACAAAGGTGCAGAAAAAGAGATCTATACTGAAATCACGCAAAAAGCTGCCTACATGTTTGTTACACGATATAATGGACTCGGTGGTATGCCGCAGGGAACGGCAGGAAAAGTACTTTGCTTGCATTCTGGCGGAATAGATTCACCCGTTGCAGCCTATTTGCTTATGAAGCGTGGATGCCAAGTGGATTTCCTGCATTTTCATTCGCTCAGAAAAAATGATGAAGTACTTACAACAAAGATTGTTGAGCAAATTAAAATTGTAAATAAATTTCAGGCTATATCAAAACTGTATACTGTTCCGTACCACACATATCAAATGAAGGTGCTTGGCAATATTGCTGAAAAGTTTGAAGTTATTGTGTTTCGTAATTTTATGATACGTCTTGCTGAAAAATTAGCCCAAGAGAAAGGATATAAGGCACTTATTATGGGCGATAGTGTAGGGCAAGTAGCATCCCAAACACTCGAAAATATTAGGGCAGCACATATGGATGTTTCTATTCCTATTTTTAGACCTCTTATTTCATTTGATAAGCAGGAGATCATTAATATTGCACAATCAATTGGAACGTATGAAGAGAGCATAAAAAAGTACAAAGATTGTTGCAGTATCATTGCAAAAAACCCTGCAACAAAAGTTCAGTTAGAAAAGTTCGAGCATGAGCTAGAAAGTATTGATATGTTCAAAATAATTGATGAAGTGTACGCTGAGATGGAAAATTTTGAAATTTCTCTTTAAGACAAAACTCTTTTAAACACCTGAACTATTCTTCTCTTTGTAGATGGGACCATTAGAAATATTAGCATTTATTTTAGCAGTAATTGTTCTTGTAAAAGCTCTTTTCTTTGCTATTAATCCAAAGTTTATTGTAAGGTTAACAGCACATCTGCTTGAAAAAAAGTTTTTGTATGTAGCTATTCATGTTATCCTAGCAATTATGGTTGGATACTTTGTATTTAGTGCGTTAAGCATTGTAGAAGTTGCAGCAGTGATGCTTTTTACCTCTTTAATTTTAGGAACAGGTTTTATGTTTTATACCAAAAGTTTACATGTGTTAACTAAAGAGATTCTTAAAAACAGAAAAGCAATACTTGTGACATTTATCTTTTGGATTATTTTTTCATTGGTTATACTTGCCTCTCTTTTCCTCTAAAAATGAAACAAAAAACATTAAAACAAGAGTTTCTTGCACTTAATAAAAAATATAATCTTATTGATAAGAACAAGAAACGAAAGAAGTGTAAAATTTACATATTTAGGCATGGACAAAGTTTCTATAACAAGAAAAAAGTGTTTACTGGTTGGAAAAACTCGATGCTAACTCCGCTTGGAAAAAAGCAAGCAAAACATGTTAGTAAGCTTCTCCAAAATGTAAAAATTGATGTTGCAATTCATACTCGTTTATCTCGTTCAAAGGATACCCTTAAAGCAGTGTTAAAACATCATCCCGAATTACTTGATTGCATTACGGACGATAGAATGATTGAGAGAAGTTATGGTGAGCTGCAAGGAAGAAGTCACAAATGGTTCGTTAAAGATGCTGGCAAGGAAGATGCAAAGGCTGCGCGCCACTGGCATTGTATGGAAAACTATTGCGCGCCAGAAGAAGTTGTTGAGCTTTTAGGCAAAGCAGAATTGCAGGTTATCCGAAGAAGCTACGATGTTCGCCCAAAAGGGGGGGAGTCCATGAAGGATGTTGAAAAACGTGTGAATGCCTTCATTAAAGATTTGTTGTTTGTTGTCAAGAAGTATAAGGTGAACATTGCAATTTCAGCACACGGGAATTCAATGAGACCATTTAGAAAGTATTTTGAAAAGCTTACACGTGAAGAAATGATGAAACTTGAAAATCCTTGGGACAGGTATTTTGAGTATAGTGTGAAAGTTTGATCCTTCATCACACAAAAATATATAAACCTTCTAGCCGAAGAAATTCCATGGAAAAGAAGGTAGCAATCAGCAAAGAGCAGTGTAAAAAACTTGCACAAAAGATTCAAGTGCTCAACAGAAATGATTACCTTTCTGAAAAAGAGTACATTGGACTTAACTGTCCTTTAGAAACAAAGCTGAGGTATTTTCTCTACACAGCAGCTATTTGTCATCAAACACATTCTCTTTTTAATCCTCTAACAAAACGAAAAGGATGGGATTATTTGAGTGATGAATTTGTTCTTTTAGCTAAACAAAATGATCTTTTTTTGGACCCGCAGTATCTCTCAAAACTTCCAAAAGAGTATGTTCTAGCAAAGCTTAAGGCTATGTTTTCTTGTGATAGAAATCCAATCAACTGTACACTCGATAGGCTCAAAGAACGAGCGCAGATGCTTATTGAATGTGCACAGATTCTTGTAGAGAAGTACAGTGGAAAAGTGGAAAACATTTTTGAAAAAAGTGAAGGATACTTGTTTCATGAAGGCAATGGTTTGTACGAATTATTTGCTCAATTCCCCGCGTTTTCTGATCCACAGAAAAAGAAAACAACAGTGGTTTTAAATTTTGTAATTAAAGGAAAGTTTTTTGAGATTAAAGACTTAGATAGATTGGTTCCAGTAATGGATTACCATATGCAACGTTTGTTGATGCGGTTTGGATGTATCGACATAATTAATTCTGATTTAAAAAAACAGTTACAACAAAAGATTCTCATTCCCTCTGATAGAGAAGTTCGAGAGGCTGCAATAGACGCGGTACGTTTTATCTCAAAAGAAATTGATACAAACATTCTTACTATTCATGACTTTTTATGGAGTTTAGGACGTAGTTGTTGTAACAAAACACCATTGTGTACTGGTGGAGCTTGCATGCGAACGCCATGTACGTTTACAGAATATTTTACAGTAGAAGACCATTCTAAATGCTATCTGGAAGAAGAGTGTAAGGGTGCTAGAGATGATGAATATAGGGCTCTTTGGCAGCCTGTAGTTGATACAACATACTATTAATCAAAACATTAATAAACCCCTAATTCTTCCTCTTTCGCAGGTGATAGCATGAAATTAGTTCTAAAGAAAAAGCCGAAAGGTGCACGTATTATTGAAGGATTTCCCGGGTTTGGACTTATTGGAACTATCGCTACAGAATTTTTGTTAGATCATCTTGACACAGAAAAAATAGGTGTTGTTGAGATGGATGAGATTCCTGCAATGATTGCAATTCACCAAAACAAAGTAATCGAGCCGATTTCTATTCATTACAATAAAAAATACAATCTTGTTATCATTCATGCAATCAACGTTGGTAAAGATCTAGGATGGAAACTAGCTGGTATCATGCAGGAACTTGCAAAAACAATTCAAGCAAAAGAAATTATTTCTTTAGAAGGAGTTGGTGGGCCAAATGCAGAACAAGCTTCACGAATTTTTTATTACACAACACATAAATCTGTTAATTCACGTAAACTAAGTGGTATCGCACAGCCCTTAATGGAAGGAATTGTTGTTGGAGTTACAGGAGCTTTGCTAAGTAAAGAAACTTCAGTTCCTGTTCTTGCTCTTTTTGCAGAGGCTAAAAGCAATTTACCAGATAGTAAAGCTGCAGCATCAGTTATAACTGCACTAGATTCATACTTAGGTTTGCGAATAGATCCAGCACCACTTCTAAAACAGGCTAAACTGTTTGAAGGAAAACTGCAAGAAATCGTTGCTAAAAAACAAGGTGCTCAGAAAGTTGTCAATAAGAAAGAACGGTTGAGTTATGTTGGGTAAATTGTAGTTCATTAAGCAGATAAGCTATACAAATCATTGCGTAACTCTTTATCATTAATAACTTCTGCAATGTTAGAGATGAGCCCAATTCCAACTAAGTCAGCTCCTAGTTTCAAGGTTACTGTTCCAAGCTTTTGGAGTACACGTAGCGCAACAATTCCTTTAGTATCTTCTCCAAGTGCCACAACTTTTTTCTCCTGTTTAACAAGTCCTCTAAGCTCTTTTTGCACTGTCCTATCAATAGTTAGGCCTTTATGTACTGCTTCTTGTATGTATTCTAAACTTGAAATAGCGGTTTTCCACCATTGAGCACAATCAGCAATGTCTGTTAAAAAATTCTCACTATGACTCCTTGTTGCATGTGCAATAACTTCACTTTTTGCTAAGATGTCTTGTTCCTGTGCTGATCTTGCTATGAAAGCTAAGGATCGTAATACCTTATAATCCATCGAATATATTTCTGCAATTTCAAGTACAACTCGGTTTTCTCTTTTTCTTAATTTATCATTAGTGTTTCCAATGTGAATGAGGCCTACTTTTCCATTTTCTTCTCTCGTATGTTTAAATTCAAAAAGCTCATCATTAAATCTTATTCTTATTCTCCCAGACGTTTGGGTATATATGACACTCATTCCTTCTAACTCTAATGTTGCAAGAATCTCTTCAAGTAACATCCTAAAATCATGTAACAGTGCTACAAATTCTGTTCCGCAAAGATAAATTATCTGACCAAATGCATTGGCTTCTTGTAGAAATTCACTATCTTCTTTCCATTCCCAAATTACTTGTGTGGGATTAGTACTTTTTTCCAGTTTTCTAAGAACAATCTTTGCATTTTTTGTGTTGACAAGCAATTTCTCAACAAGGCTTTTTCCGTTTGCTGCAAGCGCAATTACTTTTGAAGGGTCAAGTACCATCAAATGTAGTTTACTGTCCTTGGCTATTTAAAGATTTCTTGTACACAAAAATATCTCTGAAACTTTTTATCAATTATCTCAATTTTTAGAATTAAACGAACCTAGAGAAGATTAGAAATTCTAAAAAGATTTAGAACTAAAACATTCAATCAAATCTTTGAATTTTGAGAAAAAGAAACCCCCTTGGGGTTGGGGCACCAAGGGGTTAAGGGGTTGGTTGGTAAAAATATAATTTGTTTTGGGATACTTTTAGAAATGATATACTTTCTTATAAGGGTTGTGGAATATACATTAAGATCAAAGATTGAAGCATAAAGAAATTTTTTGTACCAATAACATTGGAAATCCTTTAACTAATCTTGGAACAAAAATGTTAAGATTTGATTATATCTTTTAGCAACTCAATTTGTTACATTTGATTAAAAGTTTTATTGCTCAAAAACTAGTAAAATATGTTGAAAATTTTTCTAAAAAGCCCACCTATTTCGATGAGATAGTGCCTTCGAGAACAATTTATTCACAAATCCCTCAAAATTAGTTCGCATAATGTATATTATCCGAAGTTTAGAAGTTTTTAGAAAGAGCATCGAAGGTTTTCCACCTAAAGTTTACAAATGCTCGTATCCCTGCCAATGCAATGCTTGCAAGGTTTGCGCGTTTTTGTAGATCGAGGGCCGTGTAAGTAAGAACCCCTCCTAAAACTACTTCCAATCTGGTTCCAGTAGTTTCTTTTGAAACTAATTCGGCATACTTGTCCAGATAGTGCCCTAGTTCCGAGTCAACCTGCTTTACTTCGCCAAGACAGTGTTCAAGAAGTTGAGCAGTTCTTGAGGGCGGCCCACTTAACATGGCCCCTATTGTAAGCGAAGCCAGCCTGGCGTTGACTTGTGGCAATGTTTCCTCGTGTTCAAGTAAAAAATATGTTGAAAGAGCACCTGAAGAGACATACGTTGAATTCAAGCCACCAACAATAGATCCAAGAACAGGATCTAGATCAGACAATTGCGCCATTGGCGAGAGACTTGCTTCATCCAAAAGCAAGCGAGCTACAAGATCTGCCTTACCTAATTCAGTTACTTTTGGCAGACATCCACTATATCTAAACATGCTTTTTTCTCATGAAACAGATATTTAAAACCTTTGATCAAATATCTTAACTTTATGTTCAAAAAGTTTCCATAATTTACTAAAATTAATAGAATTGTTTGAATCTAAAAATTTTGATCAAAAATAAAAAGTTAAAAAAGAAACTGAATGACTTTTTCATACCACAAGACTCTTAAAATAGCCCTTATTCTAATATAGAGATGAAACCGATTTTAGCAATAGATCTTGATGGTGCTTTACTATATCCAAGGCCATTCTTAACAGCACATAAAGAGTGGTTCAAAGTTTTTTCTCTGCTTTTAGATGATGAATCAATCAGTGAATATGCAAACCAAGAAAAATATTTTGAAAAAGTGGATATTGTTATGGACAGTTATTTAGAAGGTGTTAATAGGGAAGAAAAAACAGCATTTGCAAGGCAAATGTATGCGATGGTGACTGCTGCAGAAGTTACACAAAATGATCTTGTGATTGAGTTTGCGGAATTCTTACGAAGTATAAAAAACAAATTTCAACTTGCACTTATAACAACGATGCCAGGAGATGGAGTTGATCCAATACTACAAAAAGTTGAGTGTGAAGACCTATTTGATATTGTATATAAAAGTGATATGCACACTCAACCAACAAAGAAAGTTCTGTTTGAAAAACTAATTCAAGAACATGCAAAACCACTTTTTTACATTGGTGATGGCGATAAACATATTACTTTAGCTAAAGAATTGGGCATTACAACAATTAGTGTTACATGGGCGAAAAAGGGCACAGTTAAAGGAGATTTTGATGTTAAAACTGTTGGTGAATTACCTGCAATCTTAGAGAAAAAAGATGAATTCTAGGACGACAAAAGTACACATCAAGAACCAAGATGTTTTTTCTAAAAAGCTTGCAGAGTTTAGAGAAGATGGTCCAAATTCATTTCATGTTATAGCTGATTTTGATAAAACATTAACATATGGCTTTGATGAAAAAGGGGACCCACACAATAGCTTTACAGCAATACGAGACGGCGACTACCTAACACAGGAATATATTAAATTAGCACGTGCTTTGTACAATCACTACCATACTTTTGAGGTTTCAACAACACTATCTGTAAAAGAAAAAAGTGAGAAAATGCTTGAGTGGTGGTCAAAACATTGGAGATTAATGAAGGAAAGTGGCATCACGCAACAAATAATTGACGACATTGTTACAAGAAATAAAATAAATCTACGTCCAGAAACGAAGATCTTTTTTAATTTACTACATGAAAAGAATATTCCACTTCTTATTTTTTCAGCAGGAGTTGGAAATGTTATTGAAGGAATTCTTAAAAGACAGAAATTATTTGAGTATAACAGCCATATTATTTCAAACTTTTTTAAGTTTGACAGTTCAGGGAAATGTATTGGTTATACTGCTGACACAATACATGTCTTTAACAAAGATGAGAGACATGTTAAGGACCATACATACCATGCCGAAATTGAAAATAGAAAAAATGTGTTGTTATTAGGCGATAGTCTTGGCGATTTAAGTATGTGCAACGGAATCAAACACAATACTATTCTTACAATCGGTTTTTTTAATTATGACATTGAAGAAAAACAAGTATTATTTGACCAATTTCTCGAGCAATATGATGTTGTTCTTACTGGCGATGGAGATTTTAAGTATGTGAATAAGTTGATGGAATCTATTCTAAATCATAAGCCCTAGGGTCATTTTCATGATTAATTTCCCTTAGCTCAAAACCAGCATCTTCCGGTGCAAAATTTTCAAATAGATCAAAACAAAATTCTACAGCATGCAAACCACCAGCGTAATTTTCATACAAAGTCTCACTTAGGTCATGAGTGCCGTGCATTCCAATAAGATCTTTTGATTCAAACACTCCTGACCCAACAACTCTATCTGACCTGACAAGAATCTCATGACAAAAGTCAAACAAAGAAACATCTTCATTTATTTCACCAACTGCTTGTCCTGAAAGATTTGTTTGACAGGAGGTTACTAAAAACAAACCTAAAGTTATAGTAAGAATAATTAAAAGATTCTTTTTGAGCATGCAGGAAAGACCCCAATAAAAGTATTTAAACTTTTTGAATTAGGATAAATACAACAGAACAGTCACTTATGTAACAATTATGCGAACTTTTATTAACTTCTACACTTTAGTTTTTCTATGCTTAGTGAACTTAAAACAGAGTTGGTTTTGCGTGGAATGTCTAAAAAGACACAAGAAGCGTACTTGAAGTATAACAAACAATTTCTTGATTTTATTACAAAAGAAGCAAATACAATTACAAAAAATGATATCAAATCCTTTCTTGCTTCATTAATCGAAAAAGGTACTGCACCACGAACCATTAATCTTGTACGATCTGCTCTTCTTTTCTACTACAATGAAGTGTTAGAACTAGGAATTGTGGGAATTAAAGTTCCTAAAATTGCAAAATCTCTTCCTGTATATCTTACAAAAGAAGAAGTAAGCAGTCTGTTCAACGCTGCTGGCAGTACAAAAAGTAAACTTATTATGCAATTTTTATACAGTTCTGGCCTGCGTGTCTCAGAGATTTGCAATCTTAAATTAGAAGACCTTGATTTACTAAACAAGAAAGGCTTTGTAAGAGACGGAAAAGGGGGTAAGGACAGACTTTTTTTCATTGCACATACATTAGCCATAGATTTGAAACACTTCGCTCAAGGTCAGAAAAAGGGTTATCTGTTTACAAACTATAAAGGAGATAAGATGAGTGAAAGAAACATTCAAAAAATAGTGAGCGGTGCTGGCAAAAGAGCTGAAATAACTAAACAAGTAACGCCACACAAGCTTAGACATAGTTTTGCAACACATCTGCATGATGCTGGAACTTCCATTAGAACTATTCAGGCTCTTTTAGGTCATTCTAATTTACAAACAACAGAAATTTATACGCATATATCTGAAAAGAAGCTTAAAGATGTAAAGAATCCCCTGGATAGGTTATGAGAATATTATGAGTTTGTAATAAATCTGAACGCTTCTTGATAGTCTTGTGCAAACACACCATTTTGATGGTTTGCCATAAATTTCTGTTCACGTAGCTGTGCTGCAGGAGTTTTAAGTAATACTCCCCTAAAGCCCCTATACAAGGGTAAGGCAAGGTCTAATTCAAAATTATCTGCTACAACAAGACCTTTGCGTGGATCTGGGCAAATTTGGCTAAGAACTTGATCATAGAGTTTTCTTCTCAAAAGAACGGGTCTTCGAAGACCTTCAAGTCTCATTCCTTCAGGTACCTGATCAAATGATGGGTCAACATCATATTTCTTTGCCATACCAACTACTGGTACTTCTGGAAAAGAGTTTGCATGTAATGCTTTTTCAATGTCACTTGTTCCTGAGTTTGAAACAATAGTCACATCATAACCTGCTAAACAAAGTATTTCAAGAAATTCACATGCACCTGGCCGAAATACTATTGTTTTGGCTTTATACGCTATTAGATGAGACGCATTTGTAAGGTCATCTGCTTGACTATCATTTGTAGGTAGAGAATCAGTTCTAAGTCCTGGAAATGCTCCTGTTCTAACTGCTCGAAGAAGCGCCATATGTGATGCTGTATTGAACGCAAATGGATCAGAGTTTATCGGTGCTACAATATGCCCATTACGCACCCACCCTGCTTGGGGATCAGACGAGAGTTCCTCTTGAATTTGGCCAAGCGCAAGTAGATACACTTCTTTATCAACACCTAACTCCTTAGAAAAATAGTTGTGGTATGCTGGGAAAAAACCACCCAGACTTTTCTCAGAATCGGTAAGGGTACCATCAAAGTCACAAATAACATGCACTAAACTCATCTTCTACTTTCCCTGTACAATCCAAAGAAGTTTGAATAAAACTCTGCTCTTCGTTGAACAAACCTAGGATCACCAAGAGCTGCCCTAACTTCATCATCACTTGTAGGATTTTTTCCATTAAGTTTAATCTTATTTGCAACATTTGAAACACCCGCAACACGCATTCCGCGATGATGGGCAACTATTACCTCGGGGCTTGTTGACATGCCAACAGCATCTGCACCAAGCGCATTCATGTATGCTAAAGACTCAGCGTCTGTTTCAAAGGTTGGTCCATCAACTCCCAAGTATACACCTTCATGCACATGATCTTTCATTCCTTCTTTAGCCATATTAAAAAGCCACAAGAATTCTTCATCATATGCTAGGCCCATAGGTTGGTGTCGAAGAACTCTTGAGCCATCAAGACGCTTGAAATCTCGATGTTTCCCTTTAAGTGGGTTTTCCATTCTATGAATGTGGTTTCGAATTACCATCATATCACCAACATTATATTCTTGATTCAGCCCACCCACTGCATTTGTTGCAAGATAATTTGGAACACCAAGACTTGCAAGAACATGTACTGGAAATACTACTTCAAGCATTCCACTTCCTTCAACTCCTCCACCAGTCTCATAATAATGGTGCCTTCCGTTCAAGCCTACAATAGGAACACCTTCAAGCCATCCAAAAATTAGTTCCCCTTTATGTCCTTTAACACTTAAAGTAGGATACTCTGGAATTCTTCGCGTATCAAGAATACACTCAACATCAATTTTATCAGCAAGTCCGCTTAAACCTGTTCCAAGAACCATAGCGAACTCTGGCTGAAAGCTTCTTATCTTTTGACGAATGTGACCTGTTGCTTTCGCAACAAGTCGTTCATATTCTTCATAAAAACATTTTGACTTTAGTAGACTTCCTAGATGATCAGAATCACGATTCATCCACCAAAAAGAGAAGGCTTTATTTAAAAGAATATAGCAACTTGACTACACGTTAACCTCTCTGCACCATCCAACGAGTTTCTCATGAATCCTACCGTTCGATGCTATAAATCCATACTTAAGAGTATTTTCATTATTGTACGTTATTTTTTCTCCTTCAAGTGTTGTAAGAGCACCACCAGCTTCTTCTAAGATTATGTGCATTGCACAGATATCCCACTCACAAGTATGTCCAAACCGACAGTATACATCAGCAACTGAATCAGCAACTAAACAACCTTTAAGCGAACTGCCACATTCTTTGACAAATCCAAATGGATGGTTTGTAATAAATTGAGTAAACAAAGGTTTTGCATGTGATCTACTCTTAAGTATAGCCATCTCAGAAAGTGCTGTATGTGATGAAACAGTAATTTTCTTGACTGTTTCATTCTTTTTTCTAAAAGCCCCTTCTCCTTTTACAGCATAATATAACGTCTCTTTTGCTGGAACATAAATTACCCCTAAAATTGGCTCACCAGTAAAGCTAAGAGCTATGTTTACGGTAAACTCATCATTTCTTCGGACAAACTCTTTTGTCCCATCCAAAGGATCGATAATCCATACAAAATTCTTTGAAAGGCGCTCTTTAGTATCATAACTTTCCTCTGTTAGAATTCCATGTTCAGGAAAAAGTTTCTGAAGACCGTTTACAATAATGGTATTAGCACGTAAATCTGCTTGAGTAAGAGGAGATGAAACCCCGTCAGAATCAACTTTCATTTCTACATCAACTTTTTTTGAAGAAGTATAGATGTCCATGATTTCTTTGCCAGCATCTAATGCCAGTTCAACAACTTTCTCTAGTATCTCTTGGAGATCATGTCCTTCGATATCCATTACACCTAGATACTTACAAGACTCTTAAGCTTTACGCTCCTAGAAACTACTTTAATTTCTTTATACCTACCAAAAATATGTTATATTTTTGGAGGTCCAAAACACTATTTTAGTTTTTTGATACTTTCTGTAAAGAAATGTAAGAAACTCATTTGAGTTTCTTTATACCAACCCATATAAGAATAGCCAATGCAATTCCTAAGATTAAGAGCCGTACCACATTTGCAATTTCATCCCAATATTGCATGATGCCAATAAAGAGTGTTAGAAGGCCACCACCCATTAAACCTGCTGAAACTGCACTGGCCGGAACAAACATTCCACCAATAAGTATTACTAACCCTGCAATTAATGCTATGATAAAGACGTTCCTGCGAAACTCTAAACTTGCATCATCATGAGTTTTGCTACATTCTGAATAGAAATCACAATAACCTTCTGATCGAACTTCGGCTGGTGCACCTTCAAATGCTATCCACTCACCACCAGCACCTGTGCACGCCTCAGCTGTTTCAACTTCTAAAGGAACAGGAGCACGCTCACCACAAAAATCTTCATAGACGGGCCTGTCAAACACCATATAAATTGCAGTAAAGATGAATGAAACTGTAACAATAGCAATTGCCAAAGCAAGCAACTTTTGTTTCCAGTTCATTTTAGTAGCATGTTTGTGCATGTAAATACCTAAGAAGAACTACCTTATATATTTTGCTTTTTTGTAGATTAAGAAAAGAAGACTAAACAAAATCATATGCTTGAGTTAATGCCCCAGCTAGCTCTTTTGGGAGATTTCTTTGTAAACTTTCTTTTAGATCAAGGTATCCCACAGCTGATCTTTTTAGTCGTTGTAAATAAAAAAGAGCCGGAAGGACACTGGATGGATGGAATAATTCTTTGTTAGAAAATAAATCGAGATCTGCTTGGCCAAGTCTATCTTCTATTGCAGCAGTTGCATGAAAAAAATCCCTTGTAAACCTTTCTGAGATATCAGCTGCAATATCTTCATGTTCAGCAGACATTTCAACTACGGATGATCCAACTGAAGTATTTGCTCTAAGTTTTCTATCGTCACTTTCAAGAGAATCAAGAGGTGCCCTACCAACCCTCCATTGGCCTTTAATATACGTACCATTAGCTAAAACAACTCGTGCACACCCATCATAGAGCTTCCCATCATGTAAAATTGGAACTGATGGCACAAACTCTTGAATAAGAACTGCTCTTTTAGCAATATCCGCCCCAGACATTGCCACATCTATAGAGAGATTCAGATATGCCGCCTCAACGTCTTCTGGCCTATCTAAGTGACTTTCTCTCCCTTCTAAAAATTCCCTCTCCTCAAAGAAACGTATCCCTCTACCCTGTGAACCCTCAAGAGGTTTACGTACATATCGTGCTGCCGCTGTAGCCCTGAACCACGCTCTAGCTTCCTCCACATTTGTAAGACCACAGCCCCAGACTGTTGACTTTGGTTGATACTTACGAAGGTTAATTCCTAAATCAGGAAAAAGTTCATCCAACCCAAAAAGAATCCCCTTATTATCAAAAACCTCTTCAGAGAACCTAGAATTAAAGTAAGTATCTTTCCTCTCTCCCATGATTCTCTCAAAAAGACCATTTCTAACACCTCTGAAAAGGGAGATATCTTCCCAAGGTATAAAACGTCCTTCAGGATCACGGTTCTTTGCAGTTTTTTCTTTGAGAATATTTACTGCGGGACTTGCAGGTGCTTGACAAACAAGAATTCCATAAGCACCAAATTGCCATGTTGAGGCAACGATAACCTTAATACCTTTTTCTCTAGCTTTTTCAACAAGACTACGAGTATTGTTATCAACTCTCCTCCCTACTCCGTCAAATAACTTCTTTCTCTGATCAACATAATAAGAAGGCAGATCGTGAACCCATTCCGTAACCTGTGAAAAAGGATAACGAACTCCCTCAAAACTATCAACATCATTTGCAAACCCAACAAGATCAGTTGTACCCAAATCAGAATCACTCCGATCCACATGATACACTAAAAAAATCTTATTTTTATCTAGACCTAACTCATCAACTAAGGCACCCATCTTATCTACACCATTATCTGTTAGCACAGATAAGCCAGTGTTATTTCCATTCCCTTCGATTACTTTAGCCTTATCCCAAACATTATCACCAGTTCGTAGTTCTTCTGGAAGAATTTTGACATCAATTCCAACTAGTGTTCTATCCATCAATGCAGATATTGGTAAGCTATTTATAAGTGTTTCGAAGAGACATCACTTGCAAGTAACAATTATCCAAGATAGCTAGAGTTATATAAAGCTAATATAAATCTGAATAGAATATTTGGTATCAGAAAAACGATTCCAACGATAAGTTAATGATGTTTTCTTTTGCTTGTCTTTCTTTAAACTGTGTTGCAAGCTGTAAAAATTGTTGATTGTTAAGAAGTGTTCGAACAATAGGAACTCCTTTTCGAACTAAGGATGCTACACTATCATACACAATAGCAATTGGAAGATTCGCACGTTCTGCTATATCTTGATAATTAAGTGCAAACTCTTGCATGTACAATGCTAAAAACACTTGTTTTTCAATTGCATTAAGTGGTTCTACATGTTGAGAAATTGGATCGTTTGTTTCAAGCTGAAGAGAATCTAGTCGAGCAGTTACCTTTTCAATTTTAGATTCAAGATCTTGCAAGTAATCAAACAGAGCTTGTATCTCAGAACTATTCTCATTTATCGACGAGAGATGATCCTCAACCATATTACGAACATGTTCAAAATCTTGTTTTAATTTGCCCAATTTCCAACCTTTCTCAAGAGAGCTAACACTACACTCTCTAATCATTAAAACTCTCTACCCAAAGCCCCCCTTTGATAACTATTGGTACTTCTTTTGTAGTTTAAATACCTTTCGATAATCAATCATACTATTACTTTTATGTAGTTAGAAGTTTATTTAAAGAGTTTGCAAACACCTACACTAGTATACTAATTCTATTTTATTTACCATACTCAATGTATCCCCAAATTTCAAGGACACAAAAGATAATGAAAAGTACCAAGAACAATGGAAATTTAGGAGCCCACGCAGTACTCATCAAATACACCATAATACCAAAGCCCACAAGACCAGTTATCACATCAAAAACTCTGTTTCCAAGAGATTCAACTATTCCTCTGTATCTCTCGAAGACTTCCCACAGAACCATCAAAATAAAAGAAGTTATAATTGCAACATAGACATCCTGTTTAAGAAAATAAAACAACCCGGCTAAAACTGTTCCTGCAAGAAAATGATTTACGCTCCAAAAATCGACATAGGGCCCTTCACGCCAAATTCTAATGTACCATCGTTTCCTAACACGCTTCTTTACCACAGATAAAGGAAAGGAAGATAAGTATATTAAGTTTATCTTTGAAATTTAATCCACAACTTTCTAAAATACGGCAAAGAAAGCGTTGAAAGAACAAATCCAGCCGTAGGAACTATGGAATTTATGAACGGTTTTGGTAAACCTGCAAAATAAAAGAAGATTACGATAACAGCGTATGTAAGAAGAGCAATAATTACTTTGCGTGTGATACTTGTCTCCCACTTTTTATCAAGTTCAACACGTTTGTTACGTTGTTCAATAGCAGCAAGTCTTTTTTCCATAGAGGAAATGATTAGATAGATTTATTAAAATCTTACGGTATTAGGACCACATGTCTATTCGCTCTAAAAAAGATCTTGAAGTTACCTTAAGTAAACTGAAAGGTTTCCTTGAACCTAAAGTTGAATTAGAACAGTATCAAACACCATCATCAATTGCTGCTGATTGGATTTGGTTCATGGCGCTTCAAGGTGAGATTGCAGGTAAAACATTTTTGGATGCTGCGTGTGGTTGCGGAATTCTAGGATTTGGGTTACTGTTAATGGGCGCTCGCAAAGTATACTTTGTCGATAAAGATCAGGATGTTATGCAAATCGCAGAAAAAAATTACGAAACTCTAGTGGAAGAGTATGAAATTGGTAAAGCAGAATTTGTAACAACAGATATTAGTTTGTTTGATAACGAGGTAGATTGTGTGGTACAAAACCCTCCGTTTGGAACAAAAGTCGAACATATAGACAGACTCTTTTTAGAAAAAGCGTTCATGCTAGCACCAGTTGTGTATAGTATGCATAAATACTCTACAAAATCATTTGTTGAGGCAATAAGTAAAGATAACAGGTTTACAATTACACACCATTGGAGGTACGCTTTTCCTATTAAATCTACTTTCTCATTTCACACAAAGCCTGTGCAAACTGTTGATGTGGGCTTGTGGAGAATGCAAAAAGAATAAAAAATTAAGCCATAACAATGTGGCCAAAGAATCTTTTTCCAGTAGGTTTTCTTCCTGTTGTGGGGTCTTTTCTTCCTGCTTTGTAGTGTCCCAAGAGCTCAGGAGACATTGTAAATACTGTTGCAAAATTTCCATACTGAGCACCGATCCCTAGTACTGCCCTATCTGCTATGGATCCTCCTGGTTGAACAAGAACAGTAGGAACTAATCCTGCATCATATCCTGGTCTAAAGTTGTCACGTTTTAAGACGAGCGTTTTAGGTGTCCTTCTTCCATATGTAACTTGACTTTGCCCAAATTCTGGGTGAATCCTATCAATTCCCGTAGCTTCAACCATACCATCGGGATGTGGAAAAAATGCGTCTGAAAGGCACGTTAGATTTAATGGTCCACTTGATATCACATCCTCGAAGTCGTCTCGTGAGAAGGGAGTATCTGCAAGAACTCGGGCCCATTTACCATCCGACCCATCACTTACTGCTGCATACACAGAATCTTCAAGCATTCCTCGTGCTTTTCGTGCTGCAACAACACGTGCTCCACATCCATCACCTAATCCTGCAATAGCACCATTCTGTACATAAAAAATTAAGTTTGAACTAAGATATCCTGCAGCATTACATGCAAAATGTATATTTGCAACGGCTTGAGGGCCTAAAGAATCGATGTGAGGATCATCCCCTGTGACAACAGAGGATTCTGCGCGTGCATTAAACACACTGTCTCTGTCTTGCAATAAAAAATAACCGCCCACTAAAGGTGCAACTGCTTGACCGAGAACATTAAGCTGAGTAGAAGTTCTATAAGGAGTTTCTACAAGAAAACGCCTTTCGTTTGCTCCAAGAGTTGCACCTGATTCACCTTCAAAACCTGGTGCTACAACTCCTTCAATAAACATTCTATTCAAAAAGACTGCAGTTTCTTCTGTTAATGGAGTGTTTAATCCCCAAAACCCACCAAATGGTGAGTTAATATCGCCAGCAAGTGCTTTTACAACTGCTTCAAGTTGTGTTCTGCCAACTGCAAGAACAACTGGTCTTGTATGTTTGGATGCAACTGCAACATGAGGAGTGTCAGTCCCAGCATACACTTCGCCCATACCAATACTTGCCCGCAACACTGCAGACATATCACCTATGTTTGTCCAACCAGGAAGACGAACTCTTCCGCCAAGATCAATATCTGGATGGTAAATCGGAAGGTCTACTCCATCTGCGCCTTCAACAACACCTGCCCATAGTGTTGCTGTTTGATGTGAATTTTCTCCAGCCCGTAAATCCATTACGTGTTCTAAATCAAAGACCATTTTCTACTCCTCGCCCATTGGAGTAACACTGCCATCGGGGTTAACAACATCATATGTCCTACGCAGATCACCACTTGTCACAGCACTCCAGAAACGATTACTTGCAGAATAATAGGCTTCTAAATCTTCAGAGACATGTTGCATCCCTACAAGTCGCGCATCAAGTCCAACATGGCCTTCCATTGCTTCTAAGTCACGTGCAAATAGAGCATAATCTTCAGGTCTTGTTGTAACTGCTGTTGCTAAAAACCCTTTCCTGGATGTATGCACAGCTGTTGGTCCCCCAACATCCATAAACTGTCGTAAAATCTCAATTCGCCGTGGGTCATCTCTTACCTTTGGATCAAACATTTTATCTCCAAACGGATAGAAATTAACAAGCGTCATATCAATTGGGAGAACTCCGTGCTCCGCCATATATGTTGCATCAGATTCTGTATGTGGATGTGCAAGCATTCCAACATACAATTTTCCTTGCATCGATTTAACAAGTCCAGTCATCATTTCAGGCCAACCAGTGTAATCCGATATCTCTTGAACTCTGTATCCCACCCTATCCAGTGCTTTTGCAGTCCCACCAGTAGAGATTACTAACGCACTGGGGTTAGCGCGAAATAATGCTCCCATAAGGCCATCTTCTGGAAGTCCTTCAATAATTCCTGTTTCATCTCGATTAACATTACTTACTAAACCCTCTTTAAAGAAGGTTGATGCAAATACTGTTCTAATTGGTATTCTCTCATCAATTCTACTTACTAACTTCATCGTTCCCATTCTTCTTTCACCCCAGCAATTCTTCTAATGCTCTTGTTTTATCTTGTTCATTCTGAAAAAACCACGCTTCGCCCGCAACAACATTCGTAACAAGTCCCGCTAAATACACACTTCTTTGTAATTGGCGTTTAACGCTATGTCCATGTGGATTAGGTAAATCAACCCTTCTATGTTCAATATCAAACCCTTCAACTACGGAAGATAACTCTCTAAAATCTCGATCTCCAGAAGGTGTAACTTTCTGATATCGTAAAACTCCACGCCCATTTGAGGTTACCGTTGGCAAATCTTTTTTGAGCATGATGCCATCCAAGAAATCTAGCCGAGCAAGTTCTGTTACAACGCTTCTCATTGACCTTTCATCCACCCTACTTGACAACTCTAAACGTAACAGTCGTCGTCTTGCTAAAGAAACTTCCCCGCCCAAGAACAGTTCTGCTGTTCTTTGTTCATTATCATCTGTAAGCATTTTAATATAAATGTCAACAGTTCGAGTAGGATCAAGATCCGGGGAGAGATATGAATAATCTTTAAGCCGAATTGGAATATCAAACCATCTAGATTGAGCACTCAAGTCCGGGCAACCATCCTCAATAAACCCTCGCATAGATTCAAACACAAGATTTGCTCTATCGCTGCGTAAAGCATTCAAAAGCCGTTCATGGTGCACCATTCCTATATGCAAGTTACCTCGCCTATTAGTCAACGCCTCAATATTTAGCATTGATCCATTAGGATTAACAGGAAAATTATCTATTGCTCTTCCATCTCTATCAGTATATTGTGTGACCACCATTCCATTATCAAGCAAATAACGTAATGTAGCTTTATCAGCCCATACTCTTCCCCCACCATGATCAATAATTCCATCCATAACTTCTCCTTTTTTGTAAAGACGAGTGAATGCAGTTCTTTCTGGCGGGCACACTAACTTAATTGGGACCCTAGCATCTAAAAAACCTTCATAGACAATTTTGCCATCTCTATCACAAATGTTTGGAAGCATTCTCACTTTGTATGGTGACCCTTCATCAAACAAAAGGTCCATTGCATGTGCAACTTGGTTACCTGAACAAAATGCCATTACTGGTTTTCCAGAATTTACAAGTGCTCGAAGAGCATTTGTAAAAGGTGCTATTTTTGCAGGAACTCTACCAAATCCTAACCTATCCTCGTATGGAAACCCACCTGGCATGATAGCCCCATCAACTTGTGTTGCCAAAATTTGGGCATTTTCAGCTAGCCTACCTTCATCACCAATGTGAAAGTACAACCGAAGAGCTTCCATACCGAAATCCTGTATTCGAGATATTGCATCATGATCTCCGTTTGAACCAGGAAAGTATGGAACTGCAATAACAGGTTTCATGCAGCTCTCACCTCAACTCTTTCTCCTCGAACATTTCGCTCAAGTTTTGTTCGATAGACTTCTTGTAGATGTGTCTGTTCAAATATTACTCTTTCTTCAATTGAATCAAACTCTAAGCTTCCTCTACCCTGTGCTGATGCTTCAACAAGCCCTATTTCATACGCATCAACATTCCTTTCTCTCATCAAAGCTTCAAAAGCTTCTTGTCTATCAGAACTCACACTCACAACCATCCCATAACCTTCTGAAAATAATTTTTGTGTGGAAGTAAGGTCAGACCTTCCCATTCTTTCATCTAAATTCACTTCAACGTACACTTCTCTTGAAGTATTTGCGACCATTTCGGCAACAGTATTGCACAATCCACCTTCTTCAATAATATTAGCTGCTGAAACAAAACCAGAACGTACTGCCTGGATGAGTGTATCGACTTCTCGTTGTGATCGTGCATACTCAATACTATGCAATGATCCACCTAAACAATCAAAACCAAACACATTCTGGGCATAATCAGTCCCGCCAAGCGCTCTTTCACGTCTTCCGATTAAATACAAAACACCATCTTCTTCCATATCCCATTTCGCATGATGCTCGGGTCTATTTGTCCAACCAATTAAGCCTAAGATTGTTGTTGGTGGGATTGCTGTTCCAGTATTTGCATTCGCCTTATTCAAACTACAATTACCGCTATTAACTGTTAGATGTCTGCGAGGATCCTCTGCTAGTTTTGCTGCAATCTCGGGATCTTTAGCAATCATCTCTAAGTATGCTTCTCCTAACTGCCAATTGTAACATGCCTTTCCTACGCCTGCTTGACCCCGAGCAAACTCCCACATCTCCTCAGGAACATCTGTTCTCCCATAATTCGCATTATTGGTAACTCCAATCACACTACACCCAACTGTTGCCATACGCCATGCACCACGTACAAAAGAATCTTCAGCCTGATGCATTGGATCTAAAAGGCCCATTACTGAGTTTGAATCGAATGAAACACTATAACCCACTCTGTTCTTAACAGAAGGATGGGTTCGCAGAGTTGCAGCTCCTTCACCACGTACAACAACGTGTGTTGAACGAACATGTTTATCATAATGGCCATGAACTGGTGCATCACTTTTGAAATTGATTGATTCAAGTACTCGTTCAGCTTTACTTGCTAAAGAAAGATCCGTTCGTGGCAACCTTCTTCTTTTTCGAACAGGTTCTTTGACAGGTTTATATTTAATTGGCCCTGCAGTTAAATCCTTAACTGGAACATCAACCTCAATAGTTCCATTACGAACAAAGGTGTAGTTGCCACTATCATTACATCGACCAACTACGGCTGCTCGTGCTCCTTTGTTGATGTGTGGAAGACCAATATCACTATTAAATATCTCAAGAACTCTTTGAGCATAGTCTTGGTGTACATAGATGAAAAATCTTTCCTGCGTTTCTGCCTCAAGAAGTTCAAGTGCAGATCTTTCGCCCTGCTGAGGAACTAGATCGCCATTTATGACAACTCCAATGTTATCATGAAGCTGCTCAATAGTACTACATAAAAGTCCCGCAGCACCCATATCTTTAATTGATAGTTTATCTGCCCAACCTTCTGCAATTGCTATATCAACAAGCCTTTCAATACCACGAACTTCAGCTTCTTGTAAGTGTGGATCAGGGTCCTGTACTGCACTCTCGTTAAGTTCAGTTAAACTCATATCAATTGCAGCAGACGCTGCTTTTGTTCCACCAAGTCCAGTTGTATCAGACGCTTTTCCGACATAGATAGCTATAAATTGGTCTGAGGGCATCTCATCAGTTACCGGCACTTGATTTGTTTGAAGCCTTTTCTTATCTGCAACAGAAATAGCAAGCACATTTACTAAATTATTCCCTGCAAAACGAGGATCAAGCTTGATCGACCCATCTTGGTGTGGTACACCTTTTGCGTTTGCATAATCAGCGATTCCACGAGTCGTTTCCTGTACATGTTGTTCGACAGGATCACCATGTGGATTTGCAAGTGGATGACATTGACGTCTTGCTTCAGAAACTGCTTCCACATGTGTTGCTGTAAGTGCAATATTATCACGTTGATTGCCCCCAGTTCCTGTTGCAGCACCTGGATGCGCGCAGACATACGAGGGGTAGTTGTGCGATTCAGAAGAATAGGCAATAACTATGCTCTCACCCGTCTCCGGATTAACATATAATGCTGCTGCTGCCGCTTCATCCCCAATTGCCGCTAAATGATTTGGTCCATCTGTTGGCAGTAATGTTTTCAGATAAAAACGTGAAGCGCCATAACTAGCATGCTCTGAACCCATAGATTCAGCAGCAGAAAGCTCCGTTACAGTTAGTGGTCTTTGTAAAATAGCTTCAAGGCGCGGATGTGCTTGAGTGTGTTCAGCTAGAGGCAAACCAGAAATATCGTCGCGTGTTAATAGACCTTCTAATCCTAACCCCCCAACCATACTAGAAGAAAGGAAAAATGATTTAAAACGATTTATCCTCTCTGGACTAGATACTATAGACTACTTTTTAAGAAGAAAAAAAGAAAAATTTATTCTTTTGCAAGCTTATTGTACAACCAACCAAGTAAAAATCCACCAATGAAAGCATCTACAAATGCATACAGTGCACCGATTAAACTTCCTACAAAAGTTATGCTAAATCCAGGATACAACTCCACAAATAAGCTGAGAAAACTTGCTCCGTATCCAAAGCCTAATGAGAGCCATGTTGTTGTGAGCATAATAAAACCCCACAAAATGCCTGCTGCAAGACCTAATTTCGTTGCATTAATTTTTACCATAATATCACCTCTAATCCAAAGAATAAAGAAAGAGGGTATAAAAAGCTAACGTAAAGCAAAAGCACAAACAAATACCTAAAGCTTTATATACTATAAAGCCCGCTTTTGCTAAACTCAGGCAAGTTAGTGGTCTGATGCTAGAATAAACAAACAAAGGTGAGTAAACAAGTAAAATGGAAGGAAAAGTAAAATTTTTTAATGCCCGAAAAGGGTTTGGGTTCATCGTCGGTGACGATGGAAAGGACTATTTTGTTCACATTTCTGCAATTGGTCAAGGAGTAGAACTATTCCCTGATGATGCTGTAAGCTTTGATGCTGTTGAAGGCGATCGAGGAATGCAAGCACAAAATGTACAAAAAATTCAGGGTGGTAGTGCTCCTGCTGCTGAAGAAGCACCTGCAGAGGAAGCTGCTCCAGCTGAAGAACCAGCACAAGAAGAAGCTCCTGCTGAGGAAGCTGCACCCGCAGAAGAACCAGCAAGTGAAGCTCCTGCTGAAGAATAAATTTCTTCTTTATTTTTTTTCTTTATTTCTTTTCATTAACTTTTTAAGATACTGGCCAAATGGTCTTTTCTATGAATAGTAAGCATGATAAATCACCACAAGGATTTGTTGACCCAGATATTATCACACTTTTAGAGATTCTAAACAAAAAGTACATAACAACATCCTCTTGTTCTGGGAGAATCACTCTTCTGAGTGGTCAAAAAAAAGGTAATGTTGCATGGGAGTACAAAACACATACAAAAGCAGACTCAAAGGAACTGTACAAAACTCTTCAGGAATATAGAAGTGAAACTCTTAGATTTATCTGCGAACCACTCATTATTCACCTCAAATGTAAAACAGTAGAAGATGCTAAAGAACTTCTTAAAATTCTGCATGCAAACGGATTTCGAAAATCTGGACTTCTTTCATTACGCTCATTACTTGTTGAAATAAATGATACAGGAAAAATGGAAACAATTCTAACCAAGGATCTTCCATTTGAATATATTGACCTTTTAGTTACAGAAGCTAATAAACGATTAGCAAAAACAAAACAGAACATCAAAAGATTAGAAACACTCTTCAGCTAAGAATAGGCAGTCTTCCAAGACCAAGTTTTCCTAAATTAAGCCAATTTCTGACAGGATATCTTCCACCAAAACAGCCATAACAAGATGCACTTCTAAATGCTGTGGATGCCACCCCTTGAAGATCTTCTAACGATAAGTAAATTACCTTATCAGCGCCAATTTCAGATGCAAGCCCTTCCATATCAAAATCCTCTTCTCGTATAGAACCCGCTGGATCTCCTCTGAAATACTTGTGTGCAATAAGTTCTTCTGGATCCTGGTGATTCATTCCAAGGTAACAAGCGTTAATAATTGGAGGCGAGAGAAAAATGTTTGTTATATGCTTAGCACCTGCAGCGCGCAAACGTTCATTGTTTACTCTTGCTGTTGTTCCACGAACATTTGAATCATCAATAGTAACAATGTATTTGCCTGAAACTTTATCTCTTCGTAGATCTAACTTAAAACGAGCTTTTTGTTCTCTTGCTTCTTGGGTTGAAGCTGTATAGGATCTCCCATCTGCAGCAGGATTATGCCTTCTTTGATAATATAGACGGTGTGGAATCCCACTCTCTTCTGCAAAACCAATTGACCCATACACTCCCGAATCAGGAATAGGAACACAAGCAATGTTTCCTGAACTTTCTTCTAAAAGAGCCCTAAAGAAAGCTTCGTGTTTTCGATACACTGCTCTTCCACATCGCATCCGAAAATCTTCATTGTAAAAACCATCACGCCTTGCTCTTGGTGGAGAGAAGTAGATATCTTCAAAGATGCAATGGGCACTTTTTCCAGCTCTTGCAAACACACGGCGCTCAGGCCTCTCCCCTCTTTGAATCTTTTTAAAATCAAAAATAACCATCTCACCAGGTGCAACATCGCCAACAAGTTCAACATTTCCAAATATTCGAAACGCACTATTTTCAGAGGCAACCAAATAACCATCACCAATTCTCCCAAGAGAAAGTGGTCTAACGCCAAACGGATCACGAGCAGCAATAAGTTTATCAGGGGTCATAAGGATAAGAGAATATGCTGCAGGTATTTCAGCAAGAATGCTTCCAAGTGCACCTTCTAACGTTGCTTCATGTGATCGTGCAATAAGATGTAGAATTGCTTCAGTATCAGTCTCTGATTGTGCTGAAACTATTTGTTCAAGAGATCGGACCAAAGCTTCTGCACCGACAAACTGCCCATTATGGCTAAGGTACATTTCACCAAATCGATTCCTCGATCTAAAAGGAGACTGGTTTTCTTGAACACCTACTGTTCCAACAGTAGAGTACCTATTCATTCCAAGGGCCATCTCACCCTGAAGTCTCCCTTCAAAATCAAAATCTAACGGAAACTCATCACGTACTCTTCCCAATCCTCGATGAACACGAAAGCGATCAATAGTTGAAGATACAATCCCTGCACCGTCTTCACCCCTATGTTGCATATCCTGGAGCATATTTCTTGTCCAGCGAGAAGCTAAAGGAATATTAATGGCAGCAGCAACAGCACATTTTTCATGTGCAAACGCACGCAGAAACTCAGCATCACCCATTAGACAAATTCTCTTTTAATAACTTTTAAGCATTTATATGCTATGACATATACACTCAAAATCTTCCACAACTTTTATATACATTTACAAATTTAAATGACCCTCAACATAGTTATTCTTGAGAGGTTTGAGTGGAGAATATATGAGATTAACAATTGGTGATATCGCACCCGAATTTAGTTTACCAGATAAAGACGGAAAAGTGCATTCACTTAACAGTGTTAAGACGAAATATGTTGTTGTGTATTTCTATCCAAAAGATAATACGCCGGGTTGCACCATTGAAGCAAATAGTTTTAACAACCACCTTACAGATTTTGAAAAACTTGATACAACTATTATTGGTATTTCTGGTGGCGATGAGAAAAGTAAAACAAAATTTTGTACAAAACATGGTCTCAAATTTACATTATTAACAGATGCTAATGGCAAAGTCGGAGAATCATACACTTCATATGGACTAAAAAAGTTCATGGGAAGAGAGTACCAAGGGTTTATGCGAAACACGTTTATATTAAACAAAAAAAGAGAAGTCATTCAAATATTTGAAAAAGTAAAGCCACCAATTCATGTTAAAGAAGTACTAGATTTTATAGGAGGATTAGAAAAATGAAAGAATGTTGTGATGAAAATAATTATCATGTATCATTAGCAAAAGTAGGAGCACAAGCTCCAGGTTTTAAGACTGATGCATTCATGAACAATGAGATTAAACAAATTAGTTTAGAGGAGTATAAGGGAAAATGGGTTGTCCTCTTTTTTTACCCCGCAGATTTTACTTTTATCTGCCCAACTGAACTAGGAGATATTGCTGATAATTATCCAAAACTCCAAGAATTGGGAGTTGAGGTTATGTCTGTGAGCACCGATACTGCTTTTGTACACAAAGCATGGCATAACGATTCAGAAACGATTCAAAAAATTACATTTCCGATGATTGCTGATCCTACGGGAAATATATGTCGTGCATACGGTACGTACATTGAAGACGAAGGACTTTCCCTACGAGGAACGTTCATCATTGATCCAGATGGGGTTCTTGTTGCATACGAACTTCATGCGAACAATATTGGAAGAAGTTCAGCTGAATTAGTTCGAAAAATTCAAGCAGCAAAGTTTGTTCGAGCGCACGGTGATGAAGTATGTCCTGCTAACTGGCAACCTGGTTCATCAACATTAAAACCAGGTTTAGATCTTGTGGGGAAGTTATAGAATGGAATTTACATTACCAGAACTACCCTATGCCTATAATGCATTAGAACCTTATTATGATGAACAAACTCTACGAATTCATCATGATAAGCATCATGCAGGCTATGTGAAAGGTCTTAACAATGCTATTGCAAAATTGGCTGCTGCACGAGAAAGTGGAGATTTTTCGTTAATCAAACATTGGGAACGTGAACAAGCGTTCCACGGAGCTGGCCATCATTTGCACACGCTCTTTTGGGAAAATATGAGAGCAGGCAAGGAAGATAATAAAGCTACAGGAGACCTTTTAGCAGCAATAGAGAAATGGTTTGGATCATGGGATAAGTTTGAAGCACAATTCAAAGCAGCAACTGCAGCAGTTGAAGGTTCTGGTTGGGGTGTTTTAGCAAGTTGTCCACGTGGATCTCTGCACATTTTTGCTGTTGAAAATCATCAGAAAGTATGGGTGCAAGGCCTTATGCCAATTATGGTCTGTGATGTGTGGGAACATGCGTACTATCTCAAATACCAAAACAAAAGAAAAGAGTGGATTGAGAATTTTATGAAACTTATTAATTGGGATAATGTAGCAGAAAAGTATACGAAAGCAAAAACTGTATAAATTACCCCCGTGCAATCTTTTTTATTTTCTCTTTTATTCCCCTTTTCTTGAACAGATGAGGATTCTTCTTCATGAATGTTATAATTATTCTGTTAAACAAATAATCTTCTCTACCCCGTTTGATATAGAAATATCCTGCAACTGAAATGACAAGCGCACCAAGACTATCAACTATCAAATCTGACATGGTATCAACTAGGCCTGATTCAAGCATGTTAAAGCCAAACACACTATCCATAAAGAATTCGAAAAACTCCCAAAAAACACCAAGTGTAATTGCAAAAGTGAAGGCAAAAAGGGCCATCAACCCAACACTCATATCTAGCTTAACACGTGCTTCTTGATTAAGAATGTATACCAATAAAAATCCTGCAAAACCCAAAATAATTCCTGAAACTGTGTGCAAAACACCATCCCACCACCAAAACTTATCATAAAAAGATTGAACATCTCCCAAGAAAATGGAGGCGTACACAAAAATGTTTACGGAAAGTGTGAACGCTGAGGGTAGATACACTTTATAGTTTCGCTCTATTATTGCAGGTAAAAATGTTATAAGAAGGACTAATAAAGAACTTGCACCAGTAAGCCATTGATGTTGCCAAAACGCAACACCAGCCGCTACAATTAATGTTATCTGAAGAAAGTAGGAGATTACAAGTTTTACTGTTTCAAGCGAGACTAATTTGCGCTTACTATTCTTTACCATCTATGCCTTAGTAAAAACTTCTTGCTTATAAAGTTTTAGAGAAAAAGAAAAGTTGAGCAATGGTTGCTTCTTACACAACCTTGCCGCTCGATTTCCACCACCCCTCTGGTGTTCATCAGGAAATTAGCAAATAAATCGGGTATATAAATATTTGGAATTTGCAAAAGTACAATTCCAAGGATAACGTTTAAAAATAGTTCACTTTTTTACATAGAGCATGAGAAATGAAACACTATCAATCAGAAGAATAGTTACAACAGGAGTTGCACTTGCAGGTTTAGCATTAATGGTGGGGTGTAGTGCTGGAGCACCAGATTTAGCAAAATGTGCACCAAGAGCATTACCACATCATAGATCAGCCGAATTAATCTGTGCTGATGGTGGTCCTGAAATCGTACGATCAGAAACAAGAGATGCTATGAATTATACTGTTCCGGGAGCAACTAACCTACAAGTAGTTGAGAGTGCATATAATCGTGAACTTGTTCGTGCAGACCAGTTCCAAGAATACTTAACATGTGTCAATGGTCAAGTTGAACGCTCACCTAAAGCGGGAACTTGGTAATTGCCACCCGCCAGTGACAAACTAACAATACATTTATAAATAAACCTTCTTTTTAGACTGTATGGCACAAGAAGCAGCAGTAACTTTAAGTTCACTTGCACTAGTGTGCACTTTAGCTTTACCCGTTCCAGTTAGAGATACCATTCTTCCAGCAGCTGATCCAACAACTCCAGCAGGAATGTACCAAACTGAATGTAGCAAAGGAGAAGATGCAAATATAGAAGTTCTAGAAAGTCTTGCAACTCAAGCTCGAAGCGAATATATGATTTTACATTGCGAGAACGGCATTACACACACAAGATCAGAACCTTCTGTACAAAGTATGACTTCTCCAGGAGCACCTTCATCCAACCAATATCTTCAATAGCAATACACTTAAATTCTCAAAAGATTTTTTCTCAAGGATGAACAAACAAAAGGGCTTTTTCTACATTTTTACAATCCTTTTACCTTTCTTCCTTATCCTTCTTGCGTATTTCTCAACATTTTTCATTACATCTTTAACAGAAAATCAGCAAGTCGCTGTAGATTTCCTCAAAAATCCAGTAGAATATGAACAAGGTTTAGCAAGCCTCGGGGCTCAAGAAGATGAAATTTCCCACATGTATGATGTGCATAACATTATGAACTATGCCCGGTATACTTTTTTTGCTTTACTTCTAATCATAACGCTCCTTATTACACGAATTAAAAAGAATAAACAAGAACTCAGAAAATATTTTCTTTTCGGTGGCGTTGTAAGTATCATAATTCCTTTACTTTTAACACTCTTTTCCCTCCTTTCATTTACTACTTTGTTCACCTTTTTTCATAAAATATTTTTCCCACAAGGCAACTGGCAGTTTGCATATTCATCATTTCTTATTCAAACATTTCCGCAAGACTTTTTTCAAATTTTTGCTCTCAAACTGGTTTTAGTAACACTTTTCTATGCGAGTATTTTTATAGCCATTTCATTTTATATCAAACATGATCTTCAAAATACGAGGCATTAGTGCAATTCTTATTAGTTTAGGAATTCTCCTTGTAGTATTGCTTATTATTGCCCTTGCAATCAAACTTTTCATTATCCTCATCCCTGTAATTATCGTGATTGCATTAATGTATTACTTCTTTAAAGTGCTAAACAAACTTAAAAAAGGGACTAAAAAAGATTTTGTAGATGCGAAGTTCAAAATTCGAGAATAAAATGAAACCACTCATCATAGTTAATTGTAAAACATACAAACAAGCAGGGTTTAGTTCTATACTACATTTTGCACGAGCAATAGCAAAAGTGAATAGGCCAAAGTATTCTCTCTACATAGCACCACCTTTGTTACACACAAGCGAAGTTGCACGGAAGGCGAAAATAAAAGTGCTTGCACAACACGCAGATAGTTCTGAATATGGCGCGCATACCGGAGGCATCATACTAAGTGATCTTAAACAGATGGGCGTTCGTGGCGCGATACTGAATCATTCTGAAAATAAGGTAGATTATGTTGCCTTAAAAGAAACTGTTGAGAAGATGAAAAAAAAGCGTATGATGAGTGTTGTGTGCGCATCGTCCCTATCTGAAATCAAAAAAGTTGCAGTCTTTCACCCTTCGTTTATTGCATACGAACCAAAAGAGCTTATTGGAGGAGATGTTAGCGTCACTGAAGCTTCTCCCAATGTTATTGTTAAAGCAAAAGAGGCTATTGATAAAATAAGTTCGCATACTAAATTACTTGTTGGCGCTGGCGTGCATACACGTGAAGATGTGGGTCATGCATTAATGCTTGGGGCTTCTGGTGTGTTGCTCGCCCATGCTCCTATGCAAGCAAAAGATCCTAAACGGTTCTTAGAAAATATGTTGATGTGAGTGTTCCTACAAACATTTTGCTCTCGATCATGGAAATGAAAAGTTTTTTATATTCTTTCTTCAACATTTAGGACATGGGAGACATTGTAGAGTTTGCTTTTAAAAGGTCCTTAGTGGATAAGATAGATATGAATTGGTTAACTCATGTTTTTGATGCAATGAACGCTGGTTTCGTTGTAACTGATCCATTAAAAGACGATAATCCAATTGTATTTGTAAATAAGAAGTTTGAAGAAGTGACGGGGTACAGTTCAGAAGAAATAATAGGAAGAAACTGCAGGTTTCTTCAAGGAAAAGATTCAGATAAAAAGACGATTAAAAAAATTAGAGAGACTATTGATAATAAAGAAGTTGGAGAATTCTTAATTTTAAATTATCGAAAAGATGGAAAAACGTTCTGGAATAAACTGTATATCTCACCTGTTTTTAACAATGAAAACAAACTAATAAATTTTATTGGGATTCAACATGTTGTTAAAAAAGAAGGTTCACAAAATTAGTATAAAAACTCTTTGTAGGTACATTACACCACAGTCACATAAAACTTCTTAGTATTATCATACTGATTTCCTGTCGTTTCTGAGTACACTTTAACATTATAGATGTACGTACCCTTTTTTGCATCATTAGGTGGGTTTACAAGAATCGGAACACTCTCATACTGGTTTTCTTGAAGTGAAAATGGTCCAAGATCATACAATAGCCAGGAAAGAGGGATTCCTGCCGAGATGTCTAATACATTATCATCACGATCAACAGCTTTTGATAAACTTATATCAACTGTGAAATCATTTCCATACGAGGAAGGATCAATGTTTGAAATACCTAAACCAAAGACATGATTGTTTCCTGCTTGCAAAGTTACAGTATGCAACGGGAGCGCAACTTTCTTTCCTTGACCTTGCAAAAGACGTGTTAACTCTTGTTCTGTTTTCAAATCAAGCTGCGCTTTAATATCATCAGCGCCACCAATGAACTTTTGCATAAGAAGAATTCCACTTGTTAAAATTACTATAGAAATAATCACAATAATAATGACATTTATTGCAATCCCAATGGCCCCTTTCTTATTCATACAAGAAGAGAAGAATTTTTGGTACTTAAAAGCTTCGAAAAGATGCAAAACTACTTTCGAGGAGTAATCTTTAAATGATACATCATAAAATAGAGCGTAATGAAATTTACTGAGTACAAAATTCTAGTAAACCAAGCATCAGGAACACTTTCAAAGAAGAAAAAAGCAGACCTTTTATGGGAAGCCAAAAAAAGGTTTGGTGATTGCGAAATTTTTGGGTTTAACACTAAAAGTGAAAAAGAATTTCAAGCTCTTGCTCGCGAAATAGCACCAACGTGTAGGACATTGGCTATAGCCGGAGGAGATGGAACTGTTCTTTCTATACTTAACGCAGGACTTGATCCTAAGCAAATCTTTGGATATATCCCTCTGGGTTCTGGTAACGCGCTTGCCCACGAGTTTGAAAGAAGGGTCGATTTTAGAAGACGCCATGCTGTTATGCAGGCCGTTCGCAATATCAAAGAAGGAAGGCATATGAATGGTGATGAATTTGAAGAACTTGATGTATTACTCTGCAAAGCAGACGGTTATGAGCAGAAACGAGCTCTTTTTGCAAGTGTCGGTGTTGAAGCCTTTCTGATTCATGAACGAGAAAAAACGCTTGACAAGAATAGCTGGTGGCTCCGCGCGCTTCCGGGTGCCGGGCTTAAGAGTGCAGTATCATACCTTCCAGCATTCCTAAAATCAGTATTTACTTACACACCTGAGGCTATGATGATTCAACGCGATGAGAGATCTGTTGAACGATGGGAAAGGCCCTTAAGTATTGAAATTTCAAAAGTACGACAAAATATTGGGTATGGGTGTCGTGGAATGCCTGATGCGGTTCATGATGATGGATTACTTCACACAATGGCGCTTGAAATTGGGATGCCTCGTGCTGTTGCTTCATTTGTAATGGCTTTTTTCTGGGAAAATAGACTATCTGGTGAATACAACCCAACACGAGAGTACAAAATTATTTCTGAAGCAGATGTTGACTGCCAATTGCATGGGGATCATTACGCAACAGCTAAAGAATTTGAATTCAAGGTTGATCCAAGAAGTTTTAGAATGCGATTCTAAAGCGTAATAGAATATTTTTGTTGTATCTCCTCTAGTTTCATGCCTGCTGCTAAATCTTCAACATATGTTCCAAACAACTTTATCTCTTTGATGTGCTCTTTTATAAGTTCCATCATCCTATTGGCGTTCGAGTTCATTGCTTTGAGTGTAGCTCCTTTAGAGCGATAATAATTTTCTTCAATGATTGTGCAATCTTCGTCCTTTTGTCTGTCAGCTTTTGGGATTACAATTCGAGGTTCTCCTGTTTGTGTGAAATCAAAGGTAAACGGAAACATTCGACAAATAGCTGGCCTATTTTCGAACACTTCACACCCCTTTCCTGGTGTTAAGAATTGGCAATGATCATTCGCTCGTATGAGTTGCAACGTCTTACCGTTACGAAAACATGTTGCAAAGAATGGATCTGTTTCTTCAACTTCTTTAAGGTGTCTGGAATCAACACCTGCAAAATGTGCGATTTGATCAAGAGGCATTCCATTTTTTTTCTGGATCCTTAGAACATCATGGAGTGTTACAAAAATACCACTCCCCTTACCAGTACAACATCCACCACCAGCTTCAACGCAACGCAGGCATGCACTTTGATCAGCATAATCATCTTTTTGAATAACAGGAAGTTCCATAATCAGCGTAGGAGAAACAGGTTATTTATTAGTGTTTGCATGATCTAAGAGAATGTAAGCGGTATTTTGTATATCTATTTTAGAAATAGCACGAACCATATTCAGTTGTTATGCCCCGATCATCAGTAACTACTTGCATAAGAAGCCCGTTTCTATCTAGAACCCTATCATCAATTGTTTCGGCTCCTTTCCTTGTTACCCCTACTGCAAGATCTACTGCTTTGAATGGAAGCGTTAGTAAGCTTCTAACCACATACCTTGCTGCATCTTCCAAATCATACTTTAGATCCATGAAAAAATCAGAAATTGAGCCTACTTAAATACCTATTGACATAATTAAAGAAAATAAAACAAAATAAAAGAATCTTTACCTAAACACTTCATATTCTTTGATAATTACTATCATGAAGATGATTAAAAGAACTGCACCTGCTACCATGTGCCAGATCCCTGCAGTAAAACTTGTTTGAGATAAACTCAAGTACATACCCCAGCCCATAACGATAAAGCCAAGCCATAGAAACTTGTCCAAAACTAGCTTCATAATCTCAAACTCTTGTTGAGCATTCATTTTTTTCTTTCTTGCCATTAATAATCACCTAGTTAGTTTTTATGAAAAATGTCTTTGATGCAAACTCGCTATCTTCAGGGTTTACTTCTGGACCGACATCACGAAGAACTACTTTGTACAAATAGTTCCCATTCTTGCTTGGCGCGGAGATAGTTACTGGAATAACGTTAGGTTCTCCTGCTCCAAGTGTCTGCTCACTATCATCCCATAATAACTCTGAACTTGCTCCATTTGAAGGTATGCTTGCTTCAACTCCTGAATCAAACAATACGAATTGCTCTCCATCCTTAACCATGAACTCAACTACGAACGTTAAGGGCGAATCACCCGTATTTTTCACACCAATTGCTTGAACACTCTCTTCTCCTGTCTCTAAGGTTAATTTGCTTGCAGGAAACGTGAGTGGCTTATTACCAGTTCTTAGATCATCAAGTATTTGCTGACTAATTTGTTCCTGTACTGAAGTTGAAGTACTTTCAATTTGGGAGAATTGGTTTCTTACAAACCCTAGACCCAAACCTAGTACTACGAATGCAATAACAACTATTACGATTGCTTGAATAGAAAGATTAAGCGATGCTTTCTTGCTAAATTGTTTCATCATACCACCTCTAAGATAAAATTCCTAGTATATCTATTCCAATAGTAAAATTCTACCATATATAAAGGTGTCGAAATAGTCAGCATAGTTAACGTGGACACCACCGCCCATTGAGGTACATTTTTTCGAGCTAATCTCGGAAAAATCTAAGTACCGTGCCGTGGTGTCCACTAATCTAAAACAACAACCCAACTACATAGGGAAATATTTTCTCTCCAAACAAAATTACAATATATGCTAACAGAAAACTTGGAATAAAGGGAATCCCTTCTTTGATGACAATGCGATCGATCTTATCATGCGCTTCTAAATCAAGCAATTTTCGTAAATGTTTTTTTTCAAGGGTTGCAGCTTTGATAACAGTTTTCTTACCAACTTTTACATCTTCGACAAGCCAATCACCTTCGGTTGCCCTATGTGGCATGATTTTTTTGATAAAACAGCTTTGCTCGATTGATGAAACATAGACAAAAAGGTAGTAGGAAAGAAGAGGGAACAATCCTATAAGCATAAGGGCCTTGATAGTAAAAAAACCAACCACGACGAGAATTATAGTAACTACAAGAACTCCAATATGTTCACGCCTGTATTCTTTAAGCCTATTTTTAAATTTAGACCAAAAACGTTTGTGGTGAATAATTGCAAGAATAGTACTCCACAAAAGGCCAAATAGTGCTCCTACAAATAATAATGTCACAAAATAAATCGGAAGAAGCCACGCATCTGGCATAAAGAGAAAATCTGCCCCTAGAACAACACCCATGCCCATTAAGAGTTTGGAGTCTGCCCCACCCCACTGGCCAGTAAAATAAAAAAGTAAGGCAAACGCAAATGTGATCAGAAATCCTACAGCACCTGACATAAGGATTTCCCATCCTAATTCTAGTGAGAAAAGTATTCTTACAATTGCTGCTGTGAAAATGAATGCATAACTTATCCAATCGGGAACTTCTCTTGTTGTAAGATCAGTGTATGAAGCGATTGCAAGCACAATAAGGGTAATTGCACCAACCGTTAGTTCAAATATCATTGAACATAAGAAATGATTTGGTGTTTATTAAGATGTTGCTAGCACACAAATGTGTCATGAGGTTTAAATACTTACAATTCAAGATTTGTAGTACACATGGGGAGAAGAGGAAGTGTAGGAGTTTCTTTGAGTGTTCCGTTGGCTATGTTAATTGTAGCATGCCAGCCTAATTTACCAGATATTACTGGTCCATTAGATTTAATAGACATAAAACGTAATATTCATGTTGTTGGAGCAGACGAGGCCCATCCCGATTATGAAGGATGGAATCAAGCAACTGCTTGGGAAGATGCATTAGGAGTATTACCTGAAGAGCCGTTTGATGCAAGATATAGGGTCTCTGATGAAGAAACTATCAATTCTCATGTAGTTGCACCAAGTTATGCTGGTGCACTTTCTGCAGAACAGCAAGCCGTTTTTGGTGATTCAGTTATGCATTTGTATGGAACATTTGAGGGAAATGAAAAAACGCCAGATAACGTAGTATGTCCACAAGGTGACATATTAGACATGATAGATGGAGCATATGTTGAAAGTGAAACTATTTTTCTTGCAAGAAGTCCCAGCGCTCCGGAAAGTGAAGATGATGGCACACCACCATTAGTCCTTATCTTTGTACCACAAGAGAGATATGATGCAATAGTTTCTCCTTATTGTCCTAATGATGATATAAGTCCTAACACTACCTCAGACTAAATGTGTCAGTTCATTTAAGTAGGTTGAATCCGTTACTATATTTTTAATGAGATCTGTTATCACAGCACTTTCTTTAGTGGCACTTGTTTCTGGTTGCCAAATTCCAACTTCAGAAGATGCAACTGATAGGATGGAAGACTTTGACGAAACACCAACTCAAAACACAGAAGACCAAATTCCGATTGGCGTGTATACTGACCCAGGAATAAATTTCATAGCAGTTTTAACTGGCGAGGTTGTAATAGAAAGTGATGATCCTTGGTACAGACTCGAAACAGAAGTCTTCTTAGATTTTGTTCCACCAACACCAGACATAGTAATTAGCCAGGATGATAGTTACAGGGGAACTCAAGATCTTTTCTGGGCGTATATTCAAAAACCTGAAGAATTCGATTTGGCACCTGCTTGGGCGCAGGAAAGATACGGTAATTTGTTTGGACTGTTAGAATTTACATACCAAGGACCGTTAGAGATGGAAGAATGGGCACCAGCACCTGGGCCATGCAGAGATCATTGGGAACTATATGAACTCCTCGAAGAGTGCCTCATCCAAGATGAAGATTGCTACATTGGACGTCAAGTCCAAGAACCAGGAATGGATAGAGAGTACCGTGTACTTCCCATTCTCGGCTCAGAAGGTGCACTAGATTTAGTAGATGAGATTTGTACTGGCTAATTGACTTTAAATGTGTCACGGACTTTATATACTCTATATTCAGTATTTAAAAAAAATGAAACCACTTCCAGTCTTATTATCTCTTCTTGCACTTGGTGCAGTTTCTGGATGTGATACTGGTGGTGGTGAGGGTACATCAATTACGGATGTTACTGGAGGGGATCTTGCCGGCACATTTACACGCGAAGAAAGGCGAAATAGTGATGGAGAGGTAACAAGACAGGCATTAGCATACCCATACCGGCTCCGGTTAGATACGCAGGAAGCTGATGCGCCCCCTGGTAGAGAAGGTGAAGAAGGATGGTTAAGTGCTCGAGTCTTTGTGCCATTTGGAGCGATTGATGATTATGGTCTTTTAGATACCAACGATAATGGAGAACCATGGGATTATTCATGTGAACCAGATGACTTTGATTGTGTAAATGAACCCGCGGATCACTATAGACTTAGTATGAAGTATAGGCCAAATAATCCTGATGCTTCTCCCCAAGAGCAAGCTAGGGGCACCATTGAAGTGTATGCAACGCCACTACCTCTTACTGGAGATGCACGAAAATATTCAGGCTTATTTGGATACGGTATGCTTGAAGAGGGTGGATTACCAGATGTTGGAGAAGGCTATGATGAAGATGACAGGCCTCTTGTAAATCATGCATGTGATCCAGCAATAGAAGAAACCGGGTGGGTCGATGATGTTGTGACCCTTATGGAAGCGTGCGAAGATGATGGCTTTGTTTGTCACAGGTTTAGTGCGGATAATGGTGATGAACCTTTTGCAGATTATCTTGTACCAATCACCAGGTTAAGCAATCTCATTGGGGAATGTGGCACAGATGCTGATGGTTCGGGGGATTAACCAACCCAAATCTTTATAAACGATAATACACTACATTTCTCTTAATTACTCATACTAATCTAGTTATAAGTAAATAGGGGTGTTAGAGATATGGCAGATAAAAGTTTTGAAATTCTTCCTCACAGACTACTTGAGGATCTTAAATTTGATGTGGAGGCGCTCAAAAAGAAGCTCACAGAACCAGATTCTAAAGCAGAACAATTAATTTTAGAGATTGAATCCTTGAAAGATAGTATCCATGATCTTAACACTATTTTTGGTAAAGCGCTTGAACAAACAAAAGAAGAGGACGTATTTCTTGCAATCAAAAAACTCAACGAAAGAATCGATACCGTTGTAACACAAAACGAAACAATTGCGCGCGGAATGATTGCTATTTCTGATAAAGTAGAAGAGTTTGTAAAGGGAGGAAAACCTGCTGCAATGCAGCCAAGTATCCCGTCTCATCAAAGACCAACATTTTCAAGGCCACAAGCACCGCCAGAGCATCATGCAAAAGAACCAGCGTTTAACATGGGAGGAATCCCACCACCACCTGTTGCAAAAAAGAAACGAGGATTTTTCTAGATGAGTAGTCTTAGAGCAACCCAATTATTACGGTCTGCAGCAAGAGAACATAAGCACAGTAAACAAACGTTTTCTCACAAAGAAATCAAAGAGAAAATGGATGAAATAAAATATTTATCATCCCAAAAGACTGTGCCAAAATTAACCTTACGAAAAGAGATTATGCATCTTGAAAGAAAATTAGAAAGTGTCTTTGAAATTGAGAAAAAGTTACTCAAAACATCAAAGCATGAAGACGCAAAAGTAAAATCTCTTAAAAGTCAAGTAACGGGCCTTAAACGACGGTTGCAAACCTCGCAAGATGAAGAGTTACGTAAACGTGTTGCAAAACTTGCGCATCTTTTAGGCGATGCTCTTGCAAAATCAGATTCACAAAAAGATGTGGATTTAAGTAAACACATTTTAGGTGCTGTAGGAAGTATTGAAGATAGGCGCAAACAGGTTGAGCTAAACAAAGAAGAAATTCAAGATCGAATTAGGTTAATGGCAAATAGGTTACAGCTGCTCAAACATGAACTTGAACTAAATAAAAAGCTTGAGAAAGGCAAGCCTGAAGTAATGAAGCGAATTCAAGCAAGCATCACGCTTCTTGAGAAAAATTTAGAAAAGTATAAGGTAAAATATCCCCATCTACGCTCTACCTTTATTCAAACACCAGTTCATACAAAGGTTGATGTGAAAGCTACAGCACCAACAAAAAAGGATTTTTCAAACATCAAACATACTGTGCTCTTTTCTCCGCAACCTGATTTGCCAAAAAGCGTGAGGCAAAAACCTGAGCAGGCAAATCCTGCCGAATATTTTGCACAAAAGCACATTGAAATTGTGGATACAGGTAAATTAGAAGCTGAGATGATCGCAGAATTACCACTTCCACCACCACCTAAAATAACGTCAAGAAGAAAGTAAAGTTATACATCACGCGCCATAAGCGTTTTTCGGCCGTTTTCTTTGGCTCTTTTGCATGCTGTGAGAATTAGTTCTTCCACCTTTTCATCTAATCTTGCCATGAAATCATTTGCAATATTATCAACATCAGTTTGACTTTTCTTCATAATAGACTTAATCTGGGTTCTTGCAGTTATCATGAATAGAGAATTGTGGTTTTTGGATATAAAACTTCTTGTTTTTAGTCATCCCTTTTTAGTAGTAAATTAGAGAAAGCTTTATAAAAGGGTATGACTGAGTAGGACTATCTATGAAACACAAGATTAGTATCTCGGTGGATGAAAAAACTCTTCTTCTCATAAATGAGGGTTTACTTAGTGGTAAATTTAGAAACACCTCACACGCGTTTGAATACGCGATCAAAAAGCTTGAAGAGGTGGAAGAACAATGAGTGGAATGCCTGACCCGAGTAAAACATGGGTAGATGAAATTAAGTTTAGAATTCTTCCAAAAGGAAGGCAAGGAAGAAGTGCTCAAATTGGAGGAGCGCTCAACTTGTCACTTCGAGAACTTTTGGGGCGAAGTTATCTTCCATATCTTGAACAAGTTGTTGTACCCGAACTTGAAAGACTTACAGCAACAAGTCAAGTTCCAAGTCACGTTGTAGCAAAGGTTAGTTCTTTAGTTAGTGAAAAAGGGATTGGAGTTCTTGAGCCAACAGCTCAAAGTTTAGATGAAGTAACACTAAACACTGCAGGTTCAGGATATCTCGTTCAAGCAGAACTTCGTCTTACAGAAGATGTTTCTTTAAGACATCTAATTAAGCGATTTGATGGGGAAGATTTTGGAAGAGCAGTAGATACACAACAAAGAATTTATCGAGCACTCGTAGGAACTGATCTTGAAGGGATGGTTCCTGAGCCAACATTTGTAGATCCGAAAGAACGTATCATGGTAACTCCTTTTGTTGAAGGAGGAACACTTAAGGAACAGTTAGATCAAGATTCAGGAAACATTTTTCGTGAAGCTATTCTCAAAGAAGTGCTACAAGATTATCTAGATCTCTCACGAAGAATAAATCAACCTGAAATTAAAAGAGATTTAGCACTTCCAGGATTCAAACGTCCGTTTGCCACATTTTTTGAGCAGTACTATTTTGGTGGAAACGTAACTGATAATGAGGCGTTTATAGAACTTTTTACCCAAGAAGTTACAAGTGAGCTTGATAGAGCAAATGATACGGTTATTCATGGTGATCTACACACAAAACAAGTATTACGCAACGGCAAAAGTGTGTTTTTGGATTGGCCACGGGCAGTTGCAACAGGATACATGGAATATGATACTGCAAAGCTTCTCACAAAAGCTGATTTACCATTTGGATTAGAAGAAAAACTTGCGAGAGATTTTGCAACAAAGGCGTATGAAACTGAAGATGAAAGGCAAGCATCGTATAGACGATTTGTTAAAACAAAAATTATGGAAGAACTCTTTGGTGCTAAAAGATACTTACGTCGTGCAGAAAAGTGTAATGATAAAAAAACAAGCAAGAAACTTGCAGACATGGCCAATGTTATGTTCAATAGTTCCATCCGCATAGCTCAAAGAGCTACAAGAGAGGGCATTGTTAGCCCTGAATTAGCCGTTGGCCTACTACATAATTCACCCAGAACAGAGAACTATTCAACTGCCTTTATTGATGATTTACAATATCACGAACTTAAGACAAGATGCAACCCACACGAAGGAATGTCGTTTGAAAATGCTGCTGTGCCTGCTCCACTTGAAACAATCGTTGAAGATGCGAAAGCAGATAATGTTGGTCAGATTAAAAGAGCTATTAGAAAAGCTAAGAGAAGAAGAAGATATGGTCCGATTGCAGCAACCTTAGGTGTGCTAGCCATAGGTTTTGCAGTAGCCTTTGGAGCACAGAGACATATAGATTCTCGAGTTGAAGAAACAAGAAAAATAACAACAAGAGAGGCATCTATAGATACTTGGACATTTCTTTCTGTTACGCGATACCAAGATATTTTTGAAGATGCATTCCAAGCAGTGACAACAGATCTTGCTTCTGGGAAAACGACTGAATCTTTACACATGGATGATCTGATTATAGAAGAAACAGCACAAAAATATGGTCTTGAAAAAAGGCTTTTATTAGGAATGCTAAAAGTAAATAGATATCATAGTGGAGTCGATAGATCCTTCAGACACGAATATCTTCCCAATGTTAACATACTTGACCCAATTGAAGGGTACAGAGAAACCATTGGAAGAAATGGAGTTGAAAGAGTTGGCGTAAATATGCATGAGAATTTAGATTCGGGTGCAGAACGAATTGCTGGCCTTATCAAGAAACATGAGGGAAATGTTGATGCTGCCCTTCTTGAATTTTATGATCCCATAACATATACTGACTCACCTCATAGAGAAACACAGCTTGAAATGATGAGCTCACACACAACTGAAGAAGAGTTAGTAAGAACTCGAAGAACACAAAGACAAGTTGCATACTCTGCAAACCACGGGATGGGAGTCGATATGCCTGCCGTCGTTGGACTTTTATACCTTCGAACACCACCTGAACACTTTCCGTATGATCCACCTGTTGTAGAGGAACCTACAGTTGAAGAACCAGTATTCACCGAGGGAATAAGTGACTTAAGAGAAGATGATGACCCATCTAATGATCTCACAATAAATAGTATTATGCTTGGAGAAGTGAAATATGATAATCCTTTTAAGAAATCTTCAGTTAAGGAAGAGTAGTTCTCCGCTTGCCTTAACAAGTAGATTTGCAATATCCCCAAAGTATTTTAGTAACAATGCTTCTTGAACAGATTTTGTTTTTCGAACTCCTTTTTCAATACCTAGGATGATAGAATCACGCATCTTTGCAATTACAACAATGTCTGAAAGATCATACTTCAAGAAAACTCCATTAAGCCTCTTGTGAAGAGAAACAATATCTGAATATATATCTATTTGTTTCTTTGTTAAATTGATCTTCTCTTTTGCAATATATGTAATTAAAGCTTTGTATGCATCACCAAGCTCCTCAAGTAAAAAGATAACACAATAGTAGACCGCAACTTTTTGCGTTTCAAACTCAGTATTTTTTGCAAGTAACCTAAAACAATAATCTGTAAAACGGTTGACGTTATGTTCCATGTCTTTTAAGTATTCAAGTTTTTTCTCTTTACGCCCTATTGCAGTCAAACTCTCTTCAGAAATAGAATATAATAGGTACAACACGCGCCTCAAGATTGTTGCAAAAGAATCATCACTTACTTTTCCCATGCTTTTGATAAGCAAATGATCTTTACTTTGCTCAACTATTTCCATGCCAATCATTTCATCAACACGTTTTTGTACAATGCGTGATTTTTCCAAAGAGTCAAACTTAATTCTGATCTCATCAGAGCCTTTAAGGTATTTTGATGCAACAATTCGTTTAAACATAGCATCAACTACTGATAAATCAACTGTTTCTTTCGCAATAATATGTCGCTTTCCTGAATAAACAAGCAAAGAATTTCCTTTTTCTTCAACGTTAATCTCATTTCCTGCTTTGATATCATACTTCTTATTCCATTTACTTGGTAAACTCATAACTAATGTGCTTGGTCCCAATTTTACAACCTTGCGTTTCATATTAGGAAAATACTCTTTTTCTTTATAAAACTTGCCATTTTATTAATATATTAATATCAATATATATAATATTAGGATTAAATATATATTATTAATCGTTTGTGATAAGTCATTACTAGATAGTTAGTAATGATAAATAATTCAAGGGGGAATTACAGAAAAATGAAAATACAACAGATTATGGTGGTCTTTGCATTAATTGCACTTTTGGTTGTTGCAGGATGTACTACTGGAACTGGTACTCAAACAGGAACAAATGTACAAGTAGGCAAAGAAACAGTAAAAATAGGGATTTCCGTACCATTAAGCGGTGATTTAGCATTTCTTGGTGAAGGTATTCGAACAGCGCTAAATTTAGCTTTAGAAGACTTGGGCCAAACAACATACAATTATGAACTTGTCTTTGAGGATGATCAAATGGATCCAAAGAAAACAGCAACCGCTTCACGAAAGCTCATTAGTGTTAATAATGTAGATGCACTAATTTCTTTTTCCTCAGGAACTGGAAATGTTGTAACACCTGTTGCGCAAGAAAATAAAGTGATCCACTTTGGAATAGCATCAGATGCTAATATTGCAAAGGGCGGATATAACTTTATTCATTGGACTCCTCCTCCAGAAGAAGCACGAGTATTTGTTGAAGAGCTACAACTCCAGGGGATTACAAAAATAGCAATAATTGAAATGAACCACCAAGGAGCGAAAGCTATTATGGATGGCGTTAGAGAACAAATCATTGGAACTGACATTGAGATAGTTGCTCAAGAATATTTTAACGCGGGCCAACGTGATTTCAAAACTTCCATCTTAAAGATGAAGCAAGCGAGTCCAGAACTGTACATTCCAATGGCTTTCTCACCTGAGTTAGAAATTATTGTACGACAGATCAAAGAACAAGGCATTACTGAACCTATGGGTGGAATTGAAAACTTTGAGCTGACCGATCAACTAGAACTTTTTGAAGGAGAATGGTACGTAATGGCAGCAGATGCCTCAAGTGAGTATAATCAAGCATTTAGAGAATCTCATGGAAGTTATCCAACAATTGGTTCACCAAATGCATACGACATCCTCGGTCTAATTGTTCAAGGATTTGAGGACGCATCAGTAAGTTCATCTGTAAGACCTTCAACAGCGCAAGCAGCACTTGCAATCAAAAACATTCAGGGCTACGATGGAGTATTAGGGACTCTCAACGTTGGAAGTGATGGGATTGTTGTAAGCAAAGCAGTTGTTCGTAAAATCATTGATGGAGAACCTGTAACAATACGGCGTTAAAAATATCTTTGTTTTCTTTTTATTTTTTTACTCTATTTTCCAAGAGAGGGAGAAGAAGGTGCTAAAAAATACACTACTAGATAAGAATGGTACTTTCACAACTCATAGTTAATGCAGTAATTGCAGGAAGCATTTATGCTTTGATGGCAGCAGGTTTTTCAATTATTTATACCACTAACAGGTTCTTACATGTTGCACACGGGGTTGCAGTTTCAATTGGAAGTTATCTTTTATATCTTTTCTTTACACTTATTGGCTTGCCTTTTATTATATCTGCCACCTTAGCCATAATCATTACTGGTTTTGTTGGTGTTGGTATGAATTATTTTATTTACCGACCACTTAAAAAAAGGAATTCCTCTGCAATTGCACTATTAATAGCCTCCGTTGCACTCCTTCTAATTTTAGAAAATACTCTTGCACTCATCTTCGGTACAAATATTCGAACTATTGATTTTCTATCTGTAGGTGCAGGAATAAATTTCCTCGGGGCTTTTATCACCCCTATACAAATAGTTATCGTTGCAGTTGCTCTTGTAAGTTTAGTTGTTTTTTATCTTATCATGTACAGAACTCGCCTTGGTTGCGAGATGCGTGCTGTTTCAGATAATTACGAACTTGCACGAATCAGCGGAATAAATGATGTAAGAATAACACATTATGCTTTCTTTATAGGAACTGCTCTTGCAGGAGTTGCCGGGGTACTTATCGGCTTAGAACAGTTTCTTGCGCCAGGAGGGAATATAAATCCGATTATCAAAGCATTTACTGCAACAGTAATTGGTGGAATGACATCTGTTCCAGGGGCCATTATTGGATCATATATTCTTGGGTTAGCTGAAAACCTTGGGGAATGGTTTATTTCGGCTGCCTTTAAAGATGCCATTGCGTTTATCCTTCTCTTTTTGTTTTTACTCTTTAAGCCGACGGGACTTTTCGGCTCAAAAAAGGGGGTAAAACAATGATTGAAGGCTATTTGATTCACGTTCTAATCATGATAGGGATTTATACAATTCTTGCTGTAACACTAAATTTAGTGCTAGGATATGGTGGAATGCTTAATTTAGGTCATATGGCTTTTTTTGGGGTTGGAGCATACTCTTCAGTTCTCTTAATGGATAAATTGGCCCTACCATTTATTGTAGCTTTTATCGCTGCGGGAATATTAAGTAGTTTTTGTGGGGCTCTTTTAGTCTACGCATCTAGAAAACTGAAAGGCGATTATCTTGCACTCGCAACATTAGGATTTGCCTTTATTGTAACTTCACTTATTTATAATTGGATCTCTCTTACAAATGGTGCCATCGGAATTGTTGGTGTTCCAAGACCAACTTTCTTGAGTTTTACTCTAGGCACAGATATTTTATTCGGTTTATTTGTTTTAGTTGTAACAGTAGTAGCTCTTATTGTAACAATACGTGTTGCCAATTCACCGTTCGGCAGATTACTTGAGGCTCTTCGTGATGACGAAATTGGTTTGCGGGTCCTTGGAAAAAATACTGCTCTCCTTAAAATTAAAGCAATGGTGCTTGCAGCCTTTTTTGCAGGTCTTTCTGGCTCTCTTTTTGCTCATTACGTACAATTTATTGATCCAACCATTTTTACACTCCATGATATCGTATACATTCTGACAATCATAATCATAGGAGGAATTGCTTCAATGAAAGGAAGTATTTTTGCTGCAGTCGGTCTTTGGATCTTCTTTGAGGCACTCAAGTTCATACCATTCTCACCAGAAATTTTGGGTCCACTTCGTCAGCTGATCTATGCTGCTCTGCTCATTATTATTCTTATGTATAAACCACGAGGGATATTTGGGAGGGTCGATTTACAATGAACACTCTTGAGATTAAGAAGGTTAGTAAACATTTTGGGGGAGTTAAAGCCCTTAATGGTTGCGACTTCACCATTGAAAAAGGCAAGATAACAGCCCTCATTGGTCCTAATGGATCAGGTAAAACTACTCTCTTTAATTGTATCTCAAAACTCTATGATATTGATTCTGGTAAGATTACGTTTAATGGTACTAACATCACAAGAATGAGAGATTTTGCTGTTGCACGCCTAGGTATCTCCAGAACATTCCAACAAGTTCGTTTGTTCAAATATTTGACGATAAAACAACATCTCGAGATTGCCCTTGGAAGAACAGATGAAAAAATGTGTAGAAGTTATTTTCGGCAAAAACAAAATTACTCTGCTCGAATCAAAGAAGTTCTTGAGTTGGTAGGTCTAGAAAAGAGCATTACAACAGTTGTAAGTGATCTAAGTTATGGTCAACGTAAGCTTCTTGATTTAGCTATTGCTATTGCAAAACCGCATGAACTTCTATTACTTGATGAACCAGTTGCGGGAGTAAATCCAGAACTTCGAAAAAAAATCAAAGAAATAATTCGAAAGCTCAACGAGCAGGGTGAGACAATTCTACTGATTGAACATGACATGCATTTTGTAATGAACTTAGTTGATGAAATCTTTGTAATTGATCAAGGAGCAATCATTGCTAATGGAAAACCAAAAGAGATACAACACAACAAGAAGGTTTTGAGGGCGTACTTAGGAGAATAAGAAAATGAAAATTATGCCAGAAGATATCAGAGAAGAAGAGATTACAGTAGATTATGTAGGAGATTTTTTTGATAGACTTGTTGAAACTTACAAAGGAAGAATCCTAAAAACCATGCCATTTAGTGTTGCAGTTGAGAACATGGCGGTGTTCTTTAGAAGAAAAGATGGAGTTGACTACCAAGAACCCGAGCTTAAAATTATAGGTGGGATCCCTGGGCTCGAGATGGGAATTCCAACCCTGGCAATAGCAGGTTTGAGAAAACCTGAAACACACTGTATTGATCTTATTTTTGATTATAGACCAGATCAAGGTTACAGAGTTGAATTTCACAGAACCATTGATGGTGAATTTGGAATTAAAGTTCAAGTTGCGCGTGGTCTAATTACACCAATATTCAATGCAGCAATCACTTTGTACACAAGAGGAAACCCATTAACTCTAGGGTATGCTATGAACGATACATTTAGAGAAAACCCTGCGATGCTTGATAAAGCTGAAAGTTCATTTGAACAAGCAAGGTCAGATGGGGCTCTTGTAACAGAGATTGCACCAGTTGTCTTACTTAGGCTTCTTGATTATTTTGTAAATGATATCCTGCGAGATGATCAGATAGAAGCTTTCGATCAAGACTTAGAAAGACAGCTTGATGATATGATGGCAGAATTTCAAGAAGGAGATGAAGAGATATTTCATTAAGAGAATTATGTTAGAAATCAAGAACTTACATGCTGGATATGGAGAACTTACTGTTCTTCGAGGTGTTGACATCACGCTTAAGGAAGGTGAGATTGTAGCACTCATCGGACCAAATGGTGCTGGAAAAAGTACTGTGATCAAATCTGTCTTTAACATGACTACCCGAACTAACGGCACTATTACGTTTAATAGTAAGCGTTTAAACCATCTCAAAACTCACGAACTCATCTCAACTGGAATTGGGTATGTCAATCAAGGAAGAGTAAATTTTTCTGAGATGAATGTTGAAGAAAATCTCAGGCTTGGTGCAAGACATATCAAAGATGAGAAAGTTATTCGAAACAGACTTCAAGAGATCTACACTCAATTCCCCATTCTCAAAACAAAGCGTAAGAAACTTGCATACACCCTTAGTGGTGGCCAGCAACAAATGCTTGCTCTAGGAAGAGCTTTAATGCGCAAGCCGAAAGTGTTGCTTCTAGATGAACCAACATTAGGATTAAGTCCAATTTTGCAAAAGGAATTGTTTGAAACAATTACAACACTTCGTGATTCAGGTATCTCTCTTTTAATCGTTGAGCAGAATGCAAAAAAAGCAATTGAATGCGCAGATAAAACTTATCTACTTGAAAATGGGTCAATTGCACTTTCTGGTGGAAAAGAGATCCTCAAAAACGAAAAGATTCGCAAGATCTATCTGGGAGGGAAGTGAGGATGAGTGAAGGAGAGCCAGGACAACTTGAAAAAATTCTCAGAACTAAACGAGATCGTGGAGACCATTCCACTCATTCAACCCTACGTGAAGGTATTGCAGGAACTGTTGCAGCAATAAGTTATGGTCTTGTTGTTGGAGGTCTCTTAGATTGGAGTGCAGGACTCACCCTAAGACAAATGGTTCCAGCTAGAGGTATCTCAGCTGCAACAAACCTTGGGATAGGCGGGGCTTATGAATTATGGAGAGATAGTATATATGATTTTGTCGGTGCTGATAATGAAAGTTCGCTTCTTCGAAGAACACTTGCAGAAGTTATTGCGTTTAATACTCTTCAAACATCATCGTATGGAGTTATTATAGCAGTAAGTTCCCTTATTGCCGATGGGCAAGTTGATTGGTGGAAAGTTCATGAAGGTATGGAAAATGCTGCTATTGCTTCTCCTGCTATTGCACCAACGTATGGTTGGTATGCAAATAGAGTACGAGGGTGGTTTGGCGTCGAAACTCCTGGAGAGAAAGCCGAGGTCGAATCTTGAAAGTATAAACTAGTAATTTTTGTTTAAATCTAGGTTTAAATGCGATTCTCCATATTTCAAAAAAAGAATCCTATTGATGTTTTCAGAAGAGGTGTTTTGGTTTAGATATTGGAAAAATGCCAGACCTCAGCCCCCACCTTCAACAAAAACGAGACCTTCTCCTTGATGTTCTGTATGAAAGAGTAGAGGTATGGAGTCTTCCTGTTGAGACGCGTGAAGGATTAACATACAATACTCTCAATAATATTAGAAGAAGAAATCCAAGAACTATCGAAAGATATGATGAGTTCATTGGGCCTGTTGTGTTAGATATTGCTGATGATGTGTTTATGAGAAGAAGAAATTCTTTTCCAAGGGGCTTTTTCAAAGGATTTCAAGGAAGAATAAATGGAACATGGGCAGTTCCATACCTTCTGGAAAATGTTCTTGAATGGGATGATGAAGAGATCATGCAAAAAGTTGATTATGAATTCTTTCGAGAGTATAATCTAACGGGTCTTAGAAGAGAATATGGTGATTCCCCTTCACTTGCTATAGCAGCTACTATGCCACCAATTCAAGTATGGCAAATGCAAAAATTACCTAAAGGATTTTTTAACTCAAAGAGAAATAAACGTAGGGCATTAGAATGGCTTGTGAGAAAAGTTGGTGAAGAAGAAGGAAGAAAATTTACTGATGAAGATCTTCTACCAAATCTTTTACGAGGTCGTCACTTTAAAGAAAGAGGTCTAGGTCACCTTTTGAGCAAATATTTCAAAGGAAGCACATTTCATGCTCTTGACTTCCTCTGGCCAGGAAGGTACAGGCCATGGGAGTTCCATACAGCCCCTGCTGGGTACTGGAATGGTGTTGATGGCAAGAAACATGCAACCGCAGCCACAAGATGGTTAGTTGAGGACTACCTTGGTTGTGGATCTATTCATGAAATGGAGGATCTTCCCGGCATTCTAAGACGAGAAGATTTTACTGAAGCAGGCCTTGCTTCAATTACTTCTATGGAAAGTAGTTGGGTTCGGCTTATTACAAAAGCGTATCCTGGAAGATTTAGAGAATGGATGTTCCAAGATTATGAGGGAAGATGGACTGATGGGGATATTGAACAGAAAGTTGCAGAAGCTACACGCTGGCTAGTAGGTGAACTTGAATTAGAAGAAACAGAAATCCCCGGCGTATCATGGAGTAAAGAGTTTAATGCAGCTGGCCTTCATGGCGCCCTAACTGCTGCTGGAAACATACATGCTGCTTTTGATCTTGCGTATCCAGGAAAGTTTAGGGTATGGGAGTTTACCGTTCCTGATAATTATTGGAAAGATGCAAAAGAAGGAAAATCACGAAGAGTTACTGCAACAAAATGGCTCGTTGAAGATAAGTTAAAGACAACTGTTGATAGATTATTACAAAACGGTTCAGGAAGAGATAAATTTACTGAACATAGGCTTTCTGGTGCCTATGCTGCAGCAGGTGGAGTCTATAAACTTCTCAAAGAAGCGTATCCTGACACAGATTTTGCAAGTGTAAAGAAAGTTCCAAGAAAGGTGAGCGGGAATGGGCCTAAAATTAAAGAACCAAGTATGTTTTTAGGAGAAACACTTGAGCAAAAAGCCCAGACAGCTGCGCGAGCACTTCTTGCACACAAACAACTAACACCTAATGATCTTCTAAAAAAAGCATTAGGAATTCCCCGTAAAGGTTTTGCACAATTTGGAATTCCATGGGCATTAGAAGCATACGATGGCTCACAAACAAGATTATTCATGGATGCACTTCCTTGGTTTACAGTAATGCCTTTTCATTTTGAGCCAGATTATTTTGAAGATGATCCTACCAATTCAAAAGCAAAGCTTGCAGTACAATGGCTTGTCGGAATGCATCTTCAGATGCCTGTACCTGATGTTCCACACAAGTTGCGTAAGCCACATTTCTTAGAGGCAGGACTTGGAAAGTTATATGCAAAATACGGTAACACTGTGTACGCTGCACTTGATGCTTTTCCAGATCGCTGGCACATTTTAGATTTTGATAAAGTTCCTAACGATTACTGGAAAGGAGAAAAAGGGAAACAAAGAGCGTTGGATGGTGTTAGATGGCTCTTTGAAGAAAAACTTCCAAGCGATGAAGGAAGAAAGATAGGGATTAATGAAATACCTGCACTCTCATCCACAGCATTGTTCCGCAGGTATAAACTATTGGGTCTTCTTGAATCACACTTTAGTCAGTCTCACATTCAAGCAGTTATGCAAGCATACCCTGGAAGATTCAAGCCATGGGAGTTTAGCAGAGTTCCAACTGGGTTTTGGAGAGGTGAAGGAGTTGAAGCAAGGGTTGAAGATGCTATGAGCTGGCTCTTACTTGACCGCCTAGCACTTCCTGTAAGAACTATTGAAGCAGGTAGAGTTCCAGAACATGACCTAACTGAGTTTGGCCTTGGAAGTATTCAGCATACCCTCAAGTATGACTGGAAAGATCTCATGGACATTGCAAGAGGATCAAAACCATTTTCACATAGACTTGAACTTGCAAATATTCAACGAGCACTTGAAGTAGGCAGCAGACGAAAAGTTACAGAAGACACATTAGGTTTGTTTGATTTTTATGATAGTATTCGAAAAAAACCACACTACTCCCGGGAAGATAGAAGACTCCTTGGAGAACTTCCAGGGCTCATTGCAAGAGTTCAACAAGGATCATTAGAGAGAATTGCAGGAGAAATCCTCCACACACGAAGGGCACGAATTAGTGTTCAAGATCCGAAAATTCAGGCTTTAGTTGAAGAAGGAAAAAAGCGTGTTGCAAGAACAATTCCTCATTGGAAGGGTGATGGTTTAGGTCTGATCGAGAGGATAGAGAAATTTACAGATACAAAGTTTAGAACGAGTGTTGAACAATCAATACCTGAAGAGAGTTGGCAGGAACAAGAATTTATTGCAAGAGGAGATGAACTTAGGAAAAAAGCGTATAGTTTTTTGCGATCAAAATTTGGTGGCCAAGGCTTTGACCTTGACGATATGCATGGCCATGTTATGCAGAAAGTCTGGGAAAGTTTAGGACAATTCAGAGGTGATGGAGGAGCCCCACTTGAATCTTGGGTTTTTAGGGTTGCATATAGCAAGGGGCTAAACTATATTGCAAAAAGATCTAATCAACCATTTAGCGAACTTGACGATCAAATGGAACAAAGACCATCCCTAGATGCTTCTGGAACATTAGAACTTCCAAAACAAGTATCACCAGACGAAGTAATTGATTCTGCAAGAGCAATGCAAAGGTTCGGTGAGATCTTTCGTTCACTTGGATCTAGACAAGGTGCGGTACTGCAGCTTCGTGGCCAGGAAATGAAATATGGAGAAATTGCAGATGAGCTTGGCATCTCACAAGCTACAGTTAAGCGAGACCTACGTGAAGGAAGAGCTAGGTTGTTAGATTCGATAAGATCCGATGAAACTTTATCCCAAAATGCTAATGTTCTTCGAGTATTGCGTAAGTTAGACCCTCCTAAAGAGGAAGAAGAAAAGAGAGACGTAGTAGAAGAAAAAGAATCTCAAAGAAGACCTAAAGAGTTAGTAGGCCTTGAAGGACAATTCGCAAGAGAGTTTACAACCATGCGAAAAAGACTGAGGTGGTCTTTGCAAAAAAAATATGGAGCTCAAGGATTTGATGTTGAAGATATGGTTGATCGTGGATTAGAAAGAGCAAGAGAGAAGTTGGATCGTTTTCGAGGAGACGCTGCACTTCATACTTGGGTACATCGAGTCGTTCATAACAGTGCCATAGACTATGTACGAAGTCCAAAAAACAAGCCATCATATGAATTTGATCCAACTTTTCAAGCAAGACCTACTGCTGGTTCTGAACATGTGACTAGTCAGATTCCAAGGCCAGATGCAGGATTGCATCAAGCAGAAGATGAAGAAAGATCCCTTCTTGCAATGGAAAGACTTAAAGCAATATTTGAAGAGATAAATCCTGATCAAGTAAGAACAATGCAACTTCGCGGGAGTGGTATGCCATACAAAGTTATTGCAAAAGAGATGGGGGTTGCAGAAGGTACAGTTATGTCACGTTTATTCTATGGAAGAAGAAAGTTGCAAGAACTCATTGAAGAAGATAGAACTTTGAGCAATAATCCAGGAGTTTTGCGTGTACTTAAAGATTTGAACGAGAAGTAAAAACTAACCTTCAACCAATTCCCTTTGCCACTTGTGCAAACCCTTCAACGAACCAGACAGCACAATTTCTTTAATCTGATCTTTGTTCATGAATAAATATCCAGGTATACTAAACTTGGATGCCAACTTCAATTGAATTGCATTTAATTTCTCTGCTTCTTTTTTCTGCTCTGGTGTGTATCGTTTACGTACTACCCTCTCAACTAAAACCGGCTTTGCTCTTTGTACAGCATCAAAAAACTTCTCAGAACTTTTTTTAACAATCGGATGAACGCCCTTCATTTTTTGCCATTCATATAAGGATGCAGGAGGACGAGTACATAACCCAACCAATTTACGTGTACTAATCACAAAATGTACTGGCCTATCCACATCTTTTGCCAATCTATCACGTAAAATAAATAACTCATACAACCTTCCACGCTCAATATCACTCAACTCGCGATATCCCTTAACTGAAGTCCAATTCCCTTCTGAATATTTCCACTCTCTTTTCTCTAAAAGAGACCCTTCCTCAGAAACCCACTCCATCCGTCTAAGTTCAACCAACTTTTTCTTCAAAATGTTACGTAACTGTACAAGATAAATTGTATCTTTAATAGCGTACGAGAGCATATCAGAAGATAGAGGCCGTTTCGTCCAATCTGCCATCTGAAACTTTTTTATTTTCTTAACAGAAAAATACTTTTCTAGAAGTGAACCTAATCCCACACTCTCTTCACCACAGAATAGGGCTGCAAGCTGTGTATCAAAAATATTTTTTGGTGAACATCCATACTGATAATCAAGCATGCGCAAATCAAAGCTTACATCATGAAATATTTTTTGAATAGACGCATCTTCAAACAGCGTAATTAAACAATCTATTTTCTCTAGCACCAACACATCAACTAAATAATGCTTTGAACCAGACGAAAGTTGAATTAGTGTGATATATGCCCCATAATGATGTAAATTATTTTCACATTCAATATCTATTGCAATGTCTTTACTTGAAGCTAACTCTTCACACATCAGTCTAAGTGCTGCTGCATCCTTTACATACTCGTAATTGACCATTATTTACGCACTGGTCTCCGAGATGGCGATGATTTGTACACAAACCAATCATCAGAGGTAATTTCATGAAAATAGTCTGCTTCTTCAATAAGAATTCGTGCAGTTGTTTTTTTTACTGCTGCAATCTCCACGCGAACCCCTTCACTCTTCAAATGTGCCACTAAATCGACATAATCAGAATCACCAGACATGATAATTATAGTGTCAGCCTTTGAAGCAAGCTGCGTTGCTTTAATTGATAGTGGGATATCGGCTGATTTGTGACAGGGAATTACGGTCCCGTAATAGCGTGCATGCAACCTATCAGCTAATTTTGATGAAATTGCTTTCCCTTCCCTAAAATAAATCAAGCGATTCAAGCTGCGTTTTCCGAGTAATTTTGGGATAAGCGTATCAAAATTGATCATTGCATTTGTTTTCTTCGAAATATCATGGATACTTCGCTCAATGTTGTTCCCATCACATAAAATTGCAACGGATTGATTAATATTTACTTCTTCATTCATTTTTTCCTCTAACTCACAACTATTGCCGCTTTAACGCCATACCCTAACACCCAGTAATCATATACTCCTGCTTCATCAAAGGTATGAGTATAGGTTGCATGATACGGCGTAATATCACTGTTAAAAAAAGTAGGAGTTCTATCTTTTTGAAATGTGAGTACCATATCTTTTTCGCGTGGGTCATTATTTGCAAAGATAACTTGATCACCAGCATTAATTCTAAGAACTTGAGTATCAAACCCACTTGGACCTCGAACACTTACAGTATATCCTTGTGATTCAATAATTTGTTCTTTGAGATTTTCAATTTCCTCACCTACTTGAACTTCTTCTGTGATATCAACTTCACTTATTGGCGCTTCGCATGCTGTAAGGAATAACCCACACACCAAACACACAACAGCCATTATTTGTATTGTATTTCTCATTTCTTCAGTTTAGGCCTTCAACATCCTTTGCAGCTCACCCTTCTCATACAGTGCTACAACAATATCACATCCACCAACCAATTTTCCTTTAATGTATAGTTGGGGAAATGTTGGCCAATTAGAATATTCTTTAAGTCCCTGACGAATACGATCATCCATTAAAATATTGAACGAGCCAAATTTTACTTCTAACCTGTTCAAAATGTCTGCAACACGTTCAGAAAATCCACATTGTGGCACTTGTGGTGTTCCTTTCATAAACAAAAACACATCTTGCGCTTCAATCATATCAGTAATTAGTCCTTTTAATTGTTCATCCATTTTATTCTTCTCTTGTTTCAATTGAAAGAGCATGCACTTTGCCAATTTCAATAAGCGATGCTACCGCTTCATTTACTTTCCTGTGCTGTTCAAGTAAACTAAGGCCTTTAAACCCTTCCCACACAACAATTGTTTTAAGATGTTTTCCATCATTCCTTGGGTCAAGAACTTCAACGTTTGCTCCAGGCAACGCCCTTAAAATACATCCCTTAATCTCATCGAGCATACAGACCACAAGAACAGCCAGATATATAAATTATCCGTATTTACCAAAATCACGTTTTATGGGCTATAAATACAGATAAATGTGTCACTATCTTTATATATTAATTTTCATTCATTTACTAAGAATAGATGAAGGAGTTCGGACATACACAACTTCTTTGAGGGGTGGATCCTATTACTGCCCCCCGGCTCCGCGAAATACAATGAATCTGCAAACTGCTAGAAGGCTTGGATCTACAAGACCAGTAGTGATTCCACTCGATAGAATAGTAACGCAACTTTTTAGAGAACCAGAACGCGCGCCACTAAGGGTGATAAATGGTCCCAATGGATATCTCAGTATACAAACAGGATATGAACCTGCTAGCGCAAAAGATATAATTGCAAGTCAGGCTAGTTTACAAGTAATTGGGGCATTGGGAGAGGGAGGACAAGCTGATGTATTGGAATGTAATGATCTTGATCCGACATCTAAAAGAACATATGCTCTCAAACTTCTAAAAGGAACAGCACCAGATCTTCCCAAAATCGCTGCCGCACACGGTTTGCAACATAAGCTAGCTAAATCTGATGAGAGAATTGCAGCCCCATACCGTTTTGGAGTACTTGTAACAGAGAGTGATGTAGTACATTTTGAAGCTCATGAATTAGTTGGAGAAGGTATAAACCTTAAACAAGTAATGGCGGCTCAATTAGAACAGGGTAGAACCATGCCACTTGGTGCAGTCCTTGATTATGGTATTGATGCTGGAGAGCCACTTGCAGCAGTTCAAAGTGCAGGATGGGTTCACCATGATGTAAAACCATCCAACCTAGCAGTAGACCCCTCAGGACGCGTTAAACTTATTGATTTTGGTATTTCGTACCAAATTGGAGGAGAATTTGCCCCAGAGGAAGGAACCGTTTTGGGAACCCCACGGTATCTTTGGGCACTTTTTGACCCTGAAAGGCCAAGCCAGACAGACATTTTTGGACTTGCCGTAACCATGCTCGAAGCTGCAACTGGCAATGTTCCTTCTGCAGGTGCAAGTACTAATGCTATGGCAATCTATTATAATATTCTATCTGCTGATAGGTGGCAACCAATCCACAGATTTCTTGATGCAAAAAGCCCATACTTGAGTGCTGCTAGAAGACTTGATCAAGAATTCTTTCCAAGAGCGTTTTCTAGAAGTGTAGAGGAACAATTCGCAACAGTTGAAGATGCACTAGGAGTTCTTTACAGTGTTCGAGAAGGAACACAAAAACTCAGCATAGATTCTGAATCAACAAGAATGCAATTGTTAGCTGATGCAAGAGCAGAATACTGCAATCGACCTGTCGATAACATAACAACGCTTCTTCAACTTAGACGGCAAAAACCAGTCCCCCAGATAGGCACGCATGCTCTAACTCAAAAGCAAGCTGCCTAATCTCTCTACTTCCTTTTCTTTCGTACAATATATTTGCCAATAAGTACTAATCCAACAAGTAGAACAATAAATGTAAAAACCCTATGAAGAAGTGGACGTGTAGCATCAACTACGAATGTGTGTAGAATTTGGTTTCCAGAGCGTATATCGTAACGAACTGTAATCTCATACTCGCCTGCGGACACAAAGGAGTAGTCAAATACAACATGCTCATTTTCTGGATGAAGAGTTCCTGCAAACAAAATTGTTTCATCTTTAGAAATTCGGACCCATGCACTTTCAAACGCAACTATCTTCTCAGTTGTTACATTAAGCAAGTTAAATGCAAGCGTTGCGCTCGCACCAGAGGCGATCTTTTCTGGTGAATGTCCAAAATCAAGAATGTATCCTCCTCGTGTAACATCTTCGCCACCATCAAGATGTGCAAAAGAAGCTACTGAAAGGAGAATTAAAAGAAGACAAAACACAAAAAAAGAAGAAAGATGTTTCATGGCCTTAGCTAAAATCCATCAAAACTGTTCCAATAGTTGTTGTTCCTTGCTGATTTTCTTCAACATCAACCATTGCTGAACATCCTACCTGATTTTGAACATCAAAATCGCCAGTGACCCATCGTTTTGAACCTCTATTCCACTCTAGTTCTACAAACCAAGGATCTACCATATTTGAATCAAACCAACTTTGAACTGTTGCAACATCATCGGGAGTATCGTATGAGCCCTGCTCAATCATTGGAGCTGAATTAAGCACTTGCTCAACTGATCCGGGATATCTTGCAATTACACAATCACCACTTTGAGTTGGGTCTGCTGCAGCCGCTGCAGCTTCATCTAACACAGAATCATCAGCATTAGCTTCTTCAATTCCTTCTTCAATTGTATCCTGAAGATCTTCAGTTGCTTGTTCAACTTGTTCTTCAAGATCAGCAACATAATCATCGGCTTCTGCCTGCTGTTCAGGAGTACAACCAATTGCAAAAAGAGCAAGACAAATTACGCCAAAAATCAATAATAGTTTTATTTTCATGTATATCAAACCTCATTTATTATACCAAAGCAAACCACAATAAAATATATAAAGGTATCTTTACTATTATTTGTTATGAAAGATGAAAATTGCATATTCTGCAAGATCATTGCACAAGAAATTCCTGCTCACATTATCTATGAGGATGAACATTTCCTTGGGTTTCTAGATATTAAGCCACACGCCAAGGGACACACAATGCTTGTTCCAAAGAATCATGCAGAAGATATTTTTGGGCTCAACGATACTGACATGGCAACTATTCTTGCAAGTGTTCGTCGTACTATGCAATTGTTACAAGAAAAATTGGCACCAGACTCATTCAATGTCGGATGGAACAACGGTAAACATGCTGGCCAAGAAGTAAATCATTTGCATATTCACATTATGCCACGATATGAGGGCGATGGAGGTGGATCTTTGCAAAGTATTGTTGATGCGCCAGGTGATATGAGTGCAGAAGAAGTTGCAAAGTTGATTACTTCGTAATACACAATATTCTAACACGAATCTTTATAAGTAGTCTAATAGATAGTTTCTACAGATGAAAAAGGTAGAATTACTCTCACCAGCAGGCTCATTTGCAGCAGTTATTGCTGCTGTATCCAACGGAGCTGACGCTGTATACTTAGGCTCAAAACTTTTTAATGCGCGAAGATTAGCCCACAATTTCTCAGGAGATGAACTACAAAAAGCAGTGCAGTATTGTCATATGCACAAGGTTAAAGTGTATATGACCTTAAACATTCTTGTTAAAAACCATGAAACTCCTGCATTTTTAGCACAAGCTGCAAAAGCTGTGGCACTCGGTGTTGATGCGTTCATCATGCAAGATTTAACCTTCGCCCCATTACTTAAAAAAACATTTCCTGATATTGAGATTCATGCATCAACCCAAAGTACCTTAATGAACTCCGCTTCAATTGATTTTTGGAAAAAATATGTTGATGTGTTTGTACTTGCACGAGAACTTACGAAACAAGAAGTAAAAGAGATCTATACTAGTACAAAAGCTACACTTGAAGTGTTTGTACATGGACATTTGTGTATTTCATACTCAGGTCAATGTTTAATATCTTCATTAATTGGAAAAAGGTCTGGTAATCGTGGAATGTGCGCAAGTTCGTGCAGAAAACAATACAATGGTGATGAATATCTTCTTTCTGCAAAAGATTTGTGTTTAATTAATAATGTTAAAGATGTTATTGAGAGTGGTGCTAAAACTCTTAAAATTGAAGGAAGAATGAAATCTTCTGAGTATGTTGCAACAACAACAAGGTATTATAGAGAGCAGATAGATAGTTATTATGCTCAAAAGAAAACGCCCGTTACTCAGAAAACTATTAAAGATTTAAAATTGGCATTTAATCGTAATTTTACATCTGGCTATTTTAGCGGTGAAAAAGCGATTGTTGACCCTGAACTTTCCTCAAAACGAGGTATCGTACTTGGCCAGGTACGTAAAGGCTTTGTGAAATTGGAAGATAGTGTCGAGCTGTATGATGGTATCACAACTGTTCTTAAGGGGGAAAGAGAAGGTGGGTTTGTCCATAAGATTACAAATGAAGATGGAGAAGAAATTCTAAAAGCTAAAAAGGGAGAAAACGTCAGACTTTTTGTTCCAGGATTTAAGAACGGTGCACGAGTATTTCTCTCATCAAAGCATGATGGCGAAAATCTTTTAGGAAAAACAAGATATGTTCCAATAGAAATCGGAATTACAATTGCACAAGATACAAAACCAAAAATTAACATTAAGGTTAAAGAAGATAACAAAACATTTTTTCTTGAAACAAAAGCAACGAAGCCAAAAAAACATCCCTTAACAGAAAAAGGAGTTGTAGAACAATTTGAGAAATTTGAAAGTTCAATATTCAAAATAAGAAAAATTGAGGTAAAAACAGATAATTCATTTGTTCCAAAAAGCGAAATTACTGCGTTTCGAAAACAACTTGACTCAGTATTATTAGACTTTCTTGTACCTACAAAAAAGGTAAAAAAGATAGATACTCCAACCTTTACGAAGAAAAGAGCAGAAGAGAAAATGCTCCATGTACAAGTCTACTCTTTATATGGAGTAGAAGAAGCTATCAAAGGAGGAGCAGGTATTATTTATTATAATTTGTTCGCAAAAGATTTCGCCAAAGCCCAGCAAGCATGTGAAGGCAAAGTAAAACTCTATGCTGCAACACCAATGGTACTTACTGATAAAGATACACGAATAGTCAGTGATCTTGTTACAAAATATAAACCAGAAGGAATCCTTGCAAATAATATTGCTGTTTTAAATCTTGGTTTTACGCAACCAATTATCTTAGGGTATCAACTAAATATTTTTAATGATAATCAAATGGCATTTTACTCAAAAAAAGCCGTTGCATCAATTGAACTTAATCTTAAAGAACTAAGTGCATTTACAAACAAAAAAGAAGTTATTTTCTACACGCACGGAAGACCCATTGTGATGTCATTTAAAGAACAGTTTAAGGAGCGATCCCTAACTGATGGCAAGAATTTTACTTTTCCTTTAAGAAAAGAGAATGAAACAACTCAAATGCTTTACTCTAAAACTATTGCTACCTTGCAACATGTACCACGTGTATTAAAAGCAGGCATCACACAGCTATTTTTAGATCTTGAAGAGAATGTATATGAGGTAACCAACACCTACAAACTGCTTTTGGAAGGAAAAAGTGTATCCATTAGAAACCTTAAACGAGGCGTTACTGTGGGTAATATCGATAAGGGCGTTATGTGATCATTGAGCTTCTCTGACATCAGCATAATATTCACTAGATCCAACATATGCCCGTGCATTATTAAGCATGCTACGTATTGTACAAGTAAGATTGCCATCTGCGACATTCTCTTGGAGAAGATTATCCCCTAAATTGTCTAAAGTAACTCTTCTAACTTCATCCCCACGTTTGTGAAAGCCATGAAGAGAAAGCCTAACCGTATATTTTCCATCTTCTTGCTTGCCAATTTGTAATGTACCATCGTGGTGTGGAGAAGATGAAATTTTGATATCACGGTTTGCAACATGAAAATCAATTCCACGTTCTGTAAGGGTAACATAGTCTCCTGAATCTTGAGCTTCAACAGGTTCTGCCACACTAAGCACTAATAATCCATAATCGGTTGTTGTGAAAGGGTCTCCTGAATAGTGGCAACCGCTTTCCCTTAGAGTACTTTCTACATCTTTTTGGACTCTTTCTCTTGCAGGAGCGGTATTACATGCAACAGCCCCAGTTAGAGTCCCTACTAAAAGAAGTGATAGAAGTGCACGTAAGCTCGACATAGCTGACTCTCATAATACTGTATTAATAAAGCTTATGACCATTTCTCATCTAAATTTGGGCAAAAGCTTAATAAATGAGGTTCTCGAAGGCAACATTTAGGAAAAGGCGAAGTAGCTTAACCTGGTTATAGCGCCACGCTCATAAGAATGAGCGATGAGATCGTAAGATCAATGACTAACTCTTTGGCATTAGCTGAGTTACGTGGAGGTTGGGGGCTCAAATCCCCCCTTCGCCATTTTTCCTATTTTCTAGGAACAATAATATTTATAAGTTCCAGATATGTCTTTGAATATATGAGTCTAGAAGAAGAGATAGTAGCTTTATGCGATGTTGTGAAAAGAGCGTCAGAGAGAATTAAAAAAGATATGGTACCCATGCACAAAGGTGCTATGGAAGAGAAAATAAAAATCACAGACCATCTCAAGACAATTAATGACCAAGTAACTATAGTTGTCAAAAACAAAGAGAATTATGCGCAAGTTCATGAAGCATGTCGTCAAATACTTCTTGCTACTGGTCTTATAACGTTCATTATTAAACAGGTGACAGATCCAGAAAACAAATATCGGAGAAATATTTTTCTTGCTCTAAGAAATATTCAGAAAGCTACAAAAAAGATTATGAAAGATGAAGAGTTAGAGCATGTTGAAGAAGCTGCAGCATAACAATGGTTCACACTGCCCGCCCTGAAGATAAATACTCCTGTTCTAAATGCAAATCTTCTCATGTAGATATTTATGATCTTGATGGAAAACAGCATATTGCATGTTTAGACTGTGGTTTTGAAGAAGATTCTAAGTAATATTTATATAAGAACCCAGGTGTTTTTGACTTTATGCCCAGATCGCATAATCTGGTATTGCGCAAATTGCAGTTGTCTTTTCAAATGCAAGCGTTAGCCTGGAAATCAGGATAATATCAGCTAGCTTGTTTCCTTCGGGATATCTGAGTTCAAATCTCAGTCTGGGCGTTTTTTCTATTACTCAGAGGTAGTTATTTGCCAAAACTTTTATATAAAAAGTTAATTTATTTTATAGTATGTTTAACAGACGTCAATTTATTGGTGCAGGCCTTGCAACTCTTCTTGGAGCACGAGCTGTTATGGCAGCTGAGCCAGAACCCCTAGAAGACCTGCCTCAAACCATGAGAGACAAAGGGTTTAGGTTAGAAACAGAAGCCCTCTCACCTGGGGCAGCTAGACAAACTTTATGGATCCCTGCAATTGGAAGAGGCAAGGTGGTTACAAGAGGAACACGAGAAAGTAGGAATTGGAATGGAGGATATTTTGTTTCTACACAGCAAGAAGATGACACATTTCATTTACATACAGAGGATGGAAGAATATATTCTTTTAGAATAGATGAACAATGGCCTGGTTCAGGAACTATGAGATATTCAAGGTCTGATAAACCTGGAGAGGATGAAGTTTTATTATACGAGACTGAACATGTTTTTAGAGCTAACCTAGCACACCATGAAAAAGGAAGAGAGCGAAGAGGGGAAAAAACATTCCCTGGAAAAATATCTTATGACCAGGAAACAGGGTTATTAAGAATCACTAGAGGTGACGGTGTTCTAAAACATGAAGAAAGCCCAGACTTGCCTGAAGGTCTTGGGGTAAGGACTCTTCTAGATAGATATATACAAGTAGCTCACAAAGGCCAAGGAAACTTCAGACATACCAGAACTGAAAGTGTGAAAGTATCGGAAGGCATAATTACAGCTAAATTTGAAAGGCGACCTCGCAATTATGATTCACGCTCACTTCTAATATGGCCCGGACATAAAGAGATGGATGGAAGAGATCCTCTAAAGTTCTACTCTCATTTAGGAGAGTATAATTCAAGCATGTTTAGAGGAGATAGTGTCGGAGAACTTGTGAGAAGACTAACAGCTTGAACTATCCCTCAGAATATTCTTTTTCGATTCTATCCAAGTTCCAATCACAACAATCATTCTTCGAAAACCCAAGCAATTTCACTGCATTGTCCACTTCTTCTCTAGTAGAAGCTTTTATCTCTAAGAATATTGGAACATTTTCGAACGATGCTGTATACTTATCTATTTCAAAACGAACATTATTAAGCGCAAATTTCTTCCTTTTTTTTGTCGTTAAAAGATTTGCATGAAACCCTAACCCTTCAAGTAAGTGCTTTGCTGCTTGAATATCCTCAATTTGAAGAACATGTGAGAGAAAACTATGTGTCGATCCATCCTCCAAACTGGATTTGAACACAAGAGTTTGTGTACCATTCTCTTTTCTTATACGCAAGCGCTGATCTTTGGCTCGAATACGCCCATCTTGATGATCAAAGTACACAGATTGACATTCTCCATCAAATACTTTTGTTGCTCCAAAAGCAAGAAGCTTTGTTTCAACATCTTTTGGATCAATATTTAATATTCGAGTCTCAACTTCATCCATTACTATATACCAGAATAAGAATACATATAAATGTTAAGACACATATAATGTTTTCACATATATTTGGATATATATAACATATGAAATACAAAACAACGGTTGGGACATTTATTGAGTGCGGAGATAAGTTCTTAACACTTTTTAGAGCTGATGGCACATGGGGACTTGCCTCCGGTGGCCTTGGGATCGGTGAAAAACCAAAAGAAGCTGCTGTACGTGAAATTTTTGAAGAAACAGGCCTTATTGTAAAGCCTAACGATCTTGAAGATATCGGAGTTGTTAGGATCGAACTTGAGAATTTACATGTAACATATCCTACGTTCAAACTTCAGATTGCAGAACCTTTTTCCGTTGTTCTTGATCCAACTGAACACAGCGATTGTCGGTGGGTGACGTTAGAAGAATGTTATGAAATGAACCTAATTGAAGGATTTCGACAAATTCTTGAAGAAGTGTATAAAAAAAGTCCATAATATGTGTCAGAGGGTTTATAATCGTCTCTTTCTAAGCTTCTGGCATGGGCATAAGAGACTATTGGAAAAGAGCAAATGGAGCGTTGCGCCTACAGATTGCAACAGGAGCACTTCTTGGAGCAGCTTTTCTTCTCAGTGGAGCACAATCTTATTTTGTTCCAACACCAAAAGAACGCCTTGCACCTGTTGTTCAAGCATGGAGCACTGAACACTCTGCAAGGCGTGTGGAAAGTGTAGAAAACCTTGTATTTGACACAGCTGACAGAGATGTCAATGGAAGAATTTCTTCTGATGAAGCTGAGAGAATGCTAGACCAATTTTGTTTAGACTTGCCCACCGGTTATGAATGTGGGACAACTCCTTATTTTTCTGCAAATTTATTAGTCATGAATACACACTAAACCGTTGTGGCTCACACATTACAACCATTAACATGTACGGATTTTCTTCTTGACTTCTCTCTAATGTATTAAGGTCTGTTCCTGAAGCCACACAACTTTTGTAGGGGTGAGTATGCAAAATAACCAACGTATCTTCTGAGCATCTCTCAAAAGTAACATGATTAAAGGTTTGTTCGTACTGAGTTGGTTGATATAATGAAGTTATTGAATATACTCTTCCAGTAAGCGAAGGTAAGACTTCTCCTTGCAAGCACAAACTAAACTCAGTTTCAAGTTCAGAAAAATAATATCCTTCAATAACATCTTTTGTACCTTGTTCAAAGAGGAGCGTAACATCATCAACAACAACTTGGTTACCTTCCAAAGGTGATGATTCTAATTGACCACGAATAATTCCTGAAAGAGGAAATCCTGCAAAGATGTATGAGACCATGAGAACGATGAGAATGAATCCTAACACTCCAACAATGACTCGTTTGGTAAGAGATGGCGCTTTTTCAGGAACCTCCTCTACAATATGATCCTCATAACTTAATTCTTGGTGCAATCGATGTTCCCTATGATCATGTTTTTTCACAAAGAGAGGAAGGAAAGATCTGTTTATTAAGTTATGGTAACGCGGAATATATAGCAAATAATAAAAAGTCTAAACACCTCCCACTTCTAATGAGATTAAGTCTTATCTTTAGTGATATTGAAATAGGCGTTGGTAATAGGACCGACGATTTTATTGATGATAAGCTTCTGTGTAAAACGATTCGCTCGCATTTTAAAGAATCGAAAAAGTATCATTCTGATTTGATCTTAAATGGGGACATATTTGATTTTATGAAAGCTCCTTACAAAGGCAGGTATCCAAAACACATTACTGCTGCAATTTCTGTGGGAAAACTGAATGATATTTCCAAAGCGCATCCTGGATTTTTTCAGTGTTTAAGACTTTGGCTCCGGCAAAGTAAACATAATAGGGTCATTTTCATTAACGGAAACCATGATTATGATATAGTTTTTGAGGAAGTGCAACAAAGAATTAAAGAAATTCTAGCAAAGAACCGAAAAATGCATTCACGCATTCTTTTTCCTGGATGGGAATTTACAGACGGTCTTTTACATGTTGAACATGGCTCACAACTTGATGAGATATTTCATGTGGATCCTGACAAATTCATTTTTCACTCACCAAAACATATGGTAAAAGAACCATTTTTGCAACTTCCATGGGGATACAACGCATTATATGATCATTTTATTGAAGTTAAAGAGAGATATCCTTTGCTTGAGAGGGTGTATCCAAAAGTAAATGTCTTCAAGTACATGCCACTTCCTCTCAAAAACAAACTAACTATTGGAACATTTTATTATATGATGAAAGCATTTTTTTACATTCAATTGAGGCATTGGGGTGACCCTATGCAGGCGTTTTCATTTCGCGATTTTAGACGGTACATGAGAAATTTGTTCAAATCAGAGTTTGAAGTCTCTTTTATTGATAATGCAAAAAAGAAGCTAAAAAAGCATCATGCACAAGTTCTTTCAGTCGGACATAATCATACTGAGTCAATTCACCGGATTGGAAATAAAGTAATCATTAATACTGGTCCTTGGCGTGACGAATATCGTTTGCAAGATGGCAAACATATTGCCTATCCAAAAGAGAAAAGTTACGGATATGTCATTCATTCAGCTAGTAGAGTAGAAAAAGCAGAATTAAAACTTGTTGCATCAGTTCAAAAACCACTTGATGTGAAAAAGATTTTCACAAGATAACTACTTCTTGCACTCCATAACAGCTTGAGCAATTTTTTTACCTACACTTTTATCAAGTGCTAGAGGAAGTATCATTTCAGGAGTTGGATTTTCAACACAGGATGCAAGCGCCTTTGCTGCAACAATTTTTATCTCGTCTGTAACTTTTTTAATACGTGCGTCTAAAAGGCCTCTAAAGATCCCTGGAAATGCAAGAACATTATTTACTTGATTAGGAAAATCGCTTCGCCCTGAAGCTGCTATAAGAGCTCCTGCTTCTTTTGCTAAAGGAGGCATGATTTCAGGTGTGGGGTTTGCCATTGCAATTACTATCGCCTTCTCGCTCATTGAGCGTACCATATCTTGCGTAACTAAGTTTCCAACGCTTGTTCCAATAAACACATCAGCACCTTTCATTGCATCACTAAGTGTTCCCTGCATTTTTTCTTTGTTTGTCACTTTTGCCATCTCTTCTTTTGCAGAATTAAGACGATCTCTTCCCTCATAAATTAGACCTTTACTATCACACATAATAATATCCTGAATTCCAATATGCAATAAGAGTTTGGCTGTTGCAATGCCTGCAGCACCAGCGCCCATCATTGCAACCTTAACCTGTGAGAATTCTTTTCCAGCAAGTTTAAGTGAATTGTAGAGGGCTGCAAGTGCAACGATTGCTGTTCCGTGTTGATCATCATGAAAGACCGGAATATCAAGTTCTTCTTGGAGTCTTCTTTCAATTTCAAAACAACGTGGTGCAGAAATATCCTCTAAGTTAATGCCGCCAAACACTGGCGCGATTCTTTTAACTGTTTCAATAATCTCTTCTACATCCTGCGTTGTTACACATATTGGAAATGCATCAACCCCACCAAACTCCTTGAATAAAAGAGCTTTTCCTTCCATTACAGGAATCGCAGCTTCAGCTCCAATATTACCTAAACCTAAAACTGCTGAACCATCTGAAACAACTGCAACGGTATTTGCTTTGAGAGTAAGGTTGAACACTTCTTTTTTATCTTGAGCTATCTTTCTACATGGCTCTGCCATCCCAGGAGTGTAGGCAATGGATAAGTCATCCATTGTATTGAGTGGAATTTTGCTTATAACTTCAAGTTTTCCTTTATGCTTTTTGTGCATTTCAAGTGCTTTTTTGTAGTAATCCATCTCAATTCGGAAAAAGGTCATTACTTTTAAACATTTGTGAAAAGAGGATTTTAGATGAGAAGTTTTAAAAAAATATATTATTAAAATAAAGAATGGATAAGATTATGCGCAGATTGATGGCGGTTGGAGGTTTGATGTTGCTCTTAGCACCAATTGGTGCAAACAGACTAGATTTAGCAGCCACGCCATGGGAAGCAAAAAGGCGAGCAGACGCAAGGCCAGCATATATGGTATGCACTGATTCACAGAATCTAGGGGGACCTTCTTTTAGATACAACGCTAAAGCTGCAAGAGAAGTTGGTAATCCAGCAGACCCAAAAATTCTTGTAAGAGACGTAGATACTGGTGCACAGTTTGAGATCTTCAAGTATAATGATCCAAGTGGGTATACTTGTGAGCCAGAATAAGTTTATTCTAAGTTCAGTTCGTTTCGTAATTCATATGCACGCCCAGGGTAATAGGTATTCAAATAGTGTAAATTCTGTTTTGCAATTTCTATACTCTCTGTACACTCCTTTGAACAGGGAAAATGTGAAATAAGAACTGCATCTTTGTTGCGTTTTGATAGGTTGAGCAAAGGATGAGACTCTTTAATTTCAGGGTTAGGATTTTTGTTGCTAAAGTTTTGCATAAAATATTCAACACAACATGCAGGATACCCTAAAAGTGTTCCAAATCCTTCATGATTTTCCACAAGTTCAAAGTAGTGTGCTAAATGAGCCTGCGCTTCATCTTTTGATATGTACACATGAAGCTGTCCTTCTCGTGGATCATTGAGTGGATATCTGTACCCTAAGTTTGAAAATGATCCCTTCTCTTCTGAAAAAACTACTTTAAAGCGCGAGGTTGTTAGATGAAGATTATGTTTGGAACAAAACTGTTTCATAGCCTTAATTTCGTGAGAGTAGAGGGCATGCCTGACAACAGGTTTTATATCAGCTAGAAGGAGAATGATTTCATCTGCCTTGGACTTTGAACCTGTGAGAATAGCAAGTTTTTTGTGCATGGAATTTCAAAGAAGAGCAACTTATTAAAGATTGTTGAAGAAGAAAAGAATATTATCTCCTCCATCACATAAGTCTTTAAATAAAGGTATGTTGCATGCACATTTTGTGATGGTGGTACGAAAACTCATTGTTCTAGTAATGTTTCTTACTCTTATTCTGCCAATAACTTTTGCAGCCTCTCAAGATGTATTCCCGTATCATGCATTTAATACAAAAATTGTTAATTTCGGTGAGCTGTTTGAAGAACCTGAAGTAATCACTGAACAGATAGTAGTTACAGAAGAGAAACAATACCACAAAGTACGTTTTACAATGGAAGGGTTTGTTCCAAACGAAATTACAATGGATGTTGGAGAAAAAATAGTTTGGATCAACGATCGAGACACTGTTAAAGCGATGGTACAAGGTACACGTGAGCATAGAAACATTATTAGCTCTCTTCTTGAGCCAAAAGAACAGTTCAATCATACTTTCGACCAATCCGCAGAATACATTTTTATTGATGCTGTTGTCAAATCACATGTCCTTAAAGTGTATGTTGGTGAATATGAAAAAAGGGATTGGTAGGTGTGACAGAAATATCAAATTGGCCTTTTTTGAAGTCGTAATTTTACTCTTTTCTTAAGAAATTAGAGGCAATTATTTGCTCTAAATTGCCCCTACCCGAGTAGTATGCCCCAAAACACGCATGGGCCCAAAATATTGTTTACTGATTCGAAATATTTAAATATAACAAGGTTTTATCTTTTTTGTAACATAACCTATTTTAGTATACAAAATAGGCTACAGAGGTTTTACTAAAAAATGTGTCGCATGATTCTTGCCTTAGGCAACATTGATATGAACGCCCTTATTGATGGTGCGCTTCTCATGGCCAACGATGAGAATATGACTCATGAATTAAATTCTGAGAAAGGTCAAGGAACGTGGACCCATTATGATGGATGGGGAATTGCGTTCATAAATGGGGATGGAGAATGGCACACGTACAAATCAACAACGTCAATTCATAAAGACCCATATCTTAACACATTACGATCAATTAACACAAAACATGCAATAATTCATATGCGTAAGAAAATGGGAAGTGAGGTTGCACATGAGAATACACATCCATTTGTTGCAAACGGCTTTGGTACACAAAAGCAATTGTTTTGCCATAATGGATTTATTGATGAAGAGATCTCACATAGTCCACGGTTTACACCGCGTGGAAAGACCGATTCTGAAAAACTGTTCTATTCTCTTCTCACGCAATTACAAAATTCAGCAAATATTGTAGATGCTATTAGAACTAATTTTGATTCATACAATAAACTTACTGGCACAAACGTCATTCTAGCAAACAAAACACAATCAATTGTGGCTATACGAAAGAATAGTTTTCCAAAGTATTATCAAATGCATATGGCTCACTGCGAAGGAAGTGTTGTTATAAGTTCTGAAAAACTTCCAAATATTGAAGCGAACTGGGATGCACTCGATCAGGGAGATGTAGTTGTCCTTGATAATAACACAACAACATGCGTTATTCATAAAGAAATGCAAAAAGAAGTTGTGTTGAGCAATTAGGCCGATATCATTAAATAGACCACAGTATTCTTTAGTGTATGAATTTCACACTACGTAAGTTTAGAAGTTCTGATGTTGCATCAATTGTAGAACACATTAATGATAAAATTATTGCTCGCAACACTCTTAACATTGCATACCCTTACACAAAAGCTGAAGGGAAAAAATGGATTGAGAAAAATACTTCTGAACAGAAGAAGAAAAAACCTTCAAAAGTGAATTTTGTCATAGTAATTGACGGTAAAGCTGTTGGTAGCTGTGGCCTTGCGTCAATTGATTATAGACACAATAGCGCCTGCATAGGATACTGGCTTGGACGTGAATTCTGGGGTCAAGGCATTATGAGTAAAGCCGTTAGGCAATTAGTTTCATATGGGTTTAAAGAATTGAAATTGAAAAGAATTTATTCATATGTGTACCCGTTCAATAAAGCGTCCTCACGAGTACTTGAAAAAAACGGTTTCAAACATGAAGGAACACTCAAAAAGCACCATTACAAAAATGGAAAGTATTACGATAGTTTATTGTATGCTAAGATTAGAAAATAGCTAATCACTTCTTCTTCCCATACACATAAATGTCATGTATTAAGGGATATTTCTTAAGAACGTAGTTTGCTTTTAATTTATGTTTAGCAAATAATTGCAACAGTTTCTTTTTATCCTCAATTAGAAGAGTATTAACTGATATGTCTAAAAAGTTATGTGAAACATAAAAACAGAATTTGCCATTCTTACGAAGTGTTTTTGCAACTTTTCCTAAGAATTGATCAACATTCTGTTCATGTGAGAGATCATTATATGAAAAGAATACATCAGCCTTAATTCCTTGCGGCATGCCCCCTGGGCGTACTGCAAATGTGTTTACATGTTTTGTATCAATATATGAACGAATTTGTTTTAATTCTTGTTTTGAAGAATTAATGACAATCGCTTTTTTGTATGAAAGATCTTTTTCTTGCACAGTTCGTGTGAACGCGCCTGCTGGCGAGTTATAATCAATAAAGGTTGTTCCTTTCTTAAGTCCATCAACATATGAGATCATTTTTTTATGTGACCTGTGTGAACCTGGAAGCGCGCCAGTCCACGCATGGAACTTTGCAAACAAATTGCGTCTCAAAATAACATATTTTGGCTCATAAAACAGCTCAATTGCAAAGTATGCAGGAATTCCGAAGAGTATTAATGAACCTGAAATACGTAAAATGTCGAGTGCCCCATGTGTCTCACGAATAAACATCACAAGTAAAAAGATCATAAATAGAACTGTAATAATCGGTCCTGCCTTTCCAAAATGCACCTTATATGGACGCCTAAGCTCTGGTCTTTTGAAACGTAAAATAACAACACTAAGCATAACTGCTGAATACACGACTAGTATAAGTGGGATAAGCATGTGCAACAGTGTTTCATAGGATCCTGCACCAACTATTACAAGAATGGATACTACAATGGCTTGAAAGAAAATTGAAACATATGGACTTTTATGCTTCGGATGAATTTTAGCAAACTGGATGAAAAAAAGTTTATCTTCTGCTATTGACATTAACAATCGTGGTGCTGTCACGATCCATCCTGCTGTAGCACCAATAACTGAAATAAAAATGAGAACCGAAAAGATTATTCCACCCGCATGACCAAAATGTATCCCACCTAAATCGCGCAGTGGTGCAACTGATTCAGAATATTCAAGCCACGGAATTGAACCCATTGCTGTGAACGCTAAGAAGAATGATAAAAGTGCGATAACAACTGTTCCCCAGACAAGCGCTTTTGGCATTATCTTTGTAGGATTCTTTGTTTCTGCTGAAAGAAATATTGCACTTTCCCACCCGAAAAATGTTTCAGCAATAAAGAATATAGCAAGAACAACACTCATTGTTGGAAACACAAAGAACGGATCAAAGTTCCCAACATTTAGGTTGATAAATCCTGGAATAATGATCGCCATAACTGCTGAAAGTGTGATAAGTGCAAAAGTTACAAGAACAACTGTGGATGTTTGCATTCCACCAAAGGCTACAAAACTAAACAGAACAATGAGCGCGATTGCAATAGGAATATAGGTAAATGCATATTTTATCGGAACAAGATATTGCAACGCACCTAACAAAAGCATTGCAATAGTAACTGATCCTGCAATAGATGTTGTCCATCCAATAACAAACGACCAAAATCTTCCATATGCTTGCTTTGAGAATTCATACACTCCACCTGCTTTAGGAAACATGGAGGTTAACTCTGCAAAGCACATTGCAATATAAACTGATATGAGTGAGAGTAGCCCCCAAGAAATGAGAGATGCTGGCCCTGCATGTTTAGCGCCGGCTGATGTTAAAAACCAAATGCCCGTACCCATAATTGAGTTGATGGTAATAAGTAAAATAACTTTGAACGAAAGCGTTTTTTTAAGCTTCTTTTCGTGTGGCTGAACTTTCCTGACCTTACCTTTCTTAACATGCTTGCGAAACCTCGTGAACCGGGGCGCTCTTGCCCCAAACCTTACAAGTCTGAGAATTCTACCATACCGTGCAAGTTTTGCTACTCTTCCAACACGCGCTATGATCCTCACTCCTCTTAGAGCTCGAACTAATGTTAACGCCTGAATACCGTAGAAAATAAAGTTGAACGGAATTGTTGCAATAATATCCAAGGTATGTTTTTTGATAAAGGGTAGGAAATGTGGAGTTTCAAACCACCTGAAATAGAGGTCAATTGCAAAGATAATAATCACGTACGCATCAAAAATGTCTATGAGAAAATGAAATTTTGTAACCCCATAAAAAAGTTCAATAATTGTTACAACTAAAAGCAAAACAAGTGAAGGAGGGATCAGAAGTTGAATTACCTTATCGAGCCTGTTATCTTTATACTTAGATTTTTTACGTACCATCTCACCAACCTATATGTTAGAGACGAAAAATAGGTACTTAAATGTTTTGATTAAACCTTCATAAGTTCGAAGGTCTTCATTGGCTTCTGTAGACTGCATGTGCAAAAGCCATTCCATCATCTAATGCTTCTCGCGTAACAGAAAGTGGTCTTTCAGGATGCATTTTTCTAAGAACCCGCGGTGCACTCAGATATCCCCCTACCCTAGCTTCAGCAGCCTTTGCTACAGTAAACCGTTCTGGCCTAAGAAGCACATCCCTAAGTAGAGAATGCATTGCTGCTTCAGTAAAGGCTATAGGTTTGCCATGTCGTTCTTCAAAACCTTGTTCATACTCCAAAACTTCTGTTAAAAGACATACACTTTGAGCATACGCTTCTTCAGGAGTCAATCCTAAGCCCAAACCGTATGCCGCTAATTCAGCTACATATCTTCTTGAAGCACCTAGCTCAGTAAGCCGAATCCGATAAGATCCTTTATGAACTATTCTTCTTGAAGCATGAGCTCCCATTGGTGGATCTTCTTGAAAGCCAGGTCCTTCAGCTAAAAGTGCATCAAGGGCAGCCTGAGGATCAATAACTACTCCTTGATCAATGGTCACGTTTCTATAGCCAGTTCCTGGTAAATCAAATTGAAACGGCAAGAGAACTGCATCAACGATTTCTTTAAGCGCTCTTCCCCCACTTCCAGTTTCATATGCCCGAGCAGCAATTTCACGTAACCCGTCCTCCGTAAAATGAAGATCTATTCCAAACAGTGCAAGGTCGCTGATTTTCTCTCCAATTACTGGAGAGCTTGGAAGACAGAGTATCCCATAAAGGTCTTCTTCAGTAAGTCTTTCTAGACGAGCCCTATTGGTCAATCTTCCCATAAGTTGCCGATCCATCCCATACGCAACAAAATCATCTATGTGAAATCCCCCTGAGAAAGGTTTTTTCTTAGAACCTGTAGAACCAAAGCCAAGCCCTTTTCTGCCCACCAACCTCTCCATAGCAATCTCTTCAAGACCACTAAAGGCACCAGTTAAAATGAATAAGATACCACTAGTATTTACAATATCATCATTATCATGATCTTTGGTGAATCTGACACCCATAGAAACATCCCTTCCCTCTAATAACCGCAGAAGAGCAAACTGAACACCCATACCTCCAACATCAAGACCATCACCACTCGCTCGGGAGGCGATTTTATCTACCTCATCAATATGGATTATGCCTCGACCTGCTCGAACAACATTCTGTCCTGAAACTTCATAGAGTTGCCGAACCATGGTTTCCACATCTTCACCAACATATCCTGCCTCAGTTAATGTTGTTGCATCACAATGTACAACTGGAGTATCAATTACATCTGCCAACGACTCAATAAGATGTGTTTTACCAGTACCCGTCTCACCTACTAAAAGAATGTTTGATTTTGTTCTATGCACAAACCTCCCTGACAAACCAGAAAGAGCGGCCTGAGCAGCACGTGCATAATGAAAGGATGCCGCAGTAGAAACCATTCGTCGAGCTGCTTCTTGGCCATGGACAGACTCACTCAAAGCACTCATAATTTCACGAGGAGTTAAAGCATCAAAGTCTTCATCTGGCTCAACAAGACGTCTAGTAACTGACATTACCTTTGTCACTTCCAAGTGGCTTAAAAAACTTTCGACCTAATTAGAAAATAAAGAACTTTACTCTTCAATACGAAGCGTGAATATTTTTGTTGTCATAATACCATCAACAAACACGTACATGCCAGGCTCAAGCTCTGAGAATTCCCACTTGTACATATCACCAGGCATCATGATTGGACTTCGAATATGACGGAACTCGCGACTTCCTACCAAGAACGCTTTTTTTATGGGCCCTTCACGCACATTCTGCCATATAACAGTATCTCCCTGCTTAATTGTCATATCAATTGGATCAAACCCTTCATCAATAAATTCAACTGTATGTGTTTGATAAGAACTTTCTTCAACTACAGGAACATCAGCAACTACTGAGCCTGTTAAAAGACCCCCTGCTTGCTCATCTTCAACAGGTTCTTCTTCTACTTCTTCAATATCCTCAATTACAACAGCATCTTCACTTGGTTCAAGAACTTCAGATTCTTCCTCTACTTCGTTAGCACCAACATTCATAAACATAAAAAGAAGTTTGAATTTAATTTTATTGAACAAACCGTGAGCCTTATACGAAAAAGAACCATCATCAAGTGCTCTTTTAAGATATGCAAGAGCGTTCTCAGATCCGTGCAGGCCTACTAAAAACGTTTGAGTCACATGTACATCTAATACTGGCTTTTCGCTTAAACTATCTTCAACTCTTTCAATTACGCCGTCTTGAATGATGATACTCATCTGCAATTCATTCCCATCTGTTGTTGTTATATAGACGTTCAGATCACCAGTTTTGATGAACTTTTGTGCTGGGCCTGGAAGCTCTGATCCTTCAAGGTCACTAAATGCATGGTTTAAAAAGACCAGTTCAGAATTTGAATCCAATTCAGCATAACTTAGGCCAAAGGCACTTACTGCAGCCAAAAGCACAACAAGAACAAGAATTGCCCGTTTCATAAGAAAATAAGAATAAAGAAGAGTATTTAAAGCTTTTTGAGCAAAATAGGGTTGTTTTTCGTTACTACTTGAAAATAGAAAATGTTGCGAAACATTTAAATATATGTTATTACTCCGAAGTGTTACCATCTATCACCTCTTTTCCCCCAGCAAGGTATCTTCGGATGCTTTGGTGGGGTTTATATTCAACTTCTAGATGAAATCACTTGAAATATGCTTAATATCATATTTTTTCATGAGTTTAAGGTACCTCTTCTTGTTTCGGAAAAATACGCAAGAGCTTCGAAATTCAAGGCCTGCACCCTCGACCTTTTTAATTATACTTGTACGAACTTGCAAGGGAAATACTACCTCAAAATATTTGTAGTTGTTAGATTTAAGCTTTTTGAGATTTCTAAAAGTACAAAATGCATCGCCGTTGAGAATTTTAACAAATTCTTTTGGCATATCATGAAACTTATTGAGAAATGTTGTTGATTTATTACCCAAAATTACTTCTTTAAATTTTATACCGTCAAACGTTTTGAGTATGTCTTCTCTAGTAATTGATGTATCTTTAAAATCCAGGAAAATTGTTTTATCTTGAGGGATTACAGAAAGAACTTCTTGCAATGTGTTAACGTTGTATCTCGCTTGAATATCTTTAAGATTTAGTGGGACCTTTGAGCTAATGTAATAATAAAAATAATTCCCATGATAACAATATAAAAAACCATCTTTTGATTTACGTACATCAAGTTCAATTATTGAGACATATTTTTTTGCTCCAGAAACGGTACATACTTCTTTTGAATTCTCTGAATAAAGCTTTTCAGATGCTTTACTATAAAATCCCTTATGTGCAAGTACTATCTTATTAGAAAGGTCCATTGATTCCTTACTTCATCTCTTTTTCTTCTTCCTTTTTCCTTTAGTAAAGCTGAACCACACAATCCCGCCACCTAAAAACAAACCGAAAATAAACCACTCCTGGCTTGAGAGGTTCAACTCTGGAAAAGAGAATTCAGTCATCTCTTCATCAAAATAAATGGCAAAATCACTTAATTCAAGCGCATACTCTAAGTATAACAATGCTGAGTACGGTTCATCTTCCTTCAAAGAATTTGCATATTGATAATATGAATATCCTAGGATGGGAAAAATATCTTGCGAGCTTTGATCTGCAATCAAGTGTTCAACAGCTACCATTTTACGCGTTAAAGAATCTTGAAAGGTGCTGTTGGTAAGACCTAATGAGCTTAAAATTGAATTACTCTCAGCTTTTGCCTGACTAGCTTTAACTAAACAAAGCTCATGTTCTTTCTGTTCGTATGAACTTTGCGCATCATCAATCTTTTCTTTGATATGGCGTATTCGTGCTTCTGAGATGTAGATTGTTGCATAGTTATACCTCTCATTTGCTTGGGCTATTTTCTTATTGCACGTCTCCTCAAGTGCAACATTATCCACAGTAAATTCTCTTCCTTGCATTTGAAAAAAGTTCATCCATGAAATTGCTGAGTATAACCGTTCGTGTGCATAGGCTAAAGCATACAAAGGATCAGAACTTTCATTAATCTCATCAAGAATGTTTTGCGCTTCTGAAAGTCTTTCTTCAACAACGATTTTTGTTTGCAGATCTGAAATTGTTGTTATTTTTTCTACATTAACCCGAGCGCTTACTGAAGCAATACTCGATTCAAGCGCTTTTTTCTCTTGAACTTGCAGAGATTCACTTAGATTATGTGCAATATTAAGATGGTATTGCAGCTGAATATTAAGACCAAAACAAAAACTTGCAGCTGAATAATAGTCTTCTTGCACTCTTGCACTTGCCGCCTGCTCTTTTTTAGTATCTAAATTTTCTACATCAAGTCCAGCACCATCAAGATCAACACCAAACAATTCGCTTTCTAATTCTTCTACACGTTCGCAGAGTTTCTCATCTAGTTGGCGCATGATAGAGGTATACCCTTCATCAACAGTGATTTCCTGACCATTTGTTCGCAATTCTTTTCCTGTCAAATGGAAAATAACTTCATTGAGATCACCAACTTCATGTACGGAGATTCCAAACTCAACACTTGGATCATTCGTTACTTGAGAAAAGGGGTTTAATTCAAGACTAACAGTTTCGTTTTCAGAAACTTGAGGCATATCAAGCCCACCAAACGGTATAAGGACTTTTGAAAGATCACCTTGTGCTGCTGTTCTCACTTTTTCCTGAACACCACCAACAGGACCCACAATGCCTCCACTATTGATGGTTCCTGTAATTGCAACACTCTCATCATACGACAAATCAAGAACCGCTATTGCAGTAAGTGCTGCCATAGCAGCTCCTGCTGAGGGCCCACCAATAATACTTGAAGTTGCTCTAATAGTATAAATAAAATCATAGTTATTGCAATCTAAATCAAAATATTCGCACGCAATTTCTTTTGCGTACCGCGTGGAGACTTGCGTATCAACTTTTGTTAAAGGTGATGTGTCTAAAAACACTCTTCCTGAACCTTCTTGAATTTCTAAATAAAGTTCTGCTTGTGATCCTGCATACGATCCGTTCGGCGTTTCTTGTACCGCAAGCAAAGGAAGCGAGTAGACTTCGTTTTGTGCAAGAGTGGATGCTGCTGTAACGAAAAATAGACACAAGAACAGTACAACTAACGCCCCTCTTTTCATGGAGTTTGAAAAGAAGCACATTGTATTTAAAGATTGTTATGATATGAGTAGAACTCAACAAACTATATTTTTATATATCAAACCAACAGACCACTAATTGATGGATGAGATTACTCTAAAAGCACTGAGCAAAGCAATTATTGAACAAGCAAAAGAGAAAGGTTGGGGAACAGAAGCTCATGAGATTTCAATCCCTGAAAAAATTGCACTTATCCACTCAGAAGTTTCTGAAGCACACTCAGCATATCGAAAAAATCAGTTTGAAGGAAAAGATGGATTCCATGAAGAACTAGCAGATGTTGTTATTCGTGTGATGCATTTATGTGAAATTCTTAACATCGATCTCCAATCTGAGATTATCAAAAAGATTGAGAGAAATAAAGGACGTGAATGGGACTGGAAAAGTATGAATGAAAAAGTAGAATAATTATTCCTTCTTTTTGATCCGCTTCATATCAGAATACTTAACATGCTTTTTTTGAGGGTTTGTAATACCTATAAGCAAAATGTCTTTTCCCATTGCTTTTACAGTATACTCTTCTCCCCCATAGATTACAGTATCACCCTTTGCAAAATTCGGCTTTCGAAACAGAACCGTTCCACGATGAATATCTTTACCATCTTTTTGTGAGAAAAGGGACGATGAGAGAGTTAGTTCGCCACCAAAACGTTGTTGCAGTTTTCTTCCCAAAGCAAGTGTGAATGAATTGTCTGCAAGCCTATAATCAAGGCCCGTTTTAAGCTCAACTACTTTTGCAACATATATCTTTGCTCTTGCAATCTCTTCCTCAACAAACGTAACAACTTCTTGTGTTGGATTTCGAAGCTGGAGTGTTGCTTCAAAGTACTGGGGGCGTTTGCCTTTCATATCACGAACCATGCCTCTTCAAAACAAAAAAGTTTATTTAAGTCTATTGGAAACTAATCTTTATGACAACACAATTATTCTATGTTGGTGGAGGATATACCTTCAAAACACGAGAAGACTATCTAAACCATCTTACAACGATCGCACCATCAATTGAGAGAAGAATCAGTTGGAATGGCGAATATTTGCGCAAGCAACTTGGCTCAGCATTCCATGTAATTAAACCGCGTATGCCTTGTCAAGATTTTGCGCAGTATGAAGAATGGAAGCTCTTTTTTGAAAGATTCTTTGATCAACTTGAAGACGACATTATTTTAATAGGTTCATCCTTAGGGGGGATTTTCCTTGCAAAGTATCTGTCTGAAAATACCTTTCCAAAAAAGATTGGAAGTGTGTATCTTATTTGCCCACCGTTTGATGATAGTTTACCAGGAGAAGACCTTGTAGGGGGATTTGAACTTGGAGATGACCTTTCCCTAATAGAGAAAAATTGTTCTGATGTAACTCTTCTATTCTCTAAAGATGATGATGTTGTTCCTTTAAGTCATGCTGAAAAGTTTAAAGAAAAGTTGCCAGATGCTAAGTTTGTCATCTTTGAAAGTAAGAACGGACATTTTCAAATTGAAGAGTTTCCAGAGATTATTGAGATGATAGAAGGAAAAGAATAAGAGAAATTATGCCACGCCTCCTTCAACCACTTTTAGAGTAAGATTTCTACGGTATGTCAGAAGATCATCTTTTCCAACACCTTCCATTTTATACACATCATGTGGTTCTATTATACAATCTGAAACTACTGGACCTCGAGGACGATAGAGCCAAGTTTTCGTTGCGCCAAGATCACGGGCAACATCAGCAATATTTGTTCCTTCAGGCAAATCCAAACAATATTCTATTCCACCAAGAAGACGAATAGAAATTGGAACAGTATTTCCCATTTTCAATTAGGACACATCTTTTTCGATGAATACTCTTTGGCTTTAGCAACACTACCAGCATTCACAACTTCAAAGAATTTCTGAAAATTAATGTATTGCGCGCCGTTTAGATCTTTTCGAATAAGACATGTAACTCGTGAAGGCCTATGCTCCGAGACTAATTCGTAATTATCAAGAAGATCAAGCAATTTTTGTGTAAACTCTTCAATATACTCGTGTTCAGGCATATTGCTACGTTCTAAGAATTGTTGTGAGGCACCAACATGCATGTAAGCTTTTACTTCAATAAATTCAGGGTTCCCCCGCTCAATTAATTCTTTGTAGCCTTCAAGATCTGTATCATTCACATCTTTGATAACAGTTAACCTGATGCATGAGCGAAACTGTTTTTGTTTCATAATATCTAGACTTTTGAGTAATCGTTCGTAATAGTCTGGAAACAAAGGTACATCAATACTTTTAAGTTTGAGTTTGTTTGGTGCATCAAGCGAAATGTAAAACTGCGTTACATTTTCAATTTTCTCAATTTGTTCTGGATACTGGGCATTCGTAACAAGGAATGTTGAGATGCCACGTTTGTGGAACGCTTCAAGAATCTCATTGATCTTTGGATACGAAATGGGCTCACCAGTTAGAGAAAGGGCAACATGTTTTACTTGCTGTACTTGCTTGTACAACTCTTGATTAATATTTTTTCGCCCTTTGAACCCAATTAATAATTTGAGATGCGCATCAATTGCATGATTAATTATATGTTCAGGTTCATCAATAGGGCCGTACCATTCCTTTGCAACAGGCGCTTTCTCGCCACGCCAGCAAAACTTGCAGCGAGATGCACAGAACATTGATGTTGTCATCTGCAAACATTGATGACTCCGAATACCATAAAATAAGAATTTGTAGCATCCGCCACCACAACGAAGCATACTTTTGGTCCAGCCGCACACCTTTACAGCGCTATGATTGCCAACCATTCTGTACTGCTGCTTTTCGAGCGTTGCTTTCTGTTCTTTTGAGATCATTAAGGGGTATTTTGAGGGATATTCTTTTTAAGATTTGGGGTAGAGTTTATTTATTACTTGAGAGTAGGTTTTGTCAGAATATTTATAAAGATAGAGCCTAACAAAAAAAAGTATGGCACTTATTGAGAAGCATGTTGATAATCCTTCGGGCATTGTTGAACTTGTAGATTCTGTTTGGGAACAATTCGAAGGAGAAGATCTTCCTGAAGGAAATAACCAAAGGATTGTCATAAAACATGAAACTCAATTTGAATTGGGATACAGAGGTCAGCACCCTTATCTTGAAATTGGCTGGGAAAAAGTTCGGGGGAGAAGAAAACCTAGCAGAATTAGTGCAGAGTGGTCCAGAAAAGTAGAACAAGGTGGTTTTAATGCTCAAACAGTAAAAGATTTACTTACAGAGGTTCAAACTGCATCATTTATTGGCGTACGGGTTGGAAACCCAGCAAAGCATATGAAAAGGAGATTTATACCTGCCCTAGCTGGTCTCCTCTACAAAATAGAGAATTCAGCTGAACATTTATCTGGTGATGAAGAAGAACTTTTTGGCAAAGTTCTTGACAAAGTAATGGGTTATGAAAAAGGTCCATTCGGTCTTATTTTAGGGAGCTCTAAACCAAAACTTAGAGAATTGTACACAGCATTGGCCACTGGAAAACCCGAAGGAGAAGACTTACAGGCAGTTCAGAGACTCTCTGAGGGTCAATTGAGGGCAGTAGGTCGAGGTAGGAGTGAAAGTATTGGAGTGACAGTTTTTAGAAGAAGTTTAGATTATAGAATGAGTGTGTTTGGTAGTTTGGATCAAGCAACGAATCTTCAGGAAAGACTTCTCCGTGTACATGAAAACGCATGGAGATATTATCTTCCTGGTAAAGCAAGATATTCTGGAAGATGGAAAGCACTTGTTGCTATTCGAAGCGAAGATAGGCGCCAACCATAGAAGCATCTTTATTAAGAGGATAACTTTATAAAACGATTTCTGTTTTGTATACTGTATGAAACCTGAAGAAAAACAGCAAGAATTGATGAAATTACAGTACCTTCAAAAGCATATTGAACAAATCTCACAAAAAACGCAAGAGATCAATCAGCAACTTGTAGACATCAACATTTCTAAGAATGCACTTGAAACTCTTGGTAAAACCAAAGTTGGAACATCCATTTTAACTCAAGTTGCAAACGGCATTTTCGTTCAAACTGAACTTTCCAATAATCAAAAGTTAGTTGTCAATGTCGGAGCTGATACTACAGTTGAAAAGACAATTCCACAGGTCATTGAAATGCTTAAAGAGCAAGAAGAGAATATGCAAAAACATCTCAAAGAAGCTGAAGGTATTTTGGAGCATTTTGGAAGTGAAGCTATGAAACAAATTTCAATGCTAGAACAAGAGGAATAAAATGTTTGGTAAGTTAAAAGATAAACTCAAAAAATCTCTTTCTATATTTTCTAAGAAGACAGAAGAAGAAGCTGAAGAGATTCCTAAAGAAAAACAGGAAGAAGTTATTGAAAAAGAAGTTGTTAAGGAAGAAAAAGCGATTGAAGAAAAAAAGCAAGAATCTGTAGTTGAAAAGAAAAAAGAAGTTGTAGAGGAAAAACAAGAAGAGCCTGTCAAAAAAGCTCCTGAAGTAAAAAAAGAAGCTAAGCCCATTGAAGTTCAAAAACCAGAAGAAGAAGAAGAAAAATTACTTGAGCAAAAACCTGAGCCTGTTACAGAGCCACCTAGAGAAGAAAACAAGGAAGAAGAGGCTCAAGAGAAAAAATCGCTTCTTTCAAAACTTAAGCAGAAATTAACCACAAAAACAATTACTGCTGAAAAGTTTGAAAGTCTTTTTTGGGACATTGAAGTGGCATTGCTCGAAAATAACGTTTCAGTACTTGTGATTGAAAAAATCAAAGAAAATTTGCAAAGAGAATTAGTTGATAAACCACTTCCACGAGACGTGTTAGGGAAAATCAATGAAGTTCTTGAAGCAACACTCAGAGAAGTTCTTAGTATTGCTCCGATTGATATTATTAAGGAAATTAAATCCAAACAAGAAAAACCATTTGTTATTACTTTCTTTGGAATCAATGGATCAGGTAAAACTACTTCCATTGCAAAATTGGCACATTATCTTAAAGGCCAAGGCTTTTCAGTTGTTCTTGCTGCCTGTGACACTTTTAGAGCTGCTGCAATAGATCAACTGCAAGAACATGCAACAAAATTAGGTGTTAAGATGATCAAACATGAGTATGGGTCTGATGCAGCTGCTGTTGCGTTTGATGCTGTAAAATACGCACAAAAAAATAAGATTGACGTTGTCTTGGTTGACACAGCTGGAAGATTGCATTCTAACACTAACCTTATGGCAGAGCTTCAAAAGTTGCTAAGAGTTAACAAACCTGATTTGAAAGTCTTTGTTGGCGAGAGTATTACTGGAAACGATTGTTGCGAGCAAGCAGAAAAGTTTAACGAAGCGCTTGGTGTTGATGGAATGATTCTTACCAAGGCTGACGTTGATGAGATGGGTGGAGCGCCACTCTCCATTGCATATATCTTAAAAAAACCAATCTTGTTTTTAGGGATGGGTCAAACCTATGATGATTTTGAAGTGTTTACAGCTGAGAAAATACTCGAACGATTAGGGTTTTAATATCCTTCATGGTTTACCCCATACAATGCCCACGCACGCTCAGGTGAACCATACCTATCTTCAATATATGCAAGCATACCAGCTGCTTCGTTAAGTGGATCACCAATACCGTCTCTTCCGTCAGGGTAGTATCTTTCAACGTTACTTAATAGAAGTTGACCTAACCCTGTTGCTGAAGATTTTGCCCTTGAACTTCCTGGTTTTAATGATCCATCTTTCAAACTTTGATGAATATCATCCCAAGTTTCCGGGTGATTTTTTGCCATCCTTCCATCTTTAGTTCGTATAGTATAATTTGGTATTCCCACTGTACCATTTGCAGATTCTCTTCTATAGATCTCATATAATGCATCACTTCTTGCCCAGGATTTTGGTACACCAGCTTCATCAGCTGCTGCCTCAAAAAGTGCAATCATCTCTGGTGTTCCCGCACGATAATGATCTAAAGTAAAGTTTGTTGGAGCATCCGTATCATCATCATCACCTTGAGTTCTTCTCTCGCGCCTCTCGCGTGCTCTTGCAATTGCTGTACTATCACATCCTGCTTTTACATATGCTGTTCCATCATCGCCAAAGAACACATTACGTGATCCAGTGTTTTTACACCTATCGCCTTGTTTTGCATCCCACTCATCAAATATATCATCAATTTCGCCTTGCCTTCTTTCTCTTCCATGGTATTCAAAAATATCATACCCTCCACTTGTTTGCTCACCAGTTGGACTAAAAGAAGGAGGCCTAATGGCACCAACAGTACTTAAAAGCACAGGAGCCATAGCTGCAAGAAGAGCTCCAGTACGAACCCAACCTAAAATTCCTGAACCTTTCTTTGCCTTTTTTCTCTTTTTTGTATAATCATTAACTTTATCTGCTGCCCAATTTGTAAATCTTTTTCCTAACTTTTCTTTTCCAATCGCAAAACCTGCACCCACAAGGGCTGCTGCCTGGGTCAGTTCCGGACTATCAAGTAAATACGTTCCAAAGCCTTCAAGAGAATCTGCTGCACCAGGGAATCGAGTAACAACTTGAGCTGCAAGCCAATTACTTGAATGTCGTAGAATATCAGCAGCATGATATGCAGTTGTAACTAAACCAGAATATGTTGCACCTTTTACAAGAGTTCTATCTACCCTTGTATCAAATCCAATTTTTGCCTTATCAACCCATAATGCAAGATCGCCAGCAGCAGAAAGACCTCTTCGAACTAAAGGTTCATCTGAGCGCTTTCTCCCTTTCTTTTTAGCCATATAGTGCCCAAAATAAAGCTTATTTATAAAGCTTTCTTACTTAACTACTAACAAGTGATGACTTGGGAAACTTTTATAAAACTGGGTTAAAATAGGAGTATTATGGGAAGGAGACTTAATGGTTTAGTACTAGCACTCGCAGCAGCTGTTGCGCTTCAATATGCATTTTGTCCTTCTGATGATAAAGAAGCACCTACTGAGAAGGAAGTCCCTGCTAGCCTGCTAGGATCACTCGATGCTCTTTTTGAGCCAGGATATTCCAAAGTATGTTCAGAGAATTTACCACCACAACCACCACTACCCGCGCCAGATAAAATTGAAGAACTTGCAAGTTATTTGACTGCTCAGGGGTTTGATGTTGATGGCAAAGATCTTGTAACGGTGTGCAGAGTCATGTATAACGAAGGCGCAGGAGTAACAGATCCTCAGAGTGATCTAGCCATTGCTGCAACTATTATTAATCGGTACAATTTTGATCAAGAACATAGTACAAACAGGTTTGGAGGAGAAAACGGGCTTGTAGGCGTTGTTACAAGATCAGGGCAGTATAATGGGTACGATCAAAATCCTGAAGATTTCTCCCCTGAGAGTATGTATAGGGAAGATGGAACATTACAACTAAGTCCCCCTAGACTTTCTACAACTCGAGAACGAGAGCGAATGGCAGAACTTGCAACAGCCCTAGTGGATATTGCAACTGGAAAAAAGGAAGATCCCACAAATGGTGCAACACACTACAAGCGCGATTATGTTGATCAAACTTGGCAGGGTGACATTTTCACAGTTATTATGGGTGTTGCAACATGCAGACTCGACTACGAAACTGAAATTGGTCGGCACGAATTCTTTGGACTAGACTGTCAGTAGATACCTTTAAATAACTTCTTTTTCTCTAATAATTTCATGGATTTTAGCGTACTCTCAGATCTCTACGAACAATTGGAAGCAACTTCTTCAGGTAATGAGCTGCGAGAAATTTTAGCTGAATTTTTCAAAAAAACTGACCCAGAAGAAATCCAGATTGTAAGCTATTTAGTGCTTGGAAAAATCGCGCCGGACTACAATAGCGCAATCCTAGGATTTGCAGAGAAATCTGTTCTCAAAGCCATTTCAAAAGCTTCTGGAAGATCAATTAGAGAAGTTACCAAACTCTTCAAACATTATGGCGATGCGGGTCTTGCAGCACAAGACATCCTTGCAAAAAAGCCAGTGACACTTATCCCTGTCGGAAAGCTTACCATACAAGACCTCTACAAGACATTACATAAGATAGTTAAAACAACAGGGACTGGATCGTTAGATACCAAAACTAATCTTCTTATCTCACTCTATCAAAAAACACAAGGTATTCAAGCAAAATACTTGACACGAATTGTGCTTGGCACAATGCGCCTTGGTGTTGCCGACATGGGAGTTCTGGATGCACTATCTTTGTGTTTTGTGGGAGATAAATCTGCAAGACATGTTCTTGAACATGCATACAACATTCACCCAGACGTAGGGCTTGTTGCATATACACTTGTCAGTAAGGGTCTTACAGCAGTTGAAGAGATTCCAATTACCGTTGGAACACCTATCAGGATGATGGCAGCACAACGTGTCGGAAAGATAGATGAAATAGCTGAAAAAATTGCAGGCGAAATTGTTTTGGAAGCAAAATACGATGGAGAACGAGTACAAATTCATAAAACAAAGGAAGGAGAAGTAAAACTCTTTTCACGAAGGCTTGAGAATATTAGCTACCAGTTCCCCGATATTGTGCGATACATTCTTGAAGAGACTAAAGCTGAAGAGTTCATCATAGAAGCTGAGATCATACCTTTAGCAGAGAATGGGAATCATCTCGGGTTTCATACATTAATGCAACGTAAACGTAAAACACAGATAGAAGAATATGCAAAGAAAATTCCTGTACAACTCTACTGTTTTGAATTGTTGTTTTTGAATGGAAAAAGTTTTTTGAAAGAGGAATACCCTATTCGAATTGCAGCACTGACTGATCTTATCAAAGGAGCTACACACCTTGAGCTAACTGAACGAATTGAAACTGATGATGTCCAGGTTTTACAAGCATTCTTTGCAAAAATGCTCAAGGAAGGGTATGAAGGCCTTATGGCAAAATCTCAAAATGATGATTCATTCTATAAAGCAGGTGCTCGAGCCTGGCAGTGGATTAAGTGGAAAAAAGATTATGAAGAAGATCTTGTTGATTCGTTCGATTTAGTTGTCATCGGCGCATTCAAAGGTAAAGGGAAGCGGAAGGGTAGTTACGGCTCGCTTTTGTGTGCAACATACAATCACAAAAAAGATGTATTTGAGAGTGTTACAAAATTAGGGACTGGTATGAAAGATGAAGATCTTGCTTCATTACCAAAACTTCTTGACAAGAATAAATCTCTCAAAAAACCAATACAGGTTTCTGTAAAAAAAGAAATGCAACCAGACGTCTGGTTTGAACCATCTGTTGTTGTAGAAGTTACTGCAGCTGAGATATCTGAAGGTGGATTACACACTTGCTCTGAAATACAAGGGCGTGGGCTTGCCTTACGATTTCCTCGCTTCATTAAAGTGCGTGATGATAAATCTGCAAAAGATGCTACTACAAGCACAGAAGTAAGAGAAATGTTTCAGTAGTCATTTCAAATCAACTAATTTGCCTTCTTTCCAATACTCATACAGTGGACCAATAAACATTCCTGCAAAAAAATACCAGATGATATCATCAATTGGTAGATTAAAAATAATGATGTGAGGAACATTACGAAAATGCCAAAATGCTTCAATCCAACCCGGCGTTAAAAAATGTAATAGAGTGTACACTATTGAGGCTACCACAAGCAGCAATACCCCAGTTACAAGAGAATCGAGAATTAAATCTGGACGTGTTATCCATATAACAAGTGTTGGTACCCCAAGGGCAATGATTGTTGCAATAAGACTATTTAAGCCAAATATGTAAAAGCTCCCAAAAAATAAGATAGAAAGTAAGAGTATAAGAAACACAAGATGCTTGTTTTGGGTTACTTGTTTTTGAGCGGAAACGTTTCGTAGGCGAATACGTTTTCTAAAAATATCTTCATAGAGTACTGTTGCAATTCCACCAATCATGAATCCAACAATAAACCCTTCTAAACTTACAATTGTTCCAGTAATAGTTTCTGGAACCCACCAATCCTTTGTGTAGATAATATCAGCCATGGCACCAGGTGTTCCAAACAGAATTGACATTAGAAACATCTCTTTTCGCGTATTTTTTCGCCAGAAAAACAAGATGAGCCACACAATAAAAAAGATAAGCCCCATATACAGATATGTAAATTGATACGACATAATAAGAAAATACTTGTACGCTATTTATTGGTTTCTATTTATACTTCTTTGATGTTTTGACAACAAAAAAGTAGATTATTGAACCTAAAAGGCCCGCAAGCACAACAACTAAGACCCATGCAATCCTCTCATCATCTTTCTTGAATTTTCTTGTTGCAACATCAACAATCATCCAAATCCAAAACGCAGTTCCGCCAAGTATAATAGCTACGAAAAAAAGCCAGAAAAATGCCATGAGCAAACCTAGTACTACCATAGCTTTCAAAAAGCGGCTTTTCTTTATATGCTTTACCTTTGGGAACAAATTTTATATAGTATTTCAAAACAATAAAGATTATGGAATTCTCCTACTATGATAAACATATTAACAAAAATACGACACAAAAGTACGATCTAACTCCCATTTTCAAAGAAGTGGAGGTATTTTCAAGCCTTCTTGATGATATGCTCACACCTTTCAAAGACACTAAGTTTGACTTTATCGTAGGCTTAGGTGCGATTGGGTTTATTATCGGCGGAGCTTTAGCGCAACGCGCGAAAAAAGGGTTTGTTCCAATTCGAAAGGGTGGTAAACTGCCTGGTATTGAAGGTACAAAAACAGGCCTTGATTTTGTGGATTATTCAAAAACACAAAAACGTTTTGAGATAAACAATTTTGCAATCGCAAAAGGAGATAGAGTTCTTCTAGCCGATGACTGGATCGAGACAGGCTCTCAAATGAAAGCTGCAATAAAATTAATTGAAGAGAAAGGTGGGATAGTTGTCGGGATTACAAGTATTGCAGCTGAGAAGAACGAGAACACGAAAATCCTCTTTGAGAAATATAATTGCAAGCCCGTTGGGGTTTTGTAGAAATTCTAAAGATCAATAGTAATTGATCGTAACAGAACTGCTTCTATAAGTACGCCAAATGCCATTAAAAATAAAGCAATCTTAATTTGCCCCACAACTAAACTACTTGCACCCAACAGAACCACAAAACTAGGAATTTTTCCAAAACCAATGTTAAAACATTCACGTATAGCAATATACTCCACCCTATGACTTTTGAAATCATCCATGGAATGAACAAGATTCTCACTAATGACTCTTTTAGGAATTGCAATGAAGATTGAAATAACTTGAGCTAGTGCCCCAAAGAAGATGTATATGATAAATGATGGATAGTAGATTAAAGATAAGATCAAAAGAAAATACAACATACTTCCAGTTAGAATAAATGTTTTATATCTCTTATAGTTTATTACTCTTCCAAAAGCAACAGAACCAAGGATTGCAACAATTGAAAAAAATGCGATCCACCCACCTGTTTGGAATTCATTTTGTACCACATCAAATATTAGTAAAGGGATTAAGATTTTGGCAATTGTCCCGCCCCTACTAAAGCTACTAAAAACATAGCCCCACATTGATTTCATAATATTTTTGTTCTTTCTAATTATCCTAAACGTCTTCCATAGATGAAACTTCGATGTTTCATGGAGTGGAAAACTCACATTTCCTATGAAAAAAGAGAGCATAAAAAGAACACTTCCAAGTAAAAATATGTTGGAATACCCTAATCCAAAAAAGTTAGCTACAATTATTGCTCCACCCAATGGAGGCATAATTATGCCTGTTGCAATTTTAGTGGCATTCTCAAGTCCAGTATAATTGCCTCGATTTTTGCTGTGTGTTAGATCAAACCGGAGTATTTGGTAACTTATCCAATACAATCCATTAAACACTCCAATTCCAGATGCAATTATAAGAACATAATCAATTGCAGCTTCTCCTAGCAAGAATATCACAAAGTAGATTAAGATATACCCAACAAGAGCTATCTTTCTAATAAGATGAACTTTCCCTTTTTTAACAACTCCAGCAAATGCAGTAAAGAAGATGGTGTGAAAAAGAAGATAAAGAATGTTAAACAATGCAACAAGCACAAGGCTTTCGGTTTGTTTCCAGATAAAAATATTCAAAAAAATCTGAAAAAATACTCTGCCCGCAACAAGCAAATTATGAGAAATAAGTAACCTTTTAAGCTCATTTGTAGAAACTGAATTTTTAGCCATATCTCAAAACCTAAATACTACTTTACTTGCCTTCGCATCTTTTCAGTCTCTTTTACATACTCTTCATAGTCTTTCCTGTTATGCTTATAATCTTCTCTTCCTGAATGAAGACCTTCTTTTCTATGTGAGAGATGTTTTTGTAAATGCTTGTAGACTGCATACGGCTCTTTAATATTACTAAACCTGTCATATACTGTTTTCGATCCCTTTTTTGAATGAGTAATTCTTCCAGTATCAATTAGAATAGAACCTGTACCAAATATTTTGCCTACAAGACCAACCTTTACAAACGCACTTTTGATCTGATCATAATACACTGCACGCATATCAGCACCAATCAATCCTGATTTTAAGATGATACGTTTGTTTGTAATAGCATAATGGGTTACTTTGTATCGAAGATATGTTCCAATTGGTGAGAAGACTGCTAATGCAAACAGGCCATACACAAAGTATTTCAAAAAACCTGCACACTCTTCTGCTGGACGAGTAATACCATTAACAGAACATGTGCCTCCTAATGAGGACAGAAAATAGAAAAATGATGCGATTGCAGCCAGGATTACTAAACCAAAAATTCCTGAAATCATGGCTGAAGCTAAATCCTGCTTTCCTTCCCAGATAATGTTCTCTGTTTTCTCGAGTGTTGCTTTGATTTCCCGGCTCATAGTGGACAGAAATAGCGAGTCTATTTTAAAACGTTTCGTTTGAGATGACACTTAGAAGAAGTTTCTAGAACGAAGCCTATTTTTTGTATATATTTCTACGATGACCTAGCTCTATAACATGAATCAGTAATGTATTGTCAATTATATCCATTATCACTCTATAATCTCCAACTCGAAGACGAAAATATTTTGACCCAACCAATTTTTTTACATGGGGATAGGGCCTAATTTTACATCGTTTAAGTGTAGAAATAATTCTTTTCTGAACTTCTTTAGATAATTTACGCAATTGCTTTTCTGCAAAATCCGAAAAAATAATTGTATAACTCATAAGTCCAATCTTTTTTCAATCTCTTCAAGTGTATGAACTCTTCCGGCTTTGATATCTGCTTCAGATTTTTTAATGCTCGCCAAAGTTTGTTCAGATAATTCCATTGTGTCTTCCAATAGATCTCTAATTATATCTTCATAACTCTCTTTATCATACATCTTACGAGACTTAAGATCTTCCAATAAATCCTTACTAACTTGAATTGTGGTCACCATAGAGACTATATAACTTGCCATAGCATATAAATGTTCTCTTTGTTCTTTCACATAACATCGCGATTAACCGAAGTTTCAAATGGGTGGCAACTGAGATGAGGCAACCCACAGCTCGTGCAGGTTAGGGTAGAATCAATTAGCGTAGCGTAAAATTCTGGATTGAAATTTGGGTGGAGTGGAGTTTGACTACGAGTGAAACGGAGTGGGCAAACGGAACGTAACTGGTTAATCGCTGTTATATTCTAGCGACTACGAAGTGGGAGCTGCGAGGTTTAAGTTCCGAAGGAACATTAAACCGAAGAGTTTGTTCATTACCATGCATAAATAGTTGGTGCGTTACACTTATAGTATAACATTTTATTGTTCTTGAGTTGGGTTTTCCTCATCTGAGCTGAAAGCTCTTCTCTTTAATATATCAAAGGGAGGCATTTTTTAAAAGAAAATATATAAATAAGTACTGTTTCATTCTAATTATCCTGAGATCATGTTGTAAGATAAATAAGAGGTGTAAAAGATGAAAAAGATTGGTTTAATGTTGTTAGGTATTTTGTTGGTTTCTATATTTTTAGTCGGTTGTAATGTTGAAGAAGCAAATGAAGAAACAATTGAAGTTGTTAATGAACAAGGCAATCTTGTTGGAGAAGCATTTCGGTTTTCCAGAGGCGTATACAAAATCCAACCAAAACAAATAGAAGTTAAGAAAGATGGTTATATTGAGGCTTTTGATATGAAAAAATTGTCCAAGAAAGCTGAATTAACTGATTATTATGCAAAAATACCGACTGCTGGGAAAACATTAAACTATCCCGGAAATTTAGCACCATTCCCAACAAAATCTCTTCAGCCATACAATAAATTAAAATCATGGGGTATTGTAGATTCTAAAGAGGCAAATTTGCATTTATTTTATTTGCAAGAAGGTCCATTAACTGAAGTTACAAACATTGTTCAAGCAAATGCTGACCTAATCGCAGATGGAGCAACAACAGAAGATACTGTCAAAAACATTATGGAATGGGAGCACTCAGCTCTTCAGGTGGGAACTTGTAACAACCACAGAGATGCTCTTTCTGCTGATGAATTAATCAAACGAAAATGTTTAAGCGGTTGCACAGATTATACAATTGTTTTTGCGGCATTGGCTCGTGCAAAAGGGATTTCAGCAACAGTTACTGAGACTGTAAGTGAGAAATGGGTTGCAGAAATGGTTTGGGCTAACACTTGGAATCCTAGTAAAGCAGGACATTTCTTTTCTGAGGTTTACATGCCAGAAAAAGCTGCTTGGGTTGTTGTTGATCCTACTGCAAATAAATTAACTGGTAGAGATAATAATGGATATTATCCATCTGGTCCAGGAGGGAACAAAAGATATATGTTATTTGAGAGAGGATTGGATCCTGCTGATTATGGGTTGATAACTGATGCAGAATTTGCTAATGCTGTTAAGAAGAGATATTACGTTGAACCTGGAGACCAGCCATGATTTATTTTTTCTTTTTTTCCAAAAATGCCTCCCCATTCTTTTAAGAGGAAAACCCAATTAATAATATGATTCTTAATCAGTTCTTACATCAAGGCACCAACTTTAAAGTTCTTAGATTTTAGCGTAAGCTTCTGCTAGTTTAGGTAATGAACAAATTGAATATAACATCGGAATTATCAGAAGTTTTTTGGTGAGGCAACCCACACCAAAAAATTTGGGAAACATTCGGGAAATCGCTTGGCGATTTAGGCGAAGCCGACCGAATTTTCCTGATAATTCCTGTTAGTTTCTTTTCCCATACGAAGTGTGGGAAAATTTCGTCCGAAAAGTTTTTTCGGGGGCGTTCCATCCAGCGAACACAGTGAGCAATAGAGAACATACATCAAGGGGCACACTCATTTACATCTTTAATAGGGGAAATCTTTACTGCTATTCAAGGGGTTCGGGGGCGGAGAATAGCAAATTTGAACATTTAAGTTATGATAATTCTTTATTATTATTTTTGTTTTTGTTAGGACTACTCTTAAGGAGTTAGATAAGCTTAAATATATCTTTGTTTTTTACCTCGTTGCTGACAAGGACAGTTCGGTTGCCTTGAAAATGGTGCTTTTAAAACCGCCTCTGTCGAGTATTCGATCATAGCATGATGTCTGGACTATAACTCATCATGTGTAGCCTTTACTCGTTATGCTCAGGTTTTGGGCGTACTTGGTAGTCAAATGTGATAAGTTGGTGAGACTTGAACATATCGCTTTTGGTGATCATTTACACCGAGTCCAGAATGTCAGCAAATTATGTTTACTAAGGTGAAAAGATGGTTAAGAAAAAAGTAGTAAAAAAGAAAATTGTCAAGAAGAAACCGGTTAAGAAAAAAGTAGTCAAGAAATCATCTAAAAAAAGCAGAAAACCTAGTAAAAAAGATAAAAGTTCTAAAGTTAATAAATTGAAAAAATTAGCAAAAACTAAGAAAAGAAAGAAGAGATAAATTCTAATCAATTCTTAAGTAATCATAAATTTTTATAAACTTTAAATGAATACTTCTTTAAGAGGTGATAATTATGAAATCTGAAATTTGGGATCCGTTTGAAGAGATGAAAAAGTTTAGAAAAGGAATGGATGAAATGTTTAAAGATTTTGGAAAAATTTCTTTGCCAAAGGGACTTAAATTAAGAGAACCATTAGTTGATGTTATTGATAAGAAAAATAAATTAGAGATAACAGCGGAACTTCCTGGCATTGATAAAAAAGATGTAAAAATTTCTGTTGAAGAAGACAAAGTAGAAATTAAGGCAGAGAAAAAAACAGAGAAAGAAGAGAAAAAAAAGAATTTTTATAGACAAGAAAGGTCTTATCGTGGATTTTACAAAGCATTTACTTTGCCAGCGATAGTGAATCCTGATAAAGCCAAAGCTAAATTTGATAAAGGAATATTAACTTTAGAACTGCCAAAATCAAAACAATTGCCACGAAAAAGAAAGGTTTTGTCGTTGAAGTGATGGTTGAATCTATTTTCAGTTTAGCCCCCGACTTTTTATTATTTCTTCTAGATTTCCCCGATTCATTTAATTAAAGAAGAGAGTGCGTAGCACCATAAAGAGTGTGCCCCATTATCATCTTAGCCCCCGAAAAAATTGAAACTAACATCGCAACTATGCGAAGTCTCAAAAGGGTGGCATCTGGGATGAGGCAAACCACAGCCCGAGCAGGTAAGGGTAAATTTATTTTCTTTAGAATTATAAATTTGGTTTGAGATTTGGGAGAGGCGGAAGGAGTTACGTAGTGGCGACTGGAGCCGAACCGTATAGTTGCTGTTAGTTTCTCCGACTTACGAGTGACCAAAGGGAACGGAGTGGGGAGGATGCGTAACGAAGTGAAGCAAGTTTTTGATTTGCCGCTACTTCAGGGACTGCCGTAGTTTCCCAAATTGAATAATTTATTAGATTATGAACAAAGTGAAAGTAAAGTTTAGGGGGCTTGAGATATAGAATTGCTTGTGCCATAATAAGTTTTAAATAATCAACTATATAATCACATTAATATGGCTTTTAACTGGTTAAAAAAACTTATTAAGTATCTTTTTAGTAGATTACACAGAGATGCAATTTATGAAAGAAAAGAAGAAAGATTAGAAAGAAAGGGAAGAAGAGATTTTCTTAATGAGATTATTGACACAAATAGAGTTAGCAGAGATATTAAAAATTTAGCTAGAAACAGGTCAAAGAGTTCTGACATTATAGATAAATTAGATAATCAGATTGAAGTGGTCAGTAATCAACTTACAAAATCTGGAAATACACCTCAAATAAAATCAGCATCAGAACAAATGGCTGATGAAATGAAATCCCTCTTAGGACTACTTGAGGTGGAGACTGGTTTTCTTGAAAGGTGGATTAAAGATGGAAAAAATCTTATTGGTAAGATTGCTGATGAAGATAAAAAACTTAGAGAAGAACTAAAACTCATTAACAGACAAAGACAGAACTTACGTCGTTCATTGCAAAAAGGAGAGAAACTAGACCAGAATAAAAAAGGAGCTATTATTCAGAAAAAAGAAGAATTAACAAGAAAAATTAGAGCAATTAACGCTGTCTTGAAGGAAGAAAATGAAAAAACAGGAGGAGTTCACTCAGACAATTTGGAAGCTGTTAAGGAGTTAAGAGGAAGGGAAAAAGGGATTAGTGAGAAATTACTTGCTGAGAATAAAGATGTTTCTAAGAAGAAAGAAGCCATGAACCAAGTTAAAACTTTTTTAGAAGATTGTAGAAAATTTAACGGAAAAAGTAGAGCAAGGGAACAAATCGCTTTTGATCAAATACGTTCTAATAAGAAGTTTTTAGCTGAAAAAGCTGCTATTTATGATGAAATAAAGATTTTAGACAAAGAATATGACCAACTTTTAATAGATGAAGAAATTGAAGTTCAAGAAGCAGCTTAAAGTTGTTGTTTATTATCTCAAGCCCCCCTCTTTTCTTTATTCAATTTGGGAAATTTTGGTTTTCTTCTCAGAAAATTTTATGGAGTAAAACGTAATGTAATGAAGCCGTATAATCCCATTATGCGAAGGCAGTCCCTCAAAGAAGTAGCGGTTTCTCGTCAAGAGATGTACCTGTTAAGGCAAATCAAAAATTGAAACTAACATCGGAATTTAACGAAGTCGCCGAAGGCGATTTGGGTGGAGAAACCTGCAAGGTTTCGTAACCGTTAAATTCCTGTTATATCCGTCGGAGTGAAACGGAGACCGAGGGTTAGTGCAATGGTCGGCGAAGCCGAAACCCGAAGAGTAATTTTTTTGGGCGTTACATCAAGAACGAAGTTCCATTAATTAAAAGAAGAAAGGGCAAGAAAAATAAAATTATCTCAAACTGATTAAACCATCAGTTAATCTTTTTTGAGTTTGAGCATCACTATATACCACGAAAGTAATATCTTCAAGTCTTGTTTTGTGAGCATAATCATCCATAAATCTTTTTAATCCCTCTCCCATTTTTTGGACAGCTTCTTCAGGAGATTCTCGAACTCCTGCCATAACTCCCATTCTAATTGTTGGGATTAAAATATTTTTATATGCTTCATTATGCGATGCTTCAAGACCCTTGTATAAAACTGAGTCTAAAGGACTTTCTAAATCATCAACAACAAATACAACATCATCAAAAAATCCTTGATGATTTGTTCTATTTCCTTTAGCGACTACTGTTTGTAAATCATAAAGTGGCATTGCTTGTTGAGCTTGTGCATGATATAAATTTCCTGCGGCTCTTTGAATAGCGCCATCTATTCCTCCAAACCACATTCCGCCAGAATTGATTGCAGTAACTAGTGCATTAGCAGGAATTTTAGTTATATCTCCATCTTGCACAGCGATACTGGTTCTATCAAATTTGTTAACATAATCTTTTGCCATTTTATGATTGTAACTCTTGAGTGGTATATAAACCTTTCGGTTTGCTTTCTTGCCCGTTAGATATTTAGCCCAAAAAAATTATTGGATATAACACAGGCATTTAGCGAAGTCGATTTTTTAGAGCTGGTCGAGGCTAGGCATCCCAAGCCGAGACCCTCAAAAAATCGATTTGGGAGAGCGAGTGCAACGAGCGAACCGTTAAATGCCTGTTAAGCGCCCCGAGCCGAAGGCGAGAGTGCAACGTGGTCGAGCACCGCAGCCGAAGGCGAGGAGCGGAGAAGTTTTTTTGCATTAAAGGGCAAGAAGCATGTTTTGCTTCTGTTTATTTTTTTTATTCAAAAATATGCCCTATCAATTGCAAAAAAATTGCGTTTAACATCGGAATTATCAGAAGTTTTTTGGTGAGGCAACCCACACCAAAAAATTTGGGAAACATTCGGGAAATCGCTTGGCGATTTAGGCGAAGCCGACCGAATTTTCCTGATAATTCCTGTTAGTTTCGTTTTCCGCTACGAAGTCCGGAAAACCTGCGTCCGCAGAGTTGTGTTTAAGTTCCAATCAATTCTTGACGAAGTCAAGACTATATGTGCGTAGCACGGGGGGAGTTCAGTTCAATCTAAAGAGCTTTAGCGATACACAAAGAACAAGTATTAAGGGACAATTTTTTTTAAAAATTAGTATAATACATAGTTTATCCTATTTTTTTATTTGATTTCAGTAAACCTTATTTTTGATTTCATCTTATGTAATCATAGAATATTTGATTTCAGTAAATAAGATATATGTTTTCACATTAAGATATACTAAACTAAATGGAGGTTTGATCAATGGAAACAAATAAAAAAATTATAATTGGAATTTTCAGTTTGCTTTTACTGGGAGTAGTTCTTGTAAGTGCAAGTAGTTATTACAGTATGAGTGAGTTGCATAAAAGAATGATGGGATCTGATGACTTTGAAGCTATGCATACAGCAATGATGGGCGGTGACTTTGAAGCATCAGAGAAATACCATGATACTCTTGACTTTGAATGTCCAATGCATGAGTTAGTAAAAGAAGGAGATATTTCCACAGAAGAATTTCAAATAATGCATCAATGGATGATGACAAATAATTTTCCACAAGAGAAGCCTAAGGGATTAAGTGATGAGGCATGGCAATTACATGAAAGCCACCATCCAGAAAGTTATAAGTAAATAATAAGGGTTTGAAAGATGTTACAATATGCTGTAAAAGAACTAGTTAAAAGAAAAAAGAAATATGCTCTAAATGTATTAGTAATAAGTTTAGTAGTAGTTTTACTCATTACATTAACTTCTCTTAACACTGCTTATAGAGATGCTTCAAAACTCCCATTTGAAAGCATTCATAGTAGCATAATTGTTCAAAAGAATGGAAATGTTGCAGAAAATACTACTGGAGCGCTTGTTTCATGTTCTCTAGCACCTATAAAAAAAGATATCATAAGCAAAATTAAATCATTAGATGGTGTTCAAGAAGTATCATACGGCTTGTCACTATGGGTTTTTGATGAAGATAATTTTAAGCGAGTTCTTGGAGTTAATTGGGATGATTCTCTTGGGAGAAAAATAGAATCTAAAATATACATTGGTTCTTTGCCACAATTTGATGAAGAAATAATTGTTGAGAAAACGTTCGCCCAAGAAAACAACATAATATTAAATCAAGAAATAATAATATCGGGTGAAGAATTTATTGTTGCTGGACTCAGTGAAACATCTGGAAAAGATATTGTTTCTTCAGATATTTATGCAAATCTTAAACCTGTACAAGAGATGGCGTACAACTCAAAGAATCTTCAAGATACAGAAACATTTGATGAATCAGATATCAATATTATTTTTGTTGATGCAAAACAGACAAAAGTTGCAGATGTATCAGAAGAATTGGACTCTTTACTAAATAATGAGAATTCATTAACAGGAAAGACTCCAACTGGACAAAAGATCGGATCTTATTCCATTTATACTCCAGAATCGTTTGAAAACCAAATAAGTTCAATATTCAACATATCTGATAAGATTGTCTTATTGCTAACTATTGTGATTTTGATAGGTACTGCACTCATTCTCTTTAAGAGCATGGCTCACGCAATTACTGAAAGAAAGAAAGAATTCGGAATAATGAAAGCAGTAGGATTCACTAACAAAGATTTGAAAAAACAATTAACACTAGAAACACTAATCCAAGTAATAGTAGGTTTTTTAATTGGGATTTTAATTTCAATAATTGTGCTTATTGCATTGTCAGGATTAACAGTTTCAGTAAATATCCCTTGGGAATTAAATCCATATCCACATTTTTTAGCAAGTGACCCCAGTTCTGTTAATACAGTGCAAACATATCCATTACCAATACAATTTAACCCAAGCTATGTAATTGTACCAATGCTAAGCATACTAATAATAAGTTTCCTCGCAATCCAGATATTGCTTAAAAAAATAGGAAAACTAAAACCAATGGAGGTATTAAAATATGAATAAACTAATCACAGTCAAGGAACTATCCAAAACTTTGGGAAAAGTAAAGGCAGTAAATAACGTATCATTTTCAATAAAGAATGGAGAGTTAGTAGCAATTCAAGGTCATTCAGGTAGTGGAAAATCAACTCTTCTAAGTTTATTATCTGGACTTGAGAAGCAAGATGATGGAGAAATAATATTTGATAATAAGAAAATAGGAAACATGAGTGAGGATAATCTTGCTCTTTTTAGGCGTAAAAATGTAGGAATAGTTTTCCAATCATTTAATCTAATCCCCACACTCAATGTTGTAGAAAATATTGCCCTGCCTTTATTCCCAACTCACATCAACAAAAAAGAAATGATGGCAAAAGCACAAAAAAGTGCTGAATCAGTAGGGTTAGACAATCGTTTAGATCATTATCCCAATGAGTTATCTGGTGGAGAACAACAAAGAGTAGCTATTGCTAGAGCTCTTATCAATAATCCAAAAGTGCTTTTTGCTGATGAACCTACAGGAAATCTTGATTCTAAAACAGGGAAAAAGATTCTTGAATTATTGCGGTCTTTAAACAAAGAAAAAGGATTGACCGTCGTTATGGTAACGCATGATGATTCCATTGCTAAGGTCTGTGATAGAATAATTAAATTAAAAGACGGAGGGATTCAAGATGAATAAATCAATTTTCATATTGCTGTTTATCTTAGCCATAATGTTTCAATCAGTATTAGCAACTGGTGAAACGGTGGAAGTTGTTGTTTTAGGAGTTGTAACTCACGGACCGATGCAACCAACAGTAAGAGCTATTGAAGAAGTAACAGCAAAATATGGTTCACAAATAAATACTAGGTGGATTGATTTTGAAAGTGATGAAGGAGAAAGATATGCTCAAGATCACGGACTAACAGCTCACATGACTATTCTAATTAATGAAAAATATGAGTATAACTTAGATGGAAAAGAGGTTGTTTTCCAATGGTTTGAGGGTCAGCAATGGACAAAAGAAGATTTAGACATTATTATATCAAATTCATTCAATCCCACAAATATAGTTTCATCTAGCAATTCAGTTGAGGAAAAAATCAATCCAAAAACATATTATATTTTTGGAGGAGTTTTGGTTGTCCTAGTTAGTGCTGGGTGGTTATACTTTAGAAAGAAGAGGCACTAATAATGTATTTTCCTTTTGTGTTAAAAGAGTTGAGTAAAAGAAAATCAAGAACACTCACAAACATACTTACAATAGTAACAGTTGTAATTATTCTTTTGTTAGTCTCTGGAATAATGAATGCTTATTCAGCAGCAGTTTATCAACCATTTGAAAGCATCAATTCAGATCTTATACTGCAAAAATCAGAAAATACAACAAAGATAAGTAATTCTCAAATAAGAATACCTTTTGGAAAAGCACAATTTACTCAAAAAGAAATACTAGAAATATCTGCTTTAGATCATGTGCAAAGTATTTCAAGTTCACTTATTATCTGGAATTTTAATAAGAAAGGATTCATATCAATAGAAGGATTAGAACCAAATTCTGAAATATATGCTAGTAGAACATCCCAAAGATATAAAGGGAGATTTCTAAAAAATGACGATGAGAATAAAGCAGTAGTTGAAAAGCATTTTGCTAAGTTCAATCATTGGGTTGTGGGAAGTAATATTTCTTTAGGAGATGAATCATTTGAGGTAGTTGGCACATTGGCAAATGATGATAATGGACAAATATTCTCATCAAATGTTTACTTAAATGTAAATGATGCACATGATCTAATGGGAAATAAAGAATTTAATCAAATTTATTTAAAAGTAGATGACCTATCGCATGAAGAAAACCTAAAGACACAGATAAAGAGGATAAATGAAAACATCACAATCATTTCAAGTAATTCTATCTCTGCAACATTGATCAACACAGTAAATATTTTTAGAAAATTTCAATATATTGGAATGGCAATAATCTTATTTATCACAGTGCTTATCCTGCTTAAAGTTAATAACTTAAATATACTAGAGCGAAGAAAAGATATTGCAGTAATGAAAACAGTGGGTTGGACAAAAAAAGCAATAACTAAACAATTATTAAGTGAGTTTATCATTCAGACAATTATTGGATTTGTACTAGGAGTAATATTAAGCAAACTAATTGTTCTGGCAATTGGAACAATACAATTTGATATCCCATTAGGACTAGAAAATTCTACAATTTCATTTGATGTTTTCTTACCTGCAATTATGATTCTAAAATATTTATCTATACTTGCAATTACTTCATTAATTACAGTCTATTTTGTTGTTAAGAAAATTTCATCAATGAAGCCTTCTGAAAACCTGAGATCATATTAAACTAGGTATCCTTCATATTGCTTCTTCATTTTTCTTGGTAGCTTTCCAGAAATTCACGTACTGCTTTTGCATGATTGTCTATCTTTTCATCTAGCTTCTTTACATCAATACCTGGAACTGTGCCAATATCAAGTCCAGGAATATTTGGAACACCGTGTAATTTAAATGAATTCAAGAATTTCATCCCGCATAGATTTGCAGTCTGTTCAAAAGGTCTTAGCAATTCATCGGCTGGAAATTTGTTCCATCCTTCTTTGGTGTATGCTTCTTCAGGCCCCCCTATTGTTACTATAACGCAGAAATCCTTTCCATGTAGTGCTTTTCCTGTTGAGCCATAGGCAAAACCATACTCTAAAACTGCGTCTTCCCATTCCTTGAGAAGTGCAGGAGAGCTATACCAGTAGAAAGGGAACTGAAAAACAATCAGATCTGAATCCACTAAAAGTTTCTGCTCTCTTTTAACATCAATCTTAAAATCTGGATACTCCTTATATAAATTACGAATCGTCACGTTTTTCATTCCAGATATTTTTTCAATGATTTTTTTGTTTGCCCTTGACTTATCCAGATGAGGGTGGGCAAATATTACTGTAACTTTCTTACTCATCTTTGCTCACCTTCAGTTTTAGCAGGTGGTCTATGTGGAATGCTGTGTAGACTCTGGACATTATCTGTTCAAGCTGATCATTATACGGTGCAATAGCATCTCCCATGCCCATTTTGTCTACGGCTGTTCTAAATGGTCTCTTTTCAGCAGGAAGTTCGATTAGTTTAACGATTGCATCTGCAACATTTTGCGGATCCTGAGCAGGATTTCCTGCAAGCGCCTTTTCAAAATTTTCAAGGAATATTTCAGGGAATTCTCCGAATTCGCCATATTCTTCACTTCTTGACTTATCGCTTGGCTTCATTAAGTTATCGATGAAAGTTGTTGGAAATCCTCCTGGTTCTACAACACAAGACTGAATTCCAAATTGAGATAGTTCAACACGATAGTTTTCTGCCATTGCTTCAACTGCCCATTTAGAAGCATTGTAAGGACCATATGCAGGCACTACCATTCGTCCAAGCAGACTTGAAATATGAATAAGGAGCCCTTTTCCTTCCTTCCTCATACTAGGAAGTACTGCTCTGTTTACTCTTTGTATCCCAAAGACATTCACGTTGAATAGTTTTTGCCAATCTTCTGGAGTAAAGTTTTCTTGTAATCCAAGCACACCTATTCCAGCGTTATTGATGATTACGTCAATTTTTCCTGTTTTGCTCAATATTTCATCTACTGCTTTCTGAACTGATTTCTCATCAGTGACATCCAGTTCTAAGACATTGATGTCATAATTGTTTTTTTCTGACCAACTTGCTAAGCTATCTGCTTTTGCCTTGTTTTTGCCGTCAATAGATCTCATCGATGCATATACTATGTAGCCTTTTTTGGCAAGAGTTTTTACCGTTAGTTCTCCGAATCCTCCACTGGAGCCTGTTATGAGTATGATCCTTTTTTCTTGTTTCATGCTTATCCCTCCTTTCTTTTCAATAAGTTTATATAATAGAGTACTATTAATCTATTTAAAGTATGTAGTAACACAAAATGATTATAGTTACAGAAAAGTAACTAAGATATATATTATGAAAAAAGAATATGGATGTCCAATTGAAGTAACAATCGATGCAATTGGAGGAAGATGGAAACCTTGGATTCTTTGGCAGCTCAAGGATGGATGCAAGCGATTTGGGGAATTAAAAAAAGCAATAACTGGCATAACCACAAGGATGCTTACAAATCAGTTAAGAGAGCTTAAAGCCGATGGAGTCATCAATAGGAAAATCTATCCAGAGATTCCCCCTAAAGTTGAATACTCCATGACAAAAGTTGGCAAATCATTAGACTGTGTGCTTGAACCAATGCTAAAATGGGGACAACAATACATGAAAGACAAAGGAATTAAGCACAACAAGGAAGCAAGCCACAAAAAAGCAAAGAGTACATAATAGATTAGAGTGAAAATCATGGAAATATCAAGAAAGAAAATACTGATTTCAATCGGATTAATTGGGTTGTTAGCTATTATGATAACAGTATTTTCAATATATCATACTCAACACTTAGGTAAAGCATATTTACAATATCCTTTATTTCTTTATGGAACAACAATACTATCTCTAGCAGTTGGCGGGTTTGTTGTTTACTTGTTTGAAGAGAAAATCAATAAATTGCAGTTAAACAAACTTTTGTCAATCCTACCAACAGACGAAAGAAAAGTATTAAAGATATTGTTAGATAGAAAAGAGATTGAACAAAAGAAACTTACCACTCTAGCAGAACTTAGTACTGTAAAAATATCCCGAGTTATATCTAATTTAGAGCAAAGAGGAATTATTGAGAAAAAAAAGCATGGTTATACTAACTTGATAGTTTTGAAGCTATGATGTGAAAAATTGTCCCCTTTACTAATTATTAATTTCTTGACAAAGTCAAGACTATATGTCCGTTAGGACGAACTCCTCCTTTTGTTTCTTTTTCTAAAAGAAAGAAGAACTTAAACACAATTGAAACTAACTGTTTCTATGCGCACTTCGCGCAAGGGTTTGTCTTGTGGATGTGAGAATGACAAAGCCTTGTAGTGTAAAGATTATGCGCATAGAAGCAGTTGCTAAAGAAAAAGAGAGCCACTGGACGCACTGGACAGGTTCGAACAAAGTATATAAGGAAGTTTGCACCATAACTTTGTTATGGTGATACTATGTTTCAAAGAATTATAGAAGAGTGTAAGTTACGAAACTATTCAAAACAGACACAAAAAGCATATCTGTATTATAATAAAAAATTTCTAGAATTTTGTAGGAAAGAACCGCGAGAAGTTCAACATAAAGATGTTCGAGAATATATCCTTCACTTGATTGAACAACAGAAATCGAGTTCAACTGTGAATCTTGCCCATAATGCATTACGTTTTTATTATTGCATTATTATGAAACGACGATTTGAAAAGATAGCATTTTGTAAACGAGAACAAAAAATAAAAGAGATTTTAACTAAAAAAGAAATTAATACCCTCATACATACTGTACAAAATCCAAAACATAAAGCACTTATTAGCTTGCTCTATTGTTCCGGCCTTAGAGTATCTGAACTTATTAAGTTAAAGGTACTTGATATTAATCATGAACAAAAGATCATACATGTCCGGCAAGGAAAAGGTTGTAAAGATCGATTCACAATTCTCTCAGAAAAAACTCTTGGACTCTTAGATACGTATCTGAGCACAAGAAAAACCAAAAGCCCATATGTGTTTGATTCGAGGAAAGGACATATCACCTCAAGAACTGTTCAAGAGACATTAAAGAAGGCTGCAAAAAAAGCAAACTTTACTAAACATGTTCATCCGCATCTCTTACGACATTCATTTGCAACACATCATCTTCATAATAACACTCCAACAGAATATGTACAAGGAATGTTGGGACACAAAGACATCAGAACAACACGAAAGTATTTGACTCTCTTAACAGATCATTTATCTTCCCTACAAAGTCCACACGACACTTAAAACACAACCAGAAACAACCCATACAAAACAAGATAATTCAAACACAGTGCTGGGACCATTATTACAACCCACTTTCTATACGGATATTTTGAAACGCCCACAACAAAATTGAGCATTGCATAAGGAAGTGGAAGTATGTGCAGAACAAAAATAGCATAGCCACCCCACCTATGAAGAATTCTTTTCAATCGTTCACGAGACCTCTCCCTAATGTATGGACTAATAATCTGCCCAAAAATTCTTCCAAGTAAGTAATTTATGTGCTGCGCTGTAATAATTCCTAACAGCGTCATACCAAAAAGTGATGGAAATTCTAATCCTTGTTGCAAAAATCCAAAATAAATAAGCTCAAGTGGGGTTGGGAAGATAAAAATTGCGGCGATTGCAAACAAAAGATATAACCCTAAAGGTGTTTGAGAAGCAATAGTCTCTTTTATCCACAACGATAACGGATCAAAGAACGGAAGAGCACGTATCCAGTTGATTAGGTGAAACCCAGTTGTAGTATACAAAAGGTTGAAAAAACCCCAAATAACAGCACCTATCCCAAAAAGAATTGCAAGCCACAATAACTTTTGTTGTACATCACGACGAATTGCAAGCTCTTTTGCTTTGGCGCGAATCTTGCGTCTTGCTTCGCGCTGTTTCCTATTAATTGTTCGAACATGTTTTCGTACGTGAACTTTTGGTACCGTAACTTTAGGAAGTTTGCGCCTAACCATACTATCTAAGAATCATTTATCCTTTAAATAGCTATGTTTATATCTGTATAGAATAAAATTTATATAGTTACAATCTCTTGTTGAGAGGATAAAGCTATGAGGTGGCTAACAATGCACGCATGTGGAAAATGTATGAAAATTGGTGGAGCAGTATTCTTAGTGTTAGGAGTTCTATTCTTACTACGTGATCTTGGCGTTTGGAACTTTTGGAACATTCAATGGTGGACAGTATTATTCTTGCTTGTTGGATTAATCAAATTCAAAGGTTGTAAAGACTGCGAGAAGAAAAAGTAAATTATTTTTTGTTTTATTTTTTTATATTATTGTGTCATAAAATACTTAAATAGCATTCTAAAAATTTCTACACAAAACAATATTATGAGGGAAAAAGTATGCCAGAAACAACTAATTTACAAGAAGCTTTAGCAAGAACAGTAAAAGATATTGCTGCACTAACACAACCAGGAGAGTCTATTTTCCGAAGAGTGTTGGAGACTAATATAGTGGGACCAGAAGGTAATGATTCACTCTTTGATGAAGAAGTTAGATCAACTGGACTCTATGGTGCCATTAGGACTTTCTACGATGGCCTAAGGGCAGACTTAAATCCAGACTTCTATCTTAGAAAACTAGAAGCATTACAACCACAAGGATAAATATTCTTTTTTATTATTTGGTTTTTACCCAAAGTAACTATATTTCTGCTCACGAATTTCCTGCGATCGTGCTTTGCTAAAATACGCACCCAACTTTTCATAGGCTTCTTCTGTTTCTTTATCAACGGATGCTGGAATTACTGCAAGTGCCTTTTCAAAATGAGAAGCTGTAATTTCTGTAGAATTTACATCGCTTCGCAGCGCTTGCATTGCAGCTTCACGGCATACTGCTTCAATATCTGCTCCCACGTACCCTTCAGATTGTACTGCAAGAAGTGTTGCATCAACATCAGATGCAGTTGGCATTTTAGAAAGATAAATAGTAAACAGTTCTTCTCTACCTTCTTTTGAAGGAATTGGTGTTAAAATGATACTATCAAACCTTCCCGGACGCAAAAGTGCAGTATCTAAAATGTCAGGCCTGTTTGTTGCAGCAATAATTACGACATCATTCAGTCCTTCTAAACCATCCATTTCAATTAACAATTGATTCAGTAATCCTTCATTTGAATCTGAAAATGCTGAAGAGCCAACACCACGTTTTTTTGCAAAACTATCAATTTCATCAAAGAAAATTATGGATGGAGCCGTTTGACGTGCCCTCTGAAACACTTTACGCAATTGCTCTGTTTCTTTTCCCACAACACCTTCTTGTTGCAAGCTTGAACTATTAACAAGAATAAAATTAGCTTCACTTTCTTTGGCTACAGCCTTGGCAAGCATTGTTTTTCCAGTTCCTGGCGGACCATACAGTAATACTCCTTTTGGAGGTCTGATTCCCATTCGTTTGAAGACTTTCCGCCTTTTTAATGGCCATTCAACCGCCTCACGCATTCTTGCTTTTACAGCATCAAGACCTCCAATATCACCCCAACTCACGTCTGGTGTTTCAACAAGTACCTCACGCATTGCTGAAGGTCGTACAACTTTGAGCGCTTCTAAAAAATCTTGTTGTGTAATAAGTAATTTTGCAAGAACATGTTCAGGAACCTCCGCTTCTTCACCATCTTTTTCTTCAACTTTAAGATCTGGCAAAATTCGTCGAAGAACAATCATAGCAGCTTCCTTAGCTAACGCTTGCAGATCTGCGCCTACAAATCCATGGGTTACATTTGCTAAATCTTTGAGTACGACATCTTGCGCAATTGGCATGTTACGTGTATGAATTTTAAGAATGTCTAATCTTCCACCTTTATCCGGAACACCAATTTCAATTTCACGATCAAACCGGCCTGGTCTTCGCAAGGCAGGGTCCAGAGAGTTTGGCCTATTAGTTGCTGCAATCACAACCACTTTTCCGCGAACTTCCAATCCATCCAGATTTTTTAATAATTCTGAAACTGGCGTATTCAAAAATTCGTTCGTACCCCGATCTTGCCGTTTGAATGCAATACTATCAAGCTCATCAATAAAAAGTATTGTTGGTGCGTTCTTTTTTGCATCTTCAAAGATTTTTTGCATCATCTTTTCAGTTGCGCCAGGAATTCCTGAAATAACGTCTGAAGCTTTAAGCTCCATAAAATGTACTCCACTTTCAGATGCCACCGCCTTTGCAAGCAAAGTTTTTCCCGTTCCAGGCGGACCGTATAATAATACTCCTTTAGGAGCTTCAATACCTAATCGTTCGAAGAGTTCAGGATGACGCAACGGTAATTCAATCATTTCACGTACCTTTGTGATTTCATCACCAAGCCCGCCAATATCTTCATAATTAACACCCAAAATAATTTCGTCTTCTTTGAGCTCAACTGCTCTACTACTTAGTTCAACTTCTGTTTCTTTACCTATTACTAACGGGACATTTCGTGGTTCCGCTTCAACTACCATAAATTTCAAATCGCCAAGTCCTAAACCAGAAAAGCGCTGCTCCATTGCAGAAAAAATATCATTCACTGATGGGTTTGCACCATCCACTCTTCTTTTAGAATGCCCTAACGAGACAAGATCTCCTTTCAAAATTGCTTTACCTAACAATCCTAGTTTGAATAAATGTGGGGAAGCTTTTAAGACCACTTGCCTGCTTGTTGGCGCGATAAGAACACGTTTTGCAACTTCAACTTGAGCCTTTTTTATAGTTACCATCTCACCAACTGTTGTTCGAGTGTTGGTTCTGGTATTCCCATCCATGCGCACAATGTTCAGCCCAATATCACCTGGATATGCCCGATCTGCAATAGAAACTGTTTTTCGTGCACCTGTTATCTCAACCACATCCCCAGGATTAACACCAATTTGACGTAAATAAGTAGAATCAATTTTGACAATACCACGATTAACATCATCCTGTACGGACTCCATTACTTTAAGCTTAATATCCCTAACTTCAATACCCTCATTCATAGCTCTTATCTCACCCTCTGCACTAAGAGATTTGTAGAAATAAACCTTTATAAAGATTATGCAGCTGGCCTAACTGCTTACAATAAAAAGAAAATAAGAAAAAATTACCCAAAAAAGTAATTATAAAATGGGTTAGCATCCAAGATCTGGCCATCCGAGATTATTTCACCAGTAAGCTCGTTACCAGAATCTTCTTCAGGTTCCTCTTCAGCTTCTTCCTCTGGCTCATCTTGCTCTTCAGGTTCATCCTGTTCTTCTGGTTCCTCTTCTACAACTTCTTCGGGTGTATCTTCACTTGAACCAGAATTATCATCACTAGAATCTTCTGAGCTACCCGAGTTATCAGACTCGTGTGAATCATCGGAAGACCCGCTTCCTGAAGAGTCATCATCATGATCATCATAGTAGCATGCACACGTTGTGCCACCATCTACACAATCAGTCCTATCTGCTCCTGGACACTCATCACTACATCCATCTTTACATTCGCTCTCTTCGTAGTCATCATCCGACCCATGATCATCAAAGACACATCCAACCCCGTCAATGCAATCAGAGCCTTGAGGACAGTAGAGTACAGCACAGTCAATGTCATCTGAACCATGTCTATCATCTTTATCCTCGTAGTAACAGACACACGCTTCATTCACACAATCTGTTCGAGATGCGCCAGGACATTCCTGATGACAGCCATCTTTACATTCACTCTCCGAGTAATACCCATCATGACCGTAGTACTCATCATAAGAAGACCCACTACACCTACAATCACCATTTGAAAAGTCCCATGCTTCTCCTTTACTTTCACAGAAGTTTGCACATTCACTCTCTAAACGTTTTGTTTCTTCAAAACGTTCGTCATAATCACCGAAGGAATCCATAAACTCTTTACAATCTCTTCGATCATGAATTCTATTCTCTTCACACTCTGGAGTGATAGGAGGTCCTCTTCGATTATATTCTTCATGAGCACCACTTGCAGCGTCGTCATAACACTGAAGCCTCTCTTGAGGATCTTCAACTGAATGACATCGTGCTGCATGCCCAAAATCACTTCGTCCACGATCACCCTTTTCACGAAGTTCATTCATGATTTCTTCACATTTTCTATGATCATCACGTGAAGTACCATCTAAACCTGCATCCTGGCATTCTTGGGGAGCATTGGCTTCAAACGTATGCCTTCCACAATCTTCAAAGTTCGTTATACCAGCTTCAACACACTCAGGTGGCGCATTCCTCTCAAACATTATCTTTTCGCATGCATGTTTTGTTTCACGTTCTGAGCCTACTTGCAATTCTCCAGCATCAAACGCATCAACACATTCTTGCGGCGCATTCAAGCGAAACATAATTTCAAAACACGAATCACGATCAAAGGCTCCGGCTTCTTCACATTCACGAGGCATGTTATGATCATGCCGTGAATCTTCAAACTTATCTTCTACCTGGTCCAACACATCTTGCAGATAATCAGGTAGAACACTCGTATCAATCTCAATTTCTTGTTCAGCCTCGCACGCTTCTTCATCTCCAGCCATACATGCTGCAGCCAAAGGCGCAATCTCATGGCATTGCTCTGCAAACGATGCTATACTGATTTTTTCACATTCGCACTCGCTTGGATCTTCAAAGCATGAAGATAGTACATCAAAGAACGCTTTTGCTTCTTTCTTTTGTTCAGAGGTTAATTTTTCATCGAGCTCTTTTTGCCACTCTGGTGCATCATCATCAGTGGAACATACGCGATCATATTCAATCGGATCAAGTTCTGCTAAGGCCTCACACAGATCTTTAATTTGTGTTGTAATTTTTGCAGCAAGCGCAATTCTCTCTTCTTGCGATTCATGTTCTGCTACCCGGCGTTTAATTTCTGCCCACTCTTCGCCAGATAAATCATCTTCAAGCCTATCAAACAATTCTTGTACAGCTTTACCACTTCTTCGTGTCTCATGTTCGATATCTGGTGAAACTTCTTTTTCAAGAACTTGACTGTGCTTCTCTAATCTATCGAATGCTTCTTTAGCTTCTTCAACTTTACCATCGGCAACCATCTGCGCAATCTCAGCAATCTTTTCATTTTTTGCTGCAAGCACTTTTTGTGGATCATCACCAGTTAATCCTCTTTCAAGCAGATCATCTAAAAAATAAAATGGACTGTCTGGAGTAAGTCCTGGATCTTCATCGAATGTTACCTCACCAATGTCATCATAAACACCCGTGCCACTAGCATCTTCAGCTGCAAATGCAAACGATGCCATACATACACTAATCATAAGAATAGCTAATAGAAATATACTTTTTCGTACCATCAAGAAAAGGGAAGGTAGTCTACCTATTTAAGTGTTATTGCGTAAGTACCGTTCTATTTGTTCTGGTTTCATTCCGACATAACCTGCAAGTAATTTACCATAAGGAACAACATCGTCAAAATCTGGGTGCGATCCTTCTGCTTGAACAATTTCAACAAGCTTTGGATCAGGCGATGAAGCTTGTCTAGAAACTCTACTTCTTACTGGAGAGCGTAAGAGCAGTGGGCCTGGCTCACTTCCACCCCTCAAAGCTGATCCATCATCGTCTTGATCCATTTTGTATGTACCTTAAATTATTTTAATGAAAAAAAAAGAAATTTACTCCTTTTTAGGCGCTTCTTCAACGGAAGGCGCATCAGACGGAGTTTTTACTTTCGGAAGTGGAAGTGGTGATGGTAATCCAATATCTTCACTTATCTTAATTGCTTGGATGTTTCCTTTATGCAATGATGCATTCACAACTTTTTCCATAATCCCAGACGGAAGACGCTTATTTTTTTCCCAATTTTCTTTTACTTCTTTGACCTTTTCTTCAGAATCTGTATAGAAAATTTGACCTTCTACATCAATTGAACCTAGGTCAGGTTCATATTTACAGTTAAATGAAAATGTGCACTTAAGTCCTGCTTTACCTGGAACATTGAACTGGAGGTCCTCCACATTTATAATAGAAACATTGTTATTAATACGAACCTGGCCACCTTTTGCCCCTAACTTACGTTCTGCACTTACTTTATGCAAACTGATCTTAACTATAGTCATTTGAAACCACCTTTTATATGTTTTAGAAGTAATTCATCAAGCGAGTTTATAAAGTTTGCTGCGGCATATCCTCTATATTCGCTTCAAAATCTCAGCTTTTTTAGTTTGATACTCATCTTGTGTTATAAGGCCATCTGAAAGAAGTTCGCCAAGATCAACAAGCCTTTCTCGAATACTCATCCCACCGTCTTGATCAACAGGGTGCGGCGTTTTATTTCCCCCAACAACAATATGATTCGCACCAGACTCTGCTCGAACTTCTTCCATTTTACGTAATCGCCTTTTTTCTACCCACTCTTCTTCTTTTTCTTGGGCAATACTATACACTCTTTTTGCTTGATTTTTTGGAAGATGTGTTCCAATGATATACCCTCCATTAAACTCGAAATAGAGCTGTGAGCCAAAAAAGTGGTCCGCTAAGTGAACATGTACAATGTCACGCCACAAAAAATCTTGAAAAGTTGCTTTAAAGAGATGTGGTTGATGCTTAATAACGCGCTTATTTGTTACAATAATACTATGAGGATGTAAATTGATCACCGGCTTTTGTTGCACTGTTGCACATAAATGAATCTCACCGTCTGTTAAGATTTTGTCTGTATGGTGCTTTGCCCACTCAAGCAAGTGTTTGTACTGCTCAATGTTTACGTTTTTACCAAGTGTCATAGAAAAGAGGATACGAAACAAAGTTTAAAAGAATTTCGAGGATGAAAAAGATCTTAAAACACCATTGTGGCTTCATCTATTAATTGATAGTTATGGCAACCAAAATCGTCATCTTCTGGACCCATTAATTCAAGTGGTTGACTCCTATCGTCCCACACTAATCCATAACGAACAGGAAGTATCCCTATATCACCATCATTTACAAGTACCATTGCTTTATCATCATCCCCCTTTCTTCTTAGCGCTCCCATCCATGGAGCCCAATTCCCCCACAACATATGTCCTGCGAGAACACCTACAACTTGCATGGCTAGTTCTCCAACACATCTCCCATGATATGCACCATGAACACGAATTTCATCAATATAATGCAATGGGCCAAAAATGTTTGCTAATTGCCTAAGGTTAGGAGAAGAAAGAAGACCTGTTTGATACCCACCTGGCCCCGAGGTTGTTGTAAGATTATTTGAGGTAGGCACAATGCCGTCTAAAAGATCACTTGGATCTACTAAAATAGGACAATCAGATTCTTCTGCTCTTTTTGCCATTTGAGCAGCATACTCTGGGAAAATAGGATCTTCTTTCTGCCATGAATCTACCTCATCGGGGTGAATAAAGATATCAATTGTCATTTCTTGCCTCGAAATTAGATTTTTTATCTGATATGACGTGCAGATTACATACCTTATACACCAATTTTGCCAATGCATACGCTTCACTTTCATAATGTACTTTCGGTGCAAATTCGGCAATATCACAACCAATCACTTTCTTTTCTTTGAAAATAAGGGCTAACGCTTCAATCAATTGATTCCACACCATGCCCCCGGGTTCAGGTGTCCCTGTGTTGCGAATAAACGAAGGGTCAAAGACATCAACATCAATTGTGATAAACACATTATCTTTAAGTTGAGGCAGAACCCCTTTCAACCTATCTAAAGAATATTCGTATGCTTTAATCAGATGAATAGTTTCATTGTTATCAATAATTTTTTTCTCATCAACATCCATACTTCTTACACCAACTAACACCAACTCATGATTCAAAGAAATTCTTTGAGCAGTACAACGATGGTTATACTCAGATCCGTTCCAAGAATGAAATAAATCTGCATGTGCATCGAATTGGATTACTGAAAAGTTGTTACCATACACTTGTTCAAGACCGCGAGCAACACCTATTGTAACGCTATGATCACCACCAAGACCAATAAGAAACTGTTCTTGTGATACATTCTCTTTAACAGCTTTACTAACCATCTCAACCATATCAGTTGGCTCAACATCATTAAGTGCTAAAGGAGAAAGCAGCCTAATTCCTTTGAGAAATGCTTCACTATCAAACTGTTCATCATAATATTCTAAATGTTCTGAAGCTTTAATAATCTCAAGTGGACCTAACGAAGCTCCATCACCATACGTAAGATTCTTCTCATACAATAATGGCAAGATAACAAATTTAGAACTAGCAGGACTATACTCTTCAGGTAATTTCATCCATGACATTTTATAACAAAACCTCATACACTTCTACATTCTCCACAATAAATCCACCAACCCCGTCAACTTTAGCAAACGTAACAGTGCCTTCAAGAGAAGTTTCATCAAACACGCCCGGAATTCTTCTATAGATGGCCTCGAAATTATAAGAAGTCCAACCATTACTCCTTTTCGGCCCTCTTCCTAACTTAGGAACCTTCTCAATACCTCTGCCTCGAACTCGAATTGATGAGGATATAAAGTGATTTGCACCTCTCGCTGGCCCAAAAATAGTTGTAAAATCAATTTCTTTTGCTTCCATTGCCTCAACGACCATTTGGTACGACATTCCGCTTACATATTCAAGCCCAGCATAACAACCATCACTCATTCTACAACCTCTGTTTCAATAACATCTAAATCACAAAAGTTTGTTGTAAAATTGTACGCTCCAGCATTCAAAAATACTAGTGGATCACCCACTTTAACATTGTTCAAATACACTCGATACCTAAATAAATCTAATGAACAGGGCGTTACACCTTTGATAACATACGCTGTTCCTTCTCCTTTTGGTAATTCTCCTTCAACTAATAATTTAACCGGAACAATGAGTGCATCCATATCTGAATTATACACAGATACATCTAAGATGATATTATTCTCATGAATTGCTAAGATAGTTGAGTGGAGCGAGCCAGCAGGCGCTGCAATGAATCTTCCCGGTTCAATCATCAGTTTGACCTTTTGTGTCCCTAACCACTCCTGAAATTCCTCCAATTTTCTAAAAATGCTATCCATCACTTTAACATTCGTATTTGCATAGATTGATGGTAAACCTCCACCGATGTTAATTACAGAAATTGCACCCAAGACATCATCATCAAGCATATGTGAAATTTCATACTGTAAACTCCACTCACTCATGTTCTGTGTTTTCCTATGAAAGTGTACTCCTAAGCTCTCAAAAGAATCGTTATCTTTTAACTCACGAATTCTTTTATTAACAACACCACTTTTCATACCAAACACAAAGAATTTCTCAGTTTTAAGCGTGTTCTCTTTAAGTTTTAATCGTAGTAATAGATGTATCTTTCTTTCAGGGATATTTTGCTCTAGATAACTTAGTAAAGTATCCAAATCAGATTCATTATCAACAACAAACCAGATAATTCCGAAAGAAAGTAACTTTGCAATCAACTCGTGATTCCACGCTTGTGCCAAAAATACAACACGCGAATGATCTTGAATATTCTTTAATTCATTTACCAAATGCACGCTAAACAAAGAATTTGTGTTCTCTTCTAAGATAGAAGTTACAAGAGGATTAGTTTTAGAACTGTAGGAGACATAATCAGAATATTTTTTAGCTTTGGCATACTGGGAAAGTACAACTCTTTTCGATAGTATAAATTTTGGTTTCATGAAAGCAGTCCGTCCTTCTTCAACTCTTCCAGAGCTTTTATCATTGCAAGTGGAAACATGATTGTAACATCGCCCACAACTGTTGCTACATCACTTTCATCCTTTACTTTACCCCACGACTTTGCTTCATTGGTTGTAGCTCCCGACATTGAACCGGATGTTCTGTGAGCAGTTGTCATGTAGACAGCGTATGACGCTCCACCATTAAGAAGAGTACATAAAATTGCATGATGCTTAGAAATACTTCCACCAAGAGCAATGACTGCCTTTTTCTCATCATAGCTTGAGGAGAACAAGATGTTTCCGAAGTCTTTTACAACATCAACAATGAAATCTTTATGCTTTTGCTGGTACAAGTAAAGGTGAAACCCGAACGCGCCATCAGTTATTGCCGGACAAAAAATCGGAATCTTCTTTTTTGCTGCTTGATATAAAATTGAATTCTCATCATCAAGTACAAGACCTATCTCGCGTAACAGTTCTGAGACTGCCCACCGCTTTTGTTTAGCATACAGTTTGTCCAAAACTGGGTTGATCCAGTCTTCAAAGTTCATATAGGCTTCATTGTTAATAAGTAAATTCCCCACTCTGTTTACTCCTTGCTCATGTAGTTCGACATCATCCGTTGCAAAACTTCCAATATCAAATGTCTCACCCGTAGCTTTCATGATATCTTCTTCAATTCCCCCTACTGTTGTGACAATAACATCTGCAATACCTAAAGAAATCAACTGTGCAAAAAACCCACGCAAGCCTGATGTGACCATGTTTGACGTAAAGGTAAGGTACGTTTTAGCTGAATTCTTCTTCATTTTCACAAACACATCACTTGCTCGTGCCAATTCTACTGATTGAAACCCAACATGAGCGTACTTGCTCATTAGATCAGATACTTTCATTTCATTTGTCCATGTGAAATCTTGTACTTTCATTTTTTTGCTCCTATATCTTGATATTTTTAACAACCAAAAAACCACTAAATAACTAACTGTTGATAAGAATTAAATTGTACTTAACTTCCAGACTTTCGCACTGAATCCATTATGTATTCAAGAATATAGGTTACTTTAAAAGGGTTACTGTAAAAAATCCATCTAATAACCAAACCTCGTTCGAAGATTTAATAACTCACCTAATACAACATCTAATCCTCGGGCCATTCTCTGGGTTTTTGTAATTATCTCGCTAAAATTGCTTGATTCACTTGCAAAACTCTGTTGCTTTGAACCATCATCTGGATCATCGTATGCAAGCTGCAGTGCCACAGCCCAATCATCATATGCCTCACTAAGTCTTCCGCCCCTTGCAGCATACGGAATTAGTATTTCGCTTAATGTTCGAAGATTCGTACTAAGACCTTCATATGCCTCTTTCATTCGACCTGGTGGAAGATCAGCTATTGTTAAATTAATATCAACCATTAACTTCTGTTGAAATTGTTGTACTCTTCGCTCAGCTCTGTTAATGTGTCTAAGATATGATTTAGGATGGCCTTTTCCACCAGTCTTGAAGGTAGCTCCAAGTTCAGCTAAAAAGTTTAGTTCAGTCCCCACCCACACATTTTCCTCGCGCGCGAATGCATCTATTTTGTCAAGATTCTCTACGACTCTATCAACCACATCCAAATCAGTAATATCCCTATCTCCAATACTCGTAGGAAACGGAGGAAACACCTGAGGTGATGGCGCACTTCCACTCGTGCCAAACGGAAAAGAATCATCATCTCTAAGTGCATTCAATGCTGCCATATCATCTCTGCTAAGTTCGAAATCATTAATATCTCTGTTCTCGCGCATTCGTTCAGGGTTCGTTGTTTTTACATTAACAATATCAGCACCCTTCTGGTACGCATAACGAATCAACACTTGAGCAAAGGTTTTTCCATGCTGCCTTGCAATACCCACTACGGTTGGATCAGAATTAAGCCTCCCACTTGCTAAAGGTGAGAACGCTTGAACTAAAATCCCATGCTGTTTACAGTACTCAATTATTTCTGTTTGTTGTAATAAAGGGTTGATTTCAATCTGATTAAGGTATGGTTTTTTTATTTTGGTAATCTCCGCAAGATGAACTATACCAAAATTAGAAACAGATGGCTTGTTAACTTGCCCTGCAAGTTGTCTGTATGAGATTAACCCATCCCCTCTTGTGTAGTCAACACCACTTGAATCCACATACCCCGGCCAATGAAGCATAATAATCAGTTCATCCGCACCTGAGAATAGACGAGTAGCAAGTGCAAGACCATCTTGAAAAACAATAGATTCATGGTTTGGTGTAAGCTTTGTGTACACTCTTTTAACAGAAACTGATCTAATCGCATCATCTAACTCAAACTGATTTTCGTAATTATCACTCGTATCAAACTCAGTATACCCCACGCGTATCGCAGATGCAACAACAGTTGCAACTTCATCAGGTGGAACATTCCATAGGCCGAACACCGGTTTGTAATTCATCGCACCGGGTGAAGGATCATCTCTCCTCGGTGGCACATCATTTCCTTTCCAACCTTCAATAACAAGAGGATCACGCCTCATTATTCTCAAAATGGTTTGTGCTGGTATCCACGTGTATCCATTCTCCCCCCAATTAAGACCCCACGAATTCCTAATCTTAAACGCTTTTATCCCTTGACCGTTATGTGGATAGTGAGAATGGTACCCCACAATAACCATGGCATGACCTCCACCTCGTAAGGTTGGGTTAAAGTTCGTATAGAACTTTTGGCTATATCCTGGTACCAAATCAACTGGAACTTGGACACTTATATACAAAGGATTTCTATCACGCAGCTGATACACCCATTGGTCCGGATCATTCCTATCCACAGCATAAAATCCTTCAATTCTTTTCGTTACAGCATCTCCCTCAGCAGGTGGACTTGGTGCTGTTCGCCATTTATTGGTATTTTCTCCTTCAAATGTCCAGAGATCTTCTTTACTAACACCATCGTCGCGCAAACTACTCAAACATACTGTCGAGATAGATCCTGAATCTTGATTGACTGTTCCTTGATGTTCACGTGTTTTGTAATATAAGAAAAGTGGCGAGAGATACTCTATTCCATGACCATAACTACGGGTTCGAACATATTCAAACATTGAAGTTGAAGCAAACGCTGCACACGCTCCAATACCATCCTGGGACCGAATTCCATGAAAAGCTGGAGAAAGATCAATTATTTCAGGCACATCTCTATCAGGTATTTTTGGCTTTTTGGGTTTTTTTGGAGGTTTTGGGCCCTCTGGCCCATCAGGATCAAAACCGGACGGTGGAATTTCTGTTGTTGGAGGATCGTGAGGGTTAGCATTCGGAGCTGTTGGAGGTGGAACAGGCCCAGGTGGCCTATCACCACCATTTCCTCCCCCATTGTCATCATCGTCATCGCCGCCGTTCCCACCACCTGGACTAGGGGAGTTTCTCCCGCCACCAAATAATGAGCCTAAACCTAAAAAGCCCGATCCATCTGAGCTGCCACCACAAGTGAGCAAACGAATCAAATAGTAAATGAGTAACA
>CAZCGN010000003.1:0-114990 GCA_964498285.1 uncultured Methanosarcinales archaeon
CGTGCAAGTGTTTTTCTGACTTGGGAATAGGGGTGAAAAGCCAATCGAGCTCGGCGATAGCAGGTTCCTGTCGAAATTGACCTTAGTCAAGTCTTCTGCGAGCGTGTTGAAGTTGTAGAGCTACGGATCGCGAATTTAGGTGGAGAAATCTGTCGGTTTGCTGTCCAACTCCGAATGCTTCAATCGTGTAGACCAGAGGAAACAGGGAATCTTGGGGTAAACTTGATTTCCGAGAGGGGAACAACCCAGACTATGGTTAAGGCCCCTAAATGCTTACTCAGTGATAAAGGGTGAAGGGAGTTTATGATCTGAGACAGTGAGGAGGTTGGCTTAGAAGCAGCCACCCTTTAAAAAGTGCGTAACAGCTTACTCATTGAGATCGTAAGCCCCGAAAATTGACGGGTCTAAGTAAGCTGCCGATACCATAGACTTCGATAAGAAGGTGTAGACAGGCATCCAGTTAGGGCAGAAGCATGTTCGTAAGAGTATGTGGACCTTTCTGGAAAGAATATCCCGGTGATAGTAGGATCTAAGTACGGTGAGAATCCGTATCGTCGTAAGGGCAAGGGTTCCTTGGCACTGTAAATCAGCCAAGGGTTAGTCAGTCCTAACTAAACTCAGAGATGAGTGAAGGGAAAGGGAAACAGGTTAATATTCCTGTACTCTTTTAGTATGCGTGGCAACACAAGTTGTATTTCTGACGCTTTGGAATAGACGTACACATCTTGTCTGATGTGTTAATGTAAATACGTCGGGGGAGTATCGTAATGATGAGAACCCGAGGAAATTGCAGATGAGCGGGCCTATGGTTCGTTACGTTGATATCTGGAGTCCATGAAAAAGGAATACAAACAAATCTAGAGGAACTGTACCCAGAACCAGCACTGGTGCCCCTAGGTGAGAAGCCTAAGACGTGAAAGTGTAATCTAGTTAAGGGAATTCGGCAAATTAGTCCTGTATCTTCGGTAGAAGGGATCCCTGGACTTGTATTCGTATGAGTGCGAGTTCAGGGCTCAGTGACAAAGGTGGACCGACTGTTTAACAAAAACATAACATCCTGCTAGTCCGTAAGGATGTGTATAGGATGTGATATCTGCCCAGTGCCAGTACTTTAAGCCTCGTTCCAACGGGGTGAAGAGCTGGTAAACGGCGGGAGTAACTATAACTCTCTTAAGGTAAGCATTACGTTGCCTTAAGTCCCAGTTTGTTAGACAGAACCACAAAAACATGGGATAAAAATTTGGCTATATGCTGGAAAATCCGAGAATCCCACGCTACTAGTGATCATTGCACATTAAACCCACTGGACAAGTTCGGTGAAGGTTTAAATACAATGAATCACAGTGAAAATGCGATGGGTGCGGACAATCAGCAGGAAAGGCTAGACTCAAATTGGGTTACTGGATTCGTTGATGGTGAAGGTTGTTTTCATGTTTCGATAAACAAACTTCCCAAGATGACGCTAGGTTACCAAGTTCTTCCAGAATTCAGAGTAGTTCAACATTCTCGTGACAAACTTCTTCTAACTAAGCTTAAAGATTTCTTTGGGTTTGGAAAAGTTGTTGTAAATCATGGTGATCGTTTAGAATTCAGAGTAAGGGGCTCAGAGAATTTGAATGTAATTATTCAATTTTTTCAGATGTATCCACTTCAAACTTCTAAACAGAACGATTTTGAATTATTTGCTCAAATTGTTTATCTAATGAATAATAAAAGGCACTTAACACAAGAAGGATTAGGTAATATTGCAAAACTAGCATCAAAGATGAATCGTAAAGTAACTCGGAGACTAGAATCCTCAGAGACTATACGCCAAACACTTGGTGACAAGTGAAGATATAGTCCGATCCTTACAGCGATGTAAGGAGATGCACAGAAATGTGTGTCCGCCATATTCTTTGATATGGTTAAGTAACCTGTAAAAAGGTGAAAGTAACAGACATGAGCGAAATGCCTTGCCGTTTGAATGACGGCCTGCATGAATGGTATAACGAGTTCGCCACTGTCCCTAACTAGAAACTTCCGAATACTCTATCCTGGTGCAAAGGCCAGGGACTTCCAGTGGGAAGCGAAGACCCCGTGAAACTTTACTGTAGCCTGTCGTTGTGTTTTGAGTGTTGCTATATAGTGTAAGTGGGAGCTGTTTGAGGTCATGAGCGTCAGCGTATGACTTAGGCGACAATGTAACACCACTTTTCAGCTCTTAGAACACTTACCTGCTTACAAGCAGGGACATCGATTGGTGGACAGTTTGGCTGGGGTGGCACGCTGTTGAAAAGATATCAATAGCGCCCAAAGGTTGGCTCATGCGGTTTAGAAATCCGCAGTAGAGTGCAAAGGCAAAAGCCAGCCTGATTGGATTTCGAACATAAAGATTCCCAAACGCGAAAGCGTGGCTTAGCGAACTTCTATGCCCTATTAATGAGGGCTAGAAATGACTGAAAAGTTACTCCGGGGATAACTGAGTTGTCGCGCCTGAGAGTCCATATCGACGGCGCGGTTTGCTACTTCGATGTCGGCTCTTCCTATCCTGGTGGTGCAGAAGCTGCCAAGGGTGGGGGTGTTCACCCATTAAAAGGGATCGTGAGCTGGGTTCAGAACGCTGTGAGGCAGTTTGTTTGATATCTACTGGAAGTGTTAGTTGTCTGAAAGGAAGGATCTCTTAGTACGAGAGGAACAGAGGTTCGGAGCCACTGGTCGACGGGTTATCCGACAGGGTAGGCCCGGCAGCTACGCTCCAAGCGATAAGTGCTGAAAGCATCTAAGCACGAAGCGTGCCTTGAAAAGAGACAGCTTAAGACGCGGCAAAAACAGCCGTTTGATAGAAGTGTGGTGTACGTGCCAAGGCAACGAGGTATTTAGCCAGCACTCACTAAAGTCTTATTATTTTACGCGTGTATATTGTACGGATGGTTTTCATTAACTTTTTTCTTTTTTGGTTTTAATAATTAGCGTGAGCTTTCTTGTAGAACATTTATGTTAGAGTCTCGTAATGTTTATAATTTTGAATAGTTCAAACAGGCTCATGCTTGATCCAGCAATCAAATTAGTGACCCCTTATGGAAGTTCTGAGGGTAGACCGTTTTATCGGTTACGTGGTGTTTCTCTTCCTTCTGCAAGAAGAGGAATTAATATTGATGTGGCCCAATACGCTGAGCCGGATTTTCGTGTGTTTGGTACTCGCGAACGTCTTTTTGAGAGAAGTGATGAATGCCATATCCCTAGTCTTGCTGAATACCATGGTGTTTTAGCATTTTTGTTCTGTCATAGGAAAGGGGGAAATGTTGTTGGCCAACGTGTTGAAAAACTGCGCAGAAGTCTAATAGAAGGAGAGTTTACTTATCCTGGAAGTGCTGGTAAACATTTCCATACATCAACTGCGGTCTTCTTTACGGAACAAGGGCCTGTAGTAGTGCATAATTATAAGCAACAAGATCAGTCAACTCCTGTTCCCCTTCCTTACTTTGTAAATGATTATCTTGGTGATGATCAAACACATGCAGCGGCGCTCGAAGCATTACTCGGTGATGGAGATGCAGTTCGTGTAGGTGAAATATGGGAGTGGGCATCGGGCGGACGAAAATTAGACCTACTTTTTGGTGTATCAATTGGTAGTGGGGAAGAATCAGACTGGGTAACTAAACCGTTTGGCAGAAGTGGCGATGAGCGAAGAGTTGATTGGGCCTTCCCAGTGTGCATAGGTGGAACATATCTTGGTCCAGTTCAAAGTACAAAGGGGCGTTATGAAGCAGGTATTGAAATAGGTACTCGCCTTAATGTTGCAAGCAGAGCACGGGCTTTCAGGAGAGATCTTTTGAGTTAATGTTTCTAAAGTTTAATATAAAATTGTAAATTCTATTCTGTTCAATGGTTAAGAAGGACTCATTAGACACATCTAAATATCCACAGATTTATCAAGATTATTTACAACATGAAGAAGAGAGTGTTAAGAATTTTCTTAGTGGCGTATCTTCTGTTTTAGATATTGGTTGTGGAACCGGAAGAATTATTTCCTCAATTATGCCTTTTATAAAATCTTATGTTGGGATAGATATTAATAAAGAGTATTTGGCAATTGCACAAAAAGCGGCACAAAGAGTTGATAACGTAAAAATAGTTGAGCTCAACGCAGAGGATTTATCAAAGGACTTCACCAAAAAGATGTTTGATGTTTCTATCTCTTTATGGAATACAATTGGTTGTCTGCCCGATGAAAAGAAAGTGATTAAAGAAGTAGCAAAAGTTACAAAAGAAAAATTCTTTTTTACTGTTCTTGCAAAAGGTTCTTTGGATATGAGGAAAGAATATTATTCCTCTCTTAATATTGACTGTAGAATTGATGAAACGACTGAAACTATCTATTCAGAAGAATGGGGTCTTAGTAGGGCATATTCTAAAGAAGAAATCTATGAACTTCTGTGTGATACAGGTTTTATGATAGAAAGTATTGACTTATTTAAGGAAATTGAATATTCAGTTATTGCAGTTAAAAAATAGATTTTTATTTTCTCCCATAACCTTTATAAAGTACTTCTCGTCTTAATTAACTATGGTTAAGAAAAGTATTTTTGCTCAGGAAAAGGACTCTAAAAACACTGAACAGAAGAAGAACCCACTTGATGAAATGCTAGATGAATTAGAAAGATATCAAGATGAGTGTGAGCCACGCAATTTACTTGATTCAGGTGAGTAAACATGAACAAAGATTTAGCAAAAGAAATTAGTTCGGTCAAAATTAAACCTCTGAAAACATCCTGCTGCAAATCATATAGATTACCAAAAGGTCGGTGTTATAACTGCTCTGAAGAAGGTTACAAGAGAAAAGAAGAATGAAAAACCATAAAATCCATTTTCCACAGGAAGTTGATGTATGGTACGTACTTCCTGCACTACGTAAAAAGATAGCATTAGGTCTACTTGGCACAGGAATGAGTCAAAAAGAAGTTGCAGGTATTATGAAAACATCTGAAGCAACTATTTCACATTACAAGAAAGATAAACGTGTTAAAACTGATCTTCTTGGCAATACGTTAGATGCTGAAATTGCACTTTCAATTAAAAGAATCCAGAAAAATAGCGCGATACTTTTCTCAGAGATCCTTAAACTATCAAACATTGTAAAGGAAAAAGGGATATTTTGTGATCTATATGGAAAAATGGCAACAGTACATCAAAGTAAAAGACCATGCAATGATTGTTATTCATCTTCTACTAAACTGTGTGTAACAAAATGACACCTACACAAGCTCAAAACGGATCTGAACCAAAAGTAGTATTTGATATTAATAGAGACTTGTATGATAAAGCAGATGACCATATATCAAAGTTTGTTGCAAAACCTGGTTTGTCTGAGGAGATTGTACGACGTATATCTAACACAAAAAATGAACCGGAATGGATGCTGAAAAAACGCCTTAAAGCACTTGAGTTATTTCAAACAACACCTTTACCTAGTTGGGGCCCTGATTTGTCTGATTTAGAGATTAATGATATTCTCTTCTTTGTTGATCCAAACACGAAAGAAACAAACAATTGGGATGAAGTTCCACAAGAAATTAAAGACACGTTTGATAAACTTGGGATACCCGAAGCTGAAAAAAAAGCATTGGCAGGAGTTGGCGCGCAGTATGATTCATCAATGATCTACCATAATATTGAAAAGACGCTTCAAAAGAAAGGAGTGATTTTTGAGAACATGGATGTTGCTGTGCACAAATATCCTAAGTTAGTTAAAAAATATTTTATGACACGTTGCATTCCTATTACTGATCATAAGTTTATTATGCTGCATGCTGCAGTGTGGAGTGGTGGTACATTTATTTATGTTCCAAAGAACGTGACTGTCGAATTACCACTTCAAGCATACTTTCGTATGAACACACAAGCGGGAGGACAATTTGAGCACACACTCATAATCCTAGATGAAGGAGCAGAGTTGCATTACATTGAGGGTTGTTCTTCTCCTCGTTATAGTAAGAACAGTTTACATGCTGGTTGTGTTGAAATCTTTGTTGGCAAAAATGCCAAAATGCGCTACTCATCAATTGAAAATTGGAGCCGCAACGTCTATAACTTGAACACGAAACGTGCAATTGTTGATGCAAATGCAACAATGGAGTGGATCAATGGGAATATGGGCTCGTCCAAAACTATGCTCTATCCTTGCTCAGTTCTTGTAGGCAAAGGCGCGCATGCAGATAATTTGGGTGTTGCGTTTGCAGGTTCAGGGCAGGATCAAGATACTGGTTCAAAAGTAATACATGTAGCACCAAATACAACCTCAATCATTAGGGCTAAGTCTTTGAGTAAAGATGGTGGGATTTCAACCTACCGAGGACTTGTCAAGGTAACGCCTGGAGCAAAGGGTGCGAAATCACAAGTGCAGTGTGATGCACTACTTTTAGATTCAGAAAGTTCTACTGTTACATATCCATATATGAAAATTGATAATAGTCAAACAAATATTGGCCATGAAGCGTCCGTTAGCAAAGTGAGTGATAGACAGTTATTGTATTTAATGAGCAGAGGCCTAACAGAGCAAGAAGCTATGAAAACAATTGTGAGTGGGTTTATTGAACCAGTTGTAAAAGCTTTGCCGCTTGAATATGCTGTTGAGCTCAATAAATTGATCGAGTTAGAAGTTGAAGGAATGTAGAATGAACACATTAGAAATACAACAAACACAGGCCCAAGAACTAGTGCAAACCCTTTCTCTTCCTTCATTTAGCTATGGTTCTGGAATGATCGCAAACCTTTCTGAACTTGATTTCAAGAATGTGTTGAAGCAAGAAAGTTCAAGTTCTGTTACAATAACTGTACCAAAAGAGGTACAAGTTGCAAATGTTCAAGAATTAGATGAAACATTTGTAGGGACATATGCTCAGGGTCTTATCAAAGCAGATGAAAATAAACTTCTTGCAGCGCAGTTTAGAAGAATGGCTGATACAAAAGTGATTCTCATTCCAAAAAATGCGAAGTGTACTGAGAATATAACAATTAACATTAACTCAAAAGATATTTCTAGTTTCACAAATGTTATTTTGGTCGTAGAAGAAGGGGCAAATGCAAATATTGTTGAGCGATTTGAATCAGGAAAAGGTGCTCTTTATCAAGGTCACACAGTGCAGTTGTATGTTGAGAAGAATGCAGTTGTAACTTATAACTCTGTTCAGAATAATTCCAACACAACATATCAGTTTGTAACAAAACGAGCAAAAGTTGCAAAAGATGCGTGCGTGAGGTTTGTTGATGTTCTTGTTGGATCAAAATACTCTCAGGTTTTGTTAAATACTCAATTAGTAGAACAAGGTGCAAATGCCCAAAGTTATGTTCTCTACTATGGTGATGATAATCAAGTATTTGATCTTGATACACAAATGAAGCATGTGTCTTGCAATACGCATGGGAATATGCTCTCACACGGCGCTTTGAAAGATACTTCAAATGTATTGTATAGGGGGAATATTTATGTTGCGCCTGGTTCAAGTGCTGTTAACTCTACTCAAAAATCAAATACTCTTGTTGTGGGCAAGAAGGCACAGTGCAATGCTGTTCCAGTACTTGACGTGCACAATGATGATGTGACTTGCTCACATGGTGCTGCAATTGGTCAAGTTGATGAAAATCTCCTCTATTATCTTCAATCACGCGGTTTTTCAAGAGAAGATGCTGTGCAAGAGATACTTGAAGGGATGTTTGAGCCAATTATTACAAAGATAACTGATGTAGGTCTGCAAAATGAAATTAGAAACTTATTGTTAGCAAAGGGGAAGAAAGATGAATAAGATTCAACAAGATTTTCCCATTTTTAGTACTAATGTTAGTAATAAAAATTTAATTTATCTCGATTCATCATCCACTACACATAAACCTAAAATTGTAATTAAAGCAATAACTGACTTTTATTCAAAATATAACTCAAATGTCCATCGTGGAGTTCATACACTTTCTGAAAAAGCAACAATCGCGTATGAAAAAGCGCACGTAGTAGTTGCCGATTTTATCGGAGCTGCGTCTGATGAAGTAGTATTCACTTCAAGCACAACTCAATCAATTAATATGCTCTGTTGGGGTCTTGCTAAAGACATTAAGAAAGGTGATGAAATTGTTTTATCTTTAATGGAACACCACTCCAACCTCGTTCCCTGGCAACAACTTGCAAAACAGAAAGGTGCAGTGTTAAAGTTCATTCCAATTACAGAAGAGTATCGATTAGATATGATAAAAGCTAAAGAGTTAATCGGACCTAGGACAAAAATAGTTTCAGTAACTCACATCTCAAACACTTTAGGTACTGTGAACCAAGTAAAAGAACTTGCAGAACTTGCACATTCAGTTGGGGCAATTATGGTTGTTGATGGCGCGCAGTCAGTCCCCCACATAAAAGTTAATGTACAAGAATTAAATTGCGATTTTCTAGCCTTTTCAGGCCATAAAATGTGTGGACCAACCGGTATAGGTGTTCTGTATGGGAAAAAAGAGTTGCTTGAAAAACTCGATCCTACTGTGTTTGGCGGCGGAATGATCCGTGAGGTAACTTTAGAAGGATCAACGTGGAACGATTTACCATATAGGCTTGAAGCTGGAACACCAAATATCGCTGGTGCCATAGGACTAGCTGCAGCAATTGAATATCTGCAAAACATAGGAATGGATAATGTTGAAGAAGAGATGTTAAAGATAACAGAATATGGTCTTGAGAAGTTAGGCCAAGTTGAAGGACTTACTCTTATTGGACCAAAAGAAGTTAAGAATAGAGCACCGATCTTCTCGTTCACGCTCAAAGGCATGCATCCACATGATGTCTGTCAATTATTAGATGGTAAAGGCATTGCAACACGCGGGGGCACACACTGTACAATGCCACTTATGAAAGAGTTGGGCCTTTCAGGTACAACGCGTGCGTCGTTTTACATTTATAACACAACAGAAGATGTTGATGTGTTAGTCTCAGCACTTGAAGAAATCAAAGGTACATTCAAATGAGTAAAGCAGATGATATGGAAATGTACAAAGAGAACGTAATTGATCATTACAAAAATCCTCGTAACGTTGGTAAGATTGAACATGCTGATATGGCGCATAGGGAAGTTAACCCTTTATGTGGGGATGAGATAACTCTGTATCTGAAAATTGTCGGGGACAAAATAGTTGATGTATCGTTTGTTGGAACTGGTTGTGCGATCTCGCAAAGCTCAATATCATTACTTACAGAAGAGTTGAAAGGAAAATCAGTTGAAGAAGCAAAGAATATGCCAAAAGAGAAAGTAATTGACTTGTTGGGAATTCCAATTAGCCATACGCGTATGAAATGTGCGCTTCTTTCATGGAAAACCCTTACAGATGGATTAGAAAAAATGGAGCAAGAACAATGAAGCTAGAAATTATCGATTTACACGTAGAAGTAGATGAAGTCGAAGTCCTTAAAGGGATTACCTTAACATTTGAACAAGGAAAAGTGCACGCTTTATTGGGCCCTAATGGGTCAGGTAAGTCTTCACTTGCGCACACGATTATGGGTAATCCTAAGTATGTTGTAACGAAAGGTACAATCTTGCTTGGCGGAAAAGATATAACTAACCTTAAGGTTGATGAGCGAGCAAGGTTAGGACTATTTTTATCGTTTCAGTATCCAGCAGAAATTGCAGGAGTTACCATCAGCAAGTTTTTACGCGCAGCATGCAATGCGCAACGTTCTAAGAAACTGTCTGTTGTTGAGTTTCATACATTGTTGAAGCAAAGAATGGCAGATCTTAAGATGGATTCTTCATTTAGCAAACGTTATTTGAATGAAGGGTTTTCTGGTGGTGAAAAAAAGCGGTGCGAAATTTTGCAGCTTATGATGCTTGAGCCAATCTTTGCTATGCTTGATGAGACAGATTCTGGGCTTGATGTTGATGCAATGAAAATAGTTGCAGAAGGAATCAATGCAGCGCGCAAGAAGAAGGATATGGGGATTATCTTGATTACGCACTATAATAAATTTATTAGATACATTGAACCAGATATGGTTAGTGTGATTTCGAATGGAAAGATAGTAAAACAAGGTGGAAAAGGTTTGGCACACCAAATTGAAGAAAAAGGATTTGAGGGATTACTTAATGATAACTGAAGAAAAACTAATTGAAGTATTCAAATCGTATGATGACCCGGAGCTTCACATTGATGTGTGGACTTTAGGTCTTATCTATGAGCATAAGATTATAGGTGATGATGTGTTTGTCAAATTAACTTTTACTTCGCCCATGTGCCCGTTTGGACCCCAAATGGTAGAAGAACTGAGCCAAAACATTAAAAATGCGGGCGCGAATGAAGTAAAAGTAGAAGTAACCTTCGACCCACCATGGAAACCAACTGAAGAACTTCGTGAGATGTTGGGCGTGTAGGAGATATAGAAATGGATGCAGATTATAATATAATTGGTTTTCCTTCAGTTGAAGAAGCTGAAGAAGTAAGGAGGGGTTTTTATGATACTCTTTGTAGTGATGGGTCGGTTCCTTCTGGAAAGTATAAGGCAAAGAATTTTACAGCAAAGGGGGATGGTGCACGAGTTACTATTCGAAGGGTTCAGCCAGATAGTAGTTTTAGTGTTAGAGCAACAGACCACCTAGTAAGAGTTGTTGAAACTGCTTTACGAGAAATTACTCACAGACCGGAAATCAACACAGATCCGAACTTACCTTACAGCACCTAAGAAAAAAATGGAAGCAAAACAAATAAGCAGAACAACAACAATTGGACAAATTGTTGAAAAATATCCTCAAACAGTTGATACACTTCTTAGTTTCGGTGTGCACTGTGTTGGGTGCCATGTATCACCATTTGAGTCGTTAGAAGATGGATTTCGTGGACATGGCCTTTCTGATGCGCAAATTGATGATGCGGTTGTCAAGTTAAACAAAGTTATTGAAGAAACTTCTCAAAAAGTTGAAGAAAAAAAGGTTGACGCAAACATAACACTCGCGCCACTAGCTGTAGAAAAAATCAAAGAATTTTGCAAAAAGAACGATAAAAAAGCACTGAGGATTCGAGTTATGCCTGGGGGTTGTTCGGGATATATGTACAACTTAGAGTTGGTTGATGAAAAAGGCGCAGATGAACTTGAAATCAAGCAAGATGGTGTTACTGTTTTTATTGATGCTAAAAGTTTAGAAAAAATGAATGGTGCAACTATTGAGTATAAAGATAGTTTGCAAGGAGCTGGTTTTAAGATCGTGAATCCGGAAGCTACAGCTTCGTGTGGGTGCGGCGAGAGTTTTAATTAGTGTTTTGTGAAGAATAGTCACATTTTTAAAGAATTTTAACTTAGTTTTAGCTATGTCTGAAGAGGTTGATAAGGGCCGGCTGGAAAGAGATATCAAAAGAGCAGTAAAATGGGCTGCAGCTGAGCATAAGTACATAGTTGATCTTAAAGAAGATATTATGCAAATTTCTCGTGAAAATGCTGCTGGAACTAAAGAAAAAGATGCGCGAAAAGCGGTACGTGCTCTTCGATATGTAAGTTTAGCTGAAAGAAGAGCGTTCCGATTTGAGCAAAGGGTTGAAGGCGAACTGGAAAATATCTATGCCTCACTCTCAGGTGAACTTGATTTTGAATTCGATTCTTTACAAAAAATTCGTGAGGGGATAGAAACATCTCTTCGTGAAATGAAAGTTGAAGATAGAGAGCTTGTAAAGTATGCTTCAATGTATGAGGGTTTATTACGTCATGGCCTTACACAAGCTGAAGCAGAGATTCAATTGCTTGAAGAGGTAGAAACAGAATATCCTAAACGAGCAGAAAAAATAACTACAGAACTACAAGTTGTATTAACAAAGGTTCTTGATGAAGTAAAAGGAATTGATAAATGGGTGAGCGCCCTTATCGTGAGTTTAGAGAAAGCAGAGCACTTAGTAAAGGATATTAAACCAGGACTGATGGGCGTAAATTCCTTTGTTGAAAAGCTCATTGAAGAGATAGTTGATAATAAATTGGTACAAACTGTCTCTCAAGCTCAAAGACTTCGGAGCCAAGTTGAAAAGTTTGCATTAGATAAAGACTATTCAAATCCTCTGTTATTAGTTGCCCAAAAAGAGTTAAGTGATAATCCAGATGGAAAAGCTCTCGAAGAACTTTTAGCATTTAACTCCAAGATCGTGAGAATTCAAAGGATTCTTACAAAGATGAAAGCATCAAAACGGTATGCTCATCTAAAACCACAAATAGTTCCTCTACAAAAATTATTTGGAATACTGTTTGGACCCACGATTCGAGAGGTACGAGATAACATTGAAAAACAGTCGGTAGCTTTAGAAAAAAATGATTTTTATGCATTCTTGGTGCTATTTCAACAACAAAAAGGTGAATTAGCACCAATTGCTGCCTTGCTTGAAAAGATGGGGCTTGAGGTTTATCTTGATCAGGTAGTTAGATCTGGGTTTCAAGAAAAACACGTGAGGACATTTGCACAGGAGATTAGAACTACACACAAACAGTTAGGTACTCTTCTAACGTCACTTTTTGTTGCTGTGTTTGTTCTAGCTGTAGTAACAGTTCCATTGTGGGGACCCCCTGTGTTAGTTGCAAGACACTTAAGTAAAAGTGAACCAGTAGATACAGGGAACATCTATTCTGGAGATTCAGCTAAAATTAAACAGTACATACGAGGTCTTGAAAAAGCAAAGTTAGAATATTGTCCAAGAACAGTAGAAGATGCAAGAAAATTACATGGGAAATATTCTGTAAAAACCCTAGGTCCGTATACGTTTGAACATTTAGGAGCCTTATCAAATATCTTGCACAGATTCAAGCCTGCGGAGGTTGAACGTTTCCTTTCAGCTGTTGTGTTTATAGAAGGTAAACCTAAAGACCTTGATGCAGATTATGCTGGACTTTATTTGCCCTCTAAAAAAGCAGTTCGAGTTTTTCTAACCTCCCGTTGGAAAGAAGTGTTAGAACATGAAATTGCACATGCAAGATCATTTGGTCTTCCAAAAAGTTGGTATGCAAAATGGAGAGCCGTAAACGAGGATGGTATTATTTATCCTGTTGCTCAGAAATTCGCAATTAAAAAGGAGAGACGACCTGGTGGCAAAGAAGATTTTAGTTATTGGGCGTTTGATGAATTTGATTATGGGCCTGCCTTAGGGTATGCAGAACCATATGGCGTTACAAACATAGAAGAAGACATAGCAACATTTACTGAGCTTGTGGAGTTAAATAACCCTGCAATGCCTGCATTTACAAATGATGCAATCTTTTTGATTCTGCCTTTTTTAGAAGTCTATGAACAAAAGGCTAGACTTTTACTCAAATTTGGGTTTATACGGCGCAACGTCTTACGTTTATTCTTAAAAAGGCTAGGTCGCTACAAGATAAGGGCTCAGATGAAAGTTGCCAGGGTAGAGGAAAGAGCAATATCTTTTATTGAGCGCAACTCTCTTACTGACGAGATCGCCGGCCCTATCAGGAAATACCTTGAGACATTGGAAGAAGACTACCTCTCTCATTTGGGTTGGAACTTTAAACGAAAGTGGATTAGGGCAGCATCAAAGGGGCTTTCATATGCGCAGGCTCGTAAAAGGGTTGAGAGTGAAACGTTGTATGATTGGAGTAAAGAAGATGTAAGGGGGATATTTCATTATCGAGCCTTTCTTAACTGGTTGCGGTATGGGTATATTGTTCCCAACGGAACTACAGGTTGGAAAGAGGATGTCAAAATGTTTGTTCAATTTGCAGACGAAATGACTCATAGTCGGAGAATCGAGATAGGTTGGACTTCCACTGTTCTATTGCTCCCATATCTTGGTTCCTACAAAGAAAAATTCAAACTTTTAGGACGGTATGGTCTAATTTCTAATGCAAAAAGCCTTATGGATCAGATGGATTCTTTAGAGGAATACTTCCAAAAAAGAGTAAAGCCCTCTTGGCGTGATCTTAAGACATTTGAAAAAGGTGGATGGCACAAAAGAGAGCTTTCTGTACTTGACAAAGAGGATCTTAAACGAGCGCAAAAATGGTTTGATGCTAACATGCCGGAAGAAGAAGCATAACAACAATCTTTAAATACATTTGATCTTTCTTTTTCTTTTATGAAAATAACATTACATTCTACAAACTTTAAAGCAGCTAAGGTTGATGCTGTTGTTGTGCCTGTCTTCGAGCAGGAATCAAAAAATGTACACGTAGCAAAATTAGGGGCTCAATATGTAACTGAACTTAACCGAGCAAAAAAAGCAAAAGAATTCGAAGGCAAATTTGGCCAGTTATTCAAAATTTCTACATTAGGCAAATTACCATTTGCAAATATTCTTCTTATTGGAATGGGTAAGAAAAAAGAGTTGGATTCTGAGCAACTCAGAAGGGTTGCTGCAAAGGCACATAAGACGGTTAAAGCAATGCGGGCTAAAAAATACTTAAGTCTTCTTGCACTTTCATGTGAATGTTCTTTAGATGATCGTGTATTTGCTCTTGCTGAATCAGCACTCCTTTCAGACTACGCGTTTGTACAATATCAGACTCAAAACAAAGAAGCGCACTTTACAATGTCTGAGATGCTTTTGCATGTACCTTCGGTTTCAGCAAAACTAAAAGCAGCTGTGAGAAAAGCACAGATCTATGCTTCATCCACAAATTATACCAGAGACCTTGTTAATCTCCCCCCTAATGTAGTCTATCCTGCGTATTTAGCACGAGAAGCTGTCAAAATGCGAAGTTCTGATTGCAAAGTGACTGTGTTTGACAAACGAGCACTTCTAAAAGGTAAGTTTGGAGGGATCTTAGGTGTTGGTCAAGGAAGTATCAGAGATCCTCGCTTAGTTATCTTAGATTATAATCCAAGAGGAAAAAAATCAATTGCTTTGGTTGGTAAAGGTATCACGTTTGATAGTGGTGGACTTAATATCAAACCTGGTGCGTACATGGAAACCATGAAATGTGATATGTCTGGTGCTGGAGCTGTTCTTGGAATCATTAAGGCAGCAAAACAGCTCAAACTCAAGCACCGAATTATTGGCGTTTTATGTTGCGCAGAAAATATGCCTGGGGGGCTTTCCTATAGGCCTGACGATATCTTAACTATGTATAACAAAAAAACTGTTGAGATAGGTAACACTGATGCTGAAGGGCGGCTTGTTATGGCAGATGGTTTAGCGTACGTTGAGAAAAAGTATAAACCAGACCAGATAATTGATTATGCAACATTAACTGGTGCATGTGTTGTGGCACTCGGGTTTCATGCAGCAGGGCTTCTAACGAAGAATGATGAAATGGCAGCAGGTTTAACTGCTGCAGGCATGGCGTGCGGCGATAGAGCATGGCGCCTTCCTTTATGGGATGAGTATAAAGACGCAATGAAGAGTAGTATTGCAGATGTTAGAAACATTAGTTCAGGAAGGGATAGTGGTACAATTACTGCTGCTGTGTTTTTATCACACTTTGTTGAAAAAACACCGTGGGCGCATTTAGATATTGCAGGAACTGCCTACCGAAAAGAGGCACACTTTTACCATCCAAAACATGGAACTGGAGCTGGCGTTCGAATAACTCTGAATTATTTGGAGTCAATGTAATTTTTCTTCTTTTTTGAGGCAAAAGTATTAAATATACTAAAGTATACCTAGGTATGCGTGGAAGCAACAACAATCAAACTTCAATCTGAAACCAAGCATAGTCTCGATCAGTTTAGGGAATCTAAAAATGAAAGCTATGATGAAGTTCTTAAGAAATTAATCTTTATTGCTAAGGTGGCCAAAAATAAGCCAGAGCTAAGTCAAGAGACAGTTCTTGCAATTGAAGCTGCTCGAGAGAGAATAAAAAGAGGGAAATTTCTAACTGAAGATGAGGCTCGAAGACGGCTTGGTTTATGAACTTATTTTTGACGAAAGGGTAATGAGTAAGTTAGAAAAACTTCCTCGAAAAATTCGTGAGAGAATTTTTAAGAGGCTTCAAAAAACTAAAGAGAATCCATACCATTTCTTTGAAAAATTAGTTGGACGTTCGGAGTTTAAGTTACGGATTGGAGATTATCGTGTTATTGCAGATATCATTGATAATAAAGTTCAAATTTTGGTGCTACATGTTGATCATAGAAGAAGGGTGTACAAAAATATGTGATTAATAGGGGTAGAAAAAGCCAAATATTTATAAAGGATAAAATTCTTCTTTTCCTTACCAAAAAGGGTTGGTGGTAGGATGACATTCATGAGGGGTGGATGGTGTCTATGTCTTGATGCACGAGCATAGAAAATTGACTTCTTTCTGAACTATTTTTACTACAATTAGTGTTAACCTTTTGACGGGTTTGGTGTGATGTACGCAGAAGACGGGATGAAAAGACCCAGATTCAAGGGGGTCTTTGCTATCATCGTCCTTTTTTTGATTTTACTAGGGTCACCTTTCTTGTTTACTAATTCTGCTGAAGGGGGATTTTTTGATACTTTAAGTTCTCATCTGACTGGTAATTTGATTACAGGAGCTGCTGTAGGCCCTGGTTTAGTTGGTGTCGAACCGGTCGAGAATCAAAGTGTAGGTTTAATTGAGAGTCCTTCTAAAGAAGTCATTGAAGAGGTGCCTTTAGAAGAACCAGTTTCTGAGCCTGAAGTAATAGAAGCTCCTATTCCTGAAGAAGAGATAGTTGAAGAAGTAGTGGAAACAATTGAACCAGACCCTGTTACTGAAGAAACCTTACCTCTTGAGGAAGTTGAGGTGCCACAAGAAGACCTCGTGCCAATTCTTGAAGAACCAATTCAAGAAACTACAGAACCCGCCTTGTTTGGTCTAACTGGAGAAGAGAGTGAGCAAGTGAGCATAAGTGCACTTCCAACGGTTGATACAATTGTTCTGAATGCTACTACGAGTAGTAATAATACTAATGATAATTTAACGGTATATATTAACATCACAGATACTGATGGGGATAGTGTTACAAATATCACAAACTGGTATCATAATGGCACTTCAATTACTATCTTGAACATGCCGTTTGAGAAGATTAATGGTACAACAACTGCCAACGCATATGATTATAGTGGATATGGAAAGTCCGCGGTAATCTCTGGAGCTGTTTGGAACGCTACGGGAGGAATTGATGGAAAAGGTGCATACGAATTTGATGGTGTTGATGATTCCATAGATCTTGGAGATAATCCTGAAGGAGAGATTGTTGGTAATATTACGTTGGAGGCCAGTTTCATTTGGGTGGGAGATTCGTTCCAGTCGGCACAAACTATCGTTTGCGAAGATGATGGCTTTAGTGCGGGGTACAGATTAATAATTGACCAAGCAAGTTCACAACTCTATTGGCAAACATACACGGGGGCACAACATAATCTAATTAGTGATGGTCCTTTGGAGAGAAATAAGTGGTACCATGCGGTTGTAACGTATGATGGGGCTACAAAGAATATGTATCTTAATGGTAAGTTAAACAATTCCAACTCAGATACAGGTCCTCTTACCTATTTCTCTACTGAGCCATTGGCTATTGGCAGAACAAATTATGGTGCAAATTCATATCCTCATAACGGATCAATTGATAATGTGAGAATCTATAACCGAACTCTTACAGCAGAACAAGCATTTGCTCTTTACAAGAACAGAACTGATTTAATAGTAAGTAATGAAACTACTATTGGTGATGTGTGGAAAGCATGTGTCACGCCGAATGATGGCGACAGAGATGGTGCTCAGGTGTGTTCAGGAAATCTAACAGTTCTTTCAAATGTTCTTCCAACTGTTTCTAACATGATTCTCAACACAACGAATGTTGCAACCAATGATACAACTGAGAACGTAACATTGTACTTTGATACAACTGATGCAGATGGAGATTCTGTTACTAATATAACCAATTGGTATGTTAATGGCACATCCATCACTGTTCTGAATATGCCGTTTGAGAAAATTAATGGAACAACAACAAATAATGCATGGGATTACAGTGGGTATGGTAATAATGGGAGTGAACAAAGTGGTGTTGTGTGGAATGCCACAGGTGGGATGGGTGGACGTGGAGCATATGAGTTTACTGGTGGTGGTGATGGAATTGAGATCCCTCAAACAACAGCGTCTGATTTTTCTAAGGGTTTTACAATAGAACTATGGATCAAAGAAAGTGCCACAAATACTATACCAATGAGTAGGTGGGGAACGAGCACTGGTTTTGGGATATGGACGGACGGTAATTGGTACGTTGGTAATGGAGCATGGTCGACAATTTCAAATGGAAGATTAGGGGATGGTGCTTGGCATCATTTTGCTCTTTTGTGGAATGGAAGCAACCTAACTTCATTTAGAGATGGAACACATATCGCTTCCGACTCAACTGCTGGGATAACATTTCCTACTCCAAGTTTTAATAGGTTATCACTAGGTACAGATAATAGAAATGGTAACGATGATTTTACTGGGACAATAGACAACTTTAGAATATGGAATAGGTCGCTCTCTGTCCAACAGATTATTGCTCTATACAAAAATCAAACAAATTTGATTGTTTCTAACGAAACTACTGTTGGTGATGTGTGGCAAGCATGTGTCACGCCGAATGATGGCGATAGAGATGGTACACAAGAATGCTCAAATAATGTTACGATCCTAGAAGTTCCAAGTAACTCTGCTCCAACAGTTTCCAATGTTGCTCTAAGCACAACCAATGTTGCATCAAACGATACGAATGTGAATGTAACGCTTTCTTTTGATGCCTCTGATGCTGATTCAGACTCTATCAAAAACATCACAAGTTGGCTCAATGAAGGAACAAGATATGCTCAGCTCATATTACCTTTTGAGGGGGGATCACAAAATGGGAATACTACTGGAACGTTCAATGGTACCCGTGATTATGCAAGTGGGTTGAATGTAAGGGTTATTAATGCAACGTATAACTCAACAGGAGGCCATGATGGATATGGTGCATATGAATTTGATGGGATAAACGATTTTTTACGTATTGAAAACTTTGATTATGCTGGAGTTGATTTATTTTCTATTAGCTGTTGGGTTAAATTTAATCAGTTTCCAATTCCTTCAGGAACTGATCAATATATCTTTGCAGGACATGCCGAAGGAGGCGCTGGTACAAGTAGTCCTCTTCTAACTGTATATAATGATGGCGGTCCAGACACTTATGTTCAATATGCTTCTAATGGGACCGGGAATCCTAATGTTGAAGTAAATGTAAATTCTTGGAGCGAGAACCAGTGGCACCATATCGCTGCTGTTTCTTCCATTGTTGGGGCAACGTATAATTCTACCCTTTTTATTGATGGGAAACATACTGAAGCGAATTCTGGGTCTTTTGGAGGGTTTTATACTGGCATTACAAATCTTTCGTTTGGTGCTGCAAACCAAAATGGTATGACGAACTTTCTAAATGGAACAATCGATGATTGCAGAGTCTATCATGAAGACCTGAGCCCAGGCCAAGTGGTTGCGCTTTATAATAACAGAACCGATGTGATTGTGAGTGCGAACACTGAAAGGGGTGATGTATGGAGTGCTTGCGTCACACCAAACGATGGGACTTCTGATGGGACTACTGTATGTAGTGGAGCGAGCAATGTTACGATACTGAATTCTAAGCCTTCGACAAGTAACGTGGTTTTGAACACAACGAATGTTGCAACGAATGATACGAGTGAGAACGTAACATTGTATTTTGATGCAAGTGATGCAGATAGTGATTCAGTTACAAACATCACTAACTGGTATGTTAATGGCACATCCATCACTGTTCTGAATATGCCGTTTGAGAAAATTAATGGAACAACAACAAATAATGCATACGATTACAGCTCGTATGGTAACAACGGATCTGAAAATGGAGGAGTTGTATGGAATGCCACAGGCGGATTTGATGGCTATGGCGCGTATGAATTTGATGATGTTAATGATTACATCTCTATACCAGATTCAGCTTCAATAGATTTAGAAAGAACAGATACATTTTCAATATTTGCATGGATATATCCCAAAAGTGATAGTGGTTTTGACTTTATTCTTGGAAAAGCAGATGCTGCAGACAATTCTAAAGGATATTCCTTACAATATTCCTCAGACCAAACAAGTTCAACTTCAATTGTCGTTGGTCTAAGAAATAGTGGCGCTAATACTATACGGAAAGATTCTACAGAAACATTTGCGTTAAATCAATGGCATTTTGTTGGTTTTACATATGATGGTTCATCTTCAGCTTCAGGCTTAAATTTATATGGTAATGGTGCTCTTTTAACTTCTGGATTTACGCAAGATACCCTTTCTTCAACTATTTTGAATAATGTGCCCTTAGAGATTGGTGCAAGATCTGGCGCTAATCTTTTTAATGGAACTATCGATGAAGTAATGATTTTTAATCGGACACTTACTCCTGAACAAGTTTCTGCTCTCTACAATAACAGGACGGATTTGATAGTCTCAAATGAAACAGTAATTGGCGATAATTGGTCTGCGTGTGTTACACCAAACGATGGGAGTGAGGATGGGGCGCAAGTGTGTAGTAGTAATGTTACTATTTTAGCGGTTGCTGATACAACTGTGCCGACAGTCATTCTAGGCCATCCTGTGAACGATACACGTTATAACACCACCACTTTGGATCTTAACTTCACTGCAACTGACGAAACTGCCTTGGACGATTGTTGGTACAGTGTTAACAATGGTGCGAACACTACTTTGGCCTCGTGTGCGAACACTACATTCACTCCAGGAAGAGGCAGTTTTGATATAACAGTCTATGCAAATGATACAAGTAATAATGTTGGCTTTGCAAACGGTAACTTTAGTATTAACCAGTTGCCTGTTTTGAATAATCTTGTACTTAACACAACCAATCTTGCAAAGAATGGTACTAATGAAAATCTCACCTTATATTGGAATGCAACAGATAGTAATCAAGATACAATAGCCAATATTACGAATTGGTACAACAATGGTACTTCTATAACTGTTTTGAACATGCCGTTTGAGAAAATTAATGGTACAAATACAAACAATGCATGGGACTATAGTGGGTATGGAAATAATGCAAGTGAATCTAATTCTCCTTTTTGGAATGAAACAGGTGGGTTTGATGGAAGTGCGGGGTATACATTTAATGGTGCTACTTCTGGAACATCCTCTCTTTCTGTTCCTGATGATGATAGTTTAGATCTTACTGATGAAATGACGATTACTGCCTGGATAAAATTGAATGATGCTATTGCAGATATGCCCAATTATGTTAATCTGATTGCTAAAGAAGTTTGGACAAGTAGTGGATATGTTCTTGCGTTTAGAACTGATCAAGCCTCAAATGGGTTGTTTTTTAGATTAGAGGGTACTAATAATAATATGGCTGAATGGACTAGCCAAGGTGAGTACTTTGATGATTTAAAGTGGCATTTTATTGTTGCACGATATGATAAGTCTAATCTGAAAGTATATGTAGACAATGTGGAGAGGGCAACTGATTCTTTTAGTGGTTCAATCAGTGCAAATACTAATGCCATTGCATTAGGAAGTAGATTTAATGGCACTATGGACAATATAATGATTTTTGATCGTAGTTTAAGTTTAGAAGAACTAACTGCTATGTATAACAATCGAACGGATTTAATCGTTTCACAAGAAACAACTGTTGGCGATGTGTGGCAAGCGTGTGTAACTCCAAATGATGGAGAAGAAGATGGAGCGCAAGTGTGTTCAAGTAATGTTACGATTCTTGGAGATATTTTAGAGCCATCAGTTACAATAGTAAATCCTGTTAATGATACAAAGTATAACACAACTACTATTAACCTGGATTATTTTATATCTGATGAGACTTCAGTTAGTACTTGTTGGTACACAGTCGATGCTGGAGCGACAAATACAACTTTAGCTTCATGTGCGAATACTACATTTACACCAGGTCGGGGTAATTTTGATATCACGGTCTATGCGAACGATACAAGTAATAATGTTGGGCGTGCGAACGGCAATTTTTCAATTAATCAATTACCAACAACCAACAACCTGGTTTTGAATACAACGAATGTTGGAACCAATGATACGAATGAAAATGTAACTTTGTATCTCAATTCAACTGATCTCGATAGTGATTCAGTCAAAAACATTACAAATTGGTATGTGAATGGAACAAGTATTGCTTTACTTCATATGCCGTTTGAAAAAATTAATGGAACTGCTACTAACAACGCGTGGGATTATAGCGGTTTTGGCAATAATGGGTCTGAGCAGGGCGGAGTTGTATGGAACGAGACAGGAGGGTATGATGGGAAAGGTTCATATGAATTTGACGGGTCAAACGATGAAATAATTATTACAGATGATGTTTCATTTACTTTTGGAACCCCTTTTTCAGTGATGGCTTGGGTGAGGCCAACGGTGTGGCCAGTTACAGGTGATGCTTGGCTTCATAATGTCTTTTGTGATGAGGGTGCTGGAGGGACTACAATCTGTTTCAGATTAGGATCACAAGGATTAGAGAGTTTGAAACAAAGAGTAGGGATAAATATTCATGATGGCTCAAGCAATGATTTTGAATCAACATCAGATTTAGCATTAAGTACTTGGCAACATGTTGCAGTAACATATAATAGTTCAGATGTGACTTTTTACATTGATGGTGTTTTAGATAGATCTCAAGCGTATAGTGGAACAGCAACTGCTGGAACAGGCGCTTGGCATATTGGAAGTTCTCCTGCTGCAGATCGGTTTTTTGCAGGTGGAATTGATGAATTAAAAGCCTTCAATCGTTCCCTTTCAGCAGAACAAATCTCGGCACTTTACAACAACCGAACTGATTTGATAGTCTCAAATGAAACAGTAATTGGCGATAATTGGTCTGCGTGTGTTACACCAAACGATGGAAGAGAAGATGGAGCGCAAGTTTGTAGTAGTAATGTGACGATCTTGAATACTTTGCCTTCGACAAGTAACTTGGTTTTGAATACAACGAATGTTGCGACGAATGGTACTGGCGAAAATCTAACTTTGTACTTTGATGCGAGTGATGCAGATGGTGATTCAGTCAAGAACATTACGAACTGGTACAACAACGGGACTTCAATAACTGTACTTAACATGCCATTTGAACAAGTTAATTCTACCACCACAAATAATGCGTATGATTATAGCGGTTTTGGCAATAATGGAAGTGTAAATGGTCCTGTTTGGAATGCAACAAGTGGTTTTGGTGGTTTTGGAGCGTATGAATTTGATGGTACTGATGATTATATTAATTTAGGTGATATAAATTCTTTTGATGGTCTTAAAAAAATAACCATTTCGGCTTGGGTTAAAACTTCTTCATCAGGAATATTAACTGCAGAAAAAGATGTTCTACGAAAGGAAAACGTTTTTGCCTTTGGTGGCGGATGGGCTACAAATAAAGCAAGATTCTGGGTGAATGATGGTACTTGGTATAATTCTGGAGATAGTGTAACATCAATTGATGATACTAATTGGCACCATATTGTTGGATCATATGATGGAAGTCTCATCAAAATTTATGTTGATGGTGTTCTTGAGAATAGTACAGCTTTAGTAGGTTCAACACTAGGCTCAAATACAAATAGTGTCTTAATTGGTAAAACACAATCAGATACAGAATATTGGAATGGGACAATTGATAATATAATGGTTTTCAACCGTTCTCTATCTGCAGAGCAAATCTTAGCACTCTACAACAACAGAACGGACCTTATTGTATCTCAAGAGACAACGATCGGTGATAATTGGTCTGCATGTGTGACACCAAATGATGGAGAAGAAGATGGTACGCAAGTTTGTTCGAGTAATGTTACAATCTTAGCCGTGGCAGCAGTAGATTCCACTTCACCAACAGTCGTTTTAGGACATCCAGTAAATGACACTCGTTATAATATTACAACCTTGGATCTGAACTTTACAGCAGTTGATGAAACTGCTTTGGACGATTGTTGGTACAGTGTTAATAATGGTGCAAACACCACAATCGCAAGTTGCACAAATACAACATTTGCCCCAGGAAGAGGCGCTTTTAACATAACTGTCTATGCGAACGATACAAGTGATAACATTGGCTTTGCAAACGGCAATTTTTCAATTAATCAATTACCAACTACCAACAACCAGGTTCTGAATACTACGAATGTTGGAACCAATGATACGAATGAGAATGTAACTTTATTCTTTAACGCAACAGATCTTGATAGTGACTCAGTAAAAAACATCACTAATTGGTATGCTAATGGCACATCGATAACTGTTCTCAACATGCCGTTTGAGAAGATTAATGGGACGACAACGAACAACGCATGGGATTATAGTGGCAATAATAATAATGCCAGTGAGCAGGGCTCTCCTATATGGAATGCCACAGGCGGGTTTGATAGTCGTGGTGCGTATGAGTTTGATGGAAGTAATGGTAACGGTCTAAAAATCTCCGCAGATACTTCATTTGATGTTACACAAGATTTCAGTGTATCTTTGTGGATAAAACCATCAAAAATTGATTTTGGTACTGCAATGGACCTAGTTGGACATCGTGATGATGGTGTTGACTTTAATAATGGCTGGGTTTTAAGGGTTAAAAACGATACTAATGAAATTAATGTTCTAAGCTTTTTTGCAGTGGCTGGAGATGGAGCAATATCAAATAATAACTCTATAACTGTTGGGGAATGGCAATATGTTGTCCTAACCTATTCTGGGACTGATGTTAATTATTATGTTAATGGAATAACATCTGGTACAAAGACTATCTCATCAATTACTTCAGCACCAAATGACCCATTATATATTGGCATGGCTGAAACAGGAGCTAATAATTTCAATGGAACGATTGATAATGTTATTATTTACAACAGATCACTCTCAGCAGAACAAATCTCAGCACTCTACAACAATAAGACTGACTTAATCGTTTCGCAAGAAACAACAGCTGGTGATAACTGGTCAGCATGTATCACACCGAACGATGGAGAAGAAGATGGGGCACAAGTTTGTTCAAGTAATGTGACAATTCTAGCAGCCGAAGCTGCTCCAACAATAAGTAACTTAGTGCTTAATTCAACTAGTGTTTCAACGAACTACACAACAGACAATTTAACACTATTCTATACGGCGTCTGATGTGAACAACGATGCTATTAAAAATATCACTAATTGGTATGTGAATGGTACTTCTGCAAGTATTTTCATGATGCCATTTGAAAAAGTAAATGGCACAACAGATACGAATACCTGGGACTACAGTGGAAATGGGAATAATGCTTCAGAACAAGTAACTTCTTTGTGGAATGCGACAGGTGGACATGATGGTAAGGGAGCATATGAATTTAATGGATCGAATTCCAGACATCTTTTAATCCCTGCAGCGAACATAGGTAATCCGAGTGGTGACTTCTCATTAAGTTTGTGGGCAAAATTAAGTGGGATAGATAATGCTGATCAGAAAGTTATTGCAGGAAGTGCCACGTTCCTTAACACAGGATATATGTTAGAGTATACAGAGGGTTCTCCTCGATTAAGAGCAACCATTGCTAATGGAACAAACGAAGTAAGTGTCAGTGGTTCTGCTTCATGGGGATTTGGCGAGTGGCATTTTGTAACTTTAGTGTATGATGATAGTGAGAATCTTATGCATCTGTATGATAATGGAGTTCACGAAGCAAGTACAACTATTGTTCCTTCACACTCTTCAGCCAACTTTCATATTGGCAGCGATGCAAATGGGGGTCAAGCATGGAATGGAACAATTGATGATGTAATTTTATGGAACCTTTCACTAACTCCTGAGCAAATTTTGTTGCTTAACAATAGTAGGTTTGATACACTTGTTGCAGGTCAGTTTTCCGGTGGGAGTAATTGGTCCGCATGCGTCACACCACATGATGGGAAGCAAGATGGATCGCAAGTATGTTCCAGTGAGATTGTAACAACAACCGCACCAACACCTCCAAATATCACCTCGATCGTTCTGAACACCACTAATGTCGCAACAAATGTGACAACAGAGAATCTTACGTTGTATCTAGAAGCAAATGACATCAATGGAGATTCAATAACTAATATCACAAATTGGTATGTGAATGGAACAAGTATTGCTTTACTTCATATGCCGTTTGAGAAAATTAATGGGACGACGACAAACAATGCATGGGATTATAGCGGATATGGCAATAATGGGTCTGAACAGGGAGGGATTGTATGGAACGCAACAGGAGGCTTTGATGGAAAGGGTTCATATGAATTTGATGGATCAAATGATTATATTAGTGTGCTTGATTCCAATAGTCTTGATGTTACCTCTGGACTTACACTTTCTGTTTGGATGAAAACCTCGTCATCTAATTTAATGCAGATTCTTACAAAAGATGATAACCCAGCTAATCAGCGAAGTTATGGTCTACTTACTGGGGTTGATGCTAATGATGCTCCTTCTATTTCTGTATTTAAAGCAGGAGATACTGAAACAAGATTAGATAGTACAACAAATATACAGGATGGCACATGGCACCATGTTGTTGGAACATATCAATTTATTGCAGATGGCTCTTCTATACTTACATTATATGTTGATGGTGGGTTTGATACATCTAGATCTGATGCAGTAGGTCCTATTCAAGTATCTGCAACAAATGTTAATGTTGGAAGAAGGGAATATACTAACGCCGAAGCATATTTTACTGGTTCTATTGATGAAGTACTAATTTTTAATAGAACATTATCTCCTGAGCAGGTTTTGGCACTGTACCAAAATAAAACAAATTTAATCATCTCGAATGAAACCACCATTGGCGATAATTGGTCTGCGTGTGTTACACCAAACGATGGAAGAGAAGATGGAGCACAAGTTTGTTCAAGTAATGTTACTATCCTCGCTGCAGCAGCTGCAGGTAACACTGCTCCAACAATTAGTAACGTGGTTCTCAATTCAACGAACGTATCAACAAATAATACTGCAATGAACCTTACACTACATTGGGATGCGACAGACGCTGATAGCGACTCCATCAAAAACATCACAAATTGGTATCGTAATGGTACAAGCATAGCTGTTCTTAACATGCCATTTGAGAAGATCAATGGAACAAACACAAGTAATGCTTGGGATTACAGTGGGTATGGGAATAATGGGACTGGTCATGGAGGGATTGTGTGGAATGCAACAGGTGGCTTCGATGGTCGTGGTGCATATGTGTTTGATGGTGCAAACGATTACATTGAAACACCACTTGGCATCACAGCAAACTTGGGCCAAGGTTTCACATATGCTGCATGGGCAAAACACGATCAATTTTCAGGTAATTGGGCATGGGTGTTTGGACATTCAGCAGGTTCGTACCTTCAGCTTGGAAAAATTAGTGGCGAAGGAAACATTAGATTTGATACGGGCTTAAGTGCGGGCGAACTGGATACCACTGGAGCAAATATTGCGGATGGGGCATGGCATCATATCGCAGCAACATGGAATGTAACTCACACTGCAATTTACTATGATGGAATATTAAATGTCTCCGAGGCTGCAACAGGTCCACTTGGAGAATTTGGTAATATCTGGATTGGTGCCCATCCAGGACCTGACGAGTATTGGAATGGAACAATTGATGATGCTCTCATCTTCAATTTCTCATTATCGGCAGAGCAAATCAATGCACTCTATAATAATAGAACGGATTTGATAGTCTCACAAGAAACAACAATTGGTGACAATTGGAGTTCATGCATTACTCCAAATGATGGGACAGAGGATGGAGCACAAGTGTGTAGTAATAATGTTACTATTACCAACATTTTTGCAGCTGCCGTTCCAACAGTCACAACTCCTACCATTGTTCCTGCTTCAGCAAATCTAAATAGTAACTTAACTGCAAGTTCAACTTATTCTGATGTGAATGGTGATCTCGGCTCAGTTCACTTCAAGTGGTATGTAAACGGAACTAACGTGTTTAATCAAACAAATAATAGCATTTCAACAGGCACAGCTGTTAACTCGTTACTTAATTCTGGAAACTTTTCTGGAGGGGATATAGTGAATGTGAGTGTGTATGCTAACGATACTACTGGAGATTCTACAACTCTTTGGTCTAGTGATCTTACAATTATTGGTCTTCCACCAACTATCGATACTATGGTTCTTAATACAACAAATGTGAGTAGTAACAGTACGAACGTAAATCTGACGCTTTATTTTAACGCAACAGATGCTGAGGATGATAATATCAAGAATATTACTAATTGGTATCGAAATGGCACATCAATTACTAAATTGAATTTACCTTTTGAAGGAGGAAGTAACAGCACATACACTAAAGATTATTCTGGCAATGTAAGTAGTGTTAATGTATACACAGTTGCATGGAATTCAACTGCAGGGTATGATGGGTATGGGGCATATCAATTTGATGGTACTAACCATATGGACGTTGGGAACCTGGATTATATCTCCTCTGGTGAGAATGGGTCATATACAATATCTCTAAGAGTTAAATTTGACACAATCCAAGAAACGTTCTTCTTTGGCGATGAGACCGGCGGGAATAATGGTGTTATGATGGAAATTGCAAGTGACGGAAATCTCCACAGCTACCATAATGGAGGGTATGTCAATTCGGGATATTACATCTCTGCAAACACGTGGCACCATATTGTGTTTCTTCAGAATAGTAGTGGATTGGATCTTTATATCAATGGATCGTTTTATGAACATCTTATGAATGATCGGCATGTTGATGCAAGTGATTTTACAACTATAGGTAGTTTTCCAGGGGGTGGCAGCAGAAATTTAGATGGGACGCTTGACGAAATTCTTGTATTTGATAGGCCACTTTCACCACAGCAGATACTTGCAATTTATAATAACAACACTGATTTGATTGTTTCACAAGAAACAACAGATGGCGATAATTGGTCTGCATGTGTCACACCGAATGATGGAGACCAGGATGGAACTATTGTATGTAGTAGTAATGTTACTATTTTAGCAGCTGCGGTTGATAGTACAGCACCTACGCTTATCTTGGGACATCCAGTTAACGATACACGCTACAACATAACAACATTGGATTTGAACTTCACGGCAAATGATGAAACAGCACTTGATGATTGTTGGTATAGTATTAATGGTGGAGCTAATACGACAATAGCATCATGTACGAACACAACGTTTACACCAGGCAGAGGTGCGTTCAATATCACGGTCTATGCAAACGATACGAATAATAATGTTGGATTTGTAAACGGCAACTTTAGTATTAATCAGTTGCCAACTGTAAACACAATTGTCCTTAACACAACGAATGTTGCAACGAACGATACGAATGAGAATGTTACTCTCAATATTGACTCGTTCGACTTGGATAGTGATTCAGTTACAACTGCTGTGGTCTGGAAATATAATGGCACATCAATTGTAGTTTTGAACATGCCGTTTGAGAAAATCAACGGGACAACAACAGACAATGCATGGGATTACAGTGGGTATGGTAATAATGGAACTGATCAGGGAGGAGTTATTTGGGCACCAACCACAGGTTATGACGGTACTGGTGCGTATACCTTTGATGGAGTGAACGATAATATTGCGTTAGGTAACATCAGCACTCTTCCACATAGCACTCAGGCAAGAAGTATCTGTTTTTGGGTCAATCCGTCTTCTACAGCAGATAATGGATTTACATCAATGTTTTCGTACGGAAAAATAGGTTCAGGGCAGGCTTTTGAAATAGGGATTGATAGTGATGGTTTAACTATTAGAGGGAATGATACTAACGACCAAGGAGTGGGAGGGTTTTTTAGTGGAAGAATTGGTTCTTGGACACATGTGTGTACGTTGTATAATGCAACGTCTCTTTTAGTATATCGAAATGGAGAACTCACGTCTTCTGGAAGTAAAGGTTGGAGCACGTCTTTAAACCAAACATTCATTGCACGGAATCTTGATGGCTCAAAATTTTTCAATGGAACAATTGATGATATAACTATTTGGAATTTGACGCTTAGTTCTGAGCAGATAGTTGCACTCAACAATTCTCAAAAGACTGTTCTTGTAAGCCAAGAACTAACTGTGGGGGATAACTGGTCAGCATGTGTCACGCCGAACGATGGGGAGGAAGATGGTGTTCAAACCTGTTCAAGTAATGTTACAATATTGGAAGCTGCTGCCAACAGCGCACCACAATTAACTTCCCCGAGTATAGCTCCTTCAGAAGACACTGCAACTAATAATACTCTCTTTACAAACACAACATATTCAGATGCAAATAGTGATCCAGGAACTATCGATTTTAAATGGTATGTTGATAATGTGTTAACATTCATTCAAACAAACACTTCTGTTTCAACTGGAACTGTAGTGGTCTCTTCTCTTAATCCCGGAAACTTTAGTAAAAATCAAGTGATAAACGTGACGGTTACAGCGCATGATGGTAGTGATAATGCAACGCAACTGACATCTGACACTGAAACAATTGGAAACCTTGAACCGAACCTTTGGACAATTTCTCTTAATAGTACAGATGTTTCAACGAATTTGACGAGTGAAAATCTCACGTTGTATTGGAACTCCACCGATGTTGATGGTGATAACATAACAAACATAACAAATTGGTATGTGAATGGAACATCAATTACGGTTTTGAATCTTCCATTTGAGAAGATTAACGAAACAACAACAAACAACACTCAGGATTATAGTGGGTATGGGAACATTCTAAATTCCCCCGGTGGTGCTTTGAATAGTTGGAACGCGACTGGTGGCCATGATGGATATGGAGCCTATGAATTTAACGGTACCGGAAATAGCAGACTTGCAGTGAACAACCCTAATTTTAGAGACATCACCGCGGGCAATTTTAGTGTTTCAGCCTGGGTGAAGCTCAAGTCAAGTGGTGGAATTCAAACAGTCATTAGCCAGGCAAATGGAGGAGTTGGAAGAGTGGGTCGTAAATGGATATCTGCAACAACAAATGTTTGCCCGAATGGTGAGGTTGGAACAAAACTTGGTGGATCAACACTCTGTGCCACAACAAACCTTGTGCTAAACTCTTGGTATCACTTAGCATTAACATACAACGGAACTCTTGGCCTTTATGTTAATGGATCTTTAGAAGCCATTAATACAACAACAATTAATGAGAATGCAATTGGAAACATAAAAATAGCTTCTAATAAAAATAATGTACAATCCTTGAACGGAACTATTGATGATCTTATTATCTTTAATCGATCTCTCTCACCCGAACAAATTTCCGTACTCTACAATAACCAAAAAGATCTAATCGTCTCACAAGAAACAAAAGCAGGTGATAACTGGTCTGCGTGTATCACGCCAAACGATGAGGAAGGAGATGGCGAAGGAAGATGTTCAAATGGAGTAATTGTGCTTTCATCATCAACCGGGGAATGTGGACTTGTAGCAGGAAATATCACCATAACAAGTAATCTAAGTGTAAGCGGTTCTTGTTTTACTTTGGCGGGAAGCGGAATCACCATTGATGGACAAGGATACACTATTCAAGGTGATGGGACTGGATCAGGATTTGTCTCAGTTGGTCAGAGTAATGTTGGAATAAAGAATATTACTCTTAATGGGTTTGCAACAGGAATTAGCGCGGATCCCGCACGAGGATGGGTTATAGAAAATATTACTGTAGAGAACTCAAGTGTAGGAATTGATTGGTTTGAGATTAATGATAGCAGAATTGCTCACAATATTATTCGTAATAATACCATAGGGATACGACTTAATGAATCGTATAACAACACAATTTATAACAACTTTTTGAATAGCACACTCAATAATACAATTGATTATGAGACAAATAACTCCTGGAACCGAAGCGTAGATTGTACACAAACAAGCATCATTGGCGGTGCGTGTCGGGGGGGAAACTTTTACCATGACTATAATGGGAATGATCAAACCGGAAATGGTATTGGAAACGACCCACAAAATTATAGTATTGGTGGAGTAGGAGGAGCTTTAGATTACTTTCCATTAACAACAAATATTACGACAAACATTTTGCCGAATATCACGAGTATAATGCTTAATACAACTGATCTAAGCATTAATAGTACCAATGAGAACCTTACTGTAACACCCGTAATAAATGAACCTAATGTAGGTGATAATGTGACGAATCATACGAACTGGTTTGTTAACTCTTCATCTCAACTAGTATTTTACGCCCCGTTTGAAGGAGGTACAAATAATACCTTTGCACGGGACTATGCTTTAAATATAAACAATCTCACAGCAGCTTCAGTAGATGCACTCGTGTACAATGGAACAGGTGGTTTTGATGGGCATGGTGCAATGGAGTTTAATGGTTCTACAACAGGTGGGTTTCTCACAAGTAATCTAGCTCCACTGAATATCTCTACGTTTTCTCTGGACGCAAGAGTAAAAGCTAAATCCAATACTTCAAATGGGTCAATTCTTAACATTTTTAATGGAGCAATTGGAAATGGGTATGGTCTTTTCTACTATAATGGTGGATTTTCTCTTCAGATTGGAAATGGATCTGTTCCTGCACAACTGTTGAATTCGCCTAAGGTTGATCTTAATAAGTGGTATCATGTTGCTGGAACATTTAATGGAACGAATATGAGTTTATACATTGATGGTGCTTTAAACGTAAGTGTGAATCTTGTAGGAACGTATCAACGTCCTACACAAAACTTGTTTGTAGGGGTGGTTTCAACAGGAAATGCATTCAATTTAAACGGAACACTTGATGAACTGAGAATCTGGAACAGATCTCTTTCAGCACAGCAAATTCTTGCGCTCTACAATAATCAAACAAACATCATAGTCTCGCAAGAGACCCAGGCGGGTGAGGTCTGGCAATCGTGCATCACACCAAATGATGGGACTGGGGATGGAATAGAACGTTGTTCAAATAACGTTACCATCCTCAGTTTACCATCTTCATCTTCAAGTAGCTCAAGCTCCTCAAGTTCATCAGGAGGAGGTGGAGGCGGATCCTCAAGTGGGGGTGGAGGCGCTTCTATTTGTGTAGAAGGGTATGAACGGGTAGATGGTGTATGTATCCAGATGGTGCAAGAAACAGAAGCAGAGTCTGATGTAGAAGAACAAGAAGAGCAGGAAGCGCAAGATGAGGGGCCAAGTTTTATTGAAGAGGTTTTAGACGGTCCACTGCCTGCAGCAGGTGCTGCAATAGGTAAAGCTGCATGGCGTTTTACAAAGCGCATGTTCACATCCCTCTCAACAGTTGCTCTGCTCTCAGTTTTAGGAGTTCTGTTTGTCTTAGATAGAAAGCTTCGCAGGAATTTACCTGCGCTCAACATTCGTCAGCTTATTGAGTATATGGAGCAAGAGCGAAAGAAAGGGATATCACAAAGTGAGGTGCATACGCAGCTTTTGGAAGTAGGATGGAGACAGAATGAAATTGAAGAAGCCCTTAAAACATTTAAGAAGTGGTAGCCACCTTCCCTTTTAGAACAACAGAGTTTCCAATGACTTCTCTTTCACCTTCATACTCTTCAATAGTTCCTGTAATTTCTACATAGTCTCCAACATGGATCCATATGTCATGGTCCTTGAATAAGAATACTTTCGTTTTTTCTATTTTTTCATTTTCAATATCTAAAAAAGCCACATGTTCTTGCTGCGTAACTTTGCTTACGCGTCCTGTAACCGTAACTGAAGAATCAATACGAAGAGTATCAATTTCTGTTACTGGATCTAAACGAATTTCGCTTGCATACAAGTACAAAAAAATAAGACCAAGTAAACTTATAGCAATACTTACACGAAGAAGATTTGATTCTGTGACGATCCCTGAGATCATCTAGGTTCCCAAAACAGATCTACTATTTATCATTTTCTCGTATTGAGACGATTAATTTATAAATGGGGCTAAATCCTACAGTTCTACTGGTTGCTGAGGCACATTGTTGTGGTGGAACAAGAGTTCCTTTGGTCCTCGGGAACAAAAGTTAGGAGAAAACAAAAATGCCAGTAGAATTAAAATTTAAAGTTGTCTTTGGTACCAAAGACGGAAAAAGTGTGCAGGTTGAGCTTGAGGGTGAACCTGCAGAAGCATTAATGCGAAAGCGTATTGGTGAGACTATTCTTGGAGATACTATTGGATATCCTGGATATGAATTCGTTTTAACTGGAGGGTCTGATAAAGCGGGATTCCCCATGCGAAAAGGCATTCAAGAAAGGCGAAAGCGTATTTTAACAACAGGAGGCGTTGGATTTTCTGGTCTTAAACGTACGATTGGTAAGAAAAAAACCAGGCGTAAACAGAAAGGTCTTCAAAAACGGATCACTGTGTGTGGTGAAATGGTTGATATTACAACAGTTCAAATTAACCTAAAAGTTGCAAAGCAAGGTCCAAAACCTTTGGTTGAAGCACCTGCAGTGCAACAAGAAGCTCCAAAAGCTGAAGAGTAAAGTTTTTAACCTTTCATTTCTTTCTTTTTTCTATGGATTTTAAACGGATGAGTATGAACCTCAATTTGTGGTTCGCACAATTAGGCAAAAAGCTTGAGTTCATCTACAAGTTTGTTCTTTATCGTTTAAAGAATTTCAAACACATAACTCCGATTGAGCAAATCATGTATCCTTTGGCAGGTTTGGGATTACTTCTGATTCTAATATCGCTCTTTATGTTTCTGTTTTGAGTATAGTTTTATAAAGCAGACCTGCTCTTTGGATTTCATGAACTTCGAGACTCTCAAACTCAAATCAAAAGGACTTGATCCAGTAGTTACCGTTGGAAAGAATGGCCTAACAATTGCAGTTCTTGAGCAAATAAAACAAGTCTTAAAGAAAAAGAAACTTATCAAAATTAAACTAAGTCGTGGTTTTGTTGAGTCCCAAGAAGCTGATGGTAAAAAGAAAAAAGAGATTGGAGAAGAGATTGCTGATGCTACAAACTCGTTTCTTGTGAATGTTGTAGGCTTTACTGTAAGTTTGGCACGTCACAGATAGTTGTTTTATGTTTTCTAAGAACATCTAAGACATTTTGTAACTCACTAAGCTGAGTTATTTTAAAGGTAGGTTGCTGGATATTGGATTGCGGCGTTACTTTAGCATACTTTCCTCGTTTGATGTGAACAGTAATTGTCCCTTTTCGATTACCGTGCATAATTTCATTATCGACTCGGTCCCCTACAGAAATTACTGTTGAGTGTGGATACTTTTCTCTAATTTTCTTCAGAATCTCCTGTTTTTCTTCACGTTTGCTACAAACATGAATTTCTGAGAAAAGCTCTCGTATCCCCAGTACATCAATTTTGGTGTTTTGGTACTCTTCTTCAGGACCATACGTAAGAAGGATGGGAATAATTGAAGTATTTGTAATAACATCCTTAGCACCCGGTAGAAGTGTAATGTTCTTTACATCTTCAAATCTATGTGCGTCCCGTATCTGACCCAGACGATCATAGAGCGTATCGTCCAAATCAAAAACAACAACTGTCTTTTCACTAAGAAGCGAATTAAGAACAGCAGCAGTCCTATTGGCATCGTGCCTGTATGTATTTCGCTGTAAAAAGTCGTATGCCAATTGTTTTTGACTCTCGCCAATTAAATTTGCAAGAATTATGCGTGAATCTTTTTTTCCCACAGTAACCTGGTCAGTCAGTTCAAGCTTTTGGTCATGTACAATGATACTATCAAAAACATCTTTGCCAATAACTTTTGTTATCTCACTAAGATATTTTTGCACACTAAAACTGGTTGTATGTCCATATTTATTTACTAAATTTGCGACGTACACTTTTTTCGCTGTAGTTTGAGATAGGGCATTTATAATGCCTTCTGGGAGTAGTACTGGCAAAATACTTTGGTATAACGAGCCAGGGGCAAGAACAATCAGGTCAGCATGTTTAATTGCATCAAGCGCCTTTTGGCTAGCAGCAGGCTTTGGTTCAAGGGAAATTGTAGAGTATCCTACGCGCGAAATTTCCGTGTTTCTATCAACTTCTTCCTCACTTTGCAAGATTTTTCCAGAAGAAAGTGCAATGTGAAGTTCGTGGGGTTCCAATGTTACAGGAATAACAGTGCCACAAAGAGAGAAGAGTGTTGAAAAATGTTCAAGGGCAGAATCAAACGAACCAAAACATTCTGTAAGGGCTGCAAGTGAGATATTTCCTGCGCTATGGCCTTTTAAGAACCCTTGTGAGAATCTATGATTAAAATGTGCGGCATTCGCATCATCCATGAGAGCTGCCATACATTGTCGAACATCTCCTGTGGGCAAGATTCCAAAATCTTTTCGTAAAATTCCTGTTGATCCACCACTATCAGACATAGCAACAATTGCAGTAATGTCAAGAGGATAATTCCTCAAACCTTTTAGAATGGTGGAGGTACCTGTGCCTCCTCCAACCACCACCACTTTTTTTTGATCCATCTTCATCTTTACTCTAAATTCATTCGAAACCCTTTGCTTGTGTGTGTAAATCCTATCTTCTCATACCATATGTGCAGTCTTTTGCGTGAAAGTCTACTTGTGCAGGTAAGTTTGTAACAACCAAGGTCTTTAGCTTTCAAGATAACTTTGTTAAGAAGTTTTGTTCCAACTCCTTGATTTTGATATGCCTCTGTAACATTAAGATCCTCAATAAGGCCGAAAGGTTCCTTGTGTAAACCATTATGAGCAACAATCAGTCTTGCTCTACCTATCATCTCTCCATTACGAACCGCTTCAAAGTAGTATGTTGTAGCTTCGTTTGGTCTCGCTTCGATTGTTATGGTGTCCATATATTATTTCACCGTAACCGATTTTGCAAGATTGCGCGGCTTATCTGGGTCCAAACCTCGCATTGTTGCAAGATAATATGCTAAAACCTGGATTGGGATAATACGCAAGATCGGGCCAAACCGATCAGGACTTCTCACTTTAATCTGGACATCAAACACATCATGTACTGTTTCAGCTATACCAATGATAAATGCGCCACGGCTCTTAAGTTCCTGCGCGTTTGATAAAATGTCTTCTGGATTTTCATTTGGTACAAATACAATGCAAGGGCTGCCATGTTCAATCATTGCAATAGGTCCATGCTTAATCTCTCCTCCTGCAAACGATTCAGCATGGATATACGAAACTTCTTTGATCTTGAGTGCAGCTTCATGTGCCGTTGCAACATCACGGTCACGCCCGATGAGGTACAAATGTGGGGAGTACCGTAAAATTTGAGAGATTTGTTTAGTTTCTTCTGCGCAATGTTTTGATGTAAGATAGTAGATGTTTCTTTCAATTTCAGCAATTTCTTCGCGTGCAGCTGTCACAGATTGATCAAAACTTCGTGCAATAAGGAGGAGCATTGCAACCTGAGCAGTATAACTTTTGGTTGAAAGAACACAAATCTCTGGCCCAACGTTCATATACAATACTTCATCAGACACACGAGAGAGGGTTGAGCCTTGTACGTTTACAATAGAAATTATATGTGCTCCTTTCAGTTTTGCAGCCTTTACTGCAGTAAGGAGGTCGATGGTCTCGCCAGATTGAGAAATTGCAAGCACAGTTGATGACGCATCTAAAAATGGTGCATAATGAGAAAATTCGTGTGCTTGAATGATTCTTAGCATACATCCTTTTTCTAGAAACTCAATTTCGGCTGCTTTTGCAGCATTATAACTTGACCCGCACGCAACAACAAACACGTTACTGTTACGACATCTCTCAACAATGGCTCGTACCGTCTTTTCTTCTTGCATGATGGCAAGTTTGATGGTGTTAACTTGTTCAGAGATCTCTTTGAGCATGAAATGTTTGAATTCGCCCTTTTTTGCTCTTTCAATGTCCCACTCAATGGTGTTTATTTCTCGATGAACTTTTTGACCACTTTGAGCGTTAAATATCTCTAATGTTGAATTAAGCGTACCATAGTCTCCATCTTCAAGGTAGATGACTTTTTTTGTTCTGTCTAGAAATGAAGTGACATCCGATGAGACAAACATGCCTTCATCGCCAATACCTACTAAAAGGGGCGAATCCTTACGCGCAAAAAAAAGTTTGTCGTACTCTTTATGCATAAATGCAATGCCGTATGTTCCTTTAATGTTCTGGAGCGTTTTTTGGATTGCGCGATGAATATCACCTGTTTGTTTTAGATGGAATTGAATCAAGTTTGGGAGAACTTCTGAATCAGTTTGGCCATAAAAGGTAAATCCATGACCTTTAAGTTGCTCTTTAAGAGCCAGATGATTTTCAATAATCCCGTTATGTACAAGAGTTATGTTTCCATCATTCGAGATATGTGGGTGTGTATTTTGCTCTGTTACTGCTCCATGCGTTGCCCAACGTGTATGGCCAATGATTTTTTGTGCTTCTCCTTTTTGCGCTACTTCAGGATTAATTCGTCCAACGTGATGTTCTGAAGCGATTTCATTTGAGGTTGTGGCATAACTGATGCCCCAACTATCATATCCTCTGTAATCTAGTCGTTTGATCATGCCAACGAACGTAGGGATATCTAATCGTTTTTGAGAACTAATGTATCCAACAATGCCGCACATGTGCTCTTTTGCTTCGAATTTCTCTTAAAAAGGTTATGGAATGGGGGTATAGTTTCAAGAACAATTAGAGATAACAAATAAGCAAAATATAAATACCTCTCTTTGTTTATTCTTTCTATTATGGATGATGTAATTGAACTTATTAAGGGAAGGCGAAATGTGGAAAAATTCACAACACAGCCTGTAAGTTGGGATAAACTCTCTAAAATTCTTGATGCTGGCAGGCACGCACCATCTTGTGGAAACATTCAAAATTGGAAATTTATCATTGTTCTTGATAACGGTAAAAAGCAGGGTTTAGCTGAAAAATGTCATGAACAATTTGAAATTACAACCGCGCCAGCAATAATCGTTATTTGCGCAGAGCCCCAAAAGGCTGAAAGATACTATGGGTTGCGTGGACGAAAACTCTATTCTGTACAAAACTGTGCGGCTGCTGCTCAAAACATGCTTATTGAAGCACAATCGTTAGGCCTTGCAACACGCTGGATTGGCGCGTTCGAAGAAGATGATATCAAGGAAATTCTTGGAATTCCTAATGAAGTGAGGCCTCAGATACTTGTTGCAGTAGGATATCCTGAACATGTGCCTGACAAACCATCTAAATATCCCTTAGAAACCGTGGTGTATTTGAACAAATGGCGTGGAAAAATTCGTGACATCGATAAAGAAATGGGCGATTATTCTAACATTTTGAAGCGAAATCTGAAAAGTTATTCTGATGGCGCGAAAGCTGCTGGGGAAAAGGTGGCGGAAGTAGTTAAACCTGGTGCACAATCTCTGTTTGGAAAAGTTAAAGATAAATTCTCTAAAAAGAAGGGCAAAGAAGAGAAAACAATTGAGTAGCTGAATCTTTTGGTTTCACTATAACAATGTATAAATAGTTATGAACATTCTCTTTGTGCATGATTCATAGTCATGCCTTGGGTATCTTAACACCTGGTGGAAGAAGGTCTAATGTAACCTCTCAGGCATATTGTGACTCGAGTGTTCTTGATGCAGCAGCATTTGATGAAATGTTAGGGTGGATGTTTCGTGGTCGTTTTGTCGGTCCTGCACTAGCTCATGGATCAAGTATAGTTATAGATAACATTGATCGGCTTGAACCATTGGGCCACGCAGCAGCAATGGTGTACGCTCATGGTGGTGTTCCAGTGGTTGATTTATATGGATTCCAAATGGGGGCTGAAAGTATGGCGGATGTTTCGTCATGGCGTTTTGAAGGTGGGTCTCTTCCTTCGCCTAAACCTTTTGAACCTAGCCGATTCACTCCTTGGAGAATGGAAGGTGCTCAAGAAGTCGATCCGCCTCAAAGTATTTGCGATGCTGCAGAAAGAATAATTCAGTACGAACTGGATAGACTTCGTAGAATTGATGGGGGGCAAAGAAGATTACCTTTGTTTCCTTGTCGCAAGATTCCTGATTTTGAGTATCTGTAACTCTCTTTTTCTCGTCATAGAACTCAAAGAATTTTAACAAAAGTATCGCTAAATAAACTACTCTGTAGTGCAGAAGAAACTTTAAATAGTAATCTACTCTTCCTTCATTTCAAGGTTGTAAACTTTTGAACTCTGTTCGAAAGAAATCGTGTGAAAATATCAAGTTTGAACAATTAATATCGTTGGTTTCGGTAGTTGTTTGGTTATTACGTGTGTAATGTGTTCTGTATGTGTGTTGTCGGTAGTATCAGGTTTCTGATTGTTAGAGAAAGTAATGTACTAAGTGTATTTAAGCATATCTATACTCTAGGATATAGGTCTAGGTACATCTGTACAAGAAACGAAATCGTTTAATAACGAAAATCATAATCAAGCCATGCTTAAATGAGGGGATGGTATTGCAAAACATTGAGGTGGTGTAAAAACAAAATGGAATATATTGTAGAAAATGCGTTGGAGAGTATGCCTGAATCCAACTTTGAGAACATGTCTCAGGCGAACATTAAGGTAATTGGTGTTGGGGGAGCTGGTAACAACATGGTTGGTTGGCTCTATAAGAAAGGAATTAAAGGTGCTGAAATCATTGCGACAAACACTGATCATCAACACTTAGGAATCACTGGAGCTGATCGCAAGTTCTTAATCGGTAAAGATTGTACTCGTGGTCTAGGTTGTGGTGGATACCCAACACGTGGAGCTGAAGCTGCTCAGGAATCACTTTCAACAGTTAAAGAATCACTTAAAGGTTCAGATATGGTATTTGTCTGTGCTGGAATGGGTGGTGGAACTGGAACTGGTGCTGCGCCAGTTGTTGCGCAAGTTGCTAAAGATACTGGTTCAATTGTTATTGGAACTGTTACAATGCCATTTAACATTGAAAAGGCACGATGCGATAAAGCAGAATTTGGGCTTCAACAGCTACGGCAAGTATGTGATACTGTGATTGTAATTGATAACAACAGATTAGTTCAAATCGCAGGAAACTTACCAATCCAGCAAGCATTCGCTGTTGCAAATGAATTAATTGCAACAATGATCAAAGGCATTGTTGAAACTATCGCGGTACCAAGTTTAGTTAACCTAGACTATGCTGATGTTAGAGCGATTATGACAAATGGCGGTGTAGCTGCAATAGGTGTTGGATCATCAGACACTAACAACAGAGTTGATGAAGCTGTGAAGGGCGCGTTAGGAAACCCTCTACTTGATATCAACTATGAAGGAGCTACTGGTGCTTTGATTCATGTAACTGGCGGACCTGACTTAACGCTTGAGGAAATCTCCCGAATTGGTGAAATCATCACTGAATCGTTAGATGAAGATGCAAATGTTATCTGGGGAGCAAGAGTAGCTAACGAGATGAAAGGAAAAGTGACTGTAATGACTATCATTACAGGTGTAAGCTCTCCTTGGATCTTAGGCAAAGTTGATCAGAAACGGGCTGCTGAGAAAGCTGCAAGCTTCACTCGTGAACTTGGAATCGAGCTAGTATAAAGCTGCGTTAGGTGTAAAACATCAAACTTAAAATCTTGCCGTTTGATTTCTTCAACACCACCCCTTTGAAATTGCGGCAAGATTTTTTCTTTTTTTCTTCTAATTTTTTCTGAATAGGTAGATTGGTCCAGGCGCTTTTTCGAGTAGTTCTATTTGGTCTGGCACTTCCCAGTGAGTATCTTCTTTTACTGTTTTTGTAAGTACAAACTCTGCACCTCCTTTAGCATATTGTGCAAAGAGATCTAACATATGCTGCATTGGCTGAACCTGATGGTGATAGAAAAGATCTACCTCTTCTAATGCCATCCCTAATTCTTCGTATGGGTCATTTTTGGGGCAGTCTTTTTCGAACTCATCTCGTGCTTCTGAAAACGCAACAAAATCATCAATATTTTCTCTTCTAAAATCACTTGGAAAGAAGTTGCCTCTAGCTAATTTAACACTTCCATCTTCAATAAATCCAGCTTCTACAGATCTTTTCAAATGGCCTTGAACAACTGTGAGGCATTCACTTGAATAATCAATTCCATAACTTTCCCAGCCATCATGTGCTGCATAGATTACTGGCTGTCCTGCACCAAATCCAAAATCAAGAAATTTGCCTTTAGGCCTATCTCTAAAAAGAATTCGAAGACTTGCAAGATAAACATTACTGCTTCCACCGTGGATTCCCCATTTCATACCAATTGGTTCCCTTCCAGTTCGAATAGAATCTATTAATTCACCCCTAGGCATCCAAAAAGGTCTTCTAATACTTCCGCAATCTTGTGCAAATTCATGAAAACCTTCCCCTCTAAGAATACTACTTGTTTGCCCCATTCTCATACTCTGATACTCGACAGTTTATATAGTTTTCCTAAGTAGCCCCTTTTAAGTAGTAAATATCAGAAATATTTATAAAGAAAACCTTCTTTTGAGCTTCCTATGGCAAGAGGTTTAGCAGTATTATTGGCAACCGCAATGGCGGCAGCAGGAGTTGGCGTAGCACAAGAAAGTGCAGCACAGGCAGCAAAACCATTCTGGGACAATCCAAGAAGTCAAGGATATGCAATGAAAGTTCTTGGAGAAACTTCTGATTATAAAGCATCAGTACCGGCTAAAGGCACAACTGCAAGAAAACCAGGAGAAGGTGCTAAATGGGTAGAATACACACATACTGATCCTACTATGCCTGATTTTAGAGTACTTTGGTTCCATAATGATGGAGATAAAAAGGAATATTGGCTTGTAGATTCGTTAGGAGTGGAAAACCAAACTCCTGCAGCAGCGCCAACTCCTTCGATTCCAACTGTTATGTGTCCATCGGCTCCAGCTCTACCTGCTAACAGAGCATATGTTACCTGTCCTGGAACAACTGGTCTAAGAGACCCCGGAAGTGTTCTTGATCTTGATTCTTTGAGAAGTGCAACAGCACCAACACCAACTGAAGATCCAAATGTTGCAGGATATATCACACCTTCAGGACAAAAAAGACAAAGAACCGATGATGGAGATGGTCAACTAGATATTATTGTTAATATGACTGATAGAACACTTGTTGATCCTACTGGATCAAATGGTGCGGCGAACTTTGGAGCGTTTACAACAGCATACCTTGATAGGACTGAGACAATTGGCAATAGTGGTTTTACAAAAGCTGATGCAGCAATTACAGTAAAATAATTTTTCTTTCTAAAATTTACGCTATCTTTATAAAATTCTTAAGTACCCTACTTGTTTATGGCAAAGAATAGTAAGGGGATTACAGCATCAAAAGCTGAGAATTATTCTGAATGGTACACACAAGTTATTCAGAAAGCGCAACTCATTGAATATAGTCCTGTTTCAGGGTGTTATATTTTGCGCCCCAACGCATTCTACATCTGGGAGAAAGTAAAAGAATATTTTGATGCATTAATTAAACAGGATGGTGTTGAAAATGCCTATTTTCCGTTATTTATACCTGAAAATTTACTTACAAAAGAAGCATCACATGTTGAAGGATTTGCCCCAGAAGTTGCGTGGGTAACGCATGGGGGTTCGTCCAAACTTGGAGAACGTCTTGCAATACGGCCAACTTCAGAGACAATAATGTATGATGCCTATTCAAAATGGATTAGGTCTCATAAAGATTTGCCTCTCAGGCTTAATCAATGGTGTAATGTTGTTCGTTGGGAGTTTAAACATTGTACTCCGTTCTTGCGAAGTCGTGAATTTTTGTGGCAAGAAGGTCACACAGTCTTTGCAACAAAACAAGAAGCTGACGATGAAGCGCGTAAAATGTTAGATTTCTATGCTCAAACTTTTGAAGAGATGTATGCTATTCCTGTGCTTAAGGGGCAAAAATCTGAACTTGAAAAATTTGCAGGAGCTGATTACACTCTTTCAGTTGAAACATTTCTTCCTGATGGTAAAGCAATTCAAGGAGCAACTTCTCATCATTTAGGGCAAAACTTTGCAAAGGCGTTTGATATTTCATATATGGATGAGCATCAACAATCTCAATATTGTTTCCAGAACTCATGGGGAATTTCAACAAGGTCAATAGGTATTATGATTCTAATGCATTCAGATGATAAAGGCCTTGTTCTTCCGCCAGCGGTTGCAAAACATCAAGTTGTCATTGTGCCAATTTTATTTGATGCGACGCGTGAAGCGGTACTTGAAGCTGCAAACAGAGTGCAAAAAGATCTTGTGGCACAAGGAATTAGGGTGCACATGGATGCGCGAGCAGAATATTCTCCTGGCTGGAAGTTTAATGAGTGGGAAATGAAAGGTCTTCCTCTGAGAGTGGAAATTGGCCCTCGCGATCTTGACGCAAAACAAGTGACCATTTCTCGAAGAGATAATGCAGAAAAAAAGCCAGTTCCTTTTCAAAATGTAGCGCATGAAGCTTCAGCATTGCTTAAAGACATTCACTCCACACTTTTTACAAAAGCAAAAGAACATCTAGAAAGTTCTATTGTTCAAGCAGAAACATTGGATGACGTGAAAGCTGCAGTTAAAAATAGTAAGATTGCCTTTGCGCCATGGTGCGGCACAAAGGAAAGTGAAGAGAAACTCAAAGAAATGACTGGTGCTAAATCTCTTAATGCACCATTTAATCAGCCATCTCTTGAAGGGAAGAAATGCTTCATAACAGGTGAAGAAGCAAAATACTGGTTTTACTTTGGGAAAAGTCTTTAGAAAATGGAACTTCAACCTAACTCAACTGTTAAAGACATGCAAGCGTACGTTAAGCATGTGTTAACGCAGCGTGGATTTGATCATGAAACTGTTGTTGAGAAATGTTTACTTCTAGGCGAAGAGATGGGCGAGCTTTTTAAGGCTGTACGAAAATGTTCAGATATTAAATGTGATCATGAAAGCTCGAAGTTTGGTAAGATTGAACATGAATTGGCCGATATTCTAATCTATGTGTTTGACATTGCAAACAAACTAGGGATTGATGTAGAACACGCATTTCGTAGTAAAGAAGAAGTAAATAAACAGCGTAAGTGGGTTTAACATTTTAAAGAAATTATTATAAAGGCCAAACACTTCTCTTATCTCAATGTCTCCAATTGGAAAACTCTCAATTTTTTTTCTTACATGTATTCTTATGAGTAGTTTCATTGTAGCTGCTGGAGATCTTACACTTGAACTCGAAGAGCCACAGTACCTTGACCGTACGGGATTTGGTCAGCAGGTTCTTATTCCATATACTGTCACAAATGTTGGCAATGAAGCTGTAACTTCACGCCTTGGTATAAAAGCATTCACACCAGAAGGCGAGATGCAAGGATATCCTTTGTATGTGTTTACAGGGGATGTTCAAATACAACGCTTGGGTGAAGAAGCTCCTATCAAATATCCTGGAATTCCTATAACAAGAGAAGATGGCACGACATATTTTCAACAAAGTTCTCGTGAACTAATCTACCAAAATGGTGTGGTTGTATCAGAAGCGCCGACAGTAACATTAGCGCCAGGTGAGAGTATACGCTTCGATGATGAGCAACTTATGGCTGCATTTTCTTTTCGAGATTCAGGAACATACACTGTTGGGTTTGAGGTAGATTATGCAAACGAAGTTCAAGAGAGTAATGAAGATAATAACCAAGAACTACAAACACTTGATATAGAAATAGAAACGTTTGTGAAAGGACCAAGTGAAGATTTTAAGTTGGACGCAAATCAATATTGGTTCTATTTTACAAAAAATGTTAATTGTCTCTCTTTAGATATTCCTGAACCAACCCAAGTTTGTTTACTTGGTAGAACACCATTAACTGCAACATTAATGGTTGGCGATGAAAAGGTACGATTATTCCATTTTTTTGATACAATTGGTCTGAAGAAAAAGATAGGAAATCTTGAACTTGTGGTAGGAGATGGGTTTCGAGTAACATACACCTAATTTTACGTTCTTACTATATTGTGATTGCATACGTTTTTATATGAGATCACTTTCAGCAAAGTTACTGGGGGAGCAAAAATTCTACAAGCAATAGTGCAAAAAAATAGTATTCATCCGCGCGATGAGATCAGGGCCGCTATTGGGCAGTTTGCACGAGAACCAATCAAACTTACAAAAAAACAAGCGACAAAAGAACAATTAGGAAAAGAAGAATTCTCGAAGCTTGAAGAAGAATTACTTAAAGAAAAAGTTCAGATATCTAAATCCAAACTAAAATCAGCAAAAGAGAAGAAAACATTAGATGAAACTCTAGATACTGAAGAAGAAACAGAGAGCGAAGACACATCAGAAGAACTTCTCTTGCCTGACGTTGATTACTCTATGCTTGAGAGGCAATTTGTGATTGATAAATCGTTTTACGGTGCTCGCAAAGGATCTTATTTAGAGTTTGCAGCAGCGCAGATTGAAGATGCGTATGAAGCCATGCGCGAAGAAGAGCAAGAGTATAGGTTATCAGAATCAGAGACAATGGATGAGAGGGAAGCAGAAGATACTGTTGAAGAAATTTTAACACAAGCAGCATTAGGAATAGATGAAATTGATATGAAAACAAAAATGCGGTTTAATAATTGGCAAATATTTAACAAGGCTCTTTTGTTCTTGTATGATGCTCTAAGTCCCATACGAACAAATGATGTGAATTACTCATTTGAAATTTAAATTTCTTTCACAAAGTATAACCTATTCTCGTCTTGTTTTTCTTTTTTCTCAAAATGGTATACATCAAATCCTCTGGAAAGACAATATGCTCGCATTTCTCTACACCTATTCCACGTTTTAAGAGTAAGGGAAGTGAATCCTTGGTTTTTAGCCCACGAAGTTTGGTTTTCAATAAGAGCTTTGTTAATTCCGTATCTTCTATAATTGTTAAGAGTGGCTGCCATCCAAATGTATAGCGACCCGTCTTTGTCTTTATCATACACAATGTTAAACCCTACTGGTTTTTCATCAACATATGCCACGAGAATTCTGCTTGTATTTTCTCGTACAATTCGATCGTACTCTTCTTTAGTATAGTTTTGAGTGAATTCCTCAATATTAAACGAGACTTCAAGTGCATCGGCAAGGGGGGCTTCTTGTATTGTGAAATTCATTTGTTTAATAGTTCTAACATCTCTTCTTCTACAAAATGCATTTTGCTAGGAATAATTAAAGAATGTAACGGCGCTCCAAAATCAATTTTTTTAATTTCAGATAATGTGCCAGACCGAACAATAAAATCAGTTGACCCTAACCGTGCGCAGCCAACAACAAATAAATCATTAGAAATAACTTTCTCACCTTTTCGCTTTTCAATATCTTCAAGAACTTCTAGTCCTTCTTGAACACTCATAAACTTTTGTTGTTCAGCTTTAATGTCAAGCAAACATAAGGTGTGCATTCCTAAGTTTTTGTTGATACGAATAATGTTGTACGGTGTTTCAAGGTTGGGATGTTCATCCAGATAAGGGATTGATGCAGTTTTGCCAAAGTTGTAGAGTTGCAGACCAGTAACCCCCACTGCAGTCAAGATAGAGGCATTGTGAATAATGTGAACTTCAATTCCTTGCTCACGAGCTTCTCTGAAAATCTCAATATGTGTTGTTGCAGAAAGAGCATCTCCAATTACTAAAAAACACACCTTTTTTTCTTTTGCTAACGCAACGATATCTTTAGATCCTTGCTCAGATTGCTCCCTATTTGAAAGAATAATCTTTTTCCCGTAGAAATTTTCAAGGTCAGTTACAGAACATTGAAGAAGTGAAGTGTAATTTTCAAGATATACAATCTCAGCGTTCTTAACAGCCTCAAGGCCCTTTACCGTAATATCTTTTGGATCAGAAAGACCAATCCCAATTATATGGAGTGTCATTTCTTCTTTTTAGCTGCTTTCTTCTTAGAACTCTTACGCTTCGTTGTTTTTTTCTTTTTCGTAGCTTTCTTCTTCTTCTTCTTCTTCTTATCACCGGGTTTTTTAACAATTGGGTTAGCTACATCAACAATACCTTCTTTGATACGCATCATTGTCTGGCATTTAGGATATCCAGAACATCCCAAAAACTCCCCATAGAAACTTTTACGTAATATCATGGAGCTTTCATTACATGTTGGGCATTTCATTCCCTCTTCTTTGTATTTCTTCCCATCAGCACCGCTTTCTGCTTGCTCTTTTGCTGGGCATTCTGGATTAATACACGATTTTCGTTTCTGTTTTCCTTTACCAGCCTCAATTATTGGGTGTTTGCAACTTTCACACTCTGAACCAGTATACTTGAGTGGGCCAGTTTTAGGGATATTAAAAATGGTTTTACAGTCAGGATAGTTATCGCACCCAACGAACCTACCAAATTTACCCCTGCGAACCATTAATCTTCCTTCTTTACATTTAGGGCATGTACCCATATAATTTTGAGCATCAATGGTGTCTCGAAGAGATTGAATGATATCTTCACCAATCATCTTCTCTTTTTTCTTAAAATCACTGAGCAACTTTGTGAGAAGATTCTGTGCCTTTGCGAGCACCTTTTCTGAGGTGAGCGCTCCTTGGCGGATTTTTTCCATATCTTCTTCAAAAGATGCAGTCAATTCTTCTTCAACAATGGTTTTTGCGTGTTTTTCAAGTAGTTCGACAGTTTTCATACCAAGTTCGGTAACTTCAATTTTGACTCCTTCAACATACCCTCTTTCAAAAAGTCGTTGTAAAATATCCGCACGAGTAGCTTTTGTCCCCAGGTTACGTTTTTCTAGTTCCTTAATGATAGAAGATTGATTATACCGTTTTGGTGGTTGTGTTTCTTTATCGACTTTTTCAATTTTGGAAACATCAACCGGTTCACTTTCTTTCATATCCGGCAAAGTGACTTCTTCAACTTTAAGGTATGGTTTGTAGAATTTGTGCCAGTTCTCTTCAATTGTTCGTGTCCCTTTTGTTATGAACTCTTCTTTGTTAACATCTAGGGTAACCTTCATAGTTTCTCTCACTGCTGGTTTAGCAAACGTTGCAAAGAATCGTTTTACGATTAGATCATACACTTTCTGATCCCGGCCTTCAAGCCCATTTGGAATGTTTCCTGTAGGATAAATAGCTGGATGCGCTGGATCCTTCTTTTTTCCGTTGTTTGGCACAAGCTTTGGTCTTGAAATCAGATCTTTTGCTAAATTTTGGTACGCACTTTGCTTAGAAAGAGCTGTTAAGATCCTCTTAAAACCTAATTTCGGATCAAGTTGTTGCGATGATGTACGCGGATATGAGGTAACTCCTTTAATATACAAACTCTGTGCAATTGAAAGAGTATCTTTTGGTGTAATTTTAAAGAGTGCGTATGATTCTGATTGTAAATCTGTTAAGTTGAATGGTGTTGGAGGAGCTTGGTTTCGTTTGGTTCGCTTAACTTCAGAGATTGTAGCTTTTGTAGCATCTTTTGTAGCTTGGACTATGCGGTTTGCTTCCTCCTGTTCAAAAATCTTATCAGCCTTGTGCCATGCTTCAATATCATTTGAACCAGTTTTCCCCCATAATCCTATCTGCCAGAACGGAACAGGAATAAAGGCTTTAATTTCTCGTTCTCGTTCAACTAACATGTGAAGGGTAGGGCCTTGAACTCGTCCTGCTGACATAACTTTGAACGATCCTGCAGCCTTTACTGAAGCTGTAAGTGCTCGTGAAAGATTTATACCATAGAACCAATCTAGTTTATGTCTAGTTTCACCAGCATTCGCCTGGCCCCAATCTAGGGATTTGAGCTTATGTTCATACGAATCAATTAAATCTTGTTTTGTGAGAGTTGAGAATTTCATACGGTTGGCATCTTTCCTCTTGCAGGCAAACCGTACTACATTTAAACCAATAACTTCTCCTTCAATATCATAGTCGCATGCAACTGTAATCTCATCACAGGTTTTTGCAAGTTTGGTAATAGTATTCACATAATCTTTAACATACTTGAGATCTTTAGAAGCGGTATATGATGGCACCCATTTAATATCAAACGTGGGGTATCCCCATTTCATATCTTCTGTTTCAATAAGTGTATAAAGATGTCCAACTGCCGAAGTTATAATAATATCTTTTCCCTTATGTGAGAGTTCATAGTAGGAACTTTGCTTATTTTTCTTCTTGATAGGCTTGCCATCTGCTAGTGCCGCTGCGATTTTCGCAGCAGAAGAAGGTTTCTCTGTAATGATAAGTTCTACCATATCAGTAGTGAATCACAGCAGATCTTTTATAAAGGTTTGGTTGAAAGAAACCTTTATATAACAAGATGCGAATAACACCACTCTAGTGAAGATGAGGTAAGCTAGGCTGGCGCGCTAGTCCTGCGTTGTTACTGTGAACGGACTTTACACAGAGCTGAACACCTTGATGAGGGTCATTTTTGCAATACTGGTCCGTATCATTTTGCTGACGGCTTGTCCTCTAGGACCACTGCTCTATGAACCGTGTCAGATTCTGACGAAAGCAGCACTAAGTAGAGTTAGTTGGTGTTTAGGGGGTCGCAAGTTTGAGAAATGGTGTGGATTCAACCAGCGTTGTTTGAGTGATTCGATTTTTGGCTGCCCTCAAATCTTCTTGTTTCTTTGTTACATGCACTCTTCCGATAAATAGAACTCTGTTCTAGAAAAAGAAACGTTTATATACTCTCTAATATTCATCTTGCAAAAGAGGTCGGTGATAGGTGGTTAGAAAAAATTGGGTTAAAAAAAATAGTGCTGTCGTTACATTTTCATTAATTTTGCTGGTAGTTGGTTCATTCTTTGTGATTTCATCAGCTCTAAACCTTGATGGCTTGGAATTTGAGATTAACGTCCTTGGGGGGAGTGCACAGACAAATATCTCTGGAACTGTTGCTTTGAATCTTTCAATCACTGCTAATGCAACACAAAACAGCCACATCTCCAATGTCACTTTTAATTGGACTCTTAATTCAAACGATTCTTTAGTGCTTCAGTCTTATATCTTTAACGCTAGCGCTAATACCACTAATCTAACAAATTTAACTTTTGATACCACTCTTCTTCCAGATGGTATTTATCATCTTAATTGGACTGTAATGAATGTATCTAGAGATACTTTGACTGATGGTGAACTCATCTCTATGTATGTCGATAATACTCCTCCTAACATAACTAATTTAGGTACATTTGCTAACTCATCTAACTTTTCAGCAAGTACAACTACACTTACATTCAACGCAACTGCAGTAGACTTAACAGGGGTTGCAAAAGTTGACTTCATCATTGCAACAGCTGGGCTTGGTGTTGTTGGTACTCTTACTGGGGTAAATTATCCTGGCACAGATTATTGGAATGTCTCTTTTGCAACATCTAGTCTTGCAAATGGTCTTTCAAATGCAACTGTAAACTCAACCGATACTTCAAACCCAGCAAATCTTAATGCTTCAGAAGTTCTTTGGTTCACTATTGATACAATCCCTCCAGCGATATTTAACTTTAATCTTCCGGTAAATGGATCAAATGTGAGTTCTGGTTTAGTAGCATTTAATGCAACTCCAGTTGATGATACCCTCACAATTGATGATGTTTTCTTTATGGTTAACACAAACACAACTCCTTTTAATGTAACTGCAACAAATGTAAGTGGTAACTGGAACGCTAATATCAATGTTTCAACTATGGTTGAAGGAAACCACATAATCACTTTCTTTGCAAATGATACTGTTGGGAACGTAAATGATAGTATTACTGTAAGACTTACTGTTGATCGGACTCCACCAAATGTTACAATCGTAAACCCTGTGAATGGAACGAATCATAGTTATTCTACTGATCTTCAAGCTTTTAATGTAACCGTAAGAGATGGACTCCAAATCGGTGCTGTCTTATTCATGTTTGATTCAAATGCAACTCCTTTCAATGTAACTGCAACAAATGTGAGTGGAAACTGGAATGCAAATGTGAACGTTTCAAACCTAACCCAAGCAATACATACTGTCACGTTCTTTGCAAATGATAGTACAAATAATGTGAACCAAACTGGATCAATTCAATTGGTAGTAGATAAGACTGTTCCAATTGTTAGGTTTGTTAACGCTTCCTTTAATACAACAGATTCAACACCGGACGTTATTTTCAATGTGACTGATAATATCTACTCTTATATTAACTGTAGTTTGCTTCTTAATGGAACAACCTATGGTAACAATTATACCTCTCGGAACGGAAGTAATGTTACCCTAACGGTTGCTCCGGCAATTGCGACAGGTCATCACAATGCAACAATTTATTGTACAGATAGTTCCACTAACGCTGGAAGATCCAGTACTTCTCTTAATATAATTGCAACAATTACTGCATCGAGCTCGAGCTCATCATCAAGTTCATCGAGTTCAAGTAGTGGTGGTGGTGGAAGTGGTGCTGCAACAACTCAAGGAATAAATTTCCAACAAGAGACTTGGAGCTCAATTTCGTCAGGCGAGACTTCCACTATGACTGTTAACAAAGATAATGTTGCTGTCAATGCAATAACCTTTACGATGGACAAAACGGTTTACGGTGCATGGGTCAGGGTTCAAGCGTTAGACTCTTTCCCTTCAGCGGTCTCAAACTTAGGAAGAGAGATCTTTAATAGGCTGGATTTAACTAAGAGTCCTACGATGACTAATGACGACTTTTCCGATGTTGAGATTGAGTTTAGTGTAGGGAACTCTTGGCTTGATTCAAACAACCTTCATGCATCACAAGTATCCCTTCATAGGTTTACTGACAATGGATGGGTCGAGCTCGCTACAACCTCTACTGCGCAAGATACTACAGAAGCACATTATGTTGCGCAAACACCTGGCTTTAGCTACTTTGCAATCGCGCAAGGTACACAACCGGCTCCGACTCCCGAAGAAATTGCAGCTGAGGCAGAAGCTGAGGGGTTAGAAGAAGTTGTAGAAGAAACAACTGTAACTGAACCTGTTGAAATTACGCAAAAGACAGGAAGTTGGATTATTGCAATTGCAGTCCTCATCGGACTTATCGCGATTATCTCCTATAAACGGTTAGGAAAAGTATAATTTTTTCTTATTTTATTTTTTTAGTACTAAAATATCACCAACAGAGCATAGACCCTTAGAGTTCACTTCTCCTAATTCAATACAATAGACTCCTTTCTTTTGAGCTCTCCAGAATGTAAATGGCTTAAAGTTCTTTTGTATCTCAAGAATTCTTCCTTTGGAGTTTACAATTAGAATTTCCAGTGAATAAAATACAAACAGATTATGTAAAGAGATTTTTCGTGGGGCACAAAAGTGCATTATAAGGTTCTGTTTTTTTCTAAACATAAGGCCCAAGCCTTGTGAGAAATGTGTATCTGCGTGTATCTCCTCTGTTGAGATTACAATTTTCTTTGTTTTGTTTCGAATCATTTTAGTAACTCACAATATCGGCTGGGAACAAATACAATCGTAGAATTAAGTAGAGTGCGAACATTCCTATCAGCACAAAGGCGTGTGCTTTTGTCATTCTCTCGTTTTTCCACAAGAAATAATAGATGATAAGGCCTGATATGATCATGGCAGGGAGGTCAAAGAAGGTAACAACTTTCGGGACAGCGTACCCCGAAATAAATCCCCCCAGGCCCAGAGCAAATAAAGGGTTTGTGATGTTACTTCCGATAAGAACCGCAGCAGAAATGCCCTTCTGATGTTTTAGAGATGCTACAAGAGCAGTGCTCAGTTCTGGAAGTGCAGAGGTGATACCTAGTATGACGACTCCGAAAAAAGATGCACTAATTGGCATTGTCTCAACAAGTGTTTGTGCAAAGTTTAAGATAAAGTTCGTCACAAACGCCATAGCAATAAATGCTATTGCAATAAATACGGCATATGTTCCTATTTGTGTTTGAGTAAGGTTATTCTTTGGCTTTATGTGGTATGTTTTCTTACTGTGCAAAAAGTAAAGATAGCCAAAATAAAGTAAAACCAGTAGCAGCCCTTCCCAGCGAGCTAATCTTCCTCCAAACGAGAAAGCCATAACAACGGCTGCTGTAGCGATTAGTGCCCCCATAGTTGATGATAATTCTTTTCTGAGTACGAGAACTGTTCCTACAATAGCAATAGTAGAAAGAATAATTGTTTGTTGGAAAATGTTTGAGCCAATATTTGTACCAATCACAAGAGAAGAAAGAGTGGTATTCAGGGATGAATCCTGTAAAATCTGGATACTTGCAATTATATGTGCAAGTATTTCTGGTGTACTGGTTCCAATAGAAAGCACACTAATTCCAACAAATGTGTTGGAAAAGCCAAAATGATGAGCTAGGATAAGGGTCTTTTTGAGGATGAAATCTGCTAGAAGAAAGATAATAAGTGCACCAGTTAAAATACCAAAAAACTCAGTTAGCATAGAATAAATGAAAGTTTTAGGGTATTTAGGTGTTTTGGTTTACTCCAATACAATCCCAACCTTACCTGGCATTGCTGATTTAGCTTTAGCATGGTCTGTGTTCTCACCAGGGATGACTTCAACAGTAATGTTGAATTCTTTTGTTAAAAAATCTTCAGCAGATTTTAGAGTTTTAAACTCAGCTTCCATTGATGTTACAATCTCTGGAATCTTTGAGACATCCTTGAGCAAAATTGGTATCCATCTGGCAACACCTTTCGCATGCTGTTGCATACCTTCTACTGCAAGTATCTTTCGGATAATCTCACCAACATTTCGTGTCACACTAATTTCTTGTTGTACAATTCTAAATAACTCATAAAGCCATCCTTGCGAGATATAGAGGGTAAATTTTTCTGGCTTTTCTAATTTAGCGAGCTTAATTACTGAACGCATTCCTTCCATTGTTGCACGTACAAGCTCTTCTGAGGCTTGTGCAGAACTATCAATCTGCTCTTCGTTTGCTTTTGGCCATGGCGCTAGAGAGACAAATTTGTTTGAAGAGCGAACATCAAACTGTACTGCAAGTTCTTCAGCTAAATGGGGGGTTATTGGGCACAATAACCTAACCCATTCTGTTGTAAGAATCTCTACAATACGCTTACTTTTTCCTCCTCGCCTAAGATACCATCGAAACAGTTCAGGTATTGTAAAATAGGCGTAGGACGCCAGCTCTCGCAAGTTATATGTTTCAAGCGAAGTATTAATCTTACCAACAATTTTATGAAACTCTGATTGTAACCACGAATCCAGTCCACTTATCTCATTTTCTTCAATAAGTGATAATTGTTCACATAAAGAATAGATCTTTTCAAGACAATTTTTGTAGTGAACAACAACATCTTCATCCCATACTACATCAACATGTGGGCTTCCTATATGCGCGTAATACAAACGCATGGCATCAACACCAAACTTCTCGATAGCATGTGGGATGGGCTCAGCACCACCCTTACTTTTCGAGATTTTCCCGCCCTTTCCAGTCACCCACCAATTTGCAAAAATTCCTTTTGGCCATTTATCGTGCTCTAAGATTGCAACATGATTCATTAAAAAGACTGGAAAGTGTACTGTTTTATGCTCTTTTCCTCCCAGATTCATATCAAGAGGATAAAAATAATCAAATTCTTCTTTGACTTTCTCCCATACTTCTTTTTTATCACTTTGAGCTTCACCCTTTCCTAAGAATACATAATCAAAGAATGCATCTGTAAGATCCGCTGTTACTAATTCTTCTCGCGCAACAAACCCAGCTACGATATAATACAAGGGATACAGGGCTGAATCACTAATCGGTTCAACCGTCCACCTACTATCATACGGAAATTTGGAACCCATCCATTTACCAAGCCGGACACATGCTCTATCTTGAAACCAATCTAAAACGCCTGGCATGTTTTCTTTGTACTCATGAGGGTATATTGCCATCTCGGAAATATGTTTCTTGCTCTTCTCAGTTAGTTCACTATCTGAATATTTGATAAACCACTGGTCATCAATACGTTTGATTACTACTGGTGCACCGCAGCGGCATACAACTTCTTCAGAGAGATCTCTAAAAATATCAGCTTCATTTGATGCGAGCAGATCCAGTTTCATAGCTTCTTTTGCATCACTTACTTTCATGCCAGCATATTTTGCGCAAATCTCGCGCATAACGCCAGTATGGAATCCTGCTTTGTAAATTTCTTTTGTAGCTTCTTCAAGTTTTTCACTATCTTCTAGACTTTTGATACCAAATTTTTCTACAATTTCTTTTGCAGGAAAATTTCCATACCCTTTTGATTCGATTATTGGAATAAGTTTGATTTCATCAACAATATTTTCTGGAATGTTAAATTCCTTAAGACTCCCACGTTTTCTTCCTCGTTCTTGCAGTTCTAAAAGGGCGGTATAATCATATGGTGCATCAGACGGAACAGAAGTTACTATTCCTGAACCGACCTGTGCTGAGACAAATTCTGCAGGTAAAATGGGAATCTTTTTCTTGATTGCTGGTGCGAGAACTTCTTTACCAAGCAAGGTTAGAACATCCACATCTTCTTTGAGCATAACATCATCTTTTTGAAACTTAAGTTTCTCTGCAGCTTCTTTGCTTAAGATCCAGTTTTCTTGTTCTACTTGCACTCGTACGTATTCTGCGCCAGGGTTAATCCATAAGTTCGTTTGTCCATAGACCGTCTCGGGACGAAGCGTTGCTGCAACTAAAAAATCATCTCCGAGCTTGAATTTGAGAAGTGTGTATTCATTTTTTTCTGCTTTTCCTCCTTTAGAAATGTCTGTTTCAGAAGGGTCAACCGCAACTGGCCCACAATTAATACAGGCTGTCGCAAAATATGGTTTTTGTACAAGCAGATCTTGTTCATGCAATTTTCGAAATTGCCATTGAATAAATTTTTCATAATCAGGGTATACTGTACTTGTAAAACGCTGCCAATCAGCTAGGAACCCAAACTTTTTCCAATATTCATTAACATACACTTCATTGAAATACTCAATAATTTTTAGAGGATTTTCAAGGTCCTTGAGTTTTTCTTTAGGGCACCCGTTAGAAAGAAGATAGTTAATCCATGTCTCATCCTTATTTTTTACTTTTTTGGCAAACGCAAACGCATGGTTTCCTGATGCGTGTGTTCCTACTGGAAAGAGAACTTGTTTTCCTCGCATTCTCTCTAATCTACAAATAGCGTCAGTATACGAAAATCCGCGCATATGGCCAACATGCAAAAACCCAGAAATGCCAGGGTAGGCAAAGATCATCATGAACTTTTCTTTTGTGTGATCAACAACAGCTTTTCCAATTTGCTCTTTTTCCCACAGTTCTTGCCATTTGGTTTGGATCTCATGCCAGTTAAGTGCCATGGTATTGTGAGTTCTAGAAGTTATTTAAAGGTTTAGGAAATGCTTACGTGTTTTCAACCTCCAAAAAATAGTTTACTTTTTGGTAGGCTGTAGAACTCAATATATTCTCTCAAAAGCTCTATGTGGATGCGCAAGAAGATCTCTGAATTCCCCGGCTGGCATTTTCCTACCATACAAGAAACCTTGGTGTACGTAACATTCGAAGCTTTCAAATAACCTTGCTTGCCAGGGTCTTTCAATTCCCTCAACAACAATGTCTTTGCGTAATCCTTTGAGCATACTAACGAGGCCTTGACTTAAGGCGAGGTCTCTTGTATGTTGAGGTTCAGTAGGATCTTCTACTGTTGGTACAAATCTACGATCAAGTTTAACAACATTAGCATCCGTATCCTGAATTCTGGTGGCATTACTATTTTCTGTACCATAGTCATCAATAACTATTTTTATCCCTTGACGTTGAAGACTCAAGAGTAATGCCGACTGTTCATCTGAAAGTTTACCTGACTCAACTAGTTCCAGGCGAAATCTTTCTGGTGAAAGACCAGTTCTTCTAAGGGTTGATAGGACTTCTGCTACATAATGGGCACCAATACTTTTTGGCATAACATTCACTGAAACATACGGTCCTTGTTCTCCCCATTGTGTTGCTTTAGTACATGCTTCTTGCATAACATAAAGATCTAAGTCTCTCATTAATCTTGGAGTTGACTGTGCCACGCTCAATATCTCCCATAATGGGGCACTTGCATCTCCAAATGCAACTGCATCAATGTTGAGAAGTGCTTCTGCACCAATAATTTTTTGCTCTCTTGCATCAACAATTGGTTGATAGAAAGGAGCAATATGTGGGTTAGTTTCTCTTCTTGTAAAAACCCTTCTTAGAGCACGTGCAATTTCTCTTCTTTTTCTTTGACCAGGAGGAAGAGTTGCAAATCGGTATCCTCCATCATGAGGATCAACACGTTGTGCTGCATGAAATGCTTTAGAAACAAGTTCTCCTGGGTTCGACCTATCGTATGGGAAAAGTGAGATGCCCATCCTTGGCCTTCCTAAATGAGCTCCACCTGGGAGCTGGATCCTATCTAATGTTTCAAGTAATTCGTCTGCCTTTCTCTTCACTGCAGTGTGATCTGGAAGATCTCGGATCATAACCCCAAAATCAGTGTTATTTAGATACGCGAGTCTATCTCCTCGTGCTTCAAGAATTGAACCTCGTAATCTCTCTTCAACTAGTCCTAAGAAACGTGGAAGGGAAGTATCACTTTCCTGCGGACCTCTAGACATTTCTAATACTCTTTGTCTAGTGCCATGTTCAAATTCTATGTAAAAAACTGAGACTGGATTACTTGCTTCTCTACAAGCTTCTGAAACATCTATTGGAAATTGTGTTAGAGCCCTGATCTCTGGGTCAGAATGCAAAAAGCCTCTCCTTTTTCTTGTCAATTCAAATCTTTCAGCTTCTAATCTTCGTACAGCTTCCCTGATGAGCCCTGCATCAGGATTGTCATCGAGCCTTCCGGCAATCTCTAGAAGAATTTCTAACGGGGGCAGATCACTCATCTAGCACAGATTGTAAGAAGCGCTTTTTAAACTTTTCGACTCATTCAAGTAGTAACACCAAGTATATGATGAATATGTGGGTGATTTATAATACTCCTACCTGGTGAAGAATTTCATTTAAAAAGGCCTGCAAAATAGAGGTTACACCACATAAATGCCTTCCATGCCTTTGAGTAAGATCCCTTGGCAGTTATCCATGAGTAGTTTAAGCCGTGAATCTGTTCCAGCTTTTCTAATCTGTCCAATTCGATCCAATATCTGTCCAAAAAATCGAATCATATCTCCTTCAAGCAAATTAGTATTGTCTAAAACATCAAAGAAGGTTTTTCCATTATACATTGGGTACACAAACCCGGTCACATCAAGTAGTGAGAGAAAATGTTTCTCTTTTTTTGTTAACGGATTTTTCATGAGTGCTGCCTTTAAATTTTTATAATCCTTAGTAGGATATTTTTTGCGAATAATGGTTTTTTCGCGTGGTTCATAGACTAACGCGCCTAATAACAACAACAATTGATACTCATTAAGCGTTGTAAAGATCTCTGTTGCAAACACCTCTGAAATCACAAGCTCGTTTGCAAAAATGCGCGTACCAAACTTTCCTTTTGTTGTTAACTTTGCATTATCATCAATAAACCCGTTCTTCAATAAATTCTTCACAATCCTATTATATCTAAAAAGCAGCTTTTCAGTAGGAACCTTATCATATTCCTCTCCAAACTTTTGGTACGAGAAAAAACTTTTACGTAAAATCATTTCAATCTCTGCTTCTGTGTGCTGATCTAATAGATTCAACACAGTATTCACACCAAGCTTGAAATGTGATTTGATCGGTTCAACATCTTTAAACGTTAAACGTTTGATTTCTTTGTAATCAAACCGTTGACGCTGTATCATTGAGACAACAAATCCGTGCGTATCAATCCCACGTCTACCTGCACGTCCTGCGATCTGGAAATATTCTTTGGTGTTAAGGCCCCGAAAATTAATACCATCATATTTGCGAAGCGCGTTAAACACAACAGTTTTAGCAGGCATGTTAATTCCTACGGCAAAGGTTTCTGTAGTATACAATACCTTAATCAATCCTTGTGAAAACAAATCTTCGACTAATTCTTTTGCAACAGGTAATAGTCCTGCATGATGAAACCCGATACCATATGGTAACGCCATACGCAAGATTTGAGCAGATTCAAGGTTTGCAACTTCAGTTGGCCACTCACGTATCCGTTTACTCATAAAAGAAGTAATTGCAGGATCACTCCTAAACAACTTTGCCTGTGTTAATTGCTTTGCTTTTGCCTGACAATCTTTTCGTGAGAAACTGAAATAGAGACAAGGAAGTTTGTCGCCCCCTAATTCTTTAATGAGCTTAACATGATCTGGTTTAGGCATTGAAATTCTTCTGCCTCTTCCTTTTCCTCGCCCACGTTTGCGAAAAACGTCTTTGTAGCGTGGCATATCTTTTGTCTCTTCAATACGATTCTTAATAGATTTCAGATCTGTAATCCCTAACTCGTAATCGTAAAATTCGTGTTTAAGTGGTACTGCGCGCGTGGTTGAAGTAATGGTACGCACAGTATGCTTATTGATTGCCGAAATCCAGGAACTAAACTCTTCAGCGTTAGGAATTGTTGCAGATAAGCACAAGAATCTGATTTTTTTAGGGCTATAGATTATGCTCTCTTCCCAGACATAGCCTCGTTCGATGTCATTAATGTAATGTACCTCATCAAAAATCACATAGACAACATCTTTAACACTCTCATCAGAGATCATCACCATGTTACGATAAATTTCTGTTGTCATGATAAGGACTTTTGCAGTGGGATTGATGACAATATCTCCAGTCATAAGGCCAACAGCATTCTCTCCATACTCAGAAGAGAAATCTTTATACTTTTGATTAGAAAGTGCTTTGATAGGTGCTGTATAAATAATTCTGTGTTTATCACCTTTGTGTTTGTTGATGATGTAATCAGCAATGAGTGTTTTACCAGACCCAGTGGGAGCAGAAACTACAACTGATTCATTCTTCTCGATTGCGTTAATAGCATCTTCCTGGAACTTGTCGAGTGTTAATCCCTTATATTGCATAGCCAATCTATTTTACCTCTGCGTTTCTGGTTTATTTTCTCCTTTATAACTTTATGTTTTCCCTAGTTTCCATAACAATTTGAAATAGTGAATAAAGTTCTCCGCTACAACTTTACTTTTGATCTTCAAAAGTATTGGTGAACCTACAAAAATTCCGATGATGCTTGTATCTTTATGCACATTTATTGCAACTAATGATGCGTATGGTAAGTACCTGAGTTTTGTAAGTTTCGATTCTTCCATATACCCAAAAGATCCTCTTGCATTCTCTCCAAGTAAAAAATTACTCACAATTCCTTTCGCATCTCGTTTTTGTTGCAGTCGTCTAAAATATTCTCCAACGCCTTTACTATAATTTTTGAAATGTGTGATTCCTATAACATAATGGTTCTCACCTTTCTTTAATTCACGTAATTGTTCTGAAAATAGTGTATCGAGTCCTTCAATACCATAATACACCTCTGCTTCATGTTCATCTTCAACTTGTTTTTGGTACGCTACAAGTTCAGGGATAAGTTTTTCTACTTCCTTTTTTCGTTTCTCTAAATCCTCGTACTGTTTTGTTACTAAATCAAGAACTTTCGATGGGGTTGACGCTTTGAAATGCTTCACTTTATTTTTGTTCACATGACTCACAAGTCCTTTTTCTTCTAATCTATGGAGAATTTTGTACGATTTCGATGTTGTAACACCAGACTTTTTAACAATAGGGCCCGTTGTTGATTGGCCTAATTTCAAAAGAGCCAAATAAACCTTACTCTCACCTGGAGTTAGGCCAATTCTTTGAAGGGTTTTCGGATCCATATTCGTCTGTTATGCTAGCTTTCTTTATAATGCTTTCTTTTGTTCCCCTGGGGGGAACTTTAGATTTAAATATGTGCTGCTTGCCATTAGAGTTATGGCTGTTGAGATATACGAAGCACCACAAACATATCCAGTTTGGGTCCAATATTGTAATGAGCGAGATCGGTTGGAAGAAAAGTTAGAAACAGAATTTTCTAGTTGGTGTCCTGTACAGGAAGAAGTATCCATGATTGATTGGGGATGTGGGTTTGGTGCAGGAGCAGAAAGGTTTTGGAACGTGTTAGATGGGCGTTCTATTGGGTGGAACTATGTGGGAGTAGATCCTTCTCCTTCGATGCTTAGAAATTTTCGTAAAAGAATAGGGGAGAGCGAAAAGGAAACGACAGTAGAATTACATCAAGCTTCTTTTGCCTCTTACGATCCAGCTACCTGTTTTGACCTTGCTCTTGTGATTCATTCTTTGTATCATTCAGAACATTTTGACCAAGTGTTAAGAAAAGTTCATGATTCTGCTAAGAGCGCAGTAATATTACACCGCGGCAAGCGAGGAATAGATGAGATTCAGAACCGTTTTCCTGATTGGGTTGTTCAAAGTACAAATACAATGAGTACGTATCAAGACATTTGTTCTTCACTAGATTCACTTGGAATTCCCTATAAGCTGGTTGAATTCGAAGCTGAACTAGATATCACTCCTTGTAAAGATTGGAAGAACGAAGACGGACAGAAACTGATTAATTTCTTTTTGCACGATCCTAATCCTGGTGTCATGAGAACTAATGTTGTGCGACATTTCTTATTTGGTCAGCCAGATGTAATGCCACATGATCTTGGCTTAATAATTACAAATCCACTTAGCTAAACTTCCTTTTCTAGTTCTTTAAGCCACTCTTTGATTATTGTAAACCCTTCGTTCCAGAATATTGGGGACATAATATCAACTCCAACAGATCGAAGTAATTTGACTGGGTCTTGACTTCCACCTGCTGCAAGCACCTTCTCAATCTTTGGCACAAACAATGGACCTAACTTTTTGTAGCGTGCAAACAGAGCCAATGATAACAACTCGCCAAAGTTGTATGCATAACAGTAGAACGGTGAGTGATAAATGTGTGGGATGTATGCCCACTCATACCGAAACTGGTCTTGTACATTAACTGCCGTTCCTAATTGTTCTTTAAGCAGTTTCAAATATGCATCTGATAATTCCTTTTCTGAGCATCCTTTCATAAGCATTTTGTGTGCCAGTAACTCAAATTTGATAAAATAGTTCTGGCGCAAGATTGTTGCATAGGAATCACCCAATTTATCCATCAGCATCGCGACTTTTTGCTTTTTTGAAGCTTTTGAAAGCAACTTTTCAAATAGAATCATCTCGCCAAAGGTGGAAGCTGTTTCACACACTGGCAGTGGTGCGTGCATTGTCGAATAGCTATGGTTTGATGCGTAGAGATCATGTATCCCATGCCCCAATTCATGTGCAAGCGTTGAGACATCACGAAATTTTCCATCAAAGTTCGTTAAGACATACGGAATAGTTGAGGGCGTAATGCTCATGCAAAATGCACCATTACGTTTGTTTGCTCGCGGGTGTGAATCTAAATGTCCGTTTTCAACTATGCTGCGAGCTTTTTGAGCAAAGGACGGTGAAAATTCTTCGAACGTTTCAAAGACAAGTTTTTTAGCATCTGAAAAGGAAAAGTGTTCTTTAACAGAAGTTACTGGCGCGTATAAATCATACCGCTCCAATTTTTTGAGCTTAAGCATCTTTGCTTTTATCCGAAAATATTTATGAAAGATTACTCTGTTTTTGGTGCAGACATCTAAGAGAACTTCAATTGCCTTATCTGGAACATTGTTTGCAAAATTACGCATAGAGATAGAGGAAGAATAGTCTCTGAGTTTAGCTTCTTGTGCCCAATCTTTAACGAGTGCAGAATAAATCACAAAGAACTTGTCAACATGTTCTTTGTATGGAATAAAGAGCGCGTTGTATGCAGCTTTTCTCTCACTTCGTTTTGGTGAGTGAACATAGCTCACTAACTTTTGTTGGTTATCAATAATGGTTGCTTTGGAACCAACTTTAAATGTGTAGGTAAAATCATTTACAATCATATCATAGAGTTCACCAATAACTTCTGAGCCGGTAATGTCTTTTCTATGAATTATCTTTTCCTCACTTTCTTTAAGCGTGTGCTTTGCTGCAAGGCGTGAACGTGTGAGTGAGAACTCTAAGTCTGGTACTGCTTTGAATAAGCGTTTTGCATTCCTGTTATCGAGTGTTTTAAGATTGGGGACAGTAAGCCCTTTAATCCACTGACTTAAATATAGAGTTTCATCAGTTATTTGAACAGAAAGATTGTTCACTTTAGTTTGCAGCAGCCTTGCATGTTGATCTTTTATGTTTGATGCCAAAAGAAGTTCTGGGTAACATCCTAATCTGCCCAGTTTTTCTTTGAACGATTCTACAAATAGCATGATGCGCTTGAACTCTTGCGTGCTCATAGTTGGTTTAAGTGATTTGCGAAATGTTTTGAATGTTGTAAGGCTCTTTTGGGCTTGTTTGTAGAGACTTTCAAACTTACCTTTAGCAATTATGTCAGTTAAATCCCAGAATTGAGGTTTGTTAGAATTGCTGCTTTTTGGCTTACTCTTTTTTATAGGTACCATCTAAAGAATATGAAAACAAAGGAGGATATAAAGCTTGCGGGCTTTAGATGGCCATAGTTTCTGGGACCTCCCTAGGTGCATATTGCCTTCGGGCTTTTAAGAAGGGGTCTTCTGGAAAAAGTTCTTCCCATTTATCTAATGCTTCAGTTTCTTTAGTCATATTGCCTGTCTCTTTGAATAGATCAGCTTGGAGTTGATATAATTTTGAGTTAGGTCTAATTTCAAGACCTCTTCTAACCAGAGGTAGGGCGAGTCTTGGAATTGAATACGCAAAGGTTGCTGCTGTATAGAAGAAATCAGGATTATCTGGAACTGGTCCATCATCAAGAACATCAAGTATATGTGGAACTGGCATTTTAAGAGAGTGCATACAAGATGCAAGTTCTAATCTAAGGTATTCTGTAACACCCTCGTGTTCTCCCCTACGGGCATAAAGAGTGCCTGCAACCTTCAGAGCTTCTCGTGCTTCTTTAAGACCTTTTGGATTTTCAAGTAGCAGTTGAATAATGTGTTTGCAGCGAGACATTGTTGTTACAAGATCTTCTCCACAAGAAAGTTTTTCAGAATCAAAAACCTGCGACCTAAGATGATGAAGTTCTCGTCTTGCCAACTTTTTTCTTGCTTCCCACTTTCTTCTTCCGGTAACATCATCTTCTATAATGTGCTCCAAAAGAATTTCTGCAATAGCCTGTTCTCTTAAGGGGTACAACCATTCATGCACCAAACCTCTAAACTGAACGTCTCCTTTTCTAAACAACCTTGGTTGATAACTTCTCGTATGAAGATGAACTTGGCCATCTCTATATGCTTGCTGGAGAACAGAGAATCTATCTGTTTGAGCAGTATCAATCTTGTCATGTAATCTTTGACCGAATATGTCAGCATCAATTCTCTCATCAGTATCAAGATGTAATACCCAATCGCCTGAAGCAAGTTTTGTCCCAAGGTTTCGCGGAGAGGAATAATCAAATCTCTTGGCGTTCCAGGAAACAACCCTTGCTCCGGCAGCCTCAGCTTCTCTAATAGTATTGTCAGATGAACCAGAGTCTACAACAATGTGTTCGTAGCCAAGCTCAAGCGCATTTCGTACAACCTTGCCAATTCTTCCTTCAGAATCTTGAGTAATGGTTACAACTGAAAGGGATGCCATACACTTTTTAAGATGCAGCGTTTTTATAAATATTTAGAAAAAACACTCTTTTTTAGTAGTAAAATCATCCTTTCCGCAAGAATTTCTTCTCTAGTTCATCTGCAGAAATTTTAATCATGATTGCCCTTCCATGCGGACATGTATATGGCAGTTTACATGCTGCAAGTTCAGAAAGCAACTTATTCATGTGTGGGATGGTTATGGCGTCACCAGCTTTGATAGATGCTCTACATGCCATACGCGTGATTATCTCTTCTTGAATCTTCTCCAGTTCATCAACCTTGCCTGAAGCGAGCTCCTCAACAACAGTATGCACAAGATCTTTTGGCTGGACTCTTCCCAAAAGAGAAGGAACAGTAAGAAGTTTGAAATCATTATCACCAAAATGTTCGAGTTCAAACCCAAGATGCTTTAATCGCTCAAGATGGTGCATAACAACAACTTTCTCTGAAGTTGAAAAGGTAATAATTTCTGGATTAAGCAATCGCTGCACAGAAACATGCCTATCTAAAAACTCCTGCATGAATTTTTCATAGTTCACCCTCTCTTCCACAACATGTTGATCAATAAGCATCATACCACCTGGGATTTCAGCAACAAAAAACGTCTTGTGAATCTGTCCAAGAATTTTCATTGGTGGAAGACCACCACCTGTAGCATCATATCGTGGCGTTTCAGTAATCTGTGAACTTTCTTTTTTTTGTACTGAAGGAGTGTTGTATGTTGGGGCAGATTCTTCCTGTACATGAGGTTGCACTCCAACCGGTGAAGAATATGAAACCGGCTTAGCTTCAACAGTTTTCTTTTCACAAAATACCACTTGTTCTGACTTTTCAAACGCATATTTCGGTTTTTCTTCCTCCACAATAACTGAAGGTTCACCAAATGTTACCTGCTCTTCTGTTTTCAAACTATCAAACTCTGGAATCAGATCATTTTTGCGAAGCGTTTTGTGAACCGCATCATAGACAGTTTTGTAAATAAGATCTTTTTGTTCAATTTTTATCTCAGTTTTAGCAGGGTGCACATTCACATCAATTGTTGTAGGATCAAGCGTTAAGGAAAGAACATAAATTGGATGCTTTGAGTGAAACAAGAGTGAGTGGTAGCCATCATAAATAGCACGATTAATTTCTGAATTTCGCACCCACCTTCCATTCACAAAAAGGGTTTGTTGCACTTTATCATTCCGTGCAGAAAGTGGTTTACAAATAAAGCCGCGAATAGCAATCTTATTATCACTATCATAGTGTTGCACTTCAAGTAGGTCTTTTGCAATACTTGCTCCATAGATTGATGCCATATTGCTACGAGCATGTAGTGTTGCAGGTGTTTGCAAAATTTCTCGACCTTGGTTACGTAAGGTAAAACCCACATTTGGATTTGCAAGAGCGTAGCGTGTTACTATCTCAATAATATGTTTAAGTTCAACTAAATCACTCTTCAGAAATTTCTTACGAGCAGGTGTGTTGAAGAATAGTTGTGAGACTTCAATTGTGGTGCCGTCTTGCGAACCCACAACTTGTTCGCGCTCAATCATTCCTCCAACAACGCTGATTTCAAACCCTTCAATATTCTCTTTTTCTTTGGTTGTAATGGTGAGATATGAGACAGCCGCAACACTTGCAAGAGCTTCTCCACGAAAGCCAAGACTGTTAATTGCAAACAAATCTGATAATGATGAAATTTTGCTCGTTGCATGGCGAACAATACTATTTTTGGCGTCTTCCCGATCCATCCCAGACCCATTATCACTCACACGAATTAGTCTCCTGCCAGCATCTTTAATCTCAACAAGAATCTTAGTTGCTTTTGCATCAAGCGCATTTTCAACCAATTCTTTAACTACAGATGCGGGCCTTTCAATAACTTCCCCTGCAGCAATTTTAGCTATCAATTCTTCTGAGAGTTGCTTGATTTTTGGCATGGTGATATACACTTAGAAATGATTTATAAGGATTTATCGCTTCAAGGCTAGAACTCACCCAAACTCTTCTGGTCTTGAAGCTTTTTCTCTTTGATTTTGCGCACCATCTTATCCTCAGCTTCGAGAACTTTTTGTAGTTCACGTGCTCTTGCAACAACACCTCCTGGCATTCCTGCAAGCTTTGCTACATGTACTCCATGACTTTGATCTGTTCCACCTTCAACGAGTTTGCGCAAGAAAATAATCTCATCATCCGCTTCTTTAACAGCAACATTATAGTTTTTAATCCTCTCAAACCGTGTTGCAAGTTTATTGAGGACATGATAATGTGTTGCAAACATTGTTTTAGCACCAATACTGTTGTAAATGTGCTCAGCAGTGCTCCAAGCAATGGCAACTCCATCAAACGTTGATGTGCCACGTCCAATCTCATCAAGGATGATCAAACTATTCTTTGTTGCGTTGTTCAAAATGGATGCAGTCTCAAGCATTTCAACCATAAAGGTTGACCGGCCCTGCGCGACATCATCATGCGCGCCTACTCGTGTGAAAATCCTATCAACAATCGAGAGGTTTGCAGCCTCACAAGGAACGAACGATCCAATTTGTGCCATCAAAGAGATAAGTGCTGTTTGGCGCATAACTGTACTTTTTCCAGAAGTGTTTGGACCGGTTATGACCATAAATCCGCCTCTCTCTAAAATTACTGTGTTTGGAACATATCTCTTTTCAAAAAGTTCAACAACCGGGTGCCTTCCTTGAACTATTTCTATTCTATTTTCGCTGTTAAACGAAGGCTTACAATAATTGTTCTTAAGTGCAACAGAACTAAATGAAATAAGAACATCCAAAAGAGCAATTTTGCGTGCAATGTCTTGAATTGTTTGTGTCTCTTTTTTCACTTCATTATTTATCTGTACAAATAGATCATATTCTACTGTCCGTATCTTCTCTTCAGCACCCAATATTTTTTCTTCTTCAATTTTGAGTTCTTCAGTTATGTACCTTTCAGTATTTGCAGTTGTTTGCTTACGAATGTAATGTTCCGGAACTTGATCCTTGTAGCGTTTAGTAATCTCAATAAAATACCCAAATACTCTATTAAAACTAATGCGCAGTGTCTGAATCCCAGTTTTTTCTTTTTCTTGTGTTTCAATCTGTGCGAGATATTGTTTAGAATTTGTCTTAATCTTGCGAAGACTATCAAGTTCACTATTAAACCCTGATTTGATAATTCCACCCTCACGAATTGTAATTGGAGCTTCTTTACTAATTGAGTGTTCTAAAATAGCGTGTGTTTCTTCAAGTGTTGCAAGCGCAGCAATCTCTTTGAGCAGGACAGAAGAGAACATCCCAAGCTTTTCTTTAAGAAGAGGCAGCGTTCCAAGAGATTTGTTAAGTGAGAGCAAATCTTTTGGATTTGCATTGCCAAAATTTACCCGTCCAACGAGCCTTTCGATATCATACATCTCAGAGAGAATATCCTTAATTTCACTACGCGCAATTGATTGTGTGCATAACTCCTCAACAGCAGCGAGCCTTTCTTCGATTTTTTCTTGTGTGCACAATGGCTCTTTGATAATCTTTTTGAGCAATCGAGCTCCTAATGATGTGGTAGTGTTATCTAGAACTGAGATGAGCGTTCCTTTTGTGGAATGATCGATAAGATTATGCAATAGTTCTAGATTCCGAAATGTGGCTTTATCAAGGTGCATAATTTCGTTTGTGTTCATACGCTTAATCTTTTTAATATGAGATAAAGATGTTTTTTGTGTATCAAGCAGGTATCTTAAAAGCGCGCCACACACACCAATAAGGTTCTTTTCTTCTAAACCAAATGAGTGTGCACTTGAAACATTAAAATGATTCGAAAGTACCAGTTGCGCGTTTTCTTCTCTGAAATGATAATCATCAATGCTTGTCATAAGTACTCCTTGATTGCGCAGGCTGTGAGTGAATTCTTTGTTTACAAGTAAGGATTCTGGAATTACACATTCACGTACATTTCTTTGTGTAATAAGTGCGATAAGCTCATTGTCAGTATTGCAAGAACCAAATACAAATTCGCCTGTTGAAAGATCACAAAAAGCATACTGTTTTGAGGATGTCCCTAAAGTTATTGCGCCAAGATAATTGTTTTCGCTTTCATCAAGAAGTGAGGATTCTATAACAGTTCCTGGTGTTACAACTCGTACAACTCCTCGTTTCACAAGACCTTTGGCCTTTTTTGGATCTTCAAGTTGCTCGACAATTGCAACCTTGTATCCTTTTTTGATAAATTTACCCAAATACGGTTCTAAAGCATGGTACGGAACTCCAGCAAGAGGCGCTGTTTTTTCTCCTTTTCCTCGTGAGGTTAGTGTTATTTCCAGTTCTTTTGATGCGGTTATGGCATCTTCATAGAATAGTTCGTAGAAATCCCCCATTCGAAGCATTATGATACAATCTGGATGCTCGCGTTTTGCATCACGGTACTGCTTCATTCCAGGTGTTAAGAGATGTTCTGGTACGTTGAGGATTGAGGTCATATCTTTTAATCTAAAGAGAATCAGTTAAAAAAGATTTGTACTCACAAGAAGTGGAAAGCCCTGTATTTAGGCCCTTAGCCTATCCCCTTCAAAATCGCGCCCAGTAGATGTAGTATAGTTTCGCCACCTTTGTCTATGTTTTGGTGAGAGATCTAAAATATCTAAGTAAGGGTGAAGCCTACTCGCTTTTTCAATGTCACTTAAATGTGCTCCAATAACTTTCCTTGCAAGGTCTCTTTTCCTTGGGTCAATAGCTTCAATAAATCTATCAACTAGGGGTCTGTAGCCATCATCTGGTCTTTCTGATTTCAAATGTGTTGCAAGAGAATCAAGCAGTTTAGCATTAACATACGTATCTTTTGAGGGTTCTCGTGGTCTTTCATCTAACGTCAAGCAAGAAGTATCTCTATTAAATCTCTCAAATTGTTCATCTAATCTAGTGTACAGAAGCTTTGCAACAGTTCCTGCCGCAGCCCCAATAAAAGCAGACGTTGCTATTATGTTCTCAGCTGATCCATATTCTCCATCAGTTAGATATGTAGCAGTTATCCCCGCAACTAGGGAGATCAGACCAGCTGCAGTTCCCCACCTTCTAGCTTGCCTTTTTCGAATATATCCAAGGCCTATTGATCTTTCTTCTTGCATAGAAACTTTTTCGTAAGTTCTTTTTTAATAGTTTTGACCTAAAAGAAAGAAAAAGAAGAGAAAAAATTAAAGAAAAAAAAGGTAGTTCTACTGAACTACAACTTCCATTTTAAGACCGTACCCGACTGTCCAGACAGTAAACGTCCCAGCTTCCTCAAATGTGTATGTGTAGCTTTCCTGGTCTTGGATGGTTTTTGAGTTAAGATCAAAGCCAGTTGCTTTATCCTCAATAACGATTACTGCACTCTTAACAATGTCAGTTTCTGATGGATTTTGGTTTACAAACTCAACAGTGTGGCCTGCAAGAATTGTTATTGTGTCTTCGCTAAAACCCTGCGCTCCGAGAATTTGTATCTGACCAGATGCTGCTGGTTGCACCGGAACTACAGCTTGTTCTTGTACGGGTGGCGTTACAACAGCTGGCTCACTTGGTGCTGCAGGAACTTCTTCTACTTCAGGTACTTCCTCAACTACTGGCGGAGCTTCTGGTACAGTTTCACATGCCGCAAGAACTAATAGTGCAATAACACTTAGTAATAAAATTAATCTTTTCATATATATCACCTATTTTCCAAAAAGCATTTACAATTTATATATTTTTCTTGAAGCTTACTCCAACCAATAGCTTTAAGTATCTATTTTATTTGACTTTTTAGTATGAGGCATGGTAGGCATAATGGGAGAGCAGACATTGAGCTCTTCAAATTGTTTGGAATAGGTGTTCGAGTTCACATCTCTTGGTGGTTTATTTTTGTGCTTCTTTCATGGTCCCTTTCAACTTCCTATTTTCCGTTGTTCTATCCAGGATTAACACATTTTCAATATTGGATCATAGGACTTATCTCAGCTTTTCTCCTCTTTTTTTCCGTTCTCTTACACGAGTTCTCACACTCATTAGTTGCAAAACATCACAACATTAGTGTTGAGAGTATTACACTCTTCTTTTTTGGAGGAGTGTCAGGAATTACACGAGAAGATATCAAACCGTGGCAAGAATTTTGGATGGCAGCAGCAGGTCCACTATTCTCATTTGTTCTTGCAACTGTGTTTTACATTATCTTTACTCTCACACAAAACTTTTCCGGAATCTACATTAATGCAATCTCATTTTACCTTTTTCAACTTAACCTCGTGTTAGGAATCTTTAACTTGGTTCCAGCATATCCACTTGATGGTGGAAGAATGTTTAGGGCCATTTTGCATCATTATATGCACGATTTGCGTAGGGCAACCAAGATAGCCGCAGTAGGTGGGAAAACGTTTGCATGGTTCTTAGGAATTGTAGGAGTAGTTCAGATAATTGCTAAGAACTATGGTGGGATCTGGTTCATTTTCTTAGGTGTGTTTTTGCATTTTGTAGCTGGATTAAGTTACGAGCAGGTCGTTTTTAGACATGTTTTAGGACAGTGGAACGTAAAACAGTTCATGCAAAAGCGCTATAAGTCTGTTAATGCAACCGAGACCTTTTCTTCGTTCATCAGAAAACAAAAAGGGTCTGGTGTAAGTTGTTTTGTTGTAAAGAAGGGAAAAAGCGTAATGGGTGTGTTGAATTTGCACCAGCTTGGGCGATTAAAGCCGCAAGTACAAGAGAGAATGAAAGTAGCAGATGTGGTGTTTCCTTTAGCTAAACTTCCAATGGTTCACCCTGAAGATAATGGATACACTGCGTTTAGAGCGTTTACGCGTACTCCACACACAATTCTGCCCGTACGGAACGCTAAAGGCAAAGTTGTTGCAATTATCGCAAAAGAAAGGCTTATGCAAGCACTGTTATGGCATCTTAATTATGGTGCTGTGTATGGGAAGAAGCGAAAAAAGTAGGTTTTTTGTTTTTCACGTAGAAATTCTCCCAAACCACTAAAAAAGCAACAATTTTTCTGAGGCTTCAAAACAAAATTTGTTGGGGAAACCTTTATAAATGGCCACTTTCAAGTAGTAAATATGGTAGGAGATAGTGAGTCTAATTTGGCTTCTGCTACGCGGGAAAGGGAACATACAGTGCCTTCAGCGAGAGCGCCGGCCTACCCTGCAAAACTTTTTGGACAAGGTTCAATTCCCTTGGAAATATATCGTCTTCCACTTCTTACCTTTGCAGCAGGAGTCGGCGTAAATCCTACTGAAGCAGACGCTGCATTACTTAAAGCAAAGGAAAAGAAAGCGGATCCTCATGCTTTAGTGATATATGATGGTCCAGAGCTAGGAAATAAAGTTCTCAAACCACGCCACATCCGTGAGGCGCGTGCATATGGTCGTGCTGAAGCTCTTCATTCTTTACTTGAGAAGATCATGAAGACTGGTCCAATTCGCGGTGTTTTAGGAACTTTTCTTGCAGAAGAAAGATTAGTAGAAATTGAAACAGAGATGGCGTTGTTTAGGCTAGATAATGAAGCTCGAATTATAGATCCAGAAACTGGTTTATATACTATGGCAGGACTTGCCTTGGAACTAAAGGATGTTGGTTGGGCTCGTACATGGTACGCCTTAGATGGAAACGGTACGAAACCTCTAAATGATGGTATTGGTCATGGATATGTTGATGAGTTAATAGAAATTTGTGGAAAGGCATTGGCTCTTTCTGGAAGAAAAAACATCACGCCAGGTGAGTTCTCACGTGAGAGGCGTTCTAGTACAGGAAATCGAGACCTTATTGGAAGTAAACCGAACATAACTGGCGACGAGTACTTTTTCGGTTTAAGTGAGAATTTTTTTGCTGATGAAATACCTCGATCAACTGTGTATGGGGTGGGTAGGAGAATTCGTGACAATCTCGTCTTAGCTCAAGCATTTGCTTTAGGGAATGATCTACCGGAAAGAATAAATAGTAAATTTATTGATAGGTTAGTTGAAAATGGAATTAGAAAGGGTTCCCTTAGACCCAAAACATACAGTCCGGAATTTAATCTTGCAGATTATATCAAAGCACATTAATCATTCACATGTATCTTTACTAAATCGTGGTAATGCTGCAATTCTTTTAACTGTCCAGAAATGTTCAGGGACTATTTTTATGCCACAAGAAGGTGGGTGGCTTACATACAAACGGTTTGCTAAGGATTTAGGAAAAGAATATGTTGAGATTAGTTCACCTAATGCGCTCATTGATCTTGAAGATCTTAAAGTAAAGTTACAAGATTGTCCGCAAGGAAGCATGTTTATCTATCATTCGTTAGGTGCGTATTGCGCGCCACAGGATGTCAAACAAATCTATGAAATTTGTCACAGAAATAATGTCGCTGTTATGATGGATGTTTCAGGCTCGTTTGGAACACTGTTAGCAAATGGCAAATTTGCTGATGTATGTTTTGCAAGTTTTGGCAAATGGAAAATCGTTGATTACGGAACTGGCGGATTTATTTCGTGCAAAACCAAAGAGATGTTCGATTTTTTCAAGCCATTATTCTCTGCTGTTACATTTCCTCAAAGAGCAAGCGATGAAGACTATTCTAATTTATTACATAAGATTGATAGTAGCAAGGAGAGAATTGAGTTTTTGCAGCAGAAAGGCACACAAGTTATTGAAGATATGAAACAGGATGGTTTTTCTCCACTTCACTCAAATACGACGTTTCCGTTTGTTGTAATTGTGCCGTTTGCAAACGATTTAGACAGGCTCAAAATTATTGGCTATTGCACAAAAACAGGTTTAGAGTATACTCAGTGCCCTCGCGAGATACGTGTGATGCAAAAAGCAATTAGTATTGAGATTAAGCGATTGTAGCTAGTAACTATCTCCCTCTGGATCTGAAGTAAAAAGGTTCGCAAGAGGTTTACATACTTGAAGATCAAACTGGAGAAGAAGCGCCTGCTTCCGGTTTTCATCAAAGAATATTCCTAATTGCCTCTTTAATTTTTTAGTCATTCTATTGAAACTAGCTGTAGGGAGAGTTTGTTTAACTTTTGTTTTATAAGAAGCCCACTCTTCCATGAATCTCTCTTTAAAAATTTCTTGAAAACCAGGGGAACTTTACCTGACCCTTTGCGTATTCCACCTAAACTTTCTAAACTAAAAAGAAAGCAGTTTCGTAGAATAAGTTGGATTTCTACAATTCTTTCAGTGGTATCCATGTAAATAAAGGTAGATTTTATAGTTTATAGCTTTTTGCATTGTATGGTATGATAGAAACAAATATAAACAACCTTACATATTTTCAAAACCACTATGGTTGTCAAAAATTTTGTTCAAAAATGTGAAAATTCTATTGAAGATGTCTTTGTGCATCAGCGATTCATCAGATTTAGTGTTGGCGAGTTCAAGCGTGAGCAAGTTCTTTTGAAAAGAACAAAAACGCATCTACAGGTACAAACTGGATTCGGGTTTGCACCTGACATGTATCTTCTTGCAGCAAGCTTACTTGATAACAATGCAGTCCTCAAAGGAGAAGGCGTAGTTGTGACGGGACAAAAAAATCCAGAAAAAGTATTTCGTAATGCTGGGTTTGATGTTGCAAGTGTTCGTGGAAAAAAGTACAAGGTAAAGTTTGAGTTTTCGGCGCAAGATTTAGCTAAGGCAGTTGAAGCATTAGCAGAATACATTGTTCTTCTCAAGTTCGATGCGCCTGGCGTAGTTCTGAAAATGAAAATGTCGCCCCCAAAACCAGGAAGCATCAAAGAAAAATTTGTAACACTTAAGGTTGAAAGTCAGTTTGCAGATACAGTTCTCAAAAATGTTCTCTTTGATGTTGAACATCATACCTTTAAAAGTGCAACTATTGATCACACATTCATAATTGAAGATATTGAAATTCCTAAAGAATTCCAAGACGATTTTGCTCAAGCGCGTAAGCATGCAAAACGTGTAGGGAAAATAAAGCGCGTAGTTACAATCGATAAGACTGAATTTGAGAACTACGACATTGACTTTAAAGCATAATTGTTTCTTTAATTAATAGAATAAGGGGATGTGCTTGCTGTTTGTGGCATAATGTACGGGTCTCTAATATCTAAAGGTGTTATTCTTGATTCTGGAAGTGGCCTAACATTACTGTTCGCCATATATAATCCAATTGTTACATCATCCGCTCTTTGTAATCCTGGAATTGCATATCTCTCACCAATTTCTCCTTTTTGGTCCGCTGTTTTGTAATTTGCAGGATCAGCTCCAGCACCTATGAGCAGAGCAAGCATACTATACTCCTGTTGTGGTCCTTGTTTATCAGCGCGCATTAAACCAGGTAACACTATGTCAAAATGCCTATTTTGTTGCGCGCGTGCATCAACAAGTTCTGAAGGTGGTGCTATGAATCCCATTTTTAGTAGTGTGACAATCTAGTCTTTAAAAAGGATATAAGGGATTTGAGCTTAAATCTTTTACTCAATGGTATGTGACAAAAATGTCAAACACAAAGTTTAAATACTATGGTGGCTATGGTCAATGTAATGGCCACAACTATTCAGTTAAGCAAGGAGACAAAGGAACTTATAGGCACATTTGGATCAAAAGAAGATACATATGAAGATATTATTAAACGGATGTATAAGATGGCTGTAAAAGAACAATTGCGTGAGTTTCTGCTCTCTTCTGAGAACACAATTCCTATAGATAAAGCAATTGAAATGGCAAAAGAAGAATGGTTGGAGTAGAAGTCGTACCTTCTTTGTATAGAAAAATTTCAAAACATTTCAAAAAAGATTCTGTAAAAGTATTTCAATTTCTAAAATCTCTCGAGAAAGAACCAGCAAAAGGTAAACCATTAGGTACTGTTGGTGGAGTTCTTGTAAAAGAGTTGAAGTATGGCTCGTTTAGATTTTACTTTGTTACAGATGGCTATGTTCTAAAGCTTTTTGACAAAGAAAAGTTAGAATCTCTCCTTATTAGATTTGTTCGTATGTCTCATAAAAAAGAACAACAAAAAGTAATTAATGAGATAAAAGAAGTTTTACGTGCTATTGGGCCAAGTGGTTTTAAGTAATTCCTTAAGTCGGATCAGACTAACAAATGTAAGAATATTTAAATACAAACCCCCTACTTCACACGCTATGGGCCTGCTTAAAGAAAGAGTTGATTCTAAAGAAAAAGTACTTGTTACGTACGCACTTCCTTCTGCAAATGGATCTGCACATTTAGGGCATGTTTTAGGACAGATTTACACTGACATTTACACTAGGTATCTGAAAATTAAAGGAAAAGATGTAGTGTTTGTATGCGCAGCTGATATGCATGGTACTCCCATCACTGTAAATGCCAAAAAAGCAGGCAAAGACCCATTAGAATTTGCAACGGAGTTTGCACAAGAACAGTTAGAAGATTACAAACGTTTTTTGGTGGACTTTGATAATTATTATTCTACACACTCAGATGAAAATAAAGAGCTTGCATTAGTATTTTTTAACACATTCAAAGAGAAAGGATACATCTACACAAAAGAAATTGAACAGATGTTTGATGAAAAGATGAACCAGTTTTTAGCAGACAGATTCATTAAAGGAAAATGTCCTAAATGCCATGCAGAAGATCAGTACGGAGATGTATGCGAAAAATGTTCTGCAACCTACACACCGACAGATTTGATTGAACCATATTCTACACTTACAAAAACAACTCCTGTGCTCAAAAAATCAACGCATTATTATTTTGCCTTAAGCAAGTTTCATGATTTTTTAGAACAATGGATTGATGATCCGAAAAACCCATTGCAACAAGAGTCCAAAAACTTTGTTCGAACGTGGCTCAAAGACGGATTGCAGGATTGGTGCATTTCACGCGATGCTCCATACTTTGGGTTTGAAATTCCAGGGAGCCTGGAAGAGACCGGCGCGCAAAAATATTTCTATGTGTGGCTTGATGCCCCGATTGGATACATCTCTTCCACTTGGGATTATGCAAAAAAGAAAGGAAAAAGTTGGGAAGAGTATTGGAAAAAAGGTGCGCAGCCAATAAACATAATTGGAAAAGATATTTCGTATTTTCATCTTATCTTTTGGCAAGTGATGCTTCATGTGATGGGAATTGAACAACCGGTTGTTAGCGTGCATGGATTCATTACAGTTGATGGGAAAAAAATGAGTAAGTCACGAGGGACATACTTTACAGCAAAAGAATTTTATGGTTTGTATGGCGCTGAAAGTTTGCGGTTTTATTATGCAAAACATCTTTCACGAACAGTAGAAGACATTAATGTTAATTTTGAAGATTTTAAAGCAACAACAAACAATGTGTTTATGGCAAATGTAGGAAACTTTTGTTTTCGAACCCTAAGCTTTGCTGCGCGTAATCATGCAGAAGGGTTTGAGAGTATAGCGTCGGGTGCTGCTGAACAGAAACTGGAAAAGACGTTTGATGAACTACTCGGTGTTGTAGATGAAAGCTATGCGGAACAAGATATCAAAACAGCACTCAAAACAATTTTACAAATAAGTGATTTGGGTAATGGGTATTTCCAACAGGTTGAACCCTGGCGCAAACGTGAGAATGAAGAAGAGCAAAAGCACGTAGATTCTCAAGTAGCATTTTGCGTGAACCTTGCACGTAACATTTCTATTTTAATAAAACCAATAGTTCCTGAGTTCTCAGCAAAAGTTGAGAAGGCGCTTTGTTTAGATAGTATGGTTGGCGAAAAGGGGAATGGTTTGCATTGGAAAGATATTTCGTTTGAATGGAATAGTAAAGTGAGGGTTCCTGAAAAGTTAGTTGAGAAGATTGAAAAGTTACCGGAGAAGAAGGAAGCACCCAAAACTAGGCAGCAAAAAAAGCAAATTGCTCCTCACGTTTTCCCTCTTGAGATTAGAGTTGGGAAGATTGTGAATGTTACGAATCATCCTAAAGCAGACAAATTGTATTTGTTCAAAGTAGATTTCGGTGAAGAGATTGGAACAAAACAAGTTGTTGCAGGTCTGCGCGAGTTTTTCACAGCCAAAGATCTTCAAGATAAAACTGCCTTGTTTTTGGTCAATTTAGTTCCTGCACGTCTTCGAGGAGAAATCTCTGAGGGGATGACACTTACAGCTGAGAGTCCTGATGAAGCACATCTCAGTTTGGTTCATGTACCAGATGGAGCTAAGTTAGGTACACAAGTTGTATTTCAAGGTTTTGAGCAGTGCAATGATAAAATCGAATTTAAAATCTTAGAAAAGTATCCAATGGTTGTAAAAGAAGGGCGTGTATTTTGGAATGATGTAGTTCTTAAAGTGAATGAGAAAGAAGTGTTTGTAACAGATGTGCCTGATGGGAGCAGGATTCGGTAGGGTTATCTTATAGAAAGACGCTCAAGTTCTGTTTGCTGTTCTGCTAAGTAGTCGAAACTACCTTGCCAGAATTCTGAAGATTCCACATCAATTCCAATCTCTTGAAGTGCTAATCGTGGCTCTAATGATCCCCCGCGTGTAAGGAGTGTTTCAATGTCACCTTTAAACTCTTTATCTTGTCTATACCTTTGGTGTAATGCTGAGGAAAAAAGATCTCCAAATGGATATGCATAACAATAAAATGGTGCATGGAATATGTGGGGGATAGTTGTCCATTCATTTGCAAACATAGGATCTATCTCTACACTATTACTAAACTGCTCGGTGAGGGTTCTAAAGTAAATGTCGTTAAGCTCTTCACGGGTCGTTCCTCTTGCGATCGCATCGTGCGCTTGCATTTCAAACTTTACAAACCCAATTTGCCTAGGGATCGTGGCATAAGTTTTGGCAAGTTTTCGTGCAAGTAGTGCTTTTCTCTCATCAACACCCTCTGCTCTTCCCAAACGTCTTTCAAATAGAAGGTTTTCTGCTAAAATAGATGCTGTTTCTGCAAGAGGGAGAGGAGGATGTGATCCACTTGTTGATTGAGCCCAAGCGAAAATATCGTGAATAGCATGTCCCAGCTCGTGTGCAAGTGTTTCACTACTTTCTGAATCTCCAGTGTGGTTAAGAAGAACATACGGAAGTTCACCTGGGCCTGGTTCAGAACAAAAAGCGCCACCACGTTTTCTTTTTCTTGGGTGGGAGTCAATTCTACCCTCTGTAACCATCCTTAAAGCATACTCTCTAAACCTGGGGGAAAAGTCGCCAAACATTTCTAGAACTTCATCAACAGCTCTTCCAAAGGGTATGCTTTCTTCTTTTTTCCCATTATGTATTGGAGCGTAAATATCAAATCGAGTAAGCTTTCCTAACCCAAGTTCTTCTGCTTTCCATCTAAAGTATCTTTGAAAAATACCTCTGTTCGTCTCTGCAACTTCCATTAAAGTCCCAATGGCCTTGTCTGAAACTGAATTCCTGTGGTTGCGCATGGAAATTGGTGTGTTAAACCCCCTAAGTTTTGCTTCAGCACCCCACCCTTTAACAACTGCTTGATAGATTCTGAAAATAGGTTCAAAGTTTGGTTCATACCCTCCAAAAACAGCTCTGTACGCAGCTTCTCTAATTTTAGGGTCTTTATCATTATAGAGACTTCGTACTTGTGCCTCTGTTTTGAGAGTTTTACCTCTTTTTTCGCCGGCTGGCTTGAAAAAGTATCTCTGTCCCAAAACGACACTATCTCGAACATCACTGTGTGCATCAACTACCGCTTTTTGTGCAGAAAGGACTTGCTCTGCTTCTAAACCAAGGCTATGTTTTGCATTTTTTCTTTCCCGACGGAATACATCTTGAAGGAGCGGAACTGAGGCAAAAAGACGTTTAGCATTCTTATCATCTAATGTAGGCATTCCTGAAACCTCGCGTCCTTGTATCCATTGTCTAAGGGGCTCCTTAGCATCACTATATTTTTGAACTAAAAGTTCAGCTCTCGATTTTAGAACACCTGCTCTATCGGATTCTGCATCTTCTGATTCAAGTAAAAAACCGAGATCTTTTGTTCTGTTAAGGTCTGCCAGTAGGGCTTCGCTAAATGCTACATAGTCTTGAAAAACTGTTTCATCTACCTTTGGGATTAGTTTTTCTTGCCATCTAGAAAATTCATCAATTCTATTACTAACACTATCAAAAAGAGCGTCAATTCCATCTTCCGGACAGACACCTTCCAAGTCCCATCTCTGTGGCGTATCTCCAAATTCTTCTTCAAAAGGCATGATGCTTTCTGCCAGCCTCTCTTCTTTATAACAGTTTAGGCACAAATAAGATAGTTTGACTAAAATGGGAGAAGTCTGCCTAAATAAGAATTATTTTCTTTTAAATATCTCCCGACTAAACAAGCCAAACATTTATAAAGCTCAAAAAAGTCTTTTCCTCTAAGAATCGTTAGGTTCTAAGAGGGTGGATGTATGGGAAAAAAGGCGCAAGTAGCCATTTTTATGATAGTAGGTATTCTAATCCTAGTTATTTTTGCAATAATCCTCTTTATTTCTAAAAGTACGGTTACAGAGCAAACAGAAACGTCCCTTTCACCTGTGATCGAGACGGTACCACAAGAATTCGCTGCAGTTCAAGAATATACCTCTAATTGTTTACATCAAGTAGCAAAGCAAGGAATAATTATTTTAGGAAGACAAGGTGGATACATCTCGCCAGCCACTCTCGGCGAATTTTCACGTACTAATCCTACGGATTCGGTTGGTATCATGCTTGATCCGGTTCAGGTTCCGTATTGGCACTACAACTCGCAACCAAATGGGAACCCTGCAGTGAGTATTGCAACATTGCAACCTCCTTTGTACTTTGATGAAGGGCACCAAAGTATCGAAGCACAACTAGGCCGGTTTGTTGATGAAGAGATTAATACGTGCTTAAACGAGTATGAGATTTTCGAGAACCGCGGATTTATGATTAATGCTGGCGAAAAAGAAACACGAGTACGCGTGGTCGATGGTATGGTAGATTTCACGCTTGAAATGCCACTCGATGCAGAGCGAAACGATGCTACTACACGAATGGATGTGTTCCACACGCAAGTTGAAGTAGATCTTAAAGAGATCTATGAGACTGCAGAGAAAATCACCCAAGCACAACAACGTTTTACGTTCCTTGAAAATCAAGCAATCGAGCTGTTAAATGTGCACTCTCGAACTGAGGCTGATGCATTCGTTCCTTTTTATGAGGTTACATTCACAGAAACACCTGATCAAACAGTGTGGAGTGCAACACAACTAAAACAAAAACTCAAATCAATGTTATCAAGTTATGTTCCTGTGCTCAGATTCTATCAAGGTGAAGATTTCTACAGATATGAGTACGAACAAGATTCTGTGCTTAGTAATCTGTATCAGAAGATATCGGATAACATGATTCTTGATTTAGATGATGCACAACCAGTTGGAGAAGATGGAGAGATTGTTAACCAAGAAATTCTTCCGTATGCTGTTCGGTTTGACTATTTGGGGTGGGACCCCTACTTTGATGTGAATGGGGGTCAAGAACAAATAAAACCGAGTGGAATGTATGTGTCTTCTCCTTTTTCAACTGCGGCTTTCAGGTTTGGATACCAAAGATATCAAGCAACATATGATTTTAGTTATCCTGTGCTTGTATCTATTGAGGATGACTCTTCGTTTAAAGGTGAAGGTTTTCTGTTCAACTTTGCACTTGAATCAAACGTTATCAATAACAATCCAATAGTTGCGCAAAGAGTGCAATCACCACCACAGATAGTTTCAACACAACGAAGTTTGGCATGTAATGAAAATCAGCGCACATCAGAACTTATACGTACTGTTGTAGTAAATTCCTATACGCACGAACCATTAGAACTTGTGAATGTTGGTCTTGTTGTTCCACAAGTAGATTTCTGTGATATTGGAACAACTGATTTGAGTGGCACAATCGATGCACAATATCCACCGTTGTATGGTGGAGAGTTAGAATTTTCGAATGATGGATATCTTACCTCCCGATTTGTGATTAACACCTATGATTACATGGATACTTCTGGAATCTATGGCTACGCCGTAGAGGGTATTGATAGCCAAGTAATCGAACTTCATAAAGAAAAAACAGTGAACGTGAAAGCAAGCGGTATGTTTGCAACAAAATGTATCATCCCTAAGGTGTGCAATAAGAAGCGGGATGCCTGCGATGATGATGCGCCACGTATTTGTCTTAAAGGCGGGGAAGTGATCTCTCCTCTTTTATTAGGTTCACCCGTGCATACGGCAACCGCTGGTGGAAGTACCTCGCGGACCCATGAATATTATTTTTCTGGTGCAACACAACCTTTAACGGACACTCAAAGTGTTACTGTGTCACTTGAACGAGTGGGTGGCCTCGAAAATGATCCGAGCACTGCTGCGTATTCTCAGTTTGCAACAGTTCAAGGAGATGACACGGTTGAGGTATCATTGGTTCCAGGTTTGTACAAAGTAAATATCATTGCAGACGCAGATGATTTCATTTTTGTTCCTGTTGATGATAGGTGTCATTATGATGAAGATGGTGATGGCCGATGTAGTGATTCGCCAGGAACTCAGTTGAACACCTATGTGTTAGGGATGAGTAACTGGGACACGCCTTCTTCATACTTACGCGTAACTGAAGAAGATTTGTATAATTCTGATACTCTTGAATTTAAAGTGTTAGGGTACGATCTTTCAGGAGTGCCAGAAATTGTAGAAAGTGTTGATGAAAATGGTGATACCATAGAAATTAGTGGACTTGTAACTGAAGATGTGGGTATTATCGCAGCGTTTTTTGAAGCAGCACAAGAAGAGCCGTTGCGTTCACAGCTTGAGCCAGAATGGAGTTCGAGCAATATTGTAGAAGGAGAGAATTAACAAATATAATGATATCTAATCAAGAGAATTGCGGGAAAAAAGGACAGAGACGTAAAACGCTCTATTTACAGCATATTGCACTTTTTATTTCGCTTCTTGTCATCGCGCTCCCAATCTATTCTTCAAATGCGCTCGCAGCATCTATTAGTATTACGCAAAATACTGGAACAGATGGCTATGATGGTTTTATTGATGCTCAAGGTGATACATGGAGTGTTGAAGCGCAGATAACGGGGCATGATGGTAATGTTGTTCCAGACCAGGTACTGCTTGATGTTGGAACCTCAGAAACTGCGTTCAGTTCATGTTCGGGTAATACGTGTACATTCTTAAGCCCGCTTGATGGTGGCATTGCAGAAGGTTCGTACGAGTTTTCGGTGGTATTGTACGAAGCGCAAGAAGGAAGTGATGCTGCAAGTGTTGAATTGGGAAGTGAACTCGCTTCAGACGCTGCGATTGTCAGGGCTGACGGATCAGCCCCAGATATTACATTCTCAACAGTTGAGCAACAACCAGGGGGCGTTGTGTACCTTGATTTTGATATAACTGATGAGCCTGCTGAATGTATTGGTCTTGCAAGTGTTGATATAATTGATAGTGATTCAGGAATAATCTTACAATCACTTTCCGTTCCAAATGGCGAGTGTTCATTTGATTATGTAACGGATGGAGGAACATCAGGAATTTTGCCCCTCTCATTGGATGGTGAAGGTAAACGGTATATCAAGATTCGTGCAACAGACTTATTGGGTCATACTGCTACAAGCTCAGCAAAACAGTTTGATACAGATTTTGTTGTGCCGTTCGCAAACTCAGATTCTCTTGAAATTGAAGGGTTTGGCGAATATATTGGAACATCAACACAATCAACAAGAGTTTCAGTGGATGTAACGGAGTGCGCAGATTTAGAGCGTGTTACTGCAACATCCGCTCAAATTGATTTTTTCTCAGAAGAAGCAACATGTATTCCACTTGATCTTGAAGTGTGCACGTTTGAGTGTTATTGGAGTAATGTTCCTGTAACCCCGTCTGGTAATGCAATAAGTGCCATAATTTCCATGGAAGATGGAGAAGGAAACATAGGTGAGAATACTGTTAGCACAACATTTGTTGCAGATACAACGCCTCCTGTGGTAGTTTCATACGGAACAGAATTTGTGTACGAAGAAAAAAGTTATGTTGCAGCAGGAGAGGAAACAACGATCTATGCAACGATTGAAGAGGAGGGCTCAGGGATCACTGTGGACACTGTTGCAGCAAACCTTGATGCAATTTCTGTGGGCGGAGATGATTTTACTCCTCCAGATGAATGCGAGCAATCAACTACAAATGTAGCACAGTATGAATGTGAATGGACAGTAACTGTACCAAGTCTTGCTAATACGGAAACAAGGGAAATTAACCTTCGATTATTAGAAGATGGTGTTGGAAATTCTGGAACGCTTCTTGCAAAAAACATAGTAGTTGATGCGCTAGCGCCAGTAGTTAAAGACATTGAATTTCATGGATATTCTGCAATTGGTGAGAAAGATTATTTCCAAAGTAATGATGATCTTGTAATAGATCTCGCTATTGCTGAAGGATCTGGTCTTGTGATATGGGTTGATGCAGATGATATTGTCATGGATGCTGAAAATATTTACCAATATGGTGAAATAGTTGATGATGAATATGTAGCATCCGACATGGATGGCTGGGCAAAATTTGAGAGTGATGAAAGTTGTGTTCGTAATGAAGAAACATTTGAGTGGGCATGCCAAGTTCGTGTGAATTCTATTAAGAGTGGACACGATTCCGATGCTACTGTAAAAGTAGATGTACGTGACACTGCAGGCAACAGTGCAGAAGTATGGCCAGATGGTGAAACCGGAACTGAACCACAGAACGCGCAAGGGACAGAAGGTGAATACTTTATAGAAATTTTTGCACTTGATGAGGAGACACAACCTGACTTCTGGGAAATTGATGGCACTCCGTACTCTGTTGGTGATACTTTTGTTGATGTAGAAGTAGCACCCTTAACCTACACTCGAATTTATATGGCAGTTGGCCTGAACGCACCGGGTGATGTACGTCTTTCACGCGCAGAACTCCAACAATGCACGCCGGTTGGTGATGGCCCTGCTATAAACAGAGCATTATTGTACGGTTCACCGTTCTCAGGACCGATTGCAAACCCTGATTTGAATGTTGTTCTGGAATTTGCACCGTTCGAAAGCTCATCTTTGGTAGGTTCAGGCGAGGATCTTGAAGGAACCAATGGTGCAGTTGATAAAGAGTATACATGTACTATTAACATTTATTCAATTGTTGATGATGTTGCAATGAACTATGCAGAATCGCAAGAAGTTGTGTTGAGTGTTCCGTTCGGTTTTTCAGAGTTAGGGGCAGCAGATGAAAATGTTGATCAGATGATTATTGATTCAGTAAATAATGGCTGGTTCAAATTTTTGGATGTTATTGGAAAGATCAATTCGGTTCTCAAGTGGGTTAATTATGCTGGACGTGGTTTTAATATTCTTATGAGTTTGATTCAAGTGATACAGACAATAGCTGCAATAGATGATGGATCACTTAGGCTTGTTCCTGTGACTGGTAATTCTGCTGCTGGTGCAAAATGTTTAGTGCAGGAAGGCGCAACTGAACCAATCCCCGCAATATTAAAAGGTTTAACTGTTGTATTTGATGTAATTTCCTGTAATCCCAATAATGCACTTCCAGAAGGTGCAACTGCAGGTATGTCGTGGTACTATAATTATCAAAAATCAATCTTAAGCTGGTGGAAGTTTGCAAAGGGTGAATGGCTCATAGGGGCTATTGGTGGGTATGGTCCTGAAACGTTTACGAATCCTGGTGCTGAAAGAGGCGCAATTCATTCAGATCAAGCAGGATCAGTTCGTTCACAGGAAACACGTAATGATGGATATTTTAGTTCACAAACAGCAGATTTAGTTGGAAGTACAACTACTGAGGCAGCATCATTATATGATAATATTATCGTCTCAACTGTTGGCTTATGTCTTCCAGGTGTAGTACATAATTTAGAGAAATTACGTCAAATTGAATGTACTCATATCAAATGCTTGCAGGAAGGTGTTGCAACAGGTCTTACGACATTAGATGTATGCCAAAAAACAAAAGCCTATTTGACTTGTAAGTATTTTTTAGGTGAGGTTATGGGTCTCCTACCATTTGATATAGTTGAGTATTTTGTAGATTTAGTTAAAAATATTTTACTTGATCCAATCAGTTTGATTATGGTTGCAGTAAAAATAGGGTGTAAAGCAGCATGCCCTGGGTCAGGTACTGCAACGAAATTTTGTAATGATATTGGGTATGTTTTTAGACTCATAGAAGTTGTCTCGAATGTTGTTTCTATGGTGGTAGGATTTAAGAGCGTGCAATATGATGTCTGCAAAGAAATAGGAGTTCAAGAGATATTAGACCAAGTAAGTGCAGATGAAGAGGCGCAAGAAAATTCAGGTTCGGTCACAACAGCAGATTTGGCAAGTGAAAGTGGAAGTGAAGAGGCAGCAGCGTAGGTAAAGATGAATAGAAGAAGTAATAGAAGAATTGTACTTTTAGTGGTATTTGTTATAGGTTTGCTTATTTTAACTCCTTTGATGTATGCTGGAACTTCTTTTCCAGGCGAGACTTCTGGTAGCTCAAGTGATCACAGTCCTGCGATAGGAGCTACTGACAGCAAAGTAACATTACTCTACCCTGGACGGTTTGTTCGAACAGATGATCTTACTCTGTTTCTCGAAGATGGCAAGAATTGTGCAAACGCAGCATCCGGACCTTGTTGGACAACTCAAGGCGGAAAGGTAATCTATAAACAAACAGGAGATGGTATTGGGAGTATACCGTATACTAGCCCACAGTTCACAGGATGGATTGATAATACATACGCGCCTGGGTACACGCAAACATCAGATGGCACTCGTTATTCCCTGGATGGGAAAATTAGATTAAAAGTTAACCCTGACTACAGTGGTGGTGAGAGTGGGTATCTTGATGCCACATATCTTGATAGTGATGGTGAATGGAAAGAGATGGGAGGAGGTTATGGAAAGAAGTTTAATCCTAATCTAGTAGAATCATTTTCGTTTACAGGTTCAGCTACTAACCCCATGCCAGTTGTTCATGGAAAAGAACACACATATATCTATGATACTCAGAATGAACAGAGAGTAGCACTAACCAACGAAGAATATCGTGACTATGCTGGTAGTGGCAAGTCCATTTTATCAGTAGAAACTAGTGGCGGTGGAAATAGCCGGACATTAACTTTTGGCGCAGAAGGTTCGGGTGATTTACAAGCAGTGGAACTTACAAAAGATGGACCAGTTACATCAGTTACTTCAACCACTTATAGGAGTGGCGAAAAAGTAAGTACAAGTACAGATACTAGATATCCTGGCGACATAAATGTGGTTAATGCAAATGGGGATATGGTCCTTAGTTATGGGCAGGGAAGCAATGGGCAAACAATTGAAGTATCAGAAATTGATGGCAATAAAGTAACTCTAACTGATGGTAGGGTCGCAACAATTAATGTTGAAGAGATAGATGATGAAAATAGTGAATCTACGATCTCCATAGTTGGTAAAGATAAAAAGGTTGATCAAGTGTATACCATAAGTTCTAACCAGAGATATGAAGAGACCGTAGATTTTGATAATGACGGAAGAGCAACCGCTGCATATGGAAGAGCGAATGATCTTACGTTTCAAAAAACAATGAGTTATGTAGAAGGGTCAGCATCTACTTATAATGTAGAAATTTCTTATTCAGACCAGAGAGGAAGGCCCGTTGTAATAATCCCTGAAGCTAGTGCAGTAATTTCATCTTCTGGCGAATCTGCAGGTAAGACTTTATTTGAATCAGAAGAACAAGTAGTATTTGCTTTAGTGTATGATGATAGTGGAAATAGTCACTTTGTTAGGACTACTCAAGAAAAGGTCAATTCTGGCGCATATGTGGGCGATAGTAAGGTTACCTTTACTCCTGAACAGATAGCGGAGATGCGAAGTGGAACTAGTTCTCTTTGTCCAAAAAAACAGTGTGAACAGATTGTAGCAACAGCCAACGAAGAAAAAAAGTATGAGAGAGGAGCAGCAGGGTTGCAGGCTGCTGGAAACTTCTTTGAATCTCTTGGTCAAGTAGGCAGAACACAAGGTATTTCAAGTTTGTTATACCCTGTCTGGCCACTTGATGAGTGGGCAGCATCCGTTGATAAATGGTTTTCACGCTCAGTTCTCAATGAAGAAGCCTGGGCGTCAGGAATTTGTTACGCGCAGGTGTTTAGTCCAATCGATTCACAAGAAGATGGAGTTGTGTTTATTGAAAATAGTTATGGAAATATTCAACCTATCGCGCACATTTTTGCTGAAGTGTCTCAAACAACTTCCCTCCTTTGTGATATCTCTGAAGACGGAGATGAAACATGCCCGAACGATTTAGAATGTTTAGATGATGGATTTTGTCATAAAGCTGATGGAGAGCATGCAGAAGGATTCTTCTATAAGGTGTCATGGGCAGTGGGTGCTCCCGCAGATGAAGCTGCAACACCAAACATAAATGAGGATGGAACAGTTCTTAACTATAATGTGTGGCTAGAACCAGAAGTAGGAAATAATGTGAACTTTTATGAAAGTCCAATCTCACCGAACTGTCCGCTTAAATTAGTGAATGGAGAGCAAGATGGCGCAGTTGTCACATGGTGGAGCAATAATGATTATACTGGCGAGAAAGTATGTATCAGATGGAAACAGTGTGGAACACGTATTATGACAACAGGGGGGAGTGCGAACGAATTTAGTGGAAGCACGTCCGGATTTTTTTCTGAAGGGAGAGAACTAGATGATCCTTGTAACACAATTGTTACATCTACAAAAAATATCGCAGAAATTGGATCACATAATTCCGTTATTGGGAACAATGATGCGGATACAGTAAGTGTGCAAACTGGTGATGAAGATGGTGGTGTATCTTTAAACACGGACGGGTTACAATAAAATGAACATTTTTCGTAGCGAAGCAAAAGAATTTCTTAACTCCTTTAGAACACTTCGAAGAAAGTATCTATATATGATTGGGATAGATGTCATCTCAATTAGAATAATCGTATTATTAGGAACGCTTCTTAATTACCTTTTAGTTGGTCAACTTTTGAGCGCAACGGGCGGCACAACAGGTCAGGATTTAACAACAATTCTTCTCTCAATGTCGAATGCTGAACTAGGAGCTGTTGCTGATTCCCTGCGTGTATTTTTATTCACGCTTATAGGAGGATTCATTCTTTTTGGAATAGCTTCACTTCTTATTTCAGGATACTCACGCAAACTGATGTGGGAGAAGGTAGTTGGATCAAAAAAACCTTCAAAGATCAGCTTTAGAGATATCCTCGGATGGTCTTCATACATCCTAGCGTTAGGAATACTTTCTACCATTGTCATGTATGTTGGGTATCTTCTTGTATTCTTACTTGTTGCACTGCTCTTTTTCTGGGATACCTCACAAATTTCAACTGTAGTACAACAAATATTAAGCATAGGGCTTATCACTCTTATCTTAAATTTTACATTTCTTGCATTTCGAAACTTTAGCACATCAAAAAAGGTGTGGCCAAGTCTTGGAAAAACGTTCAAAATAGTTTGGAATAATAAAGGAAGAATACTTCTTCGATCTCTTATTCAATCAATCACGTTTGTTGCGGTGGTGTTTCTTATCGGCTTTGCAGCAGTCCGTTTATTTAATGCATACGCGTATGTACAAATTATCCAATGGATATTTTATGCTCTCTTCCTTTCATGGATACGATGGTATTACGTTCAAACAATAAAAACGCAAAAGGTATAGTTATATGGCAAGAAAAAAAAATCAGAAAAGACAAATTAAGAAGGAATCATCAAAACTACAAGTTCTCCTCAAACAAGAAGCGAGGATCAATAAAAAAACATTGCATGACAAAACACTGCACACAGTAGTGGGGGTTCTGTTCGCATTTATTGCAATATTTCATTTAGTGAGGTTTGCATTAGGTTTACCATTAACAATTGGGTATTATGATGTTTCATTATGGATAAGTTTGGTTGCGGCTATTGGTCTAGGATATTTAGCAATTTGGGTGTGGAAAGGAGTATAACATGGCAGGATTAAACATAGCAGTTGTGTATGGTTCAGTAAGGACGAAAAGAGTAGGGATTCGTGCTGCCAAGTGGATAACTTCACAGTTAGAAAAATGTAAGCATAAAGTGACCCTCATTGATCCGAAAGAGTATAAACTTCCTCTACTTAACAAGATGTATAAAGAGTATCCCAAAGGTAAAGCGCCTAAAACGATGCAAAAATTAGCAAATGTTTTCAAAAAGAGCGATGCTGTTGTGGTTGTCTGTGCCGAATATAATCACAGTATTCCGCCTGCGCTTTCGAACCTTTTGGATCATTTCATGGAAGAATACTTTTTCAAGCCTTCAGCGATAGTGTGCTATAGTGTAGGTGGATTTGGAGGAGTGCGAGCAGCAATGCAGCTTCGAGCACTTTTACCAGAAGTAGGGATGCCAACTATTCCAACGATTTTTCCGATTTCAAAAGTGCAAGAGGTGTTTGATGCCAAAGGTAATGTGCTTGATGAAAGTTATAACAAGCGTGTGGTCAAGTTCCTCAAAGAGCTGGAGTGGTACGCAAACGCTATGAAAGCTGAAAGAAAGAAAGGGGTGCCATATTAAATGAAAGATCAAGTAATCGAGAAAATGGCAGCGCTCATAACAGCAGCGTTCGGACTTGTTGCAGCTTTAGCATGGAACGATGCGATTAAAGCGCTCTTTAAAGGACCATGTTCAATTGAAGATGCTGGCGCACTCTGTTCCCTTTCAGCAGGAGGTCCATGGGTATATGCTTTGATTGTAACTATTATTGCAGTTGCAGCAACAATCATGATTGGGCGAGTGTCACAAAGGCACAAGAATCATCCTGAAAAGTAATCTTTTATTTCCACTTAACATGGCTGTCATCGCCAATTAACGTGCTATTTAGAATTCTAAATTTCTTCTTTGTATCCCATATCTTAGCTAGTTGATCAAAATTTTTATCTGGATCTAACATTAATTCTGCTAATTCATCAATTTCTTCAAAATCTTTTTTGGTTAGTTTATCAAATTTATTGGATACATAGTACGGATTTTGCATGTAAAGAATTTCATTGTTCATCAAACTATGGAAATCATAAAAAACAGCCCAAAGAGCTGGCATTAATCCTTTAAATCCGCCGGCGTTGATAAAATTGTTGGCATCTAATTTTCCTCTTCTAATCCCAAGCCAAGTATTTGCTGCCCAATCAAATTTTTCTTTTGGCATATCATACTGATCAAAACCAATGGAGCTATCAAAAAACCCATCAGCATCAAAAGTAGTCCATTTTTGTCTCTTTTTATCCCAATATTGGTTTATCCAGTGGTCCCAACTGCCTTTGAAGAAATAGGGGGCAAATCCTGAACGAACTCTACATGGAACTCCTTTAGATTTTAAAACAGATGCCATCAGAATTGCAACACAACGACAAGTGACAACGATTTTATCTTTAACTTTTCTATCATCTTTAAACCCCCTTCCATCAAGTCTTAATAATTCCGCTATCATCGAAACAGCAGTGGGCAACACGTCATCTTCACATCGTAATCTATGCCACGGAAATTTGTCCATGTCCCCATAACGCAAATCTTTGTTAGCTTTTGTGTTGCCTTCTTTAAGAGTAACTGGGTGAAGGACTTGATGACTAATTAAATTACCTAGTTCTTTGACATTACTCGGAAGATTTTGAAGAAACTCTTTATAGCATCCTGGATTGGTAAATGTGCCTAATTCTAAATAATGATCTAGGATTCTCTTGTCCATGGATATTTGTGAGTTGACGAGTTATATAAGTTTTTGCTCTCATGCAAATCGCTTTGCTAAAAATACAACGACAGCTATAAGAATAATAAGGAAAACGATGGTACCTATCTTAAGATGTGAACAATTTTTACAATCACCTTCTTTTGCCAATTGTTGTGCAGCTTGGATATTGAGTGTCTTTCTCGTAAGATTATTTTTTGCCACACAGATTTTATGATCCATAACTATTTAAATGTCTTGGTATGACCTTTTGTATGGCACGATTCCGGGGACGTAAAGTGTATGGACAATCAAAAGTGAGTTATTGCTCCTTTTGCGGGAAACTTGCAACCCAGAAAAGCGAGACCGGTCTTGAGGTCTGCTCACAACATAAAGCATCCAAGTTAGAGGAGATCAAATGTACCTGCGGTAAATGGCTTGAACAACGAGATGGTAAGTTTGGCCCATATTTTAATTGTGTGAGTTGCGGTAATTTTAATTATAACAAGGCAATGGGGATTAAAGCAATCACGCAAAACCAGGTTGTAAAGAAAAAAGAAACGCCACAAATCACAGAAAGCGCGCCACGAACAAGGCCAGTGTCTTCAAGTTCATACGTACATAACAAATATTCTAAGCCGACTAAACGTATTTCAGCTAAAGAAATCGAGATAACATCGAATGATGCAGAATATTTTGACTAGGATCGTAACATTTAAAAGAGTCTTTTACCTTCACTTCCCTTAAGATGGTAGGCTTTTGGCAGCAGTTTATAGTAGATTTCTTTGCACTTATCAAAGCACCAGCACAGTATCCACAAATGATGTGGATTGTTCTGCCTATCTTGATTGTAATAATTCTTATGACGCTTTATTTTGCTCGATACAAAGACGAAGAGCTGGGATGGAATACAGCACTTGGAAACGCGCTCGTTCTCATTTTCGTCTCATTGGATCTATTCAGAGAAATTTATTTGCGCGGAGAAGTTGCAACACTTGATAATTTTGCAACGTTTGGAGGAATAACGTTCATTGTTGCACTACTCTTTATTGAAGGGATTGTGCTTCTATTTGTTAATTTTACTCACGCTCTGCCCAAAAGAATCAGCTATTTAATCTCATCGCCACTTTCGGTGTATCTTCTTGCATACACTGTAATCGCCCTAGTATACTCTCAAATAATTCTTTCAATAACTTCAGTTCTGGCATTAATTGTGCTTTTCCTAGTACTACTTGGAATCTTTTATAGTATGGGTATTATCTCGCGTCAATGGTGGAGACGAGTTGATCGTATTAAAGCACGAGAACATATTGAGGATGTAAAGAAAGCAAGCAAGGTGCTTGCAACAAAGAAACAAGAAGTAAAGCAGGAAGAGAAGAAGATTAAGATAGCTGTGAAAAATCACGTAAAGGAAGTCAAAGATAAAAAAGTGGAATTGGTAAAGATTAAGAAGGCAGCACGAAAGCGTAACGGAACAAACACAAAGAAAGCTCGGCGTACAAGAAAATAACCTAATTCTTCTATTTTACAGCATCAACGAACAATCCAACTTCTTTTAAGAGACCCTTGTCAGCGTCGCCCTTTAGGAGAGTAAAAACTCCAGTCATCTTATGTTTTTTAAGCGTGTTCACAAGACTTTGGACAAATCGTACCACAACTTCCTTTTTATTGTAAATCAGTAATGTTGAAAGAGAATCAAATAGTAAGCCATCAAATTTTCCTGTTTTAATTGCTTTATTTACAACAATAGAAATTCTTGTAAGTGCGCCAGCTGATTCAACACAAATGCAGTTCTCATCAGATACCTTTTGCCCAGCGGATTTTGAGATACCGTCGATAAATAAGATTTTTGTACAATCAACCTTCCCTTTCGCAAGATTCTTAGTAAGGGTGGCTATACTGATGTTGTAGAAGCAGAAGATGGCGAGCAAGGACTTGAAAAGTTTAAATCAGAAAAGCCAGATTTAGTTCTTTTAGATTTGCGTCTTCCAGGTATTGACGGGCTTGAATGTTACAAAAAACTTAAAGAAATTGACCCAAAAGTGAAGGTGATTGTTGTAAGTATTGTGACACGGCAAGATTCTATTGATGAAGCAACAAAGCTTGGCGCAAAAGCATACATCATTAAACCAATTACAGAGCAAAAACTGCTTGAGCCTGTAAAAAAGGTGTTGGGTGAATAAATATGGCTAAGATAATGGTTGTAGACGATTCAACATTCATGCGAAAGATCCTTATCAAAGTTCTTGGTGAGATGGGGCATAAAGAAATTGTTGAAGCATCAGATGGAGCGCAAGCTGTTGAGAAGTATTCTTCAGAAAACCCAGATCTTGTTCTTTTGGATATTATCATGGAAAAAAAGGATGGTATTCAAGTTCTTAAAGAAATTAAAGCGAAAAATCCTGATGCAAAAATTGTGATGGTCTCAGCTGTGGGTCAAGAACAGATGGTAAAAGAAGCACTTTCTTCTGGCGCGCTTGATTTTTTGGTAAAGCCATTTGATAATGAAAAAGTAAAAGCAACTGTTACAAAGGCTCTTGGATAAATTTTTCTTTTTTACAAGTTCTATTGTCAAAAGTACACCGTAGGATTGCAAAGAAAAATCCAAATAAATGGGATCCAAAATATGTTAGTTTTGGGTAGCTAAATCCATCCAAACCTTTAAAAAGATAAGAATACATTCTAGAGTATTAAGTTCGAGGTGAAAATGTGGCAAAAACAATAATGGTTGTTGATGACGAAGCAGATATTCGCGATACCGTTAAAGTAATTTTGGAAAAGGAAGGATATCAGGTAGTTCTTGCAGTAAGTGGTGATGACTGTCTACAAAAGCTTACTTCTACAAAACCAGCACTTATTTTGATGGATATTATGATGCCAGGAACACCCACAAAGGATGTTGTAAAGAAGATTAAGACAACAAAAATTGCATACTTGAGTGTTGTAAGAACTTCTGAGGCTGAAAAAGAAGAGCTCTTAGGGCAGAAAAACATAGTTGATTTTATTCAAAAACCGTTTGATATTAAAGATCTTATAAAACGTGTCAAAAAGATTGTCGGATAAGATGGATATTATAAAGAAACTTGAGGGAAACAAAACTTTGTTAGTTGTTACTTCAAGTACGACTTACAATAAGTTTTCTGCTAGTATGACTAAGAAACTGGCGAAGAAAAATGTATGCTATGTGACGGCAAATAAAACATTTGATTCACTCAAGGAGAAGTTTACTAAAAGTAAGGTTGATTTAGAGAAAGTAGTCTTTATCGATGCAATCACAAAGAGCATTAAACAAGCAGATGGCCAAACAAAAGGTTGTTATTTTGTTAGCTCTCCTGGTGCGTTAACCGAGTTGTCTCTTGTGATCTCAAAATTTCTCCGCCACAAGTTTGATTATATAGTTTTTGATTCTGTTACGAACCTTTCAACGTATCGTAAAACAGGTGTTGTTGAAAAATTTATATGTAGCTTAATTAACAAGGTGAAAGCAAGTAAAACTAAAGGTGTATTTCTTGCATTAAATGCTAAGGATCAAGATGACCTAATAAAGAAAGTTTCTACGTTTGTAGATGAGGTTGTTGAGGTCAAATAAGGTAAATAGATTAGATAACCTTTTGGGCTAAAAGACATTTCTTTATCTTTATGCAGTGTGCTTAGTTCTAATAATAATATGTTCTGTAACATCTTCTTTACATACTACCTGATGGAATGATTTAAAAACAATAACAGACTCCTATATAGCTAGGTGTGGTGCGTAGTGGATTTAGAAAAAAAAGAGCGGTTTAGCTTGAAAAGGTGGCTTTTTGGCAATATTAGACGAAAGATTCTTTTTAGTTTTCTAATGATTGCTCTTGTTCCAATACTCACAATTGGAATAGTTTCTCTAATATTGTCAACAAATGCTTTGTTAGATGCAACTTTAGCAGAGATTAATGATGATGCTCATCTTCACGCAAGAGAACTGACCATCATGTTTGATAGTTTCATATCAACCCTATTTTCTTTAAGTGATACTCCTCCAATTCAAGGGATCATCCGTGCCAGAGATAACGGAGGGATTGATATTCAAGGTGATTCAACATATGAACAATGGACACAAAGGCTTTCAACAATTTTTGAAGGAGTAGCTGAGGCAAATCCTTCATTTATGCAATTGAGATATCTAGATGAAGAAGGAAATGAGCTAGTAAGAATTGATTCAGATGGCAATTCAGCGAGGGTAATTTCTAATGAAAGCTTACAATTCAAAGGGGATAGATATTATTTTCGTGATACTATGAAACTGAAAAGGGGGGATGTTTTTGTTTCATCTTTAGACTTAAATAAGGAGGGGAGTCCACCAAGAATAGAGGTTCCCCACAAACCTGTAATAAGATATGCCACGCCAATATTTGATGTTGATGGTAAAAGAAGAGGGATAGTTATTCTAAATATTTATGCGGGTCCTTTTTTGAATACTCTTGCGTTAGAGTCAGATAGGTATGGAGAAGGAACTTCTCTTCTTCTTGTTGATAATGAAGGATATTTTCTTCATCATCCAGATGAAGAAAATCTTTGGGGAAGCCCAAGAGATTTAGATTCTGGCATAAATCTACATAAGTTTTTTTCGCCTGACGTGGTTGCTGACATCTTGTCTCGTCGATCTGCAGTGTTAGATATAGATGAAACACAAGAAATTGTTGCATATGTTCCTGTGTTTCCAAATAAAGCAGATACGACTGATTATTTTGTGTTTATAAAAAAGACCTCAAAAAAAGCAGCTTTGACAACCGTACAAAAATTGCAAGAAATCATTGTTGGGCTTAGCCTTCTTTTCATTTTTTCTATTATCTTAATTGCACTTTTTCTCTCACATTCAATCACTGGCCCAATTAAGAGCTTATATCTTACTACTCGAAGGATTGAGCGTGGAGATTACAAGGCAAGAGCAGAGATTAGAACAAGAGATGAACTAGGACAACTAGGTGTTGCTTTTAACAAAACTATAGAAAAATTAGATAGTTTGAAAAAAGAGCAAAACGAGCTGGAAAATGCGAAAACAAGGTTTATTAGTATAACTTCTCATGAATTGCGTTCACCAATGACTCCTCTCAAAGCGCAACTACAAATGCTTGGGGAAGAGTATTTTGGAAAACTAAACACAAAACAAAAAGAATCAATTACAACAGTTCTAAGAAATGCTAATAGATTGGATAAAATTATTGTAGATTTTCTTGAAGTAAGTAGAATTGAAGCGGCAAGGTTAAAATTTGTATTTAAGAAATTAAGTTTAACCAATTCTATAAATGAACTTATCAAGTTTATGGGTGGTTTTATGCCTGAAAAAAAGATTAAGATAATGAGTGATGTTAGAAATCTTCCAATAATTGAAGTTGATCCAGATAGAGTGAATCAGGTGTTACGAAATTTGATTAATAATGCTATCAAGTTTAGTCCAGAAGGAGGAACTGTTAAAGTAACTGCAAAGAAAAAACTAGACCATATACTCTTTAGCGTTGAAGATCAAGGGATTGGAGTGAAACAAGAAGATACGGGAAGGATATTCGAACCATTTTATCAAGCTGAACAAACTATGTATCGACAAAAAGGTGGGACTGGTTTAGGACTTGCAATTTGTCGGGGTATTATCGAAGCACAAGAAGGAAGAATATGGCTAGAATCAAAGGAAGGAAAAGGTACTATCTTTTATTTCACTGTACCACTTACTCCAATAAGAAAGGTCAGAGCCATTAAATTACTATTCTCTTCTGCACAAAGTACAGAAAAAAAAGTCGAAGATATTTTTGTAGAGATATTAGGGCCAATGGGGAAGAAAGAGTTTGAGATACTTAAGCAAACAGGACTAACAGCTCAGACTATATTAAGATATATTCAAGAGATGGAAACGTTAGGAATTATCAACCACAAAAAAGCCAAACAAATGAGTGATATGGTAGGAAAACAATTTAGAGTTAGTGAGAAACAAAAAGAAGTAGATCTCCCAAGGGAACTACAGAAGTTATATGTTGAAGCCCTTGGACCTATGGGAAAGAAACGGCTTGTAAAATTAAAGGATACTAGGTCAAAGACGGTTGTAGGTGATATTAACTTTTTAGAGCAACATAAAATTCTAAGTGCTAAAGAAGCAAGTAGTTTTCGGGATAGAACAATTGCATTATTCATGAGAAAGGAATTAAGTGATAATAACAAAGGTGAGAACAAGAAAAGCGATTTTGCTGCTAATCAAAAAGAGAAATGAGGGCATTAGATAAATTTATTAAAGAAAAAGGATTCGTTTCTTATTAAATAAATACAAAAACAACCCAAAGTAAAGTATCAAATGTATGGAGTAACAACAGAAAAGGTAAGAATAGGATAATGGTTGTCTTAAAGAAGAGATTGTTTTGGTGTAAAACATGAAAGTTTCAACAAGGCTATACCTCACTTTCTTAATTATGATAGTGCTAACGGGAATTATTGCGTTAAATTCTTATTCACATCTCAAAAAGGTTACTGGCCCACTAGAGAGTCAGATTCCAGAAGATGTGGATGCTTTAACTGAAACATTAGAACTCAATGCGCTTGCTGATTTAATTAAATACTACGATGAAGTTTTAACCATGAGCGCAAGAAATTATGCTTTCACGAGCGATAAAAAGTGGGAACAGCGTTATAACGCAATTGTACTAGAGCTAGATAGAGTTTTACTTGAAGCCATAGAGCGAGGTGACGAAACTGATATTAGTATTTTTGAAGATATCGATGCTGCTAATCAGATATTGGTTGAAATGGAAATTCAAGCTCTTGAGAGTGTGTCTAGAAACGATAGTGAAGGAGCAATTGCAGTTCTTGAGAGTGATTTATATTGGGAGCAAAAAGAGATTTATAATGCTGGTCTGGAAAGATACTTCTTAAAGAGAGGATCAGAATCTTTAGAGGTTGTTCAAGCAGCTACTCTTGGCATCAGACTTACTGCCGAAAATACCAATAATCTAGTTAAAAGAAGTGTGTCCACAGTTTTAATTCTTTTTGCTATTTTTATTCTCCTTAGTATATTCATAAGTTATTTTAGTTCAAGGTCTATTACAAAGCCGATTGTTGATATGGTAGAAGCTGTTGAGCAGATAAGTAAAGGAAATTTTGATGTAACTATTGTGGAAAAAAGTAACATCTGGGAGATTGACAGACTTGCCAATGCCTTGAATAGAATCATGAAAACTATGAAGCTTGCAGTATTAGAAAAAGGTCCACTTAGAGATGGAGTTGAATTTTCTGATAGTAGGAATTCAGCAGAAAAAAAGAAAGAGTTGGAACAGAAAACTACTGGTCAATCTCAACAGAGTGTGGAAAAAGAGAAATTTCTTTGGCTGAAAAATATTTTCAAATTAAGATTTGATGATCTTGATTCTTCAAAACAAAATGTCAAAAAAAATGTCTTAAACAAAGGAGTGAAAAAGAAAATAAGATCAAAAAAAAATAGGGGTAAGAAATCATGGTAAACTTAAAGGTTCAGCTTGTTGTTGTTTTTTTGCTCGTAGGATTGTTACCACTCATAACGGTTGAAGTTCTTAATTTCTCAACTACTCATGAAGAAATAAACCAGCAACTTGATATCGCACTTAAGACCGCGGCTCATATGAAAAGCCAGCATGTTAGCTCCCTAATTAATGATTTCAGAATTCAAATTGAACTCTCTGCAACTCACCAAGACCTTTCAAATGAAGAGTTACAAGAGATAAGGGAAATAAACGAAGGTTTTTATGAGGTATTTGTCCTAGATGAAAATGGAGAGCTTCTCGGTTCCTCAGAAATTCAAAAAAGGCATCAAGATTTTTCTTCGGAACCTTTTTTTGTTAATGGTAAAGAAAAAACATATGTTAGTGACGTACATTTTGATTATGAAACGGGAAGAAATTCTTTAACGGTTTCAACACCATTTAACGAAGGAATCTTAGCTGCAAGAGTAGATTCTGGGGTTCTATCAGAAATCACAACTGATCGAGAAGGTTGGGGGTTAACTGGCGAAGCGTATATTGTGAATAAAGATTTTTTGATGATTACTCCTTCAAGATTCCAAGAGGATGAAATAACAATCTTAAAACAAAGAGTTGACTCTCTTAATGCAAGAAATTGTTTTGAAGAAGTAGAACACAATACTGAAGGAGAAGTGACTGTATTTGAGGATTACCGCGGAGTTATGGTAATTGGAGTTTATGAAAAGTTACCTGACCTTGATTGGTGTTTGTTGGCGGAATTCGACGAGGCAGAAGCTTTTCAGGGACTTAAGAAAATAAGACTCCAATCTATAGTTGCGGTTCTAATTTTATCCTTTTTGATAGTTCTTTCCGCCCTGTTTTACGGAGAAAATATTTCAAGGCCAATTAGGGAATTAGCGTACAGTGTTAATGAAGTTTCAAAGGGTAAACTTGACATCCAATTAAAAAAGAGTCATATTCAAGAGGTCCAAATCCTTACAGATTCACTTAATAGAGTTTTAGCAAGCATGAAATTGGCAATCCTCCGTAATCTGAACAGTGATATTGCAAAAGTGAAGAAACCAAAAATAAAGAAAGCAGAAAAACAAAGAACCAATTCCACAACTCAAAGAGTTCTCCAGAAGTCAAAAGTTTCTAAAAGTATAGTGGATGCAGCATATAAAGAGAAAAAAGAGAGGGAAGCTGGTAAAAAATTGCGTGGGAAGTAAATTAGTCTAAGAAAAAAGAGAAAGACAAGTGACTTTTCCATATACGCAAAAAATATAAACAACCAACTATTATACCTGAACATGGCAAAAAAAAGAATTTTAGTAATAGATGATGATCAAGAAGATTTAGAAACAATGACTGACATTCTTGAACAAGAAGGATTTGAGGTTGTAACTGCAACAGATGGAGCAAAAGCTCTTGATCTGTTAACTGAAGATTCTTTTGTGCTAATTCTTATTGATATTAGAATGCCAACACTTTCAGGATATGATCTTTTGCGTCTGATGCGTGAGAAGGTGAATCATAGCGCAAAGATGGTATATGTTTCTATCGTACCTCAAAAAGATGTTGACATGGAAGATATTGAAGGTTTTATTCAAAAACCATTTACGCAGGAAGATTTTTTAGCAAAGGTTAAAGAAATAATTGGAAGTTAGTTCCACATAAGTTTTTTGAATTTTCAAAAGACCCCTGTGAGGTGTATACAAACCTTTATATACATATTTTAGTTAATTCTTAGTCAAAGAGAAAGTAAGATGGGACTGATGAATTTGTTTAGAAGGAGGAAGGTTGTAAAGGTACGAGCTTCTACTAAGAACAAACAAAAATCACGGGCAAAAAAAAGCAGGAAGAATTTGAAGTCTGCTGTAAAAATGAAAGTACAAAAACCGAAGAGTGTTGTGGTTCATCAGAAAAGAACACAAAAGAGAGTTAAAACAGCTAAGAAGAGATCAAATAAACCAAATAAAAAAATTCTTCTTGCAAAATCCAAAAATATAGAGATGGGGTGCCCCAGTTGTACAAGGCTGATGGAACCATTTTTAGATGGATATGGGTGTAAGAGGTGCCAGATTGCTTTAGGTATCAAAGGCCCTGTACTAGATCCAAAAGGAATTCTTAAGAAAAATAAGGCACAAAAACTGGACCTCTCTTCTCTTAGAAAAGATCTTGCAACTAAATCTGAAAAAACAGTCCCAACAGAAGTAAAGAAGAAAAAAGTTAGTTCTAGTTTTGACATATCTTCTATTAAAGCAGGAATTGAAGAACAGATACAGGGAAAACGAGGATTCAAAAAACAAATTCTGCTTAAGGGTGAGAAACCATCAAAAAGAAGTAAGAAAGATCAAGAGAGATTTATGTATACAGGTATTGAAGGGTTTGATGCTCTTTTAGAGAAAGGGATACCTAAGGGTGCTGCAGTGCTTGTAGCTGGTGGTGCTGGTTCTGGTAAAACTATCATGACTTTGCAGTCTTTGAACTATCATGCTGAGCAAGGGCACAAATGTTTGTATATGAGTTTTGAAGAAAGTGAAGAGAGGCTTATTCGGCATATGGAGGAGTTCGGATGGGACCCCAAAAAACTTATTCGAAAAAAAAAATTGCTTGTTAAAAGATTTAATCCGTTTGAAGTAACACGAAGTGTTGATGCTCTTTTAATGAAATCGAAAGGAGAATTATTGATTGATGTTAAACCAATCATCTTTCCTAAAAACTTCAAGCCGGATTTGATAGTTGTTGATTCTCTCACTGCTATTGCGTCAGCCTTTACTGATAAGGAAGATTCATACAGAATCTACATTGAGCAATTGTTTCGATTTTTCGAAGAGATTGGTGCAACATCGTACCTTATAACAGAAACAGAACAGGTGCCTAAAATTTTTTCAACAACAGGTGTTGAAGAGTTTTTAGCAGATGCCGTTGTGGTTTTGTACAATATTCGAAGAGGAAATGTTCGTGAAAGAGCAATAGAAATTCTAAAATTACGTGGTGCAGGCCATAAAAAACAGCTTGTAGCGCTAAATATCACTTCAGACGGGATAGAGATCTTTCCTGATCAAGAGATATTTGGCGGGATTGAGAATACAGTTTAACCCCTAATTATTTAGCCAAAACTTGTGTTTTTAGCTTTAAAACTGCGAATATAAGTAATTAATATTACTTTTAAATATTAGTAATCAATATTTGTAAGTACAATTTGGGAACATTTATAAGCAATAATATGATACCTCAATGTACATCAAGGGGTTGGTGAGAACAGTAATGACTAAAAAGAAGGCAGAGAGTGCTATTTTTAAACTTATTAAAGAGAGCTCTAGGCCGATCTCTACCCGAGAAATTTCTTTGAAACTTAAAATTGCATGGCATACTGCTGATAGGTATTGCCTCAAATTACAACTGAAGGGTAAAGTTGATTGTTTTACTATTGGTAAGAGTACTGCGTGGTTTGTAAAGAAAGGCTAGAAGAAGAAAAAGAAGGAAATGGTAAATAAAAGAGGATGGTGGAAAGGTATGAGTCTTACTAGAATAGTCCTATCTATCATTTTTATCGTTCTCATAATCGGTATTTACACATTCCCAGCACAGATAGGATCAAATGCTATTACTGGGTTTGCAGTTGTTGGTGAAGAGTTAGGAATAGCACCAATTGAAGATGGACCAGAAGAGATTGAATTTATTGAAGAGCCAGAAAGAGGGATTATTGAAATTCCTATAGAAGAAGAACCAATAGATATTCCAATAGAAGCGCCACAAGAACCTGAAGAAGTTATTGAAGAGGTTCTAGAACCCGAGGTGAAAGAAGAACTAGTTGAAAAGCAAGATCTTACTATAACGATTTATTCAGAAGGAAAAGAAGCCGAATATGATGTAGAATACAATGACCCAACAACATCTTACTATCCAGATCTCCTTGTTGATGAGATACATTTTGAGAACCTTAGGGAGGGCGGAGTAATTGAATTTGAAGAATTAGAGCTAACCCAAACTCAAAAAGAAGAAGGTTATGTTAACATGTTTAGTTTTGATATTCAAGAAATTGAAACCGACACAATAACGTTCTCATCAACTGCTGGTGGGGATACTCTGTTCAAATGTCAAAATTGGCAAAACAATGAGTGTTTGGAATGGCAAGGACTTAGATCAACAAACCCTAGGGAGAATTACATCCAATCGTTGGGGAGAGGCCTAAATGTATTTGCTGAATGGCAAGATCTTGCAAAAACCCAAAATACCTTAGAGACTGCTGCAGCATACAACATAACGCATGCAGATGGTGCAATTGTGTATGGGCAGCTTACTATTAACAACCCTTACTATAGATTATGGAATGATACATTAGATTTTTGGGCTGAGCAAACTGATATACCTACTGTAGCTGGTGATACTAAATGGGTTGTCCTTGAAGCCGCTCCAACTCGAGACGAACTCATGCTAGGAATTATTCAAGATGCACAAGAGATTCACATCTTTACATACAACGGAACAGGGTGGAGTTCTGATCTTTCAGTTTCTTCAGGCGTTCCTAACGCTGCGTACCGCTCATATGATCTTGCATATGAACAAACAAGTGGCGATGCTTTAATTGTGTATGAAAATAGTAATGGGAATGACGGTCTTTTAGCGTACAGAACTTGGAACGGAACTGACTATACAGCAGAACAAACGTATGACACTGGAATGGCAGCTGCGTCCTTTAATTGGTTTGAGCTTGTAGAACGCGATGATAGTAATGACATTATGGTGCTTGGTTTAAGCTCGGCAAACGATTTGTATGCAATCCCTTGGAACGGAACAGATTTAGTATCATCTCTTGCAACAACACTTAATACTGGAATTTCTTCAGCATCAGAATTCCATTTTGATTTTGGCTGGGAAGCAAGTTCTGGCCAGGGCCTTGCAGTGTATGCAGTTGGCGATCTTACCTACAGAACGTATGATCCGGTGGGAGGCTGGGGTGGTACAGAGAATACTATTTCAACTGGCGCAGTTGATGCTGTAAATGTCTGTGATGAGCCAGGAGGGAATGGCGATCATATTGGATTTATCTGGCAGGATAGCCAAAACGATGTAAGTGTTCGTATGTGGGATGGTTCTTCAGTCTTAGGATCTCCGCCGAGTGAGGATGCTAACACTGAAGCTAATGGTGCGAATAATAAGCCTGTTGACTGCGCGTTTGTCAACTCTACAACTGCCATTTTTGGCTTTATTGATAGGGACGCACTTGCAATTGATTATGTAACTTTTACGAAGGCAAACACTTGGAGCTCGTCTGCCCTAACGACCAGCTCAACAAGTGCAAATTTTGCTGGAGACGATATTAAAGGTCTTGAATTCACAAAACATCCTAGCAAGAATGAGTTTATGGTTGTTTCATATGATATTGCTGAGACTGCAAGCACCACTCGTTGGACAGGTTCAGCATTCAGTGCGCCAACAACTTCACAGGTAGAAACAAGTACAGAGATTACCAATGGAGCACAACAAGGTGGATCTTTTGCATATTATTTCTATGATTCTGCACCGACGGTTACAAACCTTAACCCTAATGGAGAAGCCTTTACTTCTGGTGATACGATTCAGATCAATGCAACAGTTACAGACAATCTTCAAATGGATACTGTCCTTGCAAATATTACGTACCCCAACGGATCAATCACGCAACTGACATTACTTAATGGAAGCATAGCATTTGCAACATACAACTCAACGTTTTCAGCAACTACGCTCACTGGAACATATACTATTCGAATAATTGCGAACGATACGAATGGAAATGTAGATTCTGCTACCACAAGCACGTTTGTAATCCCAGATGGTGTTCCATTTGTAACAATAGTTACGCCAACAGCAACGAGTAATTATTCAAGAATCTCAAGTAATCAAACGTTCAATGCAAGCATTCAAGATTTGGGAATCGATCAGGTTATTTTCATGTTTGATAATGCAAGTGGTGCGGATTTTAATGTTACAGCAACCAACGGGTCTGGCCATTGGGTAGCAGAATACAACGTCTCAACACTTGCAGAAGGGATCCACACAATAACAGTGTTTGCAAATGATACGAACAATGGTGTAAACAATACAGAATCAATAACAATTACAACAGATTATACTGCACCAACTACCAGTTATGTTAGCCCTACTGCTTCTGCTAATTTTAGCGTAAGATCAAGTAATCAAACATTTAATGTAAGTATCTTCGAGCTGAATTATCCTGACACCACTTATTTTATGTTTGACAATGCGTCAGGAACTGCTTTTAATGTAACAGCCACTAACCAAAGTGGCCATTGGGCTGCAAGTTATAACGTCTCAACACTTGCTGAAGGAAGTCATATAGTAACACTTTACACGAATGATACGGTTGGTAATGTGAATAATACTGTTACCCAAAGCTTTACAACAGACTACACAAATCCTGCGGTAACCTGGGTTGTCCCGACAACAGGAAGCGCATACTCTCTTATATCATCTAATCAAACGTTTAATGTAAGTATCCTCGAGCTGAATTATCCTGACACCACTTATTTCATGTTTGATAATGCATCTGGTACTGCCTTTAATGTGACTGCAACTAATCAAAGTGGACATTGGGCTGCAGAGTATAACGTCTCAACTCTTGCTGAGGGAAGTCACATAGTAACACTTTACATAAATGATACTGTGGGAAATACTAATAACACCGAATCAATAACCTTTACGGTTGATAACACCGTGCCTGCTGTAACTATTGTCTCTCCTCTAACTGGTTCGAATTTTTCTGTAAGATCAAGTAATCAGACGTTTAATGCAAGTATCTTAGAGATAAGTTCTGACATAGCTTATTTCATGTTTGATAATGCGTCAGGAACTGCTTTTAATGTAACAGCAACTAACCAAAGTGGCCATTGGGCTGCAGCGTATAACGTCTCAACACTTGCAGAAGGGATCCATACAATAACGGCGTTTGCAAATGATACGTTAGGCAATGTTAATAAGACAGAAACTATTACAATTACAACAGACTATACAAACCCTGCAGTAACTATTCAGTCTCCTTTAACTGGGAGTATATTCTCCTTAAGTTCATCTAATCAGACGTTTAATGCAAGTATTTTAGAGCTCAACTACATTGACACCACCTATTTCATGTTTGATAATGCGTCTGGTGCTGACTTCAATGTTACTGCGATAAACCAGTCCGGGAACTGGTCAATAAGTTATAATATCTCAAGCCTTGCTCAGGGCGCTCATATTGTTACTCTCTTTACGAATGATAGTGTTGGTAACGCAAATAATACTGAATCTATTCTCTTTACCATGGATAGTTTTCCTCCAAACGTAACAAGCATTGTCCCTTCTAACGGGTCGGTGTTTAACATAAGTAATAGTCTTGAGATTGCAGCAACCATCAATGATGTGACATTTATAGATTCAACCTTTGCAAATCTTACATATCCAAATGGAACTACTCTACTTCTTACTCTTACAAACTCTACTGCAAATCCTGCTAAGTTCAACGTCTCATTCACAGTTCCTGCAGCAATAGGCTTGTATAATATTACATTTATTGCTAATGATACTTCAAACAATAGAAATACGAGCGAAATTATCTTTATCACAATTAATGATTCAGCAGTGCCAGCTGTCACAATCCTCACACCAACTGCTGGTCAGAACTTTGCGCAAAATGCAAATGTCTCAGTTACAGTTCAAGTAACAGATGATCTTGCTCTCTCACAAGTGTTAGGGAACTTTACTCTTCCAAATGGGACGATCTTACAGAAAACTCTTACGGATCCTAACACAGACAATATTTTCAATGTCACGTTTAATGATACAAATGCAACTGGTGTGTATACGCTTCGAATTCTTGCAAATGATACCAGTAATAATCGTAACTGGACGCAAACAAGAATCTTTAATATTTTAGATACAGGAACGCCAATTGTAACACTTATCTCACCTCTAGATACAACGTACAACTCATCTAATAATATTATTTTTACGTGTAATGCAACGGATTCTGGTGGACTAGATAATGTAACCTTGTACCATAATGCCAGTGGCACTTTTGCTGTAAATGAGACAAATCAAACAGTTTCAGGAGTACTGAACCAAACAAGGTTCACAACAGCAATTGCAGATGGCCATTACCTCTGGAATTGTTTGGCATATGATACGGCGGGAAATAGCGCGTTTGCAGGCGCCAATTTCACTCTTTTTGTCGATACACAGGTACCTGCAGCAACAAACATTGTCAGCACTCCAACTTCTCCAATATACAATAATGGATCAAGCACGCAAATTGAAGTAAACTTTACAAGTTCTGAATACCCTATAAACATAACATTTAACCTGTACTATCTTAATGGGACACTTGCAAATACTTCCAGTACAACAACTCTTAGTGCGTTTACGGACCTGCCAATAAACTTTACAGTTCCAAGCACTCTAAGTGATGCTAACCTTACGTTAAATTTCACCCTGAGTGATAACGCTGGTAACACTAATACAAGCAGTGTTGGTACAATCGTTGTTGATAGCACGTTTCCAACTCCAAGTAATATCACATCAACCCCGACAAGTCCAATCTACAATAACGGAAGCTTGGAGAATGTGAGTGTGAACTTTTCAAGTAGCGAATATCCTGTTAACTTGACGTTTAACTTATATTATTTGAATGGCACTTTGGCTAACACAACTGGACCAATTATGATCGGCTCTCAAAATGCACTTCCATATGGTTACCTTATCCCTTCAGATCTTAGTGATGCCAACCTTACGCTAAATTTCACCTTGAGTGATAATGCAGGTAATACGAACACGAGCACTGTTGGTACAATCGTTGTTGATAGCACATTTCCAACTTCTAGTAATATCACCTCAGTCCCGACAAGTCCAATCTACAATAATGGAAGCTTGGAGAATGTGAGTGTGAACTTTTCAAGTAGCGAATATCCTGTTAACTTGACGTTTAACTTATATTATTTGAATGGCACTTTGGCTAACACAACTGGCCCAATTATACTCGGCTCTCAAAGTGCGCTTCCGTATGGTTACCTAATTCCCTCAGATCTTAGTGATGCTAACCTTACGTTAAACTTCACCTTGAGTGATAGTGCTGGTAATACGAACACCAGTACTGTTGGCACAATCGTTGTTGATACAATAGCGCCAATTTTAACGGGATTTATCCCAACAAATGCAAGCACAGAAAACGCGTCAAGTACAATCGAGATTGCAGTTAATGTGAGTGATGCATCTCCTCTCACAACAACTCTTGTAAATTTGACATATCCAAATGGAACGATCACTCAACTAACGCTAGTCTCTTCACTTGGAACAAAATACAACACTTCTTTTTCAATTGGATCTGCAACAGGCACGTACAATCTCCTATTCCTCATAAACGATACTACAAACAATCTTAATTCTACTCAAAGTATCACCTTTACTGTAAGTGATTCTGGAGGTCCGATACTCAACATTGGAACATGTACTCGCTCAATTTTCAATTTAACACAATCAACGGTATGTAACGCTACCATATCTGATAATGTGGGAGTTGATATTGCAACGGTGAATATAACGCTACCTAACGGTTCAATCCAAGGACAAACAGTAACAAATGTAAGTAGCACCTACAACTTTACGTTTACCAATTCGGTTTTGGTTGGGAATCATACTGTTACGTGGAGAGTGAATGATACAAACAATAATTTTAAAACTAATCTTACGAGTTTTATTGTAAATGAAACAACGGCACCCACAATTACTCTTAATTCCCCTGCGAATGGATCAAATTCATCTTTGACCACTGTTAACTTTAGTATAACTGCTCAAGACAATTATTATTCTTCATTTAGCTGCTCTATCTATATTAACGGCACAGTAAATAGTACCAATTCAACAGTTCTCAATAATACGGTGTCTATCTTTTCGATCTCTGGCTTTACAAATGGGGACCATAGTTGGTATACGCAATGTTCAGACAATTCGAGCAATGTTAACACGAGTGTAACACGAGTGTTTACTGTTGATACTCTTAATCCAACATTTAACAGTTTCACAACAACACCAAGTAGCACAGCTGATCTTGATCCCAACAAGAACATAACAATTAAAGCAAATATTACAGATAATATCACAGCTATCTCTCAAGTAATCTTTCAATATAAACTGAGTAATCAGACAAATTACACTAATTTAACGATGGTATATAATCCATTGACTCTACTTTTCAATAGAAGTTTTAATGCAACACAGAACGGAACATATAATCTACGATTCTGGGCGAATGATAGTTCCGGAAACAGTGATACAAGCTCAATTTCAAATATTTCTGTAGAACTTGATCGAACGTGGATACGCTCCCCAGTCACATTCACAACGATCGCAACAAACGCAAATCTAAATGTCACTTTAGGAAATCTTACCATAAACAATACGGGAGATTTTGCGCTCCATTTCAATATATCCTCTGATTCAAACTACACTCATTTTAATGATAGTACACTCTTCAATTTAAGTGACATCTCCACAATAAACTTCACGTTGGAAGCGGGAGCAGTTAGAGTTCTTAGCGTTAACGATACTTCACCTGCAGCTGGAGTTAAAGCAGTGAGTTTAAATATTTCAACAAATAGTAGTTTGACATCTCCAATTTCTCTTTCAACAACAGGAAGCATTGTTGTAGCTCCAGGTCAACCGGTCCTTTCTTTGGTGTTCACAACACCAAGCGGGGATACACGAACTGTAACACAGGGAGATACGGGCATTCCATTCATTGCAGATATTGAAAATATTGGAGAAGGAAATGCAACTAATGTAACTTCATCTTTTGTTCTTCCAAGTGGATGGGATGTAACGTTCGGAGCTGCAAACAAAACACATGATGATGATGATATGGTAACAGGATCTGGAGCAATAGATCATTCAATTGAAGTGAGTATTCCCTCTAACACTGCAGCAGGCGATTATACCATTCTCATTAATGCAACGGGTCTGAACCTTTCTGGAACTTCTCTTCAAAGTTTAGGCTATGTTTTCACCGATTCTGTAACAGTAACTGTGCAAGCTGCAACAACAACGATCACGTCCTCTTCTGCTGGAAGTTCGTCGTCATCTTCTTCTACAAGTGGTGGAAGTGCTCTTAGTTCAGGCGGTGGCGGTTCTGGGTCAGGCGGCGGTTCTGGAGGTGCAATTCAAACAATTGCAATTCCAAAAGGGGTGTATCACATTACACGTGGAACAAAGGAGATAATCCCTGTAACAATCACGAACTTAGATGAGTTTACAACACTCAACGATGTGGGTATGGTTCTAACCGGGTTTCTTTCAGAGTATATTACAATCAAACCAGACACACTTAGCGGAATTGGGTATCTTGAATCAAAAGATTTTACACTCGAGATCTCTGTGCCTTCCTACCTTTCGTTAGGAACTTACGACCTCTCAGCAGAGATAAGAGGGTGGCTAATCTCTGAGTATCCAACAATCACAGGTTTTCAAGGAAAATCCCTTACGCAAACACGTGAGTTTGTACTACAAGTAGAAGAAGCATCACAAGAAGATATATCGGATCAGGTAAACTTCTCACGTCGTCTCATTAATGCTATGGTTGGTGCGGAGTTCTTCACGCAAGGCGTTGAAGAGTTATATCAAGATGCACTAAGAGCACTTGAGAAAGGGGAGTATACTCTTGCACAGGAATATCTCCGAGAGATTGAACAGTTACATGATGCGTCGTTCGAAGCAAATACAATATTACTTGATGTACAGCAGAGTATAACCGAAGCGCAAGAAAAGTGGCTTAAAACACCACAAACACAGGACGTACTAAACCTTGCTCTTTTGGCGTTTGAAAGAGGTGAATATGCAACTGCCCTTGAACGAGCAAAAAATGCACAATTAACATATGTTCTTGAAACAAAAAACAAAGTTAACATAGTTCGGTTCCTCATGCTTTATTGGTGGCAATCAATTGTAGCGTTCATAGCGGGCCTTCTCATACTTTTTTTCCTATACCGAAAGCTTCGAGTAATTGTACTTGACCAGAGAATTAAAAATCTTAACAAAGAAGAAAAGACGATTGAAAAATTACTCATTACTGTACAAAAACGCTATCTGAAGGAAGGAACTTTAACAGAGCAGCAGTTTGAGTTGTATGTTGAGCAGTATCAAAAACGTCTTACAAAAGTGAGGCAGTTACGTGTTACATTACGTAATAAGCGTGTTGTGATACTTAAAACCTCAAAAGAACTTGCACTTCTTACAAAAGAGAAAGGGCAAGTACGGGCCCTTTTACGTAAAACACAGCGCAATTATTTTGTTGCAGGGAAGATTAATCGTGAGCGGTTCATGGATGATAGTGACATGCATAAAACCAGGCTCAGTGAAATTGAGCACGAGGAATCCATCTTGAAAGAAAAGATGGCACGCAGAACCAAAAAGAAGCTTTTACGTGAGAAAGGAAGTCTTTTCTGGACGTTGTATGGACTTTTTAAATCTAGAAGAGCACAAAAAAAGGAGCGTAAAAGAAAGGCAAAACGAAAAAAAGTATCTTCAGGCGCGAAAAGAAGAAAAAGAAGCAGAGCTACAAAGTCTAGAAAGATGAGAAAAGGTAGCAAAAAGAAGGTACACAAACCAAAGGGGCGAGGTAAGAAATCATGAGTCACGCTCAGATGTATGTTATAAGTATGGTTCTTGTGGCCCTTGCTTTTGGTATTTTCATTGTTGCTGACGGAGGAATTGGAACACCAACAACATATTTTAGCCTTGTTGATGTAGCGCCGAAAGATTTTGAATTTCAAGAGCCAATTGGAAACGTGACTCGAGAGAGTCTCGAGCTTGCATTAGATTTAGCTCAGCGTGATATCCGAGATATTGCATCATCATCTTTAGTTACAACGTTTGTTGATGATGTCTTTTCTGAAGCTCAAGAAGCGTACAGCCAAGAAGATTATATGAGGACTTTGGAGTTAACACAACTGATTTCGTATATCAAAAAACAGAATAAAGATTTCACGGATTTTGTCATATTAACTGAGCAGAAAGAAACGGCTCTTATTGAAGGGGGAGTCGATACGCAAAAAGGATTTGAACAAATAGAACTTGCAATTGCAGCTTTTGAAAACGAACGATATGATGAAGCATGGGAGCACATAGATCTTGCAAACTTAGAGCTTGATAAGGCTGAGACGGAATTCTCACGAATACGGAGCTTGGCTAAGTTAAGTAGAAGCTTCTTACAACAGTATTGGTGGCAGATTCTTGTGGTTCTTTTTGCCATAATACTCATTACACCACCCATTGCAAAAAAATGGCATAAAAAAAGACTCAAACGAAGGCTTGAAAGATTAGAATTTGAATTATCAAAAATGCAAGAAATGATCAAGCGTATCCAGAAAGATTGTTTTGTTGAGAAGAAAATCTCAACAGAGCTCTACAAGAAAAAAGCTGCAGCATATCAAAAGCGCATTGCTGAGCTAAAACATACTATCCCTGTTCTACGTGCACAGATAAAAGGGCGTAAGAAGGTTCGTCAAAAAAAGGTGAAGAAGAAAGGAATCTTGGAGATAAAAGAGTAAAATGGTTGCATACGAACATGTTCAAACACCACGATTTCGTGAACTTATTTTTGTTTTTTGTGTAAGTGTGGTTACGTCTATTCTTGCATGGTTCTTTGGCCTTGTATTTCTTGAAAGTTACAGTCTTATTGCATTTACTGTGCTTGCAACGGTTTTTCTCAATTTTGTTGTATACTTAACAAAGAAAACAGGGTTTGCAACAATTCTACTGTTTCTTGTAGGGATCTTGACATTTTCTTTACGTGATATTGGTGTAAGTGGATTCACAAAAATTTTAGCACTAACGCTGGTGGGAGTTATTTTTGAGATAGTATTTCTGATACTTAAATTTGAGATTCATAATGTCCCGTTTGATATGGTTATAGGGAGCATTTTAAGCATGGCAGCTTTACCTGTTATTACTTCGTTTCTTGTTTCTGCAAATCTTGCAAGCAGTTTCCCACTTAGTTTAGTTAATATCTCGCTTGTAAGCGCTGCTGTAGCTCTCATAACATCTGTGATCACATTTTTAGTATGGTACAATATTAGAAATACAAGACCTATTGTCAAACTTGAAGCGTATTTAGCTGATTTGGCGTGATGAGAAGCAAGAGTATAAAAGCCCCAGCCGTCCAGCATGGACTTGTGTATGCAAAGTCCACTAGCGAGAGTTCATTCCTTCCGATAAATTAATAAATCGTGGAAGATCTACTTAACTAAAGAGTGAAGTGGCACCGTAGGGTTTGGAATCCTACGGTGTGGTGCCCACTCTCATGCATGAGTATTATTTTAACACATCCAGTAATCTCTTTAACTTTTCGATCTCAGCTTCTTCTATATCGTGTGGAACAATGATTCTTGCTCTTCTGCCTTGGCTTAAAGTAAGATCTAGTGTATGCAATGATGACTTTTGCTGAGAACTTTCAATACTTTTTTCTTCCATAGCTTCTTCTGCAACATCTAATCTGTCAAAAGTAGCCATTGAACAAAGTGCCTTGAAAGTATTGACCATAGATTTTACTGCTTTTTCCCCTAGGCCTGTATTTGTGCTGAAAAAATTCTCCAACTCAACATTTCCAGATTCAGCAGCATTAGGGTACATTTTAAAGAGGGCTGAATACATTTCTTGTATTGCTGCTCCCAATACAATTTTTGATACAGTTTTATCACGATATTTCTTATATCGCTCTGTAGGGGTTCCACTACCATCCAAAAATTTGAGGGATTTTAGTATTGGGATTATTGATCTGTCGTTGGTGCTTTTGAATCCAAGAGAGTAAATATATTTAGAAGATACTCTATCTGGAATACCTAGGAGGGGTATCTTTTCAAGGAATTTTTTCAAACTTCCTGTTTTGTGCGTATATGTGTAATTTACCATTGTAAGAAGCTGTAATCATAGGTGATATATAAACTTTCCTAAAGATATGTTAAAATGTGTTAAAATAATAGTTAAAAGAGGGATTTTTGGGATATCATCTAACACCTCACCAGTTACATAGGACTGTGGAGATGGGATGTTGGAGAAGTGAGACCATTAAGAATAATTTCTTATTATTAACATCATGTTAAACACAAAGAGACTTATGTTTATTATTCCAAGGACAATATTTATACGATTATTCCACCTAATGCCTCTGGATAATGATTTGTTAAGTTCCAACTGTTCATATGTAAATGCAGTTTTCACATCTTCTGTAAAACTTTTTCTAATATCATAATTGAAATTAGGAATTGCGTTATGCCAATATGCTGCCTTTTTCTCCCAATCTTTTTTTTCTTCCTTTGCTTTATTAACTTCCTTTTCTGTTAAATTCATTTTATCTCCTCCAATAGCAAGATCAGAGGATTTAAAGTTTTTAAATACTATTATGAGATAATGGATAAAGTTGGGGATAATAACCCTTGTGTATCGCTCAAAAGAACTAGTTGCCAAAAAAGGCAACATGTTGCCAGATGCAAACTGGACTTTCCATACATAAAAGGGGTAAGCCCCAGCCGAGATTTGAACTCGGGATCTCCACATTACCAATGTGACGCCTTA
>CAZCGN010000004.1:0-67880 GCA_964498285.1 uncultured Methanosarcinales archaeon
ATTATAATAAAACAATAAATGGAATTAAGTACGTTACAATTCCTTCATTCTCAGAGGATAAAGATAAACAACCATCTACTGAATTTGGTATCCTTGAAATCCCATCAACAGAGCTGAGAATACAAAGCATTCGATAAATTATTTCTTTCTACAAGCGATATCACTCTTTAACATAGCAAAATGATAGCATAAATCACTAATTGTTCGCAGATAGAAAGAGATTTCCATCTCATTTTTATTCATGTCTTTTGCATGCATAAAGATATTCTCTTTCAAAGCATCAGTTGTTTGATAAAAGTCTGCCAACAATGATTCTTTTGGGCTAAAGAAGATTTTGTTTGATGTTTCTAGAATATTAATTGATTCTTGAAGCAGGTTTCCAATAGCTTTCTTGTATTTCTTTTCTTTGGCTAAAAGAGGTATTAAGGCTTTTATTTCATCCCCAATGTCCTCTAGAACACGAATAAGATAATATTGAGTATATCCTTCCAGATCAACATGATAGTAATCTTTATTGAGGACACGTTGACAATAATAGCAAAACTTGTTTACTTCTTTGTCTCGTAACCTTAGACGGAGCATCTTTTCTTTATCTCCTTTCTTATAATAATCTAATGAATCTTTGAGTGTGTCAATAACAATCAGAAATGCTTTTCTTATCAGGGATTCAAAACTTACTTCTAACTTAGAAGAGATATTTTGTATGACACAATAATTGCTTCCCTGTTCCATGATGGAAAAGCCCATCATTTCAGCGATTCTTTCTTGTACAGCGTACAATACGTCCTCTGATTTGTAATGAAGTTTTATTGTATCATACCCTTTCTGGAAAGCCACAATGATTACCTTGGCAGCCATTCGGGGATCAAGATGATTAATCTCAATATCTATTCGCTCAGAAGATTTCGTGCCCTCTGTACTAATCATTAAAGCATTTCCCTTCGGAGAAACTTCAAGTTCATGACCTTTCTGGATATTAAATTTCTTAACCCAATCACTTGGCAAGCTTACTGTATGAGTGCTATCTCCAACCCTATTTACTTTACGTTTCATAATCAAATCCACCCAAAAGTAATTATTTTAATTACAAGGTAATTACATACTTTTAAATTTTATGGTAAATAATATTATTAGGTTAAAAATATATAAAACTTGTGTTATTACAATAATTACTTGAGGTGATAGGTGGAACGAGAAGGAGGTAGTTCCACAATGGGGTGTTTGGAGTGTGATGGCACACGCACAAGAGTTCTGCATGGAGAGATTATATGCTCACAGTGTGGGCTCGTGTTAGAACGGGTAGTAGATTGTTCTCCTAATTTCTCAGATGCTCTGTCTCACAGTGAGTATGGAGGCACACGCACTAATCTGAACAATAGGCAAGTTGGATATATCTATTCTCATGAAGAGAGGCTCTACTTTGAGGGAAAAGAAGATATAACTCTTTTCTCATCTGTTCTGTCTCTTCCTGAATATACTGTACGAGAAGCAGTGACTCTTTGGAAAAGATGTGTGGATAGTAAACTTAGTACAGGCAGAAACTATTACTCCATAATTGGTAGCTGTATCTATTTAGCTGCATGTATTCAAAGAACCCCAATTCACCTCGATAAGCTAAATGACATAGCTGAAAGTAGATCAATAAAGAAAATCTCTTGTGTGCTTTCTGAAAAGTTAGGACTTGATGTAATGCTTCCAGGAAGCATTACTTGGTGCCTTGAAGAGATTGCTTCTAAGTTAGATCTAGACCATGCAGTCTTGAAAGAAGCTAGATTGGTGCTCAAAGAGGACCGTAAGCGTCTGATTGCCAAAAAGAAAGAGATAATTGTACTAGGGATTCTTCATTTCCTCAACAAAAAATATCAGCTTAAGTTCTCATTACTTGATTTATGTAGGTTAAGTAATGCCACGCCAACATCTGTTCGAAAGGTAGCCAATCAATTGGAGGACTTCCATGATACGAATTGAACGTATGCAGTTTCGTGTGGATACACAAGAGAGGAAAGAAATTGAACTTCTAGCAAAAAAGGAAGGCTATAAACAACTTTCAGATTATCTAAGAGATCGTGCCTTAAAAAGAAATCCTATTGATAAAGAAGAGCTCCGGTATATGGGAAAGCGGCTTATTGTATTATCTGAAAAGATATAGGTTTGTTAGCCAGTGGTGGCTAACAAATTAGCGAATTATTGGGTAAGATTGCGAAATTATTGGTGCAATTATGTAAAAAATTGGCGGAAGACTTTATATATCATCAAGCCATAAGAGAATGTAACCTTGAAAATTAGGTGCAATTATGCAGCTATGAAAATTGCTCCTGATGGCTTGGTGACCAATTCGTAATCTTAAAGAGCTTAAGATTGCGAATAAGACCCTGAAACGCAAAATTCTGAGGTTTTGAGATTGTTATCATGCAAAAGTGACAACAAAACCAAAACATTTATAAACAAGTTCTCCTTTTAGGTGGTTACGATGGCAGATATAGCATTCAAACAGAACGTTGCACACTCATTTTCGCGTGCAAAATCGGACATTTACAATTTATACGAGCACATCCAGTTTCTTTACAAAGAAATTGAAGAGCTCAAATTTCGAAATGATATGCTCTCACAAAAAATCGGTGTTTTACGTGAATTTCAGGGGCAGACAAAAGTTGTAGCTTCTCCAAAACGGAAGGTTCAATATGTTTCTTCACACTCTTCAAGTAAAGTGCATAAGAACACTTGTGTTTTTGCAAAAAATATAAAAACAAAAAATCGAGTTACTTTCTCAAACCAATCAGAAGCGCTCAAAAAAGGCTACACACAATGTGCATGCCTGAGTGCGTAAGGCTAATAAACTTCTTTTCATTCTTCTGAGTGTATGTATCCACAATCACACTTTTTAGTTCCATTTTTTATAGGACTAATCCTTGCAAAACTAAATGTTCTTTCTTGGAAATTAGCGGTACTTGCTGGTATTGTGGGAATTCTTGTAGATCTTGATCATTATATAGAGCATATCCTCAGAGCGAAAACAAACCGGTTTTCACTAAAAGCTACATGGAACAATTCTATTAAACACCACAAGTTCAATCAACGCAGTTTTATCCACTATTGGGATGGTGCACTTCTCATAACGCTAATCTTAGCAATAATTGCATACTCTAACTGGCAATGTGCGCTTGCTATAGCTTTAGGATATTATTCACACTTGCTTTTAGATATTCCTCATTTTGCAAAAAAAACAATAGTTAAAATAAAATTCTTTGATTTGTACTTTAGAGAATCGTGGGTAGAAATCCTCTTTGATGTATTACTTATAATCGGTTGTGTAGTTCTTTTCTTTCTATAAACCAAACTATTAAATACGCTTTTACTCTTTCTTTTAGTAAGGTGGTAGGTTTATGAAAGGTGTTGTTCTGAAAAGTTTGGTCAAAGACCTTCGTAAAGCGGTTACTATCCTCGAAGCAAAAAGTGAACATAGCGCGCAAGAACTCAAAAAATTAAGTGATCATACCATTGAAGATGTTGCACTCTACAAAAACCTCGATGCAGTGTCTTTAGCTGTTTTCATTTATTCTCTCCACAAAACGGTTCATTGTCTTGATGATGCAAATCATGCTCTTCTTCTCAAAGAAATGAAGAAAGCAGCAAACAAACTTGATGAGAGAAACCTTGGTGCGTACAATCAAGGTCTTAAACGTGCATTTGCAATAGTAAAAAAATGTAATGCTGAGATTAAAACACATGTCCAAGACGTATTTCATGCAGCGAAAATCAACAAAGGGACAACTCTTCTAGAGCATGGTCTTTCAATTGCCAGAGCAGCACAAGTCATGGGGATTTCGCGCTGGGAGTTAACAGAGTATGTGGGAAAACGGCGAGTGCTGCAAGAAGCCCATGAAAAGTTTTCAGTAACAAAACGCATGCAGCATGCCCTCTCATTATTCAAAACACCAAATGTTAATGATATCCTCTTTTTTGATGCAGGACCGTTAATTACGCTTACCATGGCTCGCTTGTTATGGATTTTAAAACCGCTTAAAAGTATCTTTGGTGGTAAATTCTATATCACGCAAGCTGTGTATGAAGAAGTTGTTACAAAACCAGGGTCGATTAAACGTTTTGCCTATGAATCCCTCGAAATTCAGAAACTCCTTAAAGAAGGAATCATAGAACTGTATCCTACAGTTCCTAAAACAAAAGTAGCTTCTCTAACGACCCTTTCAAACAAACTGTATACTGTGAATGGTGGTAAATGGCTTGAGATTATTCAAGCTGGCGAGATGGAAACAGTTGTCGCATCACAAAAACGGGGGTTAAAAACAATTGTAATGGATGAGAGAACCATGCGTTTGTTAATAGAAGATTGTAAAGCGCTCAAATCATTACTTGAAAGAAGGTCACGTAAAAAAGTTAATGCTCATGCACAAAACATAACACAGTTTACACAAGGTATTGGCAAAATTCCTATAATTCGGTCAATTGAACTTGCCGCTGTTGCGTTCTCTAAGGGTTTGTTAGATTCGTACCTTCCATCTGGTACGCGAGCACGTGAAGTATTGTTAGATGCTATTTTATGGGATACAAAGTATAATGGGTGCGCGGTAACAGAGCATGAAATTGCTGAGCTGACCGAGTTCTTGCTCAAAAAGTAATGGATTTATCGTCGCTACGAGCAAAATGTTTTTAAACAAAAAATACTTAATGGTACAAAATGCCTAAGAAATGTATTATCTGTGAAGAAGCGGCACATTTTAAAATAAAAGATACGGCTGATTTCTACTGCAAAGGGTGCGCTGAAGAAAATTTTGCAGATCTTTCAATGCTTTTAACGCTGGAAGAGGAAGCGCAAATATTAAAGAAAGTAATTGAAGAAAAACTTTCTGACCAAGAGATTGGTGAAGAAAGTATTGTGGTTCATCAAGAAAGTTCTGAATAACATTTGTCTGGCTTGTTTTAGATCATAACCTTTTTAACTAACATAATGAATTCAGGTTCTTACATGTATCCTCACACAAAAAATAAGATTGTAAAAATTGGTCCTATCCGAACATCACGAACTGAGTTAGTTGATATCACCAAAGCATGGGTTGCAATCTCATTTGCATTTGCGCTTATTTTTTCAGGCATAAACCTTATGCGAGGAGCTTCTTTAATCAGACTGGTTTCGTATGAGTTTTGGATAATGTTTCTGATCTCACTTTTAACGGCAGGATTAGGGTTTTTATTACACGAACTAGGACATAAATTTGTAGCGCAACATTATGGTTGTGCTGCTGAATTCCGGGCAATGGATCAAATGCTCTATTTTGCAGTAGGACTAGCACTTATTGTAGGATTTTTATTTGCAGCTCCAGGTGCTGTTATGATCTCTGGGCAAATTACACGCAAAGAGAATGGAATCATTAGTGCAGCAGGTCCAATTGTTAATTATGTTTTAGCGTTAGTGTTTATGTATTTAGCAGTGTACGTCCCAGCATTACGCTTAGGATTTTGGATTAATTTATGGCTTGGTCTTTTCAACATGATTCCGTTCGGCAATTTTGATGGAAGAAAGATTTTGGCTTGGAACAGGTACGTATGGCTTGGAATGGTTGCGTTTGGTGTTTATTTCCTGTTCTTTCTATAAAACAATCCAACACATCCACCAAGAAGAACAAGGATTGCTGCAGCAGGGTCTAAACCAATAAAATACAGGGCAAGGCCAAGGCCAATTAACCCTCCAACGATTGATCCAATGAAGCGTCCTGAATTCTTGTTTCCTAAAATCAAATAGATCATGGGCACTGAAAGTACCAGTGTTAAGGCTGCAGCTAAGATTGTAATATCAACAATATCTCTAAACACAAAGGCAAGAAGAGTTATTAGTATAAGAAGAATGATTGTTGTAAGCCGTACTTCGTATACTGGTTTTGTAGAATTTCTTGATAATACTACATGTGAGCTGATTGCATAAATTGATGTATCAACAGAGCTCATGAGACCTGCAAAAAAGAGAACAATTCCTAGTGGTAAAAGAGCTGCTGGAAGATACAAGCGTAACGCTTCTAAAAACACAAGGCCCGGATCCATTGAAGGATTTTTTGTAAACACAAACAAGCCAATTAAGAGTAAGAATGATGCAGCAATAATGACTGGAATGACTGCAAACCCAATCCCTCTTTTAAGTTTCTTTTCACTTTGAGCAGCGTAACAAAGTTGGTATCTATCGGCCTGCGCGAACACTGAGACAAGTCCGTACAGTAAAAACCCAATAATTGCAGCGATTCCCATGCGTGATGTTTGTGCAGAGAGGATTGTTGTAATCTCAGAATTTGATACAAGCGCAAAGCTTAGTACTGCAAGAAGCACCATAATCACAATTGACTGAATAATATCTGTTACAATGACTGCTTTGTATCCTGCAAGCAAAATATATGCTAACACAACAAAGACTGTAAGGATGACTGCAACTTCATATCCAATAAGCCCAAAATGACTCACGATTTTGGCGCCGGCAACAATTCCTAGAAGGACCCACAACGCATTAGTAAGGATAGTTATCCAATTAGCTACATATTTTGCAAAGGTACTGTTGGTTGAATTGTAAACAAAATCTCCTTGCGTGTAAAATTGTTTTTCTTTTGAATATTTGTAAATTCTAGGCGCTGCCCAATATGCAAACATAAAATATCCAATAAGAACCCCCACAAGAAGGGCGTAAATCCAAAATCCAAACTCGTAGGCATAAGCAGTGTATGAGACGAACCAGCTTGCCCCGATTGAACCTGCAAACTTTGAGAGTAGAATGTGCCATCCTTTACGGTCTCTTCCAGAAATGAGAAAATCTTCAGATGTATGTTTTCTAGAAATGTACCAACTCAAGATCAATAAGAACAGAATGTACAAACCAAGATACAAGTAGAGTTGATTCATTTAGCTTGGTAAGAGAGAAATGATTAAAATAACTTTCTAAAAAGGCTCCTTTTCTTATGGTGCTTTTTCCTATAGACCTGAAGCATGTTCACACAAGGCTTAAAGATTGGGCTTGGCAGCGCATCAATTTCGAACCACTGCCATTTAGTTATTTCGTCGGGCTCCATAACTTTAGCTTCTCCTAAAAAATCGCAACAGAGCCAGCCTAAGGTTAAATAATGAGCATCTGGCACAATCTCATCTTGAATAGTAATTATTTTCATGTCATTTTTATTGAGACGGATACTTGTCTCTTCAAACACTTCTCGCCAAATAGAATCTTTTGCTTTTTCTCCAAAATCATTTTTCCCCCCAGGCAAAGACCATGTGCCTTCACCATGTAAGTCAGAGTCAGCTTTAACAGGGTCATCATGCCGTCTTCCAAGCAGCACTTGGCCCTTCTTATTTACAATTACTATTCCGTTTCCGCATCGTGCAACTCGTGGTTTTTGTTTCGGCATGAAACAATTGTTTGTAAAAAAAGTATAAAAGAATTATGCGCGTGCAATATAACTATGGTGGACTTTGCTAGTTACGTTTTGAAAAGTGCAGAGTTCCCTATACTAAATGACTAAAAAACACAATTTCATCTCTTTGCGATAAAAACATTTAATCAATAATTGCACCAAACAATCATTTTTGTGTATTTATCGTCTACAAATGCGAAACCTATATATACTAGTTTCCGCCCCTTTATAAAAAAGAGGCATTGGTTGGTGTTTCTTTAAAAAGAGTTTATGTTTTTTTTGGTGAAGAACATAAATTGTAAAAGAGGTTGGATGGTATGAAACAGCACGTTTTTCAAGAGGTTAAAAAGTTTAAGATCCAACGATGTTGCAAAGGCTGTGGCACAAAAATAGTTGTTGAAAACGCTAACAGATATTATTGCAAAGGTTGTCGTGGATATTAGTTCTTCTTTCTTTTTTTTTCTTTTTTCAATACATACCTTTCTTGTTGTATACTGTCTTTTCCAGGAAGTTTTGAGCAATTTCTTTTCATTCAAAAGCAAAGTTACAAAAGTTTTTATTAGATTCCTCTTACCTACGATTCACGAATCTCGCACACTAAATGTTTGAAGATTTTGAGTTGTATCTGTTGTATTTGATGAACGTTTTTAGATGTAGTGCTCTAAAAGGAAGAATAGATTCAGCTATGGATATATTTGAGAACTATAAAGTATATAAATAAGGTCGCGAGCCATATTGAATAGTTAAGGGGTGGTTAGTATGATTGAAAAATTAAAAAAGAGTGATGGAACAATTGTTGATTTTAACTTAGTTGAGGCGCTTTCTTCCATTTCAAATACTCTACAAAAACGAGCAAGTGTTGATAGTCAAAGGGCCCAAGAAATGGCTCAAAATATAGTGGAGCTTATCTCTGAGAAATTTATTAGTTCAATCCCTTCAACAAGAGATTTTGAAGAACTTGTTGATTTAGTGTTACAATCATCTCCTGCACAATCAACACCGATCTTAGATAAACCACAAAACATCAAAGAACCAACTCAAGCAGTTGATCCAGATAACATTTCTGTTAAGAATCTTACCCATTTACAAGAAAAAGGAGTTTTTCTGACGGCTCAGGCAAAAAGAATTTTGGAAGATTCCACCTGTTTTAACGAATTAGGAAGATCAATTTTCCTTGATAGGTATGCACTTAAAGTAAAACGAGATACAATTGAAAAAGGAGATCTTGTAGTGGCTCTTACAAAAGAAGATAGAAAGTATCCCATCAAAGACCTTGGAATCGTAACTTCTCTTGAAGATGATTCAATTACGCTTCATATGATCACTGGCAAGTTTGCAGACGCTGGAAATAACTATGTTTTTAACACGAGTATCATGAAATGTGACAAGCCAAGCGAATCAATTAAAGATGCTCATGTACGGGTTGCAAAAGCAATTGCAAGCGTTGAAAAAACGCCCGAACTTCAAGAGAAGTGGGCGAGTGAATTTTTAGAGCAATTACAGCAAAAAAATATTCAGCCTGCAGGAAGGATTATGACCGGAGCAACCCATGGTGATTCAACCTACACAAAAAATTTGACACTGTTCAACTGCTACGTGCTTCCATCACCGCCAGATAGTCGTGATGGAATAATCAAAGAAACCCTGTATCAAATGATTGAAGTCATGAGTCGTGGTGGCGGAGTAGGTATTAACCTTTCTTCTCTAAGGCCACGTTTTGCATATGTTAAAGGAGTTCACGGTAAATCTTCAGGTGCAGTTTCGTGGGGAGGAATCTTCTCGTATGCAACAGCATTAATTGAACAAGGTGGCTCAAGACGTGGGGCGCTTATGCTTATGATGTATGATTGGCATCCTGACGTGTTAGAATTTATTAGTGCTAAACAAACAAAAGGAGTTATTGAAAATGCAAATGTCTCCGTTCTTATTTCAGATAGGTTCATGAAAGCAGTTGCTAACGATGATAATTGGGACTTAGAATATCCTGACTATGAGGATCGTAATAATAAACCAGCTTACGATGGAACATGGAACGGAACACTTGAAGAGTGGAAAGCACAAGGGCTTGCAACTAAGGTGTACAAAACGGTGCGGGCACGTGATATGTGGGATAAGATCATTAAATGTGCATGGGGCTCAGCAGAACCAGGAATTGTGTTTTATGAACGATACAATAAACTTAGCAATTCTCACTATTTTAACCCTATTATCTGTACAAATCCCTGTGGCGAACAAGGGCTTCCAGCGTGGGGTGTGTGTAATTTGGGACACTTGTATATGGCTTCTTTTGTGAAACAAGTTGGGGAAGATAGTGAAGGGCCTCTTTTTGAAGTTGATTGGGACAGAATGTCTAAAGCAGCACGTGTACTTGCGCGCTTTTTAGATAATGTTATTGATAAGACGCCATACCATTTTGAAGAAAACAAAGTAAACCAGATGAATGAGCGGCGTGTTGGTCTTGGCACATTAGGTCTTGGTGAACTTTTAGTTAAACTTCGATTACGGTACGGGAGCGATGAGTCTCTTGCGCTCATTGATAAACTCTACAAAACAATTTGTGTTGAAGCATACAAAACCTCTTGCTTGATTGCTCAGGAAAAAGGTGCTTTTCCAAAATTCGATGCTCAACAGTTTTTGGCGTCCGGTTTTACAAAACAGCTTCCAGAAGATGTGCGTTCTATGATTCAAGAGAAAGGGATTCGTAATGTTACTATTACAACCCAAGCACCAACAGGAACTGTTGGAACAATGCTTGCAACAACAACAGGAATTGAGCCGTATTATGCATTCGAGTATTACAGACAATCACGTATGGGGTTTCATAAGGTGAAAATTCCGCTTGCTAAGCAGTATACAAAAGAAGACGGGACACTTCCAGATTACTTTGTAACAGCGATGGAAATGACTCCGTTTGATCATATTAAAGTGCAAGCAGCAGTTCAGAGATGGACCGATTCTTCCATATCTAAGACTGCAAATGCCCCTGAACATTTTACAGTTGAGCAAACAAAGCAGTTATATGAAGAAGCATATAGACTTGGATGTAAAGGAGTCACAATCTATCGTGATAATTGTAGATATGAGCAGGTTCTCTCAACTGATGAGAGTAAAGGTGAGCAGAACGCACAAAGTTCTCAGGAAGTGGGGCATGTTACAAGCTCTGGCGTTGTTGAAGAGATTCCTGATGTAAGTAAGGTTGATGAAGGAACAAGTTGTGAGCTTAAGGTTGATGAGTATGGTCAAACATACAAAAGTTGTTCTGAGTAAACCTTTTTTTCGTTTTTCTTCTTTTTTAGAACGTTGCCATGTCATATGGAGTTTGTTTTATATCTGTAATCTCTGTTGGCTCGCAGAGTAGTATATATAATCTAAGCACACTGAGAATGTCGCGGTTTTCCGTGTGCAATTCTGGTGTAAAAATGACCAGCGATTGAACCCCAAGAAATGTTTCATATCCTACACGAACGACAAGGGAGGAATCTTCTAGTGGGTAGCCTCTCCAATCAGCGTTCTTTTTTGAGCAATATTCCTCAGCAAGACCAATATTTTGAGCAAGCCTGGCAAGTTCAGAATATTCGGCAACCTTATTAAAGAAATAATGTGGCATTAATGGATTAGAAGATACTTGTATTATAAACTTAGCTGAGCCAATTGAATAATCTACTAAAAAAGCCTTCTTCTTGGACAGGTTCAACGACTGGAGCTGGCTCTGGAATAATTTCTTCTTGTTGGATTGGGACCACTTCTTCTGTGACTTCTACAGGTTCTTCTAATGCTACTTCAACCTCATTTTTAAGGCCAAGAACGTAACTCTCGAAACTTTCAATAGTTGCAGTATAGAAATGGAATCTCTCATCAGTTTCAACATAGGTTGTTGGAATTGCAATGCCTGCGTGCGTGTATAGGGTTATCTCTTCTTTAAAGATATCTGCCTCTTGCTGTTTTTCAATTGGGACTTTAAATGTGAGATCGATACCTGAAATTTCAGCTTCATGCGAGGTTTCAACACTAAATGCTGTGATTGTAGCACCATCAAATGCCAAGAACTCTTCATAAAATGTGACCTGCCCACCCTTAATGAGCCCATTTATGTGAAGAATCCCAGTACTAAGGCTAGGAATATTCTTCACTTCCATCCGAATTTCGCCCCCGTCAACAAATGCGATGTTTTGAATCGTCTTTCCTTGCTCAAAAACAACGTTTGCTGTGATTGCAGAATTTTGATAGGTCATAACAGAAACGAACGCTATTAAAAAGAGTAATGCGACTGATCCGAACAAGAATTTGTGGATCTCGTCATGATGTTTTGCTTTTGCCATGCTACCGGATGTGAATAAAAGAATCGGAGTATTTAAAGTTAACTTCTCTTCGATTGTGAAGAAAACCTTATAAATGGGTTAGAGGTTGGAAGTTATACTGGGGCCATAGCTCAGCTCGGAAGAGCACTAGACTGAAGATCTAGGTGTCCAGGGTTCAAATCCCTGTGGCCCCATTTTCTATATCTCTTGAATACTTTGCAGATTTTCTATTCTTCGTTTTGCACTAATTGAGGTTGAAAAAAGATGCCAAAACACTTTTTGGAGCCATTCAATCCAATCTTCGTCTGTGATAGTATAAAATAGAAATCGTTTCTTTGCAGATTCTTTTAGAAAATAATTCTCTTTCATACGAACTAACTTCTTATCAATAATAAAGCCTCGAACCGGTTGTTCACAATGGCGTATATCAATAAACTCTTTTCCAAACTTGTTGTTTAAACTCTCCACTTTTTGTACGTTTTCAAGTGAATTCAGATCTACATTTGTCAATATTTTTATTGGCACATTTTTCTTTGCAAGCTTTTCGAACGCTTTTAGGAGGGAGTTTTTCCCCTGCATTGCTTGTGCCCATGACAAATCTCCTGAAAAAAGAAGTAGTTGTTTTTCAGCTTCCGATATTGTTCCGATTACGTCATGCTTAATGTTTAGGCCTTTTGTCTGTTTTTCCATAAAACATTCACGCCTATCCTCATTAACATATTGAAAGATATCAAACGGACTAAAGTCTTCTTTATGTCTTGTACTAAGCAATTTATGGAAAAGTCTTTGTTGAATTGTTGATTGGTTTTTGTTCAATACGTTCCAATACACAACTTTAAGGGCACCACGAGTTCCTTCACGAAACGTTCGTGTGGCGAGCACTCCTTGCTCCTGGGCAATTTTTTGAACATAACTCTCTGCAGTTCGCCAGTTTTTGCTCAATAATTTTGCAATCTCTTGAACCGTTCGCGGTTTTTGAGATACAAAGTCAATGATCTGCTTTCGAGTTTCAGAAGTTAGCATTTAAGAGTAGTTACTACAACGCTCTTATAAATTTTTTGTTAGAAAAGACAATATTATATACAACACTAAGGTAAATGTGGGTGAATGGTAGGGTGTTATGTACATGGTTTTTAATCTTAATCTTCCAAAAGGGACAACGGAGCGTGAACGTGCTCTTGAAAGAGAAGTTATGTTTCGCTCAGAGATTCCTATGTTTTATAGAACAACTGTGCGTGTTCATTCTGCGAGAACCGTACTGCTCTTAGAAGAACTTCTTCCGTTTGCAAAACAGGTTTACGGCTCTACACTTGATGAAACTCTTGTCCTAGCATTTGGTGCGATGCATGATGATTTAGAGATCGAAACGGGTGATGTAACTGTTCCTGAGCAAAGGAAAATGGGAATGGGAGAGTGGGAAGAACATGTAGCAAAAGAAGCAGCTGCACGTAATGAGTTAGTGAGACGCTTTGGGACCGGATTTTATGGGTTTGATTATGGAAGATTGCTTGATCTAACTCGTAAGAAGTTCGCCCCATCCCCTTCATTGAGTTCAGAAGAGCGTCTTGCAACACAACTTGTTGGCTATGTAGAAAAAGTATGTGAAAGTGGATGTCTCTCTATTCATGAATTGTTTGCAGGTAATACGCGCTTTGTTGGAGAACCACATAATGTAATTAGAACGTATGATCGCTTGTATGCGCAAGCAACTGTGAAATTTCCGGAATTGGCACCCCTTCTTGCCCAGAGCAGGTCGCATCCTCTCTTACAAAGACCTCAGTTTGATTGGATGAAAGTTGCAGAAGAAGGAACCCCACACACAGAAGGGAGTATATTTTCTAATAGTGGTCATCCCATGTATGAAGTGTGGAAAAAGGTAACGCTCTCTTGCAACGAGTGGTATGAAGGCTTCAATGGGTTAGAGTTATTGACAAGGGTGAGTGAGGAGAAAGACTTAGAAATTAAGGGGTAGCTCTACCCTAGTGTATTAATCAGAACGGCTCCTGCAAACGTGTTGAAAAGAAGCATTACAACTCCTGCAATAAAACAATACAGAAGAGTTGAGCGTGTCAACGCTTTTCCTAAAGCGAACCTCTCTCCCAATTTATCTTCGCCATTTTCAATACCGTTCGCAAGAACAGTTAGAATGTATGCTAATTGTACAATATAAATTCCTACAATGATCTGGAAATGAAATGTTGGGATTCCAACACCAAAGATTGTGAGCATATCACCAAATCCTGCTGAAGAACCTGCCGAAGAGAACTGTGTTAGCTGTGAAGTGAGCCTGGTTAACACCATTGAAATCATGGAAGTAATTCCTACAACAATTCCTGCGATTGCTGGTGTTAAAAAGTTAACCTGGCCCTTCATGGAACCGATAATCTCTCCCATCAAATCTTTGAGACGTTCTTCAACTCTGTGAATCTCTTTAATGTACCTGGACATAGAAAGAATTGCACGTGCAGCAATCTGCGGTCCGCGCTTGCTACTTTCAATCAGCACTTTCATTGAACTTTCAATAACCTTTGATGGAAATTGCATGATTGCACCAACACGTGAATCAAACAATGCTTCCTGAAGCCCCATTCCTAACTTTGTAATGTTTTTTTCCGCTAATGCAAAAAAACTGCCAGAAGTTGTTCCACGCATTGTTTCAGCAACCTTTCCAAAGGCAATTTCGGCAGGAAGTCCATCACCTAATCTATTCCCTAATTGAAACAGTGCTGATGAGAATTCGTCTTCCAATTTTTTGACATTCTTTCGGATCTTTATTACATTACGCGAGCGAAGCGAGTAGAAAAGGCCGATCGAGCCACCAATCCCTGCTATAACAACTAATGAGAGGAGTGATGCTCCCATACCATATGGGCCTATTTGGTCTGATGTGGCACAATTTGGAAACTCTGGTGGACAAATGTATCCCATGAGCGCAAAGCTGCCTTGTGGATCTCCAATTTCAAATGTAGGGTCAACTGCGTGTAAAATGAGTGGACTAAACCCAATAACAAGCGTTACAACAAGAACGGTGAGTGCAAAGTAGAGGGGGTTAATTGCAACTTTGAGTTTTTTACCTATTGGAATTAAGACATTTTGATATCTGGCAACTCCTTTTTGTGTCTTTGCAATATCTTCATGACCATACCCTGCAGGACGTTTTGAGAGAATAACTTTTCCAAGATAGTATACTGAAACAGGGAGCGTTACATTATAGAGCATTGCAATGTAGAGGCCCATTTTGAAGGCTGAGGTGTCTGGTCCTGACATAAAACTTACAACTAAAGGTAAGATAACTAAGCCTAAAATTGGTAAAATGATACCAAGCATGTTAAGCATAACCATTGGCGATTTTAGATTGTGTGCGTACTGAAGCATGTTCTCGTATGTGCCATCAAGTATGACATCAAGTGCTTTATCTAATAGACCAACTCGCCTGTCCTCTGAAGCTTCAAAGAGTGATGCTTCAACTAGGTGGAACGATTCGACAAAATCAGAGTTCCACTCTTTCCAGCTTTGTAAGTATGCATCTGCACTTTCACGAATCGTAGGATAATGCTGTGTTTCAGTGTCCCACAGAATTTTACGAAAATCTAACGAGAGTGGCGCTGCCAAATGGTCTGCTGCAAACTCTATTGCCCGTTCAAGGTTAGATGTATGACGCATGTATGTTACAAGGTAAAATATTGCTTGAACCATCTGGTTCGAAGCTTTCATTCGCCACGAATTCCCTAAAAATATGGGTACGCGTTGCAGAGCGGGGATAAGCAAGATTCCTGCGAACATAAAGAAGATGACAAAAAACATCATGTTAAAAACCGCAAACGCGATTAACGAACCGAACACAATAATGAATACTGGTAACAAGAACGAGAGTGCAATGACTCCACCTGGTGTTACATTCAAATGGCACAAATCAATGTATTTTTGAAGTTTCTCTGATTGTTTTGCATCTGGTTTGAGTTTGAGTATTTTTGCAGCAAACCCGCAGGCTTTTTCGTACAGAGAAAAATGGGTGGGGTATAATTCTTCTTTGAATTCAGAATATTCACGAGAAGTAACCTTTGAAGGAGGATTTTGTGGATTTGCTGCTTGGTCACCAAACTCTTGTTTAATTCTCTCTTTATACTTAACAATTAAATCTTCGTACTCTTCCATCTACCTGCAGATAATTAATACTTTATTCTTTAAAAAGGGTGTGGTTTTCTTTAAAACTCAACAGAACTATACTCGAGTTTGTTTTTCTTTGCTTCGCTTCGCAAAGCTTCTTTGTACTCAAAGAAAATTCGTTGTGTATCTGGCCTTCCATGAACAGAAGGTACCTTGCCTGAAAGTAGATGAAAAATATCATTTGCTTTAATCACAAACTCTGCTTCAAGTAATGAAGGGTCATCAAACTCTAAAGAAAGGTTAACAATCTCTTCTTTACATTGCGCGCGCAACTGAATATTTTCCCAAATTGCGTTCCAATCGCCTGCAAACTCAGGAATGTTTCCTGCAATACGTTTCAAGATGTCTGAATTTCCATTAATCAAATCTTTCGTAACCTCAAGTTGGTCAGTTTTAGGATTATACACCATTAAATCGACAAACGCACCTTCTTTGAGCGGGTCTTCATCCCATTCTTTACGAATTTCTGTAATTCTAAGGACACGTTTCTTTTTTGTGATACCTGAAGCGCTTCGTACTGGGTTTGTAATTACAATAATATCGGTTGCTTTAAACGATGTTTTCGGAACGCCAATGTCATTGACAACTCTATCATACACACCGTAGGGGGATGCTGCATGAATTGTTCCAGCTACAACGTTCGCAGCAGCCCCAACCCGCATAGCTTCATATAGCGCAATAGCTTCCTTACTTCGAACTTCGCCAATAAATAGGGCACTATCCCCAAGACGTAAGGTTGATCTTATACCGATGGATGCATCAACCTCTGAACCTTTTTGAATTGAAAGAGCAGAACCTACCTTTAATGATTCAACATTATATCCTAATTTTCGCAAAGAGCTCGTGGGAAGTTCAAGTGTATCTTCAATTGTGATGATACGATATCTGCGCATAATTTCAACCAAAATGCTTCCAAGAAAACTACTTTTACCAGAACTTCTGGTACCAGCAATAAGTAAACTAACATTTCCATCAATTAAGAAACTTAAAAGGCCTGCACCAAGCGCATTCATCATCGAAATTTTGGGTTGCAAAAAAAGTGGGAATGTCCACGGATGATCTCTATGGCGCCTGAACGAAAATCCAAGTCCGTGCGGGTCTAGTGGCGCTGAGACTGCTGAGACTCTAGCAGTAAAATTTGACGTTGTAATTTCTGTATCTAAAATTGGGTTTGCTTCATCTAATGGTCTTCCTGAAATGAGTCTGAGCTTTGTTGCCCAACTATCAACTTCGGCTGGTGTCGGGTAAATGTTTGTATCACAGTCACCATAGTCCTGGTGTACAACAAAGATGGGCAAATTTCCGTTAGGTGAGTTGATGTTCACATCCTGCACTTTTGGGTCAGTTAGAAGAACTTCAATAAGTCCAAATCCTACAGTATACCTAAGAAGCGCGCGTGTGAGTTGTTCAATTTTCTCTTCACTTATTCGCAAATTCTTGTGGCTTGCAAGGTCTGTTAATAAATCTTTTCCTATGTTAAAAAACACTTCGCGCATACGTTCTGGATCAACAAACTCTTCTTTGCTTGGTTTGTGCTCAGAGAGGATACGCTTTGCATTATCAAGGAGTTCATACTCCTCTTCAGAGAGTTTCATTTCAGGCGGAGTTATATGGTATACATTTTTCACGCTTTTCTCAAACCCAAACATGTTCACTTCAATCGGCTCATTTTTAGTACCAAAGTTATAACTCTCGAGAAGTTCTCCTTCGTCAGGAAACTCTCGCAATAGTTTTGTGTACATAAAATCCGGTCTTGTAAGTGGGTGCAGAACGTAGCTGTAGAGCATTCTTTCACCAAACTTGTACTCTTTTAAGTGTGGCAACAAACGTCGAATGATAATAAGCTTCTCAATTTGTCTAAGGACGTCAATTAAAATTGTTACAAACTGTTCTTGTGAGTGTTTATGTTCAGGGTTAACAACAGTTGCATGTTTCTGTTTTTCATGCCTTTCAAGACGTTTAAGTTCAACATACGCTGCAAGAGGATCCTCAATAAGTCGTTTGGAAATAATTCGCTGAAATTGCGCAAAACTTGAACGCAAATATCTTTCATGTAGTGGGTTTGTGACAAGATGCGAATATTTGTACCGCTCATCCCTGTTAAGTTTGCGAAAGAGCACTGAGAGTTCTACTAGTAAATGAGTTTGTGATGCATCATAATCATATTCGCGCTGTTGTGCTAAGATAATTGTTGTAATACCACTTTCTTTCATGAGGATACTTACAATTGCTGCCATTGCCTGTTCAGAATACTCCAAGGATGGTGGAAAGACAGATTTTGAAAGATCAACTTTGAGAACTTTATCTTCACCTTCATGATAGGTTTGGTATGTAAGTGATCCTTTTTGTTTTGTAACTGGTGCTGCCATCTATTTTTAGGAGTAACTACTCATAAACAATAACGTAAGTTTATAAGATTCTACCTCTCTCTAGGTTTCATAAAGAGCTTTCATATTTATATAGTTTTAGCTTACCTGAAAGGACCATGACATTTTTAAAACAAAAACCAGCAGCACCGCAAGAGAAAGGTACGTTTGATTTAGTTAAAATTTTCACGTGGGTAAAGTCCTTAGAAACAAAGATAAATTCTTTAACGCGCGAATTTGAGCTTATTAAGAATGAATCACTGCGCAAGCAAGGGTCTATGAAACATGAAATAAAGCAAATTAATGATGGTGTTACTGAGGTAAAACATGCTCAAGAACAACTCCAACAGTCCGTTGATTTACTCATTAAAGAGATCAAACAGACCGCAGGGACAGAAGAAGTTGAAGTTATCAAAAAGTATATTGAATATTGGAACCCACTCAATTTTGTTACTCAAAAAGATTTGGAAAGATTGGTTGATATGAAGCTAGCAGAAGCGCAAAAAGCAAAGGAAGCAGAAAAACATGCTAAAAAGCAAGTAGTGCATCATACAGCAAGGACTCATACGGGATGAGTCCAATGGAAGATGATGAACATCCAGGGCAAAGCACACTTGAAGAGAAGACAAAGTTCATGACTAAGTTCGAAGAGAGGGCAGGAGAGATAATCAGGCATAACCGAAGAAGAAGAGCAGCAACAGTTGGCTATAATGGAGGGGATCTAACTTCACCAAGATATGTTGAAAGTTCTTCAAGTCGTGACTTTTACAACGCGTAAGTTTTCAACTTAACCTTTCTCTCCATGAGTATAAGTTGGTTTACCCCTTATACAAGGTTTATCTCTAAGACAACACAAATACCGTAAGATATAAAAGAGGTAAGATATTAGTATCTTACAAGGATACGATGGGAATGTTTGAAAACAAAGGTGGTAATGATTTAGGCGCGCAAGTAGCAGCTCTTAGAACGCAAGGTCTTACTGATGATATGATTGTAAAAGAGCTCGCATCTAAAGGATTCTCAGAACCACAAGTGATTTCTCAACTTTCTCGCGTGAATTCAGGAGCACCGTCTGGTCCTCCTGCAATGTCTTCTTCTGGTCCGGGCATGCCAATGCCGCCAACTGAGCAGACGTTTCCTTCAGCACCAGCAAGCGCACCGACTCATTCTATGTCACAAGGATCACCAGATTCTATCTATTCTCGGATTGAAGAGATTACTGAAAGTATGATTGATGAGAAATGGGATGAACTAATTGGTGAAGTAAAAAAGATCATTGCATGGAAAGAAAAGGTTGAAGATACAACAAAGAAGCTTGAAGCAAATATATCTAAGCTAACGGAAGATTTCAAAACGTTACATACTGCGGTTCTAGGAAAAGTTGAACAGTATGATAATAGGATGCGAGATGTAGGGGTTGAGCTTAAAGCGGTTGGTAAAGTCTTTAAGGATGTAGTTCCCCTCTTTACAGAGAACGTCAAAGAATTAAAGCACATTACTTCTGGCATGAAAAAAGAGTAAGTTTATTCTAAAGTAAATACTTTTATTCAAAAGAATACCTCTCAAAAAGAAATTTCTTTAATTCAGAGTTTATTTTTGAGCCTAGAACAATTATATGTGCTCGATTGTTGCACATAACAATGCCAAGATAGATTCCACCTTTATCATAGCTAAAGAAATCATTATTTCTGATTTCACCCCTATAGTGATCATCAATCATCCAATTATCATTATATAAAAATTTGTACGTTAACTTGTCCAGTAACTCCCAGATATCCTTATCAACTTCAATCTGAACATAAAATTCAGATTCATTATCTCTTAAAGCATACAACTTTTTCATAAATTAACAAATTCCTTTCTACTTTAAGAATTTTTGGGGGATGACTTCATTCCAAACAAACTCGCTACGACTTCCCAGAAAGCAGCGCGACTGCAAATATAGAAATTGCAAATAGTGACATCACGCCCAAGATTTTAGGATGAAAAATGGTTTGCAGAACGTTCGTCTCAAAACTCGAAGCATCAACAACAGTGATGCTGCCGTTAACATTAACAACTTCTGATCTTTGTTCCAATAAATCCTGACCAAATGTTGCACCAAAGCCAGCAAGGATAATGACAATTCCAATACCAACAATTGTCCAACCAATTGCAGTATCTTTGTTTAACACTCGCTGGAAATCTGTATCTTTTGCACCTAAGATTTGGAATGTCATAAGGAGCAGTACTAAAAACAAGAAGAGAAGCACAAACCATGGTGCAATAAACTTCACAAGTTCAATTACTTTTGGCGAGAGAACAGCTAAAAAACCGATTGCAACTGCAATAAGCCAATTAAGGCCCGTCTTTTCTTTACCTAAAACGTTAAACTTTTGCAATAGTGCAAAGACAAGAACAATAATGAGCAAGAATACAAAGAGTAAATCAAATCCTTCTAATAATCCTACATCCAGTAAACTTGCCACCTTTTTTCAATCCTTCTTATTTGCCTGCTTTTTCAAACAGACCACCTAATGCTTCGCCAACCTTTTTAGCGCCTTTGCCACCATCACCACTATCATCTTTTGTGATGAACCAAACAAGCAGGCCAAAGACTAGGACAATTATGAGTATCTCCGTTGTCTCCGAAGTCCACCATCCAAACACATCGTGTGGACCTGTCCACAAGTTAAGTGCAGCACCGAAGATGTATACGACAAATGCAAGTGAGATAAATCCGATCCAAGGTGCAGCTTTTTCTGAAAAGCCTGTACCAAAGATACCGAGAAGTAATAGAACCATTATTGCAGCAACCGCTATTAATGAAATACTCGGGAGCGTTGCATTCATCACATCAACCGGGTCATACCCTAGTGGATAACTGCCAGTTATGTGTGGTACAACAAATAATAATCCTAACACCAAGGAGACAACAACATTAAATTGTTTTTTGCCATCTCCTAATATTTTGGATTTTTGTAGTACTGCAAATGAAATAGTAAATACGAGAAGGAATGGTAATAAAAAATCCATTACTCCGTACGTCTCAAAATAGTATGCTAAACTTGAAAAGGTTGCCATGTATCTTCTTCTACCTCTTATTTAATGTTAATACTCTCTATTTAATTCACTGGAGTATTTAAATTTACTCCCTTATGAGTTTTATTCTGATTTTTTTGCTTTTGGTTTAGGATCCCGTACAATGAGTGCAACAAAGATTCCTGTTATGATTAAAAATACTAAACTTGATGCCCACTCACGATCAATTCTGTTAAGCCAGTCCCAGAGTGCATTAAGCCAATCTAACGAATTAAGGAATATTAAGACGATACCTATAAACATGAAAAAGACAAAAAACTTCATCCAAGGATCTTCTTTTTGCAGTTCAAACTCTCGATCGCCAAAAAATGCTCCGACCAGGAGTAAAAAGCTTACTGCAAGTAATAATAATAGCACAATATTTGCCATAGATTCGTTAATAACTGCAACTAATCTGGTTGAAGCTATAACTAAAAAGGCAATAACGAACGCAAACATTGCATTCAGATTCTTTTTTGTGGTGTTGTTTCCATCAATATCTTGACCAATACCAAATATTTTGGTCTTTTCCAAAATTGCAAAAACAACAGTAAAGACAAGTAAAAATGGAAGCACAACATCGTAGAGTCCTAAATCATTAAGAAACACTAACGCATCACGAAATAAGCTTGCCATCCTTCTCTACCTCTAAATTACTGGTGCTAATTAAAAGATTTGAGTATTTAAATGTTTGTGCGTAGCAAAATGTAACTTACAGCTAAATTATGTATTTTTTAAAGGATATATGTCAATAGAAATATAAGTAACCTGCATTTAATTTTAGCAAAGGATTTGTACCTTCCCGAAGGTAGCGAACTTTTATAAATAAAATTTCAATTTACACCAAAGAAAATCTATTTTTCGGCCAATCCAATGTTTGCTGACGGAACTGAAGAGCAAAGAGAACAAGATGTTGAAGCTCATGTAGAGGGTGGTTCATCAGTAGTACTTGATTTAGAAGAGTTGATGGCGAAAGGTGGTGAAGAGCCATCTCAAGAATCATCCGATGTACAAGAAGAAAGCGCACATGATATTGCAGATTTACTCGAAGCGGTATATTCTGGGATGGGTAAAGCACGGATTGAATCTGAGTTCAACGTTGATGTAGCAGCTTTGGGACTTATTGGAGATCAACGTTCACTAAAAGGGCGGTTTGATAATGCAGAACGTCTTGCAGCTAATTATTTATCTGGAGTACAAGCTTCTGTTCCTGAAGATCTTTCTTCTGTTCTAGAGAGAATTGTTTCAGCCCAGAATACTGCTCAGGCAAAATTCGAAACTAGTAGGAAACGCATAGAATCCTATCATTGGAAAAAACACCAAGATTCAAGCTATACTGCTGATCTTGATGGTGCTCTTCTTGGTGCAAGAGGTAAGGTTGCGCAGTTTCAACAAAAACTTGTCCCTGCGCCAACACCGTACGAACCAAGATACACAGAAGAAGTGACAATCTCTTTTTTCGATCCTAAAGATGAAGAATTGAAAACAGTTCAGTTTGGAAAACCAACTACTCAAGAGGTGCGTGATGGAATGCCTTTGCTTTCTGAGAGTAAGATAATTCCTCTTCCTTTAAGGCCAGAAGATAGGGCAGAGCGAGTTGTTAATGAACATAGGAATGAAGTTCTTTCTGCCCGAATACCACGAGAAGTTGGTTCAAATGTATTGTATAATGTGGGGATTATCGCAGCAGCTCTTGCAATTATGGTTAGTGTTCCAGCATATGCAGTATGGAAAACACTAGATATTCGAGATAATTTAGAGAGTCATTGGGATTTTTCTGGCTCAGTCTACATTCCACCTACAGGAAACCTCGCTTTTGCAACTGCCGATGATCCAATTGGCAATGCGATTGAAGCAGAAATGATCGATCAGAGCTCAATTCCTGAACCAAACATAGAATACCTAACAAGAGAAGAACTTGATTCTGAATTCTTTGATATAACTGTTAGAAAAGCAACTGGAAGCTCATTTGGAAGTTTAGTTGCTGATACACCTACTGGACGCCTAAGTGCAGCTCAATTTACCTATCTTGCAGCAGTTGCTGATGCTGCAGACACTGCGTATAATCCTATTGCTGATATGGCGGGCAGGGTTGATTGGGCTCAAGATAGATCAAACCTCTTAACTGTAGTAAATATTCCTGGGCCAGAAGGTAGTGGACGTGATGAAAGGATTGTTGTAGTAGCGCCCGAAGAATATGAGGGTGGCTCACCAATGTTTCACAATCCTGATGAGTATGTTGTTGGTGATCAACTAGGGGCAGTACATCCGCGAACACAAGATTCTCTTATGACCCAATTGGATCCAAGTTGGAATGTGGTTGATTCAACACCTTCCTTTACTGGGCTTCCAGGTGGTAGAATTCAAGTGGCATGTTTTGAGGGGGGTAGACTCAAACATCAAACGTACTCTCAAGCAGAACTAAGAACTGCCCAGGTAGGTGGTACTCTTCTTGCATGCCCTACTCAAACCAGTTATTTAGGAAATGATCCAAATACGTAGGCTTTTAGCCTCAAAACACCCAAAAGTTTAAATATAGTAACTGTTTAGTGACAAACATCTAGTTAAAATAACCACATAGAGTGAACTATGGATTACGAAACAACGGCGCTCCCTGGCGCAATTGAAGCAGCACTTGAAGCTCTTGATAGGGGAACCTCTAAAAAAGAGGTACAAAGGATGTATGCTGATGTTCCCGGGATCGATGCTCTTACTGGAAGGCAAGATTCTATCCCTGGAAGAGTTGCCAATAGGAAAGCAGTCTTACAAGCAAATAGTTGGGAAAGATCTTCAGATGGTTCATATAGGGCATTAACTCTTGCCGATCTTAAAGGGGAAGTTACAGCAAAAGCTGGTTCGAGAAGAATTAAGCGAAGATATAGTGGACAATATGGTGATATCGCTAAATTAATTGATAGAAACGCTACAGCTAGAGACCAAGTTGTAAATTTACGCAGAATTCAAGAATATGAAACTTCAGGAGAGGTGCCTGAACTAGGACTTCCTGATTTATGCAGTGATATTGAACGTGGAGTTGGCCTCACAACTCTTAAAGCAAGGTACGGTGCTGATTATGGAGAGATTGTTAATTCTCTTAGCCCACAACAATCACCAGTAGACTATAAAGCAAACAAAGCAAAAGTTCTTTCTAGTGGTGAGAGTGTAGGACAAAAAACAACACTTCTTGAAGCTTTAGAAGATATTTATGCTGGTGCATCTGTTCAAACCCTTAGAGAAAAACATGGAACTTCATTCCCTGGAATTGGCGGTCTTAGTGCTAATTGGAAATGGGAAAAGAGAGCTCAAAATGCACGTGCCGTTGCATCTTTTTATAGTGTCGATTCGGAAGAATCTGAATTGAAGCAATTGCGTGATTTTCAATTAACTATGTTGGGTAATATGTTAGAACGGAGAGGAAAGATCCGTGGTTATGATTTGACACGTACAGAAATTATGGACTCCATTAGTGGAATAGACGATAGACTTCCAGCAGTACCACAAACAGTTAGAGTGTATGAAACTTTTGAAGGATCCGATTTTTGGAGCAAAGGTAGAATTAGTGAGAGGCCTTCTGAAGATCTAGGAGAAATATTTTTTGCAGATAATGGATCAGATTTCAATGGTGCACTTGCTCCTGTTGAAGAAACAGATGAGCAGTATTTTGAGAGAACATTTTTTGCCGATGGGTTGGAGGTTCCTGAAGGTGATGATGATTGGTTATCTGAATTACCGCTTCTTGCTGAACAAGGAGATGGTGATTTAGCTTTAGCAAGTAGAAGATCACATTTTAAGGAACGATTTCCAGGGAATCCAGAATCAGGTCCGAGCGAAGGATATGATGGAAGTGGGAGACAGGGTCCTTTTGATTTTTGGACGGGTGATTCGACGCTTTTCGGTCAAGTTTCAGACATGGGCTTAAGAGTTCCAGGAAGAGAAGAAGCTGAACCTCTAGCTGCATATACTGGAGAGCCACAAAAAGCTATAGTAGGGGTTGAAGCAGGATTCGACCCAACACAAGCAGTGGAAGTCCCATTAGAAGCCCTAGTAGCTTTAGGTGACGAACTTCATTTGAGGCGTACTATTGGAGAAAAAGATATTCCAGATTATACTTACTTAGAACCTGAACAGTTAGATCAAGAACCTGTAGAAGTCTTCACAAGATTACCTGATGGAAGACTTGGTCAAGTTATTGGAACTTCAGATCAGAAAGAACCTGATTTTGGCAGAACTAAAGGTCTTTTTCCTACACAAGCCCAAGAAACAGCCGTACAATTAGTTGATGATGATACTCCTGTGTGGGATTACGAAGCTCAGGAGAGATCAGCAGAAATAGTTCATGACTGGACGGACATGGAAGCTGCAGATGATCCTGAAAAAAGAGGAGTCTACCCAAGACCGACAGCAACAGAACTAGCAGCACATAGAGCAAGCCAACAGAATCTTCGTCGTGGACCGATCACAGATGAAACACCAACACTTCAATAATTCTAAATATCAACAAGAACTTGGCAGAACCAACCATTTTCTTTCTTAGAAACCTCAAACATGTGCATTGTAATTGCTTTTACATTCACTTTTCTCTCATGTTTTTCGTGATCAAACTCTTCACCGCGAGCTACACATATTAAAGAAAATGCACCGTCCTTCTCAGAGATAGACACCTCAAACGATTTGAATATCAGAACTTCTGAATCTTTATACAATAACAACTCATCCAAAAAATCAAACAATAACGATTCAACATTTTTAGCTTCAACTTTTATCTCTCTTGATAACTTTTCATCAACAGTTGTAAGGTCTGCCATGCACTCTTGCACAGCTACTGCTGCTTCTTCAAACAAACTGTTTAGAGTGTCAGCCTCACACCGAAACAAAATGTCTGCAGTATGATCAATAAAATAATGTTTCTGCTTCATTCTTACTTCCTTGCAAACTTTTTAATATCCTTCAAAAAGCGCGTAATTGTTTTCGGTACATGCTCTGGCTGTGTTGCAAAAATCTCCGCAGTTTTTTCCAGAAGTTCTCGAGAAGATAACTTTTGGTCTTTAGCAACAGGAGCAAATGTAACATTTGCATCAACCTTCTCACCTTTCTTTGCAGCTTTTCGTGCTTTTTTCCATACACTAAATAATGCAGCAGCTTTCGCAGGAACATCATGCGAGCTACATGAAAGAAGTTTCGCGCTTTTTTCCACAATAGTTTTTTCTGCATTTTCTCGAGCAAACGCTGCTAGGCCAGCAACATAGTTAATTCGAACAACACCATCTGATATTTTTGTTGACGAAGTGATCACAATTTTTTCAGCTTCAGACGTGTTACGAAGATGTGTTCCCCCACATGCTTCAACTTCAACACCAGGAATTTCAACAATACGCAAAATTTTACCTGGGGCAACTCCTCCTTGATAGATTCGCACCCCATACTTTTGTTCAGCTTTTGTACGTTCAACAAATATACTATTCACTTTAATCGATTGCGTTACAATCTTGTTTGCTTCAGTTTCAATTCTCCTCAATTCTTCTTCGGTCAATGAAGAGAAGTGCGTCACATCTAAATGTGCACGATCACGCTTTTTAGTAGCGCCAGCTTGATTAATGTGGTTGCCTAGAACTTGCCTAGCTGCAGCGTTCAAAATATGTGCTGAGGTGTGGTGCTGTGTTAATTGTTTTCTACGATCCATATCAATTACACACTCAACAGTATCACCCACTTTACACGAAGCTTTTTCTTCTAAAACATGGATAATATGTTTGCCTGACCGAACTAGCTTTGCAATTCTTTGGCCAGAGATTGTACCTTCATCATGTGCTTGGCCACCAGAAGTTGGATAGAAGTAGGTTCCATCAAGAATAATGTTTCTATCTTTAACATAGATTACTTTTGCTTTGAACGAAACTTTTTTCCAATCAGTATAATACTTAATCTTCGTTTCAGGAAGTTTTGTAAGTATAGTGTCAGACACAATCTCTTCTTTGTGTATGGTTTTCTTCTCTTTTCTACTCCTCTCCTCTTGTCTTTCTGAGACTAATAAAAAGAAATTATCTGGAATGACCACTTTTTTACCGAGTTCTTTTGCAGCATCTTTTATGAGCTGTGGCAAGATTCCTTGATTATCATACAGATCTATTAGCACATCTGTGGTAATCTTTTTAGTAATAATTTTTGTAACAATTTCTTGCGCTTTTGAACGTGTTGTTTCATACTTATGAATCTCAACTTCAAGAATACGTTTAGTATCTTCAAAGTTTTTGAGTAATTCTGGGAACAGGCTCTTGAGTTCTTGTGCGTGCCATTTAGCAACTTCGCGCAAATCTAAGTTCCAATTAAAATGATCAATAAAAGAAAGTGCACGCCGTAGGATCACTCGAAGATTATATCCTCCGCCTACATTACTCGGAAGCATTCCATCATTAAGTGCAACAAGCAACGCACGAGAATGTTCTGCAATGCTATAAATAGATGTCATGGGCATTATTTTCTCTTTAAGAGAGCTTCCACTTTTCTCGCCCAACTTTTGTGCAACTTTTTCCCATTCTTTGTCAATATCTTCAACTTCATCTACATTAAGCATTCCGCCGTAGTTAGAAAACCGCTTGAAAAGTTCCAGATCATATTCTATGTTAATCTGTTTGCGAATCTTTGCAAGCGTTTTTGGAAACACTGCTTCATACAAATTTGGTGTTCCTTGTGTGAACCATGCGATTCGTTCCATTCCAAGGCCCATATCTAGCACTTTTTTACTAAGCTCTTGTGTTGCACCGGATGCTGTTTGTTCAAACATCATATACACTTGGTTAAACAGCTCGACTCCTCGCGCAAAAAATTCCATGCACGGTCCAAAATTTCCTCCACCGGCCCACACATCTTCATGAAGAGTCAGTTCTTCTTTTGGAAGACCTACAACATCAATTAAGTAAGAGTAGACATCTCGAAATGCTTGATTTAAGTCCCATTTTTCCTTTGCTACAAACTGATGTTGACCAATCATCACAAATCCAGTACAATGTGAACCTGTGATCCCAATATTATCAATGTCAACAAACCTGAGACAAAACTGTGGGATGGTGAGTTTTTGTGCTGGTGGGTCAACTTCTCCTGAAACAACAAACGGTTGGAACGCTGCAATGGATGCTATTGTAAAATCAACAGTGGGATTCCAACGTGCAACAACAGGATACCGCTCAATTGGTGTGTAACCTCTTTTTTTGAAATGCGCCTGAAAGGTGTTCCACACATCTTCATAGCTGAGTTTACGTTTGATTGGGTTGTTGGCAACAACCCTAAAACCTTCACTACAAGAACCATCTCCGCACACTTTTCTTTTTGGATCAGTTGACCAAAAGTAGAGTTTACAAGAGCTACATTTATTGCGAGAAAAGCCTTCTTCTTTAAGTACTGAGGTAGCATAATACTTTTCAGGTGATTTGCTCGCTTCTTTTTTAAAGTCCGCTTTAAGCTGTTTATCAGTTTTCATGTATGGGGATTGAGAAAGGAGGCGTGTTTTTATACTTTTTGTGATTGGTGAGGTGTGTCATAGAGTAAATCTTAGAATCCTTTATCTTCTATGCAGCAATCTTCCAATGCCTTGCACTATTTCTTATTTTATGCGATTTTTCTCTTGCCTTAAGAATTTCATGAAGTGAATTTAATTTTTGTTCAACCATTGCAATAACCTGTTCAATGCCTTTTGCAATCTCTTCAACTTTATCCCAGTGGTTGCCTTCAATTAATCTAGGGATCATTGTAGACGTTCTTGAAAGAGATTTGGCAAGGTGTGCTTGAGCAAACTTCATGTGTTCTTCTATGTCTCTTGTAAGATTAATATAGGTCGGATCAAGCTCATTTAGCCGAGATATCTCTTCTTCTAATTTTTGGTATGTTTGATATGCTCTTCTTTCAATTCGTGCATTCCTTCGTAGAATACGAAGTATGCCTCCTTTATCATGTAACTGAACTAAAGGAAGCATTTTTTCAATAAAATCATACTCTCGCATAAGCCATTTTCTTTCTTTATCTGTCCATCGGCCTGCTTCAATTTCAGCCTTGAATATACTCCCTTCAACTAGTTCTTTGTGAAGGATAATGTCAAGCTCTTTTGAGATATCACTAAGTATGTCAACAAGTCTATTAAGAGAATTAATTTCTTCACTATTAATCATTACACTTCTTTTCTTCTTTGCAATGAGTTCTCTTAAATCACTTATTAGTTCTTGAATACTTCCTTGAAAGCTTGAAATTATATGTTTTTTTGTACCATAAAAGGGAAAGTTCCCACGTAACATTTGATGTGCTTGCGAAAAAGTTTCTTCACACCTATGAAATAACGAGCCAGAATGTCTGGTGGATTCTTTCCCTAGCCGTTTTGCCATCTTTGAGAAGGTATAGGTAATGTCTGTGCCATCTCCAATCTCTTCATTAATAGCTTGCATGGCCTCGCCCCAAGCTGCAAAACTCCAATTCCACATATTTATCTGTGAAGGGTGATATCCTTTTTGTGCAACTCTTTCGCTGACATATCCATAGGTACTAGTATTGTTAGGTACAATGATTTTCTTTAATTTAGTTCTCTTACCAGCAAAATCTTTTTGTTTTCCAAGAATTTCTGTACCCCTTGGGAGGGTTAAATTTCCAATAACCCAGGAATCTTCAGGAGCAAGGTTGTATATCCTGTTAATAATGAATGGTAATGGGATAAGAATAGCATATTTTTTATCATTCCAATCTCCCATTGAGTGACCTCCAACGGGCCCATTCAGTGTAAAGTGTATTGTTTCGCGAGGGAATCTAACTCTTCTTCCATGAACAACAATTCCTGGGTCTGCAACATTCTTTGTAAGAATCACCCCTTTTTCAGGAAAATAGTCTGTCATATGCACAGCAATTAGTTTGGTAATGTTAAGATGTCCTCGAAGTTTTCTACTCTGTTCTGCTGCTCGTAATAATGCTGCTGTTCTCCGCTCTTCCCACACTATTCTCCTTTCAGCAAATTCTTCTGCTTCTTTCATCTCTTGAGGTGTTAACATGTTTTTTAAGAAAGATATTGAGTATATAAACTTATCTAACTTTATGTTTTGTGATCAACGAGGTGTGTCAAAATGTATTTAAACATCATTCGGTTTCCATAACTAATGGGGGGAAGGTACAGGGGACTTTTTTCATACGATAAGGATCATTCTACTAGGCCAGATGGTCTTCCTTTAGATGGAAGGTTTGGAATAGTTGATGAGGATTTTACAGTAAGGGCGAGGGCCACTTCAATTGAAGTAACATTGGGTGACACAAGACATGGACGCGGCTCCAAAGATGTCCTTCTCGCGTTGGTAGGAAAATTGTTTGGAGAAGAGGTAATGCAATACCTTAGACAATCCAGGGCAACGTTAGACTATTTCTAAAACTCGCCCAAGTGTTTCTGTGAGCCAACTTCACCAATCACCTTACCAATAGTTTGAAAGTCTTGCATCATTTTTTCTAGAACTGGTGGTGCTCTTCCATTATATAACAAATTGGCAGGGTGCACTACTGGAACAATTTTATAAAAAGAGCCATCAAACTCTTTTTCAAAACATTTGCCCCGAATTTTTGTTATCCCAGCCTTTCCTTCCTGTGGTAACATAACTTTTGTTGCAAAGTTACCAACGGTTACAATTACTTTTGGTTTTATTATTTCAAGTGTTTGCCTCAAACGTTTATGACAATTAGCAATCTCATCTTTTTTTGGGTTTCTATTGCCCGGCGGTCTACAAATAATAGTGTTTGTAATGAACACATCATCTCTTGTTAAACCGATTGATGCAAGAAGTTCTTGGAGCACTTTTCCAGACGCACCACAGAATGGGATACCTTCTCTATCTTCACTAGCTCCAGGCGCTTCTCCAATAATCACCACTGATGCGCTTTCTTTACCCGAACCAAACACAACTTGTGTGCGTGTAGTACATAATTCAGGGCACAGGGTGCATGTAGAATATTGTTTTTTAAGAACATCAAGTGCCATCAACTTTACATAAAATAAATAAGTATTAAAAGATTGTTAAAAATAAAAAACTATTCTTCCTTTTTCTCTTCAGAAGATTTACTTTTAAACTCAGTGTACCCTGTTTTTCCGCACGTTTCACGATTTTTGTGTTTTGCTAAGAAGTCTCCGGGTGACTTTGGTGACATTTTATTTTTACGTTTGATAGTATCACCACTTACTTCATAGAGTGTGTATACCTTACGCGTTTTTTTCACACGCTTTGCTCTTTCAGCTTTCTTATCTTTTCCTGTTTTTCCGCCAGTATTTTTTTTAGCCACTTTTATTCACCTGATTGAACAGAAGCTTCTTCTTTTTTCTCATCAGCTCCAGTCTCTTTTGTTTCTTCTTGTGCAGGTTCTGCTTTTTCAGCCTCTTTAGCCGCCGCTGCTTCTTCCTCTGCCTTTTTCTTAGCTTCCAGGGCTGTTTTTTGTTCTTCTGCTTCTTTTTTAGCTTTCTCTTCAGCAACTTTTCGCAAATGCTTGGTTGACATTTCATATTTGTCTAATGCAACTTGCGAGTCGTATGCAACAGCAGTAACAATAGCTTTTTGCTCAGAAAATACACCCTTAATTTGTTTTACAACAACAAGTTTCTCTTCACAAGACAGCTGCTTTGCAATAGATGCTGTAACATCTCTGTTACTTGGTGTTACTCCTTGGTATGTTAAGGTTGCTTCAACTTCTGTGCGCCCAATAAGCGCATTTTTTTCTTTTTTAGTGATATCTAATTTCATTTTATTTTACCTTAATTGCGTATTCGCCTTTTGCTTGAATTCCGATTTCTTTTGCAATGAATGATTTAGTTGGATCAGCAACATAAATTCTTCCTTGCCAGCTTGTTGTAAAGTCGGACTTATTCAAACTTTTCTCTCTAATGTCGGCTTCTGTAAGTAGCCGTTTATCACGTTTTGATGCTAATTTTTTTGCCATGTTTCCCTATTCTCCCTGTTTTGCTTGTGGCTCTGTAAGCCATTCAATTTTTCCAAGCTCTTCTTGGCGCATAGTAAGGCCAATTTTCGGACTTTTTACATCCTTGAAACTAATTGCAATGATTCGTGCTCGGCATCTGTCTCCCACTTTAAGAGTTCGGTTCGTTTTCTTTCCTTGTAACACCTTCTCTTTGCTAAAGGAAACATAATCATCCATACTCTGTGAGATATGAACCATTCCTTCAGAGCCACCTAAATCAAGGAACGCTCCAAAATCGGTAATGTCTCGAACTTTTCCATAGACAAGCTCGTTAAGCTCAGGTTTGAATGTTAAAAGATCAAATTCTGCTTCATAAAACCCTGCACCATCACCCGGCACAATTACGCCTTCTTTTACGTTTTGAACATCAATGACACTCACAACAAACCCTAACTTTTTGGAAACAAAGTTTTCGTATGTTGCCCTGATATTTTCTAGTACTGCCTCAGCCTTGTTCCTATTGAACATGCTCGGGGGTACTCTGATGAAGTCTTTTACTCTTATTTTATAGAACATTTTTTTGCTCTCTCCTACTTTGCCAGATCAACAAGACCAGCTGGACCTCTATTTTGAGCTCAGCCCTCAGCTCAAACACAAATTACGTGTTATCCTTACTATTTTTCTAGTGCCTTTATAAAGATTGCGGGTGGAAAAAGATCTTGTAGAAGTCATCTTGAGTCGGAGTGCCGGGAACAGTCTCTTGTTAGTAGTAACTTTTATAAGTGACGTATGTTGAGGTAGGTAAAAATGTACCGAGATTCCATCGAACCAAGAGAACCAATTGATTTTTTCCCAAGAGATGGGTTTAGTGGTCTTGTACGAGACGTTTTTAGCAAATTACCTTTAAATGATGAATCAAGAAGGGCCCTTGAAGAAGGTTCAATTGAAGTACGAAATGGAGGGCGAGGAGGCGATTATTATCGGTTAGTACGAGACTTTTCCGAAAGAGAATATAGCAGAGTACTTGAAGACGTTGATCTAAGTAATTTTGGAGTAGCACCTCGTGTGGAAGAAGAACATGTCCCCCAAGAGGTATTAGATGAAAGAAGAAGATTATCTCGTATATTGCAAAATGAAACCCTCGATGCCCTTTACAGCGGAAGGGTCGTTGAATCTGAAATTCTCTGTAAGGGGGATGAATCACTAGAAGAGAGAAGGCTTGGAATTATCGTTGGAAGACTTATTGGTGCTGGGAAAAAAGGTGGACAAATTGCAAGTATTGTAGCTGCATCAAACAAAAGAGGAAGTATTGGAACAGTTCAACTATTAAGTGATAAAGATATGGTCTTGAGTAATCCTCATTATGCTTTGCCAAGACCTTTCTCACAAAGAGTACTTCATTTCTTAAAAACTCTTTCTCCAGAAAGTCAACCTTTAACTAGAGAAATGCTCGCTTATCAATTTGCAATTTAGAAAGTTTGCGCGAGACTGTCTCCAAACGAAGTTCTGCTGTTTTTGCAACCTGAGCAACAGAACCTTTAGCTTTACGTAAATGATGCTTAAAATATTCTTCTTCAAATTCTTGCTCAGCCTCTTTAAAACTCATATCTTTGTGCGGAAGATGCGATGCAATAGACTTCGAAAGCCGTGGAAGCTCTTCATACATCTTTTCAATCTTCTCGACGCGAAGTACATCTTTATACTGGTCAAGTGCTGAGCGAATAGTTTGTTTTATACTCTCTTGCTGCTCAAAATCTACATATTTGCTATTCGGTTTTATTTTCTCTATTCGGATTCCAAGCTCTTTGATTGCCCGATGGATCGATCGTCTATTGATTGAAAGAAGTTTTGCAACGAGCGAAATGTTTCCTTGATGGCGCAGCAGCTCTTTTCGCAAAAATTCTTTTTTGAACGCTTTTTTAGCCTGGCTAAAGGGTAGGTCCCACTCAATAAAAATTTCCAAAGTATTTTGTTTGAGTTTATCTGTAATGTCTTCTTCAATTTTTGGAACAATAATGCCCCAACTTTTTTCCATACTCTCTTCAAGAAGGGGTTGCACTTTTTCTTTGAGTGCTTCTTCTAAATCCAGCTTTTTATGTGTCATGTTATTTTTGTTTTCCTTCAAGAACTCGTATATGGAGATGTGTTCCAAACACAAGACCGTATAATGAAACTAATGTTGCAAAGATCGTTTGTATATCACGCGCAACATCTTGCATGCCAAAATACAAGAACAATCCTAGGAAGAGAACGTAGTATAGGCTTTCTATGCGTAATTTCTTTTTCTTTGTATCAATGGTGACAATTCCAATAAGCACTATCACAAAAAGAGCAATTGCAAGATACGCATGCAAAATGATCATTTGCCATATTACAAAAATGCTAATTAAAACTAAGATACCGTATTTTAGATACTTAAAATATTTCTTTCCGGAACGTAATTCTTCTATTGCAATCATTGCAACAAGAAAACCTGCAGCAATACCTACTAATGAAAGAACAAAAAGAACGAGCGAAAACATCACCATTTTTCTTTAGCAACCTCGCGTTCTAAATTTTCAATGAATCGCTGCCAATCATCCTCGGTAACACTAGCGCCACACGATTTAATGTGTCCACCACCTGAGCCTTCAACTCCTTCGAGTGCTCTTAAAAGTGGATCTAAAATGTTTGGCGCGCGTAGACTCATTTTCATCAAACCATCTTCACGCCTGACAATCACAAGGGCTTTTTTTGGATACATGCTTGATAGTTGTGTTGCAAGAAGAGTATTAAAACTCCAGCGTTTGTATCTGTACTCATACACAAGCAAGCGCTTGCGGGTTGCAATTTTCTTCACATTCTTAATATGTTCTTGAAATTCATCATCAATTTTCTTAAAATGTTTATACAAGAATTTAGATTGTGGTGTTTTATGTTCAATGAATTCTTGAGCACTCTGGAGCCTATTAATGATTCGTATATTTTTATGTACATCGGAGACTGAGCCTTTGAGAAGAAAGTAAAGTGCTCGTGCAAACAAACCAAATTTATCTTTGAAAAGAGCTTGTGGTGCTGTTGGATTTTTTCGAAGCATGCCAGGATTACTTTTACGAAATTCTTGTAGAAAATCTGGAACATACCAATCTGCTAAACATCCTGCCATTGCAATCCACATATCCTCTTTTTTTTGCGTGATTTGATACGCCATATAGGATGTTGGGATGTACACTTCAGGATCTTTAATACGCGGGTTATAATAATTCACTTTTTTTCGTTGCACTACAGAATGATGGTCAATCCAGTAGACGGGGCAGTGCATGGCGTCCAAAAATTCTTGCTCGACATCAGCAATATCAAGGATAAATACTGAATCGAATCCTTCCTGGCGCACTTTTTTAAGAAAGCTGAGTGTTACTTTTTTTGAACCAATGAGCCGCACGCCATTTCCTTCACCTCGAAATCTTCGCAGGAGTAAATAGGAACAAAGACCATCTGGGTCACTATCATAGATGAAGAGTGGATTTTGTGATTCGAGCAGCTTTTCTTGCAGGAATTTTGCATCTTTTGTGCTTAACATGTAGTCATAAAGAGTTGTTTGAACCTTTTTAAAGGTTCGTGCTTGAATAAGAAATGTTCAAGATGTATATAGGAAGCATCTTGTACTCTATTCTAGCTTGACATTTCATGCAAAACCAAGATCTTTTTGACTTCTATAAGGACGGAAGACATTGGGAAAAGCACCTGACGCTTTATGCTGAACGTTATGCAGCCTTTCTAAATGAAAGGAGGTTTGATGGTCTTTTAATTGATGTTGGTTGTTCAACTGGAAGGGATGTTGCATATTTCTCAGAAAGAGGTTTTCAAGTAGTTGGGATTGATATCGATGATCAAGAAATTGAAACAGCGCAAAGAACCCACCCTAGTTGTCGATTTGTTCAGGATAATGTTGAGGAGTTAAACGTTTGTGATGGTTCGATTGGCGCTTTCTACATGATTAATGTCATTCATTATGTTGATATGCAAAGAGCCTTAGATGAGATTTATAGGGCTTTAGAACCGGGGGGAACTTTATTTGTTCATTTTAATATGGAAATCAAGCGTACAACTGGAGAGATAGATTATACTCATTCTCGAGGTGATATTCAAAGACTTGTTCGCAATTTTACTCCTCTTGAACAACAAGAATTTACCCGTATAGATAGCGCACCTTTTGAACACACTCATACAATTTTGGAACTTATTCTGCAAAAGTAACCTTCAACTATATACCCTCTATAGAATAGTGTTATAAAGAAAATTGAAGTAAATTTAAATATACAAAGAATCTTTGTATACTACAAAAAGGAGGGGTGGAAAGGTTATGCGAACAACACTTGATTGGGTAGCGCTTGCGTTGGTTCTTATTGGTGGCATTAACTGGGGATTAGTTGGTCTGTTTAGTTTTGATCTGGTTGAAGCGATTTTAGGATCAATTCCAGTGCTTGCGCGTATTGTATACGTACTTATTGGACTTGGCGCTTTGTATATGCTCTATACAGCAACACGAAAATAAGTTTTTTATTTTTTTTATTTTAAATTTCTTTTATAATATATCCAAATAACTAAGAACACAAGAAAGACGATAAAAAACAAAAGTGCTATTGTAATTTTATCAATAAAGTATGAAAGTAATAGGCCAATAATGGCAGTGATTGCCCAAATAATTTTGAGTGTAAGAAGCGCGTTATAACTCTCTTTTGAGCTATTTCTCATAACAAGTGAAACAGTTCCAATCCCAATGAGTGCTGCACCAACGAGGCGTGCTGTCAGGAATTGTGATTCTGCAATACCAACAAGTTGCAAAGTCCATTGAGGAAACAGCAAAAGCGGAATACCAAAAAGAATATCAACCACAAAATGAATCACGAACCATACTTGAAGAGCGCGCGGAATTTTGTTTGGCATACAACATGTAAAGAATTCCGATATATAAACCTATTTGGAAAGCTTCTCAACACTTGCCTTTAGAAACTGGGCCATCTCTTGCATAGGAAAACATTTTGAGTATTCTTCATCAGTCAATTCAGAGATGAATTTTCCTGTTAAAGGATCTTTTGATTGCGAGTCAAGTGGATATCCTTCTTTGATTGAAGGAAAGTTCTCTCCACGCTTATGTAAAATTGTTGGGTACACAAAATTTTGAACAAAACCTTGGCCATCTTTACCTACAACGGATAATGCCAAATCGAACTTTGCATGCGACCATCCACCAACTTGTTCCAATTTTTCATTATGCCAACCGATAACTCCCTGGTCAGTGCATCGAGCGCCAGTACCTAATCTTCGAGGTTCCATATCAATAATTTTATTCCACTCAGACGAATACCTTTCAACAGAGAAGCCTTCATCGGTTGCAATTGTAATATAACCTGCAGCTTTAGCAACTGAAGAAGATTTACGCAAAGAATTTTCTTCTCTGGTTTGTGCATCTTCTTTAACATCAGGTTTTTCAAAGTTCTCTAAGTCACGTAGTGAAATTGGCTCAAACCCAGCTATTCTTACAACCTGCGCGTATGTTGCAACTTTAGCAGGGTTTCCTGTCGCAATTAAGATTTTCATGACAGAGAAAGATTTGATGTAAATTTAAGTATTTCGATTGTTAAGAATTAATTAAAAATAAAAGAAAAAAATAATTACCATTTCTTCTTACGAGAATGGTTCCTGTTTGAGTTACCGAATCGAGATCCACCTGAAGAGTTACTTCTCTTAGCTCCAAAACTTCCGCCAGACCTATGCCCTCTCTCACCAAATCTGCCTGAACCTTCTGACCTGAATGAACCACGGTTTCGAGAATGGCTTCCATGTCTTGAACCGTATCCTCTGCCTCGAGATCCAAGACTTGCATTGAAACGAACTCTCTCAAACTTGCCTTTTTCAAGCTCTTCAACTTCAACTGGGTATCTATCTAAGATTTTGTTGAATACTTCGTAGTCAACCGGTGCGAGAAGTGAAATTGCTTTTCCTTTAGCTCCTGCCCTAGCAGTACGCCCAATTCTGTGCACATACTCTTGCGGATCGTTAGGTAAATCATAATTGATAACATGTGATACGCCATCAATGTGAAGACCACGCGCAGCAACTGCTGATGCTATAATAATATCAATTTTACCTTTGTTAAAGTTTTCAATTACATGTAAACGCTTATTTTGCGTAAGCTTTCCGTGAATGAACTCCACTTTAAGGCCATTTTCTCGCAAGTTCTTTGCAACTAAATCAACAGTTGTTCGCTTTGAACAAAAGACGATTGCTCGTCCAATATCTTCTGTTTTAAGAAGATGTAAGAGCAATGAAAACTTTTCGTTCCTATCAACATTGTAGTAATATTGTTCAAGTAATTCTTGTGCAACTTGTGATTGCGCTTCAACAACTACGGGGTTGTGCATGTATTTACCTTTAAGGTAATCGATTTCTCGCGAGATTGTTGCACCAAACAGTAAGATTTGTCTATCCTTTGGTGTTTGTGAAAGAATTCGCTCGATATCCTCAATAAATCCCATCTCAACCATTTTATCAGCTTCGTCTAATACAAACGATCTTATCTTTGAGAAGTTAACATTTCCTCGTTGCAAATGGTCAAGTAATCTTCCAGGTGTTGCAACAACAATGTCTGCTCTTTCCATCTTGTAGGCTTGTGGATCGAGTGCTACTCCACCATATACCAAAGCCTGACTAAATTTCATATATTTCCCAAACTTTTTGAGTTCATCAGAAATTTGATGTGCAAGTTCTCTTGTTGGTGTCATGATCAAAATTTGAAGGCCTTTACCAGGTGTTAGCTGTTCAAGTGCAGGAACACAAAATGCTAATGTTTTTCCTGATCCAGTTCGTGACATTCCAATAACATCTTTTCCAGATGTTGCAAGAGGGATTCCTTCCTCTTGAATTTGTGTAGGTTTTTCAATACCTAATTCTTTGAGTGCTCTTACAATATTTGCGTTCACTCCTATCTTTGTAAAATCCATTTTTTTCTTATTATCTCCTATGGAACATTAAAACTTCTATCGTACCAAAGTTATTTGGGTCGTATATCAAGAAACAGAATGAGTAAATTAATGACCCTTGTGTTTCTTTGCCTTATTTTCCAACAATAGTATCTATTTGTGAGGGGGCTTTATAAAGGTTTCCCCCATTTCTTCCTATTTAGATTTAGGTACATTTATTAACTTTAAGAGAAGCATTCTTCCCCATGGCAAGTCAAGATATTCATGGATTACACCATTTTCATAAGCGAAAGCGTGTTCATCAGAAACTCGAGAAATATCCTCATCCCAACAAGTGGAAACGGCTCATGGACCGCCTGATTTATGTTGTTGCGTTTGTAAGTCCTGTGATGACGATCCCTCAAATTTATGCAATTTGGATTATGCAAAATGCCAGTGGTGTATCGATCGCTAGCTGGCTAACTTATACCATCTCAGCAATATTTTGGTTAATCTATGCTCTTATGCACAAAGAAAAGCCACTCATTTTCTCTTCTGCTTTATGGGTCTTTATGGATGTTGCAGTGGTCGTTGGCGTTTTGATCTACTGATAATAACTATACTTTTAAGAATAGGTATCAGATTTGGTTCTTCATGAAAATACTCCTTGTATATCTGCCTTTCTGTACGCCAGTAAGTCCGCCGTATTCGCTCACAAATCTTCATGCGTTCTTATCCCATAATTCTTCGCATAGGGTTAGTGTACTAGATCTAAATATTAAGTTTCATCTGCTCAAGTTTGGTGAGTATCAAGAATTCTTTCAATCTGATAATTGGAATGAGTATGAAACGAAAGCTCAGGAGTATCACCAACTCACAAAAAAAGTATACTCCGAAAACAATTCTAGAGTTGTTAAAGGTGTACTGCCTGAATATTTTGATGAGTTACTTGAGCAAATTAACAAAGAGAAACCAGATATAGTCGCATTTAGTATTGTGTACTCTTCACAAGCCTTTTATGCTCATGCTCTGCTCAAAAAATTGAAATGCACAACAGTTATCGGTGGCCCATGTGTGAATGAAAAACTCATCGTACTTTCTGATCATCACTTCCGCAATGAAGTTGAATTTTTGAATTTTCTGAAAGGTGAGAAAAAACATTCAGATTTAGTGATCGATTTCCCCTTAGATTATTCAATATATAATTTAGGTGAATACTTTATGCCACATCCAGTTATTCCTCTTAAAACATCAACTACATGTTTCTATAAACAATGCACATTCTGCGCGCATTATGCGAACGTTCCATACAAAGAGTATCCACTTGCAACTATTGAAAAAACAGTTACGAACTCTTGTGCTCAATATTTTTTCCTGATTGACGATATGATTCCAGTAAAGCGTCTTTTGGAGCTTAGTAAAATGTTCAAAAAGCATGATGTTAAGTGGGCATGTCAACTGCGTCCGACTAAAGAATTTACAGCTAAAGTATTGGGGGAATTATTCCAGAACGGTTTAGTGTTTGTTTTATGGGGATTTGAAAGCGGCTCACAAAAAGTGTTGGATTTAATTAAGAAAGGAACGAATATTGAAGATTTTCAGAAAGTGTTAATAAATTCTCACTCTTTTGGCATCAAAAATGTGTTGTACACAATGTTTGGGTTTCCAGGAGAAACTCAGAAAGATTTTGTAGAAACAATCAATTTTTTGAAAGAGAACTCTTCTTGTGTTGATTTAGTTTCCTTAAGCACATTTGGATTGCAAAAAGGAACAACCGTATACAATAATCCTGGTGATTTTGGCATAACTTCAATAGATGAGAAGCAAAGAACAGTGTTAGGCCCAAAAATCAGTTATGTCCTAAAGGAAGGTTTGTCACAAGATGATACAAAAAAACTTCTCAAAAAATATCGAAAAACAATTGAGAATGTAAACAAGTATCCAAAGACTATGAACTTTTTTCGTGAGCACATGTTCTTTTATTAGTTGAGATATAGTTTTAGGGTATCCAAACTTTTTTATTTTTTTCTTTCCTTATTTTTTCTCACATTCCTTATTCGAAATGAATAATGATTTTTTAAAAGAAGAGTTACCCACTGGACGCACTGGACAGGCGTGGTAAGAGTTTATAATGTTCTAAATTACGTAAATAACACAATGAAGCTCAACAAAATCAAATACAAAGACATTGAGCAAATTCCACACAGGCAGGTTGCAAAGAAGTTCTCACAAGATTTCTTTGGTTCGGCCCCTGCACCGTTCATTGGTAGGTTTGGGTACCCTAATGTAAACATTGGCGTTCTCTCACCACAATTTTCAGGCGATACCGACTATTATCACTCACCAAAACTGTGGGCCAAGTCACAATTTTCAATAGGGCAAGTGGCAACACTCAGGTCCGCCTTAATGAACTCACGAAGTAAAGGTAATGTCAAAGATCTTTCTGTTAACAAGCGTTTTTTAGAGATTTGTCAAGAGGTCGGTGTAGCAAAACGTAGCGTCGAATTAGAAGTGAAACTTCAAAGGAAACCGTCTTTAAACACAAAACCTGACAAAGAGATTATTCCATTTGGTCCTGCAGCAAAAATGAGGCACGCAAGAATAACTGAAAACCCCACAACTGATACGCGAGTTGAAAGAGTAATTAGTGATACTGACTTAAAGGCTGCCCGAGGCATACTCTCGTTATACAAGAAAGGATTTGAAGATGTAAAACTAAGTAAGATATTAAGTGTTGGAAATTTGGGAATAGGGAAGAATCGGAAACTTGTCCCGACACGATGGTCTATTACTGCGGTTGATGATACTGTGGGAAAAGAAAGCATAAAGAAAGTCAAAGAGTATTCTTCCGGAGAGATTAAAGCATACTTTGGTTGCTCTTGGGGCAACTATTATCTATTTTTATTCTTTGATGATGTGTGGAGTTACGAACTCTTTGAAACCTATCTAAAAAAACCAGTTAATCCTTGGAGCAAGAAGGGCTATGCATACTCCACAGATTATGAGAATTATAAGGGACGAAAAGAGTACGCACAAGAAACTGCAGGGGGATATTATGCAGCTCGCTTACCTATTCTTGAAGAGATGATGCGAACAAAACGGCAAGGGAGTTGTTTGGCGCTTCGATTTATTACAGATGAATACAATGTGCCATTGGGCGTGTGGGTGTGCAGGGAAGCTGCAAGAAAAGCCATTGGAGCAAAACCAGTTCATTTTGCAACGCATGAGTTGATGATGAGTTACGCATCAGAATTGATCAAACAAAAGTTTGGGTTTGATATAACCTCACACTTACAAGAAAGTAAGCTTTTACAAGAACAAAAGCAGCAAATGAAATTAAGTGCATGGAGTGGAAATGTTTGCTAAAATTTTGTTAGGTACCTGTTGGAAGCAAGTCTAATTCTTGTTGATATGCACTTAAAACGTGATCAAATTCATCAAATGATAAAAAACGAGCTCGTTTGTTTCGTATAGGGTTTCTAAGAATGTTCAAATCCCTTGCCCTCTGCTCACTAGTAAGCACAAACGGATCCAGATCAGAAAATTCCCAATCAATACCAGAGATTGGATTTTTAGGGTCAAAGTCAGGGTTATTTTGGGTAAGAACTAAGAGGTTACCTAAATTCAGATCACCATGGCGTATCCCTCTTCGTCCCCTTGTGCCGTGTAAACGTGCAACATATCTTCCTACATGCTCAAGAACTTCTGAATCAGTCATGTGTTTTCTATATGGTCTTTGCTCTAAAAAATTCTTCAAGGTTATTACAGGCCCTTGACCCTCAAAGACCAGCCAAGCCAAATCATTTCTAATAAAACCACCGTAAAAAACTGGTGCGCGTAAACCTCTTTTTCTTGCAAATTCGGTACCAGTTATTTCTCGCTCGAATCGATCAAAAAGTTGGCCAATCACATCTCCTCCTTCAAAATCAAGATCCGGAATTTGACCTATCATCTCTTTAACGTAAAGACGACCTCCTTCGATCGGAAGTAGAAACACTCTTGATCGCTTTCCTCGATATATCTGATGGCCTTTATTATCAGAAACTAAATCACGTAAATAACGCCCAGGATCAGAAAGAAACTCGGGTGCAAATTCTGCATCTCTAGCAAAATAGCCGTATTCTCCTTCAATTAGCGTTACAGCATAATGCAAGGGTTTTTCCAATAATCTATCTATCATAAGAGCTCAAAAGAAAGAGAAAAGAACCTCTTTTATAAAGTTGTCCCTTGGAAGTGACAATATTTATTTTTGGGAGATTTGATATCACGCCACACTTACAAGAAAGTAGACTCTTAAAAGAAAAAAAGCAGCAAACAACTATTCTAGTAACAAATATGTTGCTTTATCTATTTTTTTGATGAAACTATTTTTTTTCAACAAACTTTTATATGGTGTTTGTTTCTTATTAGTCATGCACAGTAAAAAACCCCGTGTTGGCTCAGCAGTTCTAGTTGAGCATGAAGGGAAATTTTTGTTAGGAAAACGGAACAAAAAGAACGCATTCGGCAAATGGATTATTCCTGGGGGTGGTGTTGATTTCGGCGAAACTATTGAAGAAGCTGGCATACGAGAAATTAAAGAAGAAACAAACCTTGATGTGGAACTCGTAAAATTCTTATGCCATAAAGAAATTATTAACCTTCCTGGCGAGTATCATGGTGTAGTCTTTTTTCATCTAGCAAAACCAAAACATCTTAACTTTTCTGCAAGTGAAGATGTATCTGAAGTAGGATTCTTTTCAATAGATGAGATAAAACAGATGGATATCCTTGAGGCTGTTGAAGCGGTCTTGCGGCACGCTGGCTTTTGGAAAGACTAGATTTTTATATCGCAAAACAATTCCAAGCCCGTATGTTTGAAAAAAAGGTTTCCAAAAAAGACCCAACGAAGTATCGTGCGCACCCACTAAATTATGTTATTGGCATAATTCTCCTCATTGGTTTAGTCACAGTGTTTGTTGTAGGAATTTATGACGTTACAACATTAAGTGAAACAGACATGCTTGTGCATGGATGTTGGTACGCAACTTTTGGTGATGGAGACTCGTTTGAGTACATGTTCTGGTCATCAAAAGATTATACTATTTCGAATGGTAAGAGAATCTATGGTGAAATAATCTATGAACAAGGAACATATGAAACAATGGCGGGGTTGGACAAGGAGGAGGATATTCTTCTATTAACTCCAGATGAGTACGAAGCATATCAACTCAATTTCACCACTGATTCAAACCCCCCTGGGTATTGGCTTAATTTGTATGGTGTTCGATTTAACAAAGTTGAGTGTCCACAATCACTTGCTTGACGCAAAGATTTATATTCATTGTAATATTAGCCTGAACCATGACATTTGCAAAATGGCTCAAGCGAAAGCGTGGCACAAAAAAGCGTGATAAAGTTAAAACGCTAGAAGATGTTGAAGCAATTTTAGATTATTTAGATGATGCTAAAGCTGATATCAAAGAGTTACATGCTGAATTTGTCGCATTCCAAGAGCTTGAAAAAGAGCGAGTGACTGCTTCAGAAAAACTGGTTGCAACAAACCTTAAAGCGCAAGGAAAAGTGCTTGACACACTTCTTGAGAGGTATGAATCGTTCCAGATGGATGGCGCCATTAATGGCATACGTCTCAAAATGATTGCGGATGAATGGCTTAGATTATGCAAAAAGGAAGGGTTGGATACCCTGGCAAAAGAGAAGAAGAAAAAAGACTATTGGACATTTAATTGGATATAATTTCTAGTATTGATATTGGTGTGTCGTAAAGGTTAAATACGTATTCTTTTGGTTTTTAAACATGAGTGCTGCATTAGATATCGATACCCTTGTAGAAAGAGAGAAATTTGTTTTACCTGGGACGGCGGTTAGAGATTTGCCTTTTTCAAGAGGGGATGATGTTCTTAATATTGGGTTAGTTGAAATTGGATGTAAACCAAGGACTAAGTATGGTCAGTTGCAGGTTAGAGAAGATGTAGTGAACTCTCTTTTTCTTTCAGATCATCCACTCGCTTTAGGGGAAGGTTTATCTCCAAACATATTCAAAACTCTTGTTCATTTTCAGTCAGACCTCAGCCACAAGCAATGGGTCAAAGGTGAATTCTCAGTAGATGCAAGAGTAGTGTACGATACTATTCCCGATAGAGTCTTAGCAACAATGCCTCTTAAACATAGAAAACGTTTACTTCGGGCAATTCCACGGGCTGATCGATATCGCCGAGCGGAACTTAGGGAAATAATTGAGGAGGAAGAAGGAGCTGAGCTTCACAGATTAATTACTGATGGTAACGGTCTTTCTGGATATCTGGGCCATTCACGGGGAAGAATGGCAGAAGTGGTTGTGCAATGGGAATTTGAACGTGCGTTGCCGGATCGAATGAAGTTGTACCGAAATCAGACAACCGATCATCCCGCTGGGGGGTATGTTTCTGGAGTAGAATTCGACAGTCTTTTAGTGTTCTATGATGGGCAACTTTACACAAGACTTATTGAAAATTTACGAAAAGAGGCGCACCTGGATGTTAAGGCGTGTTGGGATGAAGATTGCCCTACTTCGTAAAGATTCTGTACTTTTCGTTCCCTTGAATCTCAGAAATGATGCGTTTGATGACAATACCTTTTGGATCAGGGAGAAGTTTTACCCTTTCTTTAACATCATCAAAATTCTCGAACAGTTTTTCCTTCCGCGCTTCAATAATTTCCCACATATGCTTTTTTCCAAGCCCTGGCAAAAGTTCAAGCTGATGCATTCGCATAGAAAGGGGTTGCGCCTTGTTAAAAAACACAACAAAACGTGCTTCATCATCACTGACAACTTTTTCAACAGCATGCTTAAGTTCAGCTTTTGCAGTTTCAGTGAGCCTTTCGTGTGGTATTCGCCCCTTTGTGTGGTGAATCTGGTCCCGTTTGCCAGAACCAATGTATACATCTTGCATCGGCTGCAAATCAACATCACGTTTTGGGATAAGTTCAAGAAGTGTTAAGTGCTCAGTTCCAAGAGCTTGTGCTATGGCAGTCTTTGCTTGATAGTTCTGGCCAGCTGAAGCTGATGTGTACCCGTGTTTGAGATAATCGAGTACTATTGCCTTCTCTTCGATAAACTTTCTTGCTTGCTGTTCCATTTTCGTTTGCGCACTGTAACATGTATAACATCACTGTGTATATCTAATTCTAATCTACCTGTCCAACAACCCCTTGTAGAAGATGAGGAATCTTCCCAAATTAATAAACCTTGTGCTAAAAATAGAGGTGAAAACTCTATTTTGCACAGAAATAGGTTCTTGGCCTTATTTCTTGTGCCCAATATGAGCAGAATTTCGATTTATGGGCAAAAATGAAGAAAATTATGCAATTTTTTTCACTTCAGCAATAATTGCTTCTTTATCCTTTTTTGGAAGCGTTAATGGGTATGCTTGCAGAACGGATTTAAGTTCATCATCTGTCTGTGGTAGAAAATCAATAATTTTTGCGATATGTTCAGGTTTAAGTCGCGTTAGCTTAAGTCCTTTAAGGCCCTCTTCAAGAGCAGTTCTATCTTTACGAGAGATCTGAACAAACGAGTCCAAATATTCTTTCGCTTTCTGTGCGAGAAGTCCCAATTCTGTATCTCGCTTTTCCATTGCGCTAACGGCTTCTTTTACATCAACAAGACACATGGTCTCTTCCTGAATAATTGTTGGATTTGTCATGGTTAAATTACCTCAATCGTACTAAATGAATTGGATGAACATGAACTAACTTTGGTTTTGATCCGTCCTTGATTTGAACAGTGTAGCAAGTCCCACGCATGCCGACAACTTTTCCTGCCATTCCATGAAATCTTGGAAAAAATTGACCTTTTGCAATAGCTGAGTTGATTTTAAGACCAACTCGCGCGCCAACTTCAAATTTCTGGAAATATTTACTTAGCGGAATCTTGCCTTTATGGGACGCTTTTCGCTGCAATTTGTGTCGTGTTTTTCGTCTTGCAGTACCTATTCGTTTTACCATGGTCTATTCTTTTTTGATGAAACATTTATAAAGTTTATGGTCGAATTTTAGGATAAATCAGGGCCAAAATTTGGCGTAAAAAGCTAAAACCCTAAGAAAATATGACTCACTCAACATTTTATGCAGAAATTGTACCAATTCTTCTTAGTGAGAATTTGTCTGAAAAAGAACTCTCGCAGCTCAAACGTACACTATCTCAAAAGCATGGTTTAAAACGTATCCCTACAAATATCAACTTACTCTTACATGCTGAGCCATCTGATATGGCACGTTTAGCTAAAAAACTCATAACAAAACCAGTGAGAACAATCTCTGGAGTTGCACCGGTGGCCATTATGACAAAGCCAGACCGATGTCCACATGGCAAATGTACATTCTGCCCTGGAGGAATTGCAAGTCCCTGGGGGGATGTTCCTCAGAGTTACACTGGTCATGAGCCAGCAACAATGCGCGGGATTCGAAACCAGTATGATGCATATTTGCAAGTGTTTAACAGATTAGAACAATATATCTTGCTTGGTCAGGCAATTGATAAGATAGAAATCATAGTAATGGGTGGAACGTTTCCGGCTACACCCAAAGAATACCAAGAAGAATTCATTGTCGGTACCTTCAAAGCGCTTAATGATTTTTCAGAACTGTTTTTTGATACGAATGGTGAGTTTAACTATCTTAAGTTCAAAGAATTTTTTGAATTGCCGGGAGATATGCATGATGAGAAAAGGGCAAATTCTATTCGAGAAAAGTTATACGCGCTTAAGGCCAAGAATGTTGTATCATTAGAACAAGAGCAAGAACGAAATGAAAGTGTGCAAGTTCGATGCGTTGCCTTATGTATTGAAACAAAACCTGATTGGGGATTTTTGGAACATGGAAACCAAATGCTACGGTTAGGATGCACGAGAGTTGAACTAGGAATTCAATCTGTGTACGATGATGTTCTCAAAGAGGTGCACAGGGGACATGATTCGAAAGACGCCATCAAATCTATCCAAGTATTGCGGGATTTAGGATTCAAAATCAATGTTCATTATATGCCTGGTCTTCCTTTAACAGATTATAAGCGTGACATGGAAGGAATGAGGCAATTATTCTCAGATCCAGATTACAAACCTGATATGATCAAGTTCTATCCGTGTATGGTGGCTCCTGGAACTCCGTTGTATTATCAATACAAGAAAGGAGAGTTCAAGCCAATTTCAACTGATGAGGCTGCAAAGCGGATTGCACAGATTATGAAAGAAATCCCTGAGTATTGCCGGGTGCAACGCGTACAACGTGATGTACCTACCAAATATTGGGAAGCTGGAGTTGATAAAACAAACTTGAGGCAGTACATGGATCAAACGTACGATGCGAAAAGTCGAGATATTAGGGCTCGTGAGCCAAAAAATAGAAGCATAGATTGGGATAGAGTTGAGATTAAAGTAATTGAATATGAAGCATCTGGTGGAACAGAATTTTTTATCTCGGCTGAGGATACAGAAAATGATGTACTGGTCGGTTTTTGTAGGCTACGGTTTGTAAAAGAAGCACTGCGAGATGAAATTACACGCAAGTCTGCACTTGTACGTGAACTACATGTCTATGGTGTTGCAACCCAATTGGGTGAAGAAGGGTCTGTTCAACATAAAGGTTGGGGTAAAAAGTTGATGGCAAAAGCAGAAGAGATTTCATGCCAAAGAGGCAAAGAGAAGATAGTTGTTATCTCGGGTATTGGTGCGCGAGGATATTATTACAAATTAGGATATGTAAAAGATGGTGTGTATGTCTCAAAACTCCTGAACTGAAGGGTAGCATCTCTCTGTACCACAAGCGAAGGCTTTAAATACGAGCTATACGTTATTCTTCACCAGTTGAGGTGTACATGTGGGGAATATACGTAGAATTTTCATAGTTGTTTTAGCAGTTGTAGTGTTCATTATGCTTGGCTCGCTTGTTCTTGCTGAAACTCTCATTTCTAGCAGTGTTACTGAAAATGTGGTAGCCCCTGGTCAAGTAGCAACGTATGAGGTTTCAATTACAAATAATGCTGAGAGATTTCAAACCTACACTTTGTACTCCTTTACGAGTAGTTGGAGTGTTGATCCAACGCCTCTTTCAGATAAAATCATTGAAAACATCGCGCCCGGGGCAACATACTCAACAACAATTAGTGCGGTTCCTCAAAGTGGTCTTCAACCAGGGATTTATTACGTGCAATTACAAGTAGACAGTTCCTTGGGAGATCGTAACAGTGTTCCTCTTAAAGCATATGTTCGATCAGAAACACCACTTGATTATTTGCCCTCAATTGTTGTAAATGTTGATCTGGCGCAATCAATAGACCCTAATGAAGTTCAATCTGTAGTGCTTCACCTTGAGAACAAAAATATCTTGGATCTAACAGATCTGGAAGTTGAAATACAGAGTGATCTTGGCGAGTTTAACGTGCAAAGAATAGTTGATCTTGCGCCCCTTGAGAAAAAGACAATCGAGTTTACAATTGAGCCAGGACCCTATACTCAACCAAAAGAATATTTTCTCTTTTTTGTCTTTAAACATGGTGGTGAGACAGTAAAAGTCTTGGATGAGAGAATTACCGTTGAGGCTCAAGAGCCACCTTTTATGATCGAAGAGATTTCAGAGAGCATCTTTTTTAAGAAATTTCAGACTCTCTATTTTACGAATGAAGGAAACGTGCGTAATACTCAAGAGGTGCGTTATCCAACAAATATCTTCGCTTCTCTTTTTGTGAGCTCTGAAGATTCGTACATAACGGCTGTTGATGGAAAGCGATATCTTACGTGGGAACAAGAATTGGGACCTAATGAAACAACAAGTGTTTCTATAACATATCAGTACAGAGTGTTATTTTATATCTTCGTGGTACTTTTGGCGTTTCTTCTCTTTTATTATGCAGTAAGATCCCCAATCTCACTTCGTAAAGGTGTTATCACAACAAAAAGTAGGGATGGGTCAATTGCTGAAATTAAAATAGCGTTGGATGTGCGTAACGTGAGCAAGAAGGTGCTTAAAGATGTAAAAGTAACTGAAGTTTTGCCGGGTATTACTCATCTTGAAAAAGCAGTAGATTTAGGGACGCTTAAACCGCACAAAATTATGTCAACAAAGCAAGGCAAAAAAGTTGTATGGAAATTGGCAGAGATTGAACCTCTTGAGCATAGGATCATTACATACAAAATCAAACCGAAATTGAATGTTCTCGGGATCTTAGAGTTTCCTCGTGCAATTGCAAGTTTCAAAAAGCGCAAAGGAAAAATGTCTAAAGCATATTCTAATGTGTTTCGTTTGGAATTAGGAAAGGGACGATGAGGCTGTTTTGAATAGGTTCTACAGTTGCTATTTTCTGTAGACAATAAAATTCCATTTTATTGGCATGCAAATAGGCACTGCATTGTCTATTTAGCATAGGCAATGTGATCTTTCACATTGACATCCAAATGACGACTCCAGTCGTCATTTAGGATAATAAAAAGATTTATATACACCTTTAGGTTTTGAAAACTCATATTGGAGGGTGTTTTAAGATACGATGAAAGACTTTTTTTTACAACTTAAAGACAAGTTCACAGCGCCGCAAGTCGAGGAAGAAGAGTTCGCACCAGAGGGTGAGGAATATGTGGAGTTAGGTGTCCAAAGTGGGGGCGCAGAAGATGCAAAGTCACGGGTTCTAGTTCGTCCATACATCATGGAAGACTTTGAAGACATTAAAGGAATTCTCGATTCACTTCGTGAAGGGAATACTGTTGCACTTATCAACATCAAACCTCTTAAGGACAAAGATCTTGTAGAACTTAAGCGTGCTGTTAACAAATTGCGTAAGACATGTACAGCAATAGATGGAGATATCGCAGGATTTGGCGAAGATTACATTGTTGCTGTTCCATACTTTGCAAGAATTCACAGAAATACTTCTGTCTATGATGACGAGTAATTTTTTTGTTTTTTAGAATCATTCTTTTTTAGTTCTTTGCTGGTTGTTGAGTTGTAAAGTAAGATTATTGGAATGAAGTGTTTCGTGTAGAAAATTTTATATAGGCAACTCTTGGATTGCAGTCTGTACGCTCAGATGGCACAATCTGGTACTGCGCGGGATTGCTAATCCCGTTTCCTCACGGATATCTGGGTTCAAATCCCAGTCTGAGCGTTCTTTTTTAACATGGTCCCAACAACAAAGTTCATGGGCTGGCAAAAAAAGGTTTCTAAGATAATTGCAATTTTCACTATTGCTCTTATTTTTCTATTTAATTCTCCTCGTTATCTTTGTTCGTTTGTAGTTATCTTTATATACTCTAATTGTTTCATTTGTTCAAGAGGATTTTATTGGTGGTAGATGTACAGTCGCACAGGGACATAGCAAAAGCTCACAGTCAAGCTACGCGAAAGATGTATTTGGTAGTTTTAATTTCTGTAGTTGCGTTAGTTGCAATCATACTCGCACTTTTTTATGTTCAAAATAATGTTGCTGGCCAAGCTCAATTTGATGGTCAACAATCAGAAGCTTTGATACAACAAGTCTCTCAAGATACTTTGCTTCCAAGCACTCCCTTACTTGATTCTGTTGTAGTTGAAGTCTCATGTCAAGATGCTGACTTGGATGGATTTAACATCACTCTGGGGGATGATCCTTCCAATCCAAACCCTTGTGCAGGACCTTTAGATTGCAATGATTTAGTGTATTCCATTAACCCTGGTGCTGCAGAGGTATGTTATGATGGCGTTGATAATGATTGTAATGCGTTGATTGATAATGATGATCCTTCATGTGGTTTGAGTCTTATTGCCCATTGGACTTTTGATACAAACGCTGGTAGTATAGTCTTTGATTCCACTTCTAGTGGTTTTGATGGTCAGTTAAGAAATGGCGCGTTCCTTGCAGCAGGAAAGATTGGCAATTCTGTGAGTTTAGATGGTGCTAATGATTACGTTGATTTTGGCAATATTCTTAATTTTGATGAGACAGATGTATTCTCTATTTCTGCATGGATATATCCTACTGATGTATCTAAAGTATTTCAAGGTATTGTTGATAAGCTCACTGGCGCTGGATACCGTTTATTGCTAAATAATGGTCGTGTTTATGGCCAAGTCCGAACATCTTGGTATGGTGCTGTCCAGTCTGCCTCAAGTCCAGCATCATCAATAATTGAAGATCAATGGCAACATGTTGCATTTACTTTTGATGGCTCAGAACTAAAAGTCTATCTTTCTGGTACATTGGTCGAAACTACTCCCTTTACCTTACCTTCTGTTGGAACTACTGGTTCAAGTCTGAAAGTTGGTCAAGCAGATAATAACAACCGATATTTTGAAGGGAAAATAGATGATGTTCGGATATATAGTGGAACACTTTCTGCTGAACAGATTTGTGTGTCTGCAGAAGGGACTTGGACTGGCGCTTTTTGTGAGTTGACAGAACTTCTCTGCAACGATGGGGCAGATAACAATTTGGACGGATTTTCTGATTGTGCAGATAGTGATTGTGATGGTGTCTTCATAGAATATGTCCCGAATGTTGGTAATGTGTATTGTGAGTTTGGAATAGAAGCAGATTGCACAGATACCTTTGATAATGATGGTGATGGTTATCTTGACTGCAACGATTCTGATTGTAGTTCTGATTCCATATGTTCAGTTTTCGTCCCCGATGTATGTGGAAATGGTGTTAAAGAAACTGGCGAATTCTGTGATGGAACTGACTTTGGCGGAACAACTGAAGGTGAGGCGGCCTATTTCTCTACCTGCGCAGCATATCCTAACTTATATGTGGGTGGTCTTCTGTCCTGTGATGCTGCATGCGAGATTGATTTCAGTTCATGTGTCTCACACTCAACGGAGTTAGCATGTCTTGATGGGTTTGATAATGACGGTGATGGTGATCTTGACTGTGCTGATTCTGACTGTAATCTAAACGGCGCGTGTATAGATAATGATGGTGATGGGGCTTTTCTAAATGTAGATTGTAATGATAATGATCCATTGGTTCAAAACGAAATCACTTGTTATTTTGATGATGATAATGATGGGTTTGGTACAACTCCGGGGAATTTTTGTATTGCATCATGTGCTCAGCAAGGGGATTGGGTCCAAACGGCTGGGGATTGTGATGATACTGATGGTCAAGTTTATCCTGGTGCGCCTGAAATCTGTGCAGATGGAATTGATAATCAATGTTTAGGCGATGTTGGATTTGGTGATGTTGATTGTGCGGAGAGTAGTTGCTCGACAGATTCCAGTTGTCCTGCAGCTTTGCCGTATACTGGAATCCTTGGGGATGTGAATGATGACGGGGTTGTGGCAACATTTGATGCAATTCTCATCCAACGACATAACGCCGGAATTGCGTTACTTACAACGCAAGAAATGAACAGAGGTAATGTCAACTATTGTGAGGCTGGCCAGGAATTGTTGACTGGTTTTGATGCGATTCTAATTCAAAGATTTGTTGCAGGAATCATAACGAGCTTTCCCTGTTAGCTAAAAAAAGGTGGTAGAAATGGTAAAAAACAAAAAAATTGTACTTATTGTGTATCTTAGTATCGTTCTTATGCTCAGCTCATTTGTGGTGGCAGGTGGACCGGTTGACATATCTCTTGATTGTATTCCTACTACGGCTAATCTTTTAGATCGCGTTGGGTGTGACATTAACTTTGATAGCGCACCAACTAGCATCTCAGAACTTTCATTTACTGTTGTACCTCCAACTGGGATGGACCTAGTTGAGGTTACGAATGTTCCTGCACCATTCACTCTGTTCTCAAATTATGCAGCGAATTATGTTTCAATTACAACATTTCAACTAGCTCAAACCAATACTAATCTTGGAGCTCTTAACTTTGTTGTAAACGGTGGCATCGGTGGCCAAGTTTCATTAAGTGCAGTTACATTTAATGATGAGAATGGTGCTCCTATTACTCACACTCTAACTCCCTCAAATTCAGTTGCAATCGCAGCAGCGGGTCCTTCGTGTGGTAATGGGGTTGTTGAATCAGGTGAGCAATGTGATGATAGCAATGTTGTTAATGAAGATGGGTGTTCAGATACTTGTCAGTGGGAAGACAATGATGCAGATACTTTTTTCTCAAATGTAGATTGTAATGATGATGATGACACTTTGGCTCAACTAATAACTTGTTATACTGATGTTGATCTTGATGGATATGGCGACCCTCTAAGTCCTAGTTCTGAATGTGCCTTAGTGTGCCCTTCTAATTTAGTCTCAGATAATACTGATTGTCAGCCCACTGACCCAGATATTAATCCTGGAGAGGATGAAAGTCAGGAGTGTGGTGATGGTGTTGATAACGATTGTGATAATCTAATTGATACTGCAGACCCTCAGTGTCCTGCAGATCTCTGTCCAGACACAATTTGTGGTCCGACAGAAACGGCAACGAGTTGTCCACAGGATTGTTCGCTTGCAGCATGTACCTCTCAACCAAATAATATCTATGGAGGGAATTGTAACTTAGAAACTGATTGTGATGTAGTTTCTGGTGTGTGGTTTGAAGGAACCTGTTATAATCCTGCTATCATAGACTATATTGTTCCGTCTTCTATAGATCAAGCAGATGTGAATGAGTTTCTAAGTAGGCTGAGTGCATTTGGTCTTTTCATTGTTACTTCTGCAAGTAGTCCAACTCGCTATGATCTAAGTGGGAATGGGGTCTTAGATTATGAAGATATTAAGATATTCATACAAATTTACTTAGCAGTTAATCCCTAGGACAAACAAAAGCTATATAAATGTAAGAAAGATGGTAAAAATGAGGCAGGTTAGGTGGTAGGAACAAAAGGAACTAAGAATAGAACTTCTGCGAAGCGAAAGACAGTTCGAAATTCTCGCAAGCGAAGGGTTCCTAAGCCGAGATATGTTGCATCAACTAATCCTTTTGTTCGTGCTGCTGCAAGAATAAACCAGCGCGCTGAAGAGAAGGGTGGTAAAATTTTCATTATAGCTGGTGTTTCGTTAGTTCTCTTGGTGGTTCTTTTACTTCTTGTGTTTAAAGGTCCGCTTGCAGGTCAAGCAGTTTATATCGATGAATTCTGTAATCTTGAACAAATATGTCTTCAGGGATATGAACAAACTGGAGATTATGTATTTAGTTCAGGAGATGCAAACCCTGCTGAAGTATTCAATGTTACTGTTGCGCCGAGACTTAAAGCAGGTGATGCTTTAACAAGCACTCAATTCACCTTGGATTTTGATCCAACTGTGTTACAGGTTAGTGCGCAGAGTCCTTTGATCTCCACTTGGTTGTGGGATAAGTTTGCTCTAGACAACACAATTGGGGAGATAACGTATACTGCTATGGCGGATCCAGCAAATCTCCCTCTATCAGTTGCAGGTCTTAATGGATTGATTGAAATCGAGTTTACAGTTATAGGAGTTGTAGATGACACAAGCCCTCTTGCTTTTGTTGGAACACCAGAACTTATAGATGATAACTCCGCAAATCTTCTTTTTATCGAACCACCACGTAATGCAATTATAACTATAGTGGCAGATACTTCGGGTGGGCCTTTAGATTGTGGCGATGTCATAAACGCACCTGGAACGTATACCTTAGATGGGCCTTTAACTTGTAGTGTTTCAACACCGACCGCTCTTACAATAACTTCCGATGATGTTACACTTAATTGTGGGGCTGCAAACGAAATTAGTGGGCCAGGCGCTGCAGCTAGTGGAACTGTCGGAATAAAAGTTGAAAGTCCTGTTCAGAGCAATGTAGTTGTTGAGAATTGTGTTGTGAAAGATTTCGAGCAAGGGATAGTGCTTGATAGTGCAAGTGGTGTCACCATTCAAAATAATGATGTGTCAACTTCAATCGGTGGGATTGTTCTTTATGGTTCCAATGGGAATTCTGTGTTGTCTAATTCCATCCATGACTTAGAACAAAGCTCAGCGGATATTGGAGCGGGTATTAGCGTTTTCCAAAGTGATTCAAATACTGTGCAGGGTAACACTCTTTTGGATAATGTCTATAGTGCTGGAATCGTCGTAGCGGCTGCTGCAAATAATGATCTTAACACAAACACCGTTTCAAATAACCTAATCGGGTTGTACATCGGTTCTGAAACTAACCCGAGTACACTTATTGATGTTCATGGTAATACAATCTGTTCAAATATTGATCAGGACGTAGCATGTGTTGGTGGGTCGAGCGTGGCAACAGCATCACCTAATACATTTCAAACGATCTCAACAGATGCATACACTCTTAATTGTTTGGGCTGGCCTCAAGTTAGTGCAGATTATAATCTCTGCTCGTCAAACAATGATCCTATGATCACTTCAACTCCGCCTGATGTAACTATAGCTATCTCAGATCTATACAACGTTCAAGTTGTAGCAAGTGATCCGGATGGCGATTCTTTGGTGTACTCTTTAGATGTATATGATGATCTAAGCAATCTTTTGAGTTTAGGACCTTCTTTCATAGGTCCGAGTGGTGAGGTCAATTGGCCTGCAATAAATGATCCCAGCTTTGTCGGAAGAACATATCTATTTGAAGTAACTGTTGATGATCAAAATGGTGGCGTGGTTACAACTCAATGGCACGTGACCTTTGCACCAGCAGTCAATGTGGCGCCAGTATGGACTGCTCTTTTCGGAACACAAACTGCGTACTATGATGGTACAAATGAGGTGGGCGTTCCATTCACATTTGATACGTCCACTCTTGCATCAGACCCGAGTGATGTTCTAACGTATAGTGTTGTACTAGGGCCAACTGCTGTACCCCCCCTTAATGCGTTTTCTATTGATTCGGCAACGGGCATTGTAAGTTGGATGCCAACAGCAGATGATCTGGGCGTTATGTATCATGTTGATGTGAAAATTACTGATACTTCTTTAGCGGCAGCAACACAAACGTTAGATGTTTTTACAGAAGAAGACGAACCGCCATACTTCTCAAACACGTTTGATCTAAGCTATACTGTTGAGTTGGGGGATTCTCTAACAATTCCAATTACTACTGTTGATCCTGACGGAGAAAGCGTCAATGTGTATGTTGTAACAACAAATACTGGGGAAGTTAGCCTTGTTTCTGCACCTGATACTTGGGAATATCTCTGGGTACCAACGGAGCTTGGATTGCACCAAGTGATGGTCGAAGTAACAGATGGTATCTTTCAGGTACAGGAAGTCTTTGATGTGCTTGTAGTTGATAGTGGGGCCCCTGAAATTTGTGATAACAGTTTTGATGATGATGGCGATGGCGATGCCGACTGTGGTGATACTGATTGCTCAGCGGACTCGTACTGTCTAGCGCTTCCTGCAGAAATTTGCACGGGTGGACTTGACGAAGATCTTGATACATTAGTAGATTGTGATGATGTCCTTGATTGTAGTACGCATGCTGCATGTACTACGAGTGTTTTAGCAGAAGTAACTTCCATTTCAGCAACACCACTTGCAGGTGGCCCTGAAGTTTCAGCATTTACAGTTGATAATGACTATTTGATTACAATTACTGTGGGGCCAGTACCTGAACTCTTACCAACACATCTAGTTCTGGCACAAATAACGAATGTTGCAGGAGAAGTACAATCTTTATTCTATCAAAATCAACCTTCATTAGTTGCAAGTGGCACTGAAACCGTTAGTTTTTCCTTCACACCGACAAGTACAGACACATATACTGTTGATGCGTTTGTGTGGTCTGGTCTTCCTTTTGACGTTGGAGCGGTGGCTCTTCTAGGGGACGAGGAGGCAGACTACAGTGCCTCGTAAATTTTTATTTCTTTTCACTTTTGTACTAACTTTACTAATTTCAATGCCTTTAGCTCTTGGCGCGTTTTCAATCGACATAGATCCGAGCTCGGCACTTGTTGGAGATACTGTAACATTCTTTGGGCAATGTGACGAAGCACCCGAAGTTTTAATGCAACTTACTCGGGGGCCAAATACTGTGTGGCTTGACCAAGTAGATGTTATTGCTGCAGAATTTTTAGTTACATACTCTCCGCTAGTTGATGGCGATTACACTTTATATGCAAGCTGTGGTAGCTCAGAGGTAGCAACGTTCTGTGTCGGCTCAGGGTGTCCACCAGTAGATGTAGGAGGCAGTCCTGATGATTCTGGGTCACCCGCAGGTCCTTCAAGTAGCAGTTCCTCTTCGGGAGGTGGCGGCGGCTTTTGCCGAAGTGAATGGAGTTGTACTTCTTGGTCATACTGCTCTGCTGACTTGATGCAAGAAAGAACGTGCACAGATACAAAACATTGTAACATCCCTACAAGTGTTCCTAACATTACACAATCTTGTGATGCTTGTTCCCAGTCTTGGATTTGTTCAGAGTGGAGCACTTGTTCAAATGGGCAAAACACAAGGAGCTGTGTTGATGAGCACTTTTGTGGGCAAACAACTCTCAAACCATCACTTACTAAATCCTGTTCAGCGCTTGATGCTACTGGACCTAGGCCAGCTGCGATAGCTCCTCCTTCACAGATACCTCCCCCCGGTGGATCTGGACTTCAAACAAACACTCAAGTAGGAACCGCTCCTACATATGCTGGAACTTCTTCATTTACAAACACACTTAGCTCTTACTGGCGAAATTATACATTTTTAATTGTAGGGATTCCGATTGCAATTCTTCTAATTGTGATTCTAACAATTTTTATCCTACATCATATCCACAAGCACAAGCCTGCAGTAAACCAAGATCAACTCCATACATATATCAAAGAGGAGAAACAAGCAGGTATGGCTGATGAAGCAATTCGAAAGAATTTGGAGTCTTCCGGGTGGAACGATAAGGAGATCTCAAACGCGCTCAACGAAAAACCTACATTTGCAAAGTCATTGGCTGCTGTATAGTTCTTAAAGAAAAAAGATAGCGGAGAGTGGATTTGAACCACCGACCTCCGGGTTATGAGCCCGGCGGGCACTCCGAACTGCCCCACTCCGCTGTACAATACCAAACTGAACTCTCTCTTTTAAAAACCTTTCTAACTAGCATACTCTTTGCGCTTTTTTAAGCAAAGAGGCATAATCTCTTCTTCGTTCCAGAAAAACATTTAAATACCCAAACTATTTTATTTCAAGAGGGTAAAAGAGGGAATTTTAGGTGGCAGTACAGAAGAGTAAACCAAAGAAAAGAAGATGGTGGCTTATAGTTCTCATAGTTATTGTTGGACTTCTTTTACTTATAGCTATTCTTCCAGATCCAGCGCCAACTGGCAATGTCGCTCTCATTAAAGTTGAAGGAGCAATAATGGGGTCTGGTGCTAGTTCTCCATTTGGTGAAAGTGTTGCATCTTCACAGACGCTCACACGTTTTCTTGCTCAAGCAGAATCTAACCCCTCAGTTGAAGTAATCTTACTTGAAATCAACTCTCCTGGCGGGTCAGCTGTAGCGTCAGACGAAGTTGCACAGGCAATTGAAGCTTCAGGTAAACCAACGGTTGCGCTTATAAGAGAAGTTGGTGCGTCTGGTGCGTATTGGATAGCATCAGAAGCAGATTATGTTATTGCAAATAGGATGTCTATTACTGGAAGTATCGGAGTTGTTTCCTCCTACTTAGAGTTTAGTGGTTTGATGGAAGAATATGGCGTTTCATATGAACGACTAGTTGCTGGTGATAAAAAAGATATTGGTGTGCCATTTAGGGAGCTAACACAAGCAGAAAAAACTTTGCTCGAATCAAAACTGGATCAAATTCACGAATATTTCATTGAGGCTGTTGCGCAAAATCGGGGGATGAGTACTGCTCAAACAAGAGCAGTTGCAACAGGAGAATTCTTTTTAGGGGCTCAAGCGGTTGAACTCGGCCTTGTAGATTCACTAGGTTCAAAAGTTCAGGCAGAAGAATACATCCAACAAACTTTTGGTATCAAAGAAATTGAATATGTGCTATATGAACAAGACCTAGGACTTTTTGATGTGTTAGCACAACTTTCTTCCTCATTTTCCTATGCAGTTGGAGAGGGGATTGGAAGCAGCTTGTTTGGGTATAGTAGGTCTACAATCTCTCTACAATAAAAATTAATTCACTAAAGATAGAAAAAAATAAAATGAGTATAATACGTATTTTCATATTTGCACTTTGCGTGCTTTTGCTTGCAGGAACTGTCATGGGTGCATCAATTGACCCACAGATTGCAGAACAGCTAGAGAATGAAGATGAAGTGCGTGTAATAATTGTTCTTGAAACAGAAGCAATAGTTGAATATGTTGAAGAAAAACTTCCCGTAGTAATCGAAGAGATATCAAAAACAGAACATAAAGAGTCATTGGTACAAGAAGAGATTGCAGATGAACAACTCAAGTTACAAAAAGAAGCAATCAGCGTTCTTCAAGAAGAAATTTTGGGTGACCTTGAACTTAAAGAAGAGAAAAAAGAAGAAGGTGGAGTTTTAGTTGTATCATCGAGTGATGAGTTTGAATTTGAACTTAAACACCAGTACGAAACAATCAATGCATTAAGCGGGAACATAACTGAAAATGGACTTGACGCGCTTGAGAGCTTGGATGGAGTTGAAGCGGTATATCTTGATGAGCCTGTTTCAATCTCTTTATCATCATCTATTCCGTTTATCAATGCTAATGCTGTGTGGAACATCTCAGTTGGAAACAGAAGTATGGTTGGGGCTAGTGAGACAATTTGTATTATTGATACTGGAATTGATTATACTCATTCTGCCTTAGGTTCATGTAATCCAGTTGAATTTTCTTTTTCAGGCATTAGTGAAAATCTTTCCGTTCCAATTGAATCTTCTCATAACTATGCAAACAATGAAGATGTAACGTTCATTGTGAATAAAACCGGATATACTAATATTTCAATACATTTTGTAAACATAAGTTTAGAAAGTCAGGGTCCGTTTGATACAACAGATAGGATTATTGTCTCAGATGGCGATAACCAAACAATTGCAGTCTATAAGGGAGATCTAACGGACGTATGGACACCGCATGTTTCGGGGGATACACTCTATGTTCGTCTAGTAACTGATGGTTCAGTAACAGACTACGGCTTTTATATTGACCAGGTCCGAAATGGCACTTCTAATACTACTATGAACTGGACAGATTGTCGTGTTACGGGGGGTTGGGACTTTGCAAATACTGATAATAATCCATTCGATGATCATGGTCATGGAACGCATGTTGCAGGTATTGCGGCATCAAACGACAGTACATACTCGGGTGTTGCCCCTTCGGCAAAACTGGTTGCCCTCAAAGCATTGGATGGTTCTGGAAACGGATACTTTTCTGATGTGAATGCTGGAATCGACTGGTGTGTTTCAAACAAAGATCGTCTCAACATTTCAGTTATTAGTTTAAGTCTTGGAACAGGCTCTTATCATAGTAGCAGTGCATGCGATAGTTCATATCCTACAACTGCAACTGCAATAAACAATGCTGTGGGGGTAGGAATTCCAGTAATTATCTCTTCAGGCAACGAAGGGCAGACAAACGGTCTTTCAGCACCTGCATGTATTGCAAATGCAACGTCAGTTGGTTCGGTTTCAACCTCTGATAGTGTTGCATCTTCGTCAAACTCTGCATCAATTCTTAACTTGCTTGCCCCGGGGGTTGGGATAACATCTGCAAATGATGGTGGAGGATTTGTTTCAATGAGTGGTACTTCAATGGCAGCACCACATGTGGCAGGAGCAGTTGCTCTTATCAAACAATATTGGCGCGCAGCATATAATCAAACAATCACTCCAAATCAACTTATAACCAAACTTGCACAAACAGGTGTTGTTGTGACCGATTCAAAGAATAATATCACAACACCAAGAATAGATGTGTTTGATGCTCTAACGCCGTTTATTAATTTCACAACATCAAGCGTTGCAAACGGAACTATTACTTTGGCATCATCAGTGTTTATTGAAGTTAGTTCAGATGTAAACTTGTCCTCTTCCCTACTTGAATTAGAATATCCTAGTGGAGTACTTGAGAACTTTAGCATGAATCGGACTGCAGACTTTCTTTACTCAATTAATGCAACGAACTTAAGCTCTGGAACGTATCAATACACTGTTTTTGGAGTTGATGGTGCTGGCCAGGTAGGCGAATCAGAAACAAGAACCCTTACGATCGGAAATCTTGCTCCACAAATAACTGAATTTATCAGTCCAGTGGATGGTGCTAATCTTAGTTCCGGTCTTCAACTCGTAAATGTGAGTGTTAATGATAGTGATCTTGTTTCTGTAGTGTTTAACATTTCTAATGGATTTGGCGCATCACTTATGAATGCAACAAGTGCAGCAGGTTTTTATTGGTCAGCACAACTTAATATAAGTAACTTGGGGGAAGGGGCATACACACTTTTTGTTATAGCTCAAGATGCTGGAAACAATACGAATGTCACGGAGTCAATAACCTTTACAGTGGATAGGTCTGCTCCTGTAACGTCTCTTTTAAATCCAACAAACGAATCTTTTGTCAATATTACTACTTCTTCAAATGAAGTAACTTTGGACTATGTTGTTAATGATGCACTTTTAGAGGTTTCATCTTGTGGATTGTATGTTAATGGCACGCTAAGTCTTACGGACACTTCAATCACACAAAATGTAACGCAAAACTTCACACAAAATTTTACACAAGGAGATTATGGCTGGTTTGTTTCGTGTACTGATTTTGCAGACAATAGCGCGAACACAACAGCTCAACTATTTTCAACAACACTTATTGATCCAACCGTGACTCTTAACTCTCCTGTAGATTCTTTTGCAACAGGCGATACGTCTGTTACCTTTAATTGTTCTGCTGTTGATAACTTTGGATTGCAATCATTGGCACTGTATGGGAATTGGACGGGCTTGTGGCATTTGAATGAGACAATGAATGTGAGTGGGAAAACAAATAGCACAACGTTTGCCAAAACTGCAACAAATGGCGTACATGGCTGGAATTGTTTAGCAACGAATGTTAACGCGAATACAGCACTTGCGGGTGCAAATCGGACGTTCACAATTGATACTCAGGCCCCGCTAGTATCTGCTGTAAGTGTTGGAAGCATCGATAGTGATTCAGCAAGTATAAGTTGGACAACAGATGAGGGGGCAAACTCAACAGTTAACTATGGCTTGAATGCATCAAATTTCACCTCAAGTGATGAGAGTACACCTTTTGTAACCTCTCATAGTGAAAGTGTAAATTCCTTAACTGCAAGCACAACATACTTTTACAATATCACTGTGTGTGATGTGTATGGTAATTGTAACATGAACGGCACGTTCAGTTTTACAACAACAGCTGCTTCAAGCAGTTCTTCATCCTCAAGCTCCTCTTCGAGTGGTGGCGGAGGTGGAGGCAGCGGTTCTTCATCAAGTAGTTCTAGTTCATCTGGTAGCTCTTCAAGTGGGGGTGCTCTAAGTACTTCAAATGATAATGAAATTGTAGAAGAAGAATCCTTTGTTGAAGAAACCGTGGAAGCTCTTCCTCAAGCTGTTGTGGCTGATGTGCAAGTAGAAAGTGCTCCAAGCCAAGAAGATGTTGGGAAGAAACCGGCAGGTTCATTTTTCAACTCTATTACATCTTTAGCCATATTTGAAGGTGTCGAGGGGAGTGGTTCGAGCGTGTTTGTTATATTGAGTGTTGTTATTATCTTACTTCTTATCATGTACTTTGTTCTCAGACCGCGTGAGGAATAGTTCTGTCTGTCCATTCTCTTATTCCAAAAATAATATAAAGTTATCTTGGGCATAATCTCAATATGTCAACATTTTTCCAGTACACTTCAATTGATGTTGTTCAAAACATGAATCAGGCAATCTCTGTTATGCGTAGCGCTAGTAAATGGATGAAAGAATCTGGTAAAAAAGTTTCAAAGTGGTGGAGGCTAGAAAATTTGAATAGTTCTTTTTTATTACAATATGCAAAACCTGAAGAATTTTATGTAGTTTTAATAGGGGGAGTTCCTGGAGCCGCCGCTGTCTTGCAATCTAATCAAAATAGTCAAGATTGGGAACCTGTCGATGGTGATAAGCATGGTTTTGCGTTATATATTCATTGGCTTTGTATAGATCATCGATTTGCAGGCAAAGGGTTGCCTAAAATAGTAGTTGATTTTGCAGAGCAACAGGCTCACCAGAACAATATCGATGTGTTACGTGCGGATACTAATGCCAACGAGCTCAAACTAAGAGGCATTTACGAGAATTTAGGATTTACTTTGATAAATATTAAACAAGAAGATTATCGGCAAACTGCCTTTTATGAAAAAAGGTTTAGTCACTCAACTTCCTAGAAAACTTTATAAACAACCCACTTTCCTAATACAATTCAGATGAAGCGAAGTTCAAGACGTTGGAAAAAAAAGGGCCAAATGCGCTGGAAATGGCAGCGTAAAAAGATGAAAAAGGCTCGACGTAAACGTAGAATCCAGTCTGGATAGAACTTCGCGCACATTTCTAATATTCTCTTAAATTATTGAAGAATCCTCTCACAAGAGGAATTACTGTTGGTTCAGTTCTACTGAGATATTGTCTTGCTGCGCGTAGATTAAAAGAATGCGCATCATTTGAATCAGGTTTTTCTAATCCACGGGCTTGTTGTAATTTTAAGTGTGCTTCGAGTGGGCTTGTATCTGTAGTTGTAATAGTCTCTAAAGATGTGTTGTTATAACAAAGGTCAACCTCTCTGGTTCTTGGATCATAAAAACCAGTCACTTTTCCAGTAGAATCTTCTCTTTCATATGTTCTGAGCCATTGTGAGGTTTCAACTAACCTAAACCCAAGAGTAAGAAATTGTTTCTCAACAGAATTTAAACTTAAACCTCTTTGCATCATTCTATCTTCTTAATGAATTTCTTATGTTTATAATTATTTTTGTCTAAAGCAGCGCTCTTTCTTGTTTTTCTCCTCTAAAACACCTACTTTACGACCGATACCTTTATAAATAACTCACTTCCCCAACACATCTACATGTGTGTGCTCAAGTAATGTTGAGTATGAACGAGGTGATCTAAATTAATTGTGAAAATTTCTTTAGAACAAATAAGTTTCAGCTAATATTAAAAAGCGACTTTAGGATATAAAATACCAAAACGAATAAACCACTTTGTGTAACGTACACAAAATACAAACAAGTTCTATTCCCCGTTGATCCTGCGGGAGAATGCTGCTATGAGAGTTCGACTAAGCCATGCAAGTCAGAGGGTCTTTATGGCACAGGCAGAATGCTCAGTAACACGTCAATAATCTGCCCAAAGGTTCGGAATACCCTCGGGAAACTGAGGTTAACGCCGGATAGGTAATTGATACTGGAATGTTCTTTTACTCAAAGTTTACGCCTTTGGATGAGTTGGCGGTTGATTAGGTTGTTGGTAGTGTAAAGGACTACCAAGCCTACGATCAATAGGGGCCGTGAGAGCGGGAGCCCCGAGAAGGACACTGAGACACTGGTCCTAGCCCTACGGGGTGCAGCAGGCGCGAAACCTTTACAATGCACGTAAGTGTGATAAGGGGACTCTCAGTGCTCATGTTAAGCATGGGCTTTTGCCAAGAGTAAATATCTTGGCGAATAAGTGGTGGGTAAGACGGGTGCCAGCCGCCGCGGTAACACCTGCGCCACAAGTGGCATTCACGTTTATTGGGCCTAAAGCGTTCGTAGCCGGATAGATCAGTCTTGAGTGAAATCGTTGCGCTTAACAAAACGACGTGCTTGGGATACTGTTTATCTAGGGACCGGGAGGCGTTAGAGGTATTCGAGAGGGAGCGGTAAAATGCTATAATCTCTCGAGGACCACCTGTGGCGAAGGCGTCTAACGAGAACGGGTCCGACGGTGAGGAACGAAAGCTAGGGGAGCAAACCGGATTAGATACCCGAGTAGTCCTAGCCGTAAACGCTGCGAGCTAGATGTTGCATAACCTCCATGGTTGTGCAGTGTCGAAGTGAAGACGTTAAGCTCGCCGCCTGGGTAGTACGGTCGCAAGGCTGAAACTTAAAGGAATTGGCGGGGGAGCACCACAAGGGGTGCGGCGTGCGGTTTAATCTAACTTCACGCAGAGAATCTCACCAGCAGCGACGGCACTATGAAAGTCAGTCTAAAGGGCTTACTTGAGGAGCCGAGAGGTAGTGCATGGCCGTCGTCAGCTCGTGCCGTAAGGTGTCCTCTTAAGTGAGGTAACGAGCGAGACCCATACCTTTAATTGCTAGCGGGCTCTTTAGAGCGACCGAGCACATTAGAGGGACTGCCCTGGAAACAGGGAGGAAGGTGTGGGCAACGGTAGGTCTGTATGCTCCGAATCTGCTGGGCTACACGCGCGCAACAATGGTAGAGACAATGGGATGCGACACCGAAAGGTGCAGCCAAACCTCCAAACTCTATCCAAGTCTAGATTGAGGATTGTAATTCATCCTCATGACAACGGAATCCCTAGTAATCGGGTTTTATCACGACCCGGTGAATATGTCCCTGCTCCTTGCACACACCGCCCGTCAAACCAATCGAGTGGGGTTTTGGTGAGGTCTATCTTTCAGGTAGCTCGAACCTAGGTCCCGCAAGGTGGGTTAAGTCGTCACAAGGTAGCCGTAGGGGAACCTACGGCTGGATCACCTCCTTTTTTTAATTTTTCTACATTTTTTGTAGAGATAGAAAAAACACACACACACAATACTTGGGTCCGTAGCTCAGGGGGAGAGCGCCTGCCTTGCAAGCAGGAGGCCTCGGGTTCAAATCCCGACGGGTCCACTTTTTCGTCTAACACGAAAAAAATGGTCCTTATACCCTTCCTGGGTAGAATGATCCAAACAAAAAGTACTCATTCGCAAACCAATGTTTGCGGCTGTTTTAGGTAGATATGAGGAGTAGAGTTGAAATGAATGACTTTGTATCATCTTTCAACATATTCTTCCTACGTCATCACTCATATTAATGAACCATCTGTACAATATACACGCTTAGGTTTTTACCGATGAGGTAAAGATTCTATATTGAAAGCTGCTAGATGGATGACTAGGCTCAAGCGCTGATGAAGGACGTGACAAGCTGCGATAAGCTGCGGCGAGTTGAAGGTAAACGTTGAACCGCAGATGTCCGAATGAGACTTCTCGAAACAAGGCCCGTTAGGGTTGGGGAACACAGGGAATTGAAGCGTCTTAGTACCTGTAGGAAAAGAAATCAATTGAGATGCCGTAAGTAAGAGCGACTGAAAACGGTGTAGTCCAAACTGAATCCGCTATAGTAATATAGTGGAGATGTGGTGTTGAGGACTTCTATTACGACCAATGTGTGGATCCGAAGTTTTCTGGAACGTTACACAATAGAGGGTGAAAGTCCCGTAGGAAAATACATATTGGTCCTAGGAAGTATCCTGAGTAGTGTCTCCTGGAAACGAGGCATGAATGTAGGGAACATTAATCTCTAAGACTAAATACGTCTTGAGTCCGATAGTAAACCAGTACCGTGAGGGAATGTTGAAAAGAACCCGTAAAAGGGTGTGAAAAGTCCTGAAATCTAGTAGTGATAGTGAGTTAGGGCTCTTAGGAGTTCTAACGTGCGTTTTGAATAACGTGCCGGGGAGTGTATTTATGTGGCAAGAATAACCAGTAAATGGGTATTCGAAGGGAAACCAAGATCCCGCAGCATGCGAGGGGAGTGGTGTGAAAGTGCCATAAGTCACATGGATACGACCTGAAACCGGGCGATCTATTCCTGAGCAAGGTGAAGCGGAAGTAAGATTCCGTGGAGGCCTGAAGAAGTTCTACGTGCAAGTGTTTTTCTGACTTGGGAATAGGGGTGAAAAGCCAATCGAGCTCGGC
>CAZCGN010000005.1:0-36722 GCA_964498285.1 uncultured Methanosarcinales archaeon
TTTTCATCTTAGGCTATAAACAGGTGAGGAGAGGAAAAAATGACAGGAAAGAAAACTACTAAAAAAGAAGTGAAAATTGCACCAATCAATGTGCAAAGTTGTATAATTAAAGTAAAAGGGAAGTCGCCATTATTGATGGACAGGTTCCCAGACGAAGCGAAAGCAGCGATATTAGCTAAACAAAGCGGTGTTGCAAAGTCTAACAAGAAGATGGTAAGAGATGTTGAAAAAGAACAGCAAGAAGCAATCCACGTTACTGCTGATGGCGAAGTAGGGTTCCCGTCCGCAGGATTCAAGGCAGGAATGATCGAGGCAACCTCGTTTGTTGGGGACAAAATGTTTTCCAAGAAGCTTATCAAGGGAGTCAAGATCATGAACGGTCCAATTATCCCGATTGGTTTTACTTCACAGGACATCTTGGAGCACAGTATTGGTTCGAACACAAAGTTCACACCACAGTTCCATGACTGGGAATGCGAATTACACTTACGATATGACGCGAACAATGTTTCCGCGCAAGATTTGGTTTTGTTACTGAACTACGCAGGATTTTATTCGGGCCTTGGCATCTGGTCACCTCGCAGTAAATGTGGGGGAGACTTTGGGATGTACGAGGTAGCCACTGCTTGATCACACTTAGAGTATTGCAACTTATCGCACGGTTTGGTGACGCGAAGTAGTGCGTGGTTATGCAAGGTGCTGCGCGGCGACGAAATGAGACGTATTGTAAAGAGTTGTGCAGTTGTCACGATCAAATTCAAGTTCGTTAGCGTGGTGAAGAGTAGTGTATAGTGGGGAGTTGTACTGCGCAGTGAAGGAGATACAAACCTACACCGCAAAGTAAATTTTAGTATAGTAAGGTAAAGTATGGTGGGGTAAGGCTTTCACAATCAAACTCACGGTGGTGCTTGGTTATGTGTGGTAACGTTGAGTGAAGTAAAGTTTTAACAAGAGGAGGAGATTAAAATGAAAGAATATAAACCAAGGAAAGGTAGTAGATTAAATAAAGAACAAGCTCAAAAGTACGGACAGAGGATTGCGCAGATTATAGAAACTGAGGGAGATGCAACGGCAGAATTGATTTTGGAAGATGCAAAAGCTGAAGATTCGCCACTTCACGACTTTTTTGAGTGGGACGATACGGAAGCTGCAAGGCAACATCGGCTATACCAAGCAAGAACCATCGCGACCAACATTGTGGAAGTTGTGGTTGTGGAAGGTGTGGAAACGGATCAAAGATCATTCTTCAGTGTGACAAATGAGGACAAGAAAGCGGTGTACGTTACTGTAAAAACAGCGATTGATAATAAGATATATAGCAAACAATTATTAGATAAGCTGATTAATCATCTACAGAACACCACTGAAGTCATGAAAATGTTCAGGGAGCATGCATGATGACAAACTTCACAAAAGAATTTCCTAAAATTCCAACAGACAAACGGGGCAAGCCAAAATTGAAAGTGGTGAAGCCGAAATGGAAACGGAGGGAGCAAGAGTGAAAGGCTTCCCGGAGCTCACACCGCTCAAACCCCGTGCCAGTTACGAGGTTGTCACACTTTTTGTGGAAGACCTGGAGAAAGCGTGTGTATCAAAGACAGAGCTACGCACTGCACTTGACGCTGCACTAAGGGCCTGTTCCCACAAATGGAACGATGTCGCGCGACGGGAGTTTTACGCATGTTTAAACGAATTGAGGGAGAAATTTGAGGTGGACAAATGAAGATATTAGAAGACCTAGCAAGGGAAGGGTGGGATGAACAAGATCACCATCCAATAACTAAAGAAGAATCAACATCTGATTGCAGGACGTTCCTGTTCGATGTGCCTTTGGGCTATCACATGCTGAACATTATGTATGAACCTGACGGTGCTGACGAAACCCAGGTGCAAACGTGCAAATTGTACGCGACACCAACTGGCACTTACTCAGTGAACTATGTGCACCAGAAGATCTTACCGTCTAAGAAAGATATGGTAGTGACTCGTGAAGTGCGGAAACAGCTGGCGTTACTGGCAGTAGAGGAGGGGCTGTGAACCTACAGACAATATCGATCACCGTTAAATGCAATCAAAATGAAACGAAAACTAGTCGAAGGATATGTTGAAGAGATTGAAAGGCACCTGAAAACTGCAAGAACTGCCCAGGCTGAGATTTTATTGAAACATTCCAGATTACTGCTGAAAGACTTATTGGAAGAAAAACGATACGACCACAAACGTCATCTTAGAAGAATCAATAACATCAAGAAGTCATACGAAGGATATTTCACAAAAGTACAAAGATCCAAGGAAAACAGGGAGAAAAATAAGACAAGGTATCGTAAGAAGAAACCAAAGTCAAAAAAAGTAATGCTTGATTACAGTTATTATCACGCAACTAAAATGAGAAAGATCTACCAGTTGTACAAGAAAGGACAATTGTCAAAGAATAGTGAGAAGATAATTGAATCGAAGATAAAGAAAGTTGATCTAGTAAGAACAAGAGAATAGGAGGAATACATGGCAACACCAAACGTATTAATACTAGGAGGCATAACGCTCGCGTTCGTCTCAACAATAACCTACGTGGCGGCAAAATGGCGCCAGATAGAAGAAAGTGCAGAAACACATTACTACATCGTGCCCAAATTTTGGGAGTCTGAACATATCACTATGGAAAACCTTAAATTGGTCCTGTGGTTTTGTTTAATGATGATCCTGGTCGGAATTACACTTCACTTTGTTTAAACCATCCAACCCGTGATCCCGGTGCAGTAAATACCTCGTAAGTTAGTTTTAGGAGTTTAATCCATACTTCTAACACCCTCTTTTCTTACTGGATTACAGATGCATCGGGGTCACTTATTTTCTGGTGGCAAAGAACGCACACCGGCAGAGCCCAGTCACTAATAGAAATGTTTTGTTCGTACTGACAAAATGGACACTTAATTCTTTTTGTTCTTGATGTAGTTCTCAAAGCCAACGAGTAAGGGCGCGATTGCTAGATACCAAGTACTACTACCATATACTGATGCAAGTCCCGCGATGATTACATACACTGCATTCTTTGCAATTTTAAAAGCCGTTTTTTTCCAATCATATTTCATTTTGTTTCTACCTCTTATAATTAAAAAAATAAAAAAAAATAAAGTTTTGTGTGTTTATTCGTCTAGCCAAGCGTCAACGATTTCTGCTTCACCATCTTCAACTTCAACTTCAAAGATTACATTGATTTTTTCATCTTCTTCATCGTCGTCGATCTTAGCTTCAAGCTCGAAAACATACTCTTCGTCGTCGTAGTCAGACTCATTTACGCTCAAGTCTTCAAAGTCTTTGTAGAATCTTACCCAGTCTAGGTCATCCTCATCGTCTGCAAGACCTTCATCTTCAACAAAGTCTAATCCTTCAGCTTCAAGTTCTGCCCATGCAAGTTCTAATGCAGCTTCTTCAGCTTCAACTTCTTCCTGACATTCCTGAACATCTTCATAGAATAGTCGGTCACAAGCTAACTGTGCAAAAGATAAATCTTCTACTGGTACTTCAACAGAAACGTTTACTTCCTTAACTACTTCAACTTCTTTAACTACTTCTACAGGTACTTCCTTTACTACTTCCAAAACTTCTGGTTCTGGTTGCATTGCGAGGCCAACTGCTCCGCCTAAAAGTAAACCTACTGCTGCTGAGAGTGCAACTGCAAGTCCCAACATCTTTTTCGTTATCTTTTTCATTTTATGTCCTCCATTTAATGAATTTGAGTGTAAAATGTGTTTTAAGTTTTTAAATACTATTCTTGTCCTTTAAAAAGGGGCTCAACTCTTCCCCTGGACAATTTTAGGATCTTTTCACACATATCTTTGACTTTCATCCGTGATCCAACATCCATCCCTTGACACCTGTCAGATTCCACAAGCTTGTAAATCTTGAACGCTAGACCGTTAATGTTGCTAAGATCTTCGTCAGTTACCAATTATCAAATCTCCAATCCTTTTACTCTTGAAATGTGACCGGGCACAGACATCGTTATAACTGCACCAAACCTTCCGTATGCCAATCTTATCCTTGCCAGCTTCTGCATCATCGTGCGTGGGATATCCGCTCACAGAGCGTTTAAACGTGGTGTAAGTGCTATTGAGATGGTGAAACTTGGAATCTACCTTGCTCCAGACGTAAACTGTTGAGTGGCCACCAAGTTCTGTATCGCCAGCAACTACCCAGACCATGCCTGCAGGGACTCCGGCAGCACGGTAATAGCTCACTTGAAAGTTTGCCCAGGAATCACAGTCAAAACCTTTCTTGAATCCTTTAGCCCGGAGTTCGAACGGGAACTCCCAAACCTCGTTAGTGCCCCATGTGACTTTGTCAAACGCATACTTGTAATACTTCTGCCTGATCTTCGCATAGATTTTAGGCACTAAAGTTTCATGGTCTTCTCCAGTCTCGTACAGGCCCCAGTCTCTAAGATCCTGTACAATGTACGGGTCATTAGGTGTAATCAATACTTGAACCGGAACCCTACATTTCTCCTCGGAGAACGGTAAACTCCTAGCGTTCCATGCAATCTTTTGTGTCGGATACTTATTGAGAAGTTTCTTGTTGAGCAAGTCATCATCGTTTGACCCTAACTGTTGGATTTGTTGAGTGAGAATCTTAATCTCGTTCTCGTATTTCTCAATCTTTGCGGTAAACAACTCTTTCAACTTTCGTTTATCGAACTCTGCAATCTCCAGTTTACCTGGCAAGTTTCGCCAGTAGTGTAACCATTCGATAAAGTTCTTTGCTTTCTTCTCAATGATGTGTATCATTAGTCTTCCGATGGCACTATTATCAATCGAGGTTTTCCTGCCCCGATAGCAATCTGGTCAGTTTGAAACTCGGAAAATCCAGACTTAGCTGATGCTTGAATCGTTGGAGAAGTAAGCACTCCTCCAGGGTAGGAAAATATTTTATCAATACTTACACCACTGTCCGAAGATCTAAGCAACCAAACCGGAGCGTTTAATGCTGCTCCAGTTGTTGGAAAAAGTGCAAAGAAATAATGCCCAACTGTGGTTTTCACGATACCACCACTACCTGCCGTCACATTCCCATGAACGTATATTGTAGATACAGTGTTTGTTGAATTTACATAACGAGATAAAGTTCCAGAAGTACCGTTCCAGATCAAAAGAATATCTGCGGTCACTGCATATATGGAGGTAAGTGAATCAACCGTAACATTATCAGTAGTATCCGTCCAATCAACTGCGGAATTAGTAGTTTTCCAAATATTATTACTTGTATCAACAGCGTACCCTGTAGTTCCGTCGAACATGTCCAACGCCGCAACACGCACTGAGGGTGATGTTGTTGCGTTTGTCCATGTCGCAGCCTGGTCGGTGCTAAAAATTACATGGTCTGTTCCAGCAGCATCGTCTCCACCAACAACAATGAGGTTGTTCGTCGGGAAGGACACATCATTAATGACCGTACCAAAAGTTGCCACGGTTGTGGCGTTCCAGTTAGCTCCAGAATCCGATGTGTAGGCTGTCTCATAGTTCCCTGTAACCTCGATGGCAATACCTTTTGTGATATCATCCTTTGCAACACGAATCAAATTCTCGGCATCTAAGGCATGGGTACCACCTGCGGCCGCCCAAGTTGCACCTGTGTCAGTACTTAATCTAATGTTTCCTGATGTATCTGTTTTAGAATAATTCGTTGATGAATGTTTTACAATTCCAAAAGCATCATTGGTGTCGTAGAGTATTGACCTAAACCTCAAATTTGCCATTGAATCTAGTTGGTCATCTGCTGTTAATATATCCCCGTCAACCCATTCTGAGCTGCTTCCCGGTCCTTTATCTGTCATTTTTAATTACCTCGTTAGTTTTATATCAGACGGTCGACAGCGATGAAGGTGAACTGGTCTGTGTCACTCTTTGATTCCGCCGTAAACGTGTCCTCGCTGTGCATTAACACAGTTGTGTCAGTATTAAACAGGCCGAATCCGTTCACGTCAAAACCGTTTGCCTGAGTTGATAAGATTTCTACCCTTGCTTGAGCCTCAAAATTTACTTCATCAATCGTTGGAAATCCTGTTGCGTATGCTTTTGTTAGATCCGATGCTGCCCACTGTCTCAATAAATCATAAAGTACATCGCCCGCTACGAACGTGTCCGTTGCATTGTTTGTCGTTATCTCTATGATGAAAGTGTCGATATTCCCAACAACTGTGCCTGTTTCTGTAAGATCTTCAACATTTGTGGTCCCTGTTGTTAGATAATTCCATCCTGTAGCCAACTCTGCAGCGGTCCAAGTCTTACTATAATAGTTTGCTGCGTCCGAACCCCACTTGACTTCTATCGCTGTTCCTGCGGATAAAAACTTTGCAAGAGCGGTTGCATCAAGGATGTACAACCAGAGCGATGCAGGTTCTGCCGCTGTCATGTTCGTTCCTAGTGCTGCTAGATTTGCTATTGTCCAGATCTTTGTTGCATTCGTGTTGTTAGCAATAAGATTCTGGGAAGTATCATCCGATAGACCAGCCCCAGGTTTAAAGGTTGTCGTATTGTCAGTGGAGTTGTCACCACCACTTGATCCAGTCAAAGTATTATCCCCATTATCATTTACAGTTCCATTACTGATTGGGATTGGTACATCCAAATCTGTATCTGCAATGTTTGGGGTTGTATTACTAATCCCCACTTTTCCTTCCGAAGGAACTGTGTAATCAGGAGTTGCCTTGTAAGACCTATTAATTATGATCTTTCGTCCCGAGTTGGTGATAATTGATCCGTTTGCCATTATTATTTACCTCATGATGTGTCGATTACTATCATTGTTACTTTTACCGCTGGGTCAGTGTTCTGCCCGAACGTGTCTGTTGTGTTAGTTATGGTTGCTGCTGCCGCTGCACTTTCTGTGATCCTGATGTAAGTTCCGGTACCGTCAGAACTGGTGACTGTTGTAAGAGCGCCCTCAGTTAAGGTTTGAAATGTTGCCTTGTTATCAGAACTGATTTCTAGAGTGAATGACCCTGTAGTGTCTCCGAGATCAACCTGTATCTGATCCAAGACCGTTCCAACATCAATGGCTTCTGAGATCCAAATTTGGCCAGAAGTGAAACTTATTGTGTTTGTTCCAGTATTAAATGTTGCTGTGGAATTAACTGAATCATGGAACGTTGTATCATAAACAAATTCATCATATACTAAGTTTCCTTGAACAAGCTTTGCTGCACTTTCTACAACCTGAGATCTGTCTCCAAGACCATTTGCTCCAATAAAATTGGAACTGCTAATTGTGAAATAATCTATGTACGCAACATGTGTTGAAGCCACGGTATATTCAAAACGAGTATAATCTACGGCCCCCCAGTCTGGGGTTCCAACGGTCGAGTCAGGATTGTCAAGATCAAATAGGAAATAGTTCCATCCGTTAATTAGGCCAAAAGCCAAACTACTCCAATTGTTGTAACCGTCAACTGTTCTATATTCTCTCCCAGTACATTCAATGTAATTGCTCGCGCTTGATCCGAGTCTCATCTTCACTGCAGTTATTCCTGTTGTGTTAGGACTGTTCCACCAAATACCGCATGTGCCTTGAGTGGGGGTCCCTGTTCCAACACCTGTCTCATTGGATAAATTTCCAAAAGATTGCGTACTAGTAATTGTTTGGCTGCCGGTAGAAGTGAAAGTATGTTTCAGGCTTCCTGCTCCCACCTGTACAGTTGACGCATCATCAGCCAGAGTTATCCCTGCACTCGGAGTCCAGGATCCGGAAGATGAATCAAATCCTTCCAAGATCTGACCAACCCCCATAACTCCGTTAATAGGATGATTGAACACGAACGAGTCAAATATCTTGCTCCGCTGTAATTGCATGTAACGGCGCCTTGGTTTGAAGAATCTACTAAACGAAAATCTAGAGATTAACAGATCACTATCGCTCTCATTTCTCCTCTCAAGACGTTCAATCCTCTTCCTGACCGCATTCTTTAACACATAATCTTGGAACAAAGGTTCATTATCAACCCTAATATCATCAATAATGTCTGGGTACGAGTATCTTATCTCCCTGATAAAAACATCTCTACTTTCGTCATTGACACCATCAATTATTGTGACTTTTTGACCTGCTTGCATCCCAAAAACATTAAACACTTTTACAGAACTGGCTTTCACTATAGGTCCCGAAAATTTATTGAGGATCTCTTGTATCTTTTCTTCTGCATCTGATAATGTTTGAATGGTTTCGATATCTTTCGTTACTGAATAATTGCCAAAAGCCGCAATGCTTGTCGGGTTCTGTTGAGTCAATTTTATCGGCTGAAGGTAGGAATATTGGAATTCAATTGGTTGAGTGTTTGGTGGTGCAACCTCGAACGTAATCTTCTTGTTTTCTTTATCTACTGAGTAATCAAAGGTTGAAGCTTGTCCTGGTACCCCTCCTGTTTGTAGAACACTATTAACAAAAACTTTAATACTTTCAGGTTTAAATGTAAGGGTATATTCTGTCTCAAGACCATCACCGGTGTCCGTCTCAGTTGTTTCGAACTCTTGGTAATCACCTTTCAAAGTCACATTATTAGCGATCTGAGTATAATCATAATTCCATAATGGAACCGCGGTAAGATTTGTTCCAACCTGTAAATTTGTTCCAAACGTGGTAAATCCCCGACTTTTGAAGTTAACTGTATCCGCATCTGGGTCGTAATAAACCCAATAATCAACGATCTCTGCCAATTGTTTAAGTTTATCAAGGAGGCCATCTCCCCTAATGATGAATTTCTGGAGCACATTCACAGACCCTGTTGCCTCAACATCTGCAGTAAGACCACCAAAAGTTTCAATAAGGTCCTCTGCTATCGCACTGATTACACCAGCTTCAGGGTCAATGTTTATATCGTAGGTCTTTGTGAGTGTGACGCGTTGTAGTTTCCAAAGTTTGTCAAAGGCTTCAATATTTATATTAACACCACTAACCTTTTTTATAGAACTTGTAAAACCACGAAAGATTGTGTTATCGGTAGATGTAGTTCCCCCCCGAGTAATAACAACTTCTTGTTCTTGAGTGAGAGAGACCAAAGATAATACGTCGGCCCTTAACGCGATCTGAGCAGGAGTGATGTCCTCAACTGTATCGGTAACTGTATAGGTTATGACATAACTTGTCACATCCGTCCCAGCAATCGTAACTTTTGTATCAAATGCCACGTTCTATCAGCTCGCTGTCTCTGTAAACATTTCAAGGGTATAAGTCAACTTTTGATCAGGGACTAGTTGGTCAACGACATAGGTAAAATTGTTGAATTTTATTTCATACGTCTTTGCTATTGATGTGGTGTATGTCTTTTGTGCCTGTGTCGCACTTTTAGTTTGGTTCTCAATCTCATTGACGAATCCCCTAAGTTCTGATTCTGTTCCGCGGAACTCCCCTGTAACCAGGATCACTCTCCTTTTTGGAAGAACTGAAATATTTTCACTTCCAGGTAAACCCCCCGCACCAGAATCAATGTCTAATAAAGGGATACCAATATTCCATAGATTCGCATCAAGATTGAATGTTTCATTCGTGACAGTATTTGCAGCACTATTAAAATTAGTCAGTGCAGCGGCAGTTGCAGTGATTACTATTTGTGGTTTAGTCATCGTCCGAACCCCTGTCCTTGGCCATTAATTGTTGCTTGGCCAATTGGACTAATATTCTGCTGGTTAACAATCGGTGAAGTGATCATTCCGTCACCACCAAACGGAATTGGCACTGCTCCTGGATTTCTGTCAAATATATCTTTTGCACTATCAATGACTTTTAAATTGCCTGAAGCTCCTAATGCTCTGCCAAGTCGAGATACTGGGATCTCGTTGATTTTTCTGGTTAGTTCATCAACAGTAGTCTGGAGTGTACTTAAACTAGTTGTTAAAGTAAAAGCGGTCCCTGCAGCGGTGAAAGTATTTCCGACAAAATCTGTAACGGCACCCTTGACTTGTTCTGTGCCTTCTCCAAATGTGGAGACAACATTTCCGAATTCGTCAACAACATTAACACTTCCGTCCTCCATCTGTTGGAGGCCACCTTCAAAACTCATTGCAGAATCCTCCAGCTCTTTTAATGCATTCGCACTGTTCTCTGCTGCTTTTTCTGCTCTTCTTGCTTTTGTACCAAACGGATCTTGAACAATTGCTGCTGCATCTTCTTGCATTTCCGGGATTACAGTTTGGCCCGCTCCAATTGCCGCTCCAATAATGCCTCCTGGCGATAATAAAAAACCTGCAATTGATGCAAAAAGGTTGTTTGTTGACTTATTTGCCTTCAACTGTTCAATTTTAAAATTTCTCTCTTCTTGCGCTGACAGCCCACCTGTGGCACCAGCACCTCCTACTGCACCACCTTCTGGTACAAGTACTAACCTAGCTTTAATATCAACCATGTTTTCTCCTCATTTCTTCAAATCTCATTTCTGCTACCTGCTTCTTATGAATCCGGTTCCATAAATTGATCGTACGGAGAGGGATCTCCTGAAGTTCTGTGTAGGATAAACCAAATTTTATCATTAACTCACGTTCAATTACCGCTACTTTCTCTTCATCGTTAAGATTCAAAACGGTTCACCTCGGCCGCAGCATTTTGTAAAGCGGCACCATCTTTCATGCTAAGTTTATGTAGATTTTCTAATATCTTGTCAAAAGGTGCAACTCTAATTGAGAACAAAGTTAAAAAGTCATCATACATTTCCATGTCACGAAATTGGTGTGGTTTCCCTTCAAATTCTTTCAAGACAATTGATTTACGTCTGATCTTCTTGTACATCCCCCAATTAACTGGTTTTAATACAACTTCTTTCTCTTCTTCGTTCCAAGTAATCTTAACTATCTTTTCCATCTTATGCAGCCGTCCACCAGTGGATTGGTTCTTTATTTCCAGCACCATCATCTTTTCCAGCAAGACTAAAACCAGACACATTAACAGAGATCTGGCCACCTTCAACTGATGGGTTTTCCGACCAACTTGTAACAAAACTGTTCTCAAGCTGAATAAGGAGATTCTGGTCTCCAGATGATGTTCCTTCTCTAATTGTGAAATCAAATGCATCACCAGTTATTGGTCCGTTTGCTATAGGTGCATTCGCTGCTTGAAAAAAGTCACTTATGAACTCGGTTGTTGATAACGTACTAGCTGTATCATCATAATTCATGTTCATTGTAAGAGTCCAATCATACCTTCGCACCCCTAAGGTTGGTTGTTTCCTGAACCGGTTTGCAACTTCTCGAGGGAATACTGGGTTTAAAACACAAGTTATACTAAATCTCGTTATATTAAGACTCTCAGTTGCCCAGTTAAGTCCACCATCATTAAATTTAAATGTTCTAGTGGTTGGTGCTGTGTACGTCTCAATAGTTGTACTTCTTGTCACAGTCTGACCCTGAAATCTTACATCGCAAAGAAGTTCCTGTCCAATCTCCCCACTTAATGTCCAACTTTCAAAGACCGATCCGGTTATCTGTTTTACTTGATGATTAGAAATTGCTTTCTCACCAAGTTCAATGTTAATAGAGGGAATTTGATTCGCACTATATCCAATAATATCATTTTCAGTTAGTATGAATGGGTCCCCTGCGCTTGCTCCACCACCAGTCTTTGTTCCAACTCCAAACGTTAAAAAGGTAAAATCTACTGGTTTACTTGAAAGTGAACCGCTAACATCAAATACCCCTAAGGATACATCCACTGCATTTGGTCCTTCACCAATACCTTGACTCCTTATCAAATTCTGGTTCATGTCCAGGGTAACACTCTGTACTCTTCCAAAGTTCTTTGCCACTGCCGGATCTCCACCAGCGCCATAGCTTGTTTCTTCATCATAAATGAGATATGCATCTCTTCCGTCATAATTTTCACGTGCCATTATTAATCCTCTCCAGTAAGAAATTTGTAGAGAAAGAGGTCAATGTCATCCTCAATCTCATAATTCTTATTCCGGGCTCTTTTTGTATATTTTTTCATGAGAATCCCTCCCCAATATTGAAAATAGTAAATTGAATTTCAAGTGTCTGGCGATAAATGCCAAGATCTTCATCAAGTGGTACTGGTGCATTAGCAATTAACACAGGGTAAAACATCCCATTCATTGTCGAATCTGTTCTCCAGTTATTCCTGATCTCTTTCCAAATTTCTCTTGCCAAGTGCATTACTGCCTTTTCCCCTTCAAGTGCCACAGTATATGTCGAATCAATAAGTTCTCCATCATCACCAGTTACGTCAGTAGGAGAAAAGTTTAGGTCACCTGTTGAAAATGAGTATTCCACTGTCCCTGAAGGAAGTGGTGCTGTAAAGTCTGCATTAGTCGCAACTTGAGTTACTGTTGGATATTCAACAGTTGCATGCCTAATATTTGTAACAGCGGTAGGGACAAAATCGTACGTGAACCTGTTAGTGTTTGCCGCAGAATTCATATTGCCAAACTCTTCTGTTGTAACAGTCAATGTATTAACCAAGTCTTTCTTCGTCACCACATCAATCTGAAGTACCACTGTGTGCCTTTGATTATCGTCGAAGATACCTTGTGGATTTGCTGATTCAGTTAGTGGGATTATCCCTACCCGGGGGAACTGGGCGTCTCCAAGAGAAGCCACACGAGGAAAATCAGGGTAAATCCAGTTGCCTGAACGAGAAGCGTTAATGTCAGTAAGGTTTGATCTGAGAAAATTTACCAAGATACGCTTGGGCTCTATTTTAGCTTGTGTCATATTATTGCATCCACCTTATATTATTAATTATCTCATGCTCTTTACTGTGACAAGGTCGACAAAGAGGCATCAGGTTGTTCGGATCGTTATTTTTCCTATTGTGATCGATGTGGTGGACTATAACATTGTCCCACGTTCCACACTCAAAACAGATTAACTCACGGTCTTTAAGAAATTCTCTTTTATATATCCCAGAGCCGTTTTTGTAAGTTGGACTTTTCTTGCCAAACTTCCCTTTTGTATATTTTTTATGTTCCCTTGATACAGCTCTTCTTGGATTTTTTATCCTTCGCCAAACCGCATATTGCGATATCTTGAATTTTTCAGCAATCTCATAAGAAGTCATCCCTGAATCATAGAGCTCTTGAATTGGTAAAGTGTCAATATATAACGTAATACTCTTAGCCATCTATCCTGCCTCTTGGTCTTGATACTCTGCCCACTTGGGTCTTACAATATTATGAGTAGTTTAGGTATTTAAATACTATTATTTTGATGCAAGCTTCGCAGCCGTGTCAACAATCCCTGCCATCTTGTTTTGATTGTAAAGTGTTCGACGGTAAACTGCAAATGGTTGGCCGCCCTTGGGGAACGCTTTAGCAGCTTTCCTTGACAAATTCTTCTTTTTTGGATCTGGCGTTGCTGGAAAATTGTCAGCACCGAACTGTTTTCTATAATCGAACGTGCCAAATTCTAGTGCACCAGCATAAGGAGCAGTATTAGTGAGGGTAAGCTCACTACCAGAAACATCAAAACGAATGCTCTGTTTAAATCGTCCTGTGTCCACCAACCTGAAATTGTCAATCTTCTGGATGATAGCTTTTTCAACTTGTATACCGATTGCATTTAACAGCTCTCCTGCGAACTCGTTCCAGTTCGTTACTTCTACTCTCTGACCGTTAACGTTAAGAATCTCCGGCATTTATTCGTCTCCTACATCTATAGGCCCTAAAAGTGCCGTCGCCTCCAACCTCTGGAGCTTCTATAGCTTCAACAATCTCCCAAACACTGTCGGCGCCCACACCTCCTGCTATTGAGTTTGAGTCAATAACTTGATCCTGAGGGTTTGGTAAGGTAGAAAGTGCAGTCTCTTCAATGTAAAGTACTGCTTCCCCAACCTCAACAATACCTGAGGTTATGAATCTCTGGTCAAGATCTGGACCGAACTGTAAATCTCCAGTGAATGTAGTGTCAGATGTAGAAGTAGTGGATAATTGTCCAAACGCATCAACAGTCCTAGTTACAACACGAAGTACCAAATTAGTCCTCCCGATAACTGAAAGGCCAAAAAGCATTGCGTCCCTACAAATTTTCGCTGTTTTACTTATCCGACTCTTGACGATTGTCTTCCACCACCTTGTATGTCTCCCTGTAACCAATGGATTTGGGTATGTATCTTAAGGGGCACCATTACTAAATTTTCGATTTTTCCTTTTTTTACCATTATATTACTGCTATGTTCGCCCTTCTTCCAATCATTTTGTAGATCTCGTCTATCCTTAACTTGATTTGAGAGATAACTTCACGGATGTTAACCCATGCTTCGCCCACAGTGAACGATTTACTGCCAAGTGTGAACGAAGTTTGATCATCAAAAGAACCGCCTGAGAGGTTCACAAACGCTTGTAGAGAGGCAGTGAGAATGCTCAGTTCAGTAATATAAGTTGGAGTTGTGGTGTTACCATACGTGTAATCTACCCGGATGTTTCTGGTTCCGAACGGTGGAACAGTAGAAATGAACGACATTGTACTGTACTGGAGTGAGATGTTTCTTAGCTCCACGATCTCTCCTACCGCGTCATTAACAGTTGCAGCCGCAATAGTTGGGTCTGTAGTGTAATTGTCAGTAAGTGTGCCTCGAATGAAGAATAGACTTTCGCTTGAGTTCACTGTGGTCTTCTCCCAACCATAAGGGTAGGTCCAGTTAAATCGACCACTAGCAGTGAATATGCTTGCTCCAGTGTCTACATCAGTTTCATTAAGATCAGTCCATGCAGAACCGTTCCAATATTCCCAATCAATAGCAGTTGAACCACCATCAACACCTAAAGTGCCTAAAACCATGTTAAGGCCAAGGAATGCGTTAGAAGCGCCAATGTAAATAATATCTCCTGTAGCAGGAGCGTCATCGAACGGTGTGAAAGGTGCTTCTGCAGTAGAGTTTACCTCATCAGTTTTGTCAGTAAAAGTCTGACCACCATCATCAAAGTTCCACCACTGACTTATCGTGAGAGGTTGTAGCAAATAAAACACTTGGTTTATTGCCGTTACTGGTTGGTTAGTCAGCACAATAGCGTCAGGACTGTTAAAATCTACCACGTAAGGACGATCGGTTGTTGGATAACCGAGTCTTGGTCTCCCGTCAAAATATTCAGTGGTGGTAACCGGTGTGTCCCAGAGTCTTCCAGTCCATACATCAATCTGGTCATCAGCCCTAGCAATAAGTGCTGTGATTTGATCATCAGTGAAATTGTCTGTGTACCAGTATGTTGCGAAGATAATGTCCGTGCCTACTTCGGTAACTCCACCTGCAGTAAGTACAATCCGGCCACTATCCTTATCAAGAGTATAGTGTGTTGTTTCTGTTAGAGCAGTAAATGTGTTTGAACCACTAGCTGCATGAGAGAGAGTATATCCTCCAGTCACAAGTTTATCATTATCCAAATCGAAATCTGTCTCAGAGTTATCTCCAGTTCCTACATTCTCATCAATTATATGAATCCCAAGTCCACTTTGTTGGACCCATTCGAGATTTGTACTATAGGCTATTTTGATCACCACCATAAATTATTATCTTTTTTCTTTTGCCCCAACCACCATTGCATTCTCTTAAAGCCATAATTTATCTCCACACTTTGTTAAGTATTGTTGTTAATAGTCCACCAAGAAGCATTGAGACAGTGGTTACAATGCCAATTGCACCCCTCGCTTTATATCGAAACTCAGTATTTTTCTTAACATCATCCTTGAGATCTTTCACCCCAATATCAATGCTCTCTACTTTGCTCACGATATGTTCAATTCTTTCTGCTAATACTTCGTTGGTTACCTTTTTCATCTGTCATCTCCTGAGGTTTTACCGAGAGTTAAACGCTCAACAGTGCACCCTTCAATTTTACACCAGGAGATATATTTTGTCTGGGCTTCACCCCAGTCGTCAGTAAAATAACGTGTCAGCTTAGCTTTTTCAAACAGTTCACGGGCCTTCACGGTCTTTTCGGCATCCTTCTTGAGCCGATCCCATTCACTTTTGTAGCCAGAAATTGCGTTCTTAAGATCTTCGTGGACGGCAGAATCCCACCATCGCACTTTCTTATCCTGCATTTGCTTCCAGACAGGGATATAACCGTCAACAGCTTTCGGGTATTTTACAACAAGATATCGTTTAATTCTTCCTGCATCAACACCTTTTAACCATTTCCGGTCAATAAGAGGGACTGTCGTCAATAATCTGACTGTGTTACTGTCCCCTGTCTTCTGACGCAAACTTTCAGCTTTCTTTGCTTTCACTTTCTTTTACTGGCTCTACTTTTATCTCAGAAACGACGCCAGACTTTTCATCAACATTATATTGCTTTGAGGCGTCAAGACCGAGCTCAACAAGTTTCTCCTTGGAATATAATCTCATCTCGCGTTCTGCCATCTGGAACAAGATTTGTGCACTGTTCAATGCCAATCTTCTTGCCCTCATCTGTTCAAGTACTCCTTCACTTACCTTCATTTCTTCCATTCTCTCTTTCCTCACTAATTTATACCAAGTAACCAATGACATACACTGTTGCCGTAAGTGTAGTTGCGGTTGCTCCGGTGGTTATATCCAGAGACACTGCGTCTCCGTTACTCATCACTTTTCTTGTACTGGTCCCAGCCGATTCTGCTAAAGACAAGTATTGGCCTGCGCTTAATAGCCCGGTAAGGGTAGTATTACCGACAAACTCAGTAAAAGCTGCGGTTATTCCTACTCTGACTGTTGCTGCCACACTCGCAGTATCATCAGCACTGATCAAAACGATTACGTCCTGCAATATCAGTTTTTTACCTGTTGGAACAGAGTATATTGTGTGTGTTGCAATAGTTTTCAAATCAATGCCTGTTGTCTCCTTCAATATATTGCTCACATTAGCAACATCATTGTCACTTGATTGTAATACGTATCCTTTGTTTGCCATCTTATATTGCTGCCCTCGCTATTTCTCTCCACGCTTGTGTTCCACCAATCTCAGATAAGATGAGTGTTAGCGTGTCGCCTGCAGTTGCTGAGAAGTCAGCAGCTCCGGCAAGAAGCATCACTGCCGTTCCTCCACCGCCTGCAGTATTATGTTTCACTGTCGGTGTTGAGGTGAAAAGTAATGTTATCATTGTGCCATTCTGCCAACCAGCGGTTGTGATCGCGTTAATTTGGGTGGTCCCGGTGATTTCAAATGTGTTCCCATCAGCGCCGAGAGTTAAATCATTAGCACTCGCAACATCTGCACCTTGGGACAACAATACTCTCCCATCAAAACGAGAACTTCCAGAAACAACAAGTAGTGCGTATGCATCTGTGATGGTTGCGTTTGCTCCTGCAATCGGAGCATCATTAATGAAAACAGTTGCTGCCGTAGCTATTGTACTTGCACCTGCGAAAGCGTATGTTGGTTCGTTGAACACAAACTCCCTTTGCGCTGTAACTGCCCCTGTATCCCAGGTTCTTGTCCCTGCATCACCGAAATGTAATCCAACAGCTTCTGTACCCGCACTTACGTTTGATTCATCAAATCTAGCGAGTGTAACGCTATAGGCATCAAAAAATAAATCCCCACTTGATGAAAACATTGCCGCATCGTAGCCTGTACCAACCTCATAAGCAGTCATCTCTGAAGTACCACCGCTCTTGTTTGCGTCCATTGCTACATAAGCAGCATAAGAATGATCTGTGTCGGAGCCAGAACCAGTTATTTCTGCTGCGAATACTTGTTGTGTATTGCCTGAACCCCCTCCGCCTGTTGGGCCAACTGTTGAACCTGAAATACTCGTCAAGCCATCGACATCTGCTGTAAGAGATGACCTACAATCAATCCCCACTACATTCGCGGTTCCTGTTGTCACATCAACATCAAAAACTCCGTCTGTTTGTGTAACGGCTGAGACTGCCAGTGTCAATTTAGATCCTGCCTCTGGGACAAAAGTGAAATTACCATCTTGTGCAACTGTAAGCAAAGTTACCGAATCATTTTTAACCTGTAATACATCACCAGTGGAACCTGCATCTAATTGTTGAACAATTAAACAAGGGTTTGCGTCCGCAATATTCCGTGAAATAGTTGAACCAGTAGCACCAAAAGTAAAGGTTGAGTTGTTCCCACTTGAAGGATTTGCTGCTTGTGCTACAAATAAAGCTGAAGCAGTCAAAGCCATCGCTGATACATCATTAAAACTCCACTCCTGGATTGAACCGGTTGGAGCGTTAAATTGTAACCTGTTTGTTGCGTCTGCGTTCCGTGCTATTTCATAATTAGCTCCAGTTACTGCAACACCTGTGTCGAATATGATCTTTCCAGAAGTTGTGGTGTCTACTAAAGTTGTGTCCCCAGTTACTGCTAAATCTCCACCAACGGTTAAATTACCTGACGTGACTACTGTAGTGACTGTTAAAGTGTCCAGGACTAGGTTTCCTGAATCTGTTGGGAATGTTCGTGCCATGTTTATACCTCTATTCTATTGGACTGACAATTATGAATACGTCAAATGTACTTGCATTGACAGCGTCTGTGTTGATTATTCTTAAGTGAAGCTCTCTAGATAAGTCTCTGTCTACGTAGAAAAGTCCACCAAGCGGCTTATCGTTCATAACAAGGTTATTGTTCTGATTCTGGTAATAATACTCGTTTGCAGTAAAACCGTCTTCTCCATAAATCTCTATATCAAAATCCACTGAAGCGCTCGCTTGGACCATAATCTGATGAATTTTTACTGCGTTCCAGTTCCAATCGTTCGCCGTTGCAAGATCTAACGAAGAAGTTGCTCCTGCTGCGATTGAATCTGAAGTAAATCTGTATAGACTTAGGACCCCACCCAATGATGACTGTCCTCTAAAACTTGTTTGGTTTAAACTATATTCGCCTGCTGATCCAGTAGGCTCTATTAAATCTGATGTTGCCATTATCTCCTCCCATTAATTTTTTTATTAAGTAGCCGGAGTTGGGTACTCCATGCCCACTTTTGTTGTTAGTTAATCAAGTATTTAAATACTATTTTTTTGATTTCTTAGCAGCCTTCTTTTTTTTAGGTGCTGCTTTCTTTTTTGGTGCTAATTTAGCCGCTTTTTCTGCTTGTAATTCTCTAAGCTTTTCTTTTCCTTCATGAACTTCTCCCTTAACCATTGCTCGGATAATGTCCATTCCAGACCGTTTTTTGTCTCTGCCTAAAGCTTTTCTATATTTAGCTTTGTCAGCTTCACTCATGTTTTTTCCAAATGTGATTGGCCCTTTGATTGTTGGCATGTTTTTGTCCTCCGTTTAAAATGTTAAAATAAAAAAATAAAAAAAGTTAGGTCTACTCAAAGAAAGTCCACCTTAGTATTACTACTCCGTCCGCGGTCAAGTTTCCAGTAACTCCTGCGTTCCAACCGTCAGCTGCATTAAGATGTACTGCTTTTACGTCTGCTGCTGCGTTGTTAGAGATTCCTGTAAACAAGCCTGCTACTGCTGGCGTAGGTGATACTACTTCTGCTGTTCCGTCCAGGGTTGAACCCCAAGTCTGTCCGGTAATATAATCCTCTGATGTTGCTCCAACTAAATCTAGTGTAGCTACAGCTCCTGATCCAATGACCGAACCAACTCCTACGTCGGGAGTATCTGTCTGAACTCCACCAACTGTCAAACCAACATTCCAATATGTGTGGCTGTGAAGGTGTGCTCCTGCTGGAAATGTGTAAATTAGTGCTCCGTGTGCACTGTCTCCACCTGCTGTTGGTGCTCCTAGGCTAACACTGGACAAGCTTAGAACTGTTACGTGGTTATACCCATCACTGTATTCCTGTGCAGAGACATTGGTTCCTGCGGCCCCTGCATTTGCTGAAGATAAAACTGCTCCCCCTACTTGTAATTGTCCACCTGTTGAAAGAGTTGTAGTCATACTTCCGTCACCTGTAGCTAAAATCAAGTTTTGAGCTCCTTCTGACTGAACAGTTCCTGGGGCTGAACTATCACCTGATGAGATAATTCCTCCACTTCCATTATGAAACATTCTTCCACATACTGCTGCTGAACCAGTTCCGTTCTGAGCGCTTACAACTACACTTCCAAATTCTGCTCCAGCAGATGCATCGTCAATTCTTCCATAAAGTGTTGCATATATCTGGTCAGCTGCACCGTCATCTTTACCTCTAAAAACAACGTTCCCAATAGCATCATTTACTGCTGGGGAAGAACTGTTTTGGTATAAAGAAAGTACTGCTCCTGTTGCTCCTGCATCTGTTAATGCTACTTGAACTGTTCCGCCTGCTACTTCTAAAAAGTTGTTACCATCTTCATCGTATTCAATACTAATATCTTTATCAGCACCGAAGTATAACTTTTGGTCATCGTCGATAATCATATCTGCTCCGATAATACGTACATCGCTTGTACCGTCTGCATCAAATTCAATGCTCCAGTCTTCACCAGTACCTAGGTGCATAAATCTATCATCAATAATTACTAAATCTCCCTGAATTGTCAGGTCATCTGTTGCTGCGTCTCCAAACGTGAAGCTACCTTGAATAGTAACATCCTGCTTGAATACCCAGTCTCTATCTTCTAATTGGTGTATTCCAAATGGCATTTTATATCTCCTCCTCCCTTATGGGGTTGATTCCACGAATTGTGGTTAACAAAAAAATGTAAAAAAAATAAAAAAAATGGGTAAACGCTTATGCGAATACTCCAATGTCAGCTCTACCGGTAATTTCAATGATTCTTGTATCATTGTTTGTACCAGCTGCAATCGTTACAGTTGCTACTCCAGCTGCTACTGCAACTGTGTTTGCCTCTGTGGTGATTACACTGCCGTCTGTGGTGTGTACCCAACTTGAAACTGCCAACAAACCTGTTGCACTAATTCCGTGGTCAGATAGAGTAATTGCAAATGTGTCTGCTGCATCTGTGGTGTTAGCCAAGATAAACATTACTCGTTTTAGACCTGCGTTAGGTAATACATTCCACGCGTCTAGTTGTGTTACTGCTGCCATATTCTATATCCTCCTATGCTAGACCGGTTCTCTTAGCCATTAGGCTTTCACCGGTTACGATTAAACTTCCGTACCACTTAAGGAAATACTTGTGGGAATCGTTGTTCCGTGCTAACTCTTCGAATGTTACATCGAGAAGTACTGCTAAGAATACGAACCTGAAGTCTAGGTACAGAATCTCTCTTGCAGTTGCGGTTGTTGGCATGAATCGATCTTTGATGAAAAGTGCTCCATCAAACATGAAACTGTCAGGAATACCGAACTGTAGCTCTGGTGCTGGTCTTTCAACGTTTCGCTGGAAGTCCATCAAGAGTCCTTTAATTGTGTTGTGTGTAGATCCGTCAGTTACTACAAGGTCAACCTGTCCGTTAGCTTCAAACACGGTGTTAAAGTCTGTTCTGATCTGAACAAGCGTGATTGCCGCTCCAGCGTTAGCTGTTGAGTTGGTTGTGATACTTGCACGAAGTCCGTTAAATCCAAGAGCGTTGGTAGCTGTTGCACCGTTAATGATCTCGTTCTCAAGAATCTCGTTCATGGAAGCTGTGCTCACACGAATATCTTCTTGAAGTAAGTTAATGAATCCCTCACCTGAACTCAAAGCTGGTCCGGTTACACGGCCTACTACGTAAGCATACTTCATAACTGTACTAACTGAGGTTCTTGTTGGGATGTCTTCGCTAAGTGCTGCGTCATCTCCTTTGAATCCTTCACCTGCTGTTCCTGCGGTAGGTACTGCTTTTGCGGTAACTACATTGTAAACATACGCTCGTCCTCTGATCGCTCTTCGTGGGAGTAATCGAACAAGAGGTGTTGCTCTTACTGTTCTATCTACTACTGCTGGGTCAAAAAAGCTAGGCATGAGTGAGAATACTGTTACTGTTCCACCGGTTGTAGTTCCGATAGAAGGTGCTTTTTGTAAGCTAGTAGCGTATTCTTTCTTCATGTCAAGTCTTTTGTCAATTCCGTGTAGCGGGTTAAAGTACATTTCACCATCTGAAACGCCCATTTTCCCAAACCCAGAATCGAATGCATAGCCAGCGCCTGCATTACTCATATTTCTGTTTGCTTGAAATGCCATTCTATTGTCCTCCATATTTAGCTTTTAAAAGGCCTGCAAAAGATAAATCCTGTTCTACTTCTTTTTCAACAAGAGGTCCTTCAACTGTTCCCTTTAAAATTGGTCTTTCTTTCAAATCTTTGATCTCTTTTTCTAGTGCTGCGATCTTTGCACTTGCTTCTTTAAGCTCTGCTGATTCCTCAACAACCGGTGCTTCTTCTTCAGCTGCCGGAGCTGCTTCTTCAACTGCTTCTGGTTCTGGTGCCGCTTCTGCTTCTTCTACAGGAGCTGCCTCAACTTCAGGAGCCGCTTCTTCAGCAACTGGTGCTGCTTCTTCAACTGGAGCTTCTTCTTTTTTGATTTCTTCTACCATCTTAGTAGTTTCCTCCATTTTTTCAAATGATTTCTTACCTAATCGAGCCTGACATACAGCGAAAGCTGATTCTTCTTTCGTGCGGCCCTCTTGAGGCTTAAAATTGTGATCTTCCATTAATTGCCTAACACATCGGTCAAGTTTTGCGCCTTTTTCCACTTCAAGATCAAAACCTTTGACCATTTGCCGTAATTCGTCGACTTTAGCTTCAATTTCTGGGTGAGTGTGCGCACCGTCAGCTTCATACGCCTTATAAGTTGGAGCTTTTGGCTTCTTTTTCTCTTCTTCTTCGTCTTTTTTCTTCTTAAATCCGAAAGATTTTGCCACTGCAGAAAATGATGCGTTTCGGTTAGACTGGATCGGGACAATTGTCGCTTCAAGGATCTCAGCTTCAGTAAATCCCTTGAATTTCTGGCCATCAATCTCTTTTTCGACCATTTCGCCCTTAGGAATAGCACCAATAGAAATTCCAATGCCAAGTCCCTTGCTAAGTGCTTCGTCAACCATAGCTTTTGCTTGTACACCAAGCGGATTAGACTCCAAAAAGAAAGGTTTTGCAACAAGTGCGGTATTTTCACCCTTAGTGATCAATTTCTTCTCTGTCCAACCACCAATTAGCTTCTCGAGCTTGTTTTCGTGGTTAGCCAACATCGGTAACGGCCTTGCATCCTTTACCCACGATTGTAATAATTGTTTACTCATAAATTCGCCGTCTCTATCGATCGAATCATCAGAAAGTATGCCCACAAAACCACCGTCAGCAGACTTTTGTAAAGGCATCCATGCTTGAAATTTGTTTATTTGTTCTCCCATCTTCTATTTTCCTCACGTTAATTAAGTATTTAAATACTATTCTTGACCTTCTTCAGGCTCACAGTACCATAAATCTGTCTTCTCTATCGGTTCAGGTAAGTTCTGTACCTCTGGAACATGCTCCTTGAGAGGTCTTGCCTGGTGCAAAAAGTTGCGTTTAAAGTCGTTAACAGCTTGCTCCTCGCTAACTTCGTACTGTGTACCGAAATCGAAGATCTCACTCTTCGGAATCACTGTAAAATATTCCCAGAGATCGAACGATTTAATGAAAAGCGTAAATTTGTCCTTTTCTTCCAGATAGTGCAGCTTGCGCCGGTCACTATCCATCTGGTTATTGTTCTGGTCCAAAAAGTCCATAAAAGTTTTTAAGTCTAGTTCTAACATTTTTAGTACCCCAATTCGTCGTGATATTTCAGTAAGGTTGACGTTACCTTCTTCGCTGCTTCTGTTGCGTCCGCTTCAGTTTTGAAATAATTGCCAAGTGCTTTCATCTTTGCAGTAACGAGGTCCCCCTGTGTTGATTGAACGTCTCCTTCCTCATCAAAGTAATATGCTGTCTCTCCGCCGCCTGGAGCCCACTGCCATGTGTGTGTTGAAAAGTGATCAGAAAGCTGTGTTGATGTAACCTGAATCTTCAAAGAGATCCCGTTCTCCGGTTCAAACTGGTCCAGGACCACGGTTCCTTCGTCTGTCTCAACGTGGACCCATTTTGAGTCCTGTTCTAGGCCTGACCATGCCGCGTCTAAATTGTATATTGTTTGTGCCATTTATATCACCTCAAATGTCGCATCACAGTTGATACATACATACTGATTGTAACCAGCTTGTTTCAAATAATAAGTGCATACCGGACAGTTAGGATTCTCGTCTTTTATTTTGTTAAGCACCATTTTAGTCATCCACCAACACGATGTCAAAGCCAGCTCCAACTCCAGTGTCATTTGCCGATGTGTCCGCTCGCATGATAATGTCTGTTTTTGCAGCGAATACTTCTGGTTCTTCAAAAAAATGCTGGACATGGCTTGTTCCTGTACTGGCAATTGAAGTTACATGCTTTAATTGAAATACTTCACCATCTGGTCTAGCCAATATATGAATTACTGATGTTGCAGCTTGTCTTTTTGACATCGAAGAATAAAACGTTCTCATGTAACCAGTTTTCCCGTTTGGGACCGTATATATCGCCATTAAAGTTTGATTATTGCCATTGTTAACTACAGCCCTCACATCTGCTGCTGTATCAGGAACACCTAGAGTAATTGACCCATTAACATAACAATAAACGTCGCCAGCAAAATCTGTACTTCCTCTATTTATCATTCTGAACACACGGATCAGACTCGTGTCTAAGGCCTTCCTGGTTTGTCCAGTAAGTGTGATAGTTTGAGTGACAAGATCAAAATTTGTGTCTAATCCCTGAACCTCTATATCTTGTGTATCGGTATTATCACTACTGCTGAGACTATCAATATCCGCAGTTGTTGAAAAAGTATAGTTCGCAATTTTACCAGTACCCAATGCTGCATCAACGCCATCCCATATATCAACAAAAAGATCTGCAGTGTCAATATCTGGTGCATTTCCAAACTTGTGTACAAACGTGGTTCCTGCAACATCACCTTTAGCAATAGCCAAACCACTTTCTGCATCAGTTACCCGCAGGTTGTCTGAGTCTGTTGCTTGAATGTTAACAAACACCCCGTTTGGATCTTCAGCTGTAAGGACTGATTTGACTAGCTCAGCATCATCTTGACTACTTATTGAATCAGCAATCCTGTGTGAGCTTGGTTTTACATAAGCTGGTTTTAACACTGTTTGTAATCTGAATACTGACTGTGCAGCGACCCCATTAGTATAAACTATCCGAAAATATTGAGCCACGGTCTGAAAACTGAATGTTTTTCCAGTTCCGGCCGGGATTGTAAAATTATCTAAATGGTCCCAGTTAGTATTATCTGTGGAAAATTCTATTTGTAATCCGTCTGTTGCACTAGCTACATCTGAAAAAATTGCAACAACAATGATTCCATGGTTAACAACTTCTTCAGAAGTTCCAGTAAATACCGCTCCTCCCCCTAATGGGGTGCTCGTACTGTTATCTGTGCTTACATGGCCAGGTGTTACAGTTACCAAACCATCCTGACCATCTGCCAAGATTACCTCCGCCTGATCACTCGTTGTTGGACTTCTAATCGTTACATTACTTATTTTTGTCATATTTATTGGACCTCCCAATTCTTGGTGGTATTATTCGCAACCACAGTCACACAATCACCATCCCCCTGGATCGCTTGAGTTGCTAACTCGTCAACGGTATCTGCTCCGGTCGTAGCTATTGTGATATTGTTAGTGTTTGCATTATAATCTGCATCTTTAATATGGTAGATCTGCCCGTGGTTGGAAGCACTTATTGCAGGTAAAGTAGTGGTTTGTGTGCCTGTGTCGGTATACTGGACGGAGATGTGGTAATCAGTTACAAGAACAGTGTAAGTTGCAGTGGTGACTTCAGTGACTGCCACTTTACGGCCAGCTTGTGTATCAACAATGTCGCCAAATTCAACACCACCATCTCCTGTTCTTATTGCGAGACCGTTCCCAGTCTGGTCCTTGATATCAAGCCCCCAGGAATTAGTAACACCGACGTTCCCATCGTTCATGTCATCTACCCTAACACCCCAACTGTTTGTTAGTGTGTGGTTCGCATCAGTATCTTTTGGTTGTTCCGCCCAGAAGCAGATTCCATCTGTGATTGACCCTGCAGCACTACCACCAGCGTTATATCCTACCTTCGACCTGTTACCTGCCATGAAATCAACTAAACCTGTCGTGTGTGACCCTGCAGAACCACCACTCGCAGCAATAAAGTTCTGAATACCAATAATCTCAGTGCAAGTTCCAGTAGAGTTCCAGGTTGCTGACGCGTTAAAACATCTAATCTGGTTCCCATCAAGACCTGTGTGCACTACATCATCAAAAACTGAAAGTAAACAATCGACGCCCCTGAACCGTGCAGTTTGAGTTCCGCCACCACCGCCAGCGTCCCCCATCCTTGCTCTTACTCGCATAATGGAAACTTGGTTACCACCACCTGGGAAAGGGTTGTTATTGTTCGGGGCAAATTCGAAAGGTCTCCTTCCACCAGTGTCACTTGGCAATAAGGTGCTAAGCCTTACAATCGTCGTGCCAGCCGCATCGCGCAGAGTAAATGCAGTGTCCTCATTAGCAACAGAGTTTAACTGAAGATCACCATTATCGTTAAGAATCGCGTTACTATCCTGAACATGACGTCCAGTAGTACCGTCCCATCTGGTTATCGCATTATCTGTAGAAGCTGCAGGATCTGGCCCGCGTACATTTCCATTATTTACGCTTACTGGCATCGTTAAATGTAATCAATTTCAAACCAACAGTCCGCAGCGCCAATAGTCTTTGTCGGGCCAGTGCTAGAATTGCATGCAACAATTCCGACTGCGAAATCTTTTCCGTTGGGATACGAAATAAAAAAGTTATCGTTAGACTCGGCGTACACTAAAGATATTGGAACCGCTGTGTCTGCGGGTAAAGAAGCAGCATCATGAACCTGGATCCATTGTGCAGGGCCACTGTTAAACCCTCGAACCTCAATACAAGAAGCTGCGGCCGCAGAACCTACTAAACTAGCGGCATAGGCAGTCGTTTCAACATGATTAGCAGCATCAACAACGTTCCCATTCTCGTCAACCAATAACACTCGACGAGCTTTCGCATCATCAGCATAACTCTCACGGTTCTGGTCAGCGGCAGGCTTGTTAGAATCACTGTTTGCCATTAATCATAAACCCCTTGAATAGTTTCGTGTACAACTTCCGAGCTTCCTCTTCAGCTTCCTCACTACTCTCATCCCGAGGTTTAGGTTCGCCAGCAGATTCTGGTTCAGAAGAAGGTTCGGCAGGACTTGGCGCCTGTAATGGTTCATCGCCCCAAGGTACATCCTCAAGACCTTTCATCCCGCGTACTTCGTTGATTGTGATAACGCCAGCGTCAAGCTGCGCCATTTGTTGGTCATGCTCGATCTTCTCGGCAACATGGTCCTTAGGGAACCACTTGAATTCCAATTTGTCGTGCCCAACAAGTTCATAAATAATTTCTCGATTAATCTTTGCTGCAATAAGGTCGAGGTACGGCTTTACCGCGTTCTTGATGGAAACTCGCTCCTGTGATTCTGAAGTTGACCGATTACTGTTCTCGAAGAATCCTACTTCCTGTGGACTAAGCCCAAACGCAGCGAAAACCACGTGGAAGTACCATTTCTGACCGTCGAGCCATTCCATGTCCTTATTACTCATAGCTAACGGAGTGAACTTCGCGTCAGGAGAGTTAAGGAACACTAATTTGTGCGGTCTGCCACGAACAGTCTGTTCCCAGGAGTTCTTGAAAGTGTTAAGCTCTTCAGCGGGCATTGGAACATTCACAATACCGTCAGGGATAGTGTTATTAGCAAACCGTTCCTTGTTGAACCGTGTTGACTGAATCATCAATTCAACTTCTTGCTGGATAGATTGAAGAGGGGAAAAACCGTAAGGGAACAGTTCTGTGTTCGTGTTCATACGGCCGTACACAATTTCGTCCTTATCGAATGGTACTGGGGGGTTACTCACGTTCCTGAAAGAATATTGGTAGTAGCCAGGAACCTCGTTGCCCAGCGAATCTTCACCAACAATCCCATGCTCGTTCATATTAACCAGGAATCGACCACCATCGTACGCGAAAATCTCTACAAGTTTACCGGCAGCGTTCCGGCCTTTGTACACAATACCTGCGTCAAGTTCAAGCACGTCACGAACAAAAGGCACCCAAACGTCCCAGAAGGTGTCTCCATTTCTGTTCGGCTGCTTCAAGAACGTTTTTACCCGTTCAACGTCAGCTTTCATAGCTTCAAGATCGTCTTCTTCATTAGCAGTAACAATGTCCCACTCAGTTGTCATAATTTGTTTAGAAATAGAATTCACTACCATCTGCACCCAGGCAGACTTAGCGAACTGGCGCAACTCAATAAGGTTTATCCCACGAGGGATACCCAATCGTGCGGAGTTTACCCAGTTAGGAATAAACGGCATGTCTGGTAACGGTGTAGTCTCTGCCGCAGAAAAAACTCGGATCTCCTTAGCGAGATAAGACCGAGTCTGCTTATACCAAGTGGTTATTCGTCCCATTGAGTGTGAAATGTCCCCAAAGGGGTGTGACCTAAGGGGGTGAAAAGAGGTGTGGTAGGTAGGTAATGAAAACCTTACTATCAATCCGGTCGAAGCTGTTCAAGTATTTAAATACTATTCTTAGGGTTCAGAAGACAAGATTCAGGAATAAAATAACCTTTAGTATTATTTTCATCAAATTTGTTGCATGCATGAGGTTTTGCGTCCGTTAAATGCAATCGGCACAGATTGTCATCGGTAAGCTGGGCACACCTGGTTGGCACACGAATTTTGTACCTGCCACGCGCAACACGTTCTATCTCGCACCCATGAACGCCGTAATAATAGAGTTGGTCCTGTGTCAACTTAAACTCGCCGAACACGAGCCAGCGACAGCACGCTGCGTGGCACTTATCCAAATGTTGAATGCAATTTACCATTTTATTTACCTCCTATCCCATGAAGAACGATACCTGCGGTGCACTTCGTAGGCCGTGAGCTGCACAGCCCAAAGCGTCCACTAAATCGTCATTACCTCCCTCACTATGATGTAACTTAAGATTTCCGCTAGGTGTGGTTTCATACCTGAAGTCCCTTAGCTGGAAGATCAGTTTTTTATGGTCAGGGAACTTAAGTTTGCCCTGTTCCATGAGTAATTTGAGGTTTGAGAAAATGTCCTGTTTAGATTTCACAGTGAACGTTAGGCCAATAACAACATCATGAGAATTGACCTTAATATTATAATTAGTCTGAGTCTGGTTACGTGTGAAGTTTAATTGTTTTGATAATACGTCCGCAACACCAGCACCAAGTCCAGTCTGGTCAAGCACAATCTTCTTGAACTTGAACTTGTTGTGAAGGTAAAGGATATAATCGATAGCTTCGTCCATCGTGTTTTTAGGCACTTCTTTGATGAACACCACTTTGTGCGGATCACCTTCTTCTATGATAATGTAACAGGAACTGTCCTGGCCTAACCTAGCAAGGTCACATCCTAGTACGTATCCCATCAAATCTCCCCCAACATCTTCACATCAGCCACACAACTTTCAATAAGCTCGTAAGGAAAGTATGCATCCTGATCAGCAATAAAACGTGCTTCATACTCTGTCTGGAACTCCATTGAAGTGCACTGCCTTCTTTGCTCCTCAACGAACTCTTTTGTGAAATGTTGAACATGAACCGCGTCCTCCCATGTGTAGCGGTGAGACACATAATTCGTATCTTCTTGGAAGGACCGGTAAAAGTGATTTAGGGCGAACGGTGTGGAAATCTTGATTATCTTCCCAGATGTTGCGGCAACCATAGGGAGGAGTACCTGATTCACGATCGCGTCCTTGATGAACGCTGCCTCTTCCATGATAAGCACGTTAGCTGTCATACCACGGATATTGTCTCCAGTATCGCCAACAGGAAATGCAGAGATCCGACACCCGTTCTTCATGACCATGGCACGCTGGGTGGAACTCTCAACCTCACTCCCAATAGGTGCATTCTTCACATGCATAAGGATTTTGGCAAACAACTCACCAGCCTGCCGATCTGTAGGACCAACAATCACAATATGCCCGTTAGGATTCTTCAGTGCCTCAATAACTGCCAGTATACTAATTGTCAACGATTTGCCTGTCTGTCTACAAAATGCGCCAACAACTCTCTGGTTGTCCATGCAATCCTTAAGGAACTTGAGCTGATACAGGTACAGGTCAAACCCGAACATGTCCTTAATTATCTTCTTCAGGTTGTATTTCGGCATTCTTCAGCATATCACTCCAATCAATAACATGGTGCACATTCTCAGTCTTAATCTTCTTCCCATGGATCATCTCGTACAACTTAACGCCACGATCAATAACATAACCCTCAGTGCCCGGCTTCGCATGTTTCTTCATTAAATCGTAAATGGACAGAAGTTCAACAGCCAACATCTCGTTGTTCTCGTACCGTTCCCATAACCAGGCTTCATCTTCACTCTTGAGCCTGCCTTCCCTGATCCGCCTTTTGAGATACCGTAACTTCTGTGAACGCCGCTGTTTAGCAGAAACAGTCTTACCACCTTTCCGGGCAATCTCAACCTGTTGTGGGCCAGGCTTGAATTTGTTCCCTTTGAATTTCGAGATGTCCCATTCACCTTTGTCGGCCATCTTGCTTTTTCCTCCTCACAGGACTACAGTCAAAACATTTGAACCTGCGCGGGTTAAGCTGTGTGAACACTTTCAAGCACAACTTGCACCGCAAGATTTCTTTGTGGATCTTCATACCTTGTCAAAGTCCTTCCTGAACTCTTTAATGATGGGGTGAGTAACCTCAAGGTTGCACTCATTACTCACGTGGCCCAAGATGTTAGCACGCAGTACAAGTTTCTTGTCCCCGTTCTTCTCCCGATCATAGCCTCTTTTCACCTTTTGCTCTCTGATCATCTTTTTGACCTTCTTCTTCACACCCACCAATAACGGCTGCAGCTTCTCGTCCCAACTGGAGGTCAGACTAATAAGCAACTCATCGTTCTCTTTGAGCTCAGCGAGCTGTTCTTCTGCCTCACCATCATCAATATACTTCTGCATCTTGGCCAGGTTATCCTTGACAGTGACATGTTCCTGCAACAATTTGTTATATTCCACTAACGCCTCTTCCGCGTCCATCTCTTTGATCACTTGCTGGATAAGGACCAGTTTGTCGTTACCCGGCGATTCCACTATAAACTTGTTTTCTACCTTCATCTTTTCATCTCCTCCAATAATTCTGGATTTTCGTATATGTTGCCGATTATCTCACATGAACATTCATAATCAATGAAATCTAAACTGCGAGCCTTTTCAACCACACACTTATCAACATTCAATCTTGAGCCACCCTCGTTCCAAGCGTAATAACCTGCGAGTTCATATTTAATTTCTGCGAGGTATTCGGACCATTCACAACCAAAACCAGGAAAAACTCTTACTATATCTCCCTCATAGATCTCTTTGCCGTTCTTATCCCTGAGGCCAGTGAATTGGAGTTTTAGCATACCATCAGTCCTTGCGAAGAATGTGTCCAACCCCTCATGGTCCCTCATGTGCAATAATTCATTAGTGGAAAGGTCGAAAGCCTTGAACTTCAACTCTCTCATCTTTTCATCTCCCCTAACTTCTTTAACTCCGCGATAATCATAATGTTGGTCACCACGGCCGACGGCACCATACTGAACCGGCTCTGCGCCTTCAATGTCTGGTACTCGGACAATGCTTCCTCAAAATGGTCGTCTTTACTCACATAAGAATATAATCGTTTCGGCTGACCCTGTTTATGAGACACGATCTTCATCTCAATAAAGCCCGCCTTCGCCAACTTGCCAAGGCTCGCGTTCGCGCTCTGGTGGTTAATACTCAGGATCTTGCTCACTTCCCTGCACGAAAGAAAACTACCCCCATTCTTCTTCAAAAAATCTAATACTGCCTGCTGTCCCATCTAGAATTTACACCTCATTAACCCTTTATAAAGGACGCATATATATAAGCATGTATGTACTGGAGACTATATGTTTTGGGTCTTGGATATAGACTTCTGGACCTTCATATATGCATTAAAGATCTCCTTGATGATGGCTTTAGTCTCGAACCGCCCGTTGGTGAAGAAGATCGGGATGCCGTACTTGACATGGAGTGTGAAGAGAATGGAGGTTATGACATAGCCACGCATGCGCGAGTAATGGGAGTTGTCGAAGTCCTTGTTCTTGCATGAGGAGTATGAGCCTTCAATAACGATCGCGAAGTATTCATAGTCTGCTGCGCGTTCTAGCTCTCGCTTGAACCGTGCGTGCCCCTTCCCCAAAGTTTGGAAAGCGTCAGGCAAACTTTTCCTTTCGATGGATATCTTATCAGTAAACCCCTCGATACTGTAGTCTCCAACATCTAGTTTCTTAACTATAACACCTTTAGTCCACAGTTTCTTTTGCTCGCGAGAATCGCAAACTATAGTATAATCTAGCCCCATCTACAGATATTCCGATCGGAATATTCACCTCAATCAATTATTCGTTTAATAATAAAAGCCGGGCAAAACGCCCAAGTGTTTAAAGTTGTTCGACGTCGTACGTTGTGTCAAAAGCTTTGCCTTTCTGCTTTACACTAAAACGCGCCTCTTGTTCAGGATCCTTGTCCTCAAGGACTTTCCTCAATTCAGCGATCAATCTACGGCTCGTGGATGTCCAAGGTAGCTCAACTTCTACACCATCAACTTCGATTACATCTGCTGAGAACTCAACCACTTGTTCTGGGTCTGTGTCCTTTTTCTTGAACCGGTTAGGCACCCGTTGCAATTTCCAATTCTTAATCACAACTTCTTTTCTTTTTTCTTCTTCCAATTTGAAGTAGCTTCCGCTTGCTTCATCCCAGCTAATACTTGTTGTTTCCATGTTTTTCTCCGTCTCGCCTTGGCTCTTTGGCCCTGGCTTTTGACTATGAATAGAGCTAAAATCGCTCAGTTTGGTATTACTCATCTGCGTTGTGTATTTAATTTTTGCCATTTTTGTTTAAGTCCGATCGGAATATTTGTATTCCTTTTGGAATTCTGCTGACTGGGGATTGATTGGGTGGTTATAATACCCATAGTCTGCCTGCCTTCAATTCTGCAACAAATCCTTTGTTTAATGCTTTTTGCACGGTCAGTTCTTCAATCCCAATTACCTCTTTCACATGTTCAATATCACACCCTGGATTTGCCTTGACATAATCAATAAATCTGGCCCCTTTTGGCTTTTTGGGGGGTAGGGGGTCAATTTTCCCAGAAACACAGAGATCTTGTTTTTTGCCTGTTTTTTTCGGCTTTTCAAAAAAACACCTATCATTCTCCAGAAGACTGACCCCGTCCTTATTATTTATACATAAAATTGGATAGAATAGAGGTAAACTGACCCGTGCAGTACCCGTGCAATACCCGGTCAGAACCCGGTCAGTCCATTGACCCCGTATATGCTCAATGATGTCTTTAGGGGGTAACCCGGTCAGTAGCGATTGACCGGGTACTGACCCCCTCCTATACAAGCTTGCAACGCCTTCCACATACTTCCCTTGGATCTCCCCGAGGTCCGATAATTTGGCGAACCAATCCTTGATTGTATTCTTGGAAACGCCCATCATTGTTTGTATATCTGCGCGGTTGTACCAAGGCTTACCATCAACTGCTGTCTCGAATGGTTTGACTTTTTGGTTATCCATTATGTCTAGTATCGTTTGCAAACGCGCATCGTACTGTTTAGAGGTTTGGATGAAAAATCTCCGTGTGATCTCTAACGCATTTATGAAATCTACTGGTTCGCTTAACACAACCCTCCTCCCATTATGTGTGGTGGTCTTACGTTGTAGCTGGTGGATCCAAGATATCGCACAAGTGAACGCCATAAGCCTTTTCATATCTCTCTTGGTCCGGTCCACTTTGCTATCCATCAAATCCATACCTTTGATTGTTGCGATCATATTTGCGTATGGGATTACCACATACGCGCCAACCTTCTTGAGATCTTTAAGCCCTTCTTGGACCCATGACGTATCCTTCTCTAGCTTTTCAGCACGCCCGATATCACTGAACATTTCGAGCGTTTTCTTGTTAACACGCCTATTTTTTTCCTCATCGCTTAGTATGGTGACCATAATGAACCTCGTAGAGAGCTCATCATCAGTATCGGACTCAGTTGTACCATAAATAACTGTCTTTTGTTCTTGGATACTATCTTTGACTGTGGCAAAATTAGTCTCACGATCTTTCTTCATAACATGGATACCCCCCTCAGTGAGTTGTTTGATAGTCTCAACGATATCTTTGTTCGCCCCATTCTCACGGTGCATGTTCACTTCACTGTACCACACGAGATCATAATTCTCGATGTCATCTTCCAATACTGCCTTTGTTGCGCCGGTGAGTTTCAAGGCATCAGGGATATGTTTGAGCACAGCCTTAGCACAGTTATCCTTACCAGCAGCTGAATTCCCCTTAAGAGCGATACTCATTCGGTCTTCTTGTAAGGGCATGCATGATGTAGCGGCCACCAAGAATGTAGCAAGAACTTCCCTATAATCCCCGATATGGTCTTGCTGTAATTCGTCCGATATGTATTTAAGTAGATTCGGGTCTTTGAATCTCTCATCTACATCCTCAAGCAAAACATCATAATTGATTGGTTCCCACTCAATCTTCTTCAAAGCTTCATGTTGGTGTTCATACCACAAGTCATCGATATCGTTGACTAATGGATCAAAAACCGCCCTCTTAAGATTTTTGCCCTGTTTTAGAAGAACAACTGCTGCCTTTTTAGTTGCATTCTCTCCCGCTTCATCATTATCAAAGCAAATCCAGACCTCATCATTAAGCTGGACTTGTTCGAGTACTTTTTCGACCCCACTAACACCCCCAAAACTTACAATTTGGTGTTCAGGGTATAGATGCTTAAGTGCGATAGCGTCCGTTTCCCCCTCGCACAATATGCTTGGTTTGTCTCCAGCAAAAACAAGTGGGATCTTATTCAGCCCCTTTATGAATAGGTTCTTTTTTTCCTTGCCATCTGATTTTCTTTGTAACCTAGCGGAGAAGTAATGAGGGGAATGAGGGATACACACCCTCTCGAAAAGCAAGCTCTTCCCATCTTTTTTACAGAAACCCTCTTTCTGGCACTCTTCCCGGGGGAATTTAGTATATAATGTGAACATACTCGACGCAGTGATTTTCCCGATATTTATACTTCTAAGAACCTCAAGATCATATTTCCTTGTCTTTGCGAAAACCACGGGGGGCGTTTCAGCAGCTATGTTAATCAATTCGGCAGCAATCCGCTCTTTTTGTGTGAGTTTTTTATCAGAGATATAATACCCACACTTTGCGGAGAAACACTTAGCGCCATCCACATAAACCATCATGCTTGGGTTGTTGTCCTCGTGGTCCTTGCTAAGGCAGCTAATCTTCTGCCCAGCTTTAACTTGGAACCCAGCAATTTTACTTATTCTTTCTAAAAATTCTTGCCCCATCATATCCTCTTTTCTTGCAACAAGGGCAGTCACAGGCTTTCGCAATGATATCCATACCCTTCTCTAAGTTTCTATCATGATCCTTTTGATTAGGCCAATCAACAACACCATCGTTTATCGCCACCATGTGACTGAAAACGTGTGGCAAAATCCCGTCAATCTGGAATTCCAAATCATCACTGAATTTTTCCTCAATTTGACCCATAACCACAAGTAAATCTCCAAGATATTTTGTAATAGTCTGACAATCATGTTTAACATCAAACTTATCGCCTTCTTTGTATACTATTATCATTCTTCCTGAGCTGGCGCGATCCAGAATGCCACGTATTTACCGTGTTTCCCAACGTCTCCGTACATTTCTATAGGTGTCCCTGGCTTCCCACCAAGCCATTCTACTAGCTCGGGTGGTATTGTGAGGCACAAAGAACCTCCTTTCGGCGACAATTTACGCTTAAATGTTACTTTTTCTTGCATTTTAATTATTCCTCCAACAATTTAATGATATTAGGTAAAGTGACATTCTTTATATACTTTTCGGTGCCAGAGTAAGCTGGCGAGGTGTCACTCCAAGGTAATATCTGTGTTACAGAACAGAAATGTTTATATACTAGTGCCACTTTACTATTCTCATCAGGCACAAAACGTGTCTGGTGCGAGGTCTGAAAATGGAAACAAAAAACAATGGAAATGAAGCGGTGGGCAACTTCCGCGTGAACATAAAACAATCGGCTAAGGGTCAACATTATTTTGATGTGACTGTTAAAGCTGACGATGAAGTTGAGCTGGCTCGGCGACTCCGAGTAACTCTTGAGATGGCAAAGGCTACATGTGCTTTGCTAAACGCTGGGGTGACTCCACAATGAGTTGCGCACACGAGAGTACACACAAGAGCTTCATGATGGAAGAAGGAAGAAAGATCGCGGTGGATGTATGTAACGTCTGCCCATGGTGGGGATAAGATGACGCTAAGAAGAATCCTAAAAAGCAGGCCGAAATGTCCTGAGTGTAAAATCTCTTATTTGGACTTTGCTGGAGGCCCACCTAGTGAAGGAAGCCCATTTTTCGGTTGTGTTCCAACCTTACAGGGTATAAAAGAGAATGTGCACTTCAAAGGGTATTGTTGGTGGTTATGTCCTTTCTGTGGCGCAGAATTTGAATCAAACGGGTATGATCCAGAATGGGGGTCACCACAATGAGAACACTAAGACAAAAGAACGGATTATATGTACACTATCAAGCTGACCAGCACGGTACGGCCTATGTGACCACTGACGGCTGTTTCAAGTTCTGGCAGGGATTCGATGCCAGAGTAGATATACTAGTGATTGATGAGGTGACACCATGAGATGTATAAGCTGTAGAAAGAAAATAAACGTGTTCAGATTTTTCAT
>CAZCGN010000006.1:0-22548 GCA_964498285.1 uncultured Methanosarcinales archaeon
ATGATGGGGAGAGGCCTTGATCGCGGGAAAAAGGGGGAAGCTTTCACCCTGGTGTGGCATCGTCATACCAATCAATCAAAATGGCAGATGAAAAGAAAGTGAATACTCTCTGGATCAAACCTGTGCCCAAGAGGAATTTTAGAGCCGTTGTTCCCAAAAGGGACGCAAAAAAAATTCATGAATATCAGGAACAAATGAAGCTGTGCGTTGACGAGATGGAGAAGAGCGCGCCGTACCGGAGCTTGGTTGGCTCGTCTAGAACCCTAATCCGGGGGAAAAAGGAGGTTTTGCATTCCCTGTTGGACGGGGCATCTCAAACTCCCGAGTTGCCAACACCTTTTGGTTGGATGAAATTTCATCTTGACAAGCCTTTTCCTTCTTCCAACAGGTCAATCACGGAGGAGGCGTTGGGGCGCTTGGATCTCGATGAAATGATGAAGGAAAGGTACGATGAGATTGAGACTGTCGTTAGGCGCGGCCAAAGAGTTGAGTGTCAGACAAAATTATTCATGATACGTCCTCAGATTCTGGAGGCAAAAGAAGAAATAGTAAAGCTGCACCGCGCGGGTTTCCATGATCGGATCATGGAGTGCAAGACTCCGGAATTGGAGCGCTTCTACACGACGGAAATCATTGAATTGGCATGGCATATGTATGTCATAACTCAGTTCAAGGAGGAGGCCGCTGCATACAACCACCATTATAACAAACTGAGAAATCTCGCCAAAGCTATGGCAGATGACAGGACAACGCAAATGCGCTATTTTGCATACAAGGATTTGGATACGCACTACCTGCCGTGGGAGTCGTTTTCCAAGTCGGTCGGTTACAATTCGGTCGTGCGAAGCACCCTGGCCGAACTTTCGGCTGAGACCGACGAAGGATTATTGGAGTTATTTGACCATCACATCGTGGATGTGACGCACGAACGGAAGCAAGAGGTGAAGGACATGTGGCTCAGATTCTACTTGGACAATGTAGAATATACCCTAGATGAGCCTCCGGTTGATGAACCGCGAATGAGCACGCGCACTACTGCTAGTGGTGGCGCTGGTGGCGCTGGTGTTTAGCGCCACACCTGTCTCGGAACCACAATCACAAAGTAGTTACAAAACAAAATTACTTTGTGTAATATATTTTACTTGCGGCAATGCTATGTCCCATTATCTTACGGACTTTTGCTTTCTGTTCAGCATCTAATTGTTCCAAATGCTGTGTCCACACCTTGCGCATTTGTGTTGCTGAAACTCCTAAGCATCTCTTTAAAGTACGATAAATCACATTGTTGCTAGTAATAGTCCAGTCTGCTGAATGGTGTTCTATCAAATCTGCTAAATATTCCGGCACGCGGACAATAATTTTGCCTGCAGACTTTGATTTCTGTCTGTTTATGTACAACAATCGATTTTCAATATCGTACCAGTTGGTGTCTTTACTTGGTTCAAATGATAAGTTGACCCAAGTTGCGGGACGCATCGCTGGTAACACCAAATACATCGCTGTAATCAAATGATCCCTACTAGTTCTGTCCTGTTTTCTAAATTTTTCAACTAGTTCTGCAGAACTAGGAAGATCTAATTCTACTTTGACATCGACATGCAGTGCCTCTGCTTGTTTCTGCTCATTTAAATATTTTTTTGACAGAAGACGATCAGCTTTTACTTCATCGAACATTAGGATGAACCTGAACATCGATGCTGTTACACTCGGTTTAAATTCAGCATCCTTGATCAGTTGTGTAACACGATCAAAATCAGTGAAACTTACATAAAGTGGAACAACGGTTCTTATCCGTTTCAAAAGATTTTGATAGATTGTTTTTGACTGTGGTGTGGTTTTAAATCCTTTGGGTAACTCCATATATTATATGGAATATTTTTTCAATTTTTTTTAATCGTGATTGTCTTTCTTTCTGGAACCGAAGAGAAAAGTCCCCCCCATTCCTTTACGGCTCCAGGTATTGAAGGCGAATCTTCAATTATCTCAGGTTCTTCTGCTGCTTCTTCTGTTGTTGTTTCTGCATCTTTTGTTTCTGCTGCATCTTCTTCTAATTTTCTAGCAGTAATTTCAAGAAGCGTCGCTTGGTGTCTAACGGCTGCTTGCAGTTCGCATTTCTCGTTGTGCAGTTTTTCTATCTTTTCGACAAAATACTTGACAAGTTCTGAGTCCATTATATATATATATATAAAGCAAAATCATTTTTTTTTCTTGATCTTTTAAACAGTACATACTTTACAGGTTAAGGTTAAAAAAATGAAAAATAAAATCTGGGAAATTATATAATGAACAAAGTGTTCGCTGATATAATGAAACCTTACAAAGCTTCTAAGAAACTTGAGATCGAGTTTGATAAGTTAAAGATGCAGTATGTTCTGGATAATATCGAGCATGTGTTCGAGTACATGGAAACTATCAAACAAACTAAAAATAAGGATTCGCTGGTACCTGCACTCAAATGGTTTTTTACGAGACGGAAAAACCCAGTCAATGTGCCATTTAATGTCAGCAATGATTCGAAGTTTGGTAGATTGACACCAAAGAGGGCTTCATCATATATTACCATTACTAGACCTGTCCGTCATTTCCTTGCAAAGGATCTATATTGGGATGTTGACATCGACAACTGTCATCCTACTCTGATTGAACAAATGTTTCCAATGGCGCTCGGTAGAGAATCCGAACATCTACGTTATTGGAACAATAACCGTGATGATTTGTTTAAGCAGATGATGGATGAAAACCCTGAACTCGATCGTGATAATTGTAAAACCGTAGGGTTTGCATTCCTTTACGATGGTATCGTTAAAAATAGGTTCGATGAATTAAAGTTATCAATAAGTACACCGTTGTATGAAAGATGTGCACTTATCAAGAAAGACATCAATGATCTTAGAGATGCTATTAAAACCAAGTTTCCTGACGTATGGAATAGGTTACCCGAATCTGAGAAAGGACATCACCGTGATCCTGCTTCAAAACTTTCAAGAATGATGCAACATATCGAGAGACATTTGATGTTGCTAACTGCTAGGGTTGCTAATGAGTGTGGTTTTAATGTAGGTGACTATTGTCACGATGGATTGTTCCTAAGTAAGAAGGACGGGGATCGGGCTAAAGTTGAACAGTTTTTTCAAACAGTTCAAATGGTAATTAAAAACGAAACATCATTCGATGTTAAATTTAGCATCAAGGACATGACTTATGAACAACCCTGGACCAAGGATTGGTCTGACAAGTATGTTCCTCTCGATAAACTGTTGACTGATCACTATCTGATCGAGAGGTTCAAAGTATTAATGAACGGACGTGTTCGCTATTGCTGTAAAACTTTTTGGATCTACGATACTAAAGAATGTCTATGGGAAGAAAGCAGTGCTGGAGAAATTGTGCACATGTATTTTGTTCCAATGATGACTGATTATATCAATGCATTGCCATGTGATGATTCGGTCAAAACTGCCAAAGTCGAGCACATTAGCAGTGCTGGTGGAATGAACTCAGTTTCAAGAGCCATTGGTGGTGCTTTTGGTGATAAGGGTTTCATGGAACTGCTTGATAAGTCGATCGGGGAAGTACCTATCAGGAATGGAAAGATGTTAGATTTACGAACACTACATACGAGAGATCGTAAACTTGAAGATTATTGCACTACTTACATTGACAGAGAACTAAGGGAGTCTACTAGTTCTATCGATAAGTTTTTCTATGATATCCTAGAGAAAAAGGATAAGATCGAGTTCATCCAAAGATCACTAGGATATACTCTTAGTGGAGAAAAAAATATAGACATGTTTTGTGTTTTTATTGGGTCTGGTGCTAATGGCAAATCTATCTTGTTTAAGTTGATCAATGACACGTTTCCAACCTTGTCTAACAACATCGATGAAGATAACCTATCTACCAACGGTAACACTAACTTAGTAGCTGGATCCTGCTATGGTAAGAGATTTGTTTATTGTTCAGAAACCAGTGATGATTTGGTAATCAAAGAATCCCTCATTAAAAAACTGAGTAGTCCCGATGCTCTCGAGGTTAAAAAACTATACAAGGACAAGTTCTCAGCAGTGAACCTTGTGGTTCCATATATTGGTACTAACTATATGCCTGCATTGAGTATGTCTAAGGCTGTTCTTAGGCGTGCACGGTATATCAAATTCCCCTTCGTATTTACAAATGATGAAGAACTACTCAAGCGCGATGATCATAAGTTAGCTGATCCTAGAGTCAGTGATAGTCTTGATCTCGATGAATTCTTTACATGGGTTTGCAAGGGTGCTACTGAATACTATCGACATGGTGTGACTCCTAGCGAAGAGATTCTCAATGAAACAAAGGAATTCCTTGCTGATGCTGATGATCTCACCCAATTTCTAAACTTGTATGAACCTGGTGATGAATTTATGAGACGAAGTTACTTAGCAGACGGTGCAGGTAGGTTCTGTAAACGTAAGGTCGTTTCCCAAAAGATAACCAAAGCATGTGAAGAGCGGGGTTGGAGGTTAAAAAAGGTTAATGGTTATATGGGTTATAGGTTAAGGTTGGTGGATGATGAGGATAGGGATAAAGAGGAGGAGGAGGATATGAAAAAGTGCAAGTTATAAAGGGGGGGAAAAATAAATTCTCCAAAATAAATTCTTTACCCCCCTTTTGATTTACTTTATATTTACTTTGATTTTACTTTATTAAAAGGGGGGTAGAGGGGGCAGAAAATGAGACCAAAAAGTTTTTAATGTGCTATCGTAATTTAAATTTTCAAAGTGAAAATGAACAAAACCATATTGAGAGTTTTCAAATTTTCACTTTCACTCTGCCCGCTGCCCTCTCTTTTCTAAAAGACAAGATGGAATTTATAATCCTCGAACCCTATCAGTCCACTTTGGGAACATAAATAATTTTTATTCTGAAACGCTTAGAGAAAATCTATACATAGATTATATGAACAAATATTGTAATTATTGTAACAAAGCTCTTAGAAAAGGATCTGCTCCTACCTTTCATAAATCATGCTATCCAAAGTGGAAGTACCAGCAACTGACCAAGATTAAACTGAATGACTTTGTAGATCCCTATGGTTTATACCTACCACCATCATTAAGAAATTTAAAATAATGAAAATTTAAGAATTTAAAAAAAAATTATAATGTATAGTATATGCCTTCAAAGAAAACCTTTTGCTCATGGTTACTATCAGAAAGGAAAAGCAACGAGTATGCTCGTTGGGTTTTTGCAGAATTACTGGATTGGGAGGGGTCCAAAGTTAAACTTCGCTTACTTTCCAACAGTCATAATCGACTTGACGAATATTATGAGTCCTGCAAAAGATATGATATGTATCTTCGTGATTTAGGCGAAAATAAGAAAAAGCTTGTCTTAGTTACAAAAGACATGACCGATGATAAAATCAATTTTATAAAATCCACTTAGGGAGAATAATTATATAGTAATGGTGGGACTGGTGAAGTTGCTATGCTTTCGCGCTGGTAAGAGCACCAAGTCTCACACACCTTTGATGTCATATGTGTTTTGATTGGGCATTATATCACTACCATATCCGTTAACCAACATACTCATTCTCATAAGTTCATAAGTACATTTGTAGCTTTCATTATTACAAATATACTTTCGATTAGAACTCAGGGATTGATGCCGCACTAGAGTCTACTCTAGCTTCGAGCTTTTCTACGCGCTTTAGAAGTTTTACCATATTGCTATGCAGTTTGCGATTCTCACTTTGTATTTTCTCATGTTTTGCTTTGGCTTCCTCACTTGCTTTGATAAGAATGTTCATTTGTTCCTGGTAGGAATCCATGAACTTACCCCTATCTGCACTGCTGGAACCTGGTTTCATCACTATTGCTGACAGCTTTTTTAGTGATTGAACTACGTCAACCACGTCTTGCTTGTTACCTTTTGCTGTTTGAATATTACGTGTGACTAAACTCATATACTAGTACATTCATTTTTTTTTATTCAACTTTGTGGATAACTAGGTGTGTGTTGTAACTGGTAACCCCTTGAACTGGATCACCGAAACTACCTGTTGCCCAGGATGCTGCTCCTGTTCCGGGACCGTGGAATCCATCGACATTTCCTGCACTCTGTGACTGTGATACGTTCAGGTTTTGACCCAGGTATCCATTAGGTGCTGTGAGCAAATCACCAATCAATGCCCAGTTGTTGCTGTTTGCAGCTAAGTTAGCGTCGAGTGTCGCTGTTGTATGGTTACTTATGTACCAATAGTTATTTCCCAGTTTGTAAAGTATGTAGGATGTTGTAACACCGTCATCCATTCTATAGATTGCAGCAGGGGTACCACTTGGATCTGGTATGAATTGTCTAGGTGGCGAAGTGTTGCGCATTAGTCCAGTAGCAACACGTGTGTAAGTCCCTCCAAACTGCGGGTAAGCTCCAGGTGGAGTAGCTAAGACAGTTACTGGTGCTTCTTTTCCCAAGATGTTTTGTCCAAGAGCACTTGGGTTATAAACTGCTACACGGATCTTCTTACCAGCTGTCGAGCTAGGCATTACGATAGATGAATGTCTCCCATAGGCATTGCTGGACCAGTCAAGGTTAAACTTCTCTTCAACGACATCACCAGCACTTAGTGCTTCTACAATTGTCTTGAATTCATGCGAGAAGTTTTCTGCTACAACATGAACATCGACTTTGTAATTACCGTCTTCTGGTAAGGTGTACTTATCCACTGCAAAATTGCCGCCTCCTTCTCGGACAACCATGTTGTTTGCTGTGCCTAGATACCATGCATCGTCCTGACCATTGACGCTGGTATCGCTATCAAGGTATGCTTTGAAATATTGGTTATTTGGTATATATTCACTTGCATCAATCAGTGCTTGGATTTCAACTTCAGTTAGATAGCCTCTAGCATCGATCTCTGCACTGGTTTCGAAATCAGCGATTGCCGCAGAAATCAATGCGTTAACCATAGCCTCATCCTGATAACCGTAACCTTCAATAAAGGCTCTTATCTCTGTTTCGGTGAATCCTGTACCGTCTGTGATATGCATAAAGTTTTGGATCACATGTTCCAATTTGAACCCTACGTTCTGCAGTACATATTCTACTTGACCTGCTCCTTCACTTGAGTCACTTTGAACTGCAATTGTTAGGATTTCTTCAGAATCTAGTTGTGGACCAACTGAACTGAATGCTTCCTTTGTGCACTCTACTCTAGCAACACTATCGAATATATCACTGGGTTGCTCACCAAGGTTGACATAGAGCAGACGGATTCCAGTCTCAGCAGTGCTACCTGTACCATCAATGATATAGTTGTGTCTGGATCTATACCAAGCACCTGCATCGTGTCCGTCATTCTGTCTGACTGTATAAACACTAAAGAATACATTTCCACCTTGGATGATCTCAGCGAGACAATAGAGGTATTTCAGTTCATCGAATGTGTGTACTTCTGGTAGATTAGTCTTACCGTAGTAATAGAAATTAAACTTATCAGCTCCAGTATTTTGGACATACCAACCAGATACAGGAGATGCTCTTACATCTTTGATTGGTAGAATTGTGGAGTCAGCAATAACATTTGGATCACTGTTTATCAAGACACGATTGTTATCAATTGCTGGAGTTGCACTGGTTAGTCCTCCAGTAACAGTCAGGTTACCAGTAATGTGAGTGTTTCCCTCAATGTTTGTTGGTTTGTGTATATCGAAAGAAGCTTCCCTGTGAGTAGTAATCAGTTCACTGTTAACTTTTTGCTCTTTATCTGCAGTGGAATTAACTACAACGTTGCCGCCACTTTGAGGTTCTAGAATAATTTGATCACCAGTCAAATAAGCGTTATTCTGAGACATATATTATAAACTAATTTTTTTTTTTCGTTACTAAGGTATATGAGTAATAACGCTGCATCGTTTCTATTACAGAGGAATATGAAATCTGCTCTTTACCAGAAATATCTGTCAGAGGCTGATGAGGACATGTATAAGTACAACCTGGATCGTTCGGCCCCACCCGCTGATTTCATTGTTAGTAAAATGCGCCCTACACCACCACCACAAGGACAAAGAGAACAATTATTGAGAATTCCCATCAAGCGTGAAGGCTTAATGGGCAAAATGCTTTTGAAGTGGACCTTCACAAATCCTGGCGGAGGTGAGATCTACAATGCTCGTTGCGGAATCAACATCATCGAAGAAGTATCACTTGTCGGAATAGATGGACCAATTGAGACCATCAACACTGAAGTCATCTTCCAAAGAATACAAGAATTGCAGAATACAAATGCCCACAACTTAATGAAGAGTATGTATGCTCACAACGCGGGTTCAACATACACCCCACTACTGTTTGATTTCTCAAGTTCGATTAACAACTTTATCGATGCGCTCTATATGGGACAATTGCACTTAGAGGTAAAGATGAGAAATTTTACAAAATTCATCACTGGCGCGATTGGTGCTAGTCTTGGAGTAGATTGTGAGTTACAGGTAGACTATTTACACTTAACTGAACAAGGTATCAAAGACATGTTTGATTCCTACCCCGTTACTAAAAGTCTGCTTAATTGCGTTCAAGAAAAGCCTGTAGTAATTTCAGCAGCGGGAAAACATGACATTGTCTTAGACAACACAGGGCTAGCTAGACGTATCTATGTTGCACTTAAAAATGAGGGAAATCTTATATATCAAACACTAAGTTCAATTCAACTCAGAGTGTCTGGCGATGTACTGTTTGACATGAACATGACAGAGAACCATTACTTCAATAAGGGCTATTTAGGCGTATCGTCAGATTTGTACGCATCCACCACCTCTAACGTATTTGTTATCAGTTTCGATATACCAAGTAGAACCAATGGTAACCTGGGTTGTCTGTCACTTAACGAAGGTGAAAACAAAGAAGACGTAATAATCACGGTAGATACAGGCTCATCCACGGGAACACTGTACATAACGGAAGAGTTCTACACGTTAGTGAAATACCAGAAATCTGGTTTCGCTCGACAAGAAGTGCTTCTTGGACAAACTGTACCATCCAAAGTACATAAAGTGCCGATCAGAAAACGTGAACTTCCTGGACAAGTTAAAGTCAAAAGTGTTAAGCCTCTCAAAAAGATTTCAAAGAATGTTCCTGAAGCTGTTGACTGCAAGCATGAAGTTGACAAAGTGGATGTTAAACCTAAGGTAGTCACTGAAGGCACAGGTGCTGCTCTATAAAATGGACAAAACTATTCCAAATAGCAGGCATCCCACTATTAATGTCAAAGTTTTCATTTTTTCCATCGCTCTCTTTCTTTCATATCGATTCATATATTGTTTACAAGAAAAATTGTCCCTCTCTTTTTAGCAGAACTCTATCACCGATCATTTCTTGTACTTTGAAATCATTCCGTTTATAGAAGCGTAGTGCATCTGTGTTACTTTGTAAACAAAACAAGTATATATCTTCATGGCCATACTCCCCTAGGAAATCTTGGAATATCTTTTTTGCTTCTCCATTTCCCTTGTCTTTATTGATAAAATGTTTCACTTTGATATCTCCTTTTTCAAAGTACTTCGTCTTCCTTTTATATACTTTCCAGCTAAGGAATACCTCGTTCTTATAAATATAGGTTTCATCATGGAAAATCCCGTTGAGGTCATTCTTCAGAAATCGGAAATACCCAGGTGGAAATACATCTGGATATTTCTTAAACAAATGTATTAGTTCATCATACATATACTAAACAGATTAGAATTCTACGAAGTCATCAGGTGCGCCGTTCTCCATTGTACCTGTCAGAACACCCTTCTGACCAACCAAGGTGTTATATGGTGCTTCACCAAGTGTGAAGAACTCATGTACAGTTGAGTAGAAACTTGCTTTGGTTACATCACTATCTGGCACGAAGTACTCGGCAATTTGTGCTACACCAAGCTCAGCTGGCTGCAGAGAGACCATCATTCTATTTATACCACCGAACCAGTTACCCTTCTTGACACCCTTACCGAATGTAAGATCACCAGCGGGGTTATTCAAACTGACACTGCTGTAGAATGACATGTTCGCTCTCATTGAACCATCGAGGTAGTACTTAATTCTGGACCCGTCACAGGTAACAAGGATTTTGCTACCGGCACTTGGTGCATACCAGGTATTTGCCTGACATACGGAGGTACCATTCGAGAAACAGTAGATACCCCAGTTAGAACCACCCTTTCGCAAACATACTTCGTTATCTCCTCTGGCCCAGAGTGTAGTGTAAGAACTATCATTGATTGAACTTACAGACTCGAGTTCAATACCGAAAGCCCACGATTTGGTCCAATCCATGAAATCAGCGTTAGCACCATCGAACTTGAGATAATCATTAGCACCATCCAAGGTAATGTAGTGAGAGTTGGGTGCACCAAGAATATCGGTGTGCAGTGATGAGTTAGCATCGTGGTGATCATTCAATGCAGTGTTGACATTGCTTTGGAATTTTCTGTAATGAGTAAGCTGTGCTTGTGCTAATTGGATAGCCTCATTAACACTTTGACTGTGGATGCTATATATAATCGCCTGTTCTGCTGGTGTACTAGCTTTCAATAGATCTGTTGCCAATTGACCGTTCAGTTGATCGATATTTCTGTTTTCTATCTTTACAATAGTGTCCATATATATATAATTCTAATATTTTTTTATGACTTTGTGTCTCTTAATTGCTTAGTTTTAGGAGCATTCATGCCGTCGATGGGTTTACCTAATTCATGCTCTGGTACTTTGCCTGCAGCCTTACCAGCCTGTTCGAGCAGATTCCATCTATTGAATCCCGATGCAAACAAACCAGCGTGGTTATTGGAATGTCCTGGTGCCTTAGCATGCTTTCTAAGAGTGTCGATGTTTTTGATATATGTTTTCTGGTTGCTTTTGATTGCCATGAAACCATTACTCTTCTTAGCAAGAGTTGCTATCTCAGCATCCAGTTTGGTGGCGTCTTTATCGATATCATCCTGTTGATCATCGATTTTTTTGGTTCTTCTGGGAACAACATCAATTTTAACTTCTTTTTCCTTAGGTCTGAGTTGGTAGCCGTTTAGAGCGTAGTCATATTTATTGATTACGGGCTTTTGATGTTTTGTTTCTTCGCCGTCGAAGATATCTATGCCGACTCTGTCGAACAAATTGCTCATTATATGATATAGTATAAAAAATTTTTTATTGTTTTGAATTATATATGAGCAAAATCCTGAATCATAAAACAGGTAGGTTAGTCAAAGTAGACGGCCCTACTGGAAAAAGAGTATTACAAAAAATTAGAGAAGAACCCGATGAGTATATTCAGATGTTGCAAGCAAGGGACATTGATCAGCAAAAAATTATGAAAAGTTTGAGAGATTCTAGAGCACAAGCACCAGATCAACCAGTTGTTGCTGCTGGTGATGTAAATGCTCAGGAAGTCCAAGCAAGAGGTAGACGTTTAAGACAGGATGACGATGGAGTTAGAATTGAAAATCCTGAAGACGTACTAGCTGGAGGCGGACCAGGAGGTATTGGAGGTACTGCTTTCGGTAAAGCACTTAGAGGATTGCCTGATCCCCGTGATATCGAAAGCAGAATTCAAGAATCTGTGAGAGCAGATGCTGAAAGAAGCAGGAGAGAAGCAGCAAGAAACAGAGCCAAAAGAGCAAGAGAAGAAGCATTGCGACAAGAAGAAGCTGCAATGAGAGAAGAAAGGGAAAGAGAAGAAGCTGAGCAGCAAGCAGCCCAAGAAGAAATGGCGGCTCGTGCAGGTTCAAGAACTGCTCCTCCAGAACCAGAACCACCAGCACCAGCTGATGAACCTCCAAGTGAAATGGAAGTTGGGCCAGACGGCACTGCAGCACCACCTCCTCCTCCAGCTCCACCAGCAGCACCTCCAGCTCCACCAGCAGCACCTCCAGCTCCACCAGCACCACCAGCACAAGCACCTCCAGAACCAGAACAAGCACAAGCGCCTCCTGAACAACCATCTGCAGCACCAACACCAGGAGCAGCACCAACACCAGGACCAACACCAGGAGCAGCACCAGCGCCCGGAGCACCACCAGCAGCAGGACCATCAGGACCAGCAGAAACTGCAACAACTGACGAAGATGCAGCAATCAAAGCAGCAGCTGCTAACCCTAATATTCTCGATGACAAACTGGATATCAATCTGATTGGTAAAGACAGTCCCGAGGAACTGCGTGAGGCTAGTGTTGTTTATCGTGATCTAATTGATAAAATTTTCCAGTCTCACTCATTTCTCCGTTTAAGCAAACAAACTGCTGAAGAAGCACAGTACAAAAAGTTGGTTGCTGGTACAGACAAAGTAAAACTCTATCAAAATGCTGAAGAGATCGTGGACATTTACCGTGACCACCTGGGCATTGAAAAACCCCGTTACGACATTTCAGCAGATGTTGACGTCCTGAAAGACCAGATCCATGAATTGTATACAATTGCTCGTCATGTGAGGAATAATCTTGGTAGACAAGACAAAGGTGCTGTCTTGAACTCTTTTAACAAAGTTGGTGTAATTGTCAGTGCATCTAGTATGGGACTTACCCTAGAATCACTAATGGCCTGGGCTCAGCAGAATAGACAACTCGGAGGTGATTCAGCAAGAGTTGTTCCATCTAGTGAGAAACGTACTAAACATCCTGTTTCTAAGATTCCTGACGGTGATCTTGAACCTGATCTTCATCTTGAAAGACCTGCTGAACTGGTCGATCATGACACTGGAGATTTCAAATCTGGGGAGAAAGAATTGAAATTAGAGCCACAGGCAGTTGAAAAGAATAAGGATCAACAGAGAGGAGCAGCTGGTTCAAGGAAGAATAAAGTAAGAAGAATAATTCCGGACTTAGAAATAATCCATCGAGGAGCTGACACAAGACTCCATCAAGATGGAAAGGTACATGCTGTTCCAAAGTCAAGAACACACAATAAGTCAAGAACCACGATTTGTTAACTAGAGTAATGATTTATTACAGACTTTATCAGTCTGTAACAAATTACATAGGCGGAACGTCGTTAATAGTAATATTGCTACTCACACTGTGAGGAGATAGATCTTTAGGTCTCGGAGTATCAGGTCTAAGGATAGGTTGAACTTTGGGTTTTGGTTTAGGTCTCAAATTGTCTAATTTAGAAAAAATTACTCCCATATATCATTTCTAAGATCTTATATTTATTCGCGAGCAGAGCTGCTTACGAAACCAGATGAACCGTCAACACTTTGCATTACGTAGGCGTGGTGAGCAACACGAGCGTTGTAATCGTTTGCAGCAGCAGGAGTCCAAGTGACTGACAGGTATACACTGGACAAGTCGTTAGTGTTAAGAGCACCGGTGAGCTTGTCTTGCATTTCGTTAGGCAATTGCATTTGTGAGTAGTCGATGCAGTATACGTTTTCTGCTTCATCATCTGTAAGTACGTTCGTGTTGACATCAGCCGGTTGGATGTTGTACTTTTGGAGCATCTGTGCTAGGACGTGACCGTCATCACATTCCCAGACGATTTGGCCGTTGGCGTACAATCTTACGCCTTGAATTGTGTTGTTAGCATTTCTCTCTTGACCATCAGACTTGACCTTATCAGAGAGACAGAAGACAGTCTTTTGAACAAGACCCTTTTGTTTGATATCGATAGTTGCTGGTGAAGAGTTGGGGACAGCAACAGTGGTTTCCTTTTCCCATGACATAGCAAGAGTCTTGGTTGGTTGGGAAGCACTGTATTGTTCACTACGGTAGACATCGTAATCAGCAGCTTCGAGCTGAGAGAAATCCATGAAGCAGTGTGCTTCAGTGTAAGATACTGGATTAGCAGCGCCGCTGAAACCATCGGCGATAGCACGTAGTGTAACACTGATAGTGAGATCTTCAACAAACAGAGTGTCGAAAGCTAATTGGGAGGCTTGGTTGAAACCAAGGGCCTTACCTACATCAACGTAGTAGTCTCTGTTATCAGTGAGATCTGAGTCTACACCCAAACAGGCGAGCTTGTTATCTCTTTCGCCGTGCTTTGAACTGACAGCGTCCCAGATAATAGCAAGATCGTGAGACTTGCGCAGTGGTCTACCTCTTGCCTGGATAGAAACTTCTTCTACACATTCAGCGCCAGCAAGTTGGGAAGACTTGTTGCCAGTAAAGTTGGATGACTGTACACCGAACTTAAGGGTGCATCCAGTAAGGAAACCAGACTTTGGTACGTTGAATTCCAGAGTGGTACGAGCAGTTGTACTGGACAGTTGTTGGTTAGGGTTGATCTTGTACAGTTGTCTTGAGACGTTGGGAGCACTGGCGTCTGCGCTGTAAAGGAAGGGGTTTGCTTTGCCTGAAGCAAGCATGGATTTGTATATGCCTGAGTGCATGTTAGCTACTAGCTGAGTATTTGCCATTTATATAAATCATACTATGATTTTTTTTTTATGTTCTTAAATTTTCATAGTTCTTCATAGTTCTTCAGGTTCACGCTTACCTGTACGAGTTAAGTTCTTTAAGATTCTGGCTAAAAAGTCTAAATCAGACCATTGAAAGATTCCTTGAGCATCGTCTCCGGTTCTCTTAAACTTTTCGTGCTCCTTTATGATAAAGTTGCTTAATGAATGATCTGTTATAGTTGATAGGGGACCTGAACCCAAATCTAGATTCCTTACGTTGTCAGTCGAAAAGCCACCCAATACCTGATCCAATCCTCCTGGAGAACTTATAATGTCATTCTTACCTCTAACAGTGGTAAACTTACCACCATGTCCATATAACCAGTCCTTAACTTTGGTGTCTTCAGGTTTAGACAGATCAAGAGAATGACTTGTAATTGTTTTATCGAAAAGAAACCCAGCTGCTTTACTAAAAGTGAACCATAGTAGGTAATTACCGAGATGCGGCAGTACCTTCGAGGCACGCTGTCCAGCAGTTGGGACTAAGTGACCAAGGCCTAATTCTCTGTAAAGTTCAGCACGTTGGGAGTTAGTCAGTCTTTCAATAGCCCGATTCAAAAAGTAACCTTCATCGTCAATAATGCCTTCCATGTATTGTCCAAACGCTTCTTCCATGAGACTGGCTGTACGGTCTCCTAAATGCTGTCTTATGGTATTACCAAAAATTCTTATTTCCTCAGGCCCCACCCTAGAAGGTAAAGATTCCCGAAGTAGTCCCAACTGCTCCATAATAACATTGCTGGTTTGACTCAAAAAGGCAGCGGGATCCATTCCGCTTAAACGAGATTGCAGCATCAATGCTTCTACCATATTTTCAGAACTAATAGATCCTTCTAGAATGAGTCTAGTTAATTCTTCGAACGCTACTGGATCACCTGCTCCTGCTCCGACTGCTGCTCCTGCTGCTCCTCCATATTGAGTAAGGACTTCTGCAGAGCCTACATCTCTGATTAGAGTAGCCGCCTTTAAAATTTGGTTCCTCAAATGCTCTTCGAGCTGTTGTGGACTTTGAAGTTGTCCAGCAGCGCCTTCAAGTGCATCAAATAGTTTTGCGAGGCTTTCCGCCGTCTCTTCATCCAGTAACAGATTTTCCAGTTGTGTTTCATCTCTTAATGTATCTGCTGCCCTTTGAAAATAGTGACTTAGAAAAGCACTAAACTCTTCACCAGTTAGTTGTTGTATATCCCATGGTTGCACAGCAATAACATCTTGAATTGATTTGTAAATAGCGTGGGCTGCTTTGCCTGCACTTGCAAGTCCTGATACCCAATGATGTCCTTTACCTGTAGAAATTCCAAGTGCTCTCCAGATACTATCTTCACCCTTTAACTCATTGGTAATAGTACCACCCAAGGAGTGTCCGATTAATTCGATTCTCATGTCGGGATATCTCTCTTTGATATTTGCTAATTCATTCTTGGTGACACCGTATCTAGCTGAAAAAGTAGGTAAGCCGCTAACAATAAAAGTATCACTAAGGAAATCAAACAAACTTTGTGTACCACGTAAAGCAACAACACCCTGTTTGTTGTTTGGATTGATGTACAATGCTAATCTCTCGTTACTTAATTCTGGTATATATTGCATACCAAACACATCTTCTGCTCTCCTATCTGGTATCTTGTAAGCTTGTTCAGCAAACACCGCCTTAGCACTAATCCACTCCTTCTCATCGAATGATTCTTCGAGACGATCATATTCGAGTTCTCTAGGTTCAGGTTCATCAGCAGGAGCAGGTTCATCTTCAGGTGCAGGTTCGTCTTCAGGTGTTGGACTAGCAGGTCTTTCTACAGGAGCAGCAGTCTCTGGTCTATCAAACATATCACCTCCACCCTTTGGCTGATCTGGTAAGGGTACAAAACCAAGTCTTTCTTCCTTCTTTTCGTATTCACCATCGTAATTGATAAATCCAATGATACCTGCATCTTTCAGTTCATCTGGTATTTTGTCCTGGACACCAAATGCTTCCATTTCATCGGCATATAAGATAAACCCATCTACCTTAAGACCAGAGGCACCGAATGGGATAGGAGGTGCATTGCTGTGTACGTCACAACCATTTTGGAACCATTGCTGTGCCTCATTTAAATTAGTAATATTGTCAGGCAATTCGTATTCAACTTCCTGATCGTGACCAGTTGGAGGCGGTGCCATAGTAGGTGTCCATCCAGAGAAACCATCAGGTACGTGAGCCTGTAAACGATTACCATCGGCATCAGTAAAGTAGACTACTCTCTTGCCGTCACTGCTGCGAGCCTCGATATAACTACCTTTGACAGTACCTTCATATTGTGAACCATCTGCTTTTAGCCATACAATTGCAAAATCAGCACTATTGATAGTACCTATAGAATAGGGTTGAGATGGATCTACTGGAGCAGGAGGATCAGGATCTGGCGGAGGCGTACCATCATATGATTGAGTGAAACTATCGGCAAAACTAACACCATCTGAATATTCGAGATTATAGAACGGTCCATCATCTGTTCTACCAGCTATGTGAATACCATCACCTGTTACAGTCAGATTAGTATTAGTTCCTGTTTCCACAGCCCTCCACTGCCAGTGATCACCTTGGTGTTGGTAAATGATATCAACGCTTCCTCGGTAACGAGTTCCATTCTGTGTAAAGGTTAAACCATATCTATTAGTGTTTGTTTGAAATGTATTGACAGTTGGTGGAGCAGGTGGTGGTTCGGGATATGAGTTGTTATTAGAGTAGAATTGCGTAAGGAATTGATCCATGCTACCAGCGCCGCTGGTATTGCTAGGTAATGTCATGCTGTATTTTTCACCTACTATATTGCCACTGCTATCAAAAATAGGATTTGAACTATCACCTTGGAAATTTACATCACCCCAATCAACATTCAAGTAAACTTTGTTACCGTCTTGATCAACACGGAAGCAGGTAAGATTGCCTACATTTAAACTATAATCGTTACCAAATTTCTGTTGCTGGTATTGAATGTAATATTGACCAGTAAAGCGAGATCCATCGCGGTTCATTACTCTCAAGAACTTCCAAGCACTGTCACTATTTCCTTGCAATTGTCTGTAACCTGATGGAGGGACAGGTTGTGGTGGACCTGGCGTAGGAGGTGTGCCGCTAAATTCCTGGCTCCACTGTTCATCAAATGTTTTACCCTGCTGATACCTCATTTGATATCTTCCATTAACAACTGGTGGTAGGTCCGTTCCGGAAAGTGTCAAGTTGTTACCACTAAGATCTTCGAATTGTATCTGATAGTTGCCGTTATTTGGGTTGTAATAGTATCTGACATTGAAGTTAGCTGCGGTGTAAGTAGTACCATCTGCTTTCTTTAGCAGGTATTTAATAGAGTTAGTAGCAAAATGAACTATCTTTGGATTGATGGTTGGAGGAGGAGGATTAGGCGGTGCGCCCTCGTAAGTACTTTCGAGGAACTGGTAAACATCGCCACCGCCTGGTGAGATGTACAAACCATAAGCTCCATCAACCGTCCTGTACAACGATTGAATACTAACAGCACCACTGCCAGTAGCATTTTGAGGCGATACTGGAGTAACTCCGTCTGGCTTGAAGAATTGTGCAAAATATCCTCCATCTGGTAATTGTCTTTGTTTAACAATAATTCCTCCTTGATAGAACAAACTTGAGTTTCCCACCATGACTCTGAAAATCAACTTACCAAATTGACTGGTGTTGTATGATTTCTGGGTAGGTTCAGCAGGAGGATCAGGCGCAGGTGTATTGCCCGCGCTAGATGTAACGCTACTTGCCATTATACCCATTGCAACTAAAGGTGATCCACCGTTCCAGACAGCATTGTCAGGAGCAGTACCGTTCGTACTTCCTCCATTTCTAATTATGTATTCACCAGGCCTAGTTGGTGCTTTTTGAACGTTAGCGTTAAATTCTACGTTTCTTGGGTATACTAGAGTGTTTGTTCCGTAGTCATAGAAAGCAAGAGTTACACTACCATCATTGTAAGCTCTTTTAAAGACAGCAATACGCGACGTGTCTATTTGTCTTAGCTCAGTTGGATAAACTGATGTATCGATGTAATAGAAATCAGGATTACCCAATGACTCTCTAAAATCAGCAGCGCCGCTACTAAGATAACTCATGCTTGAAGTATAAGTTTCATTGAGGTCCGGAGGAACAGTATCAGGTTGTGACAATAGACTGCCTGATTGAACTACGGTTCCATCTTTTGGTATTAATCCTAATAATCGTTTGAGAGTATCCCACCAGTCATTAGATGACATATATTATATAATGTATTTTTATTCTCCATTATCAATATATGGATGAACAAACTTTGAATTTTAAGCCAGCGGAGTTCAATTTCAAAGAACTACCTGAATTTTTCTCGGCTTGCATATTTGGTAAGAGAAGATCCGGTAAGGGAATCTTGACTAACTGGATGATACCGTACTTAATGAAGAAGCACAAATGGACTGAAGCGCATATCTTTAGTCCTACCTGTATGATGCCAGCGCAGAAAAAAGATGACTGGCAATTCATTCCTAGCGAGAATAAGCACGAAGTATTTGACGAAAAGAAACTGCAAAGTATCATAGACAAACAAACAAGTAGAGCAATTGGTTGGGGTGAGTCGCAGGAGCGAAGCAAAGAAGATCAACCAAGACTATTGATTATTCTGGATGATCTGTTAGCACCTCGTGGTAAGAGTAAGATAGGTAGTGATGGAATTTTCAGTTCCAAAGCAGTATCTGATTTGTATGTCTCAGGACGTCATAAATACATCACTGTTATTACATTGTTACAAAGTATTTCATCGTCGGTTCCACCAATATGTCGTAAGAATTGTGACATGATCGGGTATTTCCGCAGCCCCAATAAATCTGATCAGGAGATTCTTGCATATGATTACTTATCACTATATGGACTACCTTTGAAAGAGATGAAACGCATGATCTATGAGATTACAACAGAAAAGCACAGTTGTATCATTATTAATGTAACGGCCCTACAGTGGGCAGAAAAATATGAAGATTTCCTTTTCAAATCAACACAACATAAACCCATCAAGTATAAGGGAGAAAAAATAGGTAAGACATTACTACGACGAGAGATCCCTGAACTTAATCCAATCGTGAGAGGGGGCATTAATTCCAAAGCAAAAGTTAAATGCAAGATCTACTGAAGGATTTTTTTTATTAACATACTATATATGGAACTTACTGTATCCGGAACCGTAGCAAATTCTTTAGCAACAATGAGTTTCTACGCCGACCAGTCGGGTTGCGCTTCTCGATTTTGCAGATTCACAAAATTAAAATGCATGAAAAATATAAAGGCAGTAGTCTTACCAGATATTTTTAAGTCAGAGTTGTTTGATAGTGGGATTTACACACTCGATGAAAAACTCAAGTTGCTGGATCTTGAAAAGATGCATAGCATTGCTTTTAACAAAGAGGTACTATCATCAATCAAAAAGATAAAGACATCGGACATGGATGTTTACATTGCACTAGCTGTAAAATCTCTTAGAGAGTTGATGACACGCTATCGCCTCAACAACAAACTCCGCTGTCAGTTGATCGTATTCCTGAGCAGTCACAAGCTAGCTAGACAATTAGGGATCAAGAAAAAGAATATTTATACCTACGCTCCGTCACTAGAATTATTGGACAAAGAACTTGATAAGCGTGATCAAAGACTGAAGAACTACGTATCTGACACTAACAAGAAGAACCAGAAGAAGAATTCAAACACAAGAGTCTTTACAAGCAAGGAAGATCTATGCAATCAAATCCAAGCATTACTTGGTGACAAAGTTTCAATTAGATCTCCTCCACCCGCTACCAAAGCAGCATTGAGGAAAGAATATACAGAACCAGAAGAAAAATTAACAGAGATTAGACTAGACATTGACGACCAAGAAACAATAAAAACATTTCAATAATTTTTTTTAAGACATATTATATAATATGTCTGGATTGTTACAATTAACCCTTACATCAAACGATGAAGTATTAGGCCTTAGACGCGGTTTTGTTGCAGACTCACTGAGACTAGAGAGATGTGAAATTGTTTTCTCAGGACCCAATGCTAGTACACATGCTAGTATCGATGTGGATTTCCTTGAGGGATACAACATCTCAAATGAAAATGCATCATCAATTACCATGGCTCTTGACACAGTTGCTACTAACAGATTGAACAAGGCTAAGTTCCAAAGTGTCGAATATCGACGTATCCCTATCAGAGATTCCATTCATGTAAGACTATATGATGAAGACGGACAACCGCTAACAGGTGTAGCAAGTTGTGTCGTATCCTTCTCATATCGTGAAGCAGGTAGATAATTTAAAGAAAAAAATGAAAAAAAAATTCCTTCTCATGTATATTTGGTGGATTTATTAATCATGGATTCTCTCAAGTTTGTTATTTATATATCGGGGGTTGACTGGGTTGACGTCTTCGTGTTGACAGTTTTACAACTGCTTGTTGCATTGCCACATTTAATCAATAAAGATGAAACCTTCATCTTTATTAGTTTTCCTGTTTTTATGTATATATATACATATATGCTGCTTAAGATAACGAGGGTAACGAGGATTCTCCTGAGCTGGACTACCGCTACCGTGTAGATTCTTTTGATAAATTATCAGCAATGTCATTACCTATTTGGTGTAATGATTTAGGTCCAAGAGAAGATGGATCTCGATTGTCAATTTGATGCGACTTAACCCATCTTAGCACTGTACCTGTCTCTTTCATAAGTCCATGAGCCTCTTGCAATAATTCTTTATTTGCAACAGGTTTTTTCCTCCCTTTATAATAAGTTTGCCATTTTTGTTTCCTGTGTTTCTCATACCTTTCAGTCAGACCAAGAACTGCCCATTGTGAATCTGAATACAAGATAGATTTTTTTACTTCGTGCTTTTTCAGTAATCTCAGCGCTTCTATTATTGCTTTGATTTCAGCAACATTGTTTGTTCTTTTTCCTGATGTGATTGCTTGACTAATAGTTGGAAGCATCGGATCACTAAAAAATACACCAAATCCACATTTACGGTTACGTTTTACTAAACTTCCATCAGTATAAACATACACTGTTCCATAATCACTTGACAGTTTACGGTAGGCTAAAATAAGGCTTTCTTTCCGTGACAGTGACCTTGTCAACTCGATTGGCTCTTCCGTACAAGGCGTAAGGAAGGCTGCCACCTTGGGCTTAGCGACCACCTTGGGCTTAGCGACCACCTTGCTCGCGTCGAGCTGCTCGGCGATCTGCTTGAAGAACCCGTCGAGTAGCCCGATGAACTCCTCGTCGTGATCGTCGTCAGCAACACCCCTGTTGTAAAGTCCCCCGTCATATATTTTAGAATCAACCATCTTTTCCCATGCATCGAGCACAAACTTGATTGACGAAGCCATGATTTTTGTTTGATTGGGGTATGACGAAGCCACACCAAGGTGAAGCTTCACCCTCCTCCCCGAGATCAATGCCTCTCCCCATCATTTTTTCCTTGGCGAGGGTCGAAGACCCGTATGGTGAGGCAGGTAGATAAGGGAGAGCAGAAAGGCAGAAATTTTTTGAAATCTGAGAACTCTCTATAAGCTCTGTTTCATTTCATTCTGAAAATTTAAATTAGCATAGCATATTAAAAACTTTTTGGTCATATTTTCTGCCTTTTTGCCCCCCAATTAACAAAGTAAATCTAATAGTAACCATAAAAGTAAAAGCAAGAATTAATTTTGGAAAATTAATTTTTGCTTCTCTATTAAGTTAAGGATCTAATTCAAGGTCAGTAGCAGCTTCAGCAATGACTGCAGGTTTGTGCTTAATCTTAATCTTGTGCTTAGGTACCCCCGTCTCCTCGACATCACCCGCTGCTCCATTTGGTAAGGCCTCACCCTCAATTATGGCAGCCTGTTCTTGAACTTTAGACTCCAGAATGGCGATCTGTGCTAAGAGTACATGAATGGGTGGTGTAGAAGCAGGTGCAGGTGATGTATCACCATCACTAAGTGCTGCTCTTGCTTCCTTTTTGCGATTGTTTTTGTCTGGATGTTTCCACCAGTCAGCACCATATTTTGTACGACACCATACGCGAACGTCTTTGAGTGTAACCATTATTGCTATCGGGCATAGCGTATAGAAAGTAGGAAAAAAAAATTTCAA
>CAZCGN010000007.1:0-14777 GCA_964498285.1 uncultured Methanosarcinales archaeon
TCGTGTTGATCTTTTGAATATTTCTTTGTACACGCTTCTTAATGAGTCTGATACTGATACTTGGAATTCCACAACTGATATGCAATCAGCAATCAATGACAGTTATATCCGATTGTATGATTTGGATGTCACCAGTAACATCACGACTTTAGATTTGAATGTGACTGATGATGCGTATATAAATGATTTATTGATCAATGTACCTACTGGTACAGATGCAAAGATTAGTTTCAGACAAGGCAGTATATGGACGCATTCAATTGGGAGTGGTACTGGTTCTTTTCAGAACTGGCTAGTTTTTGGTGCATCAGGTGAGACTCTTGAAGCTCCTACTTTGGCTATTGATCATGCAGGATATATTCAGTTGAGGCATTTGACCAATGTTACTGGTGATTTGCATATCAACAGAACTATTACTCTTAGTGGTGAAACTGTCAATGATTGGGGTGAGTTGAAGAATTCCACAACTGATATGCAATCAGCAATCAATGGCAGTTCTACGCAGCTCGATAATCTGACTTTCACTGAATCGAATCATTTTATCAGTGACAATGCAACTTGTATAATTATAGCAGGGGACACATCGGAGATTCATATATGTTAGCAAGAAATTTATTGGTCATAATGGCAATTGTTATGGTTATTGGAATAACCACTACGTCATCTGTTGATGGGGAAATGATCAATTTGACTAGGGGGATGGTGTCTATGCACGATTGTATTGGAAATGTAAGCGATAATTATGGGTCTTACGATGGAACTGCCAACAATATGAATTATGCAAATGGAAATGCTTGTAATTTCCGACCGGCAAGTAATGGACATATTCTCGTGCCTGACAGTGCAGATGATCCTTATGACAATATTGCTGAGTTCACCATTTGTCTATGGATGAATGCAACTGATAGGCAATACAGCACTCGAGTCTGGCACAGAAGTAGTATTATACAGTTGTATTATGAACAACAATATGAAGATGAATGGCGGTTTTTGGTTGATGCTGATAGCAGTACAGAAGTGGATGATGAGTTGGGAGCTGGACAGAATGTATATGAAGAATGGGTGCATTATTGTCTAAGCTGGGAGGCAGGGAACTATACTTTCCATAGGGATTCAGAGATGTACTTTTCTGAGGATGCAGGAAACAGTGGACTTGTTGATGATTCCAGTGTTGATTTGTATATTGGTATCGATGAGGATGCCAACACAAGAGAATTTCAGGGACAAATGAAATATATTAATTTCTGGAATAGGAAATTGAACAGCACAGAAATATATTATGTTTATCATAATGAAACGGGGGATAATATTCGAGCAACTGGGCTATCTGAACCTGATCCTTGTGCATATGTCTCTGGTGATGCAAACTTTCCCTGTAATTGTGCTGTGAACACTGACATTGATTTTGGTGGTAACTCTGTGACTATCAATGGGACTGGAAACTTCACTATTGATGGAGCAAGATTGCACAATTTTGATACTCTCAAAATCTGGGGTGTTGATTCAACTGATATATGCACTGTAAAGGTTTTGGATGGGGGTCAGATTGGATGAAACTCTTGATCTGCTTGTGGACAGCACTGCTATTAATCCCTGCGGTGTTGGCTTGTAGCGTGGAATACAGCAGTGGAAACAACGTCAAGATCTATGAGAACATCGAATCATGGGGCGAAGGTTCAAATTGTAACCTGAGCATATACAAAGATGGAAGCTTATACACTTCTGTATGGATGGATGTGGATGGGAGGGCTTACAGCTACGATGCGGGTGTGCTTCCTAAGGGATATTATACATCGGGGATTGAGTGCACTGATGTTCACAACAATTCTTACGTTGGGGAATGTAAGTTTGTTGTGGATGAGGGTGTAATCGGTTTCGTGGAGGGAGAGACTATGAGTATTTATGACTGGTTTTTCATCGTGGGCTTTCTAGGGATTGTGGTATTTTTCTTTTTGAAAACCTATAACCTAGTGCGGTACTACTTGGAGAAAGGGAAGGATTTCTTGTATGGACTACATATCGTTTGGCTTGGATTTGCACTTTCAACACTCTTCTGGCTTCTGCAGTTGGTGGTTTTCATACTTGACTACACACAGGATTTATTCTTGATTTTATCATACTTGGCTTCTGCTTTGTGGGTATTTACTTTGATCTTGAGTGCAGCAGAGAATTTTGCCATGTTTACCAAAGAGGTCTCAGAGAAACAGAAGAAAGAATGGGGTAATTTCTAACTCAACAAGAGAAGGGTGTCCTGGTTGTGATAGCTACTGCGATAATCTGGACGGCTTGTAAACGTGCAGGATTAGTTTAATTTCGTCACATTCGTCACATTCGTCATTCTTCTGAGCCTTTTTATATTCATTTGAGTATGTTTCTAATATGACCATTGGAGGTGGTTTTATTATGGAATATAAGAAATATAAGAAAAAAGGTCAGGTGATGGCTACAGGTGGCATCATTGGTCTCATCGTTGTTGTTGCAGTTGCGACCCTTATGCTGATCTTTACTGGTGTGTTGTCAGGACAAGCATACAGTCTGACTGAGTCAGACATTGATGCTATTTCTAACGATACCATCAAGAGCTACATCAAGAACGCTATTGCGTCAAGTTTTCAGGCACAGCAAACCACTGGTCAGTATTTGCCTCTGATTGTTTTGGCGTTTGTTATCAGTATCGTTATGGTATTGATACTTGGCTTTGCAAGTATCGGTGGCGGAACTGGTGGAGCACGTGGTGGCGGAGCACTGTAAGAACAGTTCTACATTTTATCCCAACGGAGAAGGGGAAGGCATTCTGCCTTCCCTGTTTTTTCCTCTTTAGGGATATATGAGGGATCTAAATATGATGAACAAAAAAGCTCAAGCTAATGTGGATGGAGGGCAAATTTTGCCTCTAATCATCACAATATCTTTGGCAACTGTTCTTTTGGTTTTTGTCGGGGTTTTAGTTGGAAGCAGTTATAACTTAATTGAATCTGACTTAGAAGTCTTAGCCATTCAACATCATGGAAACAAGACTTTTACTGCTCTTTGGAATCAATCAGTATTCATTGATTATTTCAATGGTGGAACTACCGATATTTATCAGGCAGCTACAAATCTCGATGCTAACTTCACAGTGGATGCAAATCTAGGAACTGTGACTTTGGACGATGTCGGACTAAACAACACTCAACTAAACATTTCTTACCAAACTGGAAATGATACTCTTGTAGGGTACTTGAAGGGAAGTGTTGTTGGTGCAACTCAGGGTATTCAGACCACTGGTCAGTATTTGCCTCTGATTGTTTTGGCGTTTGTTATCAGTATCGTTATGGTATTGATACTTGGCTTTGCAAGTATCGGTGGCGGAACTGGTGGAGCACGTGGTGGCGGAAATGCCTTGTAGTTATAAGATGAAAAGGAAAAAAACCAAGCAGAAAACCAAGCGAAAGACGAAGAGAAGGAAGAAGTGATTCTTAATCTTTGACTCTGATGCCAAAAAAATCTTTTTTTATTTTTTTTTTATTCTTTCTCGTCGGGGAACATCTCTAGGAAGTGTGATAGGTATAAGCAGGCAAGAATACTTATCGGAATTGCCAAAACATACCATACATTACTATTACTAAATAATCCTACAATCAGTATAATTGATATTGGGCTAATCATCAAGAAATACTTAATTATGTACTCTATCATGCATGGTACGAACTTCATGAATTTATAGATTATATCGACTCCATTTTTTATGTCTTTGATGGTTCTCTCACGTGCTTTATTAATCCTGTCTATCGTTCTCATCTGTCCCATTGATCAGGTCTTGTGTGAAGTAGTATTTGATTTCTCCTTTGGGTGTTTGTTCTTTGTACATAATTCCTTTTGCGATTAAACTATTGATGCTTGCTAGTTTGTCTCTAAAGCTTGGTAAGACTACTAGTGGGGTATCGCTTAATGCAGCTGTGACTATTTGTTTGATGAGTTCTGGGTCTCCTAATTTTCTATTAAGAAAAATCATTGGTATGCCTTTTTCTTGTTTTACTGTAATGTTGAGTCTAAATGGTTCAGTGTTGGTTTCCATCTTCCTCATCACTTGAGTACAGGCTATCCATTAATTCTTGGCTTGTTTGTAGTAAATCTTTGATTACATCTTTGAGGAGAACTTCATTCATAACAATGCAATAGTCCAGTGTTTTTTGTACTTCTGGAATAAAGCTTTCTTTTTTTGTAAGTTCTGTGTGCAGTTCTTCGATTTGTTCCTCGATGTCTGCCTCTTGATTCGCTGTTTTCATAATGGATCGATATTTAATGTAGACCTGGTTGATGAAATGACGGAGATTTTGGGTGATTTCTATGAATTGCTGTTTCTGTGCGGGTTGCAGTGCTTCAATGCCTTCTGTTTTTCCTCCATTAAGGTAGTATATCTCAATGATAGCGTTTCCGTAGCTACTTTGGGCTGCTGTTAGGTTCTGTATGTCTTTGGCAAATTGTAGAAGGTAGCTACTTGCAGCAATCTTTTTTTCGGTTTCTTTTTCTTTCTCCGCCATTTTCCAACCTCCTTTACATCTCTGATTTAGGGTTTTTCTCGTCCTGTGTTTTGTTTTTCTGGATGGTGTAGCCATACTGTAGTGCTATTCTTTGATGTTCTTTGTGGAAATTTTGGAAGTGCATCAATTCAAATGTAAAGAATGCAATTCCTACGAGTACAGGTGCTATCCATCCTCTTGTAATTGTGGCTACTCCTGCGGTTGCGAATGCACCGGTTGCTCCTACGAGTGCGGCAATACGACCTTTTTGTGTCCAATCAAGAACTACTGCTGCTGCCTGTCTTTTGCTGATGGCAGGTTGAGCCTCCTCCTTCTTAGGTGGCTCTGGTATTGTAATGCCTTGTTCAGGCATTTGTTCTGTTGTTTCTTGCATTTTATCCCTCCAAGAATTTTTCAAGAGCCTTATATATGGCAGTATCGTCAGATACAAAATTGCACTTCCTTTCATGCTGAATTTTCTGTTTAGCTTCTACTAGAAGTAACCTTGTTGGTTCTTTGAGTTGTGCTGCTTTTGTATATTCTTCTGCCATTGTGGTGTATATTAGAAGAGGGATATATATAAACTTTTCTAAATATTAGAAAGTTTTAAATAGTTCTTCTACTTGAACTTATGATATGAACTTTGAACAGGCACTTCAAAACAATCTTTTCTCAAAGGGTCAAGACAAAAGTTTCGTTGATAAGGTACTTGCAAGAGATGAGACTCAGGCTATACGTGAAATCATGACTAAAGAACGGTGGACTAGGAAAGAAGTCCAAGCTATGTCTAGCCTTGTTACGGGAACTTTATCTAAATTAACTAGACTCAATGCTCAGACTTTTCCTCTCATAAATAAGCTCTATTTGTGGATTGGTGAAGCTGTGAAATTAGCAGAAGGTATGTATGATTATGAGGAACGATTGAATACTTACAAGGGTCTATGTGCAGAGTGTAATAAGTATATTCTCATTGAGGGGAAGAAGAAAAAGGAAGGTATTGAGATCTGTGATTGTGTAAATCCTAATCCTTCTTTTGAAATGACTGAACGGGCAAAGAGTATCTTCTTGAATGGTCGAAACAATATTGAACATTTAATACGTTATCAGTTCAGTCTATATCTTAACATCATGGGAACTAGTTTGTCTATTGGTGGTCATGCTTTTGATAATTTAATTCAGAATAAGTTTGAAGTCAACTATAATGAGCAAGGTAAGCTCGGGGCTCAAACTCCACAACAGAGGGGTGGTATTTGATGGGTGCACTCAATCCAAATGTCTTAAAGAAATATGCTGCAATAACAGTCATTGGTGCTTTATGTTCTGCTGGCTATTTTCTCGGAATCTTATATTATGGTATTATGGGGGGTATTGGTTTCTTCTTTGGAGCATTAGCTGCAAGTTTTGTAATCGGTAATTTTTTACTAGATCATCCTTTTAGGAGGTTGGTTGAGGGTCAAGGACTTGCTTTGATGAACCTTGACAGTACTGGGTATATTCACACTTTTCTTTGTAAGGTGCAACAACCTTTCATTCTTGGTAAGGGGTTGGATGGAAAACCTGTGAGGGACATTTTTGATCGTGAGTATGTGAGTCATTTAAAGCCTCCAAAGCGAGTTAAGGCATTTTGGGGGGGAAGGGGAAGGTGAGGACAGTGAGTGTATGGTTCTTAAAATCCCCAAACATCAATTAGCTGATTCTAAATTTGGTATGGAGGCTTATCCAGTCTTTCTTTGGAATGATCAAACAAAAACCTTGATAGGAAAAGAATTCTTATCTACTCAAGAAAAGACTGCATTCGCTGAACATATTATGCTTCATTTCATCAAAGTCGCAGAGGAATTGAATACAAATTTCTTGAACTTTGGACGATATGTTGTGAGTCATTTATCTCCTGCTCAAGGTTTTTTCTCGTCGGGGATTGGGCAGATAATTAAATGGGTCTTAATCATTGTTGCTGTCGGAGGGATAGGTTATGTATTTTTCCAACAATTCATGGCTGGTGGTGGTGGGCAAATAGTTCAAAACGCTGCTCAAGGAGCTCAAGGAGCTGCAAATGCTGCTGGACAAGGAGGGGTTGGAAGTGTAGTGCCGGTTGGATGAGGGATTAAGGATGTTCAAAGAACTTACAAAAACTACTCATGTATTCGGTCAAAGGAAACACGCTGTAGATTATGATTTTGAGACGCTGAATCCTATAGATTTTCAATGCACTCTGAAATTCAAAGTTGAAAGGGGAACTTTATTTTTTATCTTTGAAAGTTGCAAAAACATGATGAAGAAACAGGGAGCTGATGTATCAAAAGCTTCTCTGGAAAAAGGTGAGTTCTCAGTTGATCCTAGATATTTACGAATGATTTACACTGGTATTGATGGAATCTTGAAAGATGTCTGGTCGGATGTTTTAAAAGATGGGAGGCAAGTCTATAAGGATGGTCTTTCTCGTGCACGTTTTTACAAAGAAGATGTTGTTTGGTGGCTTGAGGTTGTAGTCATTGGTGAATATTCTGAGGTGGTAAAACTATGATGTCAACAAATGCTAAGTTAATCAGTGGAATCTTTTTCTTAATTGCTATGCTTTACAGCTCTTTTTATTTAGGAGCAGTCTTGAGTTGTAGTTCAAGTGGTGGGACAAGTTTGAATGGTTTTATACCTACTTGTGCTGATGTTCAAGTAATCGATGGAGTCATGTGTGATGATATATTTGTCACGCCTGAATATGTTGCACCTGTTGGTGTAGATGATTATATTCAACAACTGGAGGATTGATGTACTATGGATTTATTTGGTATGGGAAAAAAGCCAGAGCAACCACCTGGTAAATTGCTTACTGTTGAGGAGATTGTGAAGATGGATATTGCTGATATTGCAAATCATTTGAAGAATGAGGGGGCAGCTCCTCAGCGTTTTACAAATGTTTTTCTTTTCAATTAAGTAGGGGCTGAATGTGGGAGTATCTTATTGGGCTTGGTTTGGATTGCTCTATCTGTGTATCTTGACATTTCAGGATTTTCGCAATAATCGCTGGGTAGATGATCGGCACAATTACTTCATGGGGGGGGTTACGCTCAGTCTAGTTTCTCATGTAGATATTGATTGGACTTTTTTGCTTATAGTCATAGCTTCAATCTTTGCAGTATCTATATATGCTCATAAAACGAAGTTTATGGGTGAGGGGGATCTTCATGCAATTATGTGGGTTTTCACTGGTTTTGCTATTCTGGGCTTTCATGCTCTGCTAGTTTGGTGGGGAGTTTTCTTGGCTGTCTCTGCATTATTTGTCTTGATCTGCAGGTGGCGGGTGGCTCATGGAAAAGGCGATGGTACAGCTCCTTTTTTCTGGGTCATTCTCCTGTGCTTCTTTGCGGTCTCTGGCTACTTAGGACTTATCCTGTAGGTGAGTAAGGGGTTAGAATAATGGCTAGAATCAAATAAGAGGAGGTATAGGGCACTTGTACAAGTTTAGATATTTGCCCTGCAATCCCTTCTCTAAGGTAGTGTATAGGGTTTATTCTATATAAATTTTTGTGGAATTCTCGACGAGCATATTTAAAGAAAAAGAAAGGTTTATATAGTATCTATGATACTATGTAATCTATGAAGATCAGAGGTGATCAATAATGGTAGTAGGAATTTTAGTCGGGCTGGGTATCATAATTTTGGCAGTGCTCGGTGTATTGGGATGGGCTATTGGCACATACAATTTGTTCCGTGCTGAGGCTGAGGACATCCGCAATATGTGGAGTAACATCAAGACAGAATATCAGCGAAGAGCGGATCTAATTTTGAATCTAGCTAAGGCAGTTAAGAGTCACAAGAAGTTTGAGAAGGAGACATTGATTGCTGTCGTCCAGGCTCGAAGTGGAATCACGAGTAAAGTGCCTCAATCAAAAAAGCAGGACATAAAGAATTTGAAGGGCTTGGATGGTGCACTCAGTCGTTTGATGCTTGTCTTTGAGCAGTACCCTGATTTGAAGAGTATTCATCAGTACACTGCTTTGACTGATGAGTTGAGCAACACTGAGGATCGAGTCAATATCGCAAGAACTGACTATAATGAAGAAGTACGGCAATACAACGTGCAAGTGTTGACTTTCCCAAATAATATTATCGCTGCATTGTTCAACTTCAAAAAAGAACTGTACTTTGAATCAGAAAAAGGAGTTGAGAACGCACCTGTTTTGGATCTTGAGTGATCATGAGCGACACAACCATTTTTTTCGGGCTTGTCGGTATAGGGATTCTTTTATTTTTAATCCTGATCAATCGACACAAGTTCAGAAGTAAAAAAGGCATCCGTCATTATGAGGAGCAAAGGGACAAAGCCACAATTAAAGAAGATCCTGTTGTTGAGATCGTTGCAGACTATGCGAGTAATTCAACAAGTGAAGCCTTGTCCAGTGTGGATTGTGGCGTCATCAGTATCATCGTTGTTGTTGCCGTTGCAATCCTTATGCTAACCTTTGCTGGTGGGTGTGTGTTGTTGTCAGGACAAGCATACAATCTGACCGAATCGGACAGGAATGCTTATGGCAACAACATTTCCTATATAGATGATGTTGTGTACAATCCATTCAGTATGGATTTCATCCCTTTGGTAATCATCATGACTATAATTCCTGTCGTAATGAGTGTCTTATTGGATCTAGGCGAGTACTATGATTCCAAACGGTCAGAAAAGAGCAAGAAGGGTATTCGTCACTATGAACGTATGCGTGATGAAATGACTAAATCATCAAAAAGGAAAAGGAGCGTGAAGAAAAAATGATTACACATGAATCATTGACTTTGTTGTTGTTGAGACTATGTCCTATGAAGAATTTTCAGCATCTTCGAGGATATAATGATGGTGTGAATTTTTTCGCTGGTTGCAAATCATGAGTATGGAGGTTTTACTATGAAAAGGATTGTTGAAGTATTTGAAGATGATGAGTTTGATCGTTTGAAAGAGAAGAAGGGACAGAGTACATGGCATGATTTTATCATGACACTTGTAGATGGTGATGATTGATGGTTCAAAAATTATGTACTGTTTTGAGTGTTGCTGAGGATAAGCGTTTGCTTATTCAAGAGGAACGTGGATATTTTACTCCTTCAAATAAATTTGTGCTTACTATGCCTCGCCCTGAATTACTTGTTGGAAAAAAGGTGTATTTGCACATGGTCTCTGGTAAATCTGACGTTTTTGAGGGTATCACGATTTTGCCTGATATTGATGGAGGAAAGCTGTCGTCTGACCAAGATTCACCACTGGATCTCGCTTTGTCTGATTCTAAAAATCACCCCTTGACTACTCACGGGGTTCACCTCTGTGAAAAAAGCGATGGAAAGACGACAGCCCTCTCATCCGAAGATGATTTGTTTTATGCAGAACCTTTAAAACCTTGTCCTTTTTGTGGCGGGAAGAATCTTGAAAACTGCAACACGAATGATACTGCTTTCTGGATTGAATGCAATAGTTGTGGTGCAAGTTTGAATTCTTCTCAGTCTATTGAGGATGCACTTTGGAAATGGAATTGGAGAATAGGTGAAACACATGAGCAATAATGAATTCTGGAAAGATTTGGACACAAAGATCGCACGGTTAGAGAAAAGACGAGGTACTCGTGTCAGTAACTACGTCCGTGTTGTTGAACTCAAAAAGATTCGGAGCAATCTTCATTCTAAGCTGGATGTTTTTGTCCGTGAACATAATCATGAAAAGGTAGAGCTACATCGGCGTTTGGTTCGTTCCAAGCGGATCATTCTGCAAATGGGTCGTGCTTTCAGAGAGTTGGGTGTGGACTACTTGTTGAAGCAGTACAAAATTGATAATCTTCCAAAGAAGTTCAAGAAGATCTTTCCGGCAGAAGTCAAGGAGGCAGAAGAATGAGTAAAAAACTAGACTCACTCAAAAAAAAGATTAAGGAATTGATGGCAAAGCAACACACTGAATTGAAACCTTTGATTGATGAAAGAAACAAGATCGAAGAAGGTGAAAGGTTAAAGGTCTTAAAAACTTACGTTGGTAGATGTTTCAGATTCATGAATTCTCGATCAGGTGATGAATGGCTTATCCATATTCGGGTCATCGGTGTACACAAGGAATTTTTCAATCATGTAAATGTGGTCTCTGTTGAACGTGAACCAAGTGGTGAGCTGAGTATTGAGATGAAAATTTGGCATATTGGTATGTTGAAGCATCGATCATCACAGAAGGTCTTTAAGTCGGCTTTCAATCAGGCAGTGAAGCAGATGAGGAAGAGGATTGGAGGATGAAAACCTACCTCTTCATTCTTCTGATTGTTCTGTCCTCTGCCTTTGTCTATGCTGAGCGTCAGGATTTTCGTGATAAACAGATTCATTATATGCACTATGCTACGAATCGTTCTGCTTGTGAATCTGTCTTTGCTTCTGTTCCTGATTATTTATGGGAGTCTGTAGGTTCGATTAGTATATATCGAGATCCTCAAGTTCTTGGTGATTATACTTATTATGGTTGGTACACTTGTGGTTCTCGAAGAATTGATTTATTGACCAATTGTGATGATACGACTGCTTATTGGTTGGCTCATGAATTGGTGCATAAGCAGGTTGAGGATGAAACTGGTAGTTGTGGTTTAGCTCTTCAACATGGGGAACTCTTTCATTACTGGATGGATAGGATTTGGCTTTCAGATTGGGGGTTTACATGGGAGATATGAGTGTTTCTGACTGGCACAAGCGTATGAATGCTCATGAAGCTAGGCTTAAAAGAAACAAGCAGAAGCATCAAGTTCAGGTTGTTTCTGCTGAACAGGAGCGGTTGAATGCTGAAAGAAGGATGTATCATATGGGTGGTAAAGAGTACAAAAAAAAGTTTCGTGAAGAAAAAAAGAATCAAAAATTAACGAGGTTTATCCTATGGCAAAAATAAGTTTTAGTAAACCTTTTTGGTTTTCCTTTGGGGTATCTTCTTTTTTTGCTTTCTTGTCAGGATTTACTTTTGGATTGATTGAATATGATGTGGTACTTTTTTCCATGTTTGGCTCTATTTTTGGCTTCTGGTCTTTTTTGCTTTTACATTTTTCTTATGAAGTGCTTGTAGCACCTGAATTTAAATCGGAGGGATAAAATTGGATCAAGAAACTGAAATGAAAATTAGGTATGCTGTAGCTGGATTTTTTGCATTTTTGGCTATTGGAATTTTTTTGTTGAACACTGTGAATTATTGGGTTGGTGTCATTTATTTTGTTTTTGGATTTGCTGCAGCTCTTGGCTTTGTAATCTTTTTAGTTCGTCGAAGTTTTGCACAAAGTAATAATCAGCAACCGAAGGGGGGGATGTAATTTTGACAATAACAGCTTCTGGTCTAAAAAAATTATTGATTTCCTTAAGTATGAATGAGGTCAGATTCCTTTGTATTTCCTGCAAAAAAGAGAGGACTGGTTTGGATAATCCTTATGGCGGGATTTGTAAATATTGTCGGGGTGAGGCAGTGTGAATATTCATGGGTACAAACTCAAATATCAAGCGATTAAGCATGAACTAAAAACTGAATTATCAAAGAAGTCAGAGACTCAAAGTGTAGGAAAGATTCTGCGTTTAGAAAAAGCGAAGAGGCGTTGTGCAACAAAAATCAAGGAATTACAAGCTGCTCGTGGGGGGCGAGAAAAATGATAAAGGTAAAGTTGGAGATGATATTGCCTCTGTTGGTAATCATTGTAGGTCTTGCTTGTATAGCTACTGGCTTATTCTTATATTATGAATTATCTTCGAGTGATGTGGGTGTCCTTGTAGATTGTTTTGATCGCTATGACCATAAAATCATTAGTTTGGAATGTGAAGATACTCTTTATGCTCAGTATGGTCTTTATGATAGTAGTTTGCTAATCGCATATCTTGGAGCTGTCCTCGTCTTTCTGGGCTTTATGATTGGGACTGCTCTATCATTATTTGGTGGTGTTGATGCAGACTGATATTCTTTCTTTTGAAGAGCAACCGCCTGATAGGGGTTTTTTGAGTCAAAGGGATCGTATTTGGATCTATCTTCGCAGACATCCTTCTGGTGTTTTGCGTTCTGAGATTGCTAAGGATATGGGTGTGCCTATCAATGCTGTCTGTGGGCGGGTAAAAGAGTTGCTTGATTTATCAGTCATCGCTGAGCAGGGGAAACGGATAAATCAAGACACTGGAAAGAAGAGTTCGATACTGTATGCTGTTGAGCACGTTCCTGAATTGACTAGGACATACAGTCGAGACAATGAAATTGGAGATGATAATTATGGAAGAAAGAAATAAGTCTTTACTTTCGAAGCAGGAGGAAAAATGAATCCAACAAGATATAATATGGAAAAAGAGAAAGATGTGAAAAAATGGTTTTTAGAAATGGAAGGTTATCTTAAATGTGGTAGAGAAATTAAAAAAGACTTTATTCATCAAGGAACAGACTTCGAAGGAAGATGTTATGCCATGGATGGTTTTAGACAACTAAGAATCCTCATGTACAAACAATTTGAACCTTCACAGTTGAAGCAATTAGATAAGGAGGAATGATTGAATATGGTAACTAAAAAAGAAATTATGCGTTTATGTAAAAGATTTAGAGTTAAGAGTTTTTCAGGTGGTCAGTTTGGTGAAGGATTTATTACTGGATTACAAGCAGCTGAAACTTATTTAGAAAAAAAAGAAATTGGAAGTTCTAATCAGAAGATAGGTAACTTTACAGGTCAGCAGAAGTTAGAGAGGTGGTCACAGTGAGAATATTAGTCGCCTGTGAAGAATCTCAAAGAGTTTGTAAAGCCTTTCGTAAATTAGGACACGAAGCATTTAGTTGTGATACTCAACCATGCTCTGGTGGTCATCCTGAATGGCATATTCAAGATGATGTTTTAAACCATCTTGATGATGGATGGGATTTAATGATTGCTCATCCACCATGCACTTACTTATCAAGAGCAGGAGCTCGTTGGTTACATCAAGGTGGAAAGATAAATCCAGAACGCTATAAAAAAGGAATTGAAGCAAAAGAGTTCTTTTTAAAATTACTTAACGCTAATATTCCGAAAATTGCTGTTGAAAATCCAACACCATTAAAGATTTATGAGTTGCCTAAACATACACAGGCAATTCAACCGTATATGTTTGGACATCCATTCTCTAAAAAGACTTTGTTGTGGTTAAAAGGACTTCCTGAACTTAAAGCAACAGATTTGATTGAAGAATATACTCCTTATTTACCGTCAAACACTGGAGGAAAAAAAAGAGGTCAAAAGTTTAAGATAAAAAATGTTATTCGTGACCCAAAGAAAGCAAGTAAAACATTCAAAGGCATTGCTAAAGCTATGGTAGAACAATGGCACAAACCAAAGGTTGAAACTCAGACACGCCTTAAAGAAACATCCGAAGGGCGTACCTCAATTCCTCCCACCAATAAATTGGCGGGTATCCTTGAGGTGATTTTATGAAATGTAACAAATGTGAAGCAAGTGGTATAATGCCAATACAAGAATCTAAAACAGATTATTGGCTATGTTCAAAATGTGGGGATTATCACCAAAGATTTCCTTATACTTGTCCTATAACAAAATATAAAGCAAAAGTAAAAGAAGTAATCACAGCTTATCTATGCAGATATACTTGTAGACAAGATGATAAGATACGAAAATTAAGAGATGGAATATTAAAGGAGTTGGGATTATGAAAAGTTCACACAACATAGTTGTACGAACCAAAATATAGGTGAAAAATGACTTGGAAAGTAGATTATGAAACTATTGAAATGTGTGTTGATTACTTCATAAAGCAAAGTTTCATTAAACAAGAACACAAGTGGACATTTGTTGAAGATATGAAAAAACAATTCAAAGTTGAAGCAGGAGGACAAATGAATTGGGAAGTGGTTAAGAGGAAGATTCAACGTAGAGTTGCTAGAGAGTATGATAATGTCAATTGGGTTTTTGATGATACAGAGATTATTGCTAGAATTGCTTGGGAAGAAGGAGGAAGAAAATGAATAAAGCATGGTTTGACAAAATAATTGAAACTAATGATAGCATAGAAATCACAATCACTAAAGAAGATATTTATGATGAACTCTATGATGTATGCGATAGAGAACATGCGTCTTGTAATCCAAACTGTCCAGTATATGCTTTAGCTATTCAAGATGGAGAGTTTGATATGTATGAACTTGACGACTGTCCTTATTTCAAAAATGGAAGAAAAATGTTTGAACGTCTTAGAGGAAAAAAACTAAGAAAACCAGGAAGACCAAAAAAGTAAAAACATGAAAATTTAGAAAAACGATTGGAGGAATGA
>CAZCGN010000007.1:14877-21484 GCA_964498285.1 uncultured Methanosarcinales archaeon
GGAGGAATGAATATGAGTGACGAAAAGGTGCATTATGATTGTCAATGTGGTACTTTCATAAACACAACTAAAGAACAATGGGATAAATATAATTATTGTCCTTATTGTGGGATTGAATTATAGACACATGAAGCAGAATGATTAACTTAAGAAGCAAAATGTAAAGTAATCAATGCGAGTGAAGTGTCTTGGGTGATACAGCCTATATGGCATTATGTTCAGGTTCGATTCCTGACACTCGCGATTTTACTTTTTTGTAGAGGATAAAACTATGAATATTTTACAAAAAAGGCATGGAACAGTGAACTTTTTTTTATTCCATTGATCTTCCTAGTTTCTTGGCTGTGTCTGTGCTCATGTGTTGGTATGGTTTTACTGATGCGTCTGTTCTGCTTCCTTTCATTTGTCTAATTTCTTCTGATCTGTGACCTTTGGTTGTTAGGGCTGAGAATCTGTTGTGCCTCAGGAAGTATGGTGTGAGATCGATGTGTTGAAACCATTTTTTGAAATAGTATCTGAGTTTGTCTGTAGTGGTGGTATATGATTTAGGTATTCCTCTTTTGGACATTACTATTCTTGTGTAGTTATTTTTGAAGTTATAGAACATGGGCATATCTGGAAATATGCTTTGGCTATATACGTAGAGCTCTCTAGCCATTTTATGTTTGTAGGGGATCATGATTGGTCTTGCCAGTCCTCCTTTTGTGGCACTCATCTGAACTATGATATATCCTTTGTCTTTAGTCACGTCTCTTGCTTTAAGTAGTAAGACTTCTGATGGTCTTGCTCCTGTGTAGTATAGGCATATGATGAGTGCTCTTCCTTCTTTTATGTGTCTGCCTGTGACGTTCTTCAAGGCTTTTTCAATATCTTCTGCATTGAGTATTTGTATTGTCCCTGAATCAAGAAACTCTCTATATAGCTCATTCTTTATTCTTGGCATGGTATACCCTCCTTCTTCTCACATGAACTTCTTCACTATGATGATAGTTAGGATTAGGCAGGTGATATATGTTATCCACTTGAGCACTCCGTATGTGATTTTATTCATGCAATCCTTGAACTTTTCCATTGTTTTTTCCTGTGTGAACTGATTGTGATTTTGATGTAGTAAATTAATGGTTCTTTCGTAAATTACTCTTTACGAAATTAATGTATAAAAATCTTTCTTTTTTTGCACTATATAATATAATAATAGTAAAAACAAGCATAGAAAAACTTATATAGTTGCTTCTACATGGAGTTTCCTAAGATGGATTTCAGAGTTCGTTATAATCCTGAAAAGGATTCAAAGGAGGACATCGCCAAACGTATTCTCTATAGTATCATTGTCAAGAAGGTCAAAGCTAAACTTCCTCGTGTCATATTCATCAGTGGGGACAGTGGCACGGGTAAGAGTCTTAGTGGTGCTCTTAAACTCATGCAAATCCTTATGGAGGTTCAAGGGGTGGAACTCACTCCTGAACTTGTTGATGCTATGAATGTCTATACGCCTCTTCAATATCCTCAAAAGTTACAGAAACTTCTATTCAATAAGGAATACAAGAAAGCCAATGTGTTCAGTGTACATGAGGCTCGTGACGTGGTAAGGGCAAAGAACTGGCAGAACTTCTTAACTCAAGCAATCGCTGATGTGAATGCACAGAGTAGAAGCATAAAGCCACTTGTGTTTATCATTGTCAGTCAATTCATTAGGGACATCACCAGTGATGTTCGATATACTATCAATCTCTATATAAGGGCAAAACGTCCTGTAGGAAAGAAAACTCGCTTGTACATTGATGTTATGTGGAAAGATGATCGAGATCCTGACAAGCCTCGTTTAAAGAAGCGAAAATTATTTGGTGAATTGATTTATCCGAATGGTCGAAGAAAGACGTTTATTCCTTCTTATATTGATGTATCTCTTCCACCGAAGTGGCTGGTTGAACAGTTTGAAAAAGATGATTATGCTGCTAAGTACAGTATTATCCAAAGAAAGATGAAGAAGTTGGTTGATGATATGACTCTTGAAGCAGGGGAGGACAGTCAGAAAATCAATGCAATCGCTGAATATTATTTGACTCATACGGAACAGTTGCCTAACATTGGACGGCAGGTTCGGGGTCAATGGAAGCTCAAACCTCATGTGCGGGATATGCACGAATTAGATAGGACTGAGGCAAAGTTTGTTGAGAATAAGATCAATGATGGTATGCAGAAAAGAATCCAATCTTTAACATCAGTTGAGGCACAGGATTTTGAAGAAGATGAGGGTGGGAAATAAAGATGACCAAACCAACTCTTAACCAGACACTTCTTATTATATGTTTGTTCTTGTTAGTTACTGGGATTTCTTTGAAGGTTGGTATGGTGATGGGAAATATAATCGGTTATTCTGAGGGGTATCATGATGCTGTTGAAGATGTCCTTATAGGGTTATCAGGTGCAGAAGTCAATATGAATTTCAAAGTAAATCAAACAGAATTCGTTGAGGCTATGCTTCCTGAGATAAAATCTTTATTAATGGAGGATGGTTGGAATGAGTCTCGATAATAAGTTTAAGGATTTACCTGAATCATACAGTCGAGAAGTGCAATATTGTAATTATCTTCGACCAGATATACTTGCTCAACTTAGGGCTGTTGATCAATATAGGCAGGAACAGTATGTTCAGCATGAGAGATTATTGCATATTGATGAAGCTTTACTTGAGTGGGTGAATTTGGGGTATGCAAAAGCTTGGCGAGAGGACTATGAAATAAATGGGAAAATCAATGAATAGCTACAAGAATAGAAAGCCTGTCTGTTGTGGTGAAACCATGATCATTCGGAGCAAAGGCAGAGGAAATTTCAGCGATAGGGGAAGGAATGAAGATGCTTACTATGAATGTTACAACTGTGGGAGGGCTCAAGGAAAATGACTGGTAAGAAGGAAGCTGATGATTTTAAAGATTATGAGAAGGAAGTCATGGATTTTGATGAGTTGGGTTCTAGTACAGAAGTCAAGGTCAATCCTCAATATTATATTCACAGTTCCTTGATGAAGATTAGTAAGGTCTTTGAGGAGGATGATCTCAAGGTTTGGTCTATCAAATATAGGCAGATTGTTGAGCATATAGAGATTTTGTGTAAGGCTGCGAAGATGCAACCTGATGATTATGATGAAAAACTCAGGGGATTCATGAATAGTGAATCATATAAGAAGAAAGAAGGTCATGCAAAGAGTTTCTCATTGGCTGAGAAGAAGCTCTCACTCCTATTAGGCGAAGTTTTTGAATCAAAAACAATAATAGATAACTTGGAGTTATGATGAAATCTAAGGAGGAAAAATGAGGACAAGAAAAGAAATTGAGATGGCTGTAAATTCAATAAAAGGTATTGGTTTTGGTTCAAGTGCAAGTGACTATTTAAAACTTATTATGGAGGTTCTTCTTGATATTCGTGATGAAGTGAAGGTAGCAAATAATACTTATGGAGAAGATGAGGACTGAACAATTCTTACGCAATATTCTTTCTCTTATTTTGGGTGTTGTGCAGAGGATTAATCGACGCAGGTGGTATTTCCGGTTTATAGCTCCTTTTAATCTTGCTGTGATTATATATCTTCTTTGTTTCATTATACCTTTTATGGCTTTGTTTGAGTTATTTGGTGGTTGGGATTGAGTTGTGGCATATTCGCAAATGTTTAAATATTCTGAAATAAGAGGTATTTTATATGGCTGATTCATCCAAGAAAACCACTCAAAAAGCCAACAAGAAATCGAATGATAAATCGAATTCTGATGGTGGAAAATTTGAGAAGGTTGGAGAAAGCAATTTTGGAACTCCTATATATGAAAATACTTCTACTGGTCAGAGAATAGCTACTGACAAAGATCCTAATACTTCTACTTCTGGCAAACGTTCACAAGGTGGTTCTGGGGGTGGTTCTTCCAGTACTCCGACAGAACGGGTACAGAAGCAATATGGAAGTGATAATATCAGCAGTAATGTTGTTCAACTATCTAGTGGTAAGTTTGTGCGGGAGGGTAGTTCTGATGATGATGGCTCAAGAATTGCTACAAGGAAACGTGCACCTAGTATAAGCGGAGTATCTTCTGGTAGTGGTGGTTTGTCTCGACAACAACTTCAACGTCTGGCAGAAACTTCTCAAGAGAAGAAGGAAACGTCAAGAGTAAGTCAATTACTCAATCAACCTATTGATTCTGATAAGCCTCCTAGTGCTGTCGAATTTTATTCAAAGCATGGTGGGGCGAGTCCTGGAAGATTAGTCTCTGACACTATTGAAACTGCTCGTTTACGTCGTCAAGGAGTTGACATCCCTACTTATCAGGAGCGGAGATCTAGGGAATTGGCACAGGAACAACGTCGAATACAAAAAGAGACTGATGCTACAAATAGGAAGCGTCAAGATCAATTCTTATCACGTATGCCTATTGAAACACAGATTGTGGGTTCTGTGATTAGAGGGGTGGTTGCTGATGATGAAGTTGTTGTTGAGGATAATTTCTTTAGTCGTCAAGGTCAATTATCCAGGATTGAAAGGGGTTCGGCTAGTGTAAAGGATGTTGGTGTCAATCTCTGGCAAGGGTTAGCAGGGCTAGGTGGAACTATTACTTATGCTGTAACGGGTGAAACTGAGAAGAGACAAAAGGAGCAACGAAGGGCGGCTCGATTATTTCAAGGTGTACCAGTTGCACAGAAATATGAAGATACTTTGATTGGGAATTTGGGTGGGGCTGTGAGCAGTCCTGCTGGTGCAGGGCTTACCGTAGCAACTGCTGGAGGTGCTTCTGGTATTGCTGGTCAATTGGCAAGAGGTTTGACTTTGGGAACTGCAGGTTTTCAAACTACAAGAGCCACTGCTAGGGGTGCACAAAGAATCATTAGTCCAACTATTCGGGGCAGTGAATTTCAGAGCACTAATCCACAAGATGATCGATTAATTATTGGTCAGGCAATCAGGGATGTGGAGCAGAGTTTTGGTGATTATGACCGTTTCTATCAAGGGGCTGCATGGGCTAGGGATCAAAAACAAGCTGTGGTCGGTGAGTATGAAGCTGCTGCTGATAGGCAAGGTTTGACTGGCACTGAAAGAACTAATTTCATAAATCGTGGTGTTAAGCTGTGGGAGTCTGGTGTTCGTAAGGAGTTTAAACAACAGTTTGGGAATAAGAAAGGAAAGCAGTTTGCTGATGATGTTGTGGCTGGGAGAAATCCAGATCTTAAATGGTATGACAAGACACAAAATCTTCCTTTATTGGGCTGGACGATAAATCCAAGAGCTTCTTTGTATCAAGTGAGTTTGTTTGCTGGTGATAAAGAAGTCACTAAGAAATCTATTGAGAGAAGTGTTCGTGAGAGAAATCCTACTTTGACTGATAAGCAAGTGAAGGAGAGAACTAATTACTATTATTCACAATATAAGGCAGAGGCTACTGGTCAACTAGCTGGATATGTCGGTATTGAGGCTGGTGGTGAATTAGCTGGTGCAGGGATTCTAAGTAATTTATTTAGACAATCAGGTAAGGCTGGGCTTGTTGTTACTGGTGAGAAGGCTTTTGGGACTTTTGCTAAGAAAGGGTTTCAAACTGGTGCTCGAGCTGGTGTTGTAGAAGGTGCGGTTGGAACTATTGGTCAGGCTCAAATTTATCAAACTGATGTAGTTCCTTCTGATGTTTTGAGGAATGCTGCAGTTGGTGCTACTACTGCTGGGGTGTTCAATGCACTTTCCTTAGGCTTTGCTGGTGAAGCAGCAACAGCAACTGGCATTGGTGCACGGAAAGCTAGGAGAGCGTCCAAGCTAGTGACTGGTGTTGGGTACTTTGTTGATCCTTATGAGTTTGCTGGTGATATTGCTACAAGTAGAGTTATTCGTCCGGTTGCAAAAAAAGCAGGTATTGAATTAGCTGAACCTGTTCTTTACAAGACCGCAGTCGCTGGTGAACGAGCTGTTGCTTTTGATGCCGTTGATGCGGTAATGAGGAAGTCAAGTTTTAAATCGCTTGATTTTGTACCTAAACCTACAAAAGTACCGACTCCTGCATTTAGTATTCCTAGTGTGACTGCAGCTAATGAGGCAAGTGTGTGGGGTGCTGATATGAGTGGTCAAGTAGCACAGGGTAAACCTAAGGTTCAATCAAAAAGCACTTTGTTCAGTCAGGTGGGGGCTAATCAGGAGAACTTTGCTGTTGCTGGTAATGTGAACACAAATGTCCAGACTCAAACCAATAATCGAGCCAATACGAAATCTTTATTGAATAACTTTTTTGGTATAAATATTCCGACGACTACTCAAACGGATGTCCAAGTTGAACAACCTATCGATGTATCTACGGAACTACCTATTGGGGATAACATCAATAGTTTCATTGGTACAAATATTCCTGTCTCTACACAGACCAATATGCCTATCTCTACGAATGTACCTATCATAACTCCTGTATTTAGGATTCCTCCTCCTTTGCCTCTTGGTGCTCCTGCCTTAGGAACTGGAAAGGGCAAAGGTGGTGTTGGGAAGAAGAGAAGTAAGTTTGTTGATGAACTAGGTCTTGCTGTCAGTTATTTCGGGCAAGATCTTGCAAATCCTCTTGTTCCATATAGTGCACCTGTTAAGAAGAAGTCT
>CAZCGN010000008.1:0-10455 GCA_964498285.1 uncultured Methanosarcinales archaeon
GTGAGGGTGTCGGATTCGTGGTCGGCTACGGCATGGACGATGCTGGCAAGCTCCGTGGCCTGCCACACATTATCGAAAAGCAGGTCTAGCTCGACCTGTACGCAGCACACCCCGAGGGGTGTGCTTTCAAGTACTTATGTTTTTGTACTTGTTTGTAATTATTCACTGTGTGCTTGCATGATTTAGCGTATTCGTGTATGCTTGGGGCAAGCTAATCAGAAAAATGTGAAGAAATCACTACAAAGTATAGCAAAATTGAGCTCTGGATTTTCGTTCCGTGGCTCTACCCCAACAGACGAGGATGGTTCTATTTTAGTCATTCAAGCAAGTGATATTGGACAAGATGGAACAATTCTTTTTGACGACCTTAAAAAAATCAAAGAAAAAAGCGCGCCAGAAACAGCCATCCTCCACGACGGGGATGTGCTTTTGGTTTCTCGTGGGATTGGCTCTAGCGGATTCAGATCAGCTGTTTTTCGAGAAGCTTCCAATAAAGCAATAGCCACTTCGGCATTACAGGTAATACGAGTTGTCGACAATGACATGTCACCAGAGTATTTATGTGCATATCTCAATTCAAATAGAGGTCAATCAGATCTAATGAAGATTACTACAGGGTCTTCAGTAAAGATGGTTTCTCTGAGCGAGTTAAAAAATCTACGTATCTTTATACCAGATAAGCCGACACAACAGACTTTCAGTAAACTTGTAAGCAATATAAATACTCAAAAACACTTACTTACTAAAAAACAGATTCTTCTCGATCAAGTTCGGAAAGCTTCAACTTCGCAAATCATCAAATAAATATGTCTTCTACATACTCACAACAAGAACTTAATAAGATTCTATGGTCTGCAGCTGATGCAGCCCGCATGAATGTCGACGCAAGTATTTACAAGGATTACGCACTGGCAATGCTCTTCTTTAAATATATTAGCGACCTTTCTAAGAAGCAACGCGAGAAATACGCAGAACGCTTTGGTAATGACAAGATCCGTATTGATGAAAAGATGAAACTCGACCGTTTTTATCTTCCAGAGAATGCAACGTTTGATTACATCTACAGCATCCACGAACAAGACAATATCGGTGAAGAGTTGAATAAGGCCTTCCATAGAATCGAAGAAGCAAACAGGGAGAAGCTTGAAGGTATCTTCACGGTTGATTTCAATTCTGAGGCAATTCTTGGAAAACTTGAACAACGAAATAAAATGATCCGCCACCTTATTCAGGATTTCAAGAAAATTGATTTATCCGATATGGATGATGACATTATTGGAAATTCATACATGTACATGATCGAGCGATTCGGCGCAGATGCTGGAAAGAAAGCTGGTGAGTTTTTTACTGTGAAAGCTGTAGCTGCATTGCTCGCGCGTCTTGCAGAGCCAAAGCCAGGAGATCGAATTTGTGATCCTGCCATGGGATCTGGTGGACTCCTTCTCTTAGCAGGTGAAGAAGTTGAAAAGCAGGATTCAAAAAACTACATGCTCTATGGTCAAGAAAGCACAGGGTCAACATACCAGCTTGCTCGCATGAACATGTTCTTGCACGGAAAAGATGGTGCGCGACTTGAGTGGGGTGACACATTGAACAACCCTCTTCTTACCGAAGGAGATAAGTTGATGAAGTTTGACGTTGTTGTTGCAAACCCACCTTTTAGCTTGAAAAAATGGGGCGCGGAAAATGCAGAAGCTGATAAGTACAAGCGTTTTTTCCGAGGTGTTCCACCCAAAGATAAGGGTGACTACGCATTCATCTCTCACATGGTAGAAACAGCAAAACCAAAGACTGGTCGTGTTGCTGTCATTGTTCCGCACGGAGTTTTATTCCGAGGAGGGGCTGAGGGACGTATTCGACAAGCATTGCTTGAAGAAAATCTCATCGATGCGGTTATTGGCCTCCCTGCTGGGTTATTCCAAACAACAGGTATTCCCGTTACAATCTTGATCCTTGATCGATCTCGGGAAGTCGGTGGTGCTAATGAGAATAAGAAAGACATTCTGTTCATCGAGGCCTCAAAAGAATACAAGTCAGGAAAGAAACAAAATACACTCACACAAGAAAACGCAGATAAGATTTTCAGCACATACGTAGAACGAAAAGAAGTTGAAAAATTCTCACGTCTTGTTAATCCTGAAGAAATCAAAGAGAACGACTATAACCTCAACATCACTCGTTATGTTGATACATTTGAGGAAGAAGAGCCTGTAGATATGAAAGTGACGATTGAGGAATTGAAAAAGATCGAGCCGGAGTTAAAGAAGTTGGAGGAGGAGATGGGTGGGTATTTGAGAGATCTCAATATTATCTAATATGGAAACCCTACTTACATTTAACGAGGTGATTGAGCAAGCAAGAGAACCTCATTTGCTTTTGGGGAACGGTTTTAGCATTGCCTATGATAAAGACAGGTTTTCATTCACTAGTCTTCTAGATTCCGCTGTTTCCAATGGAATCATCAACAAAGAAAGTGAATTGTACCGTTTGTTTCAGAAGCTGAACACGGCTGATTTTGAAAGTGTTATGCGTCTGTTGGATGAGTCATTGAAAGTTGTAGATATCTATACAGGGAATGAAAAGGCTATAAAAAAAGTTGCAAGCGATGCCGCAATCTTGAAAGATTACTTAGTTAAAATCATTACAAATAACCATCCAGAAAAAGCATCCGAGGTGTCAGAAAGTGAAAAGCAGTACTGCTTGAGTTTTCTGAAAAAATTTCCGGGGAAAATATACACTATCAATTACGATTTGTTGCTGTATTGGGTGGTAATGATCGATGAAAGCGGAAATTACAAAGACGGTTTTGGAGACAATGATGAAAGCAGAGAAGAAGCATATGTTGTTTATCAGAATAATCCAGGTTCAGGATTCAACGTTCATTTCTTACATGGAGGGCTTCATATTTTTGACTCCGATGATGAAATTATCAAGCGCACATATAACAATGCCGATATTAATTTAATTGAACAAACAAGAGCTAGTTTAGATGAGGGTAAATATCCGGTTTTTATTTCCGAGGGAACAAGCGAACAGAAACATACGAAGATTATTCACAACGCATACTTGAACCATTGCTTCAGGTCTTTAAAAAGCATCGGGAAAGATTTGGTTGTTTTCGGAACATTACTTAAGAGAAGTGACCGGCATATTATGAATGCAATTCTGCAGTCGAAAGTGAAAAATATTTTTGTCGGTGTTTCTTCCGTGGAAAATGCCCAACATATTGAGCATGCCATCAATGCGCACAACGAACAAAATCCTAAACGTAAAAAACAGTTACATCTTTACGACTATAGAACGGTAGATGTTTGGGGTAAGGATAAAAAGGTATGAGTCAAATACAAGTACACATAAGCAAAGAACACGCCGATCAGGTGGGTGCCGTTCGGAAAGCTTTTGATAATCTCCCCGTAAACGTTTCGGCTGATCACTGGCGATTATCTGAAGGCGATCTTGCAATGCAGATCACTATCTTTCTTAGCAATATAATCTTAGGTGGTGCAGCATGGGACTTGCTAAAAGCTTCGATCAGAAAATTACGCAGTCAGTATTCAGATGCGGGCATCGTCATTCGGGATAAAAATTCTATACAATATGCCATCAAACCAAATGAGGATATAGTTGTTATTGTTGTCCCTGATCGCAGGCAAGAATTCGCACATATCAAAACTTTGGATGACTTGATTGAGTCATTGGCCCATTCGATGTCTGCATGGAATGAGGTTCAATTAAGTTCGCTTATTAAAAATCTAAATGCCGGCGTGAGTGTTAATTCAACAGATAAGAAATATAGTGAATCGTGTTCTTACATTCTGAAAACATCCGCTATCCAGGCTGGGGTATTTAATTCTGCTGAGAAGAAAATTGTTGATGAAAAAGATCTTAGTCGAGCATCTGTAAATCCGCAGGCTGGACAAATATTAATAAGTAGAATGAATACACCCAAGCTTGTTGGGGAAACTGCTTACATATCAAAAACATATCCACACATTTTTTTGCCAGACCGAATATGGCAAACAGAGTTTTACGGTAATGCCGACGTGGACACCCATTGGTTAGCATATTTGTTTCAATCTGGTTTCTATAGTCACAAAATAAAATCATTGGGGACTGGAACCAGCGGATCAATGAAAAATATATCAAAAAAAGATTTCTTATCATTAAAAGTTAATCTTCCATCCCTCCCTGAACAAAAGCGCATTGTTGCTGTTCTTGAGACTTGGGACAAGGCAATCGATTTGCTTGAGAAGAAAATTGAACTTAAGGAACAATTGAAAAAAGGTTTCATGCAGCAATTGCTTACGGGTAAAAAGAGGCTGCCTGGGTTTAGTGAAAAGTGGAAATATAAGCGATTGGATGAGATGGCTGAAATGGGTTCAGGAGGAACACCTAAAAGTACGGTAGAGGAATATTACATAAACGGTAATATTCCTTGGTTAAAAAGTGGAGAAGTGAGAAAAGGTAGAATATGGCATTTCAATAATTATGTAACCGAAGAGGGGCTAAAGAACTCATCAGCAAAAATGTTACCGAAAAAGACAGTGTTAATTGCTATGTACGGAGCAACAGCTGGACAGGTGGGGATTTTAGAAGAGCAAGCATCTACGAATCAGGCAGTTTGTAGTTTAATTGCTAATGATCAGAATGATCCTGACTTTCTTTATTTTCTTCTATCAACAAAGACAGAAAACTTTATTCTTCTAGGTTCAGGTGCTGCGCAGCCAAATATTTCACAGACTATCCTGCGAAATTTTGATCTTTTGATGCCAAATAAAAATGAACAGAAGGATATCGTGAAAATATTGTCATCTGCAGAAAAGGAGCTTGTCTTGCTGGAAAACAAACTTCAAGAATTCAAGAAGCAAAAAAAGTATCTCCTCAACAATCTTGTTACTGGAAAAATCAGAACACCGGAGGATATGAAAATTCACGTAGAGTGATATGGCAGAAATCGAGAAGACAATCGCACAAAAAATTATTGATTGGGCAAAAAAGAAACTTAGACACAATCAAAAAGAGAATCAAAGAGATCTATATTTTCATGAAGGTCAGATTTGGTGGGCTGCACTTGGTCAAAATATTGGTCTCGAGATTAATGGGAAAAGTGAAGAATTTAACCGACCAGTGTTAATCATCAGAAAATATAATCAACATGCTTGTTTCGTTCTTCCGTTAACAACACAAATAAAGAGTCCAAGTGTTTGGTATCAGGTGATATTAAAAGAAGACGATGCCCAAATAAAACGAGCAGCAAATATTTCACAAGGGAGAATAATTAGCACAAGACGGCTATTGTCAAAACAATGCTCTGTTAATGCAAAAGAGCTAAAAAGAATCACTAGGGCATTTAAAGAACAATTTGAATAAAAAAAATCTGCACCCCACAGAAGTGGAGTGCGGAACTTCCTCGAAGAACGAGGTGTCAAATGTAGTTACTTTATATCTACAAATGACCAAAAAGTCAAGTGGATAACAAAAAGGTTTTAAATATGACTAGCAATATTAAAGAAGTTGATTTCAATGAAGCAATGCAATCGCAGTTGCCGTTTGTTGAGATGTTGATCAATCTTGGATACGAGTATATTTCAGCAGATGAGGCTTTACGTCAGCGTGGTGATGATGCGTCAAACTTTATTCTGCGAGATATCACGTTGGATCAATTGAAAAGGATTAACAGCTACGAACATAAAGGTAGCGAATACAAATTTGCTGAAAAAGAAATTCTTGAGGCAGTTGATGAGCTTGAGAATGTTCCTTTCGAAGGGCTTATCGATACTTCGAAAAAGGTTTTTAACTTGCTTATGCCAACAACTGGTGGAAAATCAGTCAGTGTTCTTGTAGATGGAAAGCGGGTTTCAAAGAATGTTAAATATATCGATTTTGAAAATCCAGAGAATAACGCCTTTCATGTAACAGTCGAGTTCCCAGCAGATGGACGAGACTCTATCCGTCCTGACATTGTTGTATTTGTTAACGGCATCCCTTTCTCTATCATTGAGAACAAAAAAGGAAGCGTTGAGGTTGATAAGGCAATTAATCAACACTTGAGAAATCAACGCATTGAATACTGCCCAAAGCTTTTTGCTTACACACAACTGCTTGTTGGAACAAACGGAAACAGCATTCGTTATGGAACCACAGGCACTCCCTTGAAATTTTATTCTGAATGGAAAGAAAAGGATGTTTTAAAAGAAGATCAGGATAAAGTAGTACAAAGCATCATCAAGAAAGCCATTGATCCCGAGGTGTATTCACAATTACTCAAGGATCTAAATGGATATACATTCAATCATAAGCAAGATAAGAATCGAATTCCAAGTGAACAAGACAGAATCGTTGATTCACTCTTTCAAAAAGACAGATTGCTGGATCTTTGTCGTAACTATGTTATCTATGATGCAGGCGTAAAGAAGATGGCTCGGTACCAGCAGTACTTTGCGGTGAAGAAAATATTCGAACGGATTACAAAGGATGATGGTGATAGCGACAAGCGAGAAGGTGGTCTGGTTTGGCACACACAAGGATCAGGAAAATCATTGACCATGGTCATGTTTGTGAAGGCTCTGATTGATAATCCGCATATTAAGAATCCAAGAGTGATACTAGTTACTGATCGTCGTGATTTGGATAAGCAGTTGGGAGATACATTTAAGAGCTGTGGCCTTAAAAAGAAAGTTCACAGAGCAAAGAGCGGACAGGATCTCTTGGATAAGATTAAAGAAAAAGATTTGAGCGTTATCACGTCTTTGGTTCAAAAGTTTGAGTCAGCCGCAAAGAAACGAACAGGTTTTGTGGATGAAGACAAAGATGTTTTTGTGTTGATTGACGAAGCTCACAGAACACAGGGCGGAATTGCAAACCTGGAAATGAATCGAGTGTTGCCCAATGCTTGTTACATCGCATTTACAGGAACTCCACTCATGAAAAAAGAAGCACCGAGTTATGCAAAGTTTGGTGGTTATATTGATAAGTACACGATTGATCAGGCAATTACTGACAAGGTTGTGCTTCCTTTGATTTACGAAGGGCGTTATATAGAAGTTGAGCAAAACAAGGAGCAGATAGATCGCCACATGGAGCGTATTACCAAGGGAAAAACGAAAGAGCAGATACAGCAAATACAAGCCTATATTGATCGAAGTATTATCAAGGATAACCCCGGGATCATACGAGATATTACGTATGACATTGAGGAACACTTTGTCTCGAATTTTCAAACGACTGGATTAAAAGGTCAGATCGTTGCACCGTCAAAGTATTCTGCAGTTTTGTTCAAAAGGTATTTAGACGAGTCAGGAAAAGTTGATTCAGCAGTTGTAATCTCAGGCGAATCAGGAATCATAGATGAAGAAGATACTCACAAAAAAGAAGTTGTAGATTATCTTGAAAATATTTCGCAGAAATACAGGAGCCTTAAGTCGTATGAAGACGAGGTGATTGACAGTTTTAAGTACAACGATGATGGAATTGAATTGCTGATTGTGGTAGACAAACTTCTCACAGGTTTTGATGCACCACGCAATACAATCCTTTATCTTGCAAAAGATTTAAAGGATCACAATTTACTTCAAGCGATCGCTCGTGTTAATCGGTTGTTTGAAAATGAAGGCACACCAAAAACAGTTGGGTACATTATTGATTATTCTGAGAACGCAAAAAATCTAGATAGAGCCATGAAGCTATTTGGAAACTTCGCGGCTGAGGATGTTGAGAATGCATTGTTTGATACAGATGCAAAAATCAACGAGTTGGAGTCTGCATACAGCGAATTGCATGACTTGTTTAAGGGGTTACCTGCGGATCATGAGGCTTTCATTCAACATCTTGAGGATGAGGCTGAACGACGTCTGTTTTATGACCTATACAATAAGTTCACTCGTTTATTTAATGAGTGTCTATCATTGAAAGATTTTCCAACAACATTCAAGCACATCGATACTTACAAAAAGGAGCTGAAAAAATTTACGGAATTGCGTGGAGAGGTGCGACTGGTTCATGCTGATGAGATCAGACTAGACGAATACAAGAAGCCACTAATCAAGCTTCTGGATAAGTATATCGATGCCAAAGGGGTAGAGCTTCTTACCGAACGGGTAGATATTACAGACCCTGAAAGATTTGGGCAGGTTATTGAAGAGTTGGGTTCTGATAAGTCAAAAGCAGAAGCTATTGCTGCCTTAACACAGAAAACAATTCACGAAAAAGAAAATGAGGATCCGGAGTTTTATCATCGCTTTTCTGAAAAGATTGAGAAGATCATTAAAAGAATGCGTGAAGGTAAAATGGCAGATGCTGAAGCGTTAGGTCAACTTAAACTCATTAAAGATGAGGTGGTCGAAAAGAAAGACACAAATGCACCGATGAACATTCAGGAGGTGGAAGGTGCTTCTATCTTTTATCGAAACCTTAGTGCAGATTTTGATAAGTATAAAATAGACAACAAGGATTATACGGAAATAATACTCAACATGATGGAGGTAATAAGGGTTGAGGCAATCATTGATTGGCACAAGAACGCTGAGGCAAAACGAATTATGGCGTCACGTTTGGATGATTATCTTTACGATGTAGTTAAGGTAGAAATGGGTATCGACATGACTGGTGAAGAAGCTATGGAGATCGTTCTCAAAACGATCGACCTAGCGGTATCAAACCATGACAAGTTTCACGTATGAGAAAAAACTTCCATTACGGAAAATATAACTACAAATACACACTCATCAGAGAAGATAGAAAAAGTTTAGCTTTAACAGTCACTCCTGATTCTGAGATTGTCGTCAAAGGTTCGAGAAACATAACTCAGAATAAAATTGATGATTTCTTGAAAAGAAAATGGGTCTGGCTAGAAAAGCAGCTTGCTTATTTCGAAACAGTTAAGCAGAGCTCACAGAAAAAAGACTTTGTGTCAGGTGAAAGCTTCTACTATCTAGGTAGACAGTATCAATTGATTGTAAAGCGCGGAGCAAGTACAGGAGTGAAATTAAAGCATGGAAAACTTGAACTTATTACAAATCAAGGAGTTCAAAATAGCAAAGCTAACAAAACAATATTGAATAATTGGTTTAAGGGTCGGGCACAAAAAGTATTTCAAGAGCGTCTTGAAGAAGTGTATAAAAGATTTGGATATACTGAAAAATTGCCTACTGTACAGATAAAAAAGATGGCAAAACGTTGGGGTAGTTTTTTGGGGAAAGAGAGGATTGTATTACACCCTCACCTCATTCGATCATCAAAGGATTGCATTGACTATGTGATTTCACATGAGCTGTGCCACTTCAGATACAAAAACCACAATGCAGCTTTCTATAGGTTGCTTGCTGACAAATGTCCTACGTGGACTTCTGTTAAAGAAAAGCTTGAAAAGAAATATTTGTAATCAAGTTTATGAATAAAAAAGAAAAAATTGCACATATTGTTAAGATGCATGCCGATGGTACTAAGATGGGTAAAACAGGTCATGAGATGGGATTGAATTACTTTTTCAATAGAGACGCATTCTATTTCGATATTGAAGATGAACGGTTTTGGATTTCACAGAATGAATTAGCTGACCTGCCGGATGGGGTTGGAGATAAGTTGGCAGATGAAATTAAAAGATGGGCACAGCTAAAAAATTGACAATTAATACCTGAATTATAGGTTTGAGTTTCTTATGTCCGACTATTACAACATCCCCAGAAAAGCTGATTGGAACTATGGTGGAAAGCGGTGGAAGCTTTCGCGTTCCAAGATTGATTTATTTCAAGAATGCCCGCGGTGTTTTTATCTTGATAACAAGCTTGGTCTGAAGCGACCGCCGGGGTATCCGTTTAATCTCAACTCTGCTGTTGACTCATTGCTTAAGAATGAGTTTGATACACACCGAGTAAAAGGGGAGCAGCATCCTCTTCATAAGGAGTATGGTTTGGATCTTCGGCCTGTAGAGCACGAGAAGCTTGATGTGTGGCGTGAGAACTTTAAGGGGGTTGAGTATGTGCATCCAAAAACAGGATTGCGTGTTACCGGGGCTATTGATGATCTTTGGATCAATAGAGAAGACGAATATGTAGTTGTTGATTATAAAGCGACGGCAAAGAGTGAGCCTGTGACAGAACTCAAAGATGGTTGGCAAGATGGTTATAAGAGACAGATGGAAGTGTATCAGTGGTTGCTTCGGAAGAACGGGCTCAAGGTGAGCGACATCGGATACTTTGTTTATTGTACGGGGCGTCCAGATGAAAAAGCATTTGACGCAAAGATTGAGTTCGATGTGCATCTGATTCCTTACACAGGTTCTGATGACTGGGTCGAGGGGGTGCTCGCAAAAATCAAGAAGAAACTCGATTCGGATTCAGTCCCTAAAGCATCAAAGAGTTGCGATTACTGTACATATCGAGATGCATTAAGCTCAGTTTAACCATGTCCCTCCTCTACCAAACAACCGGAATAGTACTCTCGCGGCGCGATTACAGA
>CAZCGN010000009.1:0-9404 GCA_964498285.1 uncultured Methanosarcinales archaeon
TTTTTTTCTTTGTATTTTCGCCAAGGCATAATCAATCTCCATTTTTATGCCATGACTGCATATTAAAGTGATTGTTTTATTATTAATTTTTTATATTTAAATACAATTCAATGCGTTATTTACTATACTGTGCAGGTCTAAGTCATGGTTCTTTGATTGTTGGTCTCTTCTGTTTCTGAACCACTCTGCTACTTCGTTTTGGTCAAAAAGATATTTCCTTTGTAGCTTAAAGTGTGGAAATCCTTCCTTCTTGATATAGTCTCTTATGGTATGTACTGATATTGAAAATTGTTTAGCTGTTGATTTTATGTCCTTTAATTCCATCGTTCTGTTAAATCACATTTTGTTTTTGTATATGATTTCTCCTTTGAGCTTAGTTTGTTCTGTTTTTTATGTTCTTGGAACTCTATGTTTCACAAGTATTTTTTGTTGATGAGATTAAATTTACCCCAAAAAAAGGGATTCGTTACGGTTTTTTGAATTTTTTTTGTTTTTGTTGTATTTTCGAGGTGTTGAGAGGTTTCGTCGCTCAATTTTTTAGATAGGTTTTGGTGTTATGGTAAGGTCAGTTTGGGGTCGAGTAATGGGAAGCGGATGAAATGTGGAGCTTTGTTGAATTATGAAGAATCAATATTTTGGTGATGTAAACGACTATCGAAAGTATGGTCTGCTTCGTATTCTCAGTGGTTATGGTGAGCTTTCAACTGGTGTTTGCTGGATGCTTACCCCGCCTGATGGTAGGACGGATGGTAAGTTTCTTGGCTACTTGGATCAACCTGCGAAATGGAAAAACCATGATCCAGACCTTTATGATTTTCTATATCAAACAGTATCGTTAGAGGGTAAGCGTTCAGTTGATTTAATTGAAAGAAGTGATATTCTCCCTAACACGATGTTTCACTCTGATCTTCTTTCGGATGGTGCTCGTGCTCGAAAAGATTATTTTGAGAATGTTGAACTCATCTTAGGTAAAACTGATCTGATATTCTTCGATCCTGATAATGGGTTCGAGGTTAAGTCTAAGAAGTACGGATGCAAGGATTCATCCAAGTATTTATTTTGGCATGAATTTGATCAAACCTATGCTCACGGTCATTCTGTTTTGGTTTACCAGCATTTTACTCGTGAGAAGCGGGAAGATTTTATATCAAGAACGGCTGAGCAAATAAAACGGGTAACTGGATGCAATATAGTTTTTTCATATAGAACGGCACATGTTGTTTTCTTTCTTGCGTCACAAGATAAACATAGCTCTCAACTGGAAAGAAACCAGATTGAAATTAATAAGCAGTGGACTGGTCAAATACATTCTGCTCAACATTGAAAAAAGGTTAATCAATGCCGCTTTTTAAAGAAGATAAAGGGAAACTTAAAAAGCTAAAGTCCATTTCCATTGCCAAAGAAAAACATCTTCAAAAATTGGTTGAGGAAAATCTCTTTGAAGCCTTGGATATGCATTTCTTGGATACGGAGTATCAAACAACATTCGGTGGTCGTATAGATACGTTGGCGGTCGATGTAAACGGTGCTCCTGTCATCATTGAGTATAAACGCAACCGGAATGATAACGTCATAAATCAAGGATTGTCCTACCTTAAATGGTTACAAGCTCAGAAGGTTGAGTTTTTTGAGATGTTGATGATCAAGAAGCTTGGTGAGAAGGTTGCCAATTCAATAAAAGTTGATTGGAAAAACCCTCGTGTTGTATGCATTGCTGAATCATATAGCAAGTTTGATATTGATACGGTTGAGGTGGTCCCAATGCGGATTGAACTCTTCAAGTATCGTTACTATGAAGACGGTATATTTAGCCTTGAGCCATTAGCTGTGAGTGAGCAGCAAGCTAAGTCATCAGTTGCCACTGTTTCAACAGAGAAAGCCGTTGTGGACGTTTCTGGTGATGCATTGCTTGAAAAAGCATCCAATACAACAAAAGAGATATTTTCTGAGTTGAGGGAACGTATTGTTGCTTTGGATGAAAACGTGAAAGAGAAAGCTACATCTCTTTACATTGCATATCGTGTGGCTAAGAATTTTGCTGAGATTACCGTTCTTAAAGATGGATTAAAAATTCATTTGAGACCAGTTGATTATGATGATCCTGATGGGATGGTAGAAAAAATATCCGAGGGTTACAACTGGACCATGGATCGCAGGGTTTACCTCAAAAGAAAAGATGACCTTGATTACGTCTTTGGGATAGTTGAGCAATCGTATAAAGATGTGCTTTAGATTTTGTGACCTTTTATGAAAGCTGACACTCCTCATATCATTTTCAACCAACTGTTTCTCCTGAGAAACATAAAACATGTTTATCAGGAACATATTGCTATAAAGGGAACAAGAGGGATTGATCGTGTCGGAATCGGTACTTTCAACAAGGTAAAAAATGAACATTTTGATGTAATATACAGAAAATGTAAAAATGGATCATATAAGTTTTCTCCCTATGTTGAAAAACTTCAAAGTAAAGGGAGGGATAGTAATCCACGTGTTATATCTGTTCCAACAATAAGAGATAGAATAGTTTTATTTTTAATAAAGGATTTTCTTCATGATGTTTTTCCTGAATGTGTTAACAGGACACTTCCAAATAACTACATAGCAAATATCAAGGAGTATTATCAAAAAGTACCAAGAAAAGGGTTGTGCTACTTTAAGACTGATATTAAATCATTCTATGACAATATAGATCATTCTAAACTTCTGGAAGTTTTAGGTAAAAGAGTTAAATCGAAAAGAATACTTAGTTTAATAAGAAAAACATTAAAAACACCTACTGTTCCAATCAACTACAAAAGGTCTGAGGTTGACAATTATAAAAGGGTGTGTGGTGTACCTCAAGGTTTGTCAATTTCCAACATACTTGCAAATATCTATTTAATGGAGGTAGATCGGCAACTTGAGACTGTAGGTGACAAGTATTTTAGGTATGTTGATGATATTTTGATCTTCTTAACAGATGAAGATTCTGATGATGTTGAAGGTGTGGTTTCAAGAATTCTTGATGATTATTGTTTACCTTTAAATAAATCGAAAACTGAATGTCGTTTAAGTGGCTATGGGTTTGATTACCTTGGTTATAACTTGGCTTTGCCAGATGTTAGAATTAAAGAGAAAAATGTGGAAAGATTTATCACTTCCATAGCAGCAAAATTTTCGTCATACATTCATAACTCTGACAATAGACTCAAGAAATACTCATGGCTTGATCGGGACGCTCAAAAGAAAGTTTTTCTTGCTGATTTGAACGAAAAGATCACTGGTGCGATTAGTGATAATAAGCGCTACGGATGGTTGTTTTATTTTTTGGAGATCAATGATATTTCTTTGCTACACAAGCTTGATTCGATCATTAAGTCCTTTTTTAACAGGATGCCAGATTTTGACCATGAGGTACCAGTTGGGCTAAAGCGTTTGTCTAAGGCATACTACAAGGCGAAACACGACCCGTTTGGTGGCTATATCCATAATTACGAGCAGTATGTTACTGTGAAGGATAAAATTAAGTATCTTGCTGATAGAGGATACCTGAACCCTAAGCAGCGCTATAAGGAAGAGGAGATTCTTTCATTTTTTAATCGGATCAGACGAAAACGTCTCTCGGATTTAGACCTTGATATTGGGTTGATATCTTAGGGGTCGCCTCCCCTTTTAGGGAGGCTGCTGGTTTGATTTGCCAGCGGTATTTGTGATCATAGCTTTAAAGTAAGTCGTAGGTCTCCAATGTATTATTGCAGAGGAGAAGTTTTAACTTTACCTTTGAGGCGACCCCTATTTTTTATTGAGGAAATTGTGATGGAAAGCGATAAAAGCTTTGCTGACGAGCTTTGCAGTAGGATTTGGAAAACCAAAGGGGCTCGGTTTAATAAATCAAGAAGATATAAAAATAACAACAAGCTATCATCAGCATCAATAGCAATTCTTACGCTTTGTGTTTTTGCAATTACACTTGCAGAATACATGGGTTTGTTTGCTGTTGGTGATCACGGTAGCAAGGTCGCTATATTTACCTCTATGGTGCTCTCTATTTTTATTTTGATATTGTCATTGCTTGAATCATGCAGAAGCTATGAAGTTAAAGCTGAGAGGCTTTATAACTGTGCAAATGATTTGACAGTATTGTACAACAGGCTTCGTCAGATCGTTAAGAGTTCTGATCCTGATAAAGACGCAAGTGTTGCTAATATTAATGATGAGTACGACAATATTCTTCAAAAATATCCAGAAAATCATGACCCGAAAGATTACCAATTGTTGCAAGCAGAACATTATAAAGAGTTTGATCTTAATTGGTTTGAATCTCAATTAATTAAGATAAAATATTGTTTTAGTTCTTATTGGCTTTATTTTCTGTTGCCAGTATCTCCACTATTAGTACTTTTTCTTTCCATGCAATAAGAGAAGGTTAAGTTTTATATCCCCTTTCTTTGGTTTGTTTCTGCAACGAATTTGACATGGGTGAGCATTCTGCATATTGCTTGCTGCTGATAATTCAGGCTGGTTTCTTCGGGGGAGGTTTGGGTTGGCTCTCCTTTAGGTGTTTTTTATATCCAATTCTGTAGAATAGAAGATATAATTAGTTCACATCCAGTTGCTTTCGTGTTATTATTTTCTTGTATAGTAAATAATAAATTTGGAGTTCATTCACATGAAAGCGTATGGATATGTTCGGGTATCTGGTCAGGGTCAATTGAAAGGTCATGGTCAAGATCGTCAAGAAGAGATGATCCGTGACTATTCTAAAGCAAACAAGGTTGAGCTTGTAAAAGTATTTAACGAACGTGTATCCGGTGTAACCGATGACACTTACCGTGAAGTTTTTCAGGAAATGATTTCCGAAATTCTTCGTAATGGTGTCCGTACCATAATTGTTGAAGGTCTTGATCGTCTTGCTCGTGAATACCGAATCCAAGAAACCCTTTTGGTTTACTTGGTATCAAAAGGTATCACTTTGATTAATGCTCGAACGGGTGAGAATGTAACCGAGGCAATCAGCAGTGATCCCATGAGAAAAGCACTGATTCAGATTCAAGGTGTATTTGCTGAACTCGAAAAGAACCTGCTGGTTAAGAAATTACGCTTAGCTCGTGAGGATATTCGTAAGAAGAGAGGTAAATGTGAAGGGAAGAAAGGTTTTCGTGATGATCCTGAGTATCAAACCCTTTTGTTAGAGGAGATACGTAAGCTGAGAAGAAAACCTCGTGGAGGTAAGCGAAAGACCTTTGTTCAAGTTGCCGAAGAATTAAATTCAATGGATGGAATGGGTACCTTTTCCGGTGTTCCATGGACTGGTCCGGCTGTTCAAAACTTCATGCAACGGTATGGGAAATAGATACTTTATGAATCGTTTTAAGAAAGAAGAGTTGAAAGCTGATGGTGAACCCATTCATCATCATGACTTTGACAAAAAACTTCTCCACCAGCACATCAAAGATTTCCCGGAAGAGTATGATTTCATCCTTGATTCTCATGCTGATGCTAATGAACGTGCTATGGGTATCAATCCGATGAGTAAGGACTATCAGCGCAAAGTTAATGAGAAACGAAAAACACTTGGTGTAAAACAACTTCTACCAAATGGTATGGCACCTGTTGATAGTGGTAGTTTGGAGATCACTGCAAGAAATTTAAAGTGATTTTACGAGGCTGATCTTCGAGTTTGTCTATAAAGAGTGATGCACTTTGCTTTGCATCTTTTACTGCCTTTTTTTGTTCTGCAATCCTATTTCTACGTTGATTGTTAATTAATTTTTCAAATTTCCTCTGGCTTTCTTCAATCTCTGCCACCTCAGAAGGTGTGAAAATACCCATTAAAGTAGCATTGAAATTTTGTTCTGCTGATTCCATTGTTATTTCCTGTGTTAAGTTGAATCATTCATTATTCATGAATTTAATTAAATATACCATGTGTCTTGTTAATCGTCACAAGTAAATCAGCATAACTTTATGAAATTGCATGAAAAAAGTGTTGACTGTTTTTCAAGTCAAAATAAGGAAATAATTTTCTGCAATTAATTTTAATGCAGAGGTGATATAAGAAAGAAAAATAGTCGTTTGGGATTTAGAGAAATAAAAAAGGCACCATGAACAGGAGCATGGTGCCTTTACTTTTAGTAATAATAATGAGATGGTTATGCAGTAGCTTTCTCTTTTTCAATCTCATCAGAAATAAATCCATCTAAAGCTTCATAAAATTCACAGTCACTTTCAACAGAGAAATTATAAGATTTCCCAATAAGGTTTTTTATTTCGTCAGAACCATACTCTTTCAACCAGCTTAAAGCAGATTGATACAGAGCGGGATTAGCACGTGGACTGTATTGAATTAGATCAAACGCTGTTTCTTCGTCCCAACTCTCTTCGTGAGGATAGCTGTAACCAAAATCACCAAGCAATGCTAATGGACCTACCATAGCATGTAGTTTCTCGTTAATTACTTGTTGCTTCCATCCTTCTGAACAGTTTGAAGCAATGTTTACCTTGTCAATGTCTTCAAGTAAAAAGAATAAAATTTTAATAAGTTCGGTCTGTTCCATAGTGACACCTATATAAAGTTAAAGTTTAAACTCTTCGGTATAGCGAAGAGGAATACATTATCTGTAGCACCAATTTAATTCTGAAATGATTATCAAATTGGCTGCAAAGATAATGGTGGAGGTATTGTAGTGTTTTTCTATGCTACAAAAAATTCCTTCATCCTTATTTATAAGAGAAGGTGAGAAATGATTGTTTTGTTGCTTATAGGATGGGCTCTGTAAAAGAACAAAACAAAAAAGGAAAGTATTGGTCAGGCTTCCTTGTTTAACCTTGGTAGGTAGTTAAAAGGAATAAAATCGCATATAACGTTTTTTGTTTCTCTCGGTGAGGGTTGGTTTGAACATTTATCCCCCCCCATTTCAAAGGGAGTCCCCCTGTTGGGAGACTCCCCCTGAAACAAGGGGGGTATAATATGATTTCTCTCGTATGAGTCATTGGAATCACAGCGAATGTATTATCCTCATTCGCAAGAGACTGGAATCAGTGCCACGGCATATCTTTACCACTGGAACAACTTGGTGTCGAAGTTGTTACGTCTCTCATTACCCCTGCTCGAAGAGCAATATGGCGGGATTGTATTAGTAAGAAATACTAATACTCGATGGGTTACAATTCTATAGTGGAGCAACTAACCACTGCCAACTTTCAATCAAGGTCTTTAGATATGAACTATAATGTGACACCTATGTAATGGGAATGAAATGAAGCATTTCTTTCTCCTTTCTCTTATTTATAAAAGTGATTCAAAAAATGGTGTTTTTTGAACATGCAACCTTTTACAAATAGTATTGCAGTTGGATTTCAAACTGTTCAAGAAGCGAATTTTACCATGGAATTTGAGAAGCGTCATTTTTAGGCATACTTTTTTTGAGAAAGTTTTCATGGAGTGAAATTTCCTTGATTCATCAAGGTTTTCAAGGCATTATGGCTTTTGGTCCTAACTTAATTGTCACCTCACTTATACATATTGGAGTACATCAGTGACCAAGCTCACATTGCAACAACTTGAATCGTTCCTTTGGGAAGCAGCAGACATCATGAGAGGCTCCATGGATGCGTCCGAATACAAGGACTACTGCTTTGGAATGCTCTTCCTGAAACGTCTTTCTGATGCGTTTGAAGAGGCTCAGGAGAAGGTTATCCAATACTACTTAGATAAAAATAAATCCGAAGCTGAGGCAAAGGAATACGCTGATGATGAGGATGAATACTCCTCTACCTTCTTCGTTCCTGAGATAGCACGTTGGAATCGGTTGAAGGACTTGAAGCATGATATTGGTGCAGAACTTAACAAGGCAACAGAAGCAATAGAGGAGATGAATCCATCTCTGGAAGGTGTGCTGGTATCCATTGATTTCAATATCAAGAACAAGCTCTCAGATAAGAAGCTTCGTGATCTTCTTTCTCACTTTGGAAAACATCGTCTTCGTACCGTAGACTTTGACAAGCCTGATATGCTTGGAACAGCGTATGAATATCTGATCAAGATGTTTGCTGATTCGGCTGGCAAGAAAGGTGGGGAGTTCTATACCCCTGAGACCACGGTTAACCTCCTTGTGCATCTCGTGAAACCGCAAGAAGGAATGAGGATATACGATCCTACGGTTGGTTCTGGTGGCATGTTGATCCAGTCCAAAAACTACCTTGCTTCTCATGGTCAAAATTCATCGAATATCTCTTTGTATGGTCAAGAGATGAATTTGAACACATGGGCTATCTGCAAGATGAACATGTTCCTTCATGGTGTGTTCAATGCTGATATTCGGAAAGGTGATACCATTCGTGAACCTCAGCATATTGAAGATGGTGAGTTGATGACTTTTGATAGGGTTATCGCCAATCCACCATTCTCTTTGAAGAAGTGGGGGAAAGGAAGTGCTGATGCCGATCCATATGGACGTTTTCCCTATGGAACACCACCAACTGGTGCTGGTGACCTTGCTTTTGTCCAACATATGATAGCGTCATTAAATTCTGAGGGTGTTTGTGGTGTTGTCATGCCTCATGGTGTTCTCTTCCGTGGTAGCAGTGAGAAGAAAATCCGTGAAGGTATTTTGAGTGATGATCTACTTGAAGCTGTGGTTGGACTACCACCCAACCTCTTTTATGGAACTGGTATCCCGGCATGTATGTTGATCATCAACAAGAATAAACCTGCTGAGCGGAAAGGTAAGGTGATCTTCATCAACGGTGAACTTGAATTTGAAGAAGGTAAAAACCAGAACAAACTTCGCTATCAAGATATTGAGAAGATCGTCAAAACCTTCGATGCTTATGAGGATGTAAAACGGTATGCAAAGGTAGTTAATTTTGATGAGATCAAAGAGAACGATTTCAACCTGAATATTAGAAGATATGCTGATACCTCACCACCACCTGAGAAATTCGATGTAAGGGGTATTCTGCATGGTGGGATACCTGTTTCCGAAGTGGAAGATGAATACGTTCAAGAAACGTTAAATGGCTTCAATGTGAACGTTGTTTTTGAGAATAAGGGTAATGGGTACTATCAATTCAAATCGTCTTTAGATAGCAAGGAAATGATTCGTTCTGAGCTTGGAACGGATGACCAGAATATCGTGAACCAGTTTGAGAAATGGTGGGATAAATACCAAGTATCTTTGCATGATCTTGATGCTCAGGTTGAAGAAGCTGAGAAGATTATGAAAGGGCACTTGAAGGAGCTTGGCTATGAGTGATTCGGTTCAAGTGCCTGATGGTTGGAAAGAAGAACTGCTTGGAAACGTGGCACAGGTTGTCATGGGACAGTCACCTCCTTCAACGACTTACAATGACAAGCGAAATGGATTGAGGTCAGTCCGCAATAGTGGACACCATATTATTGTCACGCAGCCCCTTGCCGC
>CAZCGN010000010.1:0-6469 GCA_964498285.1 uncultured Methanosarcinales archaeon
TAAGCACGCGAATAGCAGCACACGATCCCGAGACAACACCAGCATGCTTTAATCCGACCCATTTCACAGACAAGTATTAGCAAAGAAACGACGCCACGAACCACGCATAAACGTTTTTGCCACCGGCAAAAACACAATCAGTAATAATAATTTTTGGTGATAGGCGCAAGAACGTGTCTCGACTAGTGAAAAAGCCTGTCACCAAAAACTCCGCTAAATATCTATTTCCACCCCTCCAACTTTCGACGCCACCACATTGTAAATAAAAGCTCCAATCGCTCCTTGAACGAATCCAACAACAAAACCAGCAAGAGCCCCTGCAATTGCCATCACTAATCCCATAAACAAGAAGGTGATATCGCCCCCCAGCAATACTCCAATGAGCGAAGACAGGAACATCAAAATACCCATTATCCCGAACATCAATCCCATAATTGCTCCATGAAGACGAGCAACAGATTTAACACCTACTTTTTTTACAGTTTTCATTTTTGTTTTTGGTTAAAAATACCAAAGAGATTGTAGCATGAGATGAGACATATGACATAAGGCATATGTCTCCATCCCGCTAAGCGGGATACCAATCACTTGCGCCTTGCGCCTTGAGCCTAAAAATCAAAACCTCATCCAACCTGCTCGTTTATACTCGCTTGCGGGTGAAGAGCTCCACAAGAACACAAAGGTTTTAATTTTGATTACGAGAATATCTGCAACGCTACTAATTCATCCTGATCGTGAGATCAAGAGGAAGAGTAAGTGAAGCCATTCGAGAAATCAAAATTAAAACCGCATCCCATTAAGCTCCACCTCCGGCCACTTCCTTTTAAAAAGACCAAAAGCCGATTCACAACTGATCTCATAATCCCCAAGCTTCAACCGGTCCACAACCTCATAAACAGCCTCTTCTGAATCCCCTTCAATCTCAGCATAACAAACACCTCCAGGATACTCATCAATATCAACGTGCGTCCCCATAAATTCATAAGTTGTACGTTTCTTTTCAAGATACAAAGTCTCAACAAGACCCATTTTCTTCAAGATCTCGCCAACAACTTCTCCATCTTTCACCAAGGTCTGAATTTCAGGACGAACTTTGCAGCGTCCTTTTTTAATCTTCGGACCTTTGTAAGCAAATTCCACTTCGTCGCCTACACTACGAACACGGATCAACTTCTGTTCATTACGCAGCCGTCCATCAGGGTAATCGTAATGTCGAACAATCAAAAGCCCCTCAAAAACTTTGACTCCACCCTCTTTCAAAATCGCATCTTCAAGAGGTTTTTTCTCGACGCCAATAACTTTTATTTCAATTTCATTCATCTTCAGAAAGCTTATGTAATGCTCTCCCCCACCACGATTTATGATGCCTCAAATAATCAGATTCAAAAAACGAAAGCTTACTCAAATACATAAACGGCGTATCTATTCCAGCAACAATTATTTTTATAATCCAAGTGAAGAAAATTATTGACCAAATCGCTTCAAATCCAGGCACTCCATAAAAAGCCAACAGAGTGAAAAGACTGCTATCCACAAATTGAGAAACAAACGTCGAACCATTATTTCGAAGCCACAAGAACCTACCCTTAGTTTTCTTTTTAATCGCATCAAAAAGATAAATATCAAGATGTTGCGACACCAAGTAAGTAACCATCGACGCCCCAACAATTCTAGGAGAAAGCGTAAACAAAGTTTCGAAAGCACCTTGCGCAAAATCCCAATCATTCGGCTGCATCAAAAGCATAAACTGAGTCATCACAACAAAGACAACCGAACCGAAAAAACCTATCTTAACCGCGCGAAAAGCCGCCTTTTTGCCATAATGTTCAGACAACAAATCTGTCGCCAAAAACACAGAAGCATAAAGCACATTGCCTCCCGTTGCAGCCATACCAAAAAGATCAACTTGCTTCATAACAAAAACATTCATAAGAACCACGTTCACGGCAATCAAGGCCATCAACCATTTGCGCCCCATTCGAAACGCAAAAAGAGTCAAACAAAGCGAAACAAGCGCCTGAATAATAAAGATAGATTCGTTGGACATAAGCTAGGTGGTTAGTAGTTGTAGTGGTAGTTGTAGCAAACGTGATTCTACCACAAAAAACTAATCTGCCCGAAGGGCACCATAAGAACAGTAAGATTTGGAATTTGCGAATAAGTATCAGCAGTGCTCCTCGTTTCTCGCAGGCGTACAAGTTAGCCTAAGAGAAACAGGAAACGATGCCACGAAAGAGCAAACTTCAAATCTACAGCTTACTTACCATCTCTTTTTCCTTCCTACGATCTCGACTAGATCTTTCATATAGAAGATAAGAAGCTCCGACAGCCATCAACAGTAGGACAGCGATCATCACATAAGTTCGAGTACTTTGTCCTTCATCAACAACAGGCGCTGGCGCTGAAGAAATATCAGCAAATCCATTGTCTGCAATCGAGAAATTAGCCATCACACTCTCACCTTTAACACCTGTCTCTGGATCAACTGAGTAGAAATAAACAACGTGTTCACCAGCTTCAAGTTCTTTTGGAACTTCTACATAAACATCACCAGTTTGTGAATCGGTATAAAGGATCGAACTGAAAACCAAACTTCTCCAAGTTGCATAAAGCATCGCACCAGGCTCCGCTTCAACAACAAAAGCTGAATTTCCAGCATCGGTATCTTTTACCAAGTCTTTAACCTCGACTTTCTTTTTAGCTTGAGCACTATCAACTTTGAAGTCTGTCACAGGCGAAATACCTGTAGCTTGGTCATCACCTTTAACCTCAGTAACAAAAACCTTGTACTCTCCATCAGTCAAAGGAACGTCGATCATAACAGCAAACTTACCAGTCGCATCTGTTACATCTTCGATAACAGCAGCAACTTTTCCTTCTCCATCAACAATAGAAATCAAAATCTTTGTATCAGGAGCAGCAGATCCTTTGAACAAGATCTCACCTCCCGTATAAACATCTTTTTTCTTAAGGCTAGAAAGCTTTACCCTGATATCATCTGCATCTTCTACATAATCCACTCCATTTGGGTTCATATCATAGTCAGCGATTTCTTCAGCATCAGAGATGCCATCCCCGTCGGTATCAGCATTATAAGGGTCCGTTCCGTACATAAGCTCAATCACATCAGCAATCCTATCACCGTCAGAATCAAGAGTAGGATCAATAGTTTCATCAACTTGATTTGCACTTCTAGTACTAGCTGCAGCTCCACCACCTGTGCTAATTTCAACCGAATCAGCGATACCATCACCATCCGTGTCGTAACTGTTCGGATCTGTCTGATAAACAAAGATCTCATCATAATCCGAGACACCATCATTATCAGCATCCGCATTCAAAGGATCACCACCATAAGCAGCCTCATCAGCGTTCGAAACGCCATCATTATCTGTATCTGCATCTCCATCAACAACTTCTGCCGCATCTCCAAAATAAATTTCCTCCCAAACGTCTAGCATTCCATCACCATCCTCATCAGCAAATACATCTTCAAGAACCTCTCCAACCTCTATTTCAACTATGTTTTCGTTTTCTACTTCTTCAGCAGACTCAACAACCTCTTCTTGCTCTTCTTCCGGCAAGACAACCTCTTGCTCAGGACTTGCCTCAACAGGCTCAGTCACTTCCTCTACTTCCGGTTCGCTTGGTTCAACTTCTGCCTCTGTCTCAACTTCTTCAGATTCTTGTTCTGCAGTTTCTTCAGTAGAAGCATTACTATCATCTGTAGATTCTGCTTCTTCATCCAAAGTGTAATTTTCATCAACAGACTCCTCCTCTCCAGCAGCAGAGCCTTCTTCAGCAGCATCTTCCGAAGTACCTGAGTCATCAGAAGAACTAGAGTAAGAAGTACCTCCTCCACCTCCTCCACCATAAACTGTAGGCTCACCACCTTCAATTGAAGCAACTAATGTGCTAGAAGAGTTGCCAGCAGCATCAACAATTTTTATGCTGTAAGTATTAGTAGAACCAGAGACAACATTTACAGTAATCGAACCTGTGCCACCTCCTCCAATGTCAGATCCAGTGTCAGAGCCATCAAGATAAATCGATGTATTCGCTTCTCCACTAACAGTAATTGGCGTTGTAGAAGTAGTAACATTTCCAGAATAACTAAGGCCACTAATCACAGGATCAACCATGTCCACTGTTATCGTATAAGTACCAGTACCTGATCGATTACCTTTATGATCAAGCGACGCAATATCAAAAGTATTCAGCCCATCCTCCAAGGTTACTGCCTTAGACCATGTTGTCGAGCTATCCAAAGAAGCCCATGTAGAACTAGCATCAACAACGCTTGAGTAGGCCTCTTTCGTACCAGTGAATGTATATCCTGTCGAAGAAACAGAATGACCTGTAGTACTTGTTACAACAGGACTAGTTGGCGCAGTTGAATCAGTAGTAATTGCAATCGAAGGGTTTGTAGGCTCAGTAGTTCCTGTCCCATCGTTAGCCGTTATATAGTAATAATCACCAGCATTAACAGCAAAGTCCCCATAAGCACTCCACGATCCAGACGCCAAAATTGCGGTCGTAATATACTTCCTCATACTAGGGTTTGTATTGTCAGTCCCAGAATAAATGTCAACCTCAGTACCATCAGGGAAAGTAGCCAGCGTACCTGTAATAGCACTGTCTGTAGCAGTAGAGAACGTGTAACCAGCAATAACCATTGCACCTGCATTTTCGTTTTTAAACGGAGCAACAGCATTCCCGTAAATAGAGTTCCCTCTAACTGGCTGAACAGCACCTGCCGAAGACTTATTCCAGATTCCGTAATTACCATTGTAAGCAATTACGTTTTCCTGATTAGTAAATATTCCACCAATAGCATTAGCGGAACTTGCAGAATTTGATATAAAAATACCATCATTTGTATTACCAACATCATGAGTAGCCGTTTCATCAATTCCAATAAAGTTACCATTGATGATATTTGCATTACAAAGACCATCTAAATAAACTCCGTAAGAGTTGTTACCAATAACATTGTATCCGGCAACTCCAGTCGAGCCTATATTTGCAGACCCACTCTCATCAAGGAAAATACCTTGCTCAGTATTACCAAAGTCAGCCGAAGTTTGGTTTTTGTCCAAACCAATGATGTTTGCATAAATCCCTACTTGGCTAGTTGAATAAATGTAAATACCTTTACCTCCATTAGCAGAAATCAAGTTCACTGGACTAGTCTCTGCGGCATCACCAATCGTAACACTGTTGTCATTAGGATTATCGAGAACAACACCAGAAGCACCATTCGCAATAGCACCCGTACCAGCCGCATTCATACCTATAATCGTACCTTTTAACGAACCACCAGCTGTAGAACCTGTCACAACAAAGCCACTTCCAGTATTACCAGAAATCAAATTAAGACCTTTCGAAAAACTACCAGATCCAAATGTAAAAGTAGTATCGTTAACAAAAACACCCGAAGCACCATTTGCAACAGCACCCGTACCATCTTTGTTAGTACCAAAATACGAACCATGTATCTCAACAATTCCTTCAGCATTAATACCATAGCCCGTATTACCAGATATGATATTAAGAGGAACTGTCGTTTCAGAATCCCCCAAAGAAGTCGTGCCATTATGGTCAGGATGGATATAAACACCATCAATACCATTAGCAATCGCCTGATACCCATCAATATCAGTACCAATTAAGTTACCAGAAATCAAAGGAGTATCGCTAACATCACCACCTCTCAGCCTAATACCATAATCAGTATTACCAGAAGCAACATTATATCCCGCAGTCAAACTTGCACTACCAATAGTTACGTCACCTGTATCAACATCAATACCATTTCCTCCATTTGGGACAGCAGCCGTACCAGAAGAATTCAGTCCAAAAATAGAAGAATAAACATAAGTGTCTTCCATAATGTTAAGTCCATGATTTGAATTACCAGAAAAAACGTTTGTTGGTTGCGAAGCAGCAGAAATACCAACAGTAACATTTGAAGCCCCTCCTTGGATATTCATTCCATTACTTCCATTGGCAATAGCAGTATCACCAGCAGGATTAACACCTACAAAGTTACCACTAACCAAAACAGTACCAGATGTATCCAAATTAATACCATGACTACTATTTCCAGATATCACATTATAAACAAGAGGAGGATGCCCCAGTTCACCAATAGTCGCAGCCGCTGTACCCCGTAAATCAATCCCATCACCCGAATTCGCAACAGACCCCGTACCAGAAGCTGAAACACCTATGTAGTTTCCACGAATAGTCCATCCACTCATTCCAACCTCTCCACGAATACCGTCATGATTATTACCAGAGATAACATTCTTATGATCTGAAGTATTTCCACCAATTGTACAGCCGCTTCCTCCACTACAAGTCGAAGTAATAAGCATACCGTGATTACCGTTGCTAGCCTGTACCAACCCGTCTCCCCTAGTACCAATATAGTTACCAGCGATAGAAGCACCACCAGTCAACGTAC
>CAZCGN010000011.1:0-6081 GCA_964498285.1 uncultured Methanosarcinales archaeon
TAAGCACGCGAATAGCAGCACACGATCCCGAGACAACACCAGCATGCTTTAATCCAACCCATTTCACAGACAAGTATTAGCAAAGAAACGATGCCACGAAAGAACTAAAAATCTAATTCGATTCCTCCCACCTTAGCAGCCACCAAATTGTAAACAAAAGCTCCAATCGCTCCTTGAACGAATCCAACAACAAAACCAGCAAGAGCCCCTGCAATTGCCATCACTAATCCCATAAACAAGAAAGTGATGTCGCCACCCAGCAATACTCCAATGAGCGAAGACAGAAACATCAAAATGCCCATTATACCGAACATCAATCCCATAATTGCTCCATGAAGACGAGCAACAGATTTAATACCTACTTTTTTTACAGTTTTCATTTTTGTTTTTGATTAAAAATACCAAAGAGATTGTAGCATGAGATTAGAAATATGACATAAGGCATATGTCTCCATCCCGCTAAGCGGGATACCAATCACTTGCACCTTGAGCCTTGCGCCTTGAGCCTAAAAATCAAAATTAAAACCGCATCCCATTCAACTCAACCTCCGGCCACTTCCTTTTAAAAAGACCAAAAGCCGATTCACAACTGATCTCATAATCCCCAAGCTTCAACCGGTCCACAACCTCATAAACAGCCTCTTCTGAATCCCCTTCAATCTCAGCATAACAAACACCTCCAGGATACTCATCAATATCAACGTGCGTCCCCATAAATTCATAAGTTGTACGTTTCTTTTCAAGATACAAAGTCTCAACAAGACCCATTTTCTTCAAGATCTCGCCAACAACTTCTCCATCTTTCACCAAGGTCTGAATTTCAGGACGAACTTTGCAGCGTCCTTTTTTAATCTTCGGACCTTTGTAAGCAAATTCCACTTCGTCGCCTACACTACGAACACGGATCAACTTCTGTTCATTACGCAGCCGTCCATCAGGGTAATCGTAATGTCGAACAATCAAAAGCCCCTCAAAAACTTTGACTCCACCCTCTTTCAAAATCGCATCTTCAAGAGGTTTTTTCTCGACGCCAATAACTTTTATTTCAATTTCATTCATCTTCAGAAAGCTTATGTAATGCTCTCCCCCACCACGATTTATGATGCCTCAAATAATCAGATTCAAAAAACGAAAGCTTACTCAAATACATAAACGGCGTATCTATTCCAGCAACAATTATTTTTATAATCCAAGTGAAGAAAATTATTGACCAAATCGCTTCAAATCCAGGCACTCCATAAAAAGCCAACAGAGTGAAAAGACTGCTATCCACAAATTGAGAAACAAACGTCGAACCATTATTTCGAAGCCACAAGAACCTACCCTTAGTTTTCTTTTTAATCGCATCAAAAAGGTAAATATCAAGATGCTGGGAAACCAAATAAGTAACCATAGACGCGCCAACAATTCTAGGAGAAAGCGTAAACAAAGTTTCGAAAGCACCTTGTGCAAAATCCCAATCATTCGGCTGCATCAAAAGCATAAACTGTGTCATCACAACAAAGACAACCGAACCGAAAAAACCGATCTTAACCGCACGAAAAGCGGCCTTTTTGCCATAATGTTCAGACAACAAATCTGTCGCCAAAAACACAGAGGCATAAAGCACATTCCCTCCCGTTGCAGCCATACCAAAAAGATCAACTTGCTTCATGACAAAAACATTCATAAGAACCACATTCACGGCAATCAAAGCCATCAACCATTTGCGCCCCATTCGAAACGCAAAAAGAGTCAAACAAAGCGAAACAATCGCCTGGATAATAAAGATAGATTCGTTGGACATAGGCTGGGTAGTTAATAGTTGTAGTGGTAGCAAACGTGATTCTACCACAAAAAACTAATCTGCCCTCTACTTCCCATCTAACTTACTTACCATTTCCTTCTCCTTCTTCCGATCTCGACTAGATCTTTCATATAGAAGATAAGAAGCTCCGACAGCCATCAACAGTAGGACAGCGATCATCACATAAGTTCGAGTACTTTGTCCTTCATCAACAACAGGCGCTGGCGCTGAAGAAATATCAGCAAATCCATTGTCTGCAATCGAGAAATTAGCCATCACACTCTCACCTTTAACACCTGTCTCTGGATCAACTGAGTAGAAATAAACAACGTGTTCACCAGCTTCAAGTTCTTTTGGAACTTCTACATAAACATCACCAGTTTGTGAATCGGTATAAAGGATCGAACTGAAAACCAAACTTCTCCAAGTTGCATAAAGCATCGCACCAGGCTCCGCTTCAACAACAAAAGCTGAATTTCCAGCATCGGTATCTTTTACCAAGTCTTTAACCTCGACTTTCTTTTTAGCTTGAGCACTATCAACTTTGAAGTCTGTCACAGGCGAAATACCTGTAGCTTGGTCATCACCTTTAACCTCAGTAACAAAAACCTTGTACTCTCCATCAGTCAAAGGAACGTCGATCATAACAGCAAACTTACCAGTCGCATCTGTTACATCTTCGATAACAGCAGCAACTTTTCCTTCTCCATCAACAATAGAAATCAAAATCTTTGTATCAGGAGCAGCAGATCCTTTGAACAAGATCTCACCTCCCGTATAAACATCTTTTTTCTTAAGGCTAGAAAGCTTTACCCTGATATCATCTGCATCTTCTACATAATCCACTCCATTTGGGTTCATATCATAGTCAGCGATCTCTTCAGCATCAGAGATACCATCTCCATCTGTATCAGCATTATAAGGATCCGTTCCGTACATAAGCTCAATAACATCAGCAATCCTATCCCCATCAGAGTCAAGAGAAGGATCAATAGTTTCATCAACTTGATTTGCACTTCTAGTACTAGCTGCCGCTCCACCACCCGTACTAATTTCGACAGAATCCGCGATACCGTCGCCATCTGTGTCATAACTGTTCGGATCTGTTTGGTAAACAAAGATCTCGTCATAATCCGAAACACCATCATTATCAGCATCCGCATTCAACGGATCACCACCGTAAGCAGCCTCATCAGCGTTCGAAACGCCATCATTATCTGTATCTGCATCTCCATCAACAACTTCTGCCGCATCTCCAAAATAAATTTCCTCCCAAACGTCTAGCATTCCATCACCATCCTCATCAGCAAATACATCTTCAAGAACCTCTCCAACCTCTATTTCAACTATGTTTTCGTTTTCTACTTCTTCAGCAGACTCAACAACCTCTTCTTGCTCTTCTTCCGGCAAGACAACCTCTTGCTCAGGACTTGCCTCAACAGGCTCAGTCACTTCCTCTACTTCCGGTTCGCTTGGTTCAACTTCTGCCTCTGTCTCAACTTCTTCAGATTCTTGTTCTGCAGTTTCTTCAGTAGAAGCATTACTATCATCTGTAGATTCTGCTTCTTCATCCAAAGTGTAATTTTCATCAACAGACTCCTCCTCTCCAGCAGCAGAGCCTTCTTCAGCAGCATCTTCCGAAGTACCTGAGTCATCAGAAGAACTAGAGTAAGAAGTACCTCCTCCACCTCCTCCACCATAAACTGTAGGCTCACCACCTTCAATTGAAGCAACTAATGTGCTAGAAGAGTTGCCAGCAGCATCAACAATTTTTATGCTGTAAGTATTAGTAGAACCAGAGACAACATTTACAGTAATCGAACCTGTGCCACCTCCTCCAATGTCAGATCCAGTGTCAGAGCCATCAAGATAAATCGATGTATTCGCTTCTCCACTAACAGTAATTGGCGTTGTAGAAGTAGTAACATTTCCAGAATAACTAAGGCCACTAATCACAGGATCAACCATGTCCACTGTTATCGTATAAGTACCAGTACCTGATCGATTACCTTTATGATCAAGCGACGCAATATCAAAAGTATTCAGCCCATCCTCCAAGGTTACTGCCTTAGACCATGTTGTCGAGCTATCCAAAGAAGCCCATGTAGAACTAGCATCAACAACGCTTGAGTAGGCCTCTTTCGTACCAGTGAATGTATATCCTGTCGAAGAAACAGAATGACCTGTAGTACTTGTTACAACAGGACTAGTTGGCGCAGTTGAATCAGTAGTAATTGCAATCGAAGGGTTTGTAGGCTCAGTAGTTCCTGTCCCATCGTTAGCCGTTATATAGTAATAATCACCAGCATTAACAGCAAAGTCCCCATAAGCACTCCACGATCCAGACGCCAAAATTGCGGTCGTAATATACTTCCTCATACTAGGGTTTGTATTGTCAGTCCCAGAATAAATGTCAACCTCAGTACCATCAGGGAAAGTAGCCAGCGTACCTGTAATAGCACTGTCTGTAGCAGTAGAGAATGTATACCCAGCAATAACCATTGACCCTGGGGTTTCATTTTTAAACGGCGCGACAGTGTTACCATATATCGAGTTCCCTCTCACAAGATGAACTGCACCTGCCGAAGACTTATTCCAAACTCCATAATTACCATTATTAGCAATTATGTTTTCTTGGTTAACTCCTAGCGCACCAATACTATTACCGGTACTTGCAGAATTAGATATAAAAACACCATCATTCGTATTACCAACATCATGAGTAGCCGTTTCATCAGTTCCAATAAAGTTACCATTGATGATGTTTGCATTACAAAGACCATCCAAATAAATTCCGTAAGAGTTATTACCTATAACGTTGTATCCTGCAACTCCTGTCGAACCTACATTTGAAGATCCACTTTCATCAAAGAAAACACCTTGCTCGGTATTCCCAAAGTCAGCCGAAGTTTGGTTCTTATCCAAACCGATAATGTTTGCATAAATCCCTACTTGATTGGTTGAATAAATGTAAATACCTTTACCTCCATTACCTGAAATTACGTTCACAGGACTAGTAGCATCAATATCACCAATCGTAATACTATTATCATTAGGATTATCAATAAAAACACCAGAAGCACCATTCGCAACAGCACCCGTACCAGCAGCATTCATACCTATAATCGTACCTCTCAACGAACCACCAGCTGTAGAACCTGTCACAACAAAACCACTGCCAGTATTACCAGAAATCAAGTTAAGACCTTTCGAAAAATCACCAGATCCAAACGTAAAAGTAGTATCATTAACAAAAACACCGGAAGCACCATTTGCCACAGCACCCGTGCCATCTTTGTTAGTACCAAAATACGAACCATGTATCTCAACAATTCCTTCAGCATTAATACCATAGCCCGTATTACCAGATATGATATTGAGAGGGACTGTCGTTTCAGAATCCCCCAAAGAAGTCGTACCATTATGATCAGTATGGATATAAACACCATCAATACCGTTAGCAATCGCCTGATACCCATCAAGATCAGTACCAATTAAGTTACCAGAAATCAAAGGCGTATCACTAACATCACCACCTCTCAACCTAATACCATAATCAGTATTCCCAGAAGCAACGTTATATCCCGCGGTCAAACTTCCATTACCAATAGTTACGTCACCTGTATCAACATCAATACCATTTCCTCCATTTGGAATAGCAGCCGTACCAGAAGAATTCAGTCCAAAAATAGAAGAGTAAACATAAGAGTCCTCTGCGATATTAGCACCATGATTTGCATTTCCAGAAAAAACGTTTGTTGGTTGAGAAGCGGTAGAAATACCAACAGTAACATTCGAAGCGCCACCCTGGATATTCAATCCGTTGCTACCGTTAGCAATAGCAGTATCACCAGCAGGATTAACACCTACAAAGTTACCGTTAACCACAACCACGCCTGATGTGTCCAAATTAATACCATGACTACCATTTCCAGAAATAACATTATAAGGAGAGGGAGAATCAATATTCACACCAATAGTTGCTGCTGCCGACCCCCTCAAATCAATTCCATCACCCGCATTAGCAACAGCTCCAGTACCAGAAGCTGAAATACCTATATAGTTACCACGAATAGTCCATCCACTCATTCCAACCTCTCCACGGATTCCATCATGATCATTACCAGCAATAACGTTCTTTTGAGTTGAGATATTTCCACCAATTGTGCAACCGCCTCCTCCACTACAAGTCGAAGTAATAAGCATACCATGATTACCATTGCTAGCCTGTACCAATCCATCTCCCCTAGTACCAATATAGTTACCAGCGATAGAAGCACCACCAGTCAACGTAC
>CAZCGN010000012.1:0-6019 GCA_964498285.1 uncultured Methanosarcinales archaeon
AACTTGGAACATCCCTTTGACCTGTTTTATCTCTTTGCATATCACCCACTGCTGCGCTAATCTCTGTATCTGTCTTAAATGTATCAACATACTGCGTCATCTGTTTACATCGTGGACAACGTTTCTCATAATCAGAAACTGTACAGAGATTTGGACATTTAAAAAGCATTCTACTCATAATTTTTTTTATTCATTCCCCTAACTTCCCCTAGTTTCCCCTACGTAACACCCTAACTACGCGAAAAGGTGTTACGTAGGAGTGCGTAGTTAAAAATTACTCCTACTGCAGAGACTAGTCTGCTACGGTGAAGATCATGACTCCGTGGTCGCCTCGAAGAATACTTGCACCATAACCGGCACGAGCGTTTCCAAGTGTACCTTGAAGGTCAATGTCATAACCGCTTTCAACTTCTACATCACGTTGCATGACACAAGCGATAGCATCACGGTGCATGTAGAGGTTAACTGTTGCAGTTTCTGCAGGAGATCCTTCACTCTTTGTTCCACAGTTAGTTGAAAGGTAAACTGGTGATCCTAGAATCTGACCAATCATACCTGTCTCTAGTGGACGCCCTTGACGGAAATCAAAAGACGTAAAGTAGTTACCAGAAATATCAAGAAGCTCCTTGTATGCTCGTGGATGGAAAACCCAAGCACGATCAGTCGAAGGAACATCGGCTGCGTTAAGCTCAGTGTATGCACCAGTAAGGTCACCAAGTTCAAGATCATCAACCTGATCCGTTGAAGGATCGTTTTGTGATGTTGATGTGAATGATTGAGCTGTTGTGTGTAGATATGAATCTACAGCACGTGCGACGGCTTCACCAGCTTGTCGCATACCAAGTGCAAACGTATCATACGCTACTTGGTCACTAACATTCCAAGGAATATGGAATGGGTGAAATTTGAACTGATCAACTGTCACGGTGATAAGGCTGTCTGTATCAACCTGCAAACTGTCTTGAAGCTTAGAACCAGCAGTATATGTTTGTGCTGTTCCAGCTGACGTTACAGGGAAATATACTTTGTCACCACCAGTTGCCAAATCGGCATCACGGCGAGTAACAAGGTTAGCCATCACCAAGTTCTTGTCACGAAAATCAACGACCATTTTACCCCAGATCTCCGGGATATAATTGGCATGCGTTGTTAAATCGTGCTCATTGGTTAGAGCTGCCATATTTTAGTGGAACCCTCCACCCACGTAGTTCTCGTCTTCTTACTCTTTTGGCATCACTCGACGAATAGCGTCAAGCTGCATGGGGTTCATGTCAACTTTTCCAGCTAATGCATCTTTAAGACTAAACTCTTCTTTGTTTTGTTTTGCCTCAGGTTCCGAGGTAGCGGTTGGTTTTTCTTGTTTTTGAGGTGAATTAGAAGGTGTAGGTGAATCTACATTCTGAATCCGATCAAAAAGCTCCGACTTTACAGCTGTAACAGCTTGATTAACATCAAGAGATGAATCTTCTGTCATTTTTTGCTCAATAAGATCGAGGTTTTCTTTTACAAAAGGATCTCGATTCATTAACCAAAGTACTTCTGTTCGTGGATCTTTTCTTTCTCCAGATTCAGTGATATCTTCATCTACTACTGTTCGAGACTCTCGAGACTCAAGTTGCTCAATACGCTGTGTAAGTTTTTGGATTTCCGCCTCTTTGGCTTTTTTCCCTTCCCTTTCTTGGCGCATAGCTTTTCGTGCCTCTTCGTACTTTTGTTGATACGACTTGGTATCAGTTTCTTGTACCTCAGACTCCTGTGGTTTTGCGTCTTCACTGACGGTAGGTTCCGGCTTCTTTTCTTCTGTGGACGGTCCAGAAGGAGCTTGTGCTTGCTCTTGATTAGCGTCCGGGGAAACATTAGCCATAATTTGCGACTATTTATTTGCGATGTTGCCGTTCATCGATATTACGGTTAAAGGGTGATGTACCATGAATAAGATACATCATTCCTTCCACCACAATGACGGATTAAATGGTTGATTTCTTAGGCGTTGATATTCTTCCATGTGAGCCTTTTTATCATAACCCCATCTCTCTCCCATGTGTTTCCCGTATCTTGTTTTGTGTAAGTGCTTCCTACGTTGTTTCTTTTTTGCCAGACTTTTGAGAATCTCTCCTACGGTTATCATACTCTCTTGTAATCTTTAGAAGATCAAACCGAATATCTCTTGCAGCGCTGATCTTCGCTGCTGTTATTCTAGCATGATCCAGTTGATTAGCGCAAACTTCTTTAAATAATTGTTCAAACATTTCATCCTCAGCATTACTGCTGCTGAGGTATTCCATTATTGGATGATCCATTTTCTTGTTGTGGATTGATATTATTTTGAATTCTCTGACCAATTGCTTGTTCTGTCGCTTGGGCAAAGCTTGGGTTCTGACCTCCGACAGCTAACGTATGTTGATTTATGTGTTCAGTAAGCATTTGTTGTTGTTCTGGTGTATAACGTATATCTCCTGTGCCACCATTACGAAGAGCAGCTTGGTGAAGCCTCAAGTGAACACGAGGATCATCATCAGGCATAACACGCGCTGTTGCTGGATCAAGATTTTCTTCCTTAGCTTGTTCAATGTCCTTGAGACGTTTCTTAACATCCGCTTCTTCACGTTCCTTCAGAGATGGAATATAGTTTTCTGAATCTTTTACACCATATCCTTTCTCAAGAAGTTGTTTCCAAATAATCTCTCTATCAATCGGTATGCCTGCTGGTCCCATTGCTGCCTCATTTGTTGCAAGCTGTAGCAATGAGAAATACCTTTGTCTCTCCTGGTTTCGATCAACATAGGCACTTGAACCTCCAACAATAACAACATCCTTCATTGCTTCTATGACTTTGAGCTTCATTTTCTTTTCCATCATACGTCCTTTCTTTCCCAGTACACGATAAATAACCTCTTTCTGATCAGAAAGATACTGTTTATTCAACCAAAGAGCCATCTTTCCAGATACTTCAAGGACTTCACTTTCAAATCGTTGAAGGATTTTGTTTGATCTCTGTTCAGAAAGGAAAGTCTTTGTTTGGATTTCTGTAGCTGTTTGTTCTTTAGAGAGCTGATTAGAACCGGTTTGATAGTCAGTTATCGCTGTAATATTCTGTTTTGTCTTTTCAAGGTATCCAAGAACAAAGCTAGCATTAGCCATGTTTGGTGATGGTGTCGGCATGACAGCAATAGACTCACCGAGACGTCGAACGGGGACCAATGTACGTGGTTTGTACTCAAGGGCGTCTTCATCGACAACGTTTGCTGGATTGTATTCCATTGGACGAGCCACATCTGTCCAAAAGGCCTCAATAACCATATTGAGTGTATCTTCCTCAATATCAATCACGCCTTCTACCATTTCAATAATGCCAACACCATAGAACTTGCCTGGTCGCTTGATTGGCCGAAAGATACCTACAGGACAAAACTGTTTATCATAAGCATTTTTTTCAGTTCGGATTGGTACTGGTTGCCCTCCGCTTTTTGTGTCTGACAAGTCAGCAAGTGTTACAACCCAGTATTCATAGACTCCTTGATCGTTTTGATGCTTTACATAGAGTTCTGCAATCTCTATATACTGTCTTTCAAGAACACGAGTAATAGACTCGCCTTTGTACTTCTCTAATTGCTCACGCCAGTAATCAGTATCATTCTTAATACGTTGTGATAGACGTTTAACATCGTACCCTGCTCTTTTTAGATCTTTATATGTTTTGTTATGAACTCGATGCCCAAGAACGTAACAATCTTCTTTGTCTATGGCACGAACGTCCCAAATAAGGTCAAAAGGAGCAATAGCATCAATCGTCCAGTTCGAAATAGTCTCTTCTTCGTTTACTTTTACGTTTTTGCCAATTTTTACTTTATCCATGAGGTCTACTAAGGTGGGATCAGTGATCGTTTTTCCAAGTACTTCCTTTCCTCTCTTTGAGTGAAGGATATTTTCAACTCGCCAGCCCATCTTAAATCCAGAAAGACCACAAATAGCACCATATTTTGCAACCATCTCATATTGATCTTTACTCATTGCTTGATCATGCTGGTACTCATTAAATTCTTCGTACTGTTCTGTAAAGCTCGCATCACTCTTCTCTCGAGGGAGATAACGAAACCGTGGTGTTTGAGCAATAACTTTAGACACAAAATATTCGACCAAACTAAAAGCTTGCCCGAGTCGTGTTTTTGATTGAGTCTCTTCTGTTATTGACCCTTCCCTTTCCTCATTCTCGTATCGTCGCATTAATTCCTCCCACTTATCCTTTAAACTTTGGTATTTTTTCGTATGTGTTTGATATGCGTCAAGCGCTATCTGTTCTACTTTGTTTTTCATTTACTAAAATATTTTTTAAATGAAGCGATGTCTTTCTTGATGAGCTTAGAAAGTTTCTTCATATCCTTTTTAAATTTACCTGGCTGATGTTGAAAAGCTTTATGGACACGTCCACGATATGATTGCATTGATTGCACAGTTTCATTCTTCTTTTTTCTCTTTTTTGCTGGCATATGTTTAATATGATGTTTTATGTGTTTTAAAATACGTAATAGGTTCTATTGAACTCAATCCGTAACGGATAGCATCCATCGTATGATCAAAGCCTGACTCCGGTGTGTTTATTATTTTACCATCCTTATCTGTTTGCCACAAATAGTTTCTATACTCTTTCAAGAGATTGAGGCTCCTTTTTGTTACACTACACCTCTGATCCTGTACAAATTGTATTCCCTGATTAACACTTCCTTGTCCTTTTGTCGATCCTACTATATTTATACCATAACTGTAGATTTCATCAATACTTTTTGGCTCGGCACTGTCGGCAACAACCATTACTTGTGGCAAATTCATCAAGAAGTCAGCAATTTGTTTATTGCTCATCCCTTTTCTAAATAAAACCTCATCAAAGATGTATGCTCCATTGTGTCTATAGATAGCAACGACAGCAGTTGGGTCATTCGTATAGCCAAAGTCTAACCCATATCGCTCAAGTCGCGCTTCATGAGGAATCTCATCAATTGTATGCCATTCTTTAAAGATCTTCCCTTCTGTTTCACCAAGCTGTCCTTCCCCATAAACCTTCCACCAGTTCTTGTTCGCTCGTCTCTGTTCAATTGAACGCACAATCTCTACAGGTAATCCTTCATTATCTCTGTAGGTAAGCGTAATATGCTCACAGTCATCCCTTTTAAGAACTTCATCGTAGAACCAGAACTCGTGTGTCGGGTTCCAGTCAAGGAATATGAACTCCTTTGTTCTAACCTCTAATTGATCAAAGGTTTCGTATGGTACATTGTTCGCCTCATTGATAAACAATCGATCACGTCGTGGTCCTCTTACCTTTTGTGGCTGATCTGCACTAAAGAACTCTATCTTACTTCCTGTCTCAAATGTATATGTATAATCGGTTCTATTCCAGTTATCGTCGTTGTAGTACTTATGTTCTTGCATTATTAAAAGAAAGTCCCTCATAACACCACGCTTTAAGTGAGGAAAGCTTTCAGAAACAACACTTGTTAAAGTGGGGCTTTTATCAGTTTGTGCTCTGTGGATCAGGTATAAGACTATCGATATTGTCTTGCTTGCTGACGTTCCCCCCTGCAGTGCTCTGATTCTCTTCTTCATTGCTAGCACTTTCCTGGTTGCTGTTGTAGCTTGAAACATTACTTAATATAGCTATTGGTTGATCTTTGCTTGTATGATCGAAACGTTCTTTTAATTCCAATATGAACCGTAGATAAAGCTCTGCTGCCTTGTTATCGTCTTTTCCTCGTACTCCAAGATTGTTTAATACTTCAGGTGCATGCTTCTTGGCGTTATTAACTGCTAGAGTAACGATTTTCTTCTGATTCTCTTCTTTGGAGGAGTGATAGTAATACTTACTTTCTGCTATTCCTCTTTGTTGACAAAACACTTTAGTTGTGGTCTCCCTAGCAGCTTCTGGAAGAGCCTCTCTTTCGATCATTTCTTGTATCCAATTCTCTGTTTTTACTTGGTTTGGAAGAGCAACAGCGATGATTACAGGAATAGATATAATAACAAA
>CAZCGN010000013.1:0-4825 GCA_964498285.1 uncultured Methanosarcinales archaeon
CACAAACAAGGGGGAGCAACTCTAGGACAATTGAAATAGCCTTAACATCATTGATATTAATCAAGGCTTTGATAGCAATTCTTCGAGTCGAAGGATCTTCAGACTGATCAAGAGCAATAGAACGCAATACAACGTGATTTCTCCTGTGCCCCTTCTGTGAAAGAATATCTAATGCAATCAACCTATCATGTTCACATTGATCAGCTGAGAGATTAGAAATTGCCACTTTTGTATAATTATCTCTCTGTCGAGATAAACAAAAAAGAGCAATCATGGAAGCTATCAATAAAATCGAGATCAAGAAGTAAGCACGTACACCATCTGGAAGGAACTCCTGAGCGACAATCAAGAATATAGTACCAAAAATTGCACCAAGTGGCCTTACAATACCCTCCAAAAACTCACGAACCTGCTTACGCAGATAGCCTCTAGCAACATAATATGAGCTATGATAGGCATTATTAAAAACGATTGTAGAGACAGTAAAATTATTCTTCACAAAGATTGCAGAGTAAAAATTAAGACCAAATATGAAAGAAATACCACCAAGGAAGACCAACAGAATATGGAAAAACATACTGTTAATGACACCAAGTGAAAGGATCACTCTACTTCCAATAAACAATTGGAACGCAAGAGCCAACACACTAAATAGAGCAAAAAGCTGCCCAAGATCATGGATGAAAGCATGTTCAAAGCCACTACCAAAATCAGATACCACACCCTCAACATTTTGATAGACAGCCTCAGTATAGATAAACTCCATTACATTGAAAATGAACCATTGGAAAAAAACAACAATTGCCAGGTAAGTGAAGTACCTAAAATGCAAATCAGACTTACCTATAGACTTCAAACTTGAAATCAGAGATTCATTCTCTGAATCTTTCTTTTTAGGCAAAATTGCGGACTCGTGGTCATCGGAATGGCCCCCCATAAAAAACATCAATACAGACAATACAAATAGAGAAGCGGCACTCAAATACATCACACCTGCAATACCAACAGAGTTAAAAAACAATGCAATCAAAAAGCCAGCTAGGACGCCGGCAATTGTATCAGCCGCCTCAATAACAGGAAAAATTCTCTCACTTTGCAGGGGTGAGAACAAATCTTCCAAGTAACCACTCAATGCAATCCTATATTGATTGAGAAACAAAGCGATAACAACAATCAAAATCCCAAAAAAATAGGCGGAACTTGTTGGGATAAGGTAACTCGAAAAAAACAAGGCAGCCGCAGAAATAATTGGCAATAACAATAAGAGAAGAGTAGTTGAAACAGTCGAGACAAAAGTACTAAAGAAAAGACTCCCTAACACTGTAAAAATGGCAACAAACACAAATAAATAGGGAAGGGAATCAATTCCATACAGGTAAACAAAATGCCCCATTGTGATTGTCCATAATAGAACAAAAGCAAAACGATGAAAAAAGCGCAATGCCCAACCCAACATAACATTTGACCATTCATCACTGTTAATATTGAGAGCACGATCCCAAATTCTTGATAATTGTAGTGAACTAAACATAGATACAGTTTTACATTATATTATACAATGTTTACAGGTTTGAAGCAAGCACCCGAGGGGACAAAATCCCTGAAAAAAGCTAATATAGTAAAGATGCTAAAAAAGCTATTCAGTAAATCAAAACCAGGAAAGGCAACAGCACTAATCGCACTCACATCTTTCTTGAGTTATGCATTAGGTCTTTTTAGAGACAGGATCATCGCAATAAACTTCGGAACAAGCTCAGAAACTGATATCTACAACGCCTCTTTCCTCATTCCAGACCTGTTATTCAATCTTTTTATAGCAGGAGCCCTCTCAGCAGCATTTCTGCCAGTATTTTCAGATTACCTAGAGAGAAACAAGCAAGAAGCATTCAAACTGGCTCATACCATGCTAAGCATGGCCACAATAACCATTACAACACTGGCACTCATTTCCTATACTTTTATGCCAGAGATAATTAGCCTAAGTTTCTCAAACATTGGAGCAGAGATGCAAAGCGATATTGTCAGCATGACCCGGATAATGCTCCTGTCGGCCGTGATTTTTGCAATAAGCAATACAGTTGGAAACATACTAATGAGCTATAAACATTTTTTCGCTTACAGCCTATCACCAATTTTCTACAACCTAGGGATAATCATAGGAGTAACGGTTTTCGAGGGACAATTTGGAATCCACGCAGCCGCAATTGGAGTTGTAGCTGGAGCGACACTACACTGCCTTATCAGGGTGATTGACAGCTTTTTCACAGGATATAGATACAAGGCACAGATCCATCTAAGACATGAAGGTTTCAAAAAAATACTCAAGCTGATGCTACCAAAATCCCTAAGCCTAATCGCCTGGCAGGTAAATCTCTACATTTTTGCCATCGTGGGAATTAAGATGCAGGAAGGTGGACTAGCAGCCTTTCATTTTGCAAGAAACATCCAAAGCTTTGCTGTCAGTCTCTTTGGAATATCATTTGCGACTGCAATATTCCCATTTCTAGCAAACAGTGCTTTAGAAGAAAGCAAAGAGAAATACACCGCCCACATACAAAAAACTATTCAGAGAATGCTTTTCTTTACTCTTCCAGCAGCACTTGGACTGATGACACTCTCAAAGCCGATAGTAGAACTTATCCTCAGCGGTGGAATATTCGACCAGGACTCAATCGCAGTAACCTCAATCATTCTCTACTTCTTTGCAATCTCAATACCTTTTGAGAGCCTCAGCCACATATTTGCTCGCGCATTCTACGCTCTAAAAAACACTCTGACACCAATGATCATCAACATCAGCTCAATGATCCTAATGGCATGCATCACAATATTTCTTGCGCCGAAACTGGGAATACAATGGTTCTCAATTGCATTTAGTATCGGTTTCATAACATACATATGCATATCTATCGTCCTACTAAGAAAACATCTCGAAAAATTCGATACAAGAGCATTTACAAGAAGTATACTTAAAACAATCGTTGCAACACTTATAATGACCATCGTAGTACTTAACCTAGATATACTTAACACTCTCATTCCCGGAAGACTACTTACAATAATTAAGATTGCAACTGGAGCATTCATCTATCTATTCACTGCATACTTACTAAAATCACCTGAGCTAAGCAGTGTAAACTTTGTACTCTCAAGAATAATAAAGAAAAAACAGGTATGATAAAGAGCAAAATCCTTCAATTAAGTCTTCTTGGAATCATTGCTGGAGTTCTCTTCATAACTATGGCTCCAAAGGTAAGTAATATTTACAGTAGACAAGCAATTGAAAGAGAGAATGAAGAGACAATCCTTGAAGTACAGAGCACCAAGGTAGTAAAAGAAAGTTTAGGAATCTTAAGAAATGACCAAGAATTACTACTGGGATTAACAAGAGAACAAGAAACAAAAGAACTTCCAGAGAATGCATATTTGGAAGTTCCATTTTATTGCCAAGCACCACTAGAAACAGTCGAAAACTGGACATTTCACGAAGAAAGCTGCGAAGAAGCAGCGGTGCTTCAAGCATTCGGATACTTGATTGGCGAACAATATAGTAAACAAGAAGCACATGAGATCATACTAGATATGATTTCATGGCAGGAAGAATTCTTTGGATCGCATAAAGATTTATACGCCGATGAAATGAAAACATTCATCTCAAAATACCTAGAGATTGATGAAGGAAAAATAATCATTATAAGAAATGCAGAAATTGAAGATATCAAAAGAGAAATAAATAGGGGATACCCAGTTATCGTTCCAATCACTGGAGAAATCCTTAAAAACCCATACTACCCATACCCCGGTTACCACATGCTAACTGTAATCGGGTACAGTAGTGAAAAAATAATCACAAATGATAATGGAACTATGCATGGAGAAAACTTCAGCTACGACATACACATATTCGAAAAAGCATATAAAGATGCTGACGGAGATATAATAGTTATCAAGATCGATAAAAATTCACAGTTCCGGACACTTTAATATCTGGACCAATTGTCTCAGATTCTAGGGAGCTTAACTGCAAAGACTTCTTCAAATTTGGGGCTCCTTCACCAGAGAAAAGAGGGAGAGAATCATCACCACCAATGATCAAAGGTGCGATATAATACAAAACTCTATCAATAATCAAAGAATCTTTTCTATGCGCAGATAAAAAGGCTGAATTAATAACCGAACCACCCTCAACAAAGACTGACTGCACTTCAAAATGTTTGTGCAAATATTTCAAAATGCTTTTTACATTCAATTCCTTGCTGCCAAAGTCCTTAAACTTAATGCCAGCGTCAACAAATCTCTTTCGGGCAGTTCTTGAAGCCAACTTTGTACAAGCTACGAAAACATTCTCATCTCGATATACTTGAGAATCAACAGGCGTAGACAATTTTCTATCAAGCACAACTCTCAATAAAGACTTCTTCTTAAATGGAGAAACAGGAGCTAACTCCGGATCATCAGCCTTAACAGTCCCAGATCCAATAACAACGGCATCAGAAAGACTTCTTAGCAGTCTAGAATCTTTTCGAGACCTCTCAGAAGTAATCCACTTTGAATCACCTGAAGAACAGGCCAATTTGCCATCCAAGCTTATACCCCCTTTCAAAATCACATGGGGCAAAGAATGAAGCATACTCTTCATATAGCCCTGGTTCATAGTAAAAGCCTCAACAGCAAGTTCAGAAGAGGGCTTTAGCAGATCAACTTTTATACCAGCTTTCTTCAAAGCCTTAATTCCACGGCCGGATACTAGGGGATTAGGATCCTTCATTGCTACATAGATCTTTTTAAAACCTGCCTTTATCAAAGTATTCACACAAGGAGCAGT
>CAZCGN010000014.1:0-4791 GCA_964498285.1 uncultured Methanosarcinales archaeon
GAGACAGTTCAACAACCCGAAAACGGTGATCCTGATCAACCAAGGCGCAAAGTTTCTGTAAGGTTGAGTCGTTACTACCATCATCGATGCATACTACCTCAAAAACGATAGAAGGTATATTGTCGATAACCGGTAAAACTTTGTCTATGAAGTTCTCTATCCCATCCTCCTCGTTAAAAAAGGGAACAACAAGAGAAATAATTTTTCCGGAAAAAGGATTGTTTATCTTTTGTTTCCTCTTCTCTTTCATTTTTTACTCGTTTGCTGTGCCAGAGCTATTTGCGAAATTATTTATTCTAGCTAGTATTGCTATACTTTCATCAGTATAAACTTCTTTCCACATACCGGTTGCCTTTAGATATAAGGTAAGAGGTGCGGTTGAGTCGAAGAATATCCAGTCAACTTTATATTCTGATAAAAGGTCGTTTGTCTGCTCGGTAACTTTGGTTATTTCAATATAGTCACCAAAAACCTTTTCACCAAACATATCTGCTCGCCCATCAATAAACACTTTTTGCTGCGGACCAAAATTGTAAATAAGCAGTCCACCCCAATGATAAGCGTTAAACATATTTCCTTTCTGGGGATTTTCCTTGAGATAATTCAGTGCGTTTTGAGGGTCATAACGTTTATGAGCAGAAAATGAGGAAAGAATATTTTGAGCCTTTGTAGGATAGGCATGGAATAAAAAAAGCAAAGCAATAAAACAAGTTAAAGTAGCAATAGGGCCTGAGTATGGTGAGAGGCGAAGATCCTTGTTACGAGATTCTTTTTTGAAAAAATGCTTCAGTTTTGTTGCCCATGGTGAAAGTACTTCACACCATACAGGACATAGAAAGATACCGGTCAAACTAATATGACGCACGTGGGTCAAGGCGGCATTGAAGAAGAAAAGAATAAGAAGTCGATAGGTCCAATTTACTCTCTTTGCATGGAAAAAAAGGATCAAAATAACCAAGATAAAATAGAGACGATAATGCCAAAAGACTTGGAAGTTCGGTGACAACCATTCATTTATGTGCTGAGTGTATATGGGAAGGGTAGCATGGAATGGGAACAAAAGCAGATGGTAACTGAATGGATTTATGCATACGGCAAGTACAGTGGCAAAAAGGATGCACAGCGGTTTTTGGATATTTTGAAAAAGAGCTCGCAACGATGGTCTTGGTTGCGATGTGATACGATCCAAGAGCTGACCTGCAATAAAAAAAACTTGAAAAAGAATACAAAATAAAAAACCGCCGTGCAGATTCGCCCATAATGCGGCAAAAGGGGGAAGCAGGTAAAAGAGTTTGCTCCGAGGACCTTTTTGGAGAATACCTAAAGTAATAACACCAAAAAACCATGTAAAAATATGTGGTCTGGCCAAAAGGTGAGAAGAGGATAATATATAACCAGACAGAACACATAATACTACCAAAAATGCAGGTGTGTCAGTACAGCATATTTTATACAGAAACCAGAAGGTGAAAGCAATAAGCAACATATAAAAAAGTGTAACAGCTGGAATTCCCCCGAATTTGTGGAGCAGGCCCATGATTATTTCCGCTAACCATTCATGTGCAGTCCAGGAATTAGAATAAGCAGTGTGAGAAAAAATGTCTTTGGTGAGAATTGTTCCCTGCTCCAGCATGACTTCACCAGCTTTTATATGCCAAAGAGTGTCCGCGTCCATGAGCATCTTATCTGTTCCACCACTCAACAATAATACGACTAAAATAAGAAAAGAGAACAGACCCGCTAAATCAGGTAAGAGGGCAGTTCGATGAAAGGGTGAGATAGACTTATTCATTGGTATCAGATAAAGGTATAATTGGGGTGCTGCCTATGGTAGACCTAGGGAAATTTCAGTCAATTAAAAGACCCAACGTGTGAATAAATTACAGGAATCTTACCATCGCCAGCGAGAACTTGAACATTCTCAGAGAGTTTCTCTTGGTTGTGCTTATTCAAGGACTCCTGGGATAATTTTTATCCAATGTCAGCGAGTTAATATGTCAATGGAAATGGCTAATATTCAATGTGAGAGATCATTTCCACTATTATTCTTTCATAATTAAGTAATTTTTTCAACAAAAGTGAAAGGTTCGGCATTCCTGACCGATTCCTCACTAGTATCCTCTAGTCAGCATCTGTTGCAGGTAATGATCACATTATTCTTTGATACATGCAGGAAAAAACACTTCAAGAAGGAACTGGAAAAATGCACATGTGACTAGAGTGAAGGCAAGAAGAGGTGACAAAGTACACAGTAGATCTGGAGATAGTGATCAGATTGGAACCTCTTCACCTCATATCTCAATTCATTACTTGGTTTTTAAAGAAATGCCGGACAGTGAAAATCTTGTGCCAGCGGACTTTGATAAGAGCTTTGCTACAAACATGTTTGTTGCCGAATCGTTTCTGCAATTATAGGAGAGAACTAACTGGTATTCTCCTGGTAAGGCCTCATTGGTCTTAGTGGGTTATTTTGCAAGGAAATGGTTTGTGAAACAGAATATTGTATAGAGCCATTATATATTATATCACTTGATATCCTCTAATATCATTCTTTTTACCACAGTCACTACCAACTTGAAACGCCTCAGAAGTTTGTGTAGATTAAAGGGATTGTCTGGGTTTTGTTGAATGTAAAATAAACAGAAAGCATGATACTCATGTGTCGGAAAGAAACATAGTCCGAAGTTCCTACATGTGGGTCTTTATTAATATCACATTCGCGATGGAAGATAGTATCCAGTGGGGTAAGAAAGGGACTAGTGTTACGCATGCCAAACAAATTTATTTTCTAGTGGAAGGGAACGGCCAATTAACAACTCCGAAAGTTGACAAAACAATCATAGTATGCCTGTCTGACCTGACAACTGATCGACACTGTAGATGATATTGGAGTAGAATGAATAGAAAAATAACAAATATTATCCGCTTTGTATTAGACGAATGCTTACCACCGCTAATTCGCGATAATAAATATTTCATGTACCCGCTCTTTTATTTTTGGTTTAAAGGAAGGAAAATTCAGGATATCATGGAGTTCAAGTCCAATGTGTGGGCCATGAGCAAAAAAGAATTTGATCTTTTTTATAATGAGCGAACTAGCTTAGCTAAAGATAGAGCGACAGATTTGTCTGATGACAGTATTGATTATATGATCAAATTTTTAAAGAAAGAATCTTGTACAAACATTCTAGACGTCGGATGCGGGAATGGTTATTGGCTGGGAAGGGTTGTTGAAGACGTCCAAATTCGGTCAACAATCGGTTGCGATGTGTTCAATATGGTTGGTTTTAAACATTCTGACTATCAAAAAGGCGATATAGAAAATTTACCTTTTGAAGACAATAGCTTTGATGTGGTGACCTGCCATCATGTTTTGGAGCATGTCATCAATCTACAACAATCCATAGACGAACTCAAAAGAGTTTGTCGCAAATTGTTAATCGTAGTAGTTCCCTGTCAGCGATATTACTATTATACGCTGGATGAGCATATCAACTTCTTCCCTTACAAGGAATATCTTGAACATGTTCTCAAACTGGATGAATTCTCTTGTGAAAATATTAAAGGTGATTTTGTATATATAGGAAGGGTTTGAGTAGCAGAGGATCCACTTGAAAATCTCAGGATACTGTGCAAACTAACGAGGCCAGCTCTCCTTCTTGCTTCCGTGACCGAGTCATACGCAGATAAATAAACGCGCTCATATTTCAATGGTTTCCACAAGCGCTCAGTAATCGTTATTATCCAGCGACATCCTGAAATCTTCTCCAATAATCTTTAGTTGCTTTATTTGCGAAATGGCGAGATCTTTTTATCGGAGGGGGTCAATCTGCATATTGCGATGCTGCTCGCTGAACAGCAAATGATCAAGCAAGGGCAACTATCCACTCTACGCCCTGCATTTTCAAATGTTGGTATCACAGCACCATCATGTCAATCTGTCATTGAAAGCCAAATAGATGGAGACGCTGAGGGTTGGGAGGAAGAAACTGTTGTCAAATTGATGAATGGGCAGGTCTGGATACGAATAGAATATTTACTACGAATATCACTTCGCATTTATGCCTGATGCTTTGATCTACAACTCAGGTGGAGGGTGGAAAATGCAAGTGGAAGGAATCAAGAAGCCAGTCGGTGTCGAAAGACTTAGGTGAACGCTTACCTGCAGGCAAATAGAGGCAGAAGGTTCTGCGAACAAGCATATCAGGTAGGGTATAACCAGCAAGGCCAGAAGACAGGCGGGATATCAAAAGGCGGGTCGTGATATTCAGGAGAAACTATGGTGCAGAAAGAGCGTGAGTAACAGTCCGGCAAGACCGACCACGATGGACGGTTGAGTCAGTAAAAATTAACTGATGGCATGGGTTGGAAAGTGTCAATGGTAAGCAATTACCATTGACACTTTTTGTTGGAATATAAAATATTATTTTACTTTCATCTCCAATTTATCGATTCTATTATCTAATATAAGAACTTCTCCTTGTGTAAATGCTGTTGCAATGGAGAGACGGTAAATCGCGACAATCGATATAAACAATGCTAGAAGTGCAATGATGAATGTTACAGCTATCCACAGCCCACGCCTTTCAGTTGGAATAATCTCGGCTGATTCATTTTTTCTTTCTACGGTCATGTTAACCTCCTTTTTGTGATGATGACAGGTGATAAGTAGTGCCTGTTAGCCAGCATGGAAATTACTCCCCACATACTAAGTGATACTTTCTTGTTTCCAGAGATTTGATCTTGCCACAGAAAAGTGGAGTCACGGTTAAGCCGCTTTTCTATCATCCC
>CAZCGN010000015.1:0-4579 GCA_964498285.1 uncultured Methanosarcinales archaeon
GCCACCATGTGCCTAAAGTGATCTGGAATCATTAGATCAACCCTTTTTCTTGCAATTTTTCCTCTAGATCATACTTTTCTCGCAGAATGTTGTTTAAACGCTCTGTGAGACGTGTTACTTTGTCCTTAAGTTCACTATAACTTTGTGTCTGATCTATCACTATTTCGTCTCCTAGAAGCTTTCTTCCCCCAATAGAAAGAGCATAGCTTCTTGGTATCTGTACTTTCTTCAATCTCTCAAGCAATTCTGTCGAAATTGTGACAGAGATCGCAATTTTATTTGGTTTTGTGAATGCATACATATATATCACCTCGTTTCAGTAGCATTTACTTTTTATATATATTTTTTATATATTAATATATATTTTTTTTGGTTCTAAATAATATATATTGGTGTATATATATCCATAAGCTTTAAATAAGATGAAAGTTAGTATACTAAATAGGTGCATTAAGTGGGAATTTTCGACATTTTCAAAAAAAAAACGGTAGATCGTAGGATCGGCAGGGAAAAATCAGAAGAAGAAGTCGAAACTATTGTTTCTAAAAGTCAATTCACTAAGGAGCAGAACCGACAGAAAAAACTATTATATGATCGTATGAAGTTTTTAAACGATCAACTGGAAATTCAGAATTTGCAGACTCAAATAGAGGATATGGAAGCGGACTTTTATGGAGTTGAAGAATCACCTCAAGACGGCTCTATAAATGACCAATTACTCATGAATATAGTATCACCCCTACTTAAAAAAATGAGTAGTCCTCTTACTGAATCGTCAGGTCAAACTACCTTGGATCAAGGATTTCCCCCACAACCCGATCAGATAACACTTTCTGACGATCAGATAAGAGGAATTATTGAAGAACTACCAAAAACAGCTTATAAAGCTGCAAAAAAAATGCCTGACGCTGAACTATTGGATGAAATGCACTTAAGATTTCCAAATATCACACAAGACAGCAAGATCAGAGCAGTGGAGATTATAAAAAATGGCAAAAGATAATACAGTATTGATAATTGCGGCTGTAGCTGCCGGAGCATATTTATTAAGAGATTCATTCAAACCAGTAGAAAAGATCGCTGGAAACTTAGGAACAGCGACGACAGGACTAGGAGAGGGTATCAGTTCTATTGGTAGTGCCGCTGGGCAAATTGCTGGAAGTGTTGGGGGCGTCGGGCAATCAGCTGGTGGCTTAGTATCTACCATATTGGATGAATCAAAAGAGTCATATAAAGGCGTGTCTGATTGGCTACAGGGCTTACCGTCACAAATATCGACGACATTGAGGGCTGGAAACCAACCTCAAATGAAGATATTGAATCCACAGGAAAAGCTTGGTATGGATCCAGGATTCACCGAAAAGACATTAAGAACAGTTCGAGACGTTACTTCTTTAGGCGTTGCTGGTGCAATAGGCAAAAGCTTGGCAAATCAATGGATAACCGGACAATTACGAAAAGAAAAGCAAGAAAGCAAAGTTGATCCAAAGACATATCAACCATATAATGATAACAAAGGCCCAACATTACGAAACGCTAGATCAAGCAGCAAATCAAGCAGCAGCAGATCAAGCAAAAAATCATCATCAACCAAAACCACCAAAACCATGAAAGATTATGGCAAAACTGCTCTTGGTGCTATGAGAAATTTAGCTACTAAGGACAGTACGCTTAGATCAAAAATGGCAAAATTGGGATGGTTATAGACGAGGTATAGCAAATGGCGAAAAGAAAAGCAAGAAAAACAAGAACAGTCACTAAGATCAAAAGAGTGGCTCGAAAAGTTGCTCAAAGTCCGCTTAAGATGGTTGTACCGTCAATGATTTATGGCGGATTGAGAGCAAAAGTAAGCGACGCCCTTACACCGATCACTTCAAAAGTGCCGGTGGGCGACGTGGCAGACGAACTTGTCATGTTAGGAACTTCATATCTAGCATGGAAAAAGGGTTCAGGGATTATTAAAAAGGCTGGATCAGCTGGAATGATAATCGAATCAGCACGTTTGGGAGAAGCAATCGCTTCCGGCTCGATTATGGGCGGAATGACGAAAACCAACGTGTTTGGAGCAACAGTGAGGTAATATAAATGGCATCAGCACAAGAACCATGCTTGGTAAGACTGTATAGGTCTGAACCAAACGGAAACAAAACACTGATTGCACAATCCAGAGTTGAGCAACTCGCTCCAGCTGGTGGTGCAGCAGACGCAGCAGCCGCTAACGTATCCACTCCTGAGAAGCTTATCACTATTGACAGTCCTGTCGTTATGAAAAATGATGACGTGCTACTTGTCAGTGTTGAACTTGACGCTTCTGACGGACTAGACGCTAGTGATTGCATATGGTCAATACCATTGGTCACTCCTCAGGGAAGTAAGACCCTTGGCAGAGGACAATTTGCAAACCCAACCTTTGGTGATCTAACACCAGCCGCAAGTGTGGAAACATTTATCGCTGGATACAGGATCGTAGAAGGTGCTGCAAGACTATCAGGAAAAATTTTCCTAGATATTCAGGACGATACTGCTTAAATGCAGTATTTTTTTATCTTTTTTTTGATATATCGTGGAGGATCAGAATAATGGCAGTTTTTGAAGAAAAATATCGAGAATCATATTCAAATGCAGAGATCGCAGCAAGTGCTACAGAGCAATTTGTGGTCACAGCAGTACAAAGAGATCGTTACGGATCAGCAAACAGCTTGATTGTATCATCAAAAAGCGATAATCAAGCAGAAGTATTCTTAGACGACAATGACAGCTTTGCAATATTGCAGCCTAATGGTGCAATCATCATTAAACCGGAAGATGGAATATTCTTTGACAGTGTGAAGATTGAAAACCTAGGCAGTGACGCAATAGCAGCAGACGCCATTAAAGTAAGGATGGCTAAAGCAGATCAAGTATAAAAATGGTTGAACTATCAGGCGGCAGCGTACTTGGAAATAGTATCGAATTTTCAGAACTCGGAACAGGTTTCGAGAAGTGGGAATTACTTGAAACCATGACTTTTTCTAGTGATACTACAAAGACAAGTGACACCCTTACTGCATATGGAAGATATAAGGTAGTGTATAGGCTGACCGCTGGATCAACTGTCACAGTTAATTTACGTTTGAATGGTGATTCAAGCGGAAATTATACTGGAGTACGAATAAGTCAAATCACACTTGAACAGCACAGCGGATCAAGTGCATACAGTTTAAGCACAGCTGACTCAATAATACCAACGTATGGTATTATTAATATTCAGGGTATTGTGCCATCAGGAAGAAGTTATCTTGGTATAGTAGCAAGTGGCACAGGCGGCACAGGCGGATCACGATACCGGCCTATAAGTGGTATATGGGCGGCTTCTGCTGGAACTCAAGTAGAAACAATTACAATTATGAGTACTGCTGCATTAACTGGGACTGTAGAAATATATGGGGCGGATTAAATGATAAAAAGACGAATACCAATGAACTTTGATTTTGATGTGCATGAGGTAATGACTGCAATTCATAATATAGTACCAAATGCAGAAGTCACAATCAGAAGCAATGGTATTGTTACTATTGACGCTACTTTGACAGCACAACAAAGGCAGCAATTAAAAGAGGCTATCACGCCGCTACTTACGGATGTAAGCAGCATTATTGAATAAAATGGAATCGGAGATCATAGGATTAATCAAAGAGCATGGATTGGCTACAGTTATGCTATTATACTTCATGTTTCAAGTGAAAAAGTCAGTCGACAACAATACCAAAGCACTTACAGACATGAAGATTCAAATAACTAAATGCGGTGGTAATGATGGTAGAAATTAGCTGGGGCTGGACTCAAAACTTCAGTGGTGAAGTAATTGCAACAGCCAAAAGTACAAACGAAAATGTCCTCACTATTAAAAACGACGCTGGAACTGATATATTTGCCATTCTTAATACTGGGGGTTCTGATGGTTGGCTTGAGTTACGTAACGATTCTGGGACGAGAATGGTTGTATTTAGGGCTGACGGCGGTAATCACTATCTCAATACTGGCAGCATATGCGTGGGATCAACCACAGTAGACGCTTCTGCATTAGTAGAGATCGAAAGCACTACAAAAGGTTTTTTGCCGCCAAGAATGACTACAACACAAAAAAACGCTATTGGCAGTCCTGCAACTGGATTGATTGTCTTTGATACAACACTTGGAAAACTACAAGTATATGGTGGTGCAGGATGGATAAATCTACATTAAGAAAATGGAAAGATACACTCATAAGCAAATGTTGGAACGTACTGTTAAAGATTTACGGTCTTATTGGGAGTGCTTCGAAGCGGAACACTATCAAGATAAATATAAAAAAAAAGCGAAAAAGAGCTTCATAAACTACTATATCGAGATAGAAAAACTCAACCCAGTACGATATAACCGCCTGTTACAGGAGACTCTATACAATCGAAAATATAGTCGGGCGTAGCTTCTTCTGCAATAAAATTGTATGTTTGGCTGTATTCTTTCCATGGCATGAAAGGCATTGATACCAAAGAATGTACCGCCACCATGTGCCTAAAGTGATCTGGAATCATTAGATCAACCCTTTTTCTTGCAA
>CAZCGN010000016.1:0-4440 GCA_964498285.1 uncultured Methanosarcinales archaeon
TCCACTAGTGTATCTGTGACGCCAGCAGATATGACGCGTTCTGGTGAAGCAACTCTGGCTAATTCCTTAGCTGGAAAGGCTTCCAGTGTAATTGTGAATTCTGTTAGTGGTGACGCCGGTGCTGGAACATCCATAAAAATTCGTGGCTATAACACTATTTCTGGATCTAGTCAGCCTCTCATTATTGTGGATGGAATGCCCATCAACAACTCCCAAAACTATTCGGGTTCATCTCGATTTGGTGGTTCTTCCCAGCAGTCAAGAATGAATGATTTGAATGCAAATGATATAAAATCAGTAGAAGTACTTAAGGGAGCATCAGCTGCTGCGCTTTGGGGTTCCAGAGCTGCCAACGGTGTTATTGTGATTAGGACAAAAGATGGCGCCGCAGGTTCAATGAAAATGTCCTACAAGCGTACTCATTCGTTTGATGAAATCCATGAAAGACTCCCAATGCAAACCACTTATGGTCAGGGGCGTAATGGTAGTTGGGGTACGTCTGCAGAGTCTTGGGGTGATAAAATCGCGGATCGTTCTGGCAGTCAAGATGAATATAATAAGGATAAACCATACTTTGTTTCTGAAGATGGAACCTTTACCCAGTACACAATTACCAAGAAAAATTCAAAGGATACTTTCGTAGATAAAAATTTCGATCAAGCGTTTCAAACTGGAACCTACGTTCAAGATGATTTTCAAGTTTCCGGTGGAGATGCAATGAAGACTTACCTGTTTAGTTACGGAAGACTAAGACAAGACGGAATTATCCGTAATTCTTACTATGATCGTGATAACGTAAGGTTGAACACAAAATTTAAATTATCAGACAGAGTTTCCATGTCGTCCAAGGCAAGTTATACCTATGTTTCCAGAAATGGTACGCAAAGAGGTTCCAATGTATCTGGACTTTTATTAGGATTACTCAGAACAGCACCTGACTTTGATAACACCTATTATAAAGGTTCATATTGGAGTGGCGGAACTGAATACACAGGCCGTCATCGTGCCTACAGGAGATACCTAGGCGGCTCCAGCACAAACCCAATCTATAATAATCCTGGCTGGACTGTGAATGAGCAGAAAGATTACTCTAGAGTTAATCGGTGGATTTTTAGTAACGAGATGACGATTAACCCTTATGAAGGTACAGAAGTAATCTTGAGGGGCGGTTTAGATCAGTACACTGACAACCGTGAAGGTTTTTATCCTATAGGTACTGCTGGTTCTGCTAGAAATTCTGGGTCACTCAACATCAATAGGCTGACAAATCGTGAAACCAATTATGACGTGATTGCCCGTCAAAATTTTGAGTTTGGTAGTGATATGTCTCTAGTGGCTACTGGAGGTTGGAATCTTTATGATCGTACTTACAGTAGAGGTACTTCAGAGGTTGATGGATTTTTAGTACCGACTGATAAAGTTACAACTAGCGTAAACACGGCTGCAGAAGCTTCTAGTGTTGGCAATAGCCGTTTATTTATCAGATCCATAAGAGCCTACGGTGTATTCTCTTTAGATGTATTTGATCAAATTTTTATGAATCTTTCTTTAGCTAGAGAAACACACTCTACTATCAGTGATGCATACAATTACCCAGCGTTCGATGTTGCATATCAGTTTAGTGATATGGCGAACGGACTTAGCGGTGGGTTAGTTAGTTTTGCCAAGTTAAGAGTAGCATATGGTAAAGTGGGTGTTCGTCCATCTGCCCATGCATTTGAAACTTTAGCGGAAAGTGGTTTTGGCTATTCTTCATATAGTGATCCATTGAGTGTTGGACAGTGGGGCGGAGGATATAGAGTTGACAACAACAAAGGTAATGATCAATTAAAACCTGAAGTTAAAACTGAAACAGAATTTGGTGTTGACCTCAGGATGATGGATGACAAGTTATCATTTAGCTTCACAAGCTATAATAATACTGTTGACGATATGTTAATCAGTAGAGCATTATCTCCATCCTCTGGTTTCAGTTCTCAATACAGTAATGCAGCAAAAATGACCAACAAAGGGCTAGAAATTGATGGTTCATGGAATGTGATGAACCAAAATAAAAGAGCTGTTGAGCTTACCTTTAACTGGTCAAAGAATGAAAACATGGTAAAAGATCTTGCAGGTACAGATGTGCTTTATCTTGGATCTGGCTCCGTGAATTCTGTTGCTAGAGAAGGTTATCCAATCGGTGTGCTTTGGGGAACCGGCTCCAAAACAAAAGAGGATGGAAGCCTCGACCTCAATGCGAACGGTTTTCCACAAATCACATCTCAATCCATAGTGCTTGGTGATCCAAATCCAGATTGGAGAGGAACCCTTGGGTTGAATGCGAGAATGGGCGCATTAAGCCTTAATGTTTTATTTGAGCATTCCCAGGGTGGTGATTATTCACCGCGTACACAATGGGTACTTAGAAGATTCGGTACTACAGCTGATACAGATTTAGAAGTAACTCTTACAGAGGATCTAAAAAACTATGACGGTAAGGTCATTCCTGCAGGAACTACTCTAAGAGGTGAAGTTCACGATTTTGGTGGTGGAAATGTAGTTTTAGATGAGACATGGTTCCGACATGGTATTGGCGGTGGATTCGGAGATCAGCAGGTCTACAATTTCTCGATCAAAGATGCAACCTTCTCAAGGATCAGAGAATTGTCATTAGCCTATGATTATCGTTCTGATGCCCTAACGAATATGACTGGTCTTCAGTCGCTAACATTTACGGGTACGGCCAGGAATCTTTTTGCCTGGTACAAAGAACTTGTTGGCGTTGATCCAGGTGTAAACGTTGGAGGAATCCAAACTGGTTCAGGTTTGGATTATTTTGCTAATCCATCAACTAAATCATTTTTGTTCTCCTTCACGGCGAACTTCTAAGGGAAGGGTAATAAAATGAAAAACAGTAAAAAAGGATTAATGATGAGAAAATTACTCGTTCCGATAACTGCTATTGGATTGATGATCACTGGTTGTGAGATTGATGAATCATTGAATGATAATCCAAATGAAATAACGCTCACAGATGTAGATGCAAAACTATTTTTAAATGGCGCGCAACTTGCAAATACCGTAGTGCAGGTATCACATTTGAACCGTATATCGGGAATGTATTCAGGCCAATTGGTCGGATTTACTTCACTTTACTCGAATATCTACGGTTATTCTCTATCAACCTTCGAATCGAATGGAGAATGGTTTTCTGCCTACTCCGGTGTGCTCACTAATGCACGACACATCAGAGCTGCAGTTCCAGACGATAAATTAATGGTTGGTATAGCTAAAGTAGTCGAGGCAAATGCTATTGGTACACTCGCATTGATTATGGGTGACGTTCCTTACTCTCAAGCCAATAATGATACGGAATATGAGGACCCAGTCTTTGATTCTCAAAAGAGTGTATTAGCTGCCCTTTCATCGCTATTGGATGAAGCCATAAGTGACTTAGGTGGTGCTACATCGAAAAAAGAATCATTTGATGTCTATTTTAACGGTGATAAAGATAAGTGGATTGCGGCTGCCTACACGCTTAAGGCTCGCTATGCTATGGCAAATAAGGATTACGCCGGTGCATTGGCTGCTGCAAACAATGGTATTTCGTCCTCTGCAGGTGATATGCTACATACCCCAAGAGGTGATGCAGCGATTAGTTCTGGTGATAAGAACCTCTTCTACACCATTCTTGCAGGATCCCGTACTGGTGATCTTGGAAATGCAGGAAGTTATTTACTCAGCATGTTAGATCCTACTAGCGCTGATTATAGAGGCAATGCAAAAACAAATGAGCTTGCTAGACACAATTATTATGTGATTGATGAGACTTCAGGTTCAGGAAATAAAGGTGTTGCAGCTCAGTTCGAGCCGCAACCATTAGTGACATACGCAGAGAACCAGCTTATAAAAGCAGAAGCGTCTGCTAGAACTTCTTTTGCTTCTGGATTAGCTGCGCTTAATACCTACCGTGCGTGGTTGGCTAGCGGTGGTAGGTTGAATGCTGAATTTGATGATGCAGATAACTACACATATGATGCTTATGTTGATGCTGACTTTGAAGCAGGCGGTATGGAAAATGGGGATAGTGTAAGCAAAGATAAAGCACTACTGCGTGAGATTATTGAAGAGCGTTATGTTTCTGGATTTGGTTCTTTTATGCCATTTGATGATCATAGAAGATTACGTGGTGCCGGTGAAACTGATTTAATTCCAGCTTTCCCATTGAATCCAGGTGGTTCTCAGCATGTAGAGCGTTTACCTTACGCACTTTCTGAGTTACTGTCTAATCAGAACGCACCAGATGATCCAGGTCTTTTTTCAAAGACAGAGGTCAACAAATAAAGAAAAAGCATTAGCGAATTCTTTAAGAACTTAAATAAAAATAAAAAGCCTCCTTTTTCTGGAGGCTTTTTATTTTCTATAAAGCATACAAGGGCGATCTTATGAAAAAACATC
>CAZCGN010000017.1:0-3758 GCA_964498285.1 uncultured Methanosarcinales archaeon
AACGGCGGGTAGAGATTGTTCCTGATATCCTCTCGGAGTCAAGTGTGAGGTCGATAGCTGCCGATCCGAAAAGTCCAAACTTGAGGCGAACAGTAGCCATCTCAAATTCATGTCTCGGCAGAAAACCAAGACCTTCGATGTGGCAATATTAATATCGGTATTTTCTTATTGATTAGTGATCTTTTCTAAGTCTTCTGAGTGCGTCTTTGGCATCTTGGTGGTTTTGCTGGGCTGCTTTCTTATACCAGGATTCAGCTTTACGAATGTCTTTCTGAACACCACTACCTTGCTCATACATAGAACCCATATTATATTGTGCTTGTGCAAATCCTTGCTCAGCAGCCTTATGATAAAACTCAATCGCTTGAGAGTAATCCTTCTGGACTCCGCAGCCACTATCATACATCCAACCCAGTCGTGTTAGCCCAAAAGAGTTCATTGCTTCAGCAGCTTTGCGATACCAGAAGATGGCCTGCACGCAATCCTGATCAACGCCATGACCATTTTCATACATAAATCCCAGAAGGGCCTGAGCAGCACTGGAAATTCGTTCCCCAATTGCAGCACATATCAGAAGATGCTTCTTTGCTTTTTTGAAGTCATGATTTGAGTAGGCTTCAACAGCTTTTTCATATTCTTCTTTGAGTACGACATCCCAATAACCATACTCAATCGTACCGCATCCTCTTGCATCGTTATATTGAATACGAATATAACCATCCTTCCCAAACCACCAATACATCTCCCTAGAGCTAGGCGGTTTTGTCCCAGTAAGGCTTTCGTAAGTCCTGTCATAGTATGGGTTGTGCTGGCTACCAGGTCCATGACGGGAAGCCAATATATTCTTTAGCTGCACAAAGTTCTTCTTTGTTTCATAATTGATCGTTACCATTCCCAACTTTTCTTTGTAGAAGTAGTAAGCAATTAAGCTGACTGGTACATTCTCAACGTGTAATTCGTTATTTGCTTCTGAGAATGCTTTAATATCTCTATCTCCTATAAAGCCTTCTACATCGGCATCTCCGACAATCAAAGTCATCTCCCCGAAGCTATCAAGTTTGCTTCCCCACTTATGTACTTTGAAACCATCAGGTTCGTTTTGAAAAGAATGAGAATAAGACGATATTACTAATGAGCAAACAACGCTTATCACTATAAGAAATATTTGCTTATTGGTTGTCCTCATCTCTACCTCCTTTAGGTTGTAGGCGATAAGAAGTCGTTTTGCTGGAATCGTATAAAGAGTGTAACATATGATGATTATGAAGTAAAAGTAACTACTGACCCTAACACCTCAATGGCACGATGTGATTATAAGAAGAATTATTGATGTTTTCTGAACATTGGGATGCTGCACATGCCTCTTCAGAAAAAAGATATCAACAGGCAACCTTAATTGTATTAAAAGAGATGCAAGTTGACTTTCATTTTGGCGATGTATAGTAGAAATGTAAAGTTCAAAAACAAGCTTAAATTCATTGGGTTGGGTGTGGCAATCTTAAACGCTATAAGCAACCAATAGCTCATGATCGTCATTTGAACAGTGGACGGAAATATTTTCAACACACCACAAAAAAATTGCCCAGTCTAGTCAAGTTCAACTCACCATTACTTCTCGGGATCAGTATAAACACGATGTCTTGAATGCATTCGGTCTGCATTTACATACCCAAACTTCCCGGTCTCCAAATTACGTACTCCCCAGCATTCTCCATAGCCGGATCTGCATGTTGTTTTCTGAAGAACTTCCAACTTATCTCCTGGATTGGCAATATATTTAATTTCTCCTCCCCTACGTATTTTTTGCGGTTGCTGGATTTCCACATAAGTTCTTATGGTTAGGTTATCGTAAGATTGAAGAGAGTCTCCTTCTGGTTGCTTGGCAGAATACACGTTGTGCCGTGATCTCATCTGCCTAACAGACACAGCACCAATCTTCCCACTACTCACATGTTTGACAATCCAGCATTTTCCTGATCCTGACTTGCACGTTTTAGCCCTGATGACTTCAAGAGTATCACCAACATTAACAGTGTATTTTATTTTCCCATAAGAAAAGACGACATCAGGTTCCTGAATTTTCACATAAGTCCTTTCTTTAGTAATAGGTTTATCTGCAATTGTCTTTTGCACATCCTCTGAACGTAGTGATATACTTTCAGTAAGTTTATTCAGATCGTTTTGGGTTACCTCTATACTTTCTATTGTTTTATCAAAATGGTGGGTGTACTCATTTATTTTATCTAATTTACACATGGCTGATATTTCATACCATATTCCTTCTTCATCAATATATGAATAACTTTTTACAAAACCATTTACTGTATTCATTTTTGCAGAAAAAGTTATCCATTTTTTACCATTTATATTTACAGTTGTCGGTCCATAAGTTGTTGATTCCTGCTCTTCAATTAAAGATATTTTGTAATTTGTAAACTCATTGATAATATTATCAGGTAACTCTCTGTTATTCACAGGAAGTTTAATTGCCATAACAGCAATTATAGGATATTTGAGATCTTCGAACTCGTACTTGTGTGGAATTGACTTTGAAGGAGTAATTAGTAAAACAAACACGTCTTTTGAATCCATTTTCAAGAAGGATAAATCTGTATTCTTAATTTTCTCCTGATCGTCAAACGTGTTCCAATCGAATGGGTATTGCAAATAGACTCCGATAGTTTTGTTCGAATATACCTTGTACAAGTTGTCATTATATGATTTGCCTACATTAGCTATTTCCATCTTGTTTTTGCTAGCACATCCTCCCAAAAGTAAAAAACTAGTGACTAAAAGTAATAGTGCTTGTTTCATATATTGTCCTCCTGTCGTTACTAAAAAAGAAACCAATATTCGAATAGTTAAATACGAAAAATTAGCCCCAGACAGTCTTCATGCATGGAAAATTTCCATGATATCGCCCTATATCTTCCAAGTTTTTCAACATATTCTAGTATCAAGAAGCACTACATGAAAAAATATATCCACTCAGCTCCTCCTCGAATTATTTGGTTACTACACTGCTGAGAGCAGAATCAACACCGCAAAGGAGTTACCCATAAAAAATAGCCGGACCACCTCATTCAAAGGCAGCTCGGCTATCTGTTAAGACCCGTAGCTTTCCGTCCCTGTCTTGCGGCAGGTTTGGCTTTGTCTTTATTCAATAAATATTGTATCACAATTTCCTAACGTTTTATATAGGTACAAATGCCCATTGTGAAAAGATGATGATAGAACAGGATGTTAAGAGGATGCCAGTGGCAACATTAAGCATTTAAGAAAAACTGCATTTTGATCTTCTCCCTGAATCGTTACACTGCTCTCATAATATATGTAACAAAAAATAAGTCTTCCAGATGTGGTTTTTCTTTCTCTAGGCGAATGACGCAAGCTCTAATAAACGCTGCTTCTTTTCCATGTTTTCGGATGGAAACTAATGTTTTCTTTAGCTTGTCAGAAAGGACAATCACAAAACGACGACTGATTGATTTGGTGGCGAGAGTTGAGGATGGATACCAGCCGAAGTTTTCAAGGATGAGGTAATATGTGGTGAAGGTCGGTCGTGAAAGGTGATCAATCCTAAAAGGAACGCAAGCCATACTTCCTCTGGAGTGGGTGGAAAAGTAAGGTTAAAGAAATATGCTCCGCAAGCAAGGATAGTGACGAAAATAAGGGTCTTTACCTTGTCTGATTTTTTCATAGAGTATTAGCTATTCGCGGATAGCCAATCATCAAACTTTGCTTGCATTTTTTTCCAT
>CAZCGN010000018.1:0-3561 GCA_964498285.1 uncultured Methanosarcinales archaeon
GCCTGGTAGAGCGAACGCCTCGTAAGCGTTAGGTCGTGAGATCGAATCTCACTCGGGGCTTCAACTTTCTTACACCGACCCTGTTAGAGAGAAGGCGTTATGTCGCGTCCGACTGGCATGAGCTCCAAGATGTACTGATACGGCAAAAGGCGCAGGTAAAAGATCTATATCTACAGGCAGTCTCTGAAATTGACTGGCATACATTTGAGACTGACTATCTGATAGCAGAGCGTAAACTACAGAAGGATTATGCACGTGGTATACGAAACCACGCAAAGAAATACTATGATTATTTCTTGTCCCCTGATGTCATACACTTTACTGCTAGAAAGAAGATTGACGTGATAAAGTCCATCTCACAAATATGCAGATACCTGGACAGCCAGCTAAGTACCGTCTACTTTCATGACTTGCACCTGAGATATCTAAAATCCAAAAACATTGGATGGACTGCACCTACTGAATATACTACACGAGTAAAGCTTGCACTGCTCAAGCAATATCCTGTACAAAAGATCTTCGAGTTATTCAGTACGCTAGACCCCAAGTATTCTCTGTTCTGCAAGTTCATGTTCATTACGGGTCTGCGAAGCTCCGAAGCAATTCGTGCCATAAATGACCATGACTCGTTCTGCAATGGACGAACACTAGAACTGTACTGGGATCGCAAGACCAAAAAAGCAAACGAAGTGTACTGCCATCCCGTACTGCATCATTCCATACAGGAAAACCACTTTCACTACAGCGTGGGAAGAGTAAATAAGATGGTCCGAATGCCATTCCAGTTGAAATTCCTTCGTACCGTAAATGCTACTCTTGTATACAATGAACTGCAGGATATTCGGTTCTGTGATTTCATGCAGGGCAGGAACGGTGACCTGACGCAAAAGCGATACTATCTGCCATCTTTCAAACAACATCATGAGAGATGGCTATCCATCTGGAAGGAATTTCTCTAAATCTCCTTTCTTTCTCTTTTTTTTGAAAATTATTGCCTAACTTGACGTTTTTCTAAATGTTTGACGGGAATCTCCATTTTCTTCTTTCTTAGAAGTTTCTTGTTTCTGTTACAACGTGGACTGGTTCTCAGCTTGTATCCGCAACAAGGACAGAACAATCCTTCCCATTTGGTAAAGTATGCGCATGTGTTGCACCATTTCTGACCATCTAGGTATCTGCTACGGTTGCCGTTCTTCTTTACTGTGTATGCCTGACATACTCCTTTACACGCCATAATTATGAGCCATTTAGAAAAAATATAAAAAATTTACGACCATTCTATTATCATAAACTTACTGCAGAAATTCTAGTTAAGACTCCAATTAAGAGTAAAATACCTGGAATAAATTCTGCCAGAGCTATTGGAATTTGCATCTCTGCTGGTATTCCCATGTGTGTTATGTTATACAATCGATTTGTTGACAGTTTTGCATCCAATGGTTTTATGTCAAACAGTTTGCTCATAAATTTTATTGAAATCATTGATTTATTCTAGATTGTCGTGTAAACTATTTTGACAGGTCTTGTTCGTAATGGACAAAAAGTATACAAAATTATGATCACATTTACTAGTTAATCAAAATTAGCGGTAGTTCCTGACTGAAGCCAAAAACCGGAAATCCCTTGACTTTGGTTTCCACTTGTCTGTCTTAAAATTGACAGAGAGCGTTTCTTTCAGTCAGTTGCTACCAGTACCATTTTACATTCAAAAAATAAAAGGATTCTCGTTATGAAACTTAACACTTGTTTAATGAATCCTGAATCTGTAATGAAATGACTAGTTTTGTATACAAACGTACGGTCTTCCTGTCACTCATTCTTGGAAAATAAATTGCATATAATTATCATTATGTGAATACTGTTCCGTTACGGAACACTTGGTATGGATATACAAGTCAGTACGTCTATGCTGCTAGATTTATTGCATATCCCATGCCCAATGCTAGAATTGCCCATCCAAGTGCTACTCCGAAGTATTCTATCTTCTTGTGTCCTTCGAGCTTGTCTAACCTTAGACTCATGTGTATGATATGCTGTTAATGAAGATAAGGAAGATCAGAATTTCTGTGAAAATTCATCAAGTTTGCAAGAATTCAATCTTAACAGTTATTTAGAAAATATGAATGGTATTTGAGAAAAACTTAACATTTGTTAATCAGACAGGCATTTTACCATCTTTCACACATTTCCTAAATTTTACACGAAAAAACTTCTACTCTTTAAGACAATTCTGTGCCTAAAAATAGAAGAATCTTCTACTTGTCAGATTTTAACAGTTAAACTGTGGTAAAATGCAATCATATTCATATACTATGTAATTTGATTCTCTTTCGTTGAGAACTCTTAACAAAAAAAACATGTGCATTGTAAAAAACAATAGCACGCACCAAAGCCAACAGGCTCCGACACGACTTCTAAAAGGAAACCAGAGACATGGGTAGCAAGATGTTAGCAATATCTTTTCAGAAAATGATGTTGTTCAACCTTCATTTCCAGTCCACAAAAAATGTGTAGTAGTAGAAAAGCTAATAGCTATAATAGCTATAACTAATAGCTTTGAATAAAGAAAGGAAGACTTCAATCAAGGCGTTCTATTTTCCTAACGGAAAGGAATACCTTAGAGAAGAATTGGAAGAGTTAAAGTGGAATAGAAGAATGTCTGTCAATGCGATGATCATTGAAGCAGTTGAAGATTACGTCAAGACACACACACATGACAACCTGAACTTTACCATCGACCAGTTCCAAGATGAGTCGTTCAAGGCGTGTCCAGCTTTCTTCAGGAACAATGCAACTTGGATTGAATATCTTCTAACAATCAAAGATGATAAGGTTCAATCAAAGGAATTTGATGAACACTTGGGAATGTTATTGAGAACTTGGAATGATGTCTTCTCTGGAAGAATCAAAAAGCATGACTAAACATTCTACACCAGAAGATACACAATTGCCAAAGAGATGAAGTAGCAAAAAGCGTTCGAAGATCAGTGCAGAATGATTGCTAAGACTTGAATGATTCTTTCTAGAAATGTCTGATCTAAAAGAAAGGTAGCTCTAATGATTATACTAGGCGCACATCTGCCTAGCTGTATTCTTTTTATTGTTCTTTCCTAAATGAATTATCCATGATTCGAGAAGCTGTGTCATCAGACATACCTACACTTCTTAATTTACTGTATGAACTGGGACGACCAAGTCCAGTTAATTCAGATGTACACTTTGAAAAATTGCTCAACCAATACATGACAGACAATGACAAGCTCATACTGGTCTATACAGAAGATGAGAAAATTTTAGGAATGGCAAGTGTCGTATACCTAACAAGACTAAATTACGCTACTGCAGAAATGTACATCCCAGAATTGGTCGTAGCAGAAGTACATCGAAAAATGGGAATAGGTAAGTCATTGACTAGCCATCTAATTCACTTGGCTAAACAAAAAGAATGTCACAGGATTAGATTAGAGTCAGGCGTTCAAAGAAAAGAGTCACATGAATTTTATGAAAAGATGGGATTTACACAGAACAGTCTTTCGTTTGAGTATAAAATTAATCACTAGT
>CAZCGN010000019.1:0-3091 GCA_964498285.1 uncultured Methanosarcinales archaeon
GTTTCTTTCTCAAATTCATTCGCTTTAAGATAAGCGATGTAGTTGGGTTTCTTTTCAAAAACCAAATCGTAGTACACATTTTGCTTTGTCAGTTCAGAATCCTCGAATGAGAGCTTGAAATAGCTGTAATTCTCTGCTTCTACTCTTCCTTTTGTGGTATCTTCATACTCATTCGTGATCGTTATCGAAGCGTCTGGTTCTGATTCGTAGACCTCTACTATTTTTTGATCCTCTAATGTTAAAGAAGACCTATGATGTACAGTTTCTATTGGTTTACACCGATACCATCTATACCACCTCTTCCATTGGTAGCGGACTTCTTCTATGACAACATTGATACTTGTTCGCTGGATTATTGTAGCATCATTTTCTAAGTGTATATTTGCCTCTTTGCCATTAGCTACTTTCTCCCCATCAATGAAATACCCAACACTTACAGAATTTTGTTGCACATTGTAATCTATGCCGCAATAATGCTGTCTATGAGAATATCTACGATGTCTGTAGCTTTGAGGAACACTAACATGATAGTTGTATTCACTTTGAGCCGTAATGTGCTCAGGAACGTACAAAATATCGTTCTCATAGACTGCTGGTTGTATGGAGAGAAAAGATGTCCATGCGTCCCGTATTGCACCAGACGATTGTGTTCTGGTTTCTGTCGGCTTCTGAATTTCTAATCCTTCATTATATTGCTGCACAAACGGATGATTAGGATAATCTGGTGATTGATAAAGCAGTGTTGAATAGACTTCATCAGGATGTTCTGATTGTTGACAACACAAAGGATCGGAAGTCACATCACAGGGAAAAGCTGTCGCTAGAGGGATGAGTAGTAGTGCTAATGCTAGGTAGATTGGTTTCATGAGAGGGATATTTCATATCTGTAGTGTTGTAGCGTAAACTATTTATACAAAAAGCACTTCTTATGAGTTAAAATGAGAATTCATCCGATACTTCCTTTGGTTGCATTGTTAGGAGCAGCTGGTTGTTCTAAAGCTGATTTACAAGAACCAGAAGGTGCTACACCTGCTGCTCAGCAACAAGAATTGGAGGTAGGGGAAGGAGAAGACGAGTTTTTGGAGGATATGGAAGACCCATGTAAAGTACTCGTTCTCAATGATTTAGACCGGCGGGTAGTCCAGGATTTTAGAGGCCAACCTGAAGTGGTTGCTAATGTTGTTGCTCGGTATCAAGGACCTTTCTTCTGGCACTGGAAAACACCTGCTCTTCTTTGGAGAGAGGTTGGAGACAAGCAGAAATTCGACAGGGTAGTTTCGGATGCATTTGATGGAAGAGAGAGGTATAGTGATCGTTCACACGAACAGATGAGATGTCTAGGTTTTGATACAAATGACCTTCTTAGACGGAGAGCAGAATTATCCCTTGAGAGAGACCATCTCTGGAATGCCTATCTTGATTTCAAAGAGATAGGTCATGAAGATGGTATTTTAAGAGTTATTGACGCTTACGAAGGTAAAGCTGAATTGCAAGAGTGGGAAACAAGAGAATTAGACCGTCTTTATGCAGAGACTGGTCAGCTCGACAAAGCAGAAGGTTATCTTAAAGAGCAATTCTTTAACTCAGCAAGTGTTGATTCAGCAGTTGAGAAGATGCGTGGGCATTGGGATGTAGAACCAAAGAAGGAATGGTATGTTGAATTTGGAGACCAGTTGTTCGAAAGAGCAACGAGGTGGAGTGACGTTAGAGAAGATTACCTTGAAGAGGCAGTAGAAGCGTATAAGAGAGGTGGAAATAAAGATGCTGTCCGCAAGGTATTAGATCTTGTTTTGTCAAAGAACAGTGGCTGGCCTACTTTAGATGCTGCGTTTGCTGCTGCTTCCTATTTAGGTGACGAAAAGAATAGTGCTCAAATAGCCACTCGACAATTTGTTGAAAATCCTTTTGATAATCCTGAACAGCACCTTACAAAAGCTGGCATAACGCCGAGTGCTGACTTATACAACAGACGAGGGGAGCATATGTTGGGCAGAAGCGACTTTTCACCTAGACACTTCGCAAGTGCCTATGAAGCGTTCACAATGGCTGGAAACGAAGATGGGGTGAACAGAGTAATTGCAGCTTACACGGCACCACCAAAAACATTTCCTTAATTTTCTCAAAAAACAAAAAAAAAGACTTCTGTTACAGTCTACTCACTACAATACCCTTAGTTGTCGCCTAAAGATACTAAAAAAAGAAAAAAGTTCTAAACGAAGATGTATTGTACCACTAATGGTGCAATCCAAATGACAATTAAGCCGACGATAACACCGACGCCCATGTTCTTGGCTTTCTCTTTCTTACCTTGCTCACCGCCAGATGTCAGAAACGTAATGCCAGCAAAGACAAGCATCATCACACCGAACACAGTTGCTCCATACTTAATGAAATTGTAAATCTTCATGATCGGTGAGAGAATTTCATCAAACTGTTCTTCGTCTTCTGCATCCAACTCTTCGTCAAAGTTGATCTCTGCTGCGACCATTGGCATAGCAACCAACAGCAATAACAGGATTGCAAATATCTGTTTCATGTTTTTCCCTCCAAAACCTCACCACCTAACATCTGTTCGAAAGAAACAGTATTTATAGATTCGGGCCCAAGGAAGGCCCTAACTAGTTATGTTGATTTGAGGCTAACTCACTTAACAGTTACGTTGCTATGGGGTTCAGTACAATGTTTGTCTCTAGGAAATGTGCAATGTATAAACGTTTTGGGGATAACGAGCGTTATGCCTAATTTGTTTTGGCGTAATTACTTTTTTCTACATAAATAATTCAGGTAAGTTTTACCACCAATCGCTACTTTAGAAGTATGTAACAATTCAAAATCTTCAGTTAATAATTTTCTTGTTTCTTCGTCTGTTAAAAATGTTGAGAATCTTCTTGTGTTTGGGTATCTTTCATCTTCTTTAAATCCCTCAAAATTTCCTTCTTTCATTCCTAAATAAAAAATTCCATTATTCTTCAATAAAGATTTTAATCTCTTTAAAACAGAGGAAATTTTATTTTTCGGGACATGTAATAATGAAGTATAAGCCCAAACACCATCAAAAGAAGAGTTTTCAAATTTAATATTTTCTAGATCC
>CAZCGN010000020.1:0-2855 GCA_964498285.1 uncultured Methanosarcinales archaeon
TTTCTTGACATTTCCGCCGATTTGTTCTATATTATAGCGCATTTTAATTTTATTATGGAAAACGCACCAGATACAGATAGTTCTGAGCACGAACCAAGGCAAAGTATTGGTAGATTAGGTGCGCTTGGAAGAAGAGTAAGAGAGATGGCAATGTTTACTGGCTTAGGCTTGATGGCTGTTCTTGGGGGATGCGTAGAAGATGAAGAACCATCTCAAAAGGAAAAGATTGAGAGATGTTTCGATCCATCGCACAATCAGCGATACCCACTCAGACAAAACTATTTTGTTGCGCTAGCAATTCATATAGTGCTGAATGGTGACGGTACTTCAAATATGAGTATTGATCATATTAAAGAGAATATTGATGACATTAGGAGAGTTTATAAAGATATCATTCTTGATTTTTATGTAACTAGTGTGAAATTTGCTAATAGTTCGCTTCAGCCAGGTGTGATCCCGGGAGAAACTCGTGGAGAATACGAGGGTAGGCTGAAGGATTATATAGAGCAGCATGGAACCGCAGATGCTGTAGATGTGATCTATACGCCAGGATGGTTCGGTAAAAATGGAAGTTACATACAAGCAGAGGGAGAGGAATTTATCATTTTGTATACAGATGACGATGGAAGAACTGTAGTTAAGAAAACTTTGCCCCATGAAATAGGACATATACTAGGGCTGAAGCATCCATTTGACGTTGAGGGGGATAAAATTGCTGATACACCCAACTATGAACAGGACTGCCCAGCTGGTGCATTCCGAACATACATGGTTGATGATACTTGTATGGTTGCTTGTAATGATGGAACGCTTGCTCTGCCAACAAATCTGATGGACGAAAATATTTGCCGTGGTGATGTTGGACAAATGATACAGACAGATGAAGGTTTAACCTATTCTCAACTATCAGTTGGAAACTGCGTTTTGCAGTCAGCAAAAAGCAATTACATTAATCCAAATCTGCCGGAGGTTGATCTTTAAGCAAATTTATCAATGAGAATTTGATTTTCTGGATTGGAGATTATTTCTGCTATGAATTTGTCATGGCATTCTTTCCTGTATTTGTAATCTTCTTCATTCATTATTGTGAATTTCACAGACCTTTTTGTTCTGAGGTCTTCGCTTAGATATTTTGAGAATCTGTCTTTATCAAGGTTTCCAACGATTAGCATGTCTACCGTTTCTGTGTCTTTATTGAGGAATTGTCCGGATAAAGCCAATAACTTGATCTCCCCCATTTTGGCAATGTCCTTTGCTATCTTGTCTTGAGACGAAATAGCTTTAACAATAATTCCTCTTAATTCGTCAGGGAATATAAAGTTTTTGTTCACGTGGTAGTATTTTTTCCTGTTTTTAGTCCTAGCCTTGAGGAGTCCCATCTTTTTCAAATTGTCCAATTCTCTTCGTACGGAATTTATTTGTTCATCTAATTTTCGTGTAAGTTCACGAATAAAGTACTCCTCATCCATGTTCATTAGGAATACAGTTAATAATTTTATGCGGGTATTAGATGTAAAAAGCCGCTTTAGCATTGTCCCTTCTTTATGTTTGCCCACGAACGTATACAAAAAGTATACATTACAAAAGCAATGTATATTTTTTTTATTGTGATTGCAATATTTTTTTATTCAAAATCGGCCTCGTCGTCTTCATCAGTGCTTTCAAAGACCTTTGTAATGAATGCATGATAGAAAAGTCCGGTGATGATTCCAATTACTGAAAACCCAAGAATCACAATCGTCGGATTGGCTTTAACTGGGAAGAAAAAGAAGGTCAACAGATTGCATTGGGCTTGTATGTTGCCAAACGCAATGACCAATATCATGACCGTAAATATAATTGATCCGGCTAAATAAAATCCTTTCATAGTATGAGTTTTTATGTTGTAACCATTTTATCTCTATGCGAGAACTTTATCAAATAGTTTTCTAAGAGCTAATTTGTTCATGAGCTGTGACTTCAGCTGTCCATCGTTGAACTCTTTATCTATCTTCTCAGTCTCAGCTGGTGGATATTGAGCTTTGATCTTTTCCAACTCACTCTTCATGTCATCGTCAGATACTTCTATCTTCTCTTCTTTTATAATGTATTGAAGGGCAAGTCTGATTTTGATTCTCTTTTCAGCTTCTGGCTTGTACTTCTTTCTTAGGTCGTCTTCAGTAGTTTTTGTTTGCTCCAGGAATTTCTCGAATTCCAACCCTTTCATTTGGATGTCTTCTTTCATTTCTTGCAGAATGTATTCTGTCTCTTCAGCAATCATGGTGTCTGGCACATCTACCTTTATCTTTTTTAATAGCTCTTCGATATACTGGTTTTCTCTATCTCTTATGGCTTCTGTGTCTTTTCTTGCCTGTATATTCTTTTCAATTTCACCTTCAAAATCTTTTACAGATTGCTTCTTTCCAGTCATTTTCTCGATAAACTCTTCGTTGATTTCAGGCTCACTGCCTTCTTCCAACCTTAATACTTCAACTTTGAATTTCACTTTTTTCCCTTGAAAATCTGCTTTTCCATAGTCTTTTGGAAATGTAATGTCGAATTCTTTCTTTTCACCTTTTTTCATTCCGATAATCTCGTCCTCAAAACCTGGAATCAATGAATCCCCTCCCAGTACAACTGGATGGTTTTCACTTTTAGTATTTGGAATTGCTTTTCCATCTTTCTCAAACCCTTCAAAATTCACCTCAGCTCTGTCCCCTTTTTTCGCTTCCCTATCTACATCTTTGTACTGCATTCCATGTTTTTTCATGTCTTTCATTACATCTTCAATGTCTTTCTTGTCTACTTTTGCTTCTTTCTTTGGGATCTTTATTGATTTGTGATCCTTCACTTCTACCTCTGGCATTGTTGCTACA
>CAZCGN010000021.1:0-2747 GCA_964498285.1 uncultured Methanosarcinales archaeon
TACTTGCGTCAAGCGCATTACATTACCTTCGACTGATTATCTTTTATATTTTACAGATAAGGGTCAGGTTTATTGGTTAAAGGTATATTATATCCCAGAAGGCAGCAGACAGTCAAAAGGTAAGCATATCAAGAATCTTTTGGAACTTAAGGATGATGAACAGATTAATGCAGTTATTCCTGTTAGAAGTTTTGAAGAAGGTTACCTGTTCATGGCTACTAAGCAGGGAACGGTCAAAAAGACATCTTTGATAGATTTTTCACGGCCCCGTAAGGGAGGTATCAGAGCGATATCTTTAGATGAAGGAGATGAGTTGGTCAAGGTAAGATCTACTCATGGTGACAACGAGATTATTGTAGCGACAAGGTTAGGTTTAGCAAATAGGTTTCGGGAAGCTGATGTTAGGGCAATGGGTAGGACTGCTAGAGGTGTAAGAGGAATTAGATTAAGGTCTGGAGATGAGGTTATCGGAATGCTTGCTGCGGAAAGAGGTATGAAACTTCTTACGATTACTGAGAAGGGTTATGGGAAAAGAACTCCTGTGCAAGATTATCGTCTTTGCAATAGGGGGGGGGAAAGGAGTTACTAATATTAAGATTACAGATAAAAATGGACCGGTGAAAGCAGTTATGATGGTGGAAGGAAGTGAGGAGATTATGCTGGTGAGCAAGAATGGTATTGGCATTAGGATTAAGTGTTCAGATATATCTGTTATTGGAAGGGCTACACAAGGTGTTAGGGTGATGCGAATGAGTGAAGGCGATTCTGTTGCTGCCTCTGCTAAAATTGTCGTTGAAGATGATGAAGTAGAGATGGTTGAACAGCCTGTGAGCAATGTAGTGGCTGACGAGGTGCCAAAGCCGGTGGAACCATCCGGAGAGAAACTTGACCTGGAGATAGAGAGTGCTAAAGAAGAGATGTTTGGGCCTGATTCCGGAGAGGGCGATATCTATGATGTAAGTGAGGAAGTATTGGAGTTTGAGGAAGCCTGGGAAGAGGCTTTGAAGTTTAATCAATCTTTGAAGTAAGATTGGCGTTTTTTTGGACGGCACAATCCATTTTCTGAGTGATTTTTGATTTTTTAGCAATCTTCACGACATAGAAAACGTAATTTGGGCATCAATTTCTTGGATTTTTGGCAAAAATTGATGGTTTTTAAGAAAACTCACCAAATTTCGGTGATTTCAGCACAACTCTCGCTGTGAAAACTCTCATTCTTGCACAAAATTCAAACTGTTATGAGTTTGAATAATCCATAAATTTCAAGAATTGTCTTCTTTGGATTTGCCAAACCCTGCACTCGCTTGAGTGCAGTTAGTTTCATGTGGTTAATCAGCCCTTTATCCGTTCTCAACTGCTTTTTTCGATGCGTTTTCAAACTTGTTGAGAAGAAATTCTCAATTGCATTATTGGTTGCAGGGCAATCTTTTACTGCATAAAACGCAGTGAAGAATTTCCAATTCTTCTGAATCATTTTCAGTCTGTCTTTTACTTTCTTTGGAAACAACTGTTGTTGCTTGAGCAACTCTGCAAAGAGCTGCTTTGCTTTCCAAAGCGGTCTTTGAGATAGGTTCTTCTTCTCTCTTCGTCGTGAATGTTCCAACTTTTTCACATATTCTCTAAATGCGTGAAGTTTCAGCTTCACCCATTTACTCTTCTCTTTTGCCTCAGAAAAAGACTTTTTATCTTTTTTCTTGAGCAATTTCTCAAGAAACTTCATCTCTTTTCTACGGTTGTAGAAAATGTTGAGGAGAAGATATTTGTTGTATTCACTCAAAATCGCTCTATTTTTACCAAAATCTTTGACAACGAGTTTGTTGAGGTGCAATAAACATTTTTGATGAATGAGTTTATTACCCCACAAATCCTTGAAGATTTGTGGATACCGACGATCACAGTCAGTGATGATGATAAGTTCTTTTGTTGTATCAAGATGTTTTTGTAAGAACATCTTAATCGTCTTTTCGTTCTTATTATCAAAAAGACAATCTGCAATTGGCACTTTAGTCTCATAATTGAGTAAAGTTAGCCTAAATTTCTGCATCCTTCCTTTCTTAGGATGCTGCTCATCGTAGTTTACGATGAGATAATTATCCTGTGGATATTCAAATTGTTCAATTCTTTCATTGAACAGATACATTGCTTTGGTTTTGCCAAAGGGGATGATAAAATTCATAAGTTTTGATACAACATCCCACGAGACGTCTGCGTCTCGTAGTGTCATGATGAATTTTGTGATCATCTCTTTCCACTGGAAAAGAAGCTTCTTCCAGAAGCTTTTATCCTCATAATGTTGATTTCCACAGTTCATGCAGATTTGTTTGCCAATCTTCACTTTGCCAAACCCTTTCTTGCGAACAAGATTATGGCCATTATGAACCATTTGGCATCCACAAGAACACGCTACGTGTTCTACCAAGCGAAACACTCGCTTGGAAGTAAACTCATACTTGTCAGAAGCAGGAAAAATAGAAAGTAATGCTTCAGATTCAGAAAGATTATTAAAATTCAATTGTATTGTTGTCATTAGCAGTAATCACCTCGTTTTGTTTGCTTTGTAACCAACAAAATGGATTACTGCTTTATTTATCTATCACTCACTTTTTGAATTGTGCCTTTTGGACTTTAATTTTATAAAGAATATAGGTTTTTTGATACTATGAGAATATTCATGTTGGTTAATCCAAAGCTGCAAGAAGTTGCAAAGAAGGAGATTAATGAGGCTGAACCACACCGTTGCAAAGCCG
>CAZCGN010000022.1:0-2589 GCA_964498285.1 uncultured Methanosarcinales archaeon
CTGGAATTGACCGTATGTTAATGCCACTTCTTGGAGAGAAAAGTATTCGTGAAGTTATAGCTTTTCCAAAAACAGGCGATGCTCGTGACATGATGATGGATGCTCCTGGTGAATTACCGGATGAAGTTTTGAAAGAGGTTCATATAAAAGTAGATGAATCTAAATAATACACAACAGGAGGGATATGAGGTGCAGATGGAGGGGTTTTCCGGTCCCCTACATCTTTTATTAGAGTTGATTGAAAAAGAAGAACTTCCAATTACAGAAGTGAGTCTTTCTCAGGTTACTGAACAGTTTTTGAAGTTTGTAGATTCTAATACGGTTCCTTCTGATCAGCTTGCAGACTTTCTTACAGTGGCAACAAGGCTTTTGTATTTAAAATCCCGTGAGCTTATACCTGAAATGCAAGAAGATGAAGAGGTTCAAGAAGATCTTGCAAGCCAATTGCGTTTGTATAAGATGTTCCATGATGCAGCAGAACACATTGAAACTTTATATGATGTTCGTGCGAAAATGTGGATACGAACAAAATCCATTATTCCAAGACAGGGAGAGGTAGAAATTCCAAAAAATTTGGATACAGAACTCGTTCATTCTTCATTTGTAACTCTAATAAAACGACTGCGACCATTTCTTTCACTTCGACAAACAACTATGGAGCGCATTCGTTCTGTTGGTGAACGCATGAAAGAACTCAAGTCTTTTATAAGAAAAAAAGCAAAGTTTTTGTTCAAAGATATTACAACAGGTGCGAACTCAAAGATGGAAGTTGTGGTCAGCTTTTTGGCCTTACTTGAGCTTGTGAAACAACGAACTGTTCACACATCACAATCAAAAACATTTAGTGATATCAATATAGATCGAGTATGAAGTTTTTACGTGGAAAAATTGAAGCAATTTTGTTTGCTGTTGCAAAACCATTGACGATTACACAACTATCAAAAGCACTTAACGTAAGTGAAGAAGAAATAAAAGAAGCTCTTGATGAGATGAAGCAACATTTAAACACAGAAGAATCTGGGGTGCAGGTTGTTCATCATGCGGGAAAAATATCACTTGTAACAAATCCGGATTTTTCAGATGAGATAGGAAAGTTTGCAAAAGAAGATTTATCCGGAGATCTTACGAGGCCATCACTTGAAACACTGACGATCATTGCTTATAGAGGGCCGATAACGAAACCAGAGATAGAGCAAATTCGAGGTGTAAACTGTTCGCTCATTCTTCGGAATCTCATGATGCGAGATATGGTTGTTGAGGAGATGAATAAAGAAAAACTCCAACCAGTGTATCAGGTCAGTGAAGCATTTTTGAGACATGTGGGAATAAAATCAGTTGATGAATTGCCATCTTATGACGATTTTGCACATAATGAAGACATAGATAACATTTTGAAAGAGATTGGTATTTCTGAATAATTATGATCAAGATTATTGCACAACTTGTCTTATCTCTAGCTGTTGTTGAATTGGTTCCAGCCAACTTTGCTGCAATTGAAACAGCTCATCTGCCAGAAGCGGGTGAGGGGTATCCTGTTGTGCAAGAAGTCTCAAGTTTATTGTCTCCAAGTATTCCGATTGATCGATCAGTAAGACCTCCAATAAAGACAGATGCTTACAGTCTTGGAATTGTTACAACTGCATCGAGTGCTGTTGTGGTAGATAAGGGGAGTGGGGAGATTTTATTTGAAAAAAATATTGATGAACGTAGACCAATTGGAAGTCTAACAAAATTAATGACCGCTATTGTATTTTTGGATACTCAACCAGATATGGATCTTAAGGCGGCCGTTACCAAAAAAGATGTTCGTCTAGGCGGGAGGGATCATTTGTACTTAGACGACTATGTTACGATTGAGCACTTACTTGAGTCGAGTTTAATTGGGTCAGATAATCCAGCAACTATGTCTCTTATGAGACTTTCTGGGTTGACTCAAGAAGAGTTTGTGGAAAAGATGAATGAAACAGCGCACATGTATGGGATGATGAATTCAAGATTCACGGAACCAACTGGATTGGATTCAAAAAATATATCTACTGCTCGTGAAATTGTTCTTCTACTTCGTCATGCACTCGACTATGCTGACATACGAAACATAACCACAAAGTCTACATCCACTTTTAATTCAGACTCTGGACGTGAATATACAATTCCTACAACGAATCTTTTGCTTGGAAGTTATTTGAACGATCATCCGTTTTCCATTGTTGGAGGAAAGACAGGATTTCTTCCATCAGCAGGTTACTGTCTTGGTCTTGAAATAACAGATGGCGATGACCATTCGGTATTTAGTGTTGTTCTTGGGTCTGATACACAGCTAACAAGATTTCAAGAAGTAAAAGGATTAACCCAGTGGGCATTTGATACGTTTACTTGGCCAGATGAAACATAATTATGAATTTAATTTTAGAACAACTTTCATTTTTTCCTGACTGGCTTGTTGTAATAAGTATTGCTGCAATGCCAATACTTGAGATAAGAGGGGCTCTTCCTGTTGCTTTGGAAGTTCTGAATTTTGGATATTGGTCAGGGTACTTTTTAAGTGTGTTGGGTAATGTGATACCTGCTGTAATCCTAGTCTTTATACTT